>NZ_JBDHNH010000011.1:0-317100 GCF_039766235.1 Streptomyces changchenzhani | reverse complement strand
TGTTCCTCCTGATATCTGCGCATTTCACCGCTACACCAGGAATTCCGATCTCCCCTACCACACTCTAGCCTGCCCGTATCGACTGCAGACCCGGGGTTAAGCCCCGGGCTTTCACAACCGACGTGACAAGCCGCCTACGAGCTCTTTACGCCCAATAATTCCGGACAACGCTCGCACCCTACGTATTACCGCGGCTGCTGGCACGTAGTTAGCCGGTGCTTCTTCTGCAGGTACCGTCACTTGCGCTTCTTCCCTGCTGAAAGAGGTTTACAACCCGAAGGCCGTCATCCCTCACGCGGCGTCGCTGCATCAGGCTTTCGCCCATTGTGCAATATTCCCCACTGCTGCCTCCCGTAGGAGTCTGGGCCGTGTCTCAGTCCCAGTGTGGCCGGTCGCCCTCTCAGGCCGGCTACCCGTCGTCGCCTTGGTAGGCCATTACCCCACCAACTAGCTGATAGGCCGCGGGCTCATCCTTCACCGCCGGAGCTTTCAACTTCCCCCATGAGGCAGGAAGTATTATCCGGTATTAGACCCCGTTTCCAGGGCTTGTCCCGAAGTGAAGGGCAGATTGCCCACGTGTTACTCACCCGTTCGCCACTAATCCACCCCGAAAGGCTTCATCGTTCGACTTGCATGTGTTAAGCACGCCGCCAGCGTTCGTCCTGAGCCAGGATCAAACTCTCCGTGAATGTTTTCCCGTAATCGGGAGACACACACGACGAGCGGGACACCACAGCCGGAATAAGGCGTGATGTCCACAGCGTCCTCGCTAGTGTTGCCCGGCCGCACCCCCTGCCGAAGCAAAAGGGCCGTCCGGGTCTTTTCAAAGGAACCACCAACCCACCCACAAAGGATGGGCCGGGGTATCAACATTTGGCGTTGACTTTTGGCACGCTGTTGAGTTCTCAAGGAACGGACGCTTCCTTTGGTCCCTTTTCACGGGGCCCTCCGGGCGCTTCCCTTCGGTATTTCGTGTTTCCGACTCTACCAGACGCTTTCGTGTCCGATTCCCCGTCGGCGGGGTGCTTTCCAGGTTCCCGCTTTCGCGTTTCCCTTTCCGGCGATTCCGACTCTACCAGATCCTTTCGGGCCTGATTCCCAGTCAGCGGGCTTTGTCTTTCCGGCTGTTGGGCCGTTCCGACGAGTGAGACTTTAGCGGAATCCTGGTCCCCGAGCTAATCGGGGGTGCTCCTTCGAACACGGATTCCACATTTCGCAAAAGCGCGCCAAAACGGGACGACGGCTGTCGTTCGTAGTGGTCGTTGTTGCGGAATGGCTGTCCGGGGCCGACCGGGGCCGGTACTCACGTCGGACAACTCGGAGAATATTACGTAGGCGTCAATGCCCTGTCAACCGAGGGCCTACGGGCTACGCTGGGTCCGTGACTTCGCGTACGTGCACCCAGCAGTGGCGGGCCGCCTGACGGCGGCCGGCAGCATGTGCGCACTCAACGGCCGCCGCTTCGGCGGCCGTTTTGCGTTCTCCCTCCGGGAGATCGGCCGCCGGTAGTGGCGGCTCCGACCAGGAGGTAAGAGAGATGACGCGGATCTTCAGTGGGGTCAAGCCCACCGGGCACCTGACGCTGGGCAACTACCTCGGGGCCGTTCGGCGGTGGGCCAAGGACGATCAGCACCGGGCCGACGCGCTGTTCTGTGTCGTGGACCTGCACGCGCTGACCGTGGAGCACGATCCGGCGCGGGTACGCAGACTCAGCAGGCAGGCGGCGACTCTGCTGCTGGCGGCCGGGCTGGATCCCGACGTGTGCACCGTGTTCGTACAGAGTCATGTGGATGAGCACGCGCGGCTCGCGTACGTACTGGAGTGCACGGCCACCGACGGGGAACTGCGGCGGATGATCCAGTACAAGGAGAAGAGCGCACAGGCGCGGGCGGCTGGGGAGAGTGTGCGGCTGTCCTTGTTGACGTATCCGGTGCTGATGGCGGCGGACATCCTGGCCTATGGGACGGATGAGGTTCCTGTGGGGGACGACCAGACACAGCATGTCGAGCTGACGCGGGATCTGGCTGTCCGCTTCAACCAGCGTTACGGGCAGACCTTCGTGGTGCCCAGGGCCACACGTCCGGCGGTGGCGGCGCGGGTCATGGATCTTCAGGATCCCTTTTCCAAGATGGGGAAGTCGCACGCGGCCACTGCCGGGATCGTCTATCTGCTGGACGAACCCGATGCGGTGCGGAAGAAGATCATGCGGGCGGTCACCGACAGCGGGAGCGAAGTGGAGTACGACCGGGAGGCCAAGCCTGGCGTCGCGAATCTGCTGGACGTGCTCGCGGCCTGTGGGGGCGGGGATCCTGCGGAGTTGGCCGGTGCGTATGCGTCGTACGGGGCCTTGAAGAAGGACACCGCCGACGCTGTCGTCGAGCTGCTGCGTCCGGTGCGGGAGCGGCACGCGGCGCTGGCGGCCGATCCTGGACATGTGGACCGCGTGCTGAAGGAGGGGGCCGAGCGGGCTCGGGGGATGGCCCGGCCGCGGGTTGATGCTGCCTATGGGGCCATCGGGCTGCTGCCCGCGGGCTGACGGAAGGCGGCGCGGTAGTCGCGCGGGCTGGTGGCGAGGTGGGCGGCGAAGTGCTGGCGCATGGTCACCTCGCTGCCGAAGCCGGCGCGGCGGGCGACCTCGGGGACGTGGTGGTCGGTGCGTTCGAGGAGCTTCTGCGCGGCGGCGAGTCGCTGGGTGATGAGCCAGCGCTGTGGGGTCGTACCGGTGGTGGCGGTGAAGTGACGCGCGAAGGAGCGGGGGGACATTCCGGCGCGGGCCGCCAGGTCGGTGACGGTGAGCGGCTCGGCGAGGTGACGCAGCGCGTATTCGCGTACGGAGGCGAGTGCATCGGCGTCGCGGTCCGCGCGGGGGGTCGGATGCTCGATGAACTGGGCCTGCGTTCCGGTGCGGAACGGGGCCGTGACCATCGAGCGCGCGATGGCCGCGGCGGCCTCGGCGCCGTGGGTCGCCCGGACCAGGTGCAGGCAGAGGTCGATGCCGGCGGCGGTGCCTGCCGAGGTCCAGATGTTGTTGTCCTCGATGTAGAGGGCATCAGGGACGACGGTGACGTGGGGGTGGTGGGTGCGCAGGAGGTGCGTGAGGTTCCAGTGGGTGATGGCGCGGCGGCCGTCGAGCAGCCCGGCCTGGGCGAGGGTGAAAGCGCCACCGCAGAGAGCCGCGATCGGGGTGCCTCGGTCATGGGCGCGGCGGAGCGCGTCGAGTATCCGCGGCGGGGCCGGCGCGAGGTGGTCGTCGAGACCGGGGACGACGATCAGGTCGGCGTCGGCGAGCCAGGTGAGCGCGCGGTCGGGGGTGAGGGTGAGGCCGCCGCGCATGGGGACGGGGGTCCGGTCCTCGGCGACACGGCGCAGGGTGAAGTCGGGGACGCCGCGATCGGTGCGGTCCACGCCCCAGACCTCGGTGATCACGGAGACGTCGAAGGCTCGGATGCCGGGGAAGGCTAGGAGTGCGATGTGGGGTGGGGGTGGGGATGCGTGTGGGGGCTTGGCTTGGGAGGGCACCTTGGCAGTAAAGCATCGGTCGATGGCTTTTTGTTGTATGGGAGGCGCGGGATCGGGGCGGCAGCATCGTTCCTATGGAGATCTCGGAGAACGCAGCGCTGGTGGTTGTCGACGTACAGAAGGGGTTCGAGGAGGAGGAGCACTGGGGGGTGCGGAACAATCCGGCGGCCGATGACAATATCGCCGCGCTGATCGACGTATGGCAGGCGACGGGGCGGCCGGTGGTGTTCGTACGGCACGACTCGGTGAAGCCCGGGTCGCCGCTGCGGGTGGGGTACGCGGGGAACGGCTTCAAGGAGTACGTGGAGAAGCGGCGGGGGCAGGGTGTGGCGGCCGGGGGCGAGCTGTTCGTGACGAAGAGCGTGAACTCGGCGTTTTACGGGACGCCCGATCTGGATGCATGGCTGAGGGGCGGTGCGGGGCGCGGGGCGAGTGGTGATGGCACGGGTGGCGGTGCTGGTGCTGGCGGCGGTGGTGGCCTGGGGGGTGTCGCTGGTGGGGCGCGGGGGCAGCTGGTGATCGTCGGGATTCAGACCAACATGTGCGCGGAGACCACGGCCCGGATGGGCGGGAATCTGGGGTACGAGGTGTTCTTCCCGCTGGATGCGACGTACACCTTCGACGCGGTGGGGCCGTGGGGGTGGGCGCTGAGCGCGGACGAGCTGGCGCGGGCCACCGCGGTGTCGTTGCACGGCGGTGGGTTCGCGACGGTGGTGCGGACGGAGGAGCTCGCGCGGGCGGCGGCCGGCTCGGGGAGCTCGGGGGACGGGCTTTAGTCGGACGGGCTTGGGTCGGACAGGGGTTGGACTGGGGCTGAGGGAGTGGCTGCGTGCGGGGGGATGCACGCAGCCGGGTCAGCCGTTGCCCGAGGCCAGTTCGCGGCTGCGGTCTCGGGCCGCTTCCAGGGCCGCGATGAGGGCGGCTCGTACACCGTGCTTCTCCAGCTCGCGGATCGCGTTGATCGTCGTGCCCGCGGGGGACGTGACCGCCTCGCGGAGCTTTACCGGGTGCTCGCCGCTGTCGCGGAGCATCACCGAGGCGCCGATGGCCGCCTGGACGATCAGGTCGTGCGCCTTGTCGCGGGGCAGGCCCAGGAGGA
Source organism: Streptomyces changchenzhani (assembly GCF_039766235.1). Taxonomy (NCBI): domain Bacteria; kingdom Bacillati; phylum Actinomycetota; class Actinomycetes; order Kitasatosporales; family Streptomycetaceae; genus Streptomyces; species Streptomyces changchenzhani. Next base: position 312,482 of record NZ_JBDHNH010000011.1, on the reverse strand, counting down.
TGCCGGCGTCGGTCATCGCCTCGACGAGGAAGTAGAAGTACGCCGGGCCCGAGCCGGAGAGTGCGGTGGCCGCGTCCTGCTGGGACTCGGGGACGCGCAGGGTCTTGCCGACGCCTCCGAAGATCTCCTCGGTGTGGAGGAGGTGTTCGGCGGTGGCGTGGCTGCCGGCCGAGATGACCGACATGGCCTCGTCGACGAGGGCGGGGGTGTTCGTCATGACCCGGACCACGGGGGTGTTCGGGGCGAGGCGCTCTTCGAAGAACGCCGTCGGGATGCCTGCGGCGCCACTGATGACCAGGCGGTCCGCGGGGACATGCGGGGCGAGCTCGTCGAGGAGCTTGCCCATGTCCTGCGGCTTCACCGTGAGGATGAGGGTGTCGGCGCGCTTGGCGGCCTCGGCGTTGGTGACGGGCTCCACGCCGTAGCGGGTGCGGAGCTCTTCGGCGCGTTCGGGGCGGCGGGTGGTGACCAGGAGGTCGGCGGGGCGCCAGCCGGCTCGGATCATTCCGCTGAGCAGCGCTTCGCCGATTTTTCCGGTGCCTAGGAATGCGACTGTCTGGGTCATGCGGTCACCTCGCCGGTGGGGTGCGGGTCTCTGGGTGCGGGTCTTCTGGGTGCGGGGCCCTGGATGTCCCTGGGTGCGGGTCTCTGGGGTGCTTGTCCGGGACATCTTCGCATCGGGGGTGGTGGGTGGGTGTCCGGTGGGCGGAATGGGGGCGGGTGGGGGTGGGTGCGGGTGGGTGCGGGCCGGTGGGGTGCGGGTTGCCTGCGGCGCTGTCCCCTACCCGCCCCTTCCCGTAACTGGGGCTCCGCCCCTCAAACGCCGGACGGCTGAAATGGCGGGGTGAGACGGGGCCGGGTGGGAAGAAAGTGGTCCGCCCCCGTGCCGGTCCCGGTCCTCAGACGCCGGACAGGCTGAAATGGGCGGGGTGGGATGAGAGTGAGTGGGCGTGGGGGTGGGCGTGTGTGAGTGCGGGTGTCGCGAGTGCGGGTGGGTTCTTGGGCGTAGGACGCGACGGCCTGGGGTGGGGTGGGGTGGGGTGGGGTGGGGTGGGGTGGGGTGGGATTTCGTTCCTTCGTGGGGTGGGTGTGCCTTGTCTGGTGCTTCCTTACGCCGTGCGGCGGCGGAGCGTTGCTGCTCCCAGTGTCAGGACCAGGAGCGCGCAGGCCGCCACGATTGATGCGTCCCGGATGAATGTGGCTGTTACTTCCGTGTGGCGCAGGACCTCGTTCATGCCGTCCACCGCGTACGACATGGGCAGGACGTTGGAGATCGCTTCCAGGATCGGTTGCATCTGGTCGCGCGGGGTGAACAAGCCGCACAGGAGGAGTTGAGGGAAGACCACCGCCGGCATGAACTGCACCGCCTGGAATTCCGAGGCTGCGAAGGCTGACACGAACAGGCCCAGCGCCGTACCGAGCAGTGCGTCGAGCAGGGCGATCAGCAACAGGAGCCACGGGGAGCCCATCACGTCCAGGTCGAGCAGCCACAGCGACAAGCCGGTGACCAGTGCGGACTGGACGACGGCGAGTGCTCCGAAGGCCAGCGCGTAGCCCGCGATCAGGTCGCCCTTGCCGAGCGGCATGGCCAGGAGTCGTTCCAGGGTGCCCGAGGTGCGTTCGCGCAGGGTCGCGATGGAGGTCACCAGGAACATCGTGATCAGCGGGAAGATACCGAGCAGCGAAGCGCCGATGGAGTCGAAGGTCTGCGGGCTTGCGTCGAAGACGAAGCGCAGCAGGGTGATCATCACGACCGGGATGAGGATCAGCAGCGCGATGGTCCGCGGGTCGTGGCGGAGTTGGGCCAGGACGCGGGCGGCGGTGGCGAGGGTGCGGGATGCGTTCATCGGGCTTGCTCCTGGGGGGCGTCGGCTTGGTCGACCAGGTAGAGGAAGGCCTCTTCGACCGTCTCGGTGTGCGTGCGGGAGCGCAGCGTGTCGGGGGTGTCGTCGGCCAGGATCTCGCCCTCGCGCATGAGGAGGAGGCGGTGGCAGCGCTCGGCCTCGTCCATGACGTGTGAGGAGACCAGGATGGTGGCGCCCCGGTCGGCGGCGATGGAGTGGAAGAGGCTCCACAGGTCGCGGCGCAGGACCGGGTCGAGGCCGACGGTCGGTTCGTCGAGTACGAGGAGTTCGGGCGTCCCCAGCAGCGCGACGGCGAGCGAGACACGGCTGAGCTGGCCGCCGGAGAGGTTGCCGGCCAGGGAGTCTGCGTGCGACGCGAGGTCGACGTCGGAGATGACGCGGGTCACCGTCTGGTGGCGGGCGTCGCGGTGGGCGCGGCCGGGTTGCAGGACGGCCGCGAAGTAGTCGAGGTTCTGGCGGGCCGTGAGGTCTGCGTAGACGGACGGCGCTTGCGTGACGTAGCCGATGCGGGGGCGGAGCGCGGCGTCGCCCGCCGGGAGGCCGAGGACTTCGAGGGTGCCGGTGACCTTGGCCTGGGTGCCCACGACGGCACGCATGAGGGTGGATTTTCCGCAGCCGGACGGGCCGAGTAGGCCGGTGATACGGCCGCGCGTCACGGCGAAGTCGAGTTCGTGCAGGACGGTGCGGGGGCCACGTACGACCGTGAGACCGCGGGCCTCGACGGCAGCCCCCGTTGCCGGAGTGGCTGATCCGGAGACATAATTCATCATGTGTTGAATAATGCTCCTGGCGGACGGTCGCGTCAAGAACCCAGGGGTGGGTCAGGGTCATCCCCCATGGCGTTCGGGGCGGCGGCGCGAGGACCGTGGAGGTATGACGCAAAAAGGCGAAATCTCCAAGGCCGAGCGGCGCAGTCTCGCTGTCGCGTCGGCGACTCTCGGGCCGTGGCGGAGCGCCGCCGTGGTCGGTGCGCTGGGCGGCGGGGTCGCGTTCGCGGCCGGTGCGATCGGCGACGGGGGCGGGTTCGGGACCGGCGTGCTGGCCGGTTCGCTGTCCGTCGCGCTGATGCTGTTCTTCCTGGTTGGCGGTGCGGGCGCGGCGCGCGGCGGTCGGCAGGGTGCGCCCGCGGATCGCCGGATACGGCGTTGGGCCACGGCCCACCCGTGGCGGGTCGCCGCCGTGCCCGCCGCGCTGCTGGTCGTCACCGACCTGGTCGCGCGGCAGGTCCTCCTGGCCGAAGGCTTCTTCGGCAGCATGTGGGACGGGTTGTGGCGGGGCGCGTTGGTGCTCGGTGCGGTGGGGCTGGTGGGGAAGATGTCGCGTACGAAGCGGTGACTCGGGCGGCGCGTGCGGGGCGGTGCGGGTTCGTGCGGTTCGACCGGGCCGTGCAAGGCAGTGCCGTGCGGTTCGGGCGGCGCGTGCGGGGCGCGGGGCGGTGTCGGATGTGGGTGATCTGCCGTGTTGCGCCCCTCGTGCTTCCGTATCCACAGGTGTGTGGTGGAAAGTCGCGCCACGCCCAACTCCCTTATCGGACAATGACATTCGTTGTCCGTAAGGGTGCGTGGAGGTACTGCCGTGGTGAGCCGTCTGTCCTTGGGTGCTCGGTCGTTACGTGCCCGGTCGTTACGTGCCCGGTCGTTGTCGTTCCGTCGAGCCGACTTCACCGCTTCCCTGGTCGTCTTCCTCATAGCCCTGCCGCTGTGCGTCGGCGTCGCCGTCGCGTCCGGCGTGCCGGCCGAGCTCGGCCTGATCACCGGCATCGTCGGCGGGCTCGTCGCCGGGGCGCTGCCCGGAAGCAGCCTGCACGTCAGCGGGCCGGCCGCCGGGCTCACCGTGCTCGTGTACGAAGCCGTACAGAGGTACGGCGTCGGGGCACTCGGGGTGCTCGTACTGACCGCCGGGCTGGTGCAGGTGGGCATGGGGGTGCTCGGGCTCGGCCGGTGGTTCCGGGCCATCTCGGTCGCCGTCGTCCAGGGCATGCTCGCCGGGATCGGGCTGGTCCTCATAACCGGCCAGGTGTACGTCATGGCCGACACGGAGGCTCCGGCCGGCGGGGTGCCGAAGATCGCCGGGCTGCCGGGGCTGGTCACCGGGCTCGCCGCACCGGGGGGCGGTCCGGGCGCCCCGGCTCTGACTGCGCTGGCCGTCGGGGTGGGGACGGTTTTGGTGCTGGTCTGCTGGCCCAGGTGGCGGACCGCGGCGCGGGTGGTGCCGGCGCCGCTGGCGGCCGTCGCGCTGGCCGCGACCACCACCGCGTTGCTGGATCTGCCGGTACGACGCGTGGAGGTGCACGGGCTGCTCGACGCCGTACAGCCGCCCGACGTCGCCTCTTTCGCGCGACTCGCGGAGGTCGGCGTCGTCGGGACGGTGCTGGCGTTCGCGCTGATCGCCTCCGCCGAGTCGCTGTTCAGCGCGGCTGCCGTCGACCGGCTGCACGACGGGCCGCGGACGGACTACGACAAGGAGCTCATCGCGCAGGGCGCGGGCAACGCGGTCTGCGGGGTCCTCGGAGCGCTGCCGATGACCGCCGTCATCGTGCGCAGCGCGGCCAATGTGCGGGCGGGGGCCCGTACCAAGGCCTCTCGGGTGTTGCACGGGGTGTGGCTGCTGCTCTTCGTCGCGGCGGTGCCCGCGGCGCTCGGGGTGATTCCGGTGGCTGCGCTGGCCGGGATCCTCGTCCACGCGGGGTGGAAGCTCATCCCCGGGGCGAAGTCGCTGGTGACGCTGTGGCGCGGGCATCGCGGGGAGGCGGTCGTGCTGGGGGTGACGGCCGGGGCGATCGTCGTCACGGACCTCTTCGAGGGCGTACTGGCCGGGCTGCTGCTGGCCGTCGCCAAGACGGCGTGGGACACCAGCCATGTGCACATCGAGACGGAGGACCTGGGCGCCGAGCATGGTCTGTGGGTACGGGTGCGGGGCAACGCCACGTTCCTGCGTCTGCCGAAGCTGCTGGACGCGCTGGAGGCGTTGCCGCACGAGCGGCCCGTACGGCTGGATCTGGGTGGGCTGCGGCATGTCGACCATGCGTGCGCGGCGGCGCTGGAGGGGTGGGCTGAGCGGCGGCGGGCGGCTCGCCGGGCGGCGGGGGTTGCGTCGGAGGACGACGAGGAGGAGGGGGGCTGGGTGCCGTCGGCGCGAGTTGGGTGACGGGGTGCGGTGCGTGAGTGGGGTGGGGGGTGAGCTTGTGGGTGCGGGGGAGGTGCCGCTGGTTGCGGGGGCGGGTCCCGGCGGGGCTACTTGCTCTTGGGCTTCTTCTTGCGGGCGGCCGGGTTGCCGGTGCGGGTGCCTCGGCGGCGCTCGTACTGGGTGACAGCCGACTCGTACTCGCCGCGGCGCAGCTTCTCGCCCGGAGCTTCGGCCAGCGAGCGGAAGAAATACGCGAGCAGGACGCCGATGAAACCGATGCCCTTGAGGCTGCGCAGCGATGCCTCGGTGCTGGGGTCGGGGCGGCGCGAGTATCCCTCCCAGGTGCGGCGGAAGGCGATCGCGCTGCAGATCGCGAACATCACGACGACCAGAAGGTTGACCCAGCCGCCGACCTCGGCGATCTCCAGACCCTCGTAGGCGAAGCGCAGCACGAAGCAGGAGGCGACGGCCAGCGCCAGTGAGCCGAGTGCGGCTCCGGCGCGGCGCAGGGCGTAGCCGTTGTCGTGGCCGACCCAGGTCGTGCCGAAGAATCGGATGGGCTCGGGGCGGGGGCCGGTGGGGGTGGGGGTGGGGGTGGGGTCGGCGGGCTTGGCCTCGCCGGGCGTGGTGTCGTCCGTGTTGTCGCTGTTCTCGCTCACGAGGGCGATTATCCCTTGCGGTGGAGGTGGGGACGTGCGGGGTGGGGGCGGGTGCAGGTGGTAGGTGCGGGCCGGTGGGGGTGCGGGGTGCCTGCGGCGCTTTCCCCTACCCGCCCCTTCCCGAAACTGGGGCTCCGCCCCAGACTCCGGTCCTCAAACGCCGGACGGGCTGAAATGGCGAGACGGGGCCGGGTGGGAAAGCTGCCCGCCCACCCGGCCCCGTCCCGGTCCTCATCCCTATCGCCGTCCCCAGCCCCTAAAGCCCCTAACTCCCGGCCCGCTCAAGCGCCTCGCCTCGCCTCGCCCGGGAGTTGATCTCCTCGGTCAGGAGCAGCGTGGTGCGATGTAGCCGTCGCTGCCCGTCTTGATGTACGCGTCCGAGACGAACTGGCCGTTCGCTATGTTCGACCAGAGGTTCGTCGTGCCGTACGGGCCGGACACTCTTGTCCCCGGGCACTGGCAGTTGATCGGCACCCGGGCGTCGTACGGCAGGACCTTGACCACTCCGTAGCCTGTGCCGGGGCCACTGCGTACGTTCACCCGGTAACCGGGAGCTACCGGATACCGCACCGCCGTCGCCGCGAAGGTGGTCTCCTCGGTGGCGGTAGTGGTGGCGGCCTCCTTGTCCGCGTTGGCGCCTGCTGCGTTCCTTGTGGCTTCTGCTTCTCCAACAGCCATCAGGCTCTCCCCCGTTGATGTCTCGTGGATGTTCACTCTCTGTGTGTGCCACGCAGGCTAGCAAGCCCCACCGACATCGCACGCATCATCGACTAGAAGTGCACTGAAAATCTTGTCTTGGGTCTCGGCTGGATCGGGATGGGACATCCCCGGCTGGCCTATGTGGTGGCAGGGGTGAGTGTCCAGGTGCCGCTGGTGCGGGTGAGTCCGAGGTTGATGAGTCGGCGGAGGTTGAGGGCGGCGGCGCGGTTGTGGAGCCAGGTGTCGTTCTTGAGGACGCCTCGGTAGGGGACCCGGCGGTTGCCGCGGGCGACGAGCCAGGCGATGGCGCGTTCGACCGGTGGTCTCCAGCGGCGGTACTCGTCCTGCCATTCCTTGCTGGTGGCGGCCTGGTGTCGGGCGGCTTTGAGGGTGTCGTATTGGGGGTGGACGCTGAAGACGCGTCCGGTCTTGGACGTGGTGCAGCGCTCGCGCAGGGGGCAGTCGCGGCAGAGTTTCTTGAACTGGGCCTGGCGGTTGCCGCCTTTGAGGGGGCGGCCGAGGGTGACGGTGTTGCCCGCCGGGCAGGTGACGGTGCCGGCGGAGGTGTCGACCTGGAAGTCGTCGCCGGTGAAGCCGCCGGGGATGGTCTGCCGCAGCGGTGGGGGCTTGATGACCAGGGTGTGGCTGTCCGCCTGGAGGTTCTCGCGTAACTCGCCGGTGCCGTAGGCGGCGTCGCCCAGCACCGTCAGGTCCTGGTCCTCGTCGGCGAGGAGGTCCTCGGCGACGGCGGCTTCGTGGTTGTCGGCGCCGCTTCCGGCGGTGAGGGTGACCTCGGTGAACAGTCCGGCCTCGGGCTCGAAGGCGGCGTGCGCGCGGAAGCCTTCCTGGTGGCGGCTTCGGTTCTTGTGGATGTGCCGGGAGGTGGGGTCGACGGTGGAGACCACGCGGTCGTGGGCGGTTCCCTTGGTGATCTGCCAGCGGCCGTCCCGGCCGTCGGAGCCCTCGACGGGTTCCACGTCCTGCCCGGCGATCAGGGCCAGCAGGGCGAGGGCTTGGGCCGCGCGCTCGCCGAGTTCCTGCTCGGGGAGCCGGCCGAGCAGGTTCAGGGCGTCGCTGACCAGGGCGTCGACGAGGTCGGCCCGCGCGGCCTCGTCGTTCCATGCGATGCGGGGCTTGCCGGGGTCGGTGTAGTCGTGGGCGGTGCACCACCGCGAGACGACCTCGCCTGCGCCGGGGACCTCGCGGATCACTTGCCGGATCGCGGCGACGAGCTGGGTGACGGTGTCCTGGGTGGCCACCGCGTCGTCCAGCACGGTGGAGTCCAGCGCCCGGCGGTGCTTGCCCTTGAGGACACCGGTCGCGGCCACGACCTCCTTGACCTTGGTGAAGATCCGGTTCGGATCCGCCGAGCGTTGCAGGCGACGACGGAAATAGGTCAGCAAGGAGGGGTCGAAGGCGGTGTCGTGCAGTCCAAGACCGCAGGCCGCCTTCCACCGCAGGTCGCACCGCAACTCCTGGACGGCATCGAAGTCCGAGACCCCGTACAGGCTTTGCAGTACCACTGCGGCGGACAGCACCTGCGGCGGCATACTCGGCCGGCCGTTGGCCGAGGGGTACATGTCCGCGAACATCGACCTGGGGAACAGCGTCTCGCGGTGCTCGGCCAAGAACGCGAACACGCTCCCGGCCGGGATCAGCTCCCGGCAGGTCTCCCACACATCCGCCCCGACCGGCTCCCCGGCCCAGTCCCCCTGCATGAAAACGATTCTGGCCCCATCCCACCCAGGACGGGTCCAGAACCCAACATTTTCAGTGCACTTCTAGGCTCCGTGCGTCGCGCTCGCGGACGAACAGCCGACGAATACACGGGGGTGGGCGATGCCGCCGCTGCGCAGCATCGGAACGGGACCGGAAGCGGAGCTGCCGGAGTACGCCGGGCAGTACCGGCTGGAGTCGGTACTCGGCTCGGGCGGCATGGGTGTGGTCCATCTGGCCACGTCCGCCTCGGGGTTGCGCCTGGCCGTCAAAGTGGTGCACGCCGGGTACGCCCAGGACCCCGAGTTCAGGGCCCGGTTCCGGCAGGAGGTCGCGGCTGCGCGACGGGTGAGCGGCGCCTTCACCGCGCCTGTCGTGGACGCCGCCACTGACGCCGAACGGCCCTGGATGGCCACGCTGTTCATCGAGGGCCCCACCCTCGCCGAACGCGTCAAGCGGAACGGGCCGATGCCCCCCGAGGAGTTGTTCAGGCTCGGCGCCGGGCTGGCCGAGTCGCTGCGCGACATCCACCGCGTCGGCGTGGTGCACCGCGATCTCAAGCCGAGCAATGTGTTGTTGGCCGCCGACGGGCCCAAGGTCATCGACTTCGGCATATCGCGGCCGACGGACAGCGATCTGCGTACGGAGACGGGCAAGTTGATCGGTACGCCGCCGTTCATGGCGCCCGAGCAGTTCCAGCGCCCGCGTGAAGTGGGGCCCGCGGCCGATGTGTTCGCGATGGGCGCCTTGCTGGTGCACGCCGCGACCGGGAGCGGTCCCTTCGACTCGGACAGCCCGTACATCGTCGCGTATCAAGTGGTGCACAACGAGCCGGACTTGGCAGGAGTACCGGACGTACTGATTCCGCTGATCACCCGCTGCCTGGCGAAGGATCCCGCCGACCGGCCCACCCCGGACGAGCTGATGGCCGCGCTGCGGTCCGCCGGGTACCGGACGGCCGACGACACCCAGGGTTTTGTGGCTGTGCAGGCGCCGCCCCCGGCCTTGCCCCCCGCCACACCCCCGCGCAGGGTGTCCCGCCGACGGGCCGTGCTCGGCGTGGCTCTGGCGTTGCTGCTCATCGGTGGGGCCTATGCCGTACACGCCATGGCGGCGGGCGATTCCCCCGATCATCAACTGCCCACCGCGCAGAAGAGGGTCGAGGAGAAGCAGGCGCCTCGGGCGTGGGACGTCTCGATGCGGTCCGGGGGTGAGAACAACACGCCCGCCTGTTCGTACGCCGGCCACGCCCTCTACTGCAACGCCCCCGGCGTCAAAGCCTCCCGGCTCAGCACCGCCGATGGCGCCACCGTCTGGTCCAAGAAGGCCGCCGGTTCGTCCCGGCGTGCCGGGCAGGATCGCACGCCCGTGCTCTCCGGCGGGCTGCTTCACGTCGTCGCACCGGGCGGGGACCGGCTGGAGGCCCTCGATCCGACGTCCGGCGCGAAACGCTGGAGCATCGGCATCTCCGCGTACCCGACCATCTTGCACACCACGCGGTCCGTGCTCCTGGTGGCCGCTGACGGCACAGTCGTAGCCATCAGCAACGTCACGGGGAAGACGCGCTGGACCGAGCGGCGCGGCGGGCTCGGCACGCAGTGGGTGGCGTCCGGCGGCGGCCCCGCGCTCTCCGTCACGCCCTCGGCCGACGGTACGTCCAGCACCGTCGGCGCCGTCGATCCGGACAGCGGCGCCGAGCTGTGGGAGGAGCGGCTGGACGGGATGCTCAGTCCGGTCGCCGCGTCGGGCGGGGCCCTGTTCCTGCTGGCGTACGACACCGACTCCCTGACCAACGCGGTCGTACGTCTCGACACCGCACCCGGCGCCGCCGCCCGCGCCTCGCGGCGCGTCCCGCTCGTCACCCCCGTCGACCAGGCGCAGGCCGCGGTGCACGGCGACACGGTGTACGTGTTCGGGGCCGGGGGCTCGCTGCTCGCCGTCGACACGCGGCGCACCGGCAGCGCGCAGGACGCCCAGCGGTGGCGGCTCGAAACGTCGGTCAGCCGGGCGTCGCAGCCGGTCGCGGCCCAAGGCCGGGTGTACCTCGCGGCGGCCGACGGGCGGCTGCTGGCGGTGGACGCGGCGGACGGTGCGCTGCTCGGTCAGAGCGAGCCGCGGATGGACGGGGGGCGGCAGACGTTCACGCCGACCTTGCCGGCGCCGGTCGCCGTCGGGGACAGGGTCTTCGCGACCGCCCCCGACGGGTCGGTCTTCGCCGTGGACGCGAGGAACCCGGCGGGTTGGTGAGAGCGAGGGGAATCGGGGCGACGACCGTCCCCGCGGGGCTCAGCCGCCCAGCAGCGAGACGTCGCGGACCGCGCCCTTGTCCGCGCTGGTCGCCATCGCGGCGTACGCCCGCAGCGCGGCCGAGACCTTGCGGTTCCGGTTCTTCGGCTCGTACACACCGCCGAGCGCCTCGCGGCGGGTGGCCAGGTCCTCGTCCGCGACGAGCAGCTCGATCGTCCGGTTGGGGATGTCGATACGGATGCGGTCGCCGTTCTCGACGAGCGCGATCGTGCCGCCCGATGCGGCCTCCGGTGACGCGTGGCCGATCGACAGGCCCGACGTACCGCCGGAGAAGCGGCCGTCCGTCACCAGCGCGCAGACCTTGCCCAGACCCAGGCCCTTGAGGAACGACGTCGGGTAGAGCATCTCCTGCATGCCGGGGCCGCCCTTGGGGCCCTCGTAGCGGATGACGACGACGTCGCCCGGCTCGATCTCCTTGCGGAGGATCTTGTCGACGGCCTCGTCCTGCGACTCGCAGACGACGGCCGGGCCCTCGAAGGTCCAGATGGACTCGTCGACGCCGGCGGTCTTCACGACGCAGCCGTCCACGGCCAGGTTGCCCTTGAGGACGGCCAGGCCGCCGTCCTTGGAGTAGGCGTGCTCGATGTCGCGGATGCAGCCGCCCGCCGCGTCCAGGTCCAGGGTCGCCCAGCGCTCGGACTGCGAGAAGGCGGTCGCGGAGCGGACGCAGCCGGGGGCCGCGTGCCACATCTCGATCGCCTCGGCGGACGGTGAGCCGCCGCGCACGTCCCAGGTCTTGATCCAGTCGGCGAGCGACGCGGAGTGCACCGAGTGCACGTCCTCGTTCAGCAGACCGCCCCGGTAGAGCTCACCGATGATCGCGGGGATGCCGCCGGCCCGGTGCACGTCCTCCATGTAGTACGTGCCGCCGGGCGCCACGTTCGGAGCGACCTTGGCCAGGCACGGGACGCGGCGCGAGACCTCGTTGATGTCGTCGAGGTCGTAGGCCAGCTCGGCCTCCTGCGCCGCGGCCAGCAGGTGCAGGATCGTGTTGGTCGAGCCGCCCATGGCGATGTCCATGGCCATGGCGTTGTCGAAGGCGGCGCGGCTGCCGATGGTGCGCGGCAGGACCGTCTCGTCGTCCTGCTCGTAGTAGCGCTTGGTGATGTCGACGACCGTGCGGCCGGCCTGCTCGTACAGCCTCTTGCGGGCGGTGTGCGTGGCCAGCACCGAGCCGTTGCCCGGGAGGGAGAGGCCGAGGACCTCGGTCAGGCAGTTCATCGAGTTGGCGGTGAACATGCCCGAACAGGAGCCGCAGGTCGGGCAGGCGTTCTCCTCGATACGGAGCATGTCCTCGTCGGAGACGGACTCGTCGACCGCGTCCGAGATCGCGTTGATCAGGTCGAGCTTGCGGACCGTGCCGTCGACGAGGGTGGCCTTGCCGGCCTCCATCGGGCCGCCGGAGACGAAGACGGTCGGGATGTTGAGGCGCATCGCGGCCATCAGCATGCCCGGCGTGATCTTGTCGCAGTTGGAGATGCAGATCAGCGCGTCCGCACAGTGCGCCTCGACCATGTACTCGACGGAGTCGGCGATCAGGTCGCGCGAAGGCAGCGAGTAGAGCATCCCGGCGTGGCCCATCGCGATGCCGTCGTCGACGGCGATCGTGTTGAACTCGCGGGGCACCGCGCCCGCCGCCAGGATCGCCTCGGACACGATCCGGCCGACCGGGGCGAGGTGGGTGTGGCCGGGGACGAACTCGGTGAAGGAGTTGGCGACCGCGATGATCGGCTTGCCGATGTCCGCGCTCGCTACGCCCGATGCCCGCATAAGGGCGCGCGCACCCGCCATGTTGCGGCCGTGGGTGACTGTGCGGGACCTCAGCTCGGGCATCGTCGCTCGCTCCTTCAGCAGATTCAGCAGATGTGGGGCTCATGGATCGTGTACAGGACTGCTGTCGAGCGTACGCCCGTATCCACGAGCTGGACAGCTTGTCCGAAATGCGGGACGGGGTGCTCAGTCTTCGGTCAGTCCCGAGTCTTTCTTACGGCCCCGGAACTCAGTCCTCGGTCAGGTACCGCTGGAGTGTCGGCGCCACCATGGCGACGATTTCCTCTGTGTCGACGCTCGCCATCGGCTCCACCTTCACTACATACCGCAGGATCGCGATCCCGATCATGTGCGAGGCGGCCAGCTCCGCGCGGAAGGTCGGGTTCGGTACGTCGAGATCCGCCGCGATCCGCTCCAGAAGGCGGCGCAGTACGAACGTACGCAGCACCTTCGCCGCCGTCTCGTTCGTCAGCGCCGACCGCACGACCGCAAGCAGCGGGGCCCGCGTCGCCGGGTTCTCCCAGACGCCGATGAAGTACCTGGCCAGCCGCTCGCCGATGCCGTCCGGGCCCTGGCCGATGATCGACGGGAGCACCAGCGCGGGCTCGAAGGACATCTCGATGGCGGCGGCGAAGACGTCGTCCTTCGTACCGAAGTAGTGGTGCACGAGCGCCGCGTCGACGCCCGCCGCCTTGGCGATGCCCCGCATGGACGTCTTGTCGTAGCCGCGCTCGGAGAATTCCGCGCGGGCCGCCTGGAGGATGCGCTCGCGGGCACCGGGGCCCTCGGCGCCCTCGGAACGGGGCGGGCGGCCGCGTCGTCGCGGCGCCGCGTCCGTCATGGCCGCGAGGCTCCGAGCGGCGACGCGAGGTGCAGCCGGGTGAAGGCGAGGGCCTCCGCGAGGTCGGCCTCGCGTTCGGCGGAGGACATGGCGCGCCTGGTGTTGACCTCGATGACGACATGGCCGTCGAAGCCGCGGCGGGCGAGGCGTTCGAGCAGCTCCGCGCAGGGCTGGTTGCCGCGTCCGGGCACCAGGTGCTCGTCCTTGCCCGAGCCCATGCCGTCGGCCAGGTGGACGTGGCCGAGCCGGTCGCCCATCCGGTCGATCATGGCCATGGCGTCGCTGCGGGACGTGGCGGTGTGCGACAGGTCGATCGTGAAGTGACGGTAGTCGTCTTTCGTGACGTCCCAGTCGGGGGCGTACGCGAGCATCTCGCGGTCCTTGTACCGCCACGGGTACATGTTCTCGACGCCGAATCGGACGTCGGTCTCGTCCGCCATCCGCCAGATCCCGGAGACGAAGTCGCGTGCGTACTGCCGCTGCCAGCGAAACGGCGGGTGTACGACGACGGTGGACGCACCGAGCTTCTCGGCGGCGGCCCGCGCCCGCTGGAGCTTGATCCACGGGTCCGTGGACCACACCCGCTGCGTGATCAGCAGGCAGGGCGCGTGGACGGCCAGGATCGGCACGCCGTGATAGTCGGAGAGTCTGCGCAGGGCTTCAATGTCCTGGCTGACGGGATCCGTCCACACCATGACCTCGACGCCGTCGTAGCCGAGACGTGCGGCGATCTCGAAGGCCGTCGCCGTCGACTCCGGATACACCGATGCCGTGGACAGCGCGACCTTCGCATCCGGGATGCGCACCACTGGTTCTGCCACGAGGGACAGCGTACGGGCCACGGCCAGGGGGTGTCCGGTCGGTCTCCGCCGCGGCTGTGCGTGCCACGCCCCGCGACACCGCGGAGGTCGGCCGGACACCCCCTAGATGGTCGGGAGGTGGTCCAGGCGGCGCAGGATGACGCCCTCGCGCAGGGCCCAGGGGCAGATTTCCAGCGTCGTGACCCCGAAGAGGTCCATCGCGGCCTCCGCGACCATGGCTCCGGCCAGCAGTTGGGCCGCGCGGCCGTCCGAGACGCCGGGCAGTGTCGCCCGCTGCGCGACCGGCATCGCGGCCAGTTTGGGCACCCACTCCTCCAGCGATCTGCGACTCAGCTCACGTTGTACGTAGAGGCCCTCGGTGGAGCGGGCCGCGCCCGCGATGCGCGCCAGCTGCCGGAAGGTCTTGGACGTCGCCACGACATGATCGGGTTTGCCGAAGCGGCTGAACTCGCCGACGTTACGGGCGATCTGGGCCCGTAGATGACGGCGCAGCGCCTTGACGTCCGCCGCTTCCGGCGGATCACCGGGCAGCCAGCCCGCGGTCAGCCGGCCCGCCCCGAGCGGCAGCGACACCACGGCGTCGGGGTCCTCGTCGATTCCGTACGCGATCTCCAGGGAGCCGCCGCCGATGTCCAGGACAAGCAGCTTGCCCGCCGACCAGCCGAACCAGCGGCGGGCGGCCAGGAAGGTCAGCCGCGCCTCCTCCGCGCCGCTCAGCACCTGGAGGTCCACGCCGGTCTCGCGCTTGACGCGGGCCAGCACCTCGTCGGCGTTGGTCGCCTCGCGCACGGCGGAGGTGGCGAAGGACAGGACCTCCTCGCAGCCCTTGTCCTCGGCCGCCTGAACGGCCTCGGCGATCGTCGTCGCCAGCCGGTCGACGCCCTCGGCGCCGATGGCCCCGTCCTCGTCGAGGAGCTCCGCGAGACGCAGTTCGGCCTTGTGCGAGTGCGCGGGAAGCGGGCGCGCGCCGGCGTGCGCGTCGACCACCAGCAAATGAACCGTGTTCGACCCCACGTCGAGGACTCCGAGTCTCATAGGCGGAACGCTACTGCGGCGGCGCGCATAGGCTTGTCCCGTGCCAAAGACGAAAAAGGCGAAGCAGGACAAAGCCTCTAAGCAGCCCAAGCAGTCCAAGCAGCCCCAACGGGTTCCCGATGAAAAGGGCCTGGACTTCGCGCGCGCCTGGGTCGAGTTCCCCGACCCAGGCGACGACGAGCAGATCTTCCGCTGCGACCTGACCTGGCTGACGTCCCGGTGGAGTTGCATCTTCGGCAGTGGCTGCCAGGGCATCGTGGCGGGCCGGGCCGACGACGGCTGCTGCACGCTGGGGGCGCACTTCTCGGACGAGGACGACGAGAAGCGCGTGGCCGGTCATGTGGCGCGGCTGACGCCGGACGTGTGGCAGTTCCACAACGTCGGTACGAAGACGGGCTGGACCCAGACCGACGACGACGGCGAGCGCCAGACGCGGCGCTGGGACGGCTCCTGCATCTTCCAGAACCGGCCGGGCTTCGAGGGCGGCGCGGGCTGTTCGCTGCACATCCTGGCGCTGCGGGAGGGCAAGGAGCCGCTGGAGACCAAACCGGACGTGTGCTGGCAGTTGCCGGTGCGGCGTACGTACGACTGGATCGAGCGGCCGGACGACACGCGCGTGCTGCAAGTCACCATCGGCGAGTACGACCGCAGGGGCTGGGGCCCCGGTGGCCACGACCTGCACTGGTGGTGCACGTCGGCGACGTCGGCGCACGGGGCGGGCGATCCGGTGTACGTGACGTACAAGCCGGAGCTCACCGAGCTGATGGGCAAGGCGGCGTACGACCGGCTGGTGGAGCTCTGCGTGGAGCGCCTGGCGGCGCTGCTGCCGATGGCTCCGCATCCGGCCGACCCGAGGCCTGCGGGGGCCCCAGGCACTCCCTGACCGGCGCACGGGGCGCACCCGCTCAGTCCGAAGGCGGCGGTGAATCGGAAGGGGGCGGGTCCGAGGGCGGCGGGTCCGATGTCGGGGGTGGGGTCGTCGGGTCCGGCGGGGTCGGTGTCGGGTCCGGGTCGGGCGGCGGCGTCGGGTCCGTGGGCGTCGGATCCGGGTCCGGGGGCGGCGTCGTCGGGTGCGTGGGTGTCGGGTCCGGGCGGGGCGGCGGGTTCGTCGGGCCGCGGCCGTGGCCCTCGACCGCGATCATCGCGCCCGAAGGACCGATGCCGATCCGGGCGCGCCATGCGCCCGCCGGCTCCCGCTCGTGGTCCACGGAGACATACAGAGTGATCGATTCGCCAGGGTCCAGCGTGCCCGACGACTGGCTCAGATAGAGCCAGGACGCGTCCGTCCACGCCGACCAGGACACCGGCGCCGAGCCCGACGCGGTCAGTGTGACCACCGTCGTGCTGCCCGCCGACCGCGCCTCCACCGCCAGCCGCCCCGCGGCCTCGCCCGGACGGCCCGGCCCGGTCGTACCGCCGCTGATGACCTGCACCGAGACGTCCGGCGAGCGGGTGCCGGGCGTGAAGTCGGAGTCGGGGGTGGGCCGGGCGTTGCCCGCGTTCTCGTACGCGTCGTAACTCTCGTCGCCGGCCGCGCGGTCGTTCTGGTCGCCGTCGCTCCCGCCGGCCTCGTCCGCCTCGCTCGCGGTGACCGAGGCGCCGCCCTGGCTCTCGCCGGTGAGCGGAGCGCCACGGTACGCAGCCCAGAGGGCGAACACCGGTGCGGCCACCACGGTCGCCACGACCGTCGTCGTGACCGCCCTGGTGCGCAGCCGGTCGCGGCGCGCGGCGCGGTCCTTGGGGTCCAGCGGGAAGCCGTCGCGGTCGAACCGGGGCGCGGCGACGCGCGCCTTCGGGACGGCCAGCATCGCCGCGTACGCCGCCGATCTGGGCGCCGGTACGACGGGCAGCGCGGCGGGCACGATGCCCGTACCCGGCCACGGGCCGCCCGCCCCGGCCCGCTCCGCGGAGCGCCGGCAGCGGGGGCAGTCGTCGACGTGCCGGACGAGCTCGCGGCGCAGGGCGGTGCCGAGCAGCACCTGGCTGTCGCCGGTCAGCCGGGCCACGATCGGGCAGGTCCCGCCCTCCACGACGGCGAGGGCGGCGCGGGTCCGCTCCACCTCGCAGGCAGCGGCGGCCAGCAGCTCACGGGCCGACGGGTAGTCCATCCCCAGCACGGCGGCGACCTCGCGCGGGCCCAGCCCGTGGCGTACGGCGAGCTCCAGCGCGTCACGCTGCTCGGGGGTGGTGCCGGCCGCCTCGGGCCAGGCCAGCAGGGCCAGTTCGGCGTGGTGGCGGGCGGCGGTCTCCTCGGGGACGGGGCTCACCGGGGCGGGAACGGGCGTGCGGCTCCCGCTGTGCGCCCCCTGGCGCCGCCGCCTCTGCTCGGTGAGCTTGCGCAGACAGGCCCACCGCGCGAGGGCGTACAGCCAGGCCTTGCGCTCGGGGTCACCGGACGGGCAACGGCCGTGCCTGCGCTCGGAGATGACCAGTACCTCACCGAGGACCGCGGTGGCTTCGGCGTGGTCGCAGAGCACGGACAGGCAGTAGGTGAACAGCCCGTCCAGATAGGGCTCGTAACGCGTGGGCGGGGCCTGCACGAGCGTGGGCCGGGGCACCCTGCTGCGCGCCCGGTGTGCGCCGGTGGTGTTCATGGGCTGCTTGGGCTGCTCCCGCCTGGTGGTCGTCACTCGCAGACCGTAGGCAGAGGTGAGCAGGCCCTCTGCTCGCCTTGAGTACTTTTAATCCTTACGGGTGAAGGTATCCCTCAAAAGGGGACAGGAGTCGGGGATTCCGTGGCCCTGACGAAGGCGGGCGAAGACGGGCTGTGAGGTCTTCCGGAGAGCCGCGGAGGGCACGGACCCGGGCCCAGTAACGCGCCGGGCACCGCCCGGTGGCGGCCGTGGTCCGCGATGTCAGTGGTCACGGCTACGGTTCCCGACATGGCTGCCCGTACGAAATCCACGAAGGACCGACCGTCCTACCGCTGCACCGAGTGCGGCTGGACGGCCGTCAAGTGGCTCGGCCGCTGCCCCGAATGCCAGGCCTGGGGCACGATCGAGGAGACCGGCACGCCCGCTGTACGGACCACCGCGGCCGGGCGGGTGAGCACGGCGGCGCTCCCCATCGGCCAGGTCGACGGCCGCTCGGCGACCGCCCGCTCCACCGGCGTCGACGAGCTGGACCGCGTCCTCGGCGGCGGCTTGGTGCCGGGCGCCGTGGTGCTGCTCGCGGGTGAGCCGGGCGTCGGCAAGTCGACGCTCCTGCTGGACGTGGCCGCGAAGGCGGCGAGCGACGACCACCGGACGCTGTATGTGACGGCCGAGGAGTCCGCGAGCCAGGTGCGGATGCGCGCCGACCGGATCCACGCGCTCAGCGACCACCTCTATCTGGCCGCCGAGACCGACCTCTCCGCGGTCCTCGGCCACCTCGACGCGGTCAAGCCGTCCCTGCTCGTCCTCGACTCGGTGCAGACCGTGGCATCGCCCGAGATCGACGGGGCGCCCGGCGGCATGTCCCAGGTCCGCGAGGTCGCGGGGGCGCTCATCAGGGCGTCCAAGGACCGCGGCATGTCGACCATCCTGGTCGGCCATGTCACCAAGGACGGCGCGATCGCAGGGCCGCGCCTCCTGGAGCACCTCGTGGACGTCGTGCTGTCCTTCGAGGGCGACCGGCACGCCAGGCTCCGTCTCGTACGAGGCATCAAGAACCGTTACGGAGCGACCGACGAGGTCGGCTGCTTCGAGCTGCACGACGAGGGCATCACCGGGCTGGCCGACCCGTCCGGGCTCTTCCTCACCCGCCGCGCCGAGGCCGTCCCCGGCACCTGCCTGACCGTCACGCTCGAAGGCAAGCGTCCGCTCGTCGCCGAGGTCCAGGCGCTGACCGTCGACTCGCAGATCCCGTCCCCCCGGCGCACCACATCGGGCCTGGAGACGTCACGGGTGTCGATGATGCTCGCCGTCCTTGAGCAGCGCGGCCGGATCACCGCCCTCGGCAAGCGCGACATC
This sequence comes from Streptomyces changchenzhani, assembly GCF_039766235.1. Lineage (NCBI taxonomy): Bacteria > Bacillati > Actinomycetota > Actinomycetes > Kitasatosporales > Streptomycetaceae > Streptomyces > Streptomyces changchenzhani. The sequence continues at coordinate 293,693 of NZ_JBDHNH010000011.1, read as the reverse complement.
TACAGCGCGACGGTGGGCGGTGTGAAGCTCACCGAGCCCGCCGCCGACCTCGCCATCGCGCTCGCACTGGCCAGCGCGGCGAGCGACACCCCGCTGCCCAAGAACCTGGTCGCGATCGGCGAAGTGGGCCTCGCCGGGGAGGTCAGAAGGGTCACCGGAGTCCAGCGCAGACTGGCCGAGGCACACCGTCTGGGGTTCACGCACGCCCTGGTCCCGAGCGACCCGGGGAAGGTTCCCGCGGGCATGAAGGTCACCGAAGTGGCCGACATAGGAGAGGCTCTGGGAGTGCTTCCGCACCGGGCTCGCGCACAGGCCCCACGAAGTGAGGATGAGCGCCGGTAGACTTTGCCCTGGTCTCGCCCGTCCGTACGAGTACGCGAGGCGAAGTCCAGCGCCCCAAGGGGCATCGCAACCCCGTGACCGGAGGAGTGCAGTGGCAGCCAACGACCGGGCAACAGCACCCGGAAAGTCCGGCGGAGGCTCCGGTAATGCGGGCATCGAAGCGCTGATGCGCGCCACGCTGAGCGCAGTCGCGCCCGGCAAGGGCCTGCGCGACGGCCTGGAGCGCATTCTCCGCGGCAACACCGGCGGTCTGATCGTCCTTGGTATGGACAAGACCGTCGAGTCCATGTGCACCGGCGGCTTCGTGCTGGACGTGGAGTTCACCGCGACCAGGCTCCGCGAGCTGTGCAAGCTCGACGGTGCGCTGATCCTGGACAAGGACATCACCAAAATTCTGCGGGCCGGCGTCCAGCTGGTCCCGGACGCGTCCATCCCGACCGAGGAGACCGGCACCCGCCACCGCACGGCGGACCGGGTCTCCAAGCAGTGCAGCTTTCCGGTGGTTTCGGTCTCCCAGTCGATGCGCCTGATCGCGCTGTACGTCGACGGGGAGCGCCGGGTCCTGGAGGAGTCGGCCGCGATCCTGTCCCGCGCCAACCAGGCGCTGGCCACCCTGGAGCGGTACAAGCTCCGCCTCGACGAAGTCGCGGGCACCCTGTCCGCGCTGGAGATCGAGGACCTGGTGACGGTCCGCGACGTGACGGCCGTGGCGCAGCGCCTGGAAATGGTGCGCCGCATCGCCACCGAGATCGCCGAGTACGTGGTGGAGCTGGGCACCGACGGTCGCCTTCTCTCCCTCCAGCTCGACGAGTTGATCGCGGGCGTCGAGCCGGAGCGGGACCTGGTCGTACGCGACTATGTCCCGGAGCCGACGGCGAAACGCTCCCGCACGGTCGCCGAAGCGCTGACCGAGCTGGACGCGCTCACCCATGCCGAGCTGCTCGAACTGGCCACCGTGGCGCGGGCACTGGGGCACAGCGGCTCTCCCGAGACGCTGGACTCCGCGGTGTCGCCGCGCGGCTACCGGCTCCTCGCTAAGGTTCCGCGGCTGCCCGGCGCGATCATCGAGCGGCTCGTCGAGCACTTCGGCGGGCTGCAGAAGCTGCTCGCCGCGAGCGTCGACGATCTGCAGACGGTCGACGGCGTGGGCGAGGCACGGGCGCGCTCGGTGCGCGAGGGCCTGTCCCGGCTGGCCGAGTCGTCGATCCTGGAGCGGTACGTCTGAAGCAGGAACGTGTGAGCGCCTGAAGCGGGAACACCTGAGCGCCGCGCCCCGTCGGGGTGCGGCGCTCAGGTGTTCCCGGTCTCCCGGGTCCGTCGTCAGTCCTTCTTCACCGAGAACGCGGCGGGCGCCTTCACGCCCGCCATCTCCACCAGGTAGGTCCCGTCACCCGCGGGCGTCGCGGGCGGCGTCGCGCACTTGGGGCCGCTCTTCTTCAGGTCCCATTCGACGGTGTGCTTGACGGTCGTCTTCCCGGGGACGCGGAGCAGCAGCGCTTCGGGGGCGCGGGGGCAGTCCTCGGAGGACCACACCTCGTTGTTGTCGTCATCGGTGATGGTCAGCACGGCCGCCTTCGGCCCGAAGTCCATCTTGCAGGTGCTGGCCGAGGTGTTCTTCGCGATCAGCTCGAACTTGGGCTCCTCGCCCGGCTCGTACTCGTTCTTGATGCTGCGTACGGACAGCTTGATGGCGCCCGGCGTGCAGTTGGGCAGGGTGGAACTGGCGGGCACACGCTGGCCGGCGCCACCGCCACCACCGTCACCGGTGCCGTCACTGCCTCCGCCGCCGCCCGGGTCGGTGTCCCCCTGGTCGCCGCCTCCGCCGTCACCGCCGCCGGTGCCGCCTCCGCCGTCGCTGCCACCGGTGCCGCCCGGCTCGTCGCGCCCGCCGGGTCCCTCACTGATGGCCGGGCCCGACGAGGAGGGGCCCGGGGTGATGGTGGACGGCGCGGGGCTCGCACCACCGCGGCCCTCGTCCTTACTGCCCTTGTCCCCACCGGTGATGACGGCCCATAGGACCAGCACCGCGAGCAGGGCAAGCAAGGACAGGCCTACTGCCCTCCGGCGCCAATAAATGGAGGAGGGAAGCGGCCCGACTGGATTACGCATTGATCCCACGGCACAAACCTTACGAGAGATCGGCGCCAACTCCCGCCCCACCCGCCGCTCGTCTCCGCAACTTTCCCCGATCATCATTCCGGCCCGCATCTGACACACCGTTAACTGCCTTCGGGTGCGGCACCTGACGATCGCTCCATGTGACGGCCGGGCAACCTTCCGTACGTCCACCGGTCATGAACAGCACCGAGCAGCATGTCCCCCCTGATGATCGTCAGGTCCTGCCCGGGGGTGTCCGCCGGGTCCTCGCCACGGAGATCCGCCGGGGACCCCCTCGTCCACGGGCGGGTCGAAACATGTCAGGATCGCCAGTGCCATGACTGCGACCAGTGACACCACCACCGCCACCACCGCCCTCCACTCCCCCGTCATCGCGTGGTTCGACGTGCACGCCCGTGACCTTCCCTGGCGACGCCCCGAAGCGGGGCCCTGGGGGGTGATGGTCAGTGAGTTCATGCTGCAGCAGACGCCGGTCAGCCGGGTGCTTCCGGTGTACGAGCAGTGGCTCGCCCGTTGGCCGCTGCCCGCCGATCTGGCTGCCGAGCCGCCCGGCGAGGCGGTCAGGGCCTGGGGCCGGCTCGGCTATCCGCGGCGCGCTCTGCGGCTGCACGGTGCGGCCGTCGCGATCACCGAGCGGCACAACGGCAAGGTGCCGAGCGAGCACGCGCGGCTGCTGGCCCTGCCTGGCATCGGCGAGTACACGGCCGCGGCCGTCGCCTCCTTCGCGTACGGGCAGCGGTACGCCGTACTGGACACGAACGTCCGCCGGGTGTTCGCCCGCGCGGTTTCCGGCATCCAGTACCCGCCGAACGCCACCACCGCCGCCGAGCGCAGGCTCGCCCGCTCGCTCCTCCCCGAGGAGGACACGCGGGCGGCCCGCTGGGCTGCCGCATCGATGGAACTCGGCGCGCTGGTGTGCACCGCGAAGAGCCCGGACTGTTCGCGCTGCCCCGTCTCGGAGCAGTGCGCGTGGCGGCTGGCCGGCAAGCCCGCGCACGAGGGGGCCCCGCGGCGCGGGCAGACGTACGCCGGTACGGACCGTCAGGTGCGCGGCAAGCTCCTCGCCGTACTGCGCGAGGCGATCGAGCCGGTTTCGCAGGCCGCGCTCGACGCGGTGTGGGACGAGCCGGTCCAGCGTGCGCGCGCACTCGACGGCTTGGTCGCTGACGGCCTGGTGGAGCCCATGGAAAGCAGTGTCTACCGGCTGCCCCTGAGCTGAGATCTTCGCCGTTACACAACCGACGGCCAGCCGTGCGCCTGCCGAGGGCTGACCCGCACAGCCCCGTGACAACGCCTCCGTAGCGTCCTGGGACGTAAGCAGTTCACGGGGTTGGTCAGTGGGACGGAGGCGGTTCTGAATGGCGCACGGCGAGGTGCTCGAATTCGAAGAGTACGTACGCACCCGGCAGGAGGCCCTGCTGCGGAGTGCCAGGCGGCTCGTCCCCGACCCGGTCGACGCCCAGGACCTCCTCCAGACCGCGCTGGTGCGCACGTACGGCCGCTGGGACGGCATAGTGGACAAGTCCCTGGCCGATGCCTACCTGCGCCGCGTCATGATCAACACGCGTACCGAGTGGTGGCGTGCACGCAAGCTCGAAGAGGTTCCGACCGAGCAGCTGCCCGACGCGAGCGTCGAGGACGGCACCGAGCAGCGCGCGAACCGCGCACTCCTGATGGACATACTCGGAGTGCTGGCACCCAAGCAGCGCAGCGTGGTCGTGCTGCGACACTGGGAGCAGATGAGCACGGAAGAGACGGCCGCGGCTCTCGGAATGTCGGCAGGTACGGTCAAGAGCACACTGCACCGGGCACTCGCCCGGCTGCGGCAGGAGCTGGAGAGCCGTGAGCTGGACGCGCGCGTGTTCGAGCGCGCGGGGCACGGTGACGGACGGGGGCGGGAGCGGTGCGCGGCCTAGCGAAGCGCGGCAGCACATGGGCGGCGAGTGGCACGGCTCTGGCCGGCCTCGCCGCCGTCGGCCTGTTCGCCGTGTCCTGTGAGGCGGGCGGTACGGGCACGCGCGACGCGGGTCCGGCCCGCACCGACGCGGTCGCCCGCGCGACGCCGTCCGACGGCACGACGACACCGCCGGCCGCCAAGCGGGTGAACGCGGTGGCGCTGCTCCGGGAGGACCCGAAGGTCAGCGACACCGTCAAGCGCGACCTGAAGCCGTGCGTCAAGGACGAGTACCCGGTCGACACCTCGTACGGAAAGCTCACCGGCAGCACCGACAACGACGTTGTGGTGAACGTGATGACGTGCGGGGACGCCGTGGGCATCGGTACGTATGTGTACCGAGAGCAGGGCGATTCATACGAGAATGTCTTCGCGGCCGAGGCCCCCGCGGTCTACGCGGAGATCGACCGCGGCGATCTGGTCCTGACCAAGCCGGTCTACGGGAAGGACGACCCGATGGCATATCCGTCGGGCGAAGAAGTGATCACCTACCGCTGGTCGGGGAACAAGTTCACCGTGCACGATCAGGTGCACAACGACTTCAGCCGCGCGGTCGGCGAGGACGACGAAGGATCCGCCGCGCAGCCGAGCGCCCCGACGGAGAACTGAGAGAGCAGCGGATGGCCGAGACCCATGTCCTTTTTGTGGAGGACGACGATGTCATCCGCGAAGCCACCCAGCTCGCGCTGGAGCGCCACGGCTTTGTGGTCACCGCGATGCCCGACGGCCTGTCCGGCCTCGAAGCCTTCCGCAGCAACCAGCCCGACATCGCGCTGCTCGATGTGATGGTGCCCGGCATCGACGGCGTGAGCCTGTGCCGGCGCATCCGCGACGAGTCGACCGTGCCGGTGATCATGCTGTCGGCGCGGGCCGACTCGATCGATGTGGTGCTCGGCCTGGAGGCCGGCGCCGACGACTATGTGACGAAGCCCTTCGACGGTGCGGTGCTGGTCGCGCGCATCCGCGCGGTGCTGCGCCGCTTCGGGCACGCGGGCGGCCCGGCCGGTGGCCCCGACCGTGGCCTGGGGCCCGACGGCGGGCTGCTGGTCTTCGGCGACCTGGAGGTCGACACGGAGGGCATGGAGGTCCGCAAGGACGGCGAGCCGGTGGGCCTGACGCCGACGGAGATGCGGCTGCTGCTCGAATTCTCCTCCGCGCCGGGCACGGTCCTCTCGCGCGACAAGCTGCTTGAGCGGGTCTGGGACTACGGGTGGGGCGGCGACACCCGGGTGGTGGACGTCCATGTCCAGCGGCTGCGCACCAAGATCGGCCAGGACCGCATCGAGACGGTCCGCGGCTTCGGATACAAGTTGAAGGCATGAACCACCACCCGGCCGCCCCTTGTGTTGTCGCCTCTCGTACGGAACGGGACTCCGCATGAGGCGCTTCGCCCTGCGCACCGGCGTCCGCTGGAAGATCAGCATCGCCATCGCCGGAGTCGGCGCGCTCATCGCGATCACCCTGAGCCTGGTCGTGCACAACGCGGCACGCGTCTCGATGCTCGACAACGCCCGCGAGGTACAGATCGAGCGGCTGCAGTTCGCCCAGCGGTGGTACGAGTCCGCGCGCGAGCCCAGGTTCGGCACGAAGCTCAATGATCCCGCGCTGCCCCCGGAGCTCAAGGCGAGCACCGAGCGGGGCCGCCGAGCCACCCATGTCGCGGAGGGCCCCAACGGCGTGCCCGACGTATGGGCCGCCGCCCCCCTGGGCAACGGCGACGTGCTGTCGCTGCACACCCCGTTCACCGACCGCTCCACCGCGATCATGGAGGACCTCGACCGCGCCCTGGTCATCGGCTCGGTCTCGGTCGTCTTCGGCGGCTGCGCCCTGGGTGTGCTGATCGGCGGCCAGCTGTCCCGGCGGCTGCGCAAGGCGGCCACCGCGGCGGGCAAGGTCGCCCAGGGCAATGCGAACGTACGCGTACGGGACGCCATCGGCGGTGTCGTACAGGATGAGACCGATGAGCTCGCGCGCGCCGTCGACGCCATGACCGACGCGCTCCAGGAGCGCCTCGAAGCGGAACGCCGGGTCACCGCGGACATCGCGCACGAGCTGCGCACCCCCGTGACCGGGCTGCTCACCGCCGCCGAACTGCTGCCGCCCGGCCGCCCAACGGAGCTCGTACGGGACCGGGCCCAGGCCCTGCGGACGCTGGTCGAGGACGTCCTGGAGGTGGCTCGGCTCGACAGTGCGTCGGAGCGGGCCGAGCTGCAGGAGATCGCGCTCGGCGAGTTCGTCGGCCGCCGGGTCATGCTGCTCCACCCGGACGCGGTGGTGCGGGTGGTCCACGAGTCCTGGGTGAGCACTGACCCCCGCCGCCTGGAGCGCATCCTCGGCAACCTCCTCGGCAACGCCGCCAAGCACGGCAAGGCCCCCTTCGAAGTCACCGTCGAGGGCCGGGTGGTGCGGGTGCGCGACCATGGGCCCGGTTTCCCCGAGGCACTGCTCAAGGACGGGCCGAGCCGGTTCCGCACGGGCAGCAGCGACCGGGCGGGCCGCGGCCACGGCCTGGGCCTGACGATCGCGGCCGGTCAGGCCCGCGTCCTCGGCGCCCGGCTGACCTTCCGCAACGCGCACCAGAACGGCGGGGCCATCGCGGTGCTGTGGCTCCCGGAGCACGCGCCGACCACCACCGGCAGCTACCCCATCGTGCGGCTGCCCGCCAAGTAGTGGGGGCGGGCACCACTGGGCGGCCACCACTGACAACGGCCCCCGGTGCGTACAGCGGGGGCCGGGAATCATGGGTCACGAGGTCGGTCGGGTTCGGTCGGGCGTGGTGAGGCTTGGTCAGACCTAGTCAGGCGTTTTCCTTCGCCAGCTCCCGGCCCGGGACCACAGCGTCGGCACCCGGACCCGCGGCTGGCTCCGGCTCCGGGCCCGCGCCGCGCAGCGGCACCTCCTCCACGAAGAAGGCCGCCACGAATCCGATCACCGCGATCGATCCGCCCAGCAGGAACGCCGCATGCGTGCCGGAAGCCACCGCGAACTGGTACGCCTCACGCGCCGCCTCCGGCAGCTTCGCCAGGCTCGCCGCGTCGAGCTGCGCCGACTGCTGGGTGACACCCGCGCCGCCCCGCTCGGCCATCGAGTCCTGGACCCGGCTGGTGAAGAGCGCGCCCATGATCGAGACGCCGAAGGACTGCCGAGCGTACGGAAGAGAGTCGTCGAGGACGACGCGACGCCCATGTCCTTCATCTCGACGCTGTTCTGCGCGACCAGCATCGTGATCTGCATCAGGAAGCCCATGCCTGCGCCGAGCACCGCCATGTAGATGCCGGAGGTCAGACGCGAGGTATCGGTGTCCATCTGCGCGAGCATGAACAGTCCGGCGACCATCAGTCCGCCGCCCATGATCGGGAAGATCTTGTACTTGCCGCTGCTGGTGGTGACGCGGCCCGAGATCAGCGAGACGACCATCATCGACAGCAGCATCGGGAGCAGCAGCAGACCGGAGTTGGTCGCCGAAGCGCCCTGTACGGACTGCTGGAACAGCGGCAGGAAGAGCACCGCGCCGAACATCACGAAGCCGACCAGGAAGCCGATGATCGACATCAGCGTGAAGTTGCGGTTGCGGAAGATGTGCAGCGGCATGATCGGTTCGGCCGCCTTCGTCTCCACGAAGAGGAAGCCGACGATGGAGGCGACGCCGATCGCGATGAGCTCCATGATGATGGCCGACGACCAGGCGTACTCCGTACCGCCCCAGGTCGTGACCAGCACGATCGACGTGATGCCCACGGTCAGCAGCGCGGCGCCCAGGTAGTCGATCTTCGCGGTGGAACGTTCCTTCTTGGGCAGGTGCAGGACCATCGTGACCATCACGAGCGCGACCGCGCCCAGCGGCAGGTTGATGTAGAAGCTCCAGCGCCAGCCGAGGTGGTCGGTGATGAACCCGCCGACCAGCGGTCCGCCGATCATGGCGAGCGCCATCACGCCGGCCATCATGCCCTGGTACTTGCCGCGCTCCCGCGGCGGAATCAGATCGCCGATGATCGCCATGACGCCGACCATCAGACCGCCCGCGCCGAGACCCTGAATGGCACGGAAGCCGATCAGCTGCCCCATGTCCTGGGCCATTCCGCTGAGCACGGAGCCGATCAGGAAGACGACGATCGAGATGAGGAAGATGCTTTTGCGCCCGTAGAGGTCGCCGAGCTTTCCCCAGATCGGCGTCGAGGCCGCGGTCGCCAGGGTGTAGGAGGTGACGACCCAGGCCAGGTGCTCCAGGCCTCCCAGTTCGCCGACGATGGTCGGCATGGCGGTGCCGATGATCATGTTGTCCAGCATCGCGAGCAGCATCGCGATCATCAGCGCCAGCAGCACCACGCGCACACTGCGCGGCTGGTGAACCGCCCCGGCCGCCTTCGTCCCGGCAGCCTCTGCCGTCTTTTCCTTCGCCCCGCGCCCCATGTACTCCCACTCCCCTGTTACGTACTTACTTGCCGCCCGACAAGGTGACTACACTGGGGAAAGTAGACCCGTAACTAGCCGGGCGTCAAGTAAGTTTCTGGGAGTACGTCGATGAGCAGCACCAGCCAGCCGCGCCGAGGCAATACGCGCCAGCGCATCCAGGACGTCGCCATGGAACTCTTCGCCGAGCAGGGCTACGAGAAGACCTCACTGCGGGAGATCGCGGAGAAGCTGGATGTCACGAAGGCGGCGCTTTACTACCACTTCAAGACCAAGGAAGACATCATCGTCAGCCTCTTCCAGGACCTGACCAGGCCCATGGACGAGCTGATCGAGTGGGCGCAGGGGCAGCCGCACTCCCTCGTCACGAAAAAAGAGATCCTGACCCGCTACAGCAGGGCGCTCAGCGCCGCCGCCCCGCTCTTCCGCTTCATGCAGGAGAACCAGGCGACGATGCGCGATCTGAGCATCGGCGAGACGTTCAAGGAGCGGATGCTGGTCATGCTCGACCTGGTCAAGGAGCCGGACTCGGCGCTGAAGGACCAGGTCCGCTGCATCAGCGCGCTCTTCACGATGCACGCCGGGATGTTCGTCCTCAAGGACGTCGAAGGCGACCCCGAGGAGAAGCGGCTGGCCGTCCTCGAAGTCGCCATCGACCTGGTGACCCAGGCACACGGGCAGGCACTGAGGGGCTAGACGCGGGCTAGACGCTGACGCCCTCCGAGCGGAGGTAGGTCACCGGGTTGATCGCGGTGCCGTAGTTCGGCGTCGTACGGATCTCGAAGTGCAGGTGCGGCCCGCTGGAGTTTCCGGTGTTGCCGGAGAGCGCGATGCGCTGGCCGGTCTTCACCTTCTGCCCGGGGTGCGCGTTGACCTTCGACAGGTGGGCGTACTGCGAGTACGTGTTGTTGTCGTGCTTGATCACGATCGCGTTCCCGTACGCCGGGCCGTCGCCGGCCCCGTTCGGCCCGGACTTCACCACGGTCCCGCCGTGCACGGCCTCGACCGGGGTGCCGACCTTCACCGCGAAGTCCTGCCCGGAGTGCTTGCTGGCCCACATGCCGCCGCCCTTGCCGTACGTGGCGCTGAGCGAGTAGTGGTCGACCGGCTCACCCCAGGCGGCGGGAGCCTTCTTGGCAGCGGCTTTCTTGGCAGCCGCCTTCTTGGCGCTCGCGGCGGCCTTGGCCTGGGCGTCGGCCTGCTTGGAGACGGACGAGGCGGCGGATCCCTCGGCGGCGAACGCCGTCCCCGTCGTCCCGAGCACCATCGTCGCTCCGAGCCCGGCAGCCACCAGGGCTGCACGGGTACGGACGGACGACGAGCCGGCAAGGGAGAAGATGTCGCGCTTCGGCATACGGGAGAAACCTCCGGAGATAAGAACGAACCCGGCAAACCGCCGAGCTGCCCCACCTTGGTAACCCGCACCCCCGCCCCACCTCAAACCACCCACCTACTACCCCGGACCGTAGGCGCGGCGACAGCAAACCGGCCCTTGACGGCCGCCGACGCTCTCTGCTGGGGCATTCGAAATGAAGGCTCATATCGTGGTTTAACCCCACACCTGAGTCCAGCGAATCGGGCATACGCCCAGGTTCCGCACCCCCTACGCACGTCGGACCGAAGGTCCCGCCGCCCGCCACCCGGAAGTCCCCTGCCCGGCTCGGAACATGTCCACTATTCCCTTTCGTAGGCCCCGGAAGCCCTGTGCGCCTTGTCACCGCCACGCCCCTCGATACGCTGATCCATCAGGACAGCGCAGGCCTCAGGGGGACGGCACGTGGATCCGGCAACCATCGGCGCCAGGCTCATATCGAGCGCCGTAGCACCGCTGATCAAAAAGCTCTTCGTGGCCGAGGGCCCGGGCGCGGGCCTGGTGGACAAGCCGGTCCGGCTCGCCGGATACGTCTCCTTCAAGGGCGAGAAGCGCACCCTCAGCGCGGACGATCTGCGCAAACTCGCCGCCGAGCTGGTCAAGCGGGCCGTCCGGGCGGGCGAGCGGCCGGTGCCGGCCGGCGAGGACACGGCGGTGGTGGACGCCCTGACGGCCACGTTGTACGCCGTCGGGGACCTCGCCCTCAGCGACGTGGAGGCCGTCGAGCTGGGCCACACCGCCTTAGCCCGCGAGCTGCGGCGCGCGAGCGGCGGCCCGGAGCGGCACCTGTCGGCGGACGCGACGTACTTCTACGAGCGCCTGCTCGACGCCACCTGCCTGCACATCCTGAACTTCTTCACCCAGCGCTCGAACTTCATCCCCGCGACCCTGGTCACCCAGAGCCGCCGCCAGGGCGAGCTGATCGCGAAGGTGGACGCGCTGATCGCACGGAATCCGCTGCCGGGGGCGGAGGACGTGGCGTTCGAGCAGCGTTATCTGGCGCACATCGCGAGGAAGCACAGCAAGCTGACGATCTTCGGTATCGACCTCAGCAACTCGCCGGGGAAGTGGCCGCTGGACGCGGCGTATCTGAGTCTGGAGGCGACGGGGGGCGGGGCCGCCGCGAGTGAGCTGGCCCGCGCGCTCGTGGACTCCGCCGAGGGATACGGAAAGTACCCCCGGTTCTTGGCCTCTCGGACCCGGATCAACCCCAAACATCATGAGCAACTGCTCAAGACCGAGGCCGCCCTGCACACGGCCCGCTTCGAAACCCGCCCAGCCGATCAGGCCCTGTCCACCCACGAGCGCGTCCTGCTGCGCGGCGAGGCGGGCTCCGGCAAGACGACCCTCGTCCAGTGGCTCGCCGTGTCCGCCGCGCGCCAGGACCTCGACGACCGTATGGCGTACCTCCACGACCGTGTCCCCTTCGTCCTCCCCTTACGCACCCTCACCCGCCACGGCGAGCGCCTCCCCGCCCCCAAGGACTTCCTGGCCGCCGTCGACTCCGCCCTCGCCGGGGAGCAGCCCACCGGCTGGGAGGCGCGGGTGCTCACGGCCAAGCGCGGCCTGGTGCTGGTCGATGGCATCGACGAGATCCCGGACGCCGAACGCGCCCGCACGCGCGCGTGGCTCAGCGACCTCATCGACGCCTACCCGGGCAACCGCTGGCTGGTCACCTCCCGCCCCTCGGCCGTACGGGAGGACTGGCTCGGCGACGAGGACTTCACCGAGCTGACGCTGTCCCCGATGCGCCCGGCCGACGTCGCGGCGTTCATCAAGCGCTGGCACACGGCCGCGCGCACCGGCTCCGACGAGGACGACAAGGACCTGGCGGCGTACGAGCAACAACTCCTCGCCGCCGTACGTGCGAAGCCCGACCTGGGCCACCTCGCCACCAACCCGCTTCTGTGCGGCCTGATTTGCGCCCTGCACCGCGACCGCCGCGGCTTCCTCCCGCTGGGCCGCAAGGACCTCTACACCGCCGCTCTGTCGATGCTGCTCGTACGCCGCGACCGCGAGCGCGCGATGGGTGTCCCGGACCTGCGCGAGGAACCGCAGATCCAGCTCCTGCAACGGCTCGCGTACTGGCTGATCCGCAACGGCCGAGCCGTCATGGACCGTTCACGGGCCGAGCGCATCATCACGGACGCGCTCCCCGCCGTTCCTGAGCTGGCCGCGCTGGGCGACGCGAAGGCGGTCTTCGACCACTTCCTGCACCGCAGCGGCCTCCTGCGCGAACCGGCCCCCAGCACCGTCGACTTCATCCACCGCACGTTCCAGGACTTCCTCGGCGCACGCGCCGTGGTGGACGATGGCGACTTCGGGGTGCTGATCGAGCACGCGGCGGACGACCAGTGGCGCGACGTCATCCGCATGGCGGTCGCCCACGCCCGGCCGCGCGAGCGCGCGGAGTTCTTCACCGACCTGCTCACGTACGGCGACGCGCACCCGGATCCCGCCGTCCGCACCCGCGTCCACCTGCTGGCGGCGGCCTGCCTGGAGCACGCCGCCGAACTCGCCCCGCACGTACGCCAGTCGGTCGAGGAGCGAGCCGCAGCACTGATCCCGCCGCGAAGCTCCGAAGCGGCCCGCGAACTCGCGACGGCCGGGCCCATGATCCTCGACCTGCTGCCGGGGCCGGAGCAGCTGGAGCCGGACGTCGCCCACGATGTCGTGGTCGCCGCGTCCCATGTGGCGTCGGACCTGGCGATCCTCTTCCTCGCGCGATTCTGCGGCCACGAGTCCGAGCTGGTGCGGGCCCAACTCATCTGGTCCTGGGCCCGGTTCGAGACCGGCCCGTACACCGAAGAGGTCATTGCACATATCGACCCCGACGGCCTGTACTTCACGGCTTCGACGCACGAACAGCTGGCGGCGCTGAGCGCACTCGGCACCCGGCCGATGCTCGACGCGAAGGGCGAACTGTCCGCGCAGGCTCTGCACACCTACACGGCGGGCGCCTCACTCACCGATGTCCGTGTCCGCGACAACCCGTCCCTGACCGATGTGTCGTTCCTGCGCGGCCAGGACCGCCTCAGCACCCTGTTCATCACCAACTGCCCCCGACTCACTGATCTGACCGGACTCGTCGGGCTGCCCCTGCGCGTGCTCAACGTGGGCCTGTTCGAGGACACGGACACCAGCGCCCTTGCGGCACTGGGAAGCCTGACGGACCTCAGTCTTGACGGCGAAGAAATCGCCTGGTCCATGTCCGACCTACCGCCGAAGGCTCCCTTACTGGCCCTGGACCTGGGGCTCCCCGCGCCGACCGGCGGCCTGTGCGGGCTCGGCAGATACCGCGATCTTGAGACTCTCACACTCGGCCCCCAGTGCAGTCCTCGGACGCCGGAGGAGTGGGCGGAAATCGGCGACCTGACCCGGCTTTCCCACCTGGACACCACCGGAGATTCTCTTCTCTCCGCTCACCGCTCACTGTCCGTCCCCGCTGTCACGCGCCTTTCCCTCGTCGGCGACATCTCCTCGGCCATGCTCGACGCAGTGTCCGAGCTCTTCCCCCACCTGACCTACCTGGACCTCGGTACGCTCCTGCCGGAGATCGACCTCACGTCAGTGGCAGCGCTTCCACAGCTCCGGACCATCCACCTCTTCGGCACCTCCCACCTCGTGCGCGGCCTCGACCGCCTCCCCGAGCACATCACCGTCCTCGGGTTGCAACCCCGCTGACCTCGTCACCGGTTGAGCTGAAACCACACCCCCTTCCCCTGCACTGTGCTCGTCACTCCGCACAGATCCGACAGCGCGTTCACCAGAAACAGCCCGCGCCCGTCCATATCGCCGCCCTTTGCCCGCCGGGGCGTGGGCAACTTAGAACTCTCGTCGTAGACGGCGACCCGCACATGGGTCGCTTCGATGGCGGTTCGCAGGTGTACGTCGCCTGCTGCGTGCTGGTGCACGTTCGTCACCAGCTCCGAGGTGCACAGGGCCGCCGTATCGGCCAAGTCCCCCAGTCCCAGGGTCTCCAGGGCGTTCCGCACAAAGTCGCGGCAGATCTTGGGCGAGCTGGCGTTGCCGGGGGTGAAGAGGGTGTAGGACTGCGGGAGTTCATGCTCAGGTACGCCCACGAGACGCCTCCAAGGCGTTGGGTTCGCTGCTTCGACTGATGGATTACGCCCGGCCGCAGTGGCCTACCGCCCCCGCGCGATGGATCAGGCGGTGCGCTTCCGTGGCCAGACGTGGTTGTGCTGCGTCGACAGCGGGCTTCCAACATCTCTGTGTGAGCATCGCCGCACTCACGGTAGCGTTCAACTCCTCACAAGTGCAACCTTATTGCTCAGATGGCTGGACCCGTTGGGCCGTCAGGGGCAAACTGTGATCGAAACTCCCAGGAGGGCACCACGTGGCACTGCGGATCCTGATCACTGAGCGGCAGCGTCGAATCGGTTCAGAGCTACGAAAGTTGCGCACACAAGCTGGCTTCACGGTTGCCGAGGGCGGCAGGTTGATCGACATGGGCAGCCCGCACCTCAGTCACGTCGAAGCTGGCCGAACGGGAATCCCGACCCAACGTCTCCGTGAACTGGTGTGCGGCTATGGCCTCAGCAATGAGGCCTACGTTGACGCTCTCGTGAGCATGGCCGAGAGCAACGGCAAGGGCTGGTGGTCGGAGTACCGCAAAAGCCGACCGCAGTCGTCGCTGGACCTCGCCGAACTCGAAGCCTCCGCAACGAGCTTGCAGAGCCATGAGACGCTCCTGATTCCCGGGCTCCTCCAGACCGAGTCGTACATGCGCGCGCTCTTCTGCGCAGGTCTGCCCGATGCCTCGCCCGAGGAGGTGGAAACTGCCGTCAGCTACCGGCGGGCACGCCAGTCGGTGCTCGACTCAGATCCGCCCATCAGCTTCCACGCCGTCATCCACGAAGCGGCCTTGCGCATCGAAGTGGGTGGCTCGCAGGTGATGAGAGACCAACTCACGCACCTCATCAGGATGGCCGGTCACCCCGGAGTGACCATTCAGGTCCTGCCGTTCGAGTCCGGCGCCCGCGCATGGTTCGGCAACCCCTTCCACATCGTCGACCCTGGAGTACCAGGGCTGGAGACCGTCGTTGTGGAGCACCCGGCAAACCCATTGCGACTCGACGACTTCGAGTCCATCGTCGGCTACGGAGCCACGTTCAGCAGCCTGAGTCAGACCGCGCTCCCCGCAGTGGATTCGGACGGCTCCCTCGAACGGCACGAACGGCGCGACTCCTGGGGTCTCATCCAACACCTCTTGTACACCCACTAGGGAAGGGCAACATGTCCCAGCTCAACTGGCAGAAGTCCACCTTCAGCGACGCAGCGGGCGACAACTGCGTCTACCTCGCCACCGCCCCCGACGGCACCATCCGCCTCCGGGAGAGCGACGAGCCGGACGCCATCCTCACCACCACTCCCCACGCCCTCGCAGCCCTGATACGCGCGGCCCGGACCGAGGCATAACGCAGGCACGTGTCGGGGGTGCAGCAACCCACCGCACCCCCGACACCTCGACACCCCACCGCCCGCCGCACGCCTCCTTCCCCCCGCCACCCCCGTCCGGGATGCTCCTGTGCCATGACCAGACCCGTGAGCACACCGCGTACGCGTCTCCCCCGTTCCCGCGCCCGGACCTGGCCCGTGTTCCTCTCCATCGGGCTCGCCTGCACGCTCACCTGGAGCTCGCCCGCCGGCGCCGGGCCCTCCGACATCGGCATCAAGGGCGCCATCGACACGATCCTCACCGACCCCCGCCTGGACGGCGGCGCCGCGAGTGTCGTCGTGGCCGATGCCGCCACCGGCGAGACCCTCTACCGGCGTGACGGCGCCGACCGCCTGATGCCCGCGTCCAACACCAAGCTGCCCACCTCCACCGCGGCCATGGCCCTCCTCGGCCCCGACTACCGCTACCGCACGGACGCCCTCTCCACCGGCAGCCGCCACGGCTCCGTCCTGCGCGGCGACCTCTACCTCCGCGGCACCGGCGACCCCACCACCCTGGCCAAGGACTACGACCGGCTCGCCGCCGACGTCGCCAGGTCGGGCATCAAGCGTGTCACCGGCCGCCTCGTCGCCGACGACACCCGGTTCGACGCGCAGCGCCTGGGCCGCTCCTGGGCCGCCGACGACGAGTCCGCGTACTACTCGGCGCAGATCTCCGCGCTCACCGTCGCCCCCGACACCGACTACGACTCCGGCACGGTCGTCGTCGAGGCCGCGCCCGGCGCCGCGCCGGGCGCCCGCCCGAAGCTGACGCTGACTCCGCCCACCGACTACGTGGACCTCGACATCCGCGCCACCACCGTCCCCGCCGGTGGGACCGACACGCTCGCGATCGAGCGGCGGCACGGCTCCAACAGCATCAGCGTCACCGGCAACATTCCCGTCGGCGCGGGCGCCACCAAGGAGTGGGTCAGCGTGTGGGAGCCCACCGGATACGCCGCCGAGGTCTTCGCCGACGCCCTCGCCGCCCACGGCGTACGCATCACAGGACCCACCCGCCTCGGCCGTCCCACTCCCCAGGGCGCAAGGAGCCTCGCCACGCACAGCTCCATGCCGCTCAAGGAGCTGATGCACCCGTTCATGAAGCTGTCCAACAACATGCACGCCGAGGCCCTCACCAAGACCCTCGGGTACGAGACGACCGGCGACGGCACCTGGACGGCCGGGCTGGCCGCCATCACCACGCACCTCAAGAAGGAGGGCGTCGACCCGGCCACCCTCCGCCAGGTCGATGGCTCCGGTCTTTCCCGGATGAACAACATCCCCGCCGGACAGCTCGCCCAGCTCCTGCTGTCCGTGCGGGACGCGCCCTGGTACGCCGACTGGCGCGCTTCACTCCCGGTCGCCTGCGACCCCGACCGCCGCGTCGGTGGCACCCTGCGCAGCCGGATGTGCGGCACCCCGGCCGCTCTGAACGCCCGCGCCAAGACCGGCTCCCTGACGGGCGCCTCGGGCCTCTCGGGGTACGTCACGGACGCGGGCGGGCGCGAGCTGGTCTTCAGCATCGTCCTCAACAACTACCTGGCCGCGTCCGTGAAGAGCATCGAGGACGCGATCGTGGTCACCCTCGCCTCGTCCGACAAGGACACCACCAGGCTCGTACGCCCCCGGCCCGACCGCGCCGCGACCCCCGCCGCCGACCTCGAATGCAGCTGGCGCAAGCCCGCCTCCTGCTGACGCCGTAAAGCCGTAAAGCCGTAAAGCCGTAAAGCCGTACGCCAAAGGGGCGGCCCCGGGACCATTGCTGGTTCCGGGGCCGCCCCTTCTGGCTACTGCACATGCGCTCGGGCGCGGGTTACGCGTCCTTCGTCATGTTCGGGCCGGCGGTGCCGCCCGCCGCGGACTCGATCGGGGGGACGTCGGGCAGCGCCGACTTCTCCTCGCCGCGGAAGGTGAACTTCTTCGCGTCACCCTCGCCCTCGGTTCCGACGACCACGATGTGACCGGGGCGCAGCTCTCCGAAAAGGATCTTCTCGGAGAGGGTGTCCTCGATCTCCCGCTGGATCGTCCGGCGCAGCGGCCGGGCGCCCATGACCGGGTCGTAGCCCTTCTTCGCGAGCAGCGCCTTGGCGTCCGCGCTGAGCTCGATGCCCATGTCACGGTCCTTGAGCCGCTCATCCACCTTGTCGAGCATGAGGTCGACGATCTGGACGATGTCTTCCTCGGTCAGCTGGTGGAAGACGACCGTATCGTCGACACGGTTGAGGAACTCGGGCCGGAAGTGCTGCTTGAGCTCTTCGTTGACCTTGTTCTTCATTCGCTCGTAGTTCGACTTGGTGTCGCCCTGGGCGGCGAAGCCCAGGTTGAACCCCTTGGAGATGTCCCGGGTCCCGAGGTTGGTCGTCATGATGATGACCGTGTTCTTGAAGTCCACGACGCGGCCCTGGGAGTCGGTCAGACGACCGTCCTCCAGGATCTGCAGAAGGGAATTGAAGATATCGGGGTGGGCCTTCTCGACCTCGTCGAAGAGGACGACCGAGAACGGCTTCCTGCGCACCTTCTCGGTGAGCTGGCCACCCTCTTCGTAACCCACGTAACCGGGGGGAGAACCGAAGAGACGGGAAACCGTGTGCTTCTCGCTGAACTCCGACATGTCGAGGGAGATCAGTGCGTCCTCGTCGCCGAAGAGGAATTCGGCGAGCGTCTTGGAGAGCTCAGTCTTACCGACACCGGACGGGCCGGCGAAGATGAACGAGCCACCGGGGCGCTTCGGGTCCTTCAGGCCTGCTCGCGTACGGCGGATCGCCTTCGAGAGGGCCTTGATGGCGTCCTTCTGGCCGATGACGCGCTTGTGGAGCTCGTCCTCCATGCGCAGCAGGCGCGAGGACTCCTCCTCGGTGAGCTTGAAGACCGGGATGCCCGTGGCCGTGGCCAGCACCTCGGCGATCAGCTCGCCGTCGACCTCGGCGACGACGTCCATGTCGCCGGCCTTCCACTCCTTCTCGCGCTTGGCCTTGGCCGCAAGGAGCTGCTTCTCCTTGTCGCGCAGAGAAGCCGCCTTCTCGAAGTCCTGCGAGTCGATCGCGGACTCCTTGTCCCGGCGGACATTCGCGATCTTCTCGTCGAACTCGCGGAGGTCCGGCGGTGCGGTCATCCGGCGGATGCGCATCCGGGAGCCCGCTTCGTCGATCAGGTCGATCGCCTTGTCGGGAAGGAAGCGGTCGGAGATGTAGCGGTCGGCGAGCGTCGCGGCCGCCACCAGCGCTTCGTCCGTGATGGACACGCGGTGGTGGGCCTCGTAGCGGTCGCGCAGGCCCTTGAGAATCTCGATCGTGTGGGAGAGGGAAGGCTCTGCCACCTGGATCGGCTGGAAACGGCGCTCAAGCGCCGCGTCCTTCTCAAGGTGCTTGCGGTACTCGTCGAGCGTCGTCGCACCGATGGTCTGAAGCTCACCACGCGCAAGCATGGGCTTCAGGATCGAGGCGGCATCGATCGCGCCCTCGGCGGCGCCCGCACCCACCAGGGTGTGGAGCTCGTCGATGAACAGGACGATGTCGCCGCGGGTGCGAATCTCCTTCAGGACCTTCTTCAGGCGCTCCTCGAAGTCACCGCGGTAGCGGGATCCGGCGACGAGCGCACCGAGGTCGAGGGTGTAGAGGTGCTTGTCCTTGAGGGTCTCGGGCACCTCACCCTTGACGATGGCCTGCGCCAGTCCCTCGACGACCGCCGTCTTTCCGACGCCGGGCTCGCCGATGAGAACCGGGTTGTTCTTCGTACGGCGCGAGAGCACCTGCATGACCCGCTCGATCTCCTTCTCGCGCCCGATGACCGGGTCGAGCTTGGATTCGCGAGCGGCCTGCGTCAGGTTGCGGCCGAACTGGTCCAGGACGAGAGAGGTCGAGGGCGTGCCCTCGGCCGGACCGCCTGCGGTGGCGGCCTCCTTGCCCTGGTAACCGGAGAGCAGCTGGATGACCTGCTGCCGCACCCGGTTCAGATCGGCGCCCAGCTTCACGAGGACCTGGGCTGCGACGCCCTCGCCCTCGCGGATCAGGCCGAGCAGGATGTGCTCGGTGCCGATGTAGTTGTGGCCGAGCTGAAGGGCCTCGCGGAGCGACAGCTCCAGGACCTTCTTGGCACGGGGAGTGAAGGGGATGTGGCCGGAAGGGGCCTGCTGCCCCTGTCCGATGATCTCCTCCACCTGCTGGCGGACCGCCTCGAGCGAAATCCCGAGGCTCTCCAGTGCCTTAGCGGCGACACCCTCACCCTCATGGATAAGGCCCAGGAGGATGTGCTCGGTGCCGATGTAGTTGTGGTTGAGCATCCGGGCTTCTTCCTGAGCCAGGACGACAACCCGCCGCGCGCGGTCGGTGAACCTCTCGAACATCGTTAATCGCTCCTCAGAGCGGTCAGGCAGTGAGAGGGGTCGGTCCCCTCCCTGTCCTTCCGCATGCTAGTCCCGTGGGACGGGACAGCTCATTCCAACTGCCGACATCCGTCCGGATCCGTCGCCTCCGCGAAGAATCCTCTGCCGAACAGCCGACAACTGCTCAACCTGATGGTGCGAGACGATGTTCCCGCAGGCCAAGTAGATACCCGTTCATCCAGTACGCCGATGGCGAACGTGAGACGGCTCGGCCAGCGTGTCGCCCCTTCCCACTAGGAATGTCTTACCCGCAAGGACTGACACTCCATGCGGCGCGCGCACGGTTCCCTCCGCTACGGGCGAACACCCTTGCGCCGCCGAACGCCTCCGCACGCCCCCCGAGCATCAACAGAACGCGTTCGTTCGCGGACAGAGCGTAACCCCGGGGCGTTTTGGGAGTTGGTCCGGACATGACGTCCACCGTGCCGCCCCCGCGCACACCGCTGCCGCTCGAAGGCGCGGACGGTACTGCCCGATGGTACGAACACGAGCTCGGCTGGGCGGTCGCCGGAGGCCTGCCGGTGCATCTGCTGACCGGGCTGCGCTTCGACGTACTGGAGCTGCCGACCGACGCGGGTTTCGCGGTGCTGCGGCGTTTCGGGGCACGAACGGGGCCGGTCGCCCTCATGGGGCAGCGCATGCGCCTGCTGGTCGCCGCAGGCAGCGCGGAGGAGCTGCCGGGGCTGCTCGACTGGCTTGAATGGGGCGGTGTGGCCCTCGAACTGCACGCCCTCGGCACGGGCGGGCGGATGACCGCCCCTGCCCCGCCCGGACAGGTGGGCCCACAGGGGGCCGCCGTGTGGCTGCGACCCCCCGAGCCGGGGCGCGAGGTGGAACCGACACTGCCGGCCTTCGCGGGTCTCGGGTGCCGCGGGGACGCACCCGATCTCGTACGACTCGTGGGCACGGCAGCGACGGAATGCCACCGGGCCCGGTTGTTGCGTGCGGCTGTGCATTACCGGGGGTCGACCCCCGGTACCGCAGCAGCTTCTCAGCCGTTGGCCTTCTCATAAGCTTCACGAATGTCGGCGGGGACGCGACCGCGGTCATTCACGTTGTAACCGTTGGCCTTGGCCCACTTACGGATCTCGGCGGTGTTCTGGTTGCCACCGGCAGTCGCACGCGCCTTGCCGCGACCCGAGGAAGCCCTGCCACCAGTACGACGGCCGCCCTTGGTGTACGGGTCTAGCAGACCGCGGAGCTTGTCCGCGTTGGCCGTAGTGAGGTCGATCTCGTAGGTCTTGCCATCGAGAGCGAACGTCACGGTCTCGTCGGCCTCGACGCCGTCGAGGTCGTCAACAAGAAGGACCTGAACCTTCTGTGCCACCGGATTTCCTTTCATCGAAAATGCAGTACGCGGAAAGGAAACCGCTTTTCTCTGGAAAACACAAACCCCCGGTCGAGGTTCAGTCCCTCAAGAACACGGGAAACGTGCGCGTTTCGGACATAGGGTTCCGGCGACTTCTGGCGATCACAGGTGCAGAAGCATCCGACTGTTGCCCAAGGTGTTCGGCTTCACCCGTTCGAGACCGAGGAACTCAGCCACACCCTCGTCATAGGAACGCAGCAGCTCGCTGTAGACATCTCCGTCAACCGGCGCCCCACCGATCTCCACGAAGCCGTGCTTGATGAAGAACTCGACTTCGAAGGTGAGGCAGAAAACCTTCCGAACGCCGAGCCATCGGGCGGTCTGGAGCAGCTTGTCCAGAACTTGATGTCCGACTCCCGCGCCCTTGAAGTGCGGGTCCACGGCGAGAGTTCGCACTTCGGCGAGGTCTTCCCACATGACATGCAGAGCCCCACAGCCGACCACAGTGGCATCCTCGTCGCGTTCCGCGACCCAGAACTCCTGGATGTCCTCGTAAAGCGTGACGTTCGCTTTGTCGAGCAGGATCCGCTTCTGTGCGTACGTGTCCACGAGGCTGCGGACGGATGGCACATCACTGGTCCTCGCCCGGCGGACGGTGATGGCCTTTTCGGCGGCATTGGGAAGCGCGGGAAGCTCGGTGGGCATACGGCGACGCTATCTCGCCGCGCCGTCCGCGTTCTCGGCGCCCTCAGTGCCCTCAGTTGTGCCGTCCGCGTCCTGTGGGGGCTCATCTGCGGGCTCATCTGTTGGGCCATCCGTGGGGCCGACGGGCGCAACGCGGGCCTCGGCGGGGTCGTCACCCTGAACGACGCGCATCGCGTCCCGCAGAGCGACGCGCTGCTCCGTCGACATCATGCCGAAGAAGGCGACCAGGGCCGCGGCGGGGTTGTCGCTCTGCGACCAGGCTTCGTTCATCAGTGCGGCCGAGTAGGCGGGCCGAGTGGAGACCGACGTATATCGATAGGCGCGGCCGTCGACTTCCCTGCGTACCCAGCCCTTCTGATGGAGATTGTCCATTACGGTCATCACGGTGGTGTAGGCGATGGACCGTTCCTTCTGAAGGTCCTCAAGGACTTCCCGGACAGTGACCGGGCGGTTCCACTGCCACACGCGTGTCATGACTGCGTCTTCCAGGTCTCCCAATTGGCGGGGCACAGCGCCACCATAGTGGGAGATAAGGGTTGCGGCCGGTTATTTGCGCAGCGAAAAGGGCGTACGGCTCGAAGTGAGCTGTACGCCCTCGTGAAACGCGGGGCCCGACGGGTGGGGCGAGCGGGTCAGGCGTCGCCGGACCTGGGGGCCCTGGCCTGCTGCACGGACTCGGCGCGGACGATGGCGGCGTCCACGGCCGCGTCCTCCTTGCCCTTGTTGGAGCCGCCCTGGGTCTTGATGATCGTCATGACCAGGGCGATGAAGAATGCGGCCATCACTACCGGGGGCAGGAGCGCGGAAACGTAGTCCATGCCGTCCAGAGTAGCTACCCGGCGGCCCATTGTTCCGGCGGGGGGACGGGGCGGCGGCGGGGCGGGAAGACCTCGGAGGGCTTGGGCATGGGGCGGCCGGGCTGCGGGACGCGGTCAGGCACCGGCACCGGTGCCGGCACCGGCTCCTTGGGGCGCGGCTCGTCGGCGGCGCGTCCGCCGGGCAGAGCGAGCAGCCGGATGCGCGGGGCCGGGGCGGCGCTGCGGCCGGCCAGCCGGGCCCGCAGCGACAGCTCGGCGACCACCTGGCAGCGGCGCAGCAGTGCGAGGCCCACCGGGAGGTGACGCAGCGTGCGCAGGGCCACCAGGTCGTCGGGGACGGGCTGGTACCCGGCGGCCAGGGCGTCCTGGAGCAGCTCCAGGTAGCCGGGGGCGGCGGCCGGGAGTGCGGAGCGGTAGCGGGCGAGGTCGGCGAGGAGGAACGCGCGCAGCCTGCCTGCCTCGTGGACCGCCTCGTCCACCGAGCCTGCGAGGCGCAGGGCGTCCTGGACGTCCTCGTCGGACAGCGGGGTGGGATGGAGGGCGGTGGCGAGGGCGCGTCGGAGCACCCGCAGCTCGTCTGCGCTGAACGCCATGCCGCCGCGGGATCCGTATGGCGTGGGCATGAGGTGACGATACGTGCTAATGGGACAAAATCGGGTTAAGCGATGTATCGCGGCGCGCCGGACCATGCCGGGTGCGGGCGCCGCGCCCCGGGCGGGTGCCGGGGCGGGCGGGTGCCGGGGCGGGCGGGTGCCGAGGCGGGCGGGTGCCGAGGCGGGCGGGTGCCGGGGCGGGCGGGTGCCGGGGCGGGCCGCCGTCCGGCGGGGTTTCCCGGCTACATACGGGCCATGTTCCGCTCGTACACCAGGCGCAGGCCGATCAGGGTCAGCCACGGCTCGTGCTCGTCGATGACCGACGCCTCGCCGAGGATGATCGGGGCGAGACCGCCCGTCGCGATGACGGTGACATCGTCCGGGTCACCCGTAGGGCCGGTCAGCTCGCGTGCCATTCGGGTCACCACACCGTCGACCTGGCCCGCGAATCCGTACACGATGCCGGACTGCATGGCCTCGACCGTGTTCTTGCCGATCACGCTGCGCGGCCTGGCCAGCTCGATCTTGCGGAGCTGGGCGCCCTTGACGCCCAGCGCCTCGACGGAGATCTCGATGCCGGGGGCGATGACCCCGCCCGCGTACTCGCCGCGCGCCGATACGGCGTCGAACGTCGTCGCCGTGCCGAAGTCCACGACGATGGCCGGGCCGCCGTACAGCTCGACCGCCGCGACCGCGTTGATGATGCGGTCGGCGCCGACCTCCTTGGGGTTGTCCATGAGGATCGGCACGCCCGTCTTGATGCCGGGTTCGACGAGCACGGCCGGTACGTCGCCGTAGTAGCGGCGGGTCACTTCACGCAGCTCGTGCAGGACGGACGGGACGGTGGAGCAGATCGCGATGCCCTCGATGCCGTCGCCCAGTTCGTCGCCGAGGAGCGGGTGCATGCCCATCAGGCCCTGGAGGAGCACGGCGAGTTCGTCGGCGGTGCGACGGGCGTCGGTGGAGATCCGCCAGTGCTCGATGATCTCCTCGCCGTCGAACAGGCCTAGGACGGTGTGGGTGTTGCCGACGTCGATGGTGAGCAGCATGGGTTACTTCGCCTCGGCATTCGGTTCGGCGGTCGGCTCGCGGAGGTCGAGGCCGATGTCGAGGATCGGGGCGGAGTGGGTGAGCGCGCCCACGGCGAGGTAGTCGACGCCGGTCTCGGCGTACGCGCGTGCCGTGTCGAGGGTGAGGCGGCCCGAGGACTCCAGGGTGGCGCGGCCGGCCACCAGGGCGACGGCCTCGGCGGTCTCGGCCGGGGTGAAGTTGTCCAGGAGGATCAAGTCGGCGCCCGCCGCCAGGACTTCGGTGACCTGGGCGAGTGTGTCGACCTCGACCTCGACGGGGACGTCGGGGAACCGGGTGCGTACGAGCTTGAACGCCTCTGCCACTCCCCCCGCCGCCACCACATGGTTGTCCTTGACGAGGGCTGCGTCGGACAGCGACATCCGGTGGTTGGCGCCGCCGCCGCAGCGGACCGCGAACTTCTCCAGGGCGCGCAGCCCCGGCGTTGTCTTGCGGGTGTCGCGGACCTTGGCCTTCGTACCGTCGAGAACGTCCGCCCACGCGCGCGTGGCGGTCGCGATGCCCGACAGGCGGCACAGCAGGTTCAGTGCGCTGCGCTCGCCGGTGAGGAGGTCGGCGGTGCGGGTGGTGACGCTGATCAGCTTCTGGCCCGGCTCGACGCGGTCGCCGTCCTCGACATGCCGCTCGACCTCGAACTCGTCCGTACAGATGATGGAAAGGACTGCTTCCGCGACCCGCAGACCGGCGACGACGCCCGCTTCACGGGCGGTGAAGTCGCCGGTCGCGACGGCGTCTTCGGGGACGGTCGCGACGGTCGTCACGTCCGGCCCGTCCGCGAGGTCCTCGGCGAGGGCGACGTTCGCGATGTCCTCGACCTGGAGGGGGTCGAGGCCGGCGTCGACGAGGAGCTGGGCGAGGTCGGGGTCCAGGCCGCACTCGACGGAGTCGAGCTCGTACGTGTCCTCACCGCCGCAGCCGCAGGAGTCGCCGCAGCCGCCGGACGCGGCGGTCGGCAGGAGCTGGGGGTTGTCGGGCGTGCTCACGGTTACTGCTCCTTCTGGTTTCGTACGGGCCGGGTTCGTACGGACCGGTTTCATGCGGGGTGAGTTGCTGCGGGGCTTACGGGCGGGAATGCGGCGGATTCGGTACGGCGTACGACGAGGCTGCGGTCGGAGGTGAGGCGTACGACGAGGTGGCGGCGCCAGTCCGCGTCGTCGCGGTCCGGGTGGTCCTCGCGCCAGTGGCAGCCGCGGGTCTCCTCGCGCTCGCGGGCGGCGGCGACCAGGACGCGCGAGACGAGGAGGAGGTTGGTGACCTCCCACGCGTCGACGCCGGGCTCGGCGTCCTTGGTGTCCGCGGTGTGGGCGGTGTGGGCGGCGGACTCCGGGGGCGGGGTGTGCTCCGCGTCGTAGACGGCGCTCAGGTACAGCGCTTCCAGCGCGTCCGCCGCGTTGTCGAGGCTCCGGGCCGAGCGGAGCACGCCCGCGCCCGCCGTCATGATCCGCTGGATGTCGATGCGGGTGGCGGGGTCGAGGAGGGGGCCGGAGACCTCGGCGCTCTCCACGGCGGTGGCCGCGGGGGCGGCGGGGCGGGCCGCGATGTCCTCGGCGATGCGCTCCGCGAAGACCAGGCCCTCCAGGAGGGAGTTGGACGCGAGGCGGTTCGCGCCGTGGACGCCCGTGCAGGCGACCTCGCCGCACGCGTACAGGCCGGGGACCGACGTACGGCCGCGGAGGTCCGTGCGGACGCCGCCGGAGGCGTAGTGGGCCGCCGGGGCGACGGGGATGGGCTCGGTCACCGGGTCGATGCCGTGGGCGCGGCAGGCCGCGAGGATGGTGGGGAAGCGCGACGCCCACATCTCGGCGCCGAAGTGCCGGGCGTCCAGGTACATGTGCTCGGTGCCCTGTTCCCGGATGCGGCGCATGATCGCCTTGGCGACGATGTCGCGGGGCGCCAGCTCGGCCAGTTCGTGCTGCCCGAGCATGAAGCGCACGCCGTCCGCGTCGACCAGGTGGGCGCCCTCGCCCCGTACCGCCTCGGAGACCAGCGGCTGCTGGCCCTCCGCGTCCGCGCCCAGGAAGAGCACCGTCGGGTGGAACTGGACGAATTCGAGGTCGGAGACCTCCGCGCCCGCGCGCAGCGCCAGGGCCACGCCGTCGCCCGTGGAGACGGGCGGGTTGGTGGTGGCCGAGAAGACCTGGCCCATGCCGCCGGTGGCGAGGACGACGGCCGGGGCGCGGACCGAGCCGACGCCGTCGTGCTGGCCCTCGCCCATGACGTGCAGGGTGACACCCGCGGTGTTGCCTTCGGGGTCCTTCAACAGGTCCAGTACCAGGGCGTTTTCGATCGTACGCAGTGAAGCCTCCTGGACGGCTTCGACCAGTGCCCGGGAGATCTCGGCGCCCGTCGCGTCGCCGCCCGCGTGCGCGATGCGGCGGCGGTGGTGGCCGCCCTCGCGGGTGAGCTGAATGACGCCCGACTCGGGGTCGGTGTCGAAGAGGGCGCCGGTCTCGATCAGGCGGCGCACGGCGTCCGGGCCCTCAGTGACCAGGGCCCGTACGGCGTCCTCGTCGCACAGGCCTGCTCCCGCGACGAGCGTGTCGTCCAGGTGCTGCTCGGGGGTGTCGCCGTCGCCCAGCGCCGCGGCTATGCCGCCCTGCGCCCAGCGCGTGGAGCCGTCGTCCAGCCGGGCCTTGGTGACGACGACCGTACGCAGGCCCGCCGCGGTGCAGCGCAGCGCGGCCGTCAGGCCCGCGACGCCGGAGCCGACGACCACGACGTCGGCGTCGATGGACCAGCCGGGGGCGGGGGCGTTCAGCCGTATACCGGTGCGGGTCATGCCGGGGCTCCGAAGGTCAGCGGGATGTTGTCGATCAGCCGGGTGGCACCGGACCTGGCGGCCACGGCGAGGACCGCGTCACCGAGGTGGCCGTCGGGCACCTCGGTGAAGTCGGACGGGTCGACCAGGGCGACGTAGTCGAGGGCGAGCGGGGGGTCCAGGCGCGCCGCTGCGTCCAGAACGGCGCGGGCCGCCGCGCGCACGGCGGCGGGGACGGCGGCAGGGGCGGTGGCGGCGGCGGGGACGCTCAGGAAGCTCCCCTCCGCGACCGCGTACGCGTCGGCCGCCGCCCGCTCCTCACCGAAGGCCGCCGGCACGGTCGCACGCGCGCGTGCAGGTACGGACGGGGCCTGTGCGCGCGCGTGCAGGGCCTGTTGGGCGGCGAGCCGGTCGCGGCCGGCGAACAGCGCGCGGGAGAGCGCGAGCGCGGTGCGGCGCTCGGCGGGCGCGAGGAAACGGTTGCGGCTGGACAGGGCCAGGCCGTCCGCCTCGCGCACGGTCGGTGCACCGACGATCTCCACCGGGAAGTTGAGGTCGCGGGCCATCCGGCGGATCAGGGCGAGCTGCTGGGCGTCCTTCTGCCCGTACAGCGCGACGTCGGGCCGGGTGAGGTGCAGCAGCTTCGCGACGACCGTGAGCATGCCGTCGAAGTGGCCGGGGCGCGACGCCCCTTCGAGGCGCTCCCCCATCGGTCCCGCGGCGATCCGGATCTGCGGTTCGCCGCCCGGGTAGACCTCTTCGGCGGCGGGGGCGAAGACGGCGTCCGCGCCCGCCTGTCCGGCGACGACAAGGTCGGCGTCGAGGGTGCGGGGGTAGCGGTCCAGGTCCTCGCCCGCACCGAACTGGAGCGGGTTGACGAAGACGGTGACCACGACGGAACCACTGGGGCCGACGTGCTCCCTGGCGGCGCGCACCAGGGAGGCGTGCCCTTCGTGCAGGGCGCCCATGGTCATGACGACGGCACGCGGGCCCGTGCGCGCGAGCGCGTGCAGTTCGGCCGCGGTACGGACGAGGCGGGGGGTCATCGGTCGTCCCCCTCGCCGCTGCCTGCGCCACTCGCTCCGCCGACAGGGCCCGCCCCGTCCGACAGGACGTCCAGCAGGTCCTCCGCCAGCTCCGGCTTGAGCAGGCCGTACGCCAGGGCGCGGTCGGCGGTCGTACGGGCCATCGCCAGGTATCCGGCGACGGTCTGCGGCGCGTGCTTGCGCAGCTCGGAGATGTGCACGGCGACGGTGCCGGCGTCGCCGCGCGCCACGGGGCCTGTGAGCGCGCCGTCGCCGGAGCGCAGGGCGTTGTCGAGGGCGGCGCCGAGCAGCGGGCCGAGCATCCGGGCGGGGGCTTCCACGCCCGCGGTGCTCAGCAGCTCCATGGACTGGGCGACCAGGGTGACCAGGTGGTTCGCGCCGAGCGCCAGGGCCGCGTGGTAAAGCGGGCGGGCCTCCTCAGCGATCCACTCGGGCTCGCCGCCCATCTCGATGACCAGGGCTTCGGCGGCGAGCCGCAACTCCTCGGGCGCGGTGACGCCGAAGGAGCAGCCGGCCAGCCGCTGGACGTCCACGGAGGTGCCGGTGAACGTCATGGCGGGGTGGAGCGCGAGCGGGAGCGCACCGGCGCGCAGGGCGGGCGCGAGGACTCCGGTCCCGTACCGCCCTGACGTATGCACCAGGAGCTGTCCCGGGCGGATCGCGCCGGTTTCCGCGAGGCCCTCGACCAGGCCGGGCAGAGCGTCGTCGGGGACGGTGAGCAGCACCAGGTCGGCGCGGGCGAAGACCTCGGCGGGGGGTACGAGCGGGACGTCGGGCAGCAGCGTCGCGGCTCTGCGCACGGACGCGTCCGAGACACCGGAGACGGCGACGGGACGGTGCCCTGCGAGCCGCAGCGCGGCGGCGAGGGCGGGACCCACCCTGCCTGCTCCGACGACGCCGACAGTGAGGCGGGCGGGGCGGTCCCTGGCGTCCAGGGACTCGTGTGGTGCGTTCACGTTCACGCGGGGACGGCCTTCCGTTCCAGTCCGCGGGGGGTACCGGACGATTTCTCGTCATGCTACGCCAGCGTTTCGTGGCGGTCCCTCGCCGTCCACAGCCTGTGGGCGGCGGGACTGCGGGGCACCCTGTGCGAGGAGCGAAGGATGACGGACACCAGTGAGCAGAACGGCCGACGGCGCAGGCGCACGGCACAGGCGCACGGCGTGCAAACAGTCGAAGCGGGCCCCTGTGGCGCCCCTCGACGGTTCGTACCCGTCGGGGAGCAGCCGGCCGTGCCGGCGGCAGACGCGGGCTCTGTGTACGACGTCGGGGAGTGGTCCGACGTTTACGGCGAAGGGTCGTCGCCGAGCTGGCGGAGCGGGAAGGGGCGGGTCGGGGACTGCGCCGCAGGCGACTCCACCCGCGCCCCGGCCACCCGCCTCAGCGCCGCCCCGACCCGGGCTCCGATCCCGGCTCCGACCCGGGCCCGTACCGGCCGCCCCTCCACCCCCGCCCGGAAGCGCCCGTAGTCGCGGACCTCACGAACCGCCTGCCAGTCGTGCCGCCCCGGCGCCGGCGGAGCGGCCGTGCCGAGCTGGGCGGCGCGGTAGACATCGAGCATGTGTTGCTGGGTTGCGTTCATGTGCTCCAGCGTGCGGACCGCCCCCGCCCGCACGCGCTTCGTTTGACGAGGCCAGTCAATCGGCGGCCGACTGTCAGTGGCGGCAGGCACGATGGATCCATGAGCGTGACCATCGACATCACCGGCCTGCCCACCGAGCGCATCACCTTCGAGATCTCGCCGCTCGCGGAGCTCGGCATGACCCTGCATGCCCTGGCCGAGCCCGGCCATCACCCGGGCCTGCACGGTTGGGCGACCGCGACGTCCGCCTGCCTCAAGCCGGACCTCGCCGACCGGCTGCACGAGGCGGACTTCCTATGGCGCACCACCTTCTCGGACGTCTTCCTGCCGTTCGCCGGGGTGCGCGGCGGCGACGGCAGGACGGGCGCCACCCTCGCCGAGGAGCTGGACGCGCTGGACCGGCTCGACGAGGAGCGGTTCGTCTCCGCCGCCCTGGAGTTCACCTGCTCCAGTACGTACGGCGTCGGCGGCCCCTCCGCGCTCACGGACCCGGCGATACGCGAGCGCGCGCTGGAGCTGGCCGCGGCGCGCGGGCCGAAGCAACTGGACTTCGCACGCCATCTGCTGGACGATCCGTCGGCCGTACGAAAGTGGCTGCGGCGCCTCTTCGAGGACTGCGAGCAGGCGTTCTTCGCGGACACCTGGCGCCGCACCCGGGTCCAGCTGGCCGCCGACGCCCGGCACAGGATCGAGCTGCTGCGGCACAAAGGACTGGCCGAGGCACTGCACGCCGTGTCCCCTGCGCTGTCGCTGGACGAGCACGGCGGGGCGGGCGGGGCCAGGACCCTGATCCGCGTCGACAAGCTGGCCGAGGGGCACACCACGGCCGTGGATCCGGCGGTGGGTGCGGGCCTCTCCTTCGTCCCGTCCAGCTTCGGTTGGCCGCATCTGATGATCCTGCACGCCCCCGGCTGGCGACCGGTGATCCACTATCCGGTCGGCTCCCCCGAGCTGCCTTCGCCCGCTTCGGTCGAGCTGCTGAAGCTGCGGATGGAGGCCCTGGCCCACCCGATGCGCATGCGCCTGTGCCGCAATCTGGCGCGCTCGCCGTACACCACGGGTGAGCTCGCCGACTCGCACGGCATCACCGCGCCCGAGGTCTCCCGGCACCTGGCGGTCCTGAAGAAGGCCGGGCTGCTGACGACCCAGCGCCGCGGCCGGTATGTGATGCACCAGCTGGACCTTCAGGTGGTGGCCCGGCTCGGGAGCGATTTCCTGGAGGGGGTGCTCAGGTAGGCGGACCCCGCTGATCAGACCCCACTGATCGGATCGGGCCGAACGGATCTGGCCGAACTGCCGCCGCGCAGAAGCTACTTGCCGATCACTGCGTGCCGATCGCTACTCGTCGATCGCTACTTGTCGATGTCGCCGACGACAAAGAAGAGCGAGCCCAGGATCGCCACCATGTCCGCGACCAGCGTCCCCGGCAGCAGCTCCGTCAGCGCCTGGATGTTGTTGAACGAGGCCGAGCGCAGCTTCAGCCGGTACGGCGTCTTCTCGCCCTTCGACACCAGGTAGTAGCCGTTGATGCCGAGCGGATTCTCGGTCCAGGCGTACGTGTGGCCCTCCGGGGCCTTCACCACCTTGGGCAGCCGCTGGTTGATCGGCCCGGGGTCCAGCGCGGTGAGCCGGTCCAGGCACGCGTCCGCCAGCGCCAGCGCGTTGTGCGTCTGCTCAAGGAGAACCTCGAAGCGGGCCAGGCAGTCGCCCTCGGTCCGGGTGACGACCTTGAGGGTGTCCTGGAGTTCCCCGTAGCCGAGGTACGGCTCGTCGCGGCGCAGGTCGAAGTCGACGCCCGAGGCGCGGGCGATCGGCCCTGACACCCCGTACGCGTGGACGGCCTCGGCCGACAGCACGCCGACGCCGCGCGTACGGCCGCGGAAGATCTCATTGCCGAGGACCAGCCCGTCGTACACGTCCATCCGGGACCGGACGTCCGCGATCGCCGCCCGCGCGCGGCCCGTCCAGCCCGCCGGGAGGTCCTCCTTGAGGCCGCCGACGCGGTTGAACATGTAGTGCATCCGGCCGCCGGAGACCTCCTCCATCACGGCTTGAAGCTCCTCGCGCTCGCGGAACGCGTAGAAGACCGGGGTGATCCCACCGAGTTCCAGAGGGTAGGAGCCGAGGAACATCAGGTGGTTGAGCACCCGGTTCAGCTCGGCAAGCAGCGTCCGCGTCCAGACCGCGCGCTCCGGGACCTCCATGCCGAGCATCCGCTCGACGGCCATCACCACGCCCAGCTCGTTGGAGAAGGCGGACAGCCAGTCGTGGCGGTTCGCCAGCATCACGATCTGCCGGTAGTCGCGCGCCTCGAAGAGCTTCTCCGCGCCGCGGTGCATATAGCCCACCACCGGCTCCGCCTGCTGGATCCGCTCGCCGTCGAGCACGATCCGCAGGCGCAGCACGCCGTGCGTGGACGGGTGCTGCGGACCGATGTTGAGCACCATGTCCGTGCTCTCCGCCGCGCCACCGATGCCGACCATGGTCTCCGTCATGCGCACAGTGTCTCAGCCCTGCCCGCGAAGGCGGCTGCGGGGACCACGCGGGTACGAATGCGGGGACCGTGGGGAGACGACCGCGGAGACCGCGCGGGGTCTCACATGACCGCCCGGGGTCTCACATGACCGTGCGGGATCCGGTCCGGCGCCGTACAGAAGTGTTTGACGCATAGTCAAATATGCCGCGTAGCCAATCCATTACTGCCGGGTGCTCCGAATCTCTTGTTACCGGTCAGCGGAATGTGCGAAAGTGCGTTTGTTCGCGTACGGACAATGCGCGATTTTGTGCACCTGTTCGATATGCAGGTACATACCAATTGCTGCCCTTCTTTATCTCGGTGAGAGCTTTTGCCCGCCGCAGTGCCCTGGAAGGAAAACCCGTCGTGCAGAGCACCCCCCACCCGCCCCGACCCACCTACGCACCTCGATCCACCCCCGCCGCAGCGGAATCTGACAACGTTCTCGTGGCCGCGCTGAAGACCCGGACGGCGGAGGAGTCCCACTACTCGGTCACCCTGCTGCTGGCCCGGCATCAGACCGCCGTGTCCGACTACGCCGCCTTCTGGGCCTCGTCGCCGCACGCCGCGTCCCTGCTGACCACGGCCGCCTTCACCAGGGTGCTGGAGGCCGGGCCGCGACCCGACGGCGCCATCGCACTGCGACCGCAGCTGCTGTCCGCCGTCCGCCATATCGCCGCTTCCTGGTACGTCGACCCGCGCATCCCGCTCCTGCTGCCCGAGCTCCGCCAACCGGCCGACGGCCGCAACATGCGCGCCGGGAAGGTCGTACCGCCGCAGAACCGACGGCTCGCCTTTCGCGCCTTCCAGGAATTGCCCGGCTCCGCCCAATGCCTCCTGTGGCACACGGAGCCCGAAGCCGAGGACATATCCGCGCCCGCGGCGCTGCTCGCCCTCGATGCCGCCACGGCCCAAGTTCAGGTCGAACACGCGCGCGAGCTCTTTCGGCAGGGTCTGCTGCGAGGCCATATCGAACTCGCGCAGGAAAAAGAATGCCGTCACTACAACCGGCTGCTCGACGTTTCCATGCGCCGGGGCGGGGGCCTCATCCCCGATGTCGAACAACACCTCTCGCGGTGCCGGCACTGCCGTTACGCCGCCGAGCAGTTGGGGCTGTTCCGCGGACGGCTCCCCACCCTCCTCGCCGAGGGGCTGCTCGGCCGCAGCGCCCGGCGCTACCTCGACTCCCGGCCGGGCCGCCGCTCCACCCTGCCGCAGGGCGGAACTCCCGGGCGCCGCACCGGGCGGCACTCGGGAGCAGCGCGCCGAGTCCTGCTGACCCGCGTCTCCCCCGCGGACCGCCAGCGCGTACGGACCGGGGTCGCCGCGACGGGTCTGGCCGTGATCGTCGCCGGGGTGCTGGTCGTCAACCTCGCGTCGGGCCTCTGGAGCGACGGCGACGACTACAAGAGCAGCAGCCACGAGAGCACCATCGTCCCGAGCAGCCCGCCCGCGGGCTCGTCCTCCCCGACCTTCCCCGGCGCGTCGGCGCCCCCGCCCGGCTCCGCCGCCCATTCGTCGGGAACGGTGCACACGTCCCTGCGCAACGCCGCCACCGGTCTGTGCCTCGACCTCCCCGAAGGCAAGACGAAGAGCGGCACCCCGGTGACGACTGCGGCCTGCACGAACGCGGAGACACAGCTGTGGCTCTACGAGGACGACGGGCTGCTGCGGAGCTTCCCCGAGCCCGAACTGTGCCTGAACTCCCGGGCGAACGACGGCACGGCCGTGCTGGGCGACTGCACGAAGCCGACGGCGAAGGGTTCCTCGGACACCCGGTACGACCTGACCATCCGGGGTCAAATGATCCCGCGCTGGACCGAGCGGCTCGCGCTCGTCCCGCTCACCCCGGATCCGAAAGCCACCGTGGTGGTCAAGCTCCGCGACTCGTCCCCCGAGCAGAGGTGGCTGACCGACATCCGGCCGAACGCCGCGGACTCGGACGGGTCGGCGAAATCCGCGGTGGGGGTCACCACCGGGCCCTCACCCGCAGCTTCCGCAGCGCCCGCCCGAAAGCCCACCAAGGAGAACCCGGGGAAGGGGAAGAAGAGCGACGGGGAAAAGGGGAAAGGGAACGGCGGCGGGAAAGCGGCGCGGGAAAGCGGCGGAAAGAAGAGCACACCCCCCAAGCCGGTGCCGCACAGACCCCAGGTCCCGCCGAAGACGTACTGGGTACGGGAGGGGCAGCACGACGGCGGCTCGGGCAGCTATCACCAGGGGTGGTGGTCGGCGGGCACCCGCTGGAACAGCCAGCCGAACTCGCCCAACCCGTTCTTCGCGGTGAGCTCCGCCGACTCGCCCGCCACCGACAGGGCCCGGACGTACGCCACCGGATCGCCGGCGGCCAGCGAGATCGACGGCCGGTCACCCGAGACGCCGAGCTTCCGCAACACGTCCCGCTGAGTGAGCAGCTCCGCGCCCGGCAGCGCACAGGCATCCAGCGCCACATGAGCGGTGAGGTCGCACGTCCCGTCCGGCACCGGCGGGACCTCACGGCCGGCGCGGAAACCGGTCAGGGTGCCGAAGGGGGGCCGGGCCACGCGCGCGTGGGCGTAGTCGACGGCCACCGCGAGGCCCGCGTCGAGCGTCGCGACGGCGCGGGCCCACGCCTCGTCCCGGGGGCGGCCGATCTCGGCGCGCAGGCCCGGCTCGGCGTCGAGCGGCCACCAGCGCGCGAGCCACTCGGCGTCGGCTCCGGTCACCGGCCCGCCGAGCATCTCCTCGCCGTCCGCGCGGACCAGGACGTGGCGCGGTACCCCGTACGGGTCGACCTCCGCCACATCCACCGGCACGTTGTCGAGCCATTCATTGGCGAAGAGCAGCCCGGTGACACCGACGGGCGGCTCGGCGACCCACTCGATCCTGGGGTCGAGCCCGGCGGGGCGCGCCGCGCGTTCCACGGCGTACGCCCGGACCGTCAGGCCGGCCGGGAGCGCGGCCAGCACTCCGGTCAGCAGCTCGCCGCGCCCGGCGCCGACATCGACGAGCGCCAGGCCGTTCGGCCGACCGAGCGCATCGGCGGTCTCGGTGAGCAGCCGGGCCACGGCGGAGGCGAAGAGCGGGGAGGCGTGCACGGACGTACGGAAATGCCCGGCGGGGCCTTCCGGGCGCAGATAGAAACCGCCGGGCCCGTACAACGCCCGCTCGGTCGCCTCACGCCACCCCAGCCACTCGCCCGACAACTCCGACGCATCCGACTGGTCCGATTCGCCCAGGGCATCTATCACGGTCCCAGTCTCTCCCGTCGGCCGCGCGCCGGGCCGGCGAGCCCTGCCTCTCCCCGACTGTCAAGAAGGTCCGGAATCGCCCGGTCTGACACCTGGCCTCCACCTTGGGGAGTACACACTCGCTACTCGGATCGCCCCTCCGGTTGACCCCTGCACCTATTCGGTTTCCCTACGCTGGGTCACGTGCAACGCCTCTACGACTTCATCCGCAGGCACCCGACGAGTGTCGACAGCTTCTGGGCTGTGACCCTCTTCGGGTTCTCGATGCTGTGGGCGGCCCAGGTGCCGACCGGAACCTGGCCCCTCATCGCCGCCATCGCCGTCATCACGCTTCTCTGCGTCGTGGTGGCGCTGCGCCGCCGCGCGCCGGAAAAGATGCTGGCGCTGACCATCGTGCTGGGCATCGTCCAGCTCGTCATCGACGTGGAAGTCAATCCGGCCGACTGGGCCATGCTCGTCATCACCTACACCATCGCCGCGAGCGACGGGCCACGGTGGATCTCCCGCGTCGCCCTGTTCTGCGGCCTGAGCGCGGCCACCCTGGCTCAGCTGCGGTGGCCCGCGGAGAAAGACGGCACGATCGTCCCGGCGATCTTCTTCGCCGTCGTACTGACCCTGCCGTTCGCACTCGCCTGGGTGCTCGGCGACTCCATGCGGACCCGACGGGCGTACTTCGCGGAGCTGGAGGAGCGCGCCGCGCGCCTGGAGAAGGAACGCGAGGCCCAGTCGAAGGTCGCGGTCGCCGCCGAGCGGGCCCGTATCGCCCGCGAACTGCACGACGTCGTCGCGCACAACGTGTCGGTGATGGTGGTGCAGGCGGACGGCGCGGCATACGTCCTGGACGCCTCCCCCGCCCAGGCCAAGCAGGCGCTTGAGACCATCTCGATGACCGGCCGGCAGGCGCTGGCGGAGATGCGCCGGCTGCTGGGTGTGCTGCGGACCGGCGAGCAGCGGGAGAGCGGCGAGTACGTGCCGCAGCCCGACGTCGAGCAGATCGAGGACCTTGTCGAGCAGGTGCGCAGCACGGGCCTCACCGTCGACTTCAAGGTCGAGGGGACCGCCAGGCCACTGCCGAGCGGGGTGGAGCTCACGGCGTACCGCATCGTGCAGGAGGCCCTCACCAACGCGCGGAAGCACGGTGGCCCCGATGTGGGCGCGAGCGTGCGGCTGGTCTACTTCGACGACGGGCTCGGTCTGCTCGTCGAGGACGACGGGCGGGGCGCGGCGCACGAGCTGTACGAGGACGGCGGCGCGGACGGCCGGGGGCACGGGCTCATCGGTATGCGGGAGCGCGTCGGTATGGTCGGCGGCACGCTGGATGCCGGGCCACGGTCCGGCGGTGGTTTCCGGATCAGCGCGCTCCTGCCGCTCAAGCCCGCCCATTGACCGCTTTTTTGACCTTTACGAGAGGCCCCCTCCCATGTCCATCCGCGTGATGCTCGTCGACGATCAGGTGCTGCTGCGCACCGGCTTCCGGATGGTCCTGGCCGCCCAGCCCGACATGGAGGTCGTTGCGGAGGCGGGCAACGGCGAGGAGGCCGTCGAGGTCCTGCGCACCGCGGAGGTGGACGTGGTGCTGATGGACGTGCGCATGCCGAAACTGGACGGGGTCGAGGCCACGCGGCGCATCTGCGCGCAGCCCGACGCCCCCAAGGTCCTCATCCTGACCACCTTCGACCTCGACGAGTACGCCTTCTCGGGGCTGAAGGCCGGGGCCAGCGGCTTCATGCTGAAGGATGTGCCGCCCGCCGAACTGCTGAGCGCGATCAGGTCGGTGCACAGCGGCGACGCGGTCGTCGCGCCGTCCACGACGCGGCGCCTGCTCGACCGCTTCGCGCCGATGCTGCCGAGCACGGGCAAGGAGCCGCGGCAGAAGGAGCTTGAGCGGCTGACCGGGCGGGAGCACGAGGTGATGCTGCTCGTCGCCCAGGGCCTCTCGAACGGCGAGATCGCGGCGCGGCTGGTCCTGTCGGAGGCCACGGTCAAGACCCACGTGGGCCGCATCCTGACCAAGCTGGGCCTGCGCGACCGCGTCCAGGTCGTGGTCCTGGCGTACGAGTCGGGCCTGGTCCGCGCGGGTGGCGGCTCGGCCCCGTTGGGTCAACCCGCGCCGCCCCGTTAGGAGAGCGCGCTGCGGAGCTCCGCCACGTCCAGCTGCTCCGTCTCGTCGTGCGGCGTCAGGTCGATGACCTGGCCCACCGCCCTGCTCGTCCCGGCGACCTTCCGGGCCGCCTCCAGCGCCTCCTCGCCCACCACATCCGCGAGGTCGACGTTCTGCACGGCTGCGATGGCCGCCGCGGCGGGCTTCTGCGTACCGAAGAAGTCGAATCCGCCCTCCACCCGCGAGGAGGGGCGGCGCAGCGAGGCGTACGGGACGACCGCCGAGGCGGCAGCGGGGCGCGGGACGATGGCGGACGACGGGCGCGAGTGCTCCGGGGAGGGCACGGCGCTACCGGCGGCCGCCTCGTGCTTCCCCTCCGGCTCCTCCGGCTCCTCCGCCTTCCTGGCCTCCGGGGACTTCGGTGCATCCCGCGTACCCAGCGGGCCCACCGCGCCCCGCGTACCCGGCGTACCCGGTGACTTCCGCGCGCCCCGGGGCCCCCGAGGCCCCTGCGGGCCCCGCGCGTCCGGCGACTTCCGAGCATCCCGCGCCCCGTCCGGGCCCTGCGAACCCGGCACGTCCTGCGAACCCTGCGCGTCCTGCGCGTCCTGCGGACCTTGCGCGTCCCACACGGCCTGCACATCCCGCTCGGCCTGCACATCCCGCTCGCCCGGCGTGCCCCGCGAACCCTCCGCGTCCCGCTCGTCCCGCGAATTCCGTGATTCCTGCTCCGCCGCGTTGCGCGCCAGGTGGTCCAGCGCCCTCGACGCCCGCAGATACGCGGACGGCGTCGGCGTGCTGCTCGCCGCGGGCAGGGCCTTCGCCGGGGCGGCTGCCGCGATCGTGAGCAGCCGGCGGCTCTCCAGCACGCCGGCCCGCTCGGTCTCCGCGGTCGCGTACCGCCGCAGCAGCGCGGCGTGTTCGCCCCGCAGCGCTGCCAGCTCGACCCGCTTGGTGCGCAGCTTGTCGTCGAGCTTGGTACGCAGGACGCGCGACTCGTCGAGGTCGGCCTCGATGTCGGCTATGCGCTCCTCGGTCTTCCACTCGTCGCCCGCGCGGGCGCGCGTCAGCTCCGCGACAAGTCTGCCCGCCGCGCGGTCCCAGCTGCGCATGAGGACCGCGCCGGTGACCGCCGCGGCGGCTGCGGCGGCGACCAGGACGCGGAGCGCCACCGGTTCCGCGAACAGCCAGGCGCCGGCGGCGCAGAGAGCTGACGCGCCGGCGACCGCCAAGGGCGGCAGGATCCTGTGCAGGGGTGGGGAATGACGGTGGCGTCCACGTGGCATGGCCTGAAATTTACCGTGCGTAGGCCACAGATGGGGCCCACCCCGGCAATCTGTTCTCAGGCAGTTACTTCTGCCTCTACTTCTTGATCAGCCCCTTGGACTCCAGGTACTCCCTCGCCGCGTCCGCGGGCTTCGCCCGGTCGGCGTCGATCTTGCGGTTCAGCTCGACCAGATCATCCGTCGTCAGCACTTCGGTGAGCTTGCCGAGCGCGTCCGCTATCTCCTGGGATCCGGCGTCCTTCGCATTGACCACGGGCAGTACGTTGTCCGCGTTCTGGAGCTTCTTGTCGTCCTCCAGGAGTACGAGCCCGAAGCTTTTCAGCGTCGCGTCGGTCGTGGTGGTCAGCACCAGCTGGTCCGCGCCGTCCTTGACCGCCTGCTTGGCCTGCGGCGTGCCCACGCCCTTGGGGTCGACGCCGGTCACCTCGATGCCGTACGTCTTCTTCAGCCCTGGTGCGCAGAATGGCCGCACGGTGCATTCGTCGCCCGCCGCGATCCTCACCTTGAGCTTGGACTTTCCAAGGTCGGAGAGGGTCTTGAGCTTGTTCTTCTCGGCGTATTCCTTGGTCACCGCGAAAGCGTTCTGGTCGACGGCCTCGCCGGGCTTCAGCGCCTTGAGTCCACGCGGATCCGCGAGCTTTTCCAGCGCCTTGTACGTGGCGGTGACATCACTGGATGCAACCGGCTTCTGCTCCGGCGCCTTGGGCCCGTTCGCCTTGGCGTTGAGGAATTCCGCGAGCGTGGCCGCGTATTCCGGTACGACGTCGATCTCGCCCTTCTCCAGGGCCGGTTCGTACAGCTCGCGGTTCTCGACGGTCTTGACGGAGGTGCCGTATCCGGCGTCGTCGAGGAGCTGCACATACAGCTCGGCCAGCACCTTGGACTCGGTGAAACCGGCCGAACCGATCACCAGCGAAGCCTTCTTGCCGCCGTCACCGGCCGCGGTCGAGCCGCCGTCCTTGTCCTTCTCCAGGCTGTCGCCACCGCCGCAGGCCGCCAGCCCACCGGCCAGCGCCACTACGGCCACTACCGCACCTGCTGTGCGCGAGATCCTGCTCATGAGGTTCACCAATCCAAGAGAAGAGACACAAGAGAAAGAAGTACGAAGGAGAAAGGGAGGAATGGGGGCCGTCACGCGGTTTCTTGCGGGACGACACGGCGCCGCATGGGGTCGAGCAGCCGGTGCGCCGCCACCAGTGCGCCCTCGACGAGCAGCGCGAGCACGGCGACGAGCAGCGCGCCCGCCACCACCTGCGGGGTGTTGTACGTGTTGAACCCGGCGGTGATGATCCGGCCGAGGCCGCCCTCGCCCGCCATCGCGGCGAGCGTCGCCGTGGCGACCACCTGGACCGCGGCCGACCTGAGCCCCGTCATGATCAGCGGATACGCGAGGGGCAGCTCGACCCGGAGGAACAGCTGGCGCCCCGA
Organism: Streptomyces changchenzhani; assembly: GCF_039766235.1. Lineage (NCBI taxonomy): Bacteria > Bacillati > Actinomycetota > Actinomycetes > Kitasatosporales > Streptomycetaceae > Streptomyces > Streptomyces changchenzhani. The sequence goes on along the minus strand of NZ_JBDHNH010000011.1, from coordinate 253,199 downwards.
CATACCCATCCCCCGCGCGGCCTCCACCACCGCCCGGTCCACCTCCCGCATGCCGATGTAGGCATTGGTCAGCAGCGGCGGCACGGCGAAAAGCACCAGCGCGATGATCGTCGGCAGGTCACCCTGCCTGCCCAGCGGGGTGAGCGTGAGCAGGATCAGCACCGCGAGGGTGGGGATCGCCCGCCCGACGTTGGAGAGATTGATGGCGAGCGCGCCGCCCCGGCCCAGATGCCCCAGCCACAGCGCGAGCGGCAACGCGATCAGGCAGGACAGCAGCAGGCACACGCCGCTGAAGTAGAGGTGCTCGCCCAGCCTGTTCCAAATGCCGCTCTCGCCCTGCCAGTTGGCGTTGGTCGTCAGCCAGCTGAAGGCGTCCCCGATGGCTCCCATGAATCAGCCGACCTTCGCCACATCGGCCGCACGGGCCGCACGGGCCGCACGGATACGCGGCGCACGGATGCGCGGCGCACGCCCGCTGCCCGGCCTACGTATCCGGGTCCAGGGCGTCAGCATCCGCTGCAGCCCGAGCAGCAGCAGGTCCGCCACCACCGCGAGCAGCACACAGATCACCGAGGCGGTGAGCACCTGCGCCTTGAAGATGGAGTCGAGCCCGTCGACGATCAGCGTGCCAAGACCGCCGTACCCGACGATCGCGCCGATCGTCGTCATGGCGACCGTCGACACCGTCGCGATCCGCACCCCGGCCAGCAGCGCGGGCAGCGCGAGCGGCAGCTCGACCTCCCACAGCAGCCGACCAGGACCGTACCCCATGCCCTGCGCGGCCTCGCGTGCCTCGGCGGGCACCGCTTCGAGGCCCGCCAGGATGTTCCGCACGAGCACGGTCAGCGAATAGAGCACCAGGCCGGTGATCACCACAGCCGGTGAGAGGCCGAACAGCGGCAGCAGCAGCGAGAACATCGCCAGCGACGGAATCGTGTAGAGCAGGGTCGTCAGGCCCAGGACCGGTCCGGCGAACCTGCGGCGGCCCCGCGCGAGCAGCGCCAGCGGAAAGGCGATCAGCAGCCCGATCACCACCGAGACCACGGTGATCCACACATGCTGCACCGTCGCGTCGATCAACTCCTGGCTGCGGGACCGGACATACTCGCCGCAAATCCAGTCGTTCGCCGCCAGACAGTTCTGCGCGCCACTCATGCCGCCCCACCTCCCCCGACAACCCGAACTTATGTCTGACGACCCTATCCTCGGCCACTGACAATCGCCGAGGCCGTCACATTGCAGCAACATGGGGCGGGGGTTCGGGGGTCGCCCCCCGGGAAATGTCACAGCACAGGGCACCGGCCACAATGGGGAATCATGATCCGATTCGAGAACGTCACCAAGCGGTACGCCGACGGCACCACTGCCGTCGACGACCTCTCCTTCGAAGTCGCCGAGGGGGAACTGGTCACGCTCGTCGGGCCTTCCGGCTGCGGCAAAACCACCACCATGAAGATGGTGAACCGGCTGATCGAGCCGACCGACGGCCGGATATTCCTCGACGGAGAAGACATATCCACCGTCGACCCCGTGCAGCTGCGCCGCCGTATCGGCTATGTCATCCAGCAGGTCGGCCTCTTCCCGCACAAGACGGTCCTGGAGAACACCGCGACCGTCCCCCACCTCCTGGGCGTCAAGCGCGCCAAGGCCCACGCGCGCGCCGCCGAGCTGCTCGACCTGGTCGGTCTCGACCCGAAGGTGCACGGGAACCGCTACCCCGACCAGCTCTCCGGCGGTCAGCGCCAGCGCGTCGGCGTGGCAAGAGCGTTGGCGGCCGACCCGCCCGTTCTGCTGATGGACGAGCCCTTCGGGGCGGTCGACCCGGTCGTACGCGAACACCTTCAGAACGAATTCCTCAAGCTCCAGTCACAGATGCGCAAGACTGTGCTCTTCGTCACGCACGACATCGAGGAGGCCGTCCGACTCGGTGACCGCATCGCGGTCTACGGGCAGGGCAGGATCGAGCAGTTCGACCCCCCGGCCGCCGTCCTCGGCATGCCCGCGACGCCGTACGTCGCGGACTTCGTCGGCGCCGACCGCGGTCTCAAGCGGCTCTCCGTCACGCCGATCGAGCCCGGCGACCTGGAGCAGCCGCCCGTCGTGCACCTGGACGACCCGCTGAAGAAGGCGGCGGACATGCTCGCCGCGGAGGGCGCCCGCTGGGCCGTCGTCCTGGACAGTAAGGACGATCTGCACGGCTGGATCTCCGCCGAGCGTGCCAACGCCGCGACCGGGACCGTACGCGAGCACGCCCGCCGCATGGAGGCCTGGCTGCCCGTCGGCGCCTCGCTCAAGCAGGCATTCGCCACGATGCTCCAGCACGACGCGGGCTGGATCGCGGTCATCGACGAGGGGAGCGCCGGACACTTCCTCGGCGTCCTCACCCCGGCGAGGCTGCACGAGGCGCTGCGCAGGTCGATCGACGCGGACGCGCACGCCGTTCCCCGTACCGAGGTGGAAGTGGAATCGATCAGCCTGCCCTGAGCTGCCAGTCCTGGGCTGCCAGTCCTGAGCTGCCCGTCCTGAGCTGCCCGTCCTGAGCCCGCCGGTCGGCCCCTCAGCCCGTCAGCCCGTCAGCCGGCCACTGATCCAGGCCAGGGCCGGCGGGATCTCGCGCCGCCAGGTGTTGAAGTTGTGGCCGCCGCTGTCGAGGGTGATCGACGAGACGCGCGCGGGCGCGGGCACCTTGTTGATGAACTTCAGGGTGTTCCTGAGATTCCCCTCGCCCGACTTGGAGCTGGTCACCAGGAACGACGAGCGCGCCAGCGCGCCCGGCTTCGCGTGGTCCAGGCTCCACAGCAGGTCGGACCGGTGCCGCAGCGCCTGGCTGCCGCCGAAGAGGTCGCCGGTCGTCGCGTCGTCGGCGGCCTTGTAGTACGCGGAGAGACCCGCGCTCGCGCCGAAGGTGCCGGGGTGGTGCATCGCGATCTTGAGCGCGCAGTAGCCGCCGGTGGAGTTCCCCATGAAGCCCCAGTTCCGCGGCTCGGTGCCGACCCGGTAGGACCTCGATATCGCCCTGGGCAGGTCCTTGGCGAAGAAGGTCTCGGTCTGCGGGCCGCCGGGTATGTCCGCGCACTCGGTGTCCCGCGGCGGCGCCACCGTCGGCCGCATCATCACCAGGATCATCGGCTGCATCTTGCCGCTCTTGACCTGCGTGTACGCCGTCTTCGGGTAGCGCAGCCCCTGGATCAGGTTCTCCGCGGTGCCCGGGTAGCCGGTGAGCACCACGGACGCCGGGAAGGTCTTCTTCGCGTACTCCGGCTGGAAGTACTCGGGCGGCAGATAGACGTAGGCGGGGCTGTCTATCCCGGACTTCCGCCCCACCACGACGATCTTCTGCACCTGGCCGCCCACCCGGGGCGTGGAGCCGCCCGGCACGTCCACGGCCTGGGTGCCGAGGACCTTGATGTCCTTGCCGCCGGCCGAGTGGTCCACGACCACCCCCATCTCCGTCTCCTGACCGAAGAGATCGCCCCAGGAGCCGTAGAAGAGAAACGATTTGTTGGCGGCGAAACCGACCGATGCGAAGAGCAGCACCTGGGTCGCCAGCAACAGCCCGACACGGCCCAGCACCGAGCGCCAGCCGCGGCCGGCCAGCCGCGGCCAGAGCCAGATCGTGGTCGCGAACAGCGCCACTGCCAGGAGTACGGCGAGCGCCAGAACCTTGTTGCTGGTGAGACCCATGTGACGAGACAGCTTTCTGCCTGAGAATTTCGTGAGCGTGAGTGAACCCGCTCCCCGGCTGCGCCGTCCTAGAGGACGCAAATTGTCCGGCTGCTTCGGCCCACGGACAGAAGATCTCTCGCGTGAACCATGGGAAGCGATGTCCAGCAAAGTAGATGGGGATAAATCACGGATGGTTCCGAATTGGATTCGACGGGCCCTGAGCGGACCGCGCCCCGAATCGGTGCCCTCCCTGGTCGGTACGGCCTGCGCCGTCGTGGGCCTCCTGGACATCGCGGCGGGGGTTTTCCCGCGCTTCAGAAACAGCCGGATGCACACCGTCGCCGAGGTGCTGCCGGGTGCGCTCGGACCGTTTGCCGCCGCCCTCGCCATCAGCGCCGGCGTTCTGCTGCTGCTCCTCGCACACGGCCTCAAGCGCCACAAGCGCCGCGCCTGGCGCGCCGCCGTGGTGCTGCTGCCCGCCGGGGCCGTGGCCCAGTTCACGTACCGCCACTCGCTCCTCGGCGTACTGATCTCGCTGGCGCTGCTCGCCCTGCTGCTGCGCCACCGCCGCGAATTCGCCGCACTGCCCGACCCGAGCAGCCGCTGGAAGGCTCTGGCGAACTTCGTCCTCCTCGGTGCCGGGTCCCTCGGGCTTGGCTTGATCATCGTCAGCTCACACCCGGCGAAGGTGGTCGGCAACCCGAGCGTCGCCGAGCGGCTGGAACACGTCCTGTACGGGCTCTTCGGCCTGGAGGGCCCGGTCGACTACGCAGGCCAGGTCTCCTGGACCGTCGGCTACTCACTGGGCGCGCTGGGCCTGCTCACCGCCATCACCACCATCTACCTGGCCCTGCGCCCCGAACACCCGGCCGCCCGCCTCACCCCGGACGACGAGCGGCGGCTGCGCGAGCTGCTCGCCAAGCACGGCGGCCGTGACTCGCTGGGCCACTTCGCGCTCCGCCACGACAAGGGCGTCGTCTTCTCGCCCAGCGGCAAGGCCGCCGTCTGCTACCGGGTGATCTCCGGTGTGATGCTCGCCAGCGGCGACCCGATCGGCGACGTCGAGGCCTGGCCGGGCGCCATCGAGCGCTTCATGGACGAGGCCAAGGCGCACTCCTGGACCCCGGCCGTCATGGGGTGCAGCGAGACCGGCGGCGAGGTGTGGACCCGCGAGACCGGGCTCGACGCGCTGGAGCTCGGCGACGAAGCGGTGGTGGACGTGCCGGATTTCTCCCTCAGCGGGCGCGCCATGCGCAACGTGCGCCAGATGGTGAAGCGCATCGAGCGGGGTGGCTACGAGACCCGGGTGCGGCGCGTCCGTGACCTCGGCGAGGCCGAGCTTGAGCGGATCAGACGGGCCGCCGCCGACTGGCGCGGCACCGACAACGAGCGCGGCTTCTCGATGGCACTCGGCCGCATCGGCGAGCCCGGCGACGGGGACTGCGTGATCGCCACCGCGCACAACACCGCCGACGCGGACTCCCCGTACGGCGATCTGAAGGCCGTCCTGCACTTCGTCCCGTGGGGTACGGACGGCATGTCCCTGGACCTGATGCGCCGCGACCGCTCCGCCGACCCCGGCATGAACGAGCTGCTGATCGTCGCCTCCCTGCAGGCCGCCCCCCAGCTGGGTGTGGCCCGGGTCTCGCTGAACTTCGCGATGTTCCGCTCGGCGCTCGCCCGTGGCGAGAAGATCGGCGCGGGGCCGGTGCTGCGACTCTGGCGCGGCCTGCTGGTCTTCCTCTCCCGCTGGTTCCAGATCGAGTCGCTGTACAAGTTCAATGCCAAGTTCCGGCCGCGCTGGGAGCCGCGTTTCGTGGTGTTCCGCAGCAACCGCGACCTGCCGCGCATCGGCTTCGCGGCGATGCAGGCGGAGGGATTCGTCACGCTGGCGCTGCCCCGCCCGTTCGCCCGCCGCGCCGCCCGCAGGCCACGCCGCCCCTGCGCCCACCTCGACCAGCCCCGGAGCCTGGACGCCGAGCGGTCGGCCGCCTGACTGCCGGACGGCCGCGGCCCGTGGTCCACCTCGCGGACCTCGCGTACCCCGCGGGGTACGCGGGGTCCGGGTATCCCCTGCTGACGCCTACGCTGGTCGTATGAGTACGTTGCGTGCGCGTGGCCGAATCGAGGGTCTGCCGGAGTGGGACCGCTGTGCGGTGATGGGGGTCGTCAATGTGACGCCCGATTCCTTCTCCGACGGCGGCCGCTGGTTCGACACCACCGCCGCGGTCAAGCGCGGCCTTGACCTCGCCGCCGAGGGCGCCGACCTGGTGGACGTCGGCGGCGAGTCGACGCGCCCCGGAGCGCCGCGCGTCGACGCGGACGAGGAGCTGAGGCGGGTGATCCCGGTGGTGCGCGGCCTCGCGTCCGAGGGCATCGTCGTCTCCGTGGACACCATGCGCGCGGCCGTCGCCGAGCAGGCGGTCGCGGCCGGTGCGGTCCTGGTCAACGACGTCAGTGGCGGCCTGGCCGACCCCGCGATGATCCCGGTGGTCGCGGCGGCCGGAGTCCCGTTCGTCGTCATGCACTGGCGGGGCTTCAGCCAGGACATGAACAACCGCGCGGTGTACGCCGACGTGGTCGCCGAGGTCGTGGCCGAGCTCCACGCGCGCGTGGCGGCCGTCGTCGAAGGGGGCATCGCCCCCGAGCGGATCGTGATCGACCCGGGCCTGGGCTTCGCCAAGCAGGCCGAGCACGACCTGGCCCTGGTCGCCCACCTCTCCGAACTGCGCGCCCTGGGCCGCCCGCTGCTGATCGCCGCCTCCCGCAAGAGGTTCCTCGGCCGGGTGCTGGCCGGCGCGGAGGCGGCCCCGCCGCCGCCCGCCCGCGAGCGTGACGCGGCCACCGCTGCGGTCTCCGCGATCGCCGCGCACGAGGGCGCCTGGGCCGTGCGCGTCCACGAGGTGCGGGCGACCGCCGACGCCGTACGAGTCGCCAGGGCCATCGAGGGAGCCCTGTGAGCTCCCGGCGCGACGACTCCGGGCGCGACGACTCCGCGCACGGTGACGCCGAGCTGGTCGAGCTGGCCAACACCGCGTTCTACGAGGCAGTGGAGCAGGGTGACTTCGAGGAGCTGACGTCGCTCTGGCTGGAGGACGAGATCTCCTGCGTCCACCCCGGCTGGCCGGTGCTCTCGGGCCGCGGCGAGGTGTTGCGCTCGTACGCGCTGATCATGGCGAACACCGAGTACATCCAGTTCTTCCTCACCGATGTGAAGGTGACGGTGCTGGGCGAGACCGCCCTGGTGAACTGCACCGAGAACACCCTGAGCGGCGGCCCCTCCGAGGAGGCGGGCGAGCTGGGTCCCCTGGTGGGCCAGCTGATCGTGGCCACCAATGTGTTCCGCCGCACGCCCGATGGCTGGAAGCTCTGGTCGCACCACGGTTCACCCGTGCTGACAGAAACCGACGAGGACGAGGACGAGGAGTCACCCGCCTGAGCGGGTACGGGCCCGTCGGAGCTCTCACAGCGGGCGGCCGAGGTTGGGCGGCGGACCCCATGGGTATGGGCGGCTACCAGCCCCGCGCGGTTCTGTCCATGGCCCCGTGGGCGAGCACCGGCGGCGCTCGCAGGTAGATTCGAGTGAGGGTGACGTGCCGACCGCACTCGGCAGGAACCCTTCTTCACTACGAAAAGCAGGAGTGATTCGCGTGGATCGTGTCGCGCTGCGCGGCCTCAAGGCCCGTGGGCACCATGGCGTGTTCCCCCGGGAGCGCGCGGAAGGCCAGACCTTCATCGTGGACCTGGTGCTCGGCCTCGACACCCGCCCCGCGGCGGCCACCGACGACCTGGCGAAGACCGTGCACTACGGCGTCGTGGCGGAAGAGGTCGTGGAGGTCGTACAGGGAGAACCGGTCGATCTGATCGAGACGCTCGCTGAGCGGATCGCCCAGCAGTGCCTCAAGCACGACGGGGTCGAGGAGGTCGAGGTCTGCGTCCACAAGCCGGACGCCCCGATCACCGTGCCCTTCGACGACGTGACCATCACCATCACCCGGAGCCGAGTATGACTGTGTTTTCTTCGAACGGGGCGACGCAGAGCGACCCGACCGTGCAGCCGGTACCCGCCTCCGTGGTCGAGCAGGTGGACGCGGCCGACATCACCCTGTCCAACCCGAAACGCGCGGTGATCTCGCTCGGCAGCAATCTGGGCAACCGCCTGGAGACCCTCCAGGGCGCGATCGACGCCCTGGAGGACACCCCCGGCCTGCGGGTCAAGGCCGTCTCCCCGGTGTACGAGACCGAGCCGTGGGGCGTCGACCCCGGCTCCCAGCCCTCGTACTTCAACGCGGTGATCGTCGTGAAGACCACGCTGCCGCCGTCCTCCCTGCTGGAGCGCGGCCAGGCCATCGAGGAGGCCTTCGACCGGGTCCGCGAGGAGCGCTGGGGGCCGCGCACCATCGATGTGGACATCGTGGCGTACGCCGATGTCGTCTCCGACGACCCCGCCCTCACCCTGCCGCACCCGCGGGCCCACGAGCGGGCCTTCGTGCTGGCCCCGTGGCACGACGTGGAGCCGGAGGCACAGTTGCCCGGCCGCGGCCCGGTGGCGGACCTGCTGGCCGGCGCGGGCACCGCCGGTGTACTTCCGCGCGCCGATCTGGAACTCCGCCTGCCCGAGTAATCGTTAGCCTGTCGGACCGGTGTCGACCCGACCCGGATCCGACCTGCCCGATCTGACCTGCCCGATGCGAACTGCCCGATGCGACCTGATGTGAGGGGCTCTCCCGGTGAAGCAACTGCGGCTCGGTGTATTGGCCGGCCTGTTCGCCGTGGCCGGAGTCCTGTCCTGGGGCGGCGCCCGGGTCTGGGACACCGTCTCCACCCTGCCGAGCGTGCCGCTGGCGGCGCCCGTCGTGCTGGCGCTGATCGCGGCGGTCCTGCTCGCGACCGCCCTCTCGCTGCGCTCCCGGCTGCGCGCCCAGCGCGAGCGGCGCCCCGGCGCCAAGGGCGTCGAGCCGCTGATGGCGGCCCGCGCGGTGGTATTCGGCCAGGCGAGTGCGCTGGTCGCGTCGCTGGTCTCCGGGATGTACGGCGGCACCGGCGTGTACCTGCTGATGAACAGCCTCGACATCCCCGCCCGCCAGGAGCAGGCCATCTATGCGGGCTCGGCCGTCCTGGCGGGCGCGGCGGTGATCGCGGCGGCGATCTTCCTGGAGCGGGTCTGCCGGCTCCCGGACGACGAGGAGCAGGGCACGGCCCCGGCCGTGTAGGGCGCGTACGTACGGCCGACGGCCCTCGGGCTTCCCGGGCCCCGCAGGCTTCTCCCACGGCCCCGGCCGCGCAGGGCCACGTACGACCCTCAAGGTGTCCGGGGCCCGGCTCTGGCCCGACGGCCCGCCATCGGGGTCAATGGCGGCAAGGACCGGGACGGCTTGCTAGCGGGCCATGATCAGGCTCATCGCCTCGTTGCGGGTCGCCGCGTCCCGCAGCTGCCCGCGGACCGCCGAGGTGATCGTCTTGGCCCCGGGCTTGCGGATGCCGCGCATCGACATGCACATGTGCTCGCACTGGATAACGACGATCACGCCGCGCGGCTCCAGGATTTCCATCAGCGAGTCGGCTATCTGGGTGGTCAGTCGTTCCTGCACCTGCGGGCGGCGGGCATAGACATCAACGAGCCTGGCCAGCTTGGAAAGCCCCGTGATTTTGCCACTGGTCGCCGGGATGTATCCGACGTGCGCCACCCCGCGGAACGGCACCAGGTGGTGTTCGCAGGTCGAGAAGACCTCGATGTCCTTCACCAGGACCATCTCGTCGTGACCGAGGTCGAACGTGGTCGTCAGGACCTCCTCGGGGGTCTGCCACAGCCCGCCGAAGATCTCCTTGTACGCCCTCGCCACACGTGCCGGTGTTTCCCGCAGGCCCTCCCGGTCGGGGTCCTCCCCGATGGCGATGAGCAGCTCACGTACGGCGTTCTCGGCCCGCTTCTCGTCGAACTCGCCTATGGAGCCCTCGCCGTCCAGCGTCACCGGGTCGGTCATTTGTGCCTCGTTCCTGTGCTTTCGCATGCCCACACCAGCGGGCACAGAAGAATGCCGCGCCCCCCAAGGCTAAAACCTGGGGGACGCGGCATCCATTCCGGGCCCGGTGGGACCCGAGTGGTCAGCTCTCGGGACGCTCCTCGGGGACCGCCTCGGCCGCCGGAGCGGCCTTGGTGGTGTCCGGGCCTGCCGTCACTGCGGGAACGGCACCGTTGGCCGTGGCTCCGTTGGTGAGGGACAGTTCCTTCGGGGAGAGCACCGGCGGCCTGGTGGACGGCGTACGGCGGGAGGATCCGGTCCACGCGGGGCGGGCCGGGCGCTTCACGATCGGAGTGAAGATCTCGGCGATCTGCTCCTTGTTCAGCGTTTCCTTCTCCAGCAGCGCGAGGACCAGGTTGTCGAGAACGTCGCGGTTCTCGACGAGAATCTCCCAGGCCTCGTTGTGCGCGGTCTCGATGAGCTTCTTGACCTCTTCGTCGACCAGCGCCGCAACTTCTTCCGAGTAGTCCCGCTGGTGACCCATGTCGCGGCCGAGGAACGGCTCGGAGCCGTCCTGACCGAACTTGATCGCACCGAGACGCTCGGTCATGCCGTACTGCGTCACCATCGCGCGGGCCGTGGTGGTGGCCTTCTCGATGTCGTTCGAAGCGCCCGTGGTCGGGTCGTGGAACACGAGTTCCTCGGCCGCACGGCCGCCCATCATGTAGGCGAGCTGGTCCAGCATCTCGTTGCGCGTGGTCGAGTACTTGTCCTCGTCCGGGAGCACCATCGTGTAACCGAGGGCACGCCCGCGGGCGAGGATGGTGACCTTGTGCACCGGGTCGCTGTTCGGAGAGGCCGCCGCGACCAGGGCGTGGCCGCCCTCGTGGTACGCGGTGATCTTCTTTTCCTTCTCGCTCATGATCCGGGTCCGCTTCTGCGGTCCGGCCACGACACGGTCGATCGCCTCGTCCAAAGCGTGGTTGTCCACCAGCTTCAGATCCATACGGGCGGTCAGCAGCGCGGCCTCGTTCAGTACGTTCGCCAGGTCGGCGCCGGTGAAGCCGGGCGTACGACGGGCGACGGCCCGGAGGTCGACCTCCGGCGTGACCGGCTTGCCCTTGGCGTGCACCTTGAGGATCTCAAGACGGCCAAGCAGATCCGGACGGTCGACCGCGATCTGCCGGTCGAAACGGCCGGGACGCAGCAGCGCAGGGTCGAGGATGTCCGGCCGGTTCGTGGCGGCGATCAGGATGACGCCACCCTTCACGTCGAAGCCGTCCATCTCGACGAGCAGCTGGTTGAGCGTCTGCTCGCGCTCGTCGTGCCCGCCGCCCATACCGGCACCGCGGTGCCGGCCCACGGCGTCGATCTCGTCGACGAAGACGATCGCCGGAGCGTTCGCCTTGGCCTGCTCGAAGAGGTCGCGGACACGCGAGGCACCGACACCGACGAACATCTCGACGAAGTCGGAACCGGAGATGGAGTAGAACGGCACGCCCGCTTCGCCGGCGACGGCGCGAGCGAGCAGCGTCTTGCCCGTACCGGGCGGGCCGTACAGCAGCACGCCCTTGGGGATCTTGGCGCCGACGGCCTGGAACTTCGCCGGCTCCTGCAGGAACTCCTTGATCTCGTGGAGCTCCTCCACCGCCTCGTCGGCGCCCGCCACATCGGAGAACGTCGTCTTGGGGGTGTCCTTGGTGATCAGCTTGGCCTTGGACTTCCCGAACTGCATGACACGGGAGCCACCGCCCTGCATCTGGTTCATCAGGAACAGGAAGACGACCACGATGAGGACGAAGGGGAGCAGGGAAAGCAGGATCCCGACGAACGGGTTCTGCTTGGAGGGGGAGACCGTGTAGCCCTTTTCGATGTCCCCATTGTCGAACTTCGACTGCAGCTTGTTGGCAAGCGCGACGCCCTGGTCGCCGATGTAGCTTGCCTGAATCTTGCTGCTGCCCTTGACTTTCTGGCCAGACTTGAGCTCGACCTTGATGACTGCTTCGTCACCGGTCGTCAGCTTGGCCTGCTTGATCTGGTTCTTGTCGATCGACTGGACGACCTCGGCGGTGTCCACCGTCTTATAGCCGCCGGACGAGCCGACAACCTGCATCAGCACGACCACGGCGAGGACGGCCAGTACGATCCACATGACCGGCCCACGGAAGTATCGCTTCACGTCCATCCATACGGGGCGGTACTCGCCCCGTCCCTCCTGCCTAGGTAAATGCTGCTGTTTAAAAGACTGTTCTTCGGACGGTACCCCAGCATTGTCACCCGCGACCGCAGGGGACGGCTGACGAACCCGCCTTCCCATGCTTCAACGGCGGGAAGCGGATAAGGGTTCCCGTCAGATCTCCGTCAGATCTCTGACAGATCCTCGTCCGGCCCTCGTCCGGTCCTCGTCCGATACGGACCGGCTCAGCCGCCGTACACGTGCGGGGCGAGCGTCCCGACAAACGGGAGATTGCGGTACTTCTCTGCGTAATCCAGCCCATAGCCAATGACGAACTCATTGGGAATGTCGAAGCCGACCCATTTGACGTCGAGAGTGACCTTGGCCGCCTCGGGCTTGCGCAGCAGCGTGCATACATTCAGGGACGCCGGCTCACGCGAACCGAGGTTCGACAGCAGCCACGAGAGCGTCAGGCCCGAGTCGATGATGTCCTCGACGATCAGGACGTGCTTGCCCTTGATGTCGGTGTCGAGGTCCTTGAGGATCCGGACCACGCCGGAGGACTGGGTACCCGCGCCGTAGGACGACACCGCCATCCAGTCCATCGTGACGGGGGTGGACAGAGCGCGTGCCAGGTCCGCCATCACCATCACAGCGCCCTTGAGGACGCCGACGATGAGCAGGTCCTTGCCCACGTACTCCGCATCGATCTTGGCTGCCAGCTCGGCCAGCTTCGCGTCGATTTCTTCCTTGGTGATGAGCACCGACTTGAGGTCGGTGCTCATGTCGTTCGAGTCCACCCGCATCACTTTCGTAGTACTTCGGCTCAGCCCTGCCGAATGACCAGTCTGCCACCCTGGCGTCGCGCCTCCACCCGGCCGGGCAGGTTGATGCCTCCCTGCCCGCGCCAGCCGGTGATCAGCCGGTCGACCTCTTCGACGTGCCGCGCGAAGAGGGACCCGGCCGGAGAGCCCGCGGCGAGGACCGCGCGGCGCAGCACCCGGCGGCGCACGGCCGACGGCAGGACATGGAGTTTGGCGCACTCCAGCTGCCCGATCTCGTCCCGTGCGGAGGCGTCCGCCTGGGCGGCCCAGGCGTCCAGGGCGTCGGCGTCGTCCCGGGACAGCTGCGCCGTACGCGCCAGCGCCTCCACGACGCCCTTGCCGAGCGCCTTCTCCAGCGCCGGCAGCCCGTCGTGGCGCAGCCGCGAGCGGGTGTACGCGGGATCGGTGTTGTGCGGGTCGTCCCAGACGGGAAGCGACTGGACCAGGCAGGCCTTGCGGGCGGTCTGCCGGTCGATCTGGAGGAAGGGCCGCCGGTAACGGCCGGCCGCCCCCGAGACGGCCGCCATTCCGGAGAGCGAGCGGATGCCTGAGCCGCGGGCGAGGCCGAGCAGGACCGTCTCGGCCTGATCGTCGCGGGTGTGGCCGAGCAGGACCGCGGCGGCGCCGTGGCGCTCGGCGGCGTCGTCCAGCGCGGCGTAGCGCGCGTCGCGGGCGGCGGCTTCGGGCCCGCCGCTGTGCCCGACGGTCACGGCGACGGCTTCGACGGGGTCGAGCCGCAGCGCGTCGAGCCGCTCGACGACCTCCGAGGCCCGCAGGTCGGAGCCGCCCTGAAGGCCGTGGTCAACGGTGATGCCGCCGGCCCTGAAGCCGAGCTTGGGCGCCTCGAAGGCGAGGGCGGAGGCGAGGGCCATGGAGTCGGCGCCGCCGGAGCAGGCGACCAGCACGAGCGGCGTCGGCGGCAGTTCGTGCGCGCCGCCGTGCGAGGCGGACAGTGCGTGTGCGGGGATGTCGTTCAGTACGTCGTGAAGTACGCGGCGGACCGCCAGGCGTATCGCTGCGACCGCAGGATGGGGACCCATATCCGGTGCCCTTCGGTGAAGTGGGAGGGTGCCTCGGGAGGAAAAGCCAGTCACTCAGAGTGCGTTGATGGTGACAGAGCCGAGCCAATACCCGAGCATTGCACGCCTACCCAGCCCTCACGGTCCCTCGGATGGGTGATTCAAGGGGCGTTCTTCTGCCGTCGGCCGCATCGGATTTACGACTCTGTCTTACGGTGCACCCGCGCGACCCAGTCCGCCGGTTTGGCGATCTCCGACTTGGTGGGGAGGGTGTTCGGAGAGGTCCAGATCCGGTTGAAGCCGTCCATTCCGACCTCTTCGACCACGGCTCGAACAAAGCGCTCGCCGTCGCGGTACTGGCGCAGCTTGGCGTCCAGGCCGAGCAGCTTGCGCAGCGCCTGGTCGAGGCGGCCGGCGCCCTTGGCCCTGCGCTGCTGGAACTTCTCGCGGATCTCGGCGACGGACGGCACCACGTCGGGGCCGACGCCGTCCATCACGAAGTCCGCGTGGCCTTCGAGCAGTGACATGACGGCGGTCAGCCGGCCCAGGATCTCGCGCTGCGCGGGGGTCTGGACGATCTCGACGAGGCTGCGGCCCTCGTCCTCGCCCTCCTCACCCTCGGGACGGCCGCCGGCCAGTGACTGGGCCGCTTCGCGCAGCCGCTCAAGGACGGTCATCGGGTCGACCTCGGTCTCGCCGAGGAACGCCTGGATCTCGCCCTCCAGGTGGTCGCGCAGCCAGGGCACGGCCGTGAACTGGGTGCGGTGGGTCTCCTCGTGCAGGCAGACCCAGAGCCTGAAGTCGTGCGGGTCCACCTCAAGCTCGCGCTCGACGTGCACGATGTTGGGGGCGACGAGCAGCAGCCGCCCGCCGCCGTTGGCCCCGGCCGGGAACTCACGGCTCGCGGGGGCGAAGGTCTCGTACTGGCCGAGGACGCGCGAGGCGAGGAACGACAGCAGCATGCCGACCTCGACGCCGGTCACCTTGCCGCCGACCGCGCCGAGCACGGCGCCGCCGGGGCCGCCGCCCCTGCGTTCCTGCATCTTGTCGAGGAGGGGCTTCAGGAGCTCCCTGAACCCGGCGATATTCGCCTTGATCCAGCCGGCCCGGTCGACGACCAGGACCGGGGTGTTCTCCGGCTCGTGCCCCTCGGGGATCATCCGCGTGAAGGCGCGCACATGCTCCTCCGCGGCCTTGGCATGCCGACGCAGCTCCGCGACGACGGCACGCGCCTCGTCACGACTCACGTCGGGGCCCGGCCTAACCAGCCGGGTCGCGGTCGCCACCGCGAGATTCCAGTCGACCATCTCCGCACCACCGATGCTCGTCATGCGCCAACCGTACGTGGTCCAACCCGCCCGCGGTGAGGGGTTGCCCAGCACCCGCGACCCTGAAGTTCCTCGGGGTTCACTTGCGGCCCGGCCGTCCCTCGGAGGGGGCGCAGCCGCAGTTGGCGATGGTGGAGGCCAGCCGGTCGAGGGCGGACTGGGCCGCGTCGGGGGTCGTGGCGCCCGAGGAGAGGAAGGCGAACGAGAGGAGCCGGCCGTCCGCGTCGACGACGGTGCCGGCCAGAGTGTTCACCCCGGTGAGGGTGCCGGTCTTGGCGCGGACCATGCCCGTACCGGGTGATTCCTCGCGGTAGCGGCTCTTGAGGGTGCCGCTGAACCCGGCCACCGGAAGGCCCGTCAGGACGGGGCGCAGGCCGGGTCGGGCCGGGTCCGCGGCGCGGGCCAGCAACTGGGCGAGGAGGGCCGCGGAGATCCGGCCGGCCCGGTCGAGGCCGCTGCCGTCCGCAAAGCGGGCTCCGGACAGTGGCAGTTCCATCTTCTTCAGCCGGGACCTGACCGCCCGGCCCGCTCCTTCGAAGCTCGCGGGCTGACCGGACGCGAGGGCGGTCTGGCGGGCGAGGGCCTCGGCGATGTCGTTGTCACTGTGGGTCAGGGCGCGCTCGACCAGGGCGGACAGGGGCTCGGAGAGGGTCTTGGCGACCGGCTCGGCGCCCTTCGGGGCCTTCCCGCCGGCCGGGTCGCCCTTGGTCTTGATACCGCGCTCCCGCAGCAGCTCGGCGAAGGCGCGGGCGGCGTCGCCCGCGGGGTCGCCGGTGCGCGGGGCGGGGCCGCTGCGGGAGCCGTCGAGCCGGCCCTCGTCGAGCATGAGCGCGCTGACGGGGCTGATGTTCTCGTTGGGGCTGATGGGGTGAAGCTCGGGTCCCGAGTAGAGCGTCGTGTCGTAACTGATCTCCGCCTCGCCGACGCCGCGGTCCTTCAGCACCCTGGCCGTGTCGTCGGCGAGGGCGCGCAGTCCGGCCCGGCCGAGCGTCGGGTCGCCGCCGCCGACCAGCGTGATCCGCCGGCCGTCGGGGACGGCGGTGACGGTGGTGGCGATGCGGTGGTCGGGGCCGAGCGCGGAGAGCGCGGCGAACGTCGTGGCGATCTTGACGGTGGAGGCGGGGGTCATCGGGTCCCGGGACCCTCTCCCGTACACCTGGGTGCCTGTCGCGGTGTCGATCACCGAGGCGGTGCGGATCTTGCCGAGCGTGGGGTCGTCGTACAGCAGGGGCCCGAGCGCGTCGGCGACGCCGCTCTTGGCGGGCGGCGGCACGGGGGCGCCCAGCGCGGCGAGTACGCCGGCGGCGCTGGGGGCGGGCGCGGGGGTGTCGCGCGCCGGTGTCTCGTGATGTGCGCCACCCGTACGGTCCTGGGACGCGGCCCACTCCCGCTCGGCCTTACGCTGACCGGAGTCCCAGGGGCCTGCCGCGGCCACCGTCCCGGCAGACAGGGCGAGACCGACCACGGCGGCGCCCGTCGCGAGCTGCCACATTTTCCACTCCGGCACCGCGGACCAGCCCCTTTCGCAACCACACACCTGCGTGAGGGACACTTAACCACCCGAAGTATGTGCTGATCATGGAGGAGCCACCCGTGGAGTTCGACGTCACCATCGAGATCCCGAAGGGTTCGCGGAACAAGTACGAGGTGGACCACGAAACCGGTCGGATCCGCCTTGACCGTCGACTCTTCACCTCGACCAGTTACCCGGCGGACTACGGCTTCGTCGAGAACACCCTCGGCGAGGACGGCGACCCGCTGGACGCCCTTGTCATCCTGGAGGAGCCGACCTTCCCGGGCTGTGTCATCAAGTGCCGCGCGATCGGCATGTTCCGGATGACGGACGAGGCCGGTGGCGACGACAAGCTGCTCTGTGTCCCGGCGTCGGACCCGCGTGTCGAGCACCTGCGCGACATTCACCATGTCTCGGAGTTCGACCGCCTGGAGATCCAGCACTTCTTCGAGGTCTACAAGGACCTGGAGCCCGGCAAGTCGGTGGAAGGCGCCGACTGGGTCGGGCGCACCGAGGCAGAGGCCGAGGTCGAGGCCTCGTACAAGCGCCTGCAGGCGCAGGGCGGCCAGCACTGACAGGGTTCGAAACCGACGAGCCCAGGCTCGTCCGGCAGCGCGGCGGGCGGTGCACCCCAACGGGGGTGCGCCGCCCGCCGCGTGTTGGGTCCTGCGTGACCTGAAGGCCCGCTTCCGCATACTGGGCCTGCGGGCGATCGCGAGCGTGGCGAAGCGAACGATTGCAACGAGCGCGACGTACGACAGCAGGAACGACAACAAGAACGACAACAAGCACTACGGCAAGAACGAGCAGGGCAAGGAGCGGGGCAAGTGGTGGCTGAGCCGAAGCGCGGCGGTCATGGGGCCGAGGACAACGGGCCCGACGACCGCAAGCCGCAGTCGGACGAGGCGCGCAGCGCCTTCACGCCGCCGTCGGGCGGACGGCAGCCCGAGTTGGCCGAGGAGGAACACCCGACCTCCGAGTTCGCGCTGCCGCAGGGGTTCACCACCGAACTGCCCACCCCGCCCGAGGCGTCGGCGTTCGACACGCCGAGCACGTACAGCGTCCGCAACGCGCCCACCTTCACCCCGGCCCACGGCATCCCCGTGATCCGGCTGACCAAGGAGGCGCCCTGGCAGGACCGGATGCGCACCCTGCTGCGTATGCCGGTCGGCGACCGGCCCGTCACGGAGCCGGTGCAGCGGCACGACGACGCCGGGCCCGCCGTGCCGCGCGTGCTCGACCTGACGCTGCGTATCGGTGAGCTGCTGCTCGCGGGCGGCGAGGGCGCCGAGGACGTCGAGGCCGCGATGTTCGGGGTCAGCCGGGCGTACGGGCTCGACCGCTGCGAGCCGAACGTCACGTTCACCCTGCTGTCGATCTCCTACCAGCCGTCGCTGGTGGACGACCCGGTGACGGCGAGCAGGACCGTGCGCAGGCGGGGCACCGACTACACACGGCTGGCGGCCGTCTACCACCTCATCGACGACATCACGTCGCCGGACACCGACGTCACGCTGGAAGAGGCGTACCGCACGCTGGCGGAGATCCGCCGTAACCGCCACCCGTACCCGGGCTGGGCCCTGACGGGGGCCAGTGGGCTGCTGGCCGGCGCGGCCTCCGTGCTGGTCGGCGGTGGTCCGGTGGTCTTCCTGGCGGCGATGGTCGGCGCGATGCTCGGCGACCGGCTCGCGTGGGTGCTCGCGGGGCGCGGGATCCCGGAGTTCTACCAGTTCGTGGTGGCGGCGATGCCGCCCGCCGCGATAGGAGTCGCGCTCACGCTGGCGCCTTCGACCTCGCTGTTCGACACCCAGCCGTCCGCCGTCATCACCGGTGGACTCTTCGCGCTGCTGCCGGGGCGGGCCCTGGTGGCGGGCGTGCAGGACGGCCTGACCGGCTACTACATCACCGCGTCCGCGCGACTGCTCGAAGTCATGTACTTCTTCATCGCGATCGTCATGGGCGTGCTGATCGTGCTCTATCTGGGCCTGCAGCTGCACGCCGAGCTGCACCCGGCCACGGCCCTGGAGGGCACCGAGCGTCCGGTGACCCAGATCCTCGCGTCGATGCTGCTGTCGTTCGCCTTCGCCATCCTGCTCCAGCAGGAGCGCAACACCGTGCTGATGGTGACCCTGAACGGCGGGGTGGCCTGGCTCATCTACGGTGCGATGAACAACGTCGGCGGGATCTCACCGGTCGCGTCGACCGCCGTCGCCGCCGGTCTGGTGGGCCTCTTCGGCCAGCTGTTCTCGCGCTACCAGTACGCGTCCGCGCTGCCGTACGTCACGGCGGCGATCGGTCCGCTGTTGCCGGGCTCCGCGACGTACTTCGGTCTGCTCGGCATCGCGCAGAACGACCTGAACGCCGGGATGACCTCGCTGTCGAAGGCGGCCGCGCTGGCGCTGGCCATCGCGATCGGGGTCAACCTGGGCGGCGAGATCTCCCGGCTGTTCCTCAAGACGCCGGGGACCGGCCGGGGAGCCAGCCGCCGCGCGGCCAAGCGGACGCGCGGCTTCTGATCTCCTACCGGCTCAGCGCGTCTGATCTACTATCGGCTCAGTGCTGTGGGGCTACGGCGCCTCAGCGCTTGGCGTGGCGGCCGCGCGAGGTCGGGGGCAGCCCGTCCTGGCCGTCGGCCGCGGTGGCCGCCGCCTTCTTGTTCTTACTGCGGGCGCGCAGGAACTCGATCACGATCGGCAGCACCGAGACCAGC
This sequence comes from Streptomyces changchenzhani, assembly GCF_039766235.1. Classification (NCBI taxonomy): domain Bacteria; kingdom Bacillati; phylum Actinomycetota; class Actinomycetes; order Kitasatosporales; family Streptomycetaceae; genus Streptomyces; species Streptomyces changchenzhani. Next base: position 234,000 of record NZ_JBDHNH010000011.1, on the reverse strand, counting down.
ACGATGCCGATCAGGATCGCCTCGATGTTCTCGTGGACGAACTGCACGTTGCCCAGGGCGGCGCCGAGCAGTGTCACGCCGGCGCCCCAGAGCACACCGCCGATGATGTTGAACGTGACGAACGAGCGGTAGTTCATCTTGCTGACGCCGGCGATGATCGGCGTGAACGTACGCACGACGGGCACGAAGCGGGCCAGGATCAGGGACTTGGGGCCGTACTTCTCGAAGAACTCGTGCGCCTTCTGGACGTTCTCCTGCTTGAAGAGCTTGGAGTCCGGCCGGTTGAAGAGCGACGGGCCGACCTTGCGGCCGAAGAGATAGCCGACCTGGTCGCCGATGACCGCCGACAGGACGACCAGCGTGCAGACCAGCCACAACGGGGTGTCGAGCACGCCCGTGGTCACCAGGATGCCGGTGGTGAACAGCAGCGAGTCGCCCGGCAGGAAGAAGCCGATGAGCAACCCGGACTCGGCGAAGACGATGAGCAGCAGACCGGCGAGCCCGAACTGCTCAAGGAGGTAGGTCGGCTCAAGCCAGCTCGGTCCGAGCGACAGCGTATTCACGGGTACCGGGCTCCAGGGTGGGATCGTCAGCGGCGGGCTTGCTGCCAAAGCTACAACGTGGCCGGGCCCCGCCTGGTTCCAGTGTTCCTCAGCCAATCCTCCGCCCCGGGCCGGGGCGGAGCCCCCCACGTGCCTGCTTGCATGGCGCTCATTTGCCGTCTCACATGGTGCGGATGGCGTTCGCCAGCATCGCCTCCCGCTGGAAGGCCGCCAGGCCTGGCTTGATCCGGTCGATGTTTCGCGTGAAACGTTCGTCGGCGACGTACATCTCGGCCAGTCCGACGTGGATCTCGTAGCTGCACGTGTAGTGGTTGGCGCTGATCCAGCCGCGGTGCGCCTCGGCGACATCCATCGCGGCCGGGGACTCGGGCTCGGCGCCGGATTCCATCAGGGCGACGAAGCGGCGGTTGATGGCGTCGGCCTCGGCCTGGATCCGCTGCCAGTCCTCCTTGGTGTACGAGGCGCTGCGGCGCCGGGACTCGCGGTACGCGTCGGAGCCTCCCCAGCGCTCTTCGACCTCCTGCGCGTACGCCTCCGGGTCGTGGTCCCCGAAGACCTCGAACTTCTCCTCGGGGGTGAGATTGATGCCCATCTTTTTCGCCTCCATGACGGTTTCGACGGCGGCGGCCATCTCCTGAAGCTTGGTGATCCGGGCGGACAGCAGCTCGTGCTGGCGCCGCAGGTGGTCCTGCGGGTCCGCGGCGGGGTCGTCCAGGAGGGCCGCCACCTCATCGAGCGGGAAGCCGAGCTCCCGGTAGAACAGGATCTGCTGCAGCCGGTCGAGGTCGGCGTCGTCATAACGCCGGTGGCCCGCGTGGCTGCGGCCGCTCGGGGAGAGCAGCGCGATCTCGTCGTAGTGGTGCAGGGTGCGCACCGTCACTCCGGCGAATCCGGCGACCTGTCCCACGGAATAGCTCACGGTCACGTCTTCCGCTCCTTCGTCTCCCGCTCAGCACTTTGCTGGACGCACCTCAGCCTGGGTCCTCACGTCACGTGAGATGCAAGCCTTTACGCCACACGATCATGCGGCTTATGTCCCGTTATGGTGAGTGCATGGCACTTCACAAGGGCGGCCCGGGGCACCTGGACGGCAAGGCCGAGGGAACCAGCGAGCAGTACCGCAGACTTTCCCTCAATCCCTTCTACGGCGCGGCCGACCCGGTCGGCGCCATGGAATCCGCCCCGCCCACGCACCGCCTCCCGGACGGCCCGGTGCCGCCCTCGACGGCGTACCAACTCGTCCACGACGAGCTGATGCTCGACGGCAACTCCCGGCTCAACCTCGCCACCTTCGTCACCACCTGGATGGAACCCCAGGCGGACGTCCTGATGAGCGAGTGCCGGGACAAGAACATGATCGACAAGGACGAGTACCCGCGCACCGCCGCGCTGGAGCAGCGCTGCGTCGCCATGCTCGCCGACCTGTGGAACGCACCGGACCCGGCGACCGCCGTCGGCTGCTCGACGACCGGGTCCAGCGAGGCCTGCATGCTCGCCGGGATGGCGCTCAAGCGCCGCTGGGCCAACCGGAACGCGGACCGCTATCCGGGCAGCGCCCGGCCGAATCTGGTGATGGGCGTCAACGTCCAGGTGTGCTGGGAGAAGTTCTGCAACTTCTGGGAGGTCGAGGCGCGGCAGGTCCCCATGGAGGGCGACCGCTTCCACCTCGACCCGCAGGCCGCGGCCGACCTCTGCGACGAGAACACCATCGGCGTGGTGGCCGTGCTCGGCTCCACCTTCGACGGCAGCTACGAACCGGTCGCCGAGATCTGCGCCGCGCTCGACGCGCTCCAGGAGCGGACGGGGCTCGATGTGCCGGTGCATGTCGACGGGGCGTCGGGCGCGATGTTCGCGCCGTTCGTCGACGAGGACCTGGTGTGGGACTTCCGGCTGCCGAGGGTGGCGTCCATCAACACCTCGGGGCACAAGTACGGCCTGGTCTACCCGGGGGTCGGCTGGGCCCTGTGGCGCTCCCCCGCAGAGCTGCCCGAGGAGCTGGTCTTCCGGGTCAACTACCTCGGCGGCGACATGCCGACCTTCGCCCTCAACTTCTCCCGGCCCGGTGCGCAGGTGGTCGCGCAGTACTACACGTTCCTGCGGCTCGGCCGGGACGGCTTCCGGGCCGTGCAGCGGACGACGCGGGACGTGGCCATGGGGCTCGCGGAGCGGATCGAGGCGCTGGGCGACTTCCGGCTGCTCACGCGGGGCGACGAACTGCCGGTGTTCGCGTTCACCACGGCGCCGGAGGTACGCAATTACGACGTCTTCGACGTGTCGCGGCGACTGCGGGAGCGGGGGTGGCTGGTGCCGGCGTACACCTTCCCGGCGAACCGGCAGGACCTGTCCGTCCTGCGGATCGTGTGCCGCAACGGGTTCTCGGCGGATCTGGCGGCGCTGCTGCTCGAAGCGCTCCGGGATTCGCTTCCGGAGCTGCGGGGGCAGGCGGAGCCGGCGGGGGCGGCGGGACGCGCGAAGTCTTCGTTCCATCACTGATGGCGGTGCGTGTGTGTGGGGGGGGGGGGGGGGGGCGGGTGCGGCGCTGTCCCCTACTCGCCACCCACATTCATCAAACTTGACTAGAGGAGATCCCCCTCATGGGGCACGCCCGTCGCGTACGGGTTCTCATCTCCGTCCTTGAGCACCCCCAACACCGGCTCACCCTCCCCCGCGAAGGTGTACGCGCCGGCCTCGATCCGCTCGATCAGGCCGCGCGTCCACTCGGCCCCCGCGTCCGCCGAGTGCACCCACATGTGCATGATCTCGCCGATGTGACCCAGCGACTCGGGGCCGTCCTCGGGTGTGTAGAAGTCCGTCGCCGAGGAACGCCACGCCTCAAGGCCGCGCACCCGCTGCTTGAGCAGTTCGATCACCTCGGCCCGTTCCAGGTCGACGATGAATCCCACCCCGGCCGACAGCACGTCCATCTTCTGGTCGTACGTCGTCAAGGCCTCGCGGAGCAGCGCGAAGAACTCCTCGGTGCCCTTGTCGGTGAGCTCGTACTCGGTGCGCGGCGGGCCGCCGACGGTGCTCGGGGCGATCTCGTGGGCGTGCAGCATCTCCTGCTTCGCCAGCTGCTTCAGTGCGTGATAGATCGACCCGGGTTTGGCGTTGGACCACTCATGGGCGCCCCAGAACTCCAGGTCGTTGCGTACCTGGTAGCCGTGCGCCCGCCCGTGCTGACGGACGGCGCCGAGTACCAGCAGGCGGATCGCTGACATCGCAGCGCACCTTTCGTTCTTTGCTCCATTGCCCCGTTTGGGCTACTCAATTTTGACTAGCTTATCGGTGCGCTGGTGTGGCGGACGGGTGCGGGTGCGGTGCCTGCGGCGCTGTGCGCAGGGGTCTACCCCCAGCCCTCGCCGCCGCCCCGCTCCTGCGCCACCAGGTCGAACGCGCCCTTGCCGTCCAGGGATTCGCGGACGATGTCCGCGTGGCCCGCGTGGCGGGCCGCCTCCTCCACCATGTGCAGCAGCAGCCACCGCATCGAGACTTCCGCGTCCTTGGGGAACCAGGGCGCTTCGGGCAGCGGGAAGGTGTCGTTCAGGCTCGGGACCTCACGGATGAACGACTCCGTCTCCGCCGCCACCCCGGCCCAGAACTCCAGCACGCCGGCCACCGTCTCGTCGCCGACCAGGCGGAAGCTGTCGCCCCAGGTCGCCTCGGTGCGCGCCGCTTCGTTCGGGCGCTGTTGCGCCATCCGCAGCCAGTTGAGTTCCATCTCGGCGACGTGCTTGAGCAACCCGGAGAGCGACAGCTCGCTCGCGCTGGGGCGGGTCGCCGCCTGCTCGTCGGTGAGACCGAGCACGGAACGGCGGACCGCCCCGCGCTGCGCCTCCACGAAGGCCAGGAGCGCGCCGCGCTCGTCGCCGGATGCCTCTGCCGGAACGTGAGTGACCATGATGTCCGCCTTGTTCGAGGTTCGAGGTTCGAGTCGGAGAAGATGCCTCCACGCTACGAACCCTTGCGGTCAGGTTCTGTCCGCAAGCCGCGCAAGCCGCGTAATCAGCGCACTCAGCGCACTCAGAATCGGCCCGCTCAGAATCGGCCCGCTCAGAAGGGGAACCTCGACCGGCCGTGCTGCACCGAGATCCACTTCTGGGTGGTGAACGCCTCGATCATCGACTCGCCGTTCAGCCGCCCGGAACCCGAGTGCTTCTCGCCGCCGAACGGGACGATCGGCTCGTCATGGACCGTGCCGTCATTGATGTGGATCATGCCGGTGTTGATGCGCTTGGCCAGCTGCACACCACGCTCGACGTTCCCGGTGTGCACCGCGCCGCTCAGGCCGTACGGGGTGTCGTTGGCGATCCGGATCGCCTCTTCCTCGCCGTCGAACGGGACGATGAGCGCGACCGGGCCGAAGATCTCCTGCGAGAGCACCGGCGAACCGGGCGCGATGTCTGTCAGCACGGAAGGCGCCACCAGGTTGCCCACGGTCTGCCCGTGCAGCAGTGCCGTCGCGCCCGCCTCGACCGTATGGGTGACCAGCGCCGAAACCATCTCGGCCTGCGAGGAGTTGATGAGCGGGCCGATGTGGGTCTGCGGGTCCGCGGGGTCGCCGACCTTCAGCGTCTTCACCTTGGCGACGAACTTCTCGGTGAACTCCTTCTCCACCGTGCGGTCCACCAGGATGCGGTTGGCGGCCATGCAGACCTGTCCCTGGTGCACGAACCGGCTGAAGACCGCGGCGTCCACGGCGTAGTCGACATCGGCGTCGTCCAGCACGATGAGCGCGCTGTTCCCGCCGAGTTCGAGGATGGCCCGCTTGAAGTTCGCCGCGCACACGGTGGCGACATGCTTGCCGACCTTGTCCGAGCCGGTGAAGGAGATGACGGAGGGCACCGGGTGCTCGATCAGCGCGTCGCCGATCTCCGCTATGTCGGTGATCACGACATTCAGCAGCCCGGCGGGCAGGCCCGACTCCTCGAAGACCTTGGCGACCAGGGAGCCGCCGACGATCGGCGTGTTCTGGTGCGGCTTGAGGACAACGGCGTTGCCGAGTGCCAGGGCCGGCGCGACGGACTTGATCGACAGGAGGAAGGGGAAGTTGAAGGGGCTGATGACGCCCACGACGCCGACCGGGAGGCGGTAGACCCGGTTCTCCTTGCCGTCCGTCGGCGAGGGCAGGATGCGGCCCTCGGGCCGCAGCGCCAGCTGGACCGCCTCGCGCAGGAACTCCTTGGCGAGGTGCAGCTCGAAGGCCGCCTTGAGCCGGGTGCCGCCCAGCTCCTCGACGATGGCCTCGACGATCTCTTCCTCGCGGTCCTCGACGACCCGCAGGGCGCGCTCGAAGACCAGCCGCCTGGTGTACGGGTTGGTGTCGCCCCAGGCCACCTGCGCGCGCTCCGCCGCCCGGTAGGCCTGGTCCACCTCGTCGGCGGTCGCCACAGCTATGGAGGCCAGCTTCTCCCCGTTGTACGGGTTGAAGTCGATGATGTCCCAGGAGCCGCTGCCCGCCCTCCACTCACCGTCGATGTACTGACTGGCCAGCTCGGTGAAGAAGGACATGACACCCCTTGGTCGCAGGACTCACGCATGACGTGGCGTCATCGTACGGGTGTTTCAAAGGAGTTGGAGTAGACCACGGAGGACGTCACGGCTCTCCGCAGGACCCGGGCTGTCGGCTTTCAGCCGCCCCATTACCCGTTCGTACTGGGCGACCTCCTCGCGCTTGTCCAGATACAGCGCGCTGGTCAGCTGTTCCAGGTAGACGAGGTCGGAGAGATCGGACTCCGGGAAGCGCAGCATCGTGAAGGCGCCGCTCTCGCCCGCGTGCCCGCCGAAACTGAACGGCATGATCTGGAGTGTGACGTTCGGATGCTCCGACACCTCGATCAGGTGCCTCAACTGCCCCTGCATCACAGAGCGGTCGCCGTAGGGTCTGCGCAGGGCCGCCTCGTCCAGAATGGCGTGAAAGCGCGGCTGCCGCTCGGAGACGAGCACCTTCTGGCGCTCCAGCCTCAGCGCGACCCGTCGGTCGATCTCGGCGCGCGGCGCATCGGGGATCCCCCGGCTTACGACCGCGTGTGCGTACGGCTCCGTCTGCAACAGCCCGTGCACGAACTGGACTTCGTAGATCCGAATCAGCGAGGCTGCGGCTTCGAGGCCGACGTACGTCTGGAACCAGCCAGGCAGCACATCGCCGTAACTGTGCCACCAGCCCGCCACGTTGGCCTCGCGGGCGAGGCCGAGCAGGGACTCGCGCTCCGTGCCGTCGCTCACGCCATAGAGGGTGAGCAGATCCTCGACGTCCCTGGCCTTGAAGCTCACCCGTCCCAACTCCATGCGACTGATCTTGGATTCGGACGCACGGATCGAGTAGCCGGCCGCCTCACGCGTGATGCCACGTGTCTCGCGCAGCCGCCTCAGCTGAGAACCCAGCAGGATGCGCCGCACCACGGAGCCGCTCGACTCGTCTGCGGTCACTTCTCCAACCCTCCACAGTCCGACAGTTCAAAAACGGAACACCATCCCCCGGTGCCCCGAGTGCCGCAGTCTGCCATCAAAACCCTTCAGCCTGTACTCATTCGGTTACGGAAATGGCAAGACGTCCGTAAGACAACGAAAGAGATCGCAGGGAGAAATGAGCAAGAACCGGCACGGGGGCGGACAGGTCCGGCGCCTGCACGTGCATCTGCCCTTGCATCTGCCGTACGCATTCGGAACCATGGTCCTCGCGCGCACCTGCATGCTCTTTCGTACGCGAATCCTGGGAGTGCCTCGCATGGGGACGAATGGATCGACCATGCTCGAGCCGTTAAGGCAGGGGCTACCCCCCATCGACCCCGCAGCCGTGTCCAGCTCGGCATCGTGCGCGCTGCCCGCGAGATACGAAGCGGTGCGGGGGGCGAGACAGTTCACCAAGTCGACGCTCGGACAGTGGAACCTCTGCGAGCGCTTCGACGACGTCGCCCTGGTCGTCTCGGAGCTCGTCACCAATGCCCTGCGGCACGCCCTGCCCGCGGACACCCCGCGTGAGCGCGAGCAGGAGGCGCCCGTACGGCTGCATCTGATGCACTGGACCTCACGTCTGGTGTGCGCCGTGCGCGACCCCAGCCGGGAGAGCCCGGTCGCGCGCGAGAGCGACGACTTCTCGGCCGAGTCGGGCCGCGGTCTGTTCCTGGTGGATTCCTTCAGCGACAGCTGGGGCTGGCACCCGCTCGCCGGGACACTGCACGGCAAGGTCGTCTGGGCACTGTTCCGACTGCCGGGCGGGCAGCCGTAGGAGACCGGCCGCCGGGCGGACAGCCGCAGTGAACCGGCCGCCGGGCGGACAGCCGCAGTGAACCGGCCGCCGGTGGCGGGGCGCGGCCAGAAAGCGCCTACTGCCAGGACGGTCGAGGAAACCGGTGCGGCCGAATACCGACGGTCAGCCGCCGGCTGTCAGATGGTCGAACTCGCCCGCCTTGGCGCCGATCAGCATCGCCTCTATTTCGGCAGGCGTATAAACCAGGGCAGGGCCGTCCGGATGCCGCGAATTGCGCATCGCGACATTCCCGCCCGGCAGTTTCGCGAACTCCACACACGAGCCCTGCGAGTTGCTGTGCCTGCTCTTCTGCCAGACGGCCCCGTGAAGCTCTGTGGCCGCCATGCCGTTGTACGCGTGGTGCACAGGTCGCTCCCGGAAGTGCAGATGTCAACTGCCCCGGATCATAGCTTCGTTCACTTGCCGATGCATGGGCAGATGCACGTGCACGCGCGGTGTCCTCCCGATTACAGAAATCCGGTCGGCCGGGGCAAGTACGGCGGCGGGGCCGTCTTCCGTCCATTCACGATCGCACACGGGCCCCGAAAATTCCGTTGCGCGGAGACCCTTGTCACACGACAGGCACAGATCTTTCCGCGATACGAAATGCACTACGGGCCGTCACACCTCCAGCAGTGAATCGAATGCGGGCGGCAAGCGCTTCCACGCCTCGCGCCCCCCGGCGTACTCCGCGTCCGTCAGCAGGCAGGACTCAAGCAGCCCTTCGAGCCCGTCACGGTCCAGGCCGGGCGAGGTGAAGACCAGGTGCTGGCAGCAGTCCCCGTGCTCGGGGTGCCAGTCCATGGCGGCCGCCGCCCTGCGCACCGGCGGCACCATCTCCCACGCGGCGTCCGGCAGGGCGGCCAGCCACGGTCCCGCGCTCTCCACGCACAGCGCCCCGCCCGCCGCGTCCCACGCGAGCAGCGTGTCCGGCCGGTCGGCGAGCCAGAAACGGCCACGGCTGCGGGCCGCCGCACACGTCAGGCCCTCCAGGGCCTCGTACAGCCGCCCGGGATGGAAGGGCCTGAGCCGGTGCCACACCAGCGTCCCGACGCCCGACTCGTCCGCCTCCTGCGGCAGCTGCGCGCAGGCCGGGTGCTGGCGGTCGGCGGCGGCCTCCACGTCGAAGCCCGCGAAGGCGGCGGCGGCCAGCTCGCCCGAGGCGACCTTCACCCGGCGGGCCGTCGGGTGAAGTTGGGCGAGCAGCGCCTCGTCCGTGTCGTCCGCCTCCTCGCTCTCCACCACGGCCAGCACCGGCGCGTACTCCAGCTGGCGCGCCCAGGTGTCCGCGACCGTGCGCTGGTCCGAGGCGGCAGCGGCGAGCCCGGCGTCGGCCAGGTCGTCGCCGCAGCCGAGGTAGGGCAGCAACAGCGCGGGGTCGACGGCCGTCATCACCCCGGTCAGATCCAGGACGTCCCCGCCGTGCTCGACGACCACCTCGGCCATCCCCTTGGGCTCCACGGAGTCCCACAGCTCGACGATGGCGAGCCGGGTGCGTCCGTCGCCGGCCAGCAGCTCAAGCTCGGGCACCAGGTCCTCGCGCAGCGCGCAGCAGGCGCAGTCGTTGACCAGCGGAGCCTCGCCGGAGGCGCGCTCGCCGAGGCTGTCGCGAACGCTGCGGCGCACCGTCCCCTCGGCCGCGGTGGAGAGGTCGTGGTGCAGCGCGACGCTGCCGGGCACGGTGCGCAGCAGCCGCTCCACGACCTCCTTGCGGGCGTCGGAGTGCAGCCCGCCGACGATCACGACGGGCAGCTTCGCCCCCGCGCCGCCCATTACCGGCTCACCCCGAAGCGGCGCTCGAAGCGCTCGACGCGTCCCGCGGTGTCCAGCACGCGTGCGGTCCCCGTATAGAAGGGATGGCTCTGCGAGGAGATCTCGACGTCGACGACGGGGTACGTACGGCCGTCCTCCCACTCCACCGTCTTGTCACTGACGGCGGTGGAGCGGGTGAGGAAGGCGAAGCCGCCGGCCTTGTCGCGGAAGACGACGGGGCCGTAGGGCGGGTGGATGCCGTTCTGCATGGTGTGTGCCTCTTTCTCTGGTGGCGGTGGGGCGCGGCGCAGGGCCGCCCGGCGCGGGGCGGCAGTGGCTCGGGGTCAGTGGGTCAGTCGGTCAGTCGGTCAGTCGGTCAGTCGGTCAGTCGGTCAACGCTCTTCGCGGTAGTCGACGTGGCGGCGGACGACCGGGTCGAACTTGCGGAGCGTCATGCGGTCGGGGTCGTTCCGGCGGTTCTTGCGGGTGACGTAGGTGTGGCCGGTCCCCGCGGTGGACCTGAGTTTGATGATCGGGCGGACTTCGTTGCGTGCCATGTGGTTAGTATATGGAAATGGTTTCCATTATCAAGAGGAGCGATTCGCCTTGTCCGCGCACTGCCAGCTGACCGGCGCCAAGCCGGGCTTCGGCCACCACATCTCCCACTCCCACCGGCGCACCCCCCGCCGCTTCGACCCCAACATTCAGCGCAAGCGCTACTGGCTGGCGAGCGAGGGCCGCCATGTCCGCCTCACTCTCAGCGCCAGGGCGATCAAAGCCATCGACTCGATCGGCATCGAGGCCGCCGTCGCCCGGATCCGTGCGCGGGGAGTGAAGGTCTGATGGCGAAGAAGAGCAAGATCGCGCAGAACGAGAAGCGCAAGGCGATCGTCGAACGCCACGCGGTGCGCCGGGCCCAGCTCAAGGAGCTCCTCCGCAGCCCGGCCACGGGCGAGGCCGAACGAGTGGCGGCGCTGCGCGAATTGCGGCGTCAGCCGCGCGACGCGAGCGCCACCCGGGTACGCAACCGCGACAGCGTGGACGGCCGACCCCGGGGACACCTAAGGAAGTTCGGGCTTTCCAGGGTGCGGATGCGCGAGCAGGCACACGCCGGATTCCTCCCCGGGGTGCGCAAATCCTCCTGGTAACTTGGCGCGTTCGGATCTGACGAAACTGGGGAGACCGGAGTGCGCAAGCACGTACGTACCACCGCCGCCGCCGTGGCCCTCGCGGCCGCTCTCGCACTGACCGGTTGCAGCAGCGACAGCAAGGGCGGTTCGGACGCCGACGCGAAGGACAAGGGCAAGGGCGGGAGCACCGGGCAGAGCAGCCCGCCGCCCGCCGGTGGCGCCGGCGCGGGCACCAAGGACGTGGCCGGGACCTGGACGGCGATGTCCGGCGGCAAGGTCCTCGGACTGGTCATCCAGGGCAAGGACGCGGCCGTCGCGGGCGCCGACCGGGTCTGCTCGGGCACCGTGGCCGAGGACGGCGGCGTATCGCTGTCGCTCAAGTGCCCCGACGGCAACACCGACCGCGCCAAGGGGACGGTCACGCCGTCCGCAGACGGCAAGACGCTCACGGTGAAGTGGGAGGGCAGCGGGATCACGGACTCCTTCAAGAAGTCCACCGCGGGCGACAAGCTGCCCGAGGGTGTGCCCACCGACATGCCGAAGCTGCCGGGTTCCTGACCGGGGCGCGTTTCGGAACGCACGCCTCCCGGAGCGCTTCTCGGAGCGCTTTTCACGTACGGGCCGCGGCCCGTCGTCCGGGCGCAGTGGGCGGGTGCGGGTGAGTGGGCCGCTGCGCGGGGCTTGTTCCCCTACCCGCCCCTTCCCGAACTGGGGCTCCGCCCCAGACCCCGGTCCTCAAACGCCGGACGGGCTGGATTGGGCGGGGTGGGGCGGGGTCCGCCCATAACGCCGGACGGCTGAAATGGCGGGGCGCGACGGGACCAGGTGGGAGGGACGGGGTCCACCCTCGTACCGGTCCCGGTCCTCGAACGCCGGACGGGCTGAAATCGGCGGGGTCTCCGCGGTGGGGGAGTGCTCGAAATGGGGGCGATTTCCCGTTGAGGTCCAAGTGGCGTAGAGTTGGGTTTAACGACGCGGGGTGGAGCAGTTCGGTAGCTCGCTGGGCTCATAATCCAGAGGTCGCAGGTTCAAATCCTGTCCCCGCTACTGTGAAAACAGGTCCGATGCTTAGGCATCGGGCCTGTTTTTGTCTGTCGTGATAGTGGCGGCCGCGCCCGCCCTTGACCTCAAGTGCGGTTCAGTTTCTAGCGTGCTGCTCATGACTGATGGAGCCGCAAGCACCGCACCTGCTGGAAGTACCGTCACCGTGCTCGGCCTGGGCGAGATGGGCACCGCGCTCGTCGGCGCCTTCCTGGACGGCGGGCATCCGACCACCGTGTGGAACCGTACGCCGGAGAAGGCCGACGCCCTGGTCGCCAAGGGGGCGCAGCGGGCCGCAAACGTCCGTGACGCCGTTGCCGCGGGCTCGCTCGTGGTCGTCAGCGTCAAAGGCAACGAGAACGCCCGCGCCCTGCTGGAATCGGCGGGAGACGCGTTGGACGGCCGCGCCGTGGTCAATCTGACCGATGGAACGTCCGCCGAGGCCAAGGCAGTTGCCGAGTGGGCCGAAAGCCGGGGCGTGGCGTATCTGCACGGGCAGATCATGACGATCGCGCCGGGCGTCGGAAGCCCGGAGACCGTGGTGTTCTACGGCGGCGAGCGTGCGGTGTACGACCGGCACAGGGCTGCGCTCGACCTTCTCGGTGGGCGCGGGAGCCTGATCGCCGCCGATGCGGGGGTGCCTGCCCTGTACGGGATGGCCGTGCACGGGACCATGTGGGGCGCGCTAAACGGCTTCCTGCACGCCGCCGCGCTGCTGTCGAGCGAGGGCATCGAGGTCAAGGAGTTCCTGGAGCAGGCCGGCCCGTCCGTCTCCGCGCTCCTCGGGTCCTTCCCGATGATCGCCGACGAGGTCGACCGCGGTGAATACGCGACGCCGTACGGCGCACTCCAGCACCACCTGCCGTCGGCCGAGGACCTGGTCCGGGAGAGCCGGGCGCGCGGCATCAACGCGGAGTTCCCCGGTTTCACCGTGGGCCTGGTGATCAGGGCGCTGGAGGAGGGGCACGCCGAGGACAGCTACGCGCGGCTGATCGAGCACTTCAGGAGGCCGTGAGCCCGGGCCCCTCGGCCCCCTGTCAGTCCCCGGGCCGGATCGGGGTCCGGCGCGACTTCGGCAGGTGGGCACGGTCGGCCGCGGCCGTGCCGTGCTCCCAGCCCGCGTAGTCGGTGACACCGCGCACGCGGGTCGCCGTCGTCTCCGGGAACATCCGGTCCGTGCGGTCCTCGACCGCCACGTCCCGCGCCGCGAGGACCGGCAGCAGCGAGCCGCCGGCCTCCTCGGTGACGTGCTCGGTGGCCTCGTGGAGCCTGTCCCCCATCCGGCTCGCGTACGCCGTCAGGAACGACTGCCTGAACGCCTTGGTGCGCTTACGACCGCCCGCGCGCTGGGCCGCCTCCGCGCGGGTCATCGCCGCGGTGCCCTGCACCAGGAGCGACGTATGAAGCAACTCGACTGATTCCAGGTCGGTTTCGAAGCCGACGACCGTGGAAAAGCCAAGGTCGCCGTTCCATACGGCGCGGCACCGGTTCGCGTCGGCGACGGCGCTCAACAGGATCGCCTTGGCCGTCTCGTACGGGGCGTCGACCCCGATCCGCCGCGCGGCGGGCACGTCACCGGTGTGCCCCTGGGCGGCCAGCACCGCCTCGTCGATGCTGTGCCGCGCCATCAGCTCCTGCGCCTTGCCGGTGAGCGCCTCCGCCTCCTCGGGGAAGTCGGTGGCCTCGGCCTTGGCGAGCAGGGCGCGGATGCGGGTGAGCATGCGGGGCTCACTGCCGTGCGGCGGCGGTACGTGTACGGACGCGGCCGGCGCGGGTCCCACGGGCTCGATCGCGGGCAGGCGCAGCAGCACACGCAGCAGTTCCAGCACTGCGGTCGCGTACGAGAACCGGTCCGCCCGCCACTCCCGCACATCCAGCTCCGCGAGCTGTGCCTCCCAGCGCGGCGGCAGCTGCCCGTACCCCCGCACCTCCCCGGCGATCAGCTCGCCCACCAGCCGCACATGGTGCTCCGCCAGATCCCGCCGGACGATCCGCTCGACATCGACCGGCTGCCAGCCCCGCTGCCAGGCCCGCGTGACGAACTCCTCGCCGCGACGCCGCAGTTCGGCATCCGCGCGCCGGTCGGCGGCCAGCAGTGAAGCGCCGATGTCGAGACCCGCGTCGCCGTCCGTGTACAGCGCGGCGGCGAACGCCTTGTCGACGGCTTCGATCGATCCCTCAGGCACGGACATCCCGCTGCTGCACTTCCTTGAGCGCTTCGCCCACCGCGGCGAAGTCGTTGTCGGCATGGAGCACGGTGTGGCCGTGGTGCACGGCGGGACGGGCCGGTGGCCGATTACAGGGCTCAGAATACGTCGCCCACCTGCACCGCTCGCCGAGCGAGGTAGGGCCGGGCGGGCAGCAGCAGCGAGTGGCGATCGCGCGGGCGCTGATCACACGGCCCGCTGTGCTCTTCGCGGACGAGCCGACCGGGGCGCTCGACACCACGACCAGCCGCGAAGTACTGCTGATGCTGCGGGAGTTGGTGGATCTGGAGGGGCAGACGATTGTGATGGTCACCCACGATCCGATGGCCGCCGCGCGCGGACCGGGTGATCTTCCTGGTCGACGGCCGCGTCGCCGACGACCTGGCCGCCCCCACCGCCGAGCAGATCGCCGCCCGTATGACCGGCCTGGAGCGTGTGGCGTGCTGACGGTCGCGCTGAGTGCGCTGCGGACCCGCTGGGCCACGTTCGTCGGCAGCTTCGTGGCGCTGGCGATCGGGGTCGGGCTGATGACGACGATGACACTCGGCATCGCCGCGAGCCTCGACCCGCCGACGCGCACCCCGCAGCGGTTCGCCTCGTCGCCAGTCGTGGTGCGCGGTACGGACACGCTGACCGTGGAGGTGGAGCGGGGGCCGAACACCGCGCGGGTGTCGAAGAAGCTGGCTCATCCACACCCTGTGGACGCGGATCTGCGCAAGACGTACACGACGCAGCCGATGGTCCTGATCACGGGCGTCGCGCTGCTCGCGCCGCTGCTCGTACGTCCGGTGGCGCGCTGCCTGCGGCTGCCGGGGGCCATCGGGATGCTGGTCCGCGAGAACACCGGCGCCGCGTTGCGTCGTACCGCCGCCGTCGCCGCGCCCGTCCTGGTGACCGTCGCGCTGGCCGGTTCGCTGCTCGGGTCGGCCGAGACGGTCACCGCGTCGAAGGCCGCGGAGGCGCGTGCGCGGACCGCCGCGGATCTGGTGGTCACGGGGGCCGATCTGAGACCCGTCGAGGTGCCCGGTGCGACGCTCTCGCCGTCCGCCTCCATGGCCGTTTTCGTACGGGAGGAGGGCAGCGCACTCATCCGCTCCGACGCCCGCGCGGTGAGCGACCCGGGCGCGCTGGCGCAGGTCAGCAGGCTGCCGGTGGTGGCGGGCGATGTGCGTGACCTCGACGACCGTTCGATCGGCGTCAACGAGGAGTGGGAGCGGCACGAAGTGGGGCAGCGGGTCGACGTATGGCTCGGCGACGGGCGGCCCGCGACCCTGCGGATCGTGGCGGTGCTGGCGCTCGGCACGGGCGACAACGGGGCGTACGTCACCGCCGCGAACGCGCCGTCGGCGCCGGTCGACCGTATCGACGTACAACTCGCGGACTGGGCCGACGCCGGGGCTGTCACGTCCGCCCTGCGGGCCGGCGCCGGTGGGCGGGGCGCGGGTGGGCAGGGCGCGGGTGGCATCGATGCGGCCGGTGGCACCGGTGCCGCTGATATCGCCGGTGTCGCCGGTGTCGCTGACTGGCTGGCGGCGACCCACCCGCAGACCAGTTCCAAGACCCGGCTCGGGCTGTGGCTGGTGCTGGGCATCGCTCTCCTCTACACGGCGATCGCCCTCGCCAACACGCTCCTGATGGCCAACTCCTCGCGGTCCGCCGAGCTGTACGCCCTGCGGTTGAGCGGCGCCACACGGACGCAGATTCTGCGGGTGGTCGCCGGTGAGGCGCTGTTCGCCGTCGCGATCGGCGCGATTCTGGGCGCGGCGGTCTCGGCGGTGAACCTGGCGGGCCTCGGCGCGGCCCTCGCCACCCTGTCGGTGCCGGTGTCGGTCACCGTGCCGTGGACGACGTTGGGGCTCGCGACCGGCGTCTGCGCGGCAGTGGCGGCGATCGCGGCGTTGGTCAGTTGCCCGCGGGGGCGGTGAGGGGGGTTCGGAGGGCATCCCCCGCCCAGCCCCGACCAACGCGCCGCCCGACCACGCACCCCCTGCCACGCGCCGCCGACCACGCGCCCCCGGCCAATGTCAGTGCCGGGTGCCAGACTCGCACCCATGAACGATCGGTGGGCCATCGCCGCGACGGACGCGGGTGGGGCGCTGCTCGTGCCGCTGGGGCGGGACGGGCGGCCCGCCGGTGACGTGCGCGAGGAGGCGGACCTCGCGCAGGCGATCCGGTCCCGGCCCGAGGTCGGGCGGTGGGTGTGGCGCTCGACCGTCGAGATCTACCCACGGCTGCTCGCCGCCGGGGTGCGGGTCGAGCGGTGTTACGACATCGAGGACGCGGAGGCGCTGCTCCTCGGGCACGAGGGGCGGCAAGGTGAACCGCACTCGGCGGCGGCCGCCTGGGCGCGGCTGCACGACCGGGCCGTGCCGCCCGATCCGCCGCAGCGCGCCGCCGAGCCCGGCTCGCAGTCCTCGCTCTTCGAGCCGCAGCCGGTGCGGGTGCCGTTCGACGACCTCCTTGAGGTGTACGCCGACCAGTGCCGCAGACACGCGGCGGCCGAGCACCCCGACCGGATGCGGCTGCTGACCGCGGCCGAGTCGGCGGGGATGCTGGTGGCCGCCGAGATGAACGGGACCGGGCTGCCGTGGCGGGCCGATGTGCACCGGGAGTTGCTCGACGAGCTGCTGGGCGAGCGGTACGCGGGCGGCGGGGAGCCGCGCCGGCTGGCGGAGCTGACGGACGAGGTATCGGCGGCGTTCGGACGGCGGGTGCGGCCGGAGCTGCCCGCGGACGTGATCAAGGCGTTCGGCCAGGCCGGGATCAAGATCAAGTCGACCCGGCGCTGGGAGATCGAGAGCCTCGGTCACCCGGCGGTGGAGCCGCTCATCGCGCACAAGAAGCTGTACCGGATCTATACGGCGCACGGCTGGGGCTGGCTCCAGGACTGGGTGCGCAACGGCCGTTTCAGACCCCAGTACCTGCCGGGCGGGACGATCACCGGCCGGTGGGTGACCAACGGCGGCGGCGCGCTCCAGATCCCCAAAGTGATCCGCCGGGCGGTGATCGCGGACCCCGGATGGCGCCTGGTGGTCGCCGACGCCGACCAGATGGAGCCGCGGGTGCTGGCCGCGATCTCACGCGACCCGGGGCTGATGGAGGTGGCGGGCCAGCCCGGCGACCTCTACAAGGCGGTGTCGGACCGGGCGTTCGCCGGTGACCGCGACATGGCGAAGCTCGCCGTGCTGGGCGCGGTGTACGGGCAGACGTCGGGCGACGGCCTGAAGAACCTGGCGGCGCTGCGAAGACGCTTCCCACGCGCCGTCGCGTACGTGGACGACGCGGCGCGAGCGGGCGAGGAGCAGCGGCTCGTACGGACCTGGCTCGGCCGGACCTGTCCGCCCGCGGCGGGGGCGGGGGACGGCGAGGAGGCGGGTATGCCGCAGGAGGAGGCGGCGGCGACGGCTCAGGAGCCCGGCCGGGACGGGGAGTTCACCCCGGGATACGCGTCGACGAACGCCCGCGCGCGGGGCCGCTTCACCCGGAACTTCGTGGTGCAGGGCAGCGCGGCGGACTGGGCACTGCTGATGATGGCGGCGCTGCGACGGTCGCTGACGACCGCGGGGCTCCGCGCCGAGCTGGTCTTCTTCCAGCACGACGAGGTGATAGTGCACTGCCCGGCCGAGGAGGCGGACACGGTCGCGGAGGCGATCCGCGTGGCCGGAGCCCTGGCCGGCCGGGTCGCCTTCGGCGAGACACCGGTGCGGTTCCCCTTCACGACGGCGATCGTGGAGTGTTACGCCGACGCGAAGTGACGGGGCGGGCGGTGTGGGGGCAGGGGGCCCGTCGGGCGGTGCGGCGGCCAGGGCCCTTGGGGACCGTGGACCGGAACTTCCACGGCGGCGAAGTCCCGGTCCACGGAGATCCAGCCGAACCCAGCGTGCTCGGTCGGCCCGGACCCTGTGGGTGAATTCTCGGGACGAAGGCATCTCGGGGCAGCCAGGGTGCTGGCTGCCCTCTCTGATCAGGCCCTGTTTACCGGTTCCTGGAGCTCGGTCACCCACCCGTGTCGAGGTCGGCGAAGTGGTCGAACTCGCCTGCCTGGACGCCGAGTACGAACGCGTCCCACTTCTGTTGGGTTGTGGTGACGACGTTCTCGGGGTCGCTGGTCTCGCGGAGGTAGACCAGGTTCGCTGGGCCGAAGGCGACCTCGATCCAGGGGCCGGGGCCCTCCTCGCCCTCGGGGGCGGCGCGGATCCAGTCGAGGCCGGTGGGGATGTCAGGCATGGGGCGCGTGCTCCTTGACCGTGCGGAGGAATGCGGCCCAGGTGTCGGGGGTCGTGTGGAGTATCGCCCTGGTGGCGTCGCTGCTTTCGGTGAGTTTGACCGTACGGGTGCTGCTTGTCGAGGCGACGTGCAGACATGCCTCGCCCTGGGCGCAAGACGAGGACTTCTGCCAGGCGGGTGTGGTCATTGCTTCCCCTTCACAGGTTCACAGGTTCACAGGTTTTCGGCGATGTCGTGGATGAAGTCGCGTGATTCTGCCTCGCCCAGAGCCGTGGCCTCCAGGCGGTCGAACAGCATGCGGTACTGGGCCAGTTGCGCCTCGGCGTCGATGAACGTCATGCCATGCGCCTGATCGAGCTGGGCCGTGTCGAGCTGAGGGACAGGGCCATGGCTGAAGTAGGCCGTCTGTCCAGACCCAGGGTAGGAGCCGACGGCGAACGGGATCGTGAGGATCGAGACGTGCTCCAATTCGCTCAGCTTGAGCAGATGGTGCAGCTGGACCCGGGCCACTGACCGGCCGCCGAATCGCATCCGTAGCGCTGCCTCATGGATGACCGCGCGGTACGGGGCCGGATCGTCGCCGTACAGGATCGCCTGGCGCTTGATCCGGTGCGAAACGCGATGCTCCAGGTCCTGCGGGCTGAACTCGGGGACGGCCTGGAGGTAGATCTCGCGTGCGTCCTCAGGCCACCGCCTGGAAGCACCCCGCTCGACGGAGCGATCTGGTCACCAGGCAGCACACGTATTCGCACCGCACGTACCGCCTCACCCAACTCTCCCTCGTGATCGGAGACTTCCATGGCCACCGTATCGCCGCCCTGGACGTACGCCCTTCGACTCCCGCACGATCCACGCGCCCCCGGCATCGCACGTTGCACCCTCCGGGCCGTACTCCGCACCCACGGTGTGGGCGCCGGGCTCGCCGATACCGCCGAGCTGCTGGCCAGTGAGCTGGTCACCAACGCACACCTGCACTCCGGGGGCCCGTACACACTCCGCATCCGTGCGGCCGGGCCGCAGGGGCTGCGGCTCAGCGTGTGGGACACCAGTCCCGATATCCCCTCGCCCTTCAACGGCAGCCTTCCCGCGCTGCCCACGCCTGAACGGCTGGCCGAGTCCGGGCGGGGGGCTGCAGATCGTGCGGCTCTGCGCCGACAGCTGGGGGGCGTGTCTGCTGGGTGATGGGCTGCCGGGCAGTGGCGGGAAGCTGCTCTGGGTTGAGTGCGGGCAGACGTAATGCAGAGAACGTCAGGCGCTGCTTCAGCGTCGCCCACTTCGCCCACGTCGCGATCGTCGCGGTCCCACGTCAACAGACAGCGACGTACGGGCAAGAACGGAGAACGCGAGCGGGGGAACGCGAGCGGCGGGCGAGGGGCCGACCGGGCGGCCAAATGATGCGTCGCGCCGGGCGCTGTGCGTAGCTGGACAGGATCTGACGGCACCGAAGGAGCCAGCGCATGAACCAGCCAGCCCACCCGGACGGCACGCCCCCGCAGGCCCCCGGCGGGGCCACGGCCCCGGCGACGCCCGCGCACACGACGGGCGAGCACGGGCTTGTGGTCCCGTACGGCCCGTTGGGTGACGGCGTACCGGCCCTGGCGCTGTACGAGGACCTCCGCTGCCCGTACTGCGCGGCGATGGAACGCTCGTCGGGCGCCACCATCCGGGCCTTCGCGGACGCCGGCCGGCTGCGCCTGGAGTACCACTTCGCGACGTTCCTCGACGGGATGCAGGGCGGCCGGGGCTCCAGGACGGCGCTGGGCGCGCTGGGGGCTGCGGTCAACGAGGGGCAGGCCGAGTTCAAGGCACTGCACGAGGCGCTCTACGCGAACCAGCCCGAGGAGCGCGACGACGCGTACGGCGACCCCGCCAACCTGCTGGCCGTGGCCCGGTCGGTCCCCGCCGGTACCGGTGGGGGCGGCCTCGGCTCGGACGGCTTCCGGCAGGCGGTCCAGGACGGCGGCTACCTCCCGTGGGCGTCCGCCGTGGCCGAAGCCTTCGAACGCAGCGGCATCCGCGGGACCCCCGCCCTGCGCCTGGGCGAGCACGATGTGCACGCGTTCAGCCGCGAAGGGAAACCGCTGTCCGGCCGGGAGGTGGCCCCCCAGATCGAGGCGGCGCTCTCCGGCCGGGCCACGGGGTGAGTGGCCCCCGACGCCCGATACGCGCCGCGCGCCGTTCCCCGAACAGCAGCGCACTGCCACGATGTCCGCATGACAGAGGTGTTCTTACGTCGACTGAGCCGTTGGCAGGCCGATCAACAACGGGAGGCCATCGCGGACCTGTACGTCGCGGCGTACCGCGGAGCGTCGGGCGAGGAGTTCCACGACCGGCGGGTCTTCCTGAAACGATTCGCCACCGATGTACAGCGCCCGGGCTTCGACATGCTCGTCGCCAGCGACACCGCCCTGGCCGGTTGTGTCTACGGCTATCCGCCGCACCGTTCGGGCGGCTGGTGGCAGGGGCTGCGCGGGGGCGTACCGCAGGACATCGAGGAACTCACCGCTTCCGGGAACGTCTTCGCCATCGCCGAGCTGATGGTGCACCCGTCCCACCTCCGCCAGCACATCGCCAGCCACCTCCAGGAGCGGCTGCTCGCCCGGGTAGACGCCGAGCTCGTCACTACGTTCGTCGACGCGACGAACACGGCGGCCACCTCCGCGTACCGGTCCTGGGGCTGGTCGATGACCGGCCGGATCACCGCGACCGAGAGCCGGGCCGAACTGGAGGTGTGGAGCCGCGAGCCCCTGCGGGGGACTGGGACGGGGACGGGGACGGGTCCTGGGACGGGTTCGGGTCCAGGCCCGGGGACCGCACCGGGGAGGGGCTGAGGCGGCACGGCCGAAGGCGCGAGGCCCGGGGCCAGCACGGCAAAGGCACAAGCCTGGGGCACCGTTCCTAGAAAAGTCCCTGCGCCCTCGGCCCGGGACGATCAGCTCATCGTGCGGCCTCGACGGGCTCCGGAGCCCGCTCCTTCGCCACCGGACCGGCGGACCGGCCCCCGCCGCCACCGGTCCCGTCGTGCCCGGCGGCGTAAACTCGCCCCTCCAAGGGGCCGCGGCCATTGCCCAGGTGCCCGACACCGCTCGTTTCGCTGGAGGTTTTCCGCCCGATGGCACCGTCCGTGGGTATCAAGGACGTGGCGAAGCAGGCCGGGGTGTCGGTCGGCACCGTGTCGAACGTGATCAACCGCCCCAACATGGTCTCCGAGGAGACCCGCGACCGGGTGCAGAGCGCCATCGAGCGGCTCGGTTACGTCCGCAGCGAATCCGCCAGGCAACTGCGCGCGGGCCACAGCCGGATCATGGCCCTGCTCGTCCTCGACATGGGCAACCCGTTCTTCGTGGACGTCGCCCGGGGCGCCGAGCGCGCCGCGCGGGACGCCGGGCTGCGCGTCATGATGTGCAACAGCAGCCAGAGCCCCAGTGTGGAGGCCGACTACCTGTCGCTCTTCGCCGAGCAGCGGGTGCGGGGCGTGCTCCTCACCCCCGCCGACGCGACCGGCCGCAACATCGAGGGCTTCCGGCGCCACGAGATCCCGTTCGTCCTGGTCGACCGGGTCGCCGACGGCACCACCGAGTGCTCGGTGTCCGTCGACGACGTCGTCGGCGGAGCCCTCGCCGTGCGCCACCTCCTCGAAGCGGGACACCGCAGCGTCGCCTATGTGAGCGGGCAGCCCGAGCTCAACCAGGTCCAGGACCGCCGGACGGGCGCGCTCCAGGCCCTCGCCGAGGCGGGGCTGCCCGCCGACGCGCTGCGCGAGCTGCCCGCGAAGCGTCTTGATGTGGCCGCGGGGCGCGACGCCGCAGGGCGACTGCTCGGCCTGGCCGACCGGCCGACGGCCGTTTTCTGCGCCAACGACCTGCTCGCGCTGGGTGTGCTCCAGGAGATGTACGCCGCCGGGGTACGGGTGCCCGAGGACATGGCGATCGTCGGCTACGACGACATCGAGTTCGCCGCCGCCGCAGCCGTCCCGCTCACCTCCGTGCGCCAGCCCGCCATCGCCATGGGCACCCTCGCCGCCGAACTCCTCCTGGAGGAGATCGAATCGACCGACGGGCGCAGCCACCAGCACCGGCGCGTCGTACTCCAGCCGGAGCTGGTCGTACGACGATCCAGCCTGGCACCACGCTGACGCACCACGCTCACGCTGACGCACCTCGCTGACCGTCGGTCGGCCGGTTCGCTCAACCGGCCGGCCGCTCTCACCAACTGCCTTGCGTCAGGCGGTGAATCGGTGCGTGCCCGAGCCCGCGGTGTAGACCGCGCAGCCGTCCTCCATCCGCAGGAACTTCGCCCTCCCGTGGTCGACCCGCGCCTTGTTTTCGGCCGGGATCCATACCTCGGCCGTGGTGTTGGCGGGCAGGGTCACGGTGAGCTTGAAGCCGTCGGCGCCCGTCTTCCAGCGGGTGCTGATCGGGCCGCGCACCGAGTCGAAGCGGCCTTCGGCCTCCGTCACACCACCGCCGGGCCGCGGCCGGACGAGGACCTTGCGGAAGCCGGGGTCCGCCGGTGCGATGCCGACGATGTTCGCGTACATCCACTCGCCCACGGAGCCGTACGCGTAGTGGTTGAAGGAGTTCATCCCGGCGTCCTGGAAGCTGCCGTCGGGCTTGATGGAGTCCCAACGCTCCCACATCGTGGTGGCGCCCCGGTCGATCTGGTAGCCCCAGCTGGGGAAGGTCCGCTGGACGAGGAGCCGGTAGGCGACATCGGTGTGCCCGGTGGCGGTGAGCACGGGGAGCAGCCGTGGTGTGCCGAGGAAGCCGGTGGAGAGGTGCCAGCCCTTCGACTTGATGAGTTCGACGAGCCGGTCGGCCGCGGGCTTGCGGTCAGCGTCCGCCAACAGATCCATGGACAGGGCCAGTACGTACGCGGTCTGCGTGTCGCCCTTCACCCGGCCGCCGCCCGTGACGTACGCGGCGCGGAAGGCGTCGCGGACGCTGGTGAACAGTGACCTGTACGGCGCCGGGTCCTTGCCCAGCGCCTCGGCGGCCTGCGCCACCAGTGCGGCGCTGTGCGCGAAGTAGGCCGTGCCCACTACGTCCTTGGGGGTCTCGTCCTGGAGGTTGAGCCAGTCGCCGAACCCCGAATCCGGGCGCAGGAACCCACTGCTGTGCGCTTCGAGGTAGTCGAGCCACTTCAGCATGGACGACCAGGCGTCCGCCAGGACCTGGGTGTCGCCGTACGCCTGGTAGAGCGCCCAGGGGACCGTGACACCGGCGTCTCCCCAGCCCGCGGAGCCCGCGCCGAGCCCATTGATCTGGGGCGCGACATCGGTGAAGGCGCCGTCGGGTGCCTGCGCGTCGCGCAGGTCGACCAGCCACTTGCTGAGGAAGCGCGCCGACTCCATGGTGTAGGCGGCGGTGGGCGCGAAGACGTTGATGTCGCCGGTCCAGCCGAGCCGCTCATCGCGCGCGGGTGTGTCGGTGGGGACGGACACGAAGTTGCCGCGCTGGCCCCAAGTGATGTTGCTGTGGAGCTGGTTGAGCATCGGTACGTTGGTCTTGAAGTCCATCGTGAACGGCGTCGACGTATGGACGACACGACCGACGACCGCGCTGAGCGGCGGCCTGCCCGGGTATCCCGTGACCTCGACATAGCGGAAGCCGTGGAAGGTGAAGCGGGGTTCGTATGTCTCCTTGCCGCCGCCTTTGAGGGTGTAGTTGTCGGTGGCGCGGGCGGTGCGGAGGTTGGTGGTGTAGATCGTGCCGTCCGGGTTGAGTACCTCCGCGTGCCGCAGCCGGACCGTGGTGCTGGCCTTGCCCGTGACGCTGAGGCGGACCGCGCCGACCATGTTCTGGCCGAGGTCGAAGACGAAGACGCCGGGCTTGGGCTCGGTCACCTTCTTCGCGGTGATCTCGTCCTCGACGCGCGACGGGCCGTCGATCTCGGCGACCAGAGTGGCGGTCACCTTGTCGACGGCTTCGGCCTTCGACCACTTGGAGTCGTCGAATCCGGCGCGCGTCCAGCCCGCCGTCTCCAGTCGGGCGTCGTAGTCCTCGCCGGACATCAGGTCGGCGCTCGTGACCGGCCCGGTGGCGGCGCGCCAGTCGGTGCCGGACAGCACACGCTCGGTCGTGCCGTCGGTGTACGTGACCTCCAACTGGGCCAGTACGGCGGGCTGTTTGCCGTACTGGTGCGGCCCGAACCAGGCGATGTTGCCCGCGTACCAGCCGGTAGCGAGGGTCACTCCGAGGGCGTTGTTCCCCCGTTCGAGGAGGTCCGTCACGTCGTACGTCTGGTACTGGACCCGCTTGCGGTAGTCCGTCCAGCCCGGCGCGAGCCGGTCGTCGCCGACGCGCTTGCCGTTGAGGTGCGCCTCGTAGAGCCCCAGGGCCGTCGAGTACAGGCGGGCCCGTGCGACCTTCCTGGTCTTCAGGCGGAACTCGTGGCGCAGCTGCGCGGCCGGGGAGTGCGCGGGCACCACCTTGCCCCAGGGGCCCGAGCCCCATGCGGCGAGGACCTTCGCGGCAGGCCAGGCGGCGTCGTCGTAGCCCGCCGACTGCCAGTCGCCCGACGGCTCCTTGTCGGCGGCCTTCCAGCCGGCGTCGGTGGTGAAGGTGGTGACCCCGGCTGCGGTCGTCAGCTCCAGGAGGCAGAGCAGACCCGCGGGCCCCACCAACGCGTTGGTGGCGGAGACGGCGATGACGGCGGAGCCGGTGGTGAGCCGGCCGGTCACGTCCACCACGGCGGGGCGGCGCCAGTTGTTCGCCTCGCTGTCCGCTTCGGTGTGCGCGACCTGGGCGCCGTTCACATACACGGTGAAGCCATCGTCCGCGGTGATGACCAGCCGTGCGCGGGTCACCCCCGAGGGGATTGTGCCCCGGCCGCGGAACCAGCGGGTCGCCGCAGGGGCGCTGCTCGCCGGGTCGCCCTCGGGGAACCAGATCCAGGAGGCGGGGTCCAGCGCGGGGGCGCCGATGAGCGCGGCCGGTGCGCCGATCCACCGCGCCGTCCAGTCGGAGGCCGTGGTGAGCCCGGTCTCCCACCAGGACGGCTCGCTCCAGGCCGAGGCCCGGTCGGCGGCGTTCCAGACCCGCACCGACCAGTGGTAGCGCGTACGTGCCTTGAGCGCGGGGCCGGCGTACGGGACCAGGACGGAATCGCTCGAGGCGACCTTGCCGCTGTCCCAGATGTCGGGCTTCGCGAGGCGGCCCGGGGTGGTGGCGACCCGGACCTGATAGGCGCTCTGCTGCTGGCCGGGCTCGTCCGACGCCAGGGGCCAACTGAGCCTGGGGCGGGGCACATCGAGACCGAGCGGGTGTTTCACGTACTCGACGGTGGGCGAGGTGACGCGTACGGCCTTCACGCCCCCGGCGGCCGTCGCGGCAGTGGACGCGGAGGGCTGTGCGGCCAGGGCGGCCGGCGCGGCTCCGGCGATGGCTGCTCCGGCGGCTGCCGTGGCGGTGGTGCTGAGCAGTCGTCTCCTGCTGATCACAACTTCACTCCCTGACGACTCGAAGATGAATCGTTTCACGACAGCGAAGCTAGGGAGGGTGATCGACACTGTCAAGGCTCTCGACGAGCATCGCCCCTGCCGTCCCTTGCATTGCCAATGAGTCAAAGGTTTGAGTCCAAGGTTTTCCGGTCCTCGCCATTGACGGCCGAGTTACTGCGGGGCTAGCTTCCCAGGCAGCTTGATTGAAACCTTTCATTGCCTACTCGCCGTTGCTACCCCATCACCGATCGGTGCCACCATGAAAGAGCCCCCCGTCCTGGCCGTGCAGCGCCTGAGCAAGTCCTTCGGCGCCGTGCGCGCCCTCCAGGACGTCTCCCTGGAGCTGTACGCCGGCGAGGCGCACGCCCTCGCGGGCGAGAACGGCGCAGGGAAGTCCACCCTCATCAAGGCCCTCGCCGGGGTTCACCGCCCCGACGCCGGAGGGCTGTCGCTCGACGGCGCCCCGGTCGTCTTCAACGGTCCCGCCGACGCCCGCGACGCCGGGGTCGCCGTCATCTACCAGGAGCCGACGCTCTTCCCCGACCTCTCCATCGCCGAGAACATCTTCATGGGGCGCCAGCCGCGCCGCTCCTTCGGGCGGGTCGACCACAAGGCCGTCAACGCGACCGTCGCGGCGCTCTTCACCCGGCTCGCCGTGGACCTCGACCCCGAGCAGCCCGCGCGCGGCCTGTCCATCGCCGATCAGCAGCTCGTCGAGATCGCCAAGGCGCTGTCCTTCGACGCCCGCGTACTGATCATGGACGAGCCGACCGCCGCGCTCACCGGCAGTGAAGTGGCCCGCCTCTTCGGCGTCGTACGCACTCTGCGCGAACAGGGCGCCGCGATCCTCTTCATCTCCCACCGGCTGGACGAGATCTTCGAGCTGTGCCAGCGCGTCACGACCCTGCGCGACGGCGCCCTGATCGCCAGTGAGCCCCTCGACGGGCTGACCGAGGACGATCTCGTACGCCGCATGGTGGGCCGCGACCTCGACGAGCTCTACCCCAAGCAGGTCACCGAGGTCGGCGAGGTCGCGCTCAGTGTGCGCCGGCTGACCCGCGAGGGGGTCTTCACCGATGTGTCGTTCGATGTGCGGCGCGGCGAGATCGTCGGTCTCGCCGGGCTCGTCGGGGCCGGCCGCAGCGAGGTCGCACGCGCCGTGTTCGGCGTCGACCGGTGGGACGCCGGGACCGTGGAGGTCCAGGGGAAAGCCTTGGTCAACGGCGCGCCGAGCGCGGCCATGGCGGCCGGGCTCGCCCTCGTCCCGGAGGACAGGCGGGCCCAGGGCCTGGTGATGGACATGTCGATCGAGCGCAATATCGGCCTGACCGGGCTGCGCACCACGGTCCGCGCGGGGCTGATGGACCGCGGCGCCGAACGCAGCCGGTCGCTGGGCTGGGCGGTGAAGCTCCAGGTGAAGTACGCGCGGATCGCCGACGCCGTCGGCACGCTGTCCGGCGGCAATCAGCAGAAGGTCGTACTCGCCAAATGGCTCGCCACCGAGCCCCGGGTGCTGATCGTCGACGAGCCGACCCGTGGCATCGACGTCGGCACCAAGGCGGAGGTGCACCGGCTGCTGTCCGCGCTCGCCGCCGACGGCGTCGCGGTGCTGCTGATCTCCTCCGACCTGCCGGAGATCCTCGGCATGGCAGACAGGGTCCTCGTCATGCACGAAGGGCGCATCGCCGCGGAGATCGCGCGCGCCGACGCCACCGAAGAGTCCGTGATGGCAGCGGCCACCGGGAGGGCGGCATGACCGTGACAGCCGAACCTCCGGCGCCCCCGGCGCCCCCGTCGCCCCCCGTCGGCAAGGAGAAGGCGGGCGCGACCCGTCTCGTCGACCGCGTCTTCAAGATGCGCGAGCTCGCCATCCTGCTGGTGTTCCTGGCCATGGTCGGCATCACCCAGGCGGGCAACAGCGAGTTCCTCTCCGAGCAGGGCATCAAGGACCTGCTGCTGAACGCGACCATCCTGGTCCTCGTCGCCACCGGGCAGGCCCTGGTCGTCATCACCCGCAATGTCGACCTCTCGGTCGGCTCGACGCTCGGCATCAGCGCCTTCGCGGCTGGCACCTACCTTCAGGGCGGCGGCAGTTCGGTCGTCGCGATCATCCTGGCCGTCGCGCTCGGCATGGCCTGCGGGCTGCTCAACGGGGCGCTGGTCAGCCTCGGCCAGGTCCCCGCGCTCGTCGTGACGCTCGGCACGCTCTACGTCATCCGCGGCGTCGACTCGATCTGGGTGGGCTCACGGCAGATCACCGCGTCCGACCTGCCCGACGGCTTCGTCGAGTTCGGCTCCGGCGGGATCTCCGCGGTCCCGTATCTCGCACTGATCGCGGTCGGCGTCCTCGTCCTCGTCGCGTACTACCTGCGGCACTTCGGCGGCGGTCGCGAGCTGTACGCCCTGGGCTCCAACCCGGAGGCCGCGCGCCTCGCCGGTATCCCGGTGCGCAAGCGGATCCTCGCCGCGTACACCGCGTGCGGGGCGCTGGCCGGGCTCGCGGGGGCGCTGTACCTGGCGCGCTTCGGGAACGTCGACTCCGCCACCGGCAACGGCTACGAACTCACCGTCGTCAGCGCCGTCGTGGTCGGCGGTGTCGCCTTCACCGGCGGGTCGGGAAGCGTCTACGGAGCGGCGCTCGGCGCACTCCTGCTGACCTCCATCAACAGTGTGCTGCCCGCCCTCGGCGTCAGCTCCGTATGGGTGCTCGCCATCAATGGCGTGCTGCTCGTCCTGGCCATCACCGTCGACCGGATCGTCGCACTGCGCGTCGCCAAGGCCCTGAAGAAGAGGAACACCCGCCGTGGCTGACATCCCGCGCAAGCGCGCCGGCCGCCCCTCTGTATCCCTCAGGTCTGCCTCCCTCAGGTGGGACGGCGTACTGGGCGCGCTCCTCGTCGTACTGCTCCTGATGTCCTTCTCGTTCGTCGACGGCTTCGGGAACGCACTCAACCTGTCCTTCCTCATCGGCAATACGCTCCCCATCGCCCTGCTGGCCCTGCCGATGACCCTCCTCGTCGTCTCCGGAGAGATCGATCTCTCGGTGGCATCGACGGCCGGGCTCTCCGGGGCCGTGATGGGCTCCCTGTGGAACGCCGGCCTGTCGATCGAGGCGATCATCCCGATCTGCCTGCTGCTCGGCGTCGTCTGCGGCCTGATCAACGGCCTGCTGGTGACCCGGCTCGGACTGCCCTCGCTCGCCGTCACCATCGGCACCATGGCCGCCTACCGGGGCATCGCGCAGATCGTGCTCGGCTCCGACGCGGTCACCGACTTCCCCACGCAGTACCTGGACTTCGCGTCCGGACGGATCGAAGGCACCTTCCTGCCGTACGCCTTCCTGCCCTTCCTCGTACTCCTCGCGATCGCCGCCGTCGTCCTGCACGCCACGCCCTTCGGCCGCTCGCTCTTCGCGATCGGCGCCAACGAGGAGGCCGCGCGCTTCGCGGGCATCCGCGTCAGGCGGCACAAGCTGTGGCTGTTCGTTGCCACCGGGTTCATGGCCTCGCTCACCGGCATCTTCTGGGCCCTGCACTACGCGAGCGCCCGCTTCGACAACGCGACCGGGCTCGAACTGTCCGTTGTGGCAGCGGTGTTGCTCGGCGGCATCGACTTCGACGGCGGCAAGGGCACCCTCGGCGGCGCGGTCGCCGGTGTCTTCCTCCTCGGCGCGATGCAGAACGCGATGAGTCTGCTCAACGTCTCCGCCCAGTCGCAGATCGTCGTCACCGGCGTGCTGCTCGTGGTGTCGGTGCTCGGACCGCGCGTGGCCCGGCAGATCACCACGGCGCGGGCCGCACGAAAACCCGCGACACCCGCGACGCCAGCCCCCGCCTCCTGACCGCCGCGCCCACCCCCGCCCCTCGACCTCACGCAACGTCCGAAAGGGACCGAAGATGCTCTCTCCCGCACTCCGCCGCGGCTGCGCCGCCCTCGCCGCCGTCACCTCGCTCACCCTCGCCGCCACGGCCTGCGGAGGCACCACCAAGGACTCGGCCAAGGACGACGCGGGCGCCGCCCAGTCCGGCGCGAAGGCCGACCCGGGCGCGGCCACCAAGAAGGGCCTCACCGTCGCCTTCCTGCCCAAGCAGGTCAACAACCCGTACTTCACGGTCGCCGACCGGGGCGGCGAGAAGGCGCTGAAGGCGCTCGGCTCGACGTACAAGGAGACCGGCCCCAGCAGCGCCACCGACACCAGCGGCCAGGTCAGTTACGTCAATACGCTCATGCAGCAGCAGGTCGACGCCATGGCCGTGTCCGCGCAGGACCCGGGCGCCCTGTGCACCGCGCTCAAGCAGGCCATGAAGAACGACATCAAGGTCGTGACGTACGACTCGGACACCAACACCGAGTGCCGCAACGTGTTCGTGTCGCAGGCCAGTGCCGAGGCGATCGGCCGCACCCAGGTGCAGCTGCTCGGCGAACAGCTCGGCTACAAGGGCGACATCGCGATCCTGTCCGCCGCGCAGACCGCGACGAACCAGAACACCTGGATCGAGTTCATGAAGGACGAGCTGAAGGACCCGAAGTACAAGGACATGAAGCTCGTCAAGACCGCCTACGGCAATGACGACGCCCAGCAGTCCTTCCAGCAGACCCAGGGCCTCCTCCAGGAATACCCGAAGCTGGCCGGGATCATCTCGCCGACCACGGTCGGCATCAAGGCGGCGGCCCAGTACCTGTCGGGGTCCAAGTACAAGGGGAAGGTCAAGCTGACCGGGCTCGGCACCCCCAACGACATGCGCCAGTACGTGAAGAACGGCACCGTCGAGGGCTTCGAACTGTGGGACCCGGCCAAGCTCGGCGCGCTCGCCGCGCACACCGCCGTGGCGCTGTCCTCCGGGCAGATCACCGGCAAGAAGGGCGAGACGTACAAGGCGGGCGACCTCGGCAGCTTCACCATCGGCGACAAGGGTGTCGTCGACCTCGGTGAGCCGACGGTCTTCGACAAGAAGAACATCGACCAGTTCAAGTTCTGAGGCCGAAGGTTTCGAGGGTGCGGGCGGGGGTCGGCCGGGAACGGCCGGCCCCCGGAACGGAGAACGGGAGCACATGGTCGGCATCAAGGACGTGGCGAGGCGGGCCGGGGTGTCGGTCGGCACCGTGTCGAACGTGATCAACCGCCCCGACATGGTCTCCGAGGAGACCCGCAACCGGGTGCGGACCGCCATCGACCGCCTCGGCTATGTCCGCAGCGAATCCGCCAGGCAACTGCGCGCCGGACACAGCCGCATCATGGCCCTGCTCGTCCTCGACCTGGCCAACCCGTTCTTCGTGGACGTCGCGCGCGGCGCCGAGCGTGCCGCGCGCGATGCGGGGCTGCGCGTCATGGTGTGCAACAGCGCCCAGAGCCCCGTCGAGGAGGCCGAGTACCTGTCGCTCTTCGCCGAACAGCGGGTGCGGGGCGTCCTGTTGACCCCGGCGGACGCGACCGGCCGCAACATCGCCGCGTTCCGTCGGCGCGAGATCCCGTTCGTCCTGGTCGACCGCGTCGCCGACGGCACCACCGAGTGCTCGGTGTCCGTCGACGACGTCATGGGCGGGGCGCTCGCGGTGCGCCACCTCCTCGACGCGGGACACCGCAGCATCGCGTATGTGAGTGGCCCTCCCGGGTTCAACCAGGTCAGGGACCGCCGGGCGGGCGCGCTCCGGGCACTCGCCGAAGCGGGCCTGCCGGCCTCGGCGCTGCGTGAGCTGGCGACCGAGCGGCTCGACGTGGCCGCAGGCCGTGACTCGGGCGCCCGCATCCTGGGCATGGCCGACCGGCCCACGGCCGCTTTCTGCGCCAACGACCTGCTCGCGCTGGGCGTCCTCCAGGAGATGTACGCCGCCGGAGTACGCGTCCCCCAGGACATGGCGATCGTCGGCTACGACGACATCGAGTTCGCCGCCGCCGCAGCCGTGCCGCTCACCTCCGTGCGCCAGCCAGCCGTCGCCATGGGCACCCTCGCCGCCGAACTCCTCCTGGAGGAGATCGAATCCACCCCTGAGCGCAGCCACCAGCACCGCCGCGTCGTACTCCAGCCGGAGCTGGTCGTACGACGATCCAGCCTGGCACCACGCTGACTGGCACCACGCTGACTGGCATCAACCTGTCAGCAGGACCACCTCAAGCGTGCGGGGGCCGTGCACGCCCTCCACCCGGTCCAGCTCGATGTCGCTGGTGGCCGAAGGACCCGAGATCCAGGTCTGCGGGCGGGCCGGGTCGAGCCGCTCCAGCGCGAACGGGACCGAGGGGACGACCTGGCCGGGGACCCGGACCACGCAGATGTGGTGGTCCGGGACAAGGGTGATCCTGCGCCGGCCCTGGCCAAGGCCGCCGTCCAGGACGATCGTGCCGGTCTCGGCGATGGCGACCGCGCACCCGGTGATGACGCTGTCCAGGGCGTCGAGTTGCTCCGGGGTGCCCTCGGCCCGGTCCCGGACGCGCTCGGGGCCGGTCGCGGGCAGCCACTCGGGCGGCAGACCGTCCGGGACCAGGACCGTCCGCGAGCCGCGCGCGGCGAGCAGCCGCGCCAGCAGGTCCGGGAGTGCGGCCGGGTCCGTGCGGTGCACGATCGCCCGGTAGTCCGCCAGGTTCTCGGCGAGCAGTTCGACGTTCTGCCCGGCGCTGCGCGCGCCGTGCTCGCGCAGGTAGTCCCGGCCGACGGACGTCCGATACGCCTCCCCCACGTCCTGCGCCTCCGCCGCCGGGCCGAGCGCCCGTCGCACCCGGTCCAGGATCACGTCCCTGCTGCTGCTCATGTGCTGTCCTTCCCCTCGGAGTTACGTCGCCGGGTCAGCCGCCACCAGTCTCCGAACGCCCTCTTGGGCACCCGTGGCAGATCACGGGTCGCGCTCCACGCCCGGCCGGGGCCCGGCAGTGTGCGGGGATGGATGCGGCGGGTGAGCGAGGCAAGGCGCTGCCCGGCCCGCAGTACCGCGGGGTGGCCGAAGGCCCAGCGGGCCGCCCGCATCGCCGTGCGCTCGGCGATGTGGCCCCGCGCGGGCGGCAGTGTGACCCGTACGCCGTCGCGGGTGACCTCGCCGCCCTGCGCGACGCGCTCCCGCAGATGGACGAGGACCTCGGGGATGTCGATGGCGACCGGGCACACCTCGTAACAGGCACCGCAGAGGGTCGACGCGAAAGGCAGCGAGGCGTCGATGTCGCTCTGGGTGCCGCGTAGTTGGGGGCTGAGGATTGCGCCGATCGGCCCCGGGTAGACGGACCCGTAGGCGTGCCCGCCCGCCCGCTCGTACACCGGGCACACATTGAGGCAGGCCGAGCAGCGGATGCAGCGCAGGGCCTGACGGCCGACGTCGTCGGCGAGTGTGTCGGTGCGGCCGTTGTCGAGGAGGACGAGGTGGAAGTTCCTCGGGCCGTCCGCGGCACCGGTGTTGTCCGTTCCCGTCCACATCGAGGTGTACGGGTTCATCCGCTCGGCCGTCGACGAGCGCGGCAGCGTCTGGAGGAAGACCTCCAGGTCGCGCCAGGTCGGCACGATCTTCTCGATGCCGACGACCGAGATGAGAGTGTCGGGAAGCGTAAGGCACATACGGCCGTTGCCCTCGGACTCCACGACGACCAGGGTGCCGGTCTCGGCGACCATGAAATTGGCGCCGGAGACCGCGACCTTGGCCCGGAGGAACTTCTCGCGCAGGTGGACACGCGCCGCCTCGGCCAGCTCGGCGGGGGTGTCGCTCAGGCCCTCGGGCGCGGGCCTCCCCCACTCGCCCATCTCGCGGCGGAAGATATCGCGGATCTCGCCGCGATTGCGGTGGATGGCGGGGACGAGGATGTGCGAGGGCCGGTCCTTGCCCAACTGCACGATGAGCTCGGCCAGATCGGTCTCGTAGGCGCTGATGCCCTCGGCCTCCAGGGCCTCGTTCAGGCCGATCTCCTGGGTGGCCATCGACTTGACCTTGACGACCTCGGTCTCGCCGGTCTCCCGCACCAGCCGGGCCACGATGCGGTTGGCCTCCTCCGCGTCGACCGCCCAGTGCACGGTCCCGCCGGCCGCCGTCACAGCGGCCTCCAACTGGACCAGATAGTGGTCGAGATGGGCCAGCGTGTGGTCCTTGATCTGCTTGCCCGCCTCGCGGAGTTCGGCCCAGTCCGCCAGCTCGGAGACCGCCTGGGCGCGCTTGTCGCGGATGGTGCGGGTGGCCTTGCGCAGATTGCCGCGCAGCACCGGGTCACGCACGGCGTCGCGCGCGGCCTCCGGGAAGGCGGGCATGCCGACGAATGTGCCGCTCATGACAGGGGCTCCGCTTCCGTGCTCGCCAGGATCTCCGCGATATGGACGGGGCGCAGCGACGTACGCAGCCGGGACATGGTGCCGCCGATGTGCATCAGACAGGAGTTGTCCGCCGCGCACAGCACGTCGGCGC
Source organism: Streptomyces changchenzhani (assembly GCF_039766235.1). Taxonomy (NCBI): domain Bacteria; kingdom Bacillati; phylum Actinomycetota; class Actinomycetes; order Kitasatosporales; family Streptomycetaceae; genus Streptomyces; species Streptomyces changchenzhani. Next base: position 200,023 of record NZ_JBDHNH010000011.1, on the reverse strand, counting down.
CGGTGGACTCGGCGTGGCGGACCTTGTCGGCGCCCATGGCCGCCGACACATCGGGGTTCTTCAGGGCGAAGGTGCCGCCGAAGCCGCAGCACTCGTCGGCGCGCGGCAGTGCGACGAGCTCCAGGCCCCGGACTGCTTCGAGCAGCCGCGTGGGCCGGTCGCCCAAGCCGAGTGAGCGCAGGCCGTGGCAGGTCGGGTGGTACGTCACGGTGTGCGGGTAGTACGCACCGACGTCCGTGAGCCCGAGCACGTCCACCAGGAACTCGGTGAGTTCGTACGTCTTCGGGCCCAGCGGCGCGAGCACCTCGGCCAGGTCGTCGCCGTGGCCCTCGGCGCGGGCCCGGTCGCCCATCCGGGGATACAGCTCGCGCACCATGGCGCCGCACGACCCGGAGGGCGTCACGATCGCGTCGTACTCCGCGAACACCTCGGCGAAGCCTGGCCAGCGGCTCCGCCTGGTGGCGGTAGCCGGTGTTGTAGTGCGCCTGCCCGCAGCAGGTCTGGGCCGTGGGGAAGTCCACCTCGACCCCCAGCCTGCGCAGCAGTCTCACGACCGCGCGGCCGGTGTCCGGGTAGAGGGTGTCGTTGACGCACGTCAGGAACAGCGCGATGCGCAGCGCGGGGCGCGTCATCCGGTGTGCACCCGACGCTCGGCCGCCTGCCACGCGGCGGCGTCGCCCCCGGGTTCGTAGCGCGTCAACAGCTGTGTACGGGCCACCAGTTCGCGCATCGCGGCCCGGTCGCCGAACAGCCCGTGGGCCCGTGCCTGCACGAGGGCGTTGCCGAGCGCGGCGGCCTCGGCGGGGCCCGCCACCACCGGCAGGCCGCAGGCGTCGGCGGTCAGCTGGCACAGCAGGGTGTTGCGGGCGCCGCCGCCGACGATGTGCACGACGTCGACCGGGTGGTCGGCGAGCCGCGCCGCTTCGGCGATCGTGCGGCGGTGGGCGAGGGCCAGCGAGTCGAGGATGCAGCGGAGGGTTTCGGCGCGGGTGCGCGGCGCGGGCGCCCCCGCGTCCCGGCAGGCCTCCGCGATGCGCTCGGGCATCCGGCCGGGCGCGAGGAACGAGGCGTCACCGGCGTCGACGACGGACCGCAGCGGCGGCGCTTCGGCGGCCTCCCGCAGCAGCGCGGTGAGGTCGTCGGGGCCGCCCCACTCCCGCAGGCACTCCTGGAGGAGCCACAGGCCCATGATGTTGCGCAGATAGCGGACGGTGCCGTCGATGCCCAGCTCATTGGTGAAGTTGGCGGTGCGGCTCGCCTCGGTGAGGACGGGTGCGTCCAGTTCCACCCCGGCGAGCGACCAGGTGCCGGTGCAGATGTAGGCGAAGCGGTCGGTGGTGGCGGGTACGGCGGCCACGGCGGAAGCGGTGTCGTGCGAGCCGACCGCGGTCACCGGAACGGGCCCGGTCAGACCGGTCTCGGCCAGCACCCGCGGCAGCAGGTGCCCCGCCGGATCGCCGGGGCGGCGCAGCGGCGCGAACAGGCTCAGGTCGATCCCCAGCCACGCCGCGACGCCGTACGCCCAGTCGCCGGTGCGGGGGTCGATCAGCTGGGTGGTGGAGGCGTTGGTCAGCTCGGTGCCCGACTGGCCGGTGAGCCAGTACGTGAGGAGATCGGGGATCAGCAACAGGCGTTTGGCGGAGGCGAGTTCGGGGGTTTCCCGGGCCGCCACCAGTTGGTACAGCGTGTTGAAGGGCGCGTACTGTAGTCCGGTCGCCGCGTACAGCTCGGTGGCCGGCAGGGTCTCCCACACCTGCTGCGCGACCCCCTCGGTACGGCTGTCGCGGTAGTGCACGGGGTTGCCGAGCAGCTCACCCTCCGCGTCGAGCAGGCCGTAGTCCACGGCCCAGCTGTCGATGCCGACGGACGCCACAGGACCGGCGGCCCGCAGCCCGTCGATGACACCTTCGTACAGCGCCGGTATGTCCCAGCGCAGCGTGCCGCCCGTACGCACGGGCCGGTTGGGGAAGCGGTGGACCTCCGTCAGGTCGAGGAGGTCCGGGCCGGCCCGAACGGTCATCACACGCCCGCTGGACGCGCCGAGGTCGACGGCGGCGAAGGGGAGGGAAGCGGTGGGTGGCACGGGGTCCTCGCGGGGGGAAGCTAGGGGGTTTCGTGTGGTGTGGCGTCGTTCGGGCCGGGCCGGGCCGGGCCGAGTCGTTCGGGCCGGGCCGGGCCGGGTCGAGTCGTTCGGGCCGGGCCGGGCCGGATCAGCGCAGGAACGCCGCTGCCACACCCGCGTCCACCGGGACATGCAGCCCGGTCGTGTGCGACAGCTCCCCGCCCGTCAGGACGAACACCGCGTTCGCCACATGCTCCGGCAGCACCTCCCGCTTGAGGATGGTGCGCTGCGCGTAGAACTCGCCGAGCTTCTCCTCCGCGATCCCGTACGTCGCCGCACGCTGCGCCCCCCAGCCGCCCGCGAAGATCCCGGAGCCACGCACCACCCCGTCCGGATTGACGCCGTTGACCCGAATGCCGTGCTCGCCCAACTCAGCTGCGAGGAGCCGTACTTGGTGGGCCTGGTCGGCCTTCGTCGCCGAATACGCGACGTTGTTCGGCCCGGCGAACACCGCGTTCTTGGACGCGATGTAGACGATGTCGCCGCCGAGCCCCTGCGCGCGCATCGTCCGGGCCGCCTCGCGGGAGACCAGGAAGGAGCCCCGCGCCATGATGTCGTGCTGGAGGTCCCAGTCCCGCACCGTGGTCTCAAGGAGCGGCTTCGAGATGGAGATGCCCGCGTTGTTGACCACCAGGTCGACGCCGCCGAACGCCAGCGCCGCGGCCCGGAACGCCTCCACGATCTGCTCCTCGGACGTCACGTCCATGGTCACCGCAACTGCCTTGTCGGCGCCGCCCAGTTCGTCGGCGACGGCCGATGCGCTGTCGCCGTCGAGGTCCGCGACCACCACACAGGCGCCCTCCGCGACCAGCCGGTGCGCGATCGCCTTCCCGATGCCGCTGCCCGCGCCCGTCACCAGCGCCACCCGGGTGGCCAGCGGCTTGGGCTTCGGCATCCGCCGCAGCTTGGCCTCTTCCAGGTCCCAGTACTCGATGCGGAACTTCTCGGACTCCTCGATCGGCGCGTACGTCGACACCGCCTCGGCCCCGCGCATCACATTGATGGCGTTGAGGTAGAACTCCCCCGCCACGCGCGCCGTCTGCTTGTCCTTGCCGAAGGAGAACATGCCCACGCCCGGTACCAGCACGATCGCGGGGTCCGCGCCGCGCATGGCGGGCGAGCCGGGTACGGCGTGCCGGTCGTAGTAGGCGGCGTACTCCTCGCGGTACTCGGCATGCAGCTCCAGGAGCCTGCGCGTCACGTCGTCGATCGGTGCGCCGGGCGGCAGATCGAGGACCAGTGGCCTGACCTTCGTACGGAGGAAATGGTCGGGGCAGGAGGTGCCGAGGGCCGCGAGACGCGGGTGTTCGGCGCTCGCGAGAAAGTCGAGTACGACGGCGGAGTCGCCGAAGTGGCCGACCTGCGGCCGGTCCCGGGATGCGAGCCCCCTGATGAGGGGGGCAAGCGCGGCGGCCCGCTCGCGTCGCTCGGCGGCGCCGAGCGCGGCGTACCCCTCGATCACCGGGCCGAACGGGTCGGCCCTGCCCTGCTCCGCGAGAAACGTTTCCGCGGTACGGATGATGCTCAGCGCGTTGCGCTCGCACTCCTCGGACGTGGCGCCCCAGGCGGTGATGCCGTGGCCGCCCAGGACGCAGCCGATCGCCTGCGGGTTGGCGTCCTTGACGGCTGCGATGTCCAGGCCGAGTTGGAAGCCGGGCCGCCGCCACGGCACCCACACCACACGCTCGCCGAAGCACGCGGCGGTCAGCTTCTCGCCGTCCGCCGCGCAGGCGAGCGCGATCCCCGAGTCGGGGTGCAGATGGTCGACGTGCGCCGCGTCCACCAGGCCGTGCATCGCGGTGTCGATGGACGGCGCGGCGCCGCCCTTGCCGTGCAGGCAGTAGTCGAACGCGGCGACCATCTCGTCCTCGCGCTCCACCCCCGGATACACGTCCTTGAGCGCGCGGAGCCGGTCGAGGCGCAGGACGGCCAGGCCCTCGGGCTTGAGCGTGCCGAGGTCACCGCCCGAGCCCTTGACCCACATCAGCTCGACGTCGCCGCCGGTCACCGGGTCGGTGCCCGAGCTCTTCGCGGAGGTGTTGCCGCCCGCGTAGTTGGTGTTGCGCGGGTCGGCGCCGAGCCGGTGCGAACGGGCCAGCAGCGCGGCGGCCTCGGCGGGGAGCGACGCCGGGCCGGAGCCGGAGCCGGCCGCAGTGGTGTGTGGGGGAGTGGCGGGAGCCATGAGCAAATCCTTACGGGATGAGGGGTGTTCGGCGGAGCGAGTGCGAAGGGGGCTCAGGCGCCCCAGCCCGCCTGCTGCCCGTCGGCACGCTCCGCGACAATGCGCTCGGCCCAGCCGGAGCGGTGGTAGGCGGCCACCGGGTCCGGGTCGAGCCCCTGCTCCGTACGGACCTCGGCGAGCAGCGGACGTACATCGGTGTTGTACGCGTCCATCAGCACCGCGTTGGCCGCGAGTACGTCGCCGGACCGCTGCGCGGCGGCCAGCGCGTCGGGGTCGACGAGCAGGGCCTTGGCGGTGGCCTCCTGAACGTTCATCAGGGAGCGGATGACCGCCGGGATTTTCGCCTCGACGTTATGGCACTGGTCGAGCATGAACGCGATGCCCGAGCCGCCGTCCAGACCGCCGCCGCGCCGCACCTCGTACATGATCCGGAACAGCTGGAAGGGGTCGGCCGCGCCCGCCATCAGGTCGTCGTCCGCGTAGAAGCGGGAGTTGAAGTCGAACGCGCCGAGCTTTCCCTCGCGCAGGAGCAGCGCGACGATGAACTCGATGTTGGTGCCGGGTGCGTGGTGGCCCGTGTCGACGCACACCTGCGCCCTCTCGCCGAGCTTGAGACAGTGCGCGTACGCCGTGCCCCAGTCCGGTACGTCGGTCGCGTAGAAGGCGGGCTCGAAGAACTTGTACTCCAGGACCATCCGCTGCTCGTCGCCGAGCCGCTCGTACACGGCCTGAAGGGCCTCGGCCAGGCGGCCCTGCCGGTCGCGGATGTCGTCCTGGCCGGGGTAGTTGGTGCCGTCCGAGAACCACAGCTTCAGGTCGCGGGACCCGGTCGCGTCCATGATGTCGACGCACTCCAGGAGGTGGCGGAGGGCCTTGCGGCGTACTGCCGGGTCCGGGTTGGTGACGCTGCCGAGCTTGTAGTCGTCGTCCTGGAAGACATTGGAGTTGATCGTGCCCAGCTTCACGCCGCGCTCCTCGGCGTACTTCGCGAGGTCCTGGTATCCGTCGGGGCCTTCGACCCGGTCCCACGGGATGTGCAGCGCCACGAAGGGCGCGATCCCGGTGAACTCGTGCACCTTCGCGGCGTCGTCCAGCTTCTCGCGCGGGCTGCGCGGGACACCGGCCTGGGCGAACACCTTGAAGCGCGTCCCCGAGTTTCCGTAGCCCCAGGACGGCGTCTCGATCGCCTGACGCTTCAAGGCCGCCTTGGCTGCCGCCACTGTCGCCGTCCGTGCGTCGTGGGCTGTGGGCTCGGTCATGTCACTCCCGGTGTGAATTCCGCAGTCTTTGAAACGAATACCTTTGTAGCGAAATATTTGAAACGATTCAATGCTTCACGCTAAAGCGCCCACGCCCGGCCTGTCAACGGCCCCGACGCAGCGGGTTCTCCGCTCCCGGTCAGCCCGTGGCCCGTTCGACCTCAAGCTGATCGAGGGACTTGCCCGTGGTGTTGGGCATGAACATCCCGATCACGCCCGCCACCAGCAGACAGATCGTGAGGAATGCGGCAACAGTGGGCCGGGGCCTTCGGCCGGCCGGGATCATTCTCAGTCGAGCGGGACCGCCTGGTGGGCCTGGACGATCGCGTCGATCCTCGCCGCCAGGGCGAAATCCGCCGCCGTCAGCTGGTCGTCGGCCTCGCGGGTCGTGATGCCGAAGCGGACATGATCGATCCGCAGGTCGATGTCCGCGTGGTGGCAGATACGACGCTCGTGGTCCGCCACCTGCACGATCAGCGCGACACCCGCGTGATAGTCGAGCCCGTAGGTGCGGGTGATCTCGTGCCCCAGCTGCTCCCAGCCCGGGAGACCCTCCAGCTGCTCGGCGATCTCCTGGTCGGTCAGCGGTACTGGCCCCTGTGCCACGTCATCCCCTCTCGGTCACATCGCCGGCACCCGTCGGGGTCCGGCCCGTCGTCACATTGCACATACCCGCCCAGGTCCCGACGATTCGCGTCGCGGCATCCTGCCACGACCGCATCGCACGCCGCAGTGGCCCCAACTCCCCCGGCGCACCGCCGGAACGCGCCTCGGCTGCGGTTCTCTGCGGGGGTCGTGGGAGACTCGGCAGTGGTTGTGAGGGGGGACAGACATGGGGTCGTCGGAGCTGCTCATAGCCCTGGACCGGGACAGTGCCACGCCCTTGCAGCAGCAAGTGTGCGACCAGGTAACCCTGTTGGTGCGGTCGGGGCAGCTGCGGCCCGGTGACGCCGTGCCCGCCTCCCGTGAACTCGCCCTCCAGCTCGGCGTCTCCCGGACCGTCATCACCCGGGCCTACGAACTCCTGCGCGCCCACGGCATCCTCACCGCCCGGCGTGGCTCCGGCACCCGCGTCGCCGGGCTCGCCGGCGGCGTACCGTCCGGCGCCCGGCGGTCGGCGCCCGCGGCTCTCACCCCGCAGCCGCCGAGATCCACCGACGACGGCAACGCCCTCTGGCAGCCCTGGGAGCCGGCGCCCACCCATCACCCGGGCACCGGGATCGACTTCCGGCACGGCACGCCCGCGCTCGCCAACTTCCCCGTGGCGCGCTGGCTGCAGTCCCTCCAGCAGGCGTACGGCCGGGCCGACGCCGCCGCGCTCGGCTACGGGCCGGCCGAGGGCTCCCCCACGCTGCGTACGGAAATCGCCACCCTGGTACGGCAGAGCCGCGCCCTGGACGCGTCCGCCGACCGGATCATGGTCACCGGCGGCGCCACCCAGGCCATGGACATCCTCGTCCGGCTGCTGGTGCGGCCGGGGGACGTGGTGGTCATCGAGGACCCCAGCCACACCGTGCTGCGCCAGGTCTTCGGCTGCTCCGAGGCGACCGTGGTGCCCGTACCGGTGGACGAGGAGGGGCTGCGGGTCGGTGACATCGACGCCTGCGTGCGGGCGCAGGGGCACGATCCGGCGCGGGTCAAGCTGGTGTACGTAACCCCGTCGCACCAGTTCCCGACCGGTTTCATCATGTCCGAGGGGCGGCGGCTCGCCCTCCTTGACTGGGCGTACAAGCGTGGCGCGACCGTCCTGGAGGACGACTACCACAACGAGTTCACCTTCACCGCGGAGCGCCTGCCCGCCCTGGCCGCCGCCCGGCACCGGGACACCGTCGTCTACGTCGGCAGCTTCAGCAAGACGCTCTTCCCGGCCCTGCGGATCGGATACGCGATCCTCCCGCCGCATCTCGTGCAGCCCTTCCTCGGCATCAAGTGGATCACCGACCGGCTGACGCCCACCGTCGACCAGGAGGCGCTCGCCCACTTCATCGCGACGGGCGCGTACACCCGTCACATCAGCCGGATGACCCGTCTCTACCGGCAGCGCCGAAGTCGCCTCATCGAAGCGCTGCTTGAGCACTTCGGCTCCGAGGTGCGCATCTCCGGCGAGGCGGCGGGCCTGCACGTCCTGGTCACGCTCACCGGGACGCGCGGCGCCACGGAGGCCGAGATCGCCCGGCTCGCGGCCGACCGCGGGGTGCGGATCTACCCCGCGTCCGGCTACTTCGTACAGGACCTGCCGACCGAACCGACCTTCCTGATGGGGTACGCGGCCCTGACCACCGCCCGCATCACCGAGGGCATGGAGCTGCTGGCGGCCGTGGTGCGCGAGGTCAAGTCCCGTCCGGGGGCGACGGGTTGACCGGGGCAGAGCGGGACCGCCGGGACAGGGACGGTCGGAGGCTCCGGTGCGGGCCCGGCCACGGGTGTGGCGGCCGGCGGCCTGATGCGCAGCAGCGCGAACGCGGCCATGCCGAGCAGCGGAGCGGTGAGAAGCGTGAGGAAGACGGGCTCGTGGCCGTGGGCCGTCCAGATGACGCCGAGGCCGACGGGTACGACGAGCCGGGCGAGGCCGAGGACAAAGCCGTTGAGCGCCATGAAGCTGCCGACGCGGCGCTCGTCGACATGGTCGGCAATGTACGTGGGCACGACGACGGACACGATGATCTCGCCGAGCGTCCACACGACCGTGGACAGCAGGATGGCGGGCAGCGAAAAGGCGAAGGCGATCACGGCCAGGCCCAGCGCCCACAGCAGACCGGCGACCAGCAGCAGCATCTTGGTGCCGTACGCCCTGATGTGCTTCTCCAGGAGCAGTCCGAGGCTCACCACGACGATGCTGTTGATGGTGTAGACGGCGCCGACCAGGCCCGCGGACTCGTCGAGCACCGTCGTGACCGCGAGCGGCAGCGCGTATTCGAGGCCGATCAGCGGGGCGACGTAGAAGAAGGAGACCAGGACGATCAGCAGCACATGACCGTGGCCCAGGGACCCCGTGCGGCTCTTGTCCTTGCGGCCGGCGGCGCCGCCGCGCCGGTCGCGCGGCACCCAGATCACGATCATCGCCGCGCAGGCCAGTCCGGCGAGGATGTTCCCCGCGAACATGGCCTGGTACGAGTACGCCGCCGCGACGCCGCCGAGCAGTGGGCCGACGCCCATGCCCAGGTTGTTGCCGACGTAACTGATCGTGTAGGCGAAGGGCCGCTGTTCGGGGGTGGTGAGGTCGGCGACCAGGGTGTTGGACGCGGGGCTGAACATGCCCATGCCGACCAGCGCGACGAACAGCAGTCCCGCGTACGTCCACGGCGGCCCGTCGAAGACCGCGAGGCCCAGATAGCCCGCGGCGTTCAGCAGCAGCGCCGTCAGCAGCGCCGCGCGTCGGCCGCGCAGATCGCAGAGCGGGCCGCTGAGCAGGCTGCCGACGAGCAGGCCCGTACTGCCGACGGAGATCAGCAGGCCGGCCTCGCCGGGGGTGAGGCCCTCGCCACGCACCAAGTAGACGGCGAGCAGCGGGAAGACGAACATGCCCGCGCGGTTGACGAACGACGCGAGGAAGAGCACGCGCAGCGCAAGCGGCAGTTCTTTGAACCGGGTCAACCACATGGCTCGGCCCCCTTTCTGAGTGGTCGTCAGATGTGCTGGGTCTCGACACGGAACGCGTCCCGTACGGTCTTGAAGCGGGCCCGGACATCCTCGAAGTCGGCGCCCTCGCACACGTACCAGCCCAGTACGTCGTTGGACGCGGTCGGCGGGGCCAGCACATCGCCCACGCTCTTCCACACATCGGCGTCCAGCACGGTGTCGAGCGCGGTCAGCTCCTCGGGCGTGGTGATGGCGGTGATGCGCCCGTACTTCGCGGAGCTCAGGTACTCGGTGCCGATCTCCGGGCCGAGCCTGGCGTCCGGCCGGTGGTCCGGGTCGAGTTCGAGACGGCACCACTCGCCCGCGAGGTTGATGCCGCGCCCCGCCTCGACGGCCGGGACGATCGAACCGCCGCCCGCCCGCGCGCCCGCCTCGCCGAAGACGGCGTCGCCGCCGTCCTCGGGCAGGAAGAACTCCGCGTGGACCACACCGGTGCTCAGCCCGAACCCGCGCAGAACCACGGCGTTCAGGTCAAGGATCCGCTGCTCGCGGGCGGTCAGATCGTGCTTGCGGGAGATGGTGCCGCCAGGCTCGTCGAGGTACTCAAGGACGGAGTACGTGTACTGGGACAGCTGCTCGAAGACGACTTCGCCGTCCTGGAACAGCGAGTCGACATGAAACTCGGTGCCGCGAATGAACTCCTCGACCCGGTATTCGTGCCGGTCGTCGCCCATCGCCGCCCAGACCCGGTCCAGGTCCTCGCGGCTGTCCACCCGGTAGGTGTCGCCGCAGGCCCAGCCCGCGTACGGCTTGATCACGACCGGGTAGCCGGCCTCCTCGGCGAACTCCGCGACCGCGGTCACCGTGTCGGGCCGACAGGAGCGGGCCACCCGCACGCCGAGCTCCTCGGCCCTGCGGTGCATCACGTTCTTGTCGCGGAAGTTGAGCGCCTGGTCCGGGGTGAGACCCGGGATCCCGTGGTCGCGGCGGCTGCGGCTCGCGGGCAGCACATCGCCCTCGAAGAGCGGGAAGATCCGCTCGATGCGGTGCTCGGCGCAGATGCCGTCGACCGCGGCCCGTACGGCCGCCGTGTCGTCCAGATCGGCGTGGTAGCGGGGCAGCCCCTCGGCCTCGGGCGCCTCCCAGCCGGTGGGCAGCAGCACCACGGGCTGGACGCCGAGACCGGTGGCGGCCTCGACCACACTGCGGAACTGCGCCGTGTAGCGGCCGGCGGCCGGCCGGTACACCACCAGGATCGAACGGTTCATGCGGATCTCCTCGTACGGGTCGAGTGGGGGTGCGGGCTCAGCGTGCTCAGCGGACCGGCGCGGCCGAAGGGGCGCCGAACAGCTCCCCGGACGGCGTGGCCCTGTCGAGCACCAGCGATCCGATGACCGCTGATGACGCGTCTGACAGTAGGGAGACGGCGGGTGCCCGGCCGTGGCCAATTCCCGGCAATTCCGGGAGGCCACTTCGCGAAGCCACTCGGCGTGCGCCGGGTGGCCCGTCGCGCCGACACCACCCGCCCACCAGCCCTGGTGGTTCAGCTACGCCTCGGTGACCTGCACGGACCTGAGCCACAGCCTGGAGGCGCGGATCCAAGCCGCGGAGTAACAATAGTTTTGTTAAACTACCGCCATGGCCAGCCCTCCGTCTCCCGCCCCCGCTCCCCCTCCCGGCGAAGGCCCCGTCCGGCCGGTGTCCGTCTCGCTCCACGAGGGCACCATCGCGGCCCTCAAGGCACGTACCGGGAAGCGAGGCATGTCTGCCTACGTCGAAGCCCTCATCCAGCGCCAACTGGAGCGGGAGCGGCTGCGCGAACTCATCGAGGACGCGGAAGCCGAACACGGCCCGGTCGACCAGGCAGCGGTCGATGCGAAGCGAGCGATCCTCCGCGGCGACACCGCCGGCTCGGCGAACGCCGCGTGAGTGGCACGCTCGTCCTGGACTGCGAGGGGTTGTCCCAGCTCGTCCGGCGCAAGCCCGCACTCATCGAGTGGCTGGCCGCAGCCGAGGCCGAGGACATCCGCGTGGTCACCAGCTCCGTCACGCTCGTCGAAGCACGCGACCCCAAGATCAACCAGGCCCGCTTCGACTACGCCGCCTCGCGTGTGGACATCGTCCCGCCAACGGAAGCCATCGCCCGCCACGCGAGCAAGCTCCTCGTCTCGGCCGGCCTGCACGGCCACAAGTACGCCCTGGACGCAATCGTCGCCGCCACCGCACTCGCCTCGACCGCCCCCGTAACGGTCCTGACCTCGGACCCCGAGGACCTCATGATGCTGTGCGGCCCGGGCGCACATGTGGTCAAGCCCTGACGGTCGCGGCCGGCCACAGCAAGGCAGCATCCTGCCTGTCGAAGCGTCAGGTCGCACCGCCCTCGCCCGTGCCGACGCGGCAGTGTGACGCCACGGTCGGAGCACAGGATCAGACGAAGGCCGTGTTCACGTCCCCGCAATACCGGTACGAGCGATCACGTTCGGGGCATCGTTCGATGCCAGATCCTCGGGTTTCCGCCCAGGGTGTCGACGCATTCGCCCGTCCAGGTCTTCCTAGGGGCCAAGAGTCCAGAAACGGGTGTTTCGCTCCGCCGTTGCGGCCAGTGTGCTCCCGTTCTCGTTGAGCGCCAGGCAGTAGATAGAGGCAATTGGGCCGGTGAGGTCCGCGACCTTCCGCTTCTGGCGGGTGTCCCAGACCCGTACCTCATTGTCTCGGGCAGCGGCCAGGCGGGTGCCGTCGCCGCTCAGCGTGATCGAGTGTTGGTAGTCCTCCAGATCGACCTCGGAGCGCCCCTCCTCCTCGCCGAGTGAGGGAGGGGGACCCTCCTTTACGGCACTTCCGAGGTCCCACCACCGCACGATGGCAGGGCCGGCCCCCTCGCCGTCTTTGCTGTACTGGGTCAGGCGCGTGCCGTCCTCATTCAGCGCAATGTCACTGCGGTTCAGCGTGATGTCCGTGCTGTCCGGCCGCCGGTCCAGGACGACGGGAGTGTCCTCGGCGACGTCCCAGACCAGTAGTTGGCCGTCGGCCTCAACGGCCAGGCGCGTTCCGTCGCCGCTGAGGGCGAATGCGTAGAAGGGGTAGTACCGACCGCGATATCCCTTTTCAAAGTACTCGCGAATGCCGACAGCCTTCGGCTTTTTCCATTGCTTGCCGGTATCGGCGTCCCACCTGGACACCTTGCCCGCGTGAAAATCGAAGACCACAATCAGGCCACTGGCCTTCTCCGTAAGGCCGACGGAGCTTGCCGGTCCCACCTTGGGGTGGGACCGGATCTCGATCTTCCTGCCCGTCGCGGCGTTCCATCGGGTTGCTCCTCCCTTCACGACGGTGACCAGGGTCGAGCCATCCTGGCCGAACGCCATCCTCTCGACGCTGCCGGTGATCGAGGTGGCCTGCGAGGTGTCGTCGGGCAGCGCCGTGCTCAGCACCAAGGACAGCGCCACCAGGACCGCGGCCACCGTCCCGGCCCGTTGGCGCCGCTGTCGGATGACCACCCCAGGGTCGGACGGCTCCCGGTCCTTGGCAAGCGACCGGCTTGCGAGCCGTTCCTGCAGGCGGATGTGCCGGAACTGATAGGTCCCCCCGGACTGCCGCAGCAGCTGCCGCTCCCTGGCGTCGGCGAGGAACCTCATCAGATGCCAGGGCAGTCGGCGCTGCGCGCCGAGTACCAGGCGGGTCAACAGAAACCGCGGCCAGGCCCTGGTCAGCAGGATGAGTAGGACCAGGACGGCCCCGGCCCCGCATACGGAGGCCGCGACGGCCGGGCCGCCTTCGAAGCCATCGGATATCAGGTCGGCAGCCTCGGCGATGAGCGGCTCGTTGGACCAGCCGCTGGCCACAGCCACGATCACGATGCCCACCGACAGGGCGATCGCCAGCAGCGGGAACGCTGAGAGTGCCAGGACCGTTCCTGCACACAGTGCAGCGGTCAGTGATGACTTGCGGTCCTGGACGAGGAAGTCCAGCGGGTTGGCCCGAGTCGAGCGCTCAGGGGGCGCATCGAGCCAGTTGTGCACGGCCAGCGCCAGACCGATCGACGAGGCGAGAGCCACCAAGAGCGTGAGCCCGTGGAAGTAGTCCCGCACCACAGAAGCGGACCACCCCACCGGATCGATCGAGATGGTGACCGCGCCCGCCGCCATCACTGGTACGGCGGGGATCGCGGTCAGCGCGAGTCCCGTGGCGAAGCCGCGACGCAGTCGGCCCAGGGATCCGCGTACGGCGAACGACAGCCGTCCGGGGGGCCGTTCGGGGGCCGCGTACCAGATGAACATTGCCAGGACGGCGAACCCGCCTCCTGTACCGGCACCGGCGGCAAGGATGTCATCGGTGCGGGCGTCGTGCATGAGAAGGGTGGCACCGGCGGAGACCGCGAGCATCACGAGCACTCCCAGCCCGATACCGATGGCCGGTCCGGCCCAGCGGGACAGCAGCCGGCCGCCCATCAGCCACCAGGCAAGGTCGCGTTCGCGGTGCTGGTGAAGGTACCTCGCCAGATACGTAAGCCAGCGCTCCGCCTGGTCGGCCTGCACCCGCCAGTCCGGATCCGCGCAGGCCGGGTCGCCCGGCACCTGCAGGGGCGCGTAGGCCGCGAGGATGACCCGGTCGACGAGGTAGTCCTCCACTTCGTGCCGGCTGTCGTGATCCAGGAGACTGGCCGGGGAGTCGGGGCAGTGCTGGTGGACGGTCCGGGCCAGGGAGAGCATCAGCGGAGTGGACAGCGCGGTGGACACTGCGCTGCCGGGCTCCGCCTCCAGTCGCTCGTAGACCTTGCTCCAGTCGGTTCCCTCCGGCCATTCGACGGCCCTCAGATAGGCGAGGGCGTCCCGCGCGGGAACTGGCCGGACCTCGACCACCGGCGCTCGGCGCAGAACCGGCGCGCCGCCCTCGATCACGTCCTCGTACTCTGCCGAGCGGCAGGTCACGATGACCCCGCGCCCGTCGCCGCGGGCGAGGTTGATGCCGCGGACCGCACTGCGGCGCGCCGATTCGGGCATCTCGTCCAAGCCGTCCAGCACCGGTAGCAGCAGGCGGCGGTCGAGCAGGCGGCGCGGCACCTCGGGACGGCCGTTGTAGTAGGCCGTGGCGAGCGACTGCACGATCCAGTCATCGAGCGATTCGCTCACCGGATCCCAGGTCGAGACCGACAGCAGTACGGGCACCGCGGCGTCGTTCTCGCGCCTGCCGAGGAGTCCGAGCACGAGCATGACGGCCAGTACGGTCTTGCCCGCCCCGGGTTCGCCAAGTACCACCAGCCGTCCGCTGGGGATCTGCCGGTAGCCGTCGGCCAGTCGGCGAATCGCATCGTCGAATCCGCCCTGAAGGCGGCCTTCGAGTGCCTGGCTGCGGATCCTGGTTCCGGCAGGACCCGCGATGGCGTCCGGAGAGTCCGCGACCGCGCGCTCGGTCGCGGACCATGCCAGCAGGATCACCGACGGGTCACGCAGTCTGCGCGCCATGACCTCGTCATCCCACTGTCCTTGGAGCGTCTCGGCGAGGATGTCGGCCAGCTCTCTCTCGTTCGCCGGAGGCGGCGGCTGCAAGAACGGGGCCAGGGCGAGTGCCAGTCCCGCGAGAGCGACGGCCAATCCGGCCACGCCTGTTATCTGACCTGCGGTGTCGCTGCTGGAGACCCCTATCCAGGCGAACAGGCCAAGGGACATCACCGCAAGCAGAATGAGCAGCAATTTGCCGACGCGCTGTCGCCACGCGTGTTCTGGAAGACGCATCACGCAACGGATTTTGACGGGCCTCAGGCCGATACGCGCCGTGATGCAGGATCTGCCGCACCCAAGCATGACGTTTCAGCGAATCTCCGCTTCCGGGGCAACGGAATGCTATGAGGCTGGCGGGCGCCTGAGAAGTCCCTTTCAGTGCAGGTGACTTGATGGTTCCTGCACTGTCGAGGAACCACTTGCAGGAGAACCGAGAACGCCAACTACCCGGCCTTGAGGGAAGGCACCGTCTCGTCGTGGGTGAACACGACGGACAGCGACGCAAAGCTGATCAGCGGCACGAGGGCCGGCGTGCTCAAGGCCGGCGAAAGTCCGGAGAAGCCCGGAGAGCCCGGAGAAGCTCTCCCATGAGAACGACACAGCGCCAAAGGCCGAGTCGGTTGCAGCAACCGCTCCACCGGCCGCGTCGCGACCAGCCCGTACCAGCCCGTACCTGCCTGCCGGCCTGCCGGCCGCAAGCAGCTGCACGACGCGCGCGGGCCCGCCGCGCGACGACCTTGCAGGCCAGGTGGCTACTTCCCCCGGACGCGGTCGAATTGCAGGTAGTCCAGGTTGAAGTTCTGAATTCCCTCAGCGGGCAGCCTGACCCAGAAGCTCTGGGCTCCGGAGGCCAGGGGGCGCTTCCCATCGAGAAGTTGCATCTCAAATGCATCGTGAGAGGTGGTGTTGTGCAGCCTGACCGTCTCACTCACCTTCCGGTTTCCGTAGTCGAGCCACAGCGCTCCCGTCGGGCCCTTGGTTGCGATGCGCCCGGAAACCCGGTAGGTCCCCGAGCGCGGAACGTCGATGTCGTATCGAAGCCATTCGCCCGCACGGGTGTAGCAACCGCGATCGCGCCCTGCTGATCGCAGATGTCCACGCCCTCGTACGGGCGCGCGGCTGCCCCGCCGTTGTTGCTGTCATCGGTGTCCGAGTACCCGACGTTCTTGCCCAGGAGGGAATAGTCCTCCGCCTGGACCCGGAACGACTTCGAGCGAGCGCCGGGCCCCGTGACGTCCGCGCCCGCGAGGAACCGACGCAGCTCGCGCACATTGTCGGTCTGGATGATGTCGGCGGAGAAACGGTCGGTGACGGCGCGCCACCCGTCATCGGGATCGATCAACGATCGCTCGTCCGTGTAGTCCGCAGCGAGGCCCTTCCACATGGTGTTGATCCAGACGCGACCTGTCTTGCTCGCAGCGGCAACGACATCCGGCTGGATTTGCGCGTCGGTGAGACGGTCGAAGATCAGCTCGTAGGCGTCAGGCGGGTTGTCGCCGAACGCTGTCATGCTGCTCGCGTTGGCATCGTCGACAACATGGGAATAGACGATCGCCGGATCCTTGGCCCGGAAGGCCTCGACCTCCGCGACAGGTGCGGTGCTCTTGAAGATCGCCGTCGGCACCGTGCCGGTCGACACCGCCAGGTCGTACATCGCGTCCCGATACGACCACCCCTTGTCGAGGTTGATCATCGCCCGGTCCTTTGTCGCGAGAAGCGCTTCCTTCAGGGTTGGAATCTTCACATCGGTCACAGCCGTCCCGCTGTGACCGAGACCTTCGCGAAGCCGCAACTCCCGGACCTGGGAGAACGTCAGATCGGACACAGATCCGCTGCCGTTGGTGGTGCGGTCGACGCTGTCGTCATGCATGAGGACCAGCACACCGTCCTTGGTGCGCTTGACATCGATCTCGATGATCTCGGCTCCATCGAGAATCGCGGCCTCGATCGCGGGCAGCGAATTCTCCGGCGCGGAACGCCACTGGGCCCGATGCGCCGCAGTCAGTACCGCAGCACCTCGCCCGTGCTGCGCGAAGGCTGCCGAGAGCTTGCCGCCACCCGTCCGTTCCTGATCGACGGCTCCCGCCGTTCCCGCGAACGTCACCACCGGTGCGGCCAGGCACACAGCCATCGCCACCCGATCGCGAGGGACACGCCGCGGCGATGACCCGGCTTTCCGCTCGTTGCCCATGATGTACGAAGCTGCATTTTCGCCTGTCCCCAGAAGCGCCGTGACAAGTTCATCGACGGCACCAACCTGCCACCGGGAGGAGGCACCAGGAGGGCATCCGTGTAGCGGGTCGGTGAATAGCCAGGGCCTCGGAGCAACGGCGCGTGACGGTACCTCAGCATGCTGGGACTCACTGCTCCCCACCGCAGGATGCGCAACACGATCACCTTGCAGGAACGAAACAACGGCCGAAAGATCATCGGCATGTACTCAGTGAGGGTTCTCAGACTGGGCCGTCTCTGAGGCACAAGATCAAGAAATAGCAAAAGCCCCAGGTCACGGCGAGTGAGAATCCTGGGGCTTCCACAGAGCCGCCTTCGGGATTCGAACCCGAGACCTACGCATTACGAGGGCTGGCAAAATCGTGACGCGTGCTGCTACGTGATCACGCTCGATCCGATTTTACCTGGTCAGAGACTTGCCGGCGTCAGTGGCATGACGCTCAATCCAACGGATGCTGTCCCGTACCTCTTCGGCAGTCCCGAAGTGGACGGAGGCGGGTGTGTGCCAGCCGATACCCGAGTGCCGGTGCTCATGGTTGTAATACGCGATGAACGCGTCGAACCACTCGCGGGCGTGGGCCAAGGAATCGAACCGTTCGGGATAGTCCGACATGTGGGCACCGCCTTGGCGGGATGGGTGGCCTGCCGTCGTCACTCACCGGACTGATCCTGCTCGCGCAGGAGCCGGTACATCGTCGAGACGGAGCAGTGATAGCGCCGGCATCCAGCTCGCGGGCCCAGATCTGTGTGGGCGCAAGCTCGGCGTACTCGTCGCCGTTCATCAACTCCAGGACCGCAGCCCGCTCTTCGGCCGTCAGGGCCAACGGCTGCACCTGCGGGGCACGTGCTCTGCGTAGTGGTGCCGACCGGAGCCGGCGGTAGTGCGTGGCGCGGGAGCGGCCGGTCAGCCGACAGGCGGCCGTGCTGCCCAGCTGAGCCTCGACGCCGGTGAACGCCTTGTCCACGACACGGCTGGCGGCAGGATTCAGTCCGCGCTCTCGGAGATCACGTCCAAGAGCGCGGAAGCGTTTTTGCGGGTTCATCGAGTGATCGGAGTGGCGCCAGTTGCCGCGACGGACAGTTCCCATAGCCGTGCGGCTGCCTCGGGGTCGATGGCATACGCCCGGACGCCGCCGTCGTCCATGGGCTCGTCGGGGGCGGAGACGTGCGCGACGTGGCAGTCCTCGAGGTAGAGCCCGCCGCGACCGTCGAGGAGCGAAGAGGTGGCGGCCCACAGGCCGGTTGCGGCGCCTTGGGAGGGTGTCTTGAAGTCGGCGCCGATCACGGTGCCGTGTTCGTCCACCCACCCACGCTCGATCTGCTCCTGGAGAGTCATCTCTCGCTGGAGGCCAGTGATGATCTTGCCAGGGTGGAGGGCGACCGCTCGGACGCCATCGTTGCGGCCAAGGGCGTCGAGCTGCACGGCGAACAGGGCGTTGGCGGTCTTGGCCTGACCGTAGGCCAGCCACTTGTCGTAGCCGGTGAAAAAGTGCGGGTCGTGCCAGCGGATGCCGGTCAGGGCGTGCCCGGCAGAGCTGTTGACGACGACGCGCGCACCGCCGGCGGCGGCCAGGAGCGGGTAGAGCTCGCAGGCGAGGGCGAAGTGTCCGAAGTGGTTGACGGCAAGCTGGCCTTCCCAGCCGGGTCCAACGCGCCGCTCAGGGGTGGCCATGACGCCGGCGACGGCCATGAGGAGGTCGAGCCTGGTGATGGAGTCGTTGATCTGCGCGGCGGCCGCACGCACGCTGTCGAGGTCCGCCAGGTCCATGGGGATGACCTCGCAACCATCCAGATCTGCGAGGGCGGCGCGGGCGACCTCGGGCCGGCGTGCCGGAACGATGACCCGGGCCCCGGCGGCAGCCAGGCCCCGGGTGGTTTCCAGACCGAGCCCGGAATAGCCCCCGGTCACGATGGCGGTTGCGGCGGAGAGGTCGAGGTCGGCCATGACGTCCTCGGCGGTGCTGGTAGCCGAGAAGGGCGAGCCGAGCGGCTGCTGATCAGTGGTGGTCATGCCGACGACGCTACGAACTAGAGTGAGGTCTAGGCAGTGTCTGATGGCTCTTTGATGAGGTCGCGGAGCCAGATGACGATGGCTGCGGTGGCCAGGGTGCCGTTGAAGATGTAGTCGCGTTTGTCGTACCGAGTGGCGACGGCCCGGTGTTGTTTCAGTTTGCCGATGGTGCGTTCGACGGTGTTGCGTCGGCGGTACTGGTCGCGGTCGAAGGCTGGTGGACGTCCGCCGGCCCGGCCGCGTCGGTGGCGGTTCGCGCGCTGGTCGTCGGGCTGCGAGATCGTTGCTTTGATCCCGCGTCTGCGCAGGTAGACGCGGTTGGCGCGGCTGGAGTACGCCTTGTCGCCGCGGGCCCGGTCCGGTCGGGTGCGGGGACGCCCGGTCCCGGTGCGGGGCACGTTCAGGGCGTGCATGAGCGGGATGAACATCGGGCTGTCCCCGCGCTGACCGGGCGAGGTCAGCCAGACCAGAGGCCGGCAGCGGTCGTCGGCCAGCAGGTGGATCTTGCTGGTCAGTCCGCCCCGGGAGCGTCCCAGGGCCTCACGCCCATCTTCGTCCACACGAATGCCGCCCCTTTTTCAGGATGGTCGGTCGGAGGAGTATGCCGGGCTCCAGCCGCGTGCTGGTGGGCCCGGCATGTCGTTGAGTCGACGTTCACCGCCCACTCGCCGTCTGTATCCAAAGCGGTGGCATCCGCGCCGGCCTGTAAGGCACGCAGGATCTTTGACCAGGTGCCGTCGGCCGACCAACGGCGGTGTCGCTCGTAGGCGGTCTGCCAGGTTCCGTAGCGTTCAGGCAGGTCACGCCAGGGAATCCCGGTCCGTGTCCGGTAGAACACACCGTTGACCACGGTGCGGTGATCGGCCCACCGTCCACCCGGCCCGCCGATTTCCGGCAGCAGCGGAGCTATCCGCTCCCACTGAGCATTTGTCAGTTCATGCCGACGCACCATGACCGACTCCTGCCCTGAACAGCGATAGATCCACCGCCCGGACAAGAGCCATCAGACACTGCCTAGGTCAAGCCGTAGGCTGAGCTGCATGTCGACTACCGAAACCCGTGCGGAACCACTGAGTATCGGCGAGGTGGCCGAGAGGACCGGACTCAGCGTGCATGCACTGCGCTTCTACGAGTGCGAGGGCCTGTTGGTCGGACCGGTCCAACGCACCACAGGCGGCCGACGGCGCTACACCGCAGTCGATGTCGACTGGCTGTTGATCTGCGTCAAGCTGCGTGAATCCGCGATGCCGCTGGCCGACCTCAAACGATTCGCCGAGCTGGTGCGGCGCGGTGCGGGCAACGAGGCGGAACGGCTACAGCTCCTGGACGCCCATCAGCAGCGCGTCGAGGCACAGATCCAGGCTCTGAAGGAATGCCGTTCAGTCATAGCCTGGAAGGTCGACATCTACGCCGAGCACCTCGCCCGCGGCGAGGCCAGCGGACTCTGGGACCCGGCGGTCTGAGGCAAGGACGGTCGCCTCTTTTCTGCCTGCCCGACGCGGCCATCAACGTTGCGCCTTGTAACGGCGAGCCACTCGGTCACCGGAAAGCCAAAAATCGCGATTTCCCAGTGAGTTCGCTATCGCAAAGCGGCAGAGATATTCTGGTTGGCACCTCGCCAGATCGCTAGCATGAACTGCTAGTTGCAATCGGATGTGCATCTGGTTCCACCCGAAACTGTGGCCAACGGCGCTCACAGTCCAAGGGGGGATTGAGTTTGTACGTGGAAGGCGCTGTGGTAAGAGGTTGTCTCACGTGGCAAGTTTCGCGAGCTTCTTGTAGCAGGTCAGGGCGGCGGCCATGGCCAGGCCTCGGCTCTGCCAGTCGTTGCGGACCACGTACGGATCTTGAGACCACGAGCAGCCCATGGCAGGCTCATGCCGCATGATCGATAAATTCGCGAAGGACAACCTGCACGGGAGACTGCGGCGGGACCGCAAGGCGCTGCTCTGGAAACTCGACGGCTTGTCCGAATACGACGCCCGCCGACCTTTGACAGTGACCGGGACCAACCTCCTCGGCCTGGTCAAACACGTGGCCACCGTCGAGGCCAGGTACTTCGGCGAGGTCTTCGACCGCCCTTCCCCGGAACCGCTGTGCCGGTGGCAGGACTACAACGGCAGCGATCTGTGGGCGACCGAGGACGAGACCCGCGATCAGATCATCGGGTTCTACCGGCGCACGTGGGAACACTCGGACGCGACGATCAACGAGCTTCCCCTCGACACCCCCGGCCACGTGCCGTGGTGGCCGGAGCCCCATCCCAACACGAACCTGTTCGCCATCATGGTCCATGTCCTCGGCGAATCCATCCGGCATGCCGGGCACGCCGATATCCTGCGCGAGGGCCTCGACGGCCGGACCGGGTTGCGCGCCGAACACGAGCAGCAGATCGACGAGGAAGCCCGTGCAGCCTACTGCGCGAAGATCGAGCAGGCCGCCAGGTCGGCCGCACCAATCAAGGCTTAGAGGTTGTCTCACGTGACTTTGATGTTCGTGCGGCATGATGCCGGTCGTGGGTGCTGATCTATCGAAGCGTCTGGTTCCTGATGAACTCTGGGAGCTGGCCGCCCCGTTGCTGCCGTCGTTCGCTGCTCGTCCGCAAGGTGGTGGGACCGCACCGTGTGACGAGCGGGCCGTGTTCACGGCAGTGGTGTACGCGCTGACCAGCGGCTGTGCCTGGCGGCATCTGCCGCCGACGTTCGACACGTCGCCCGCCACCGCGCATCGCCGCTTCACGGTATGGACCGAGGCCGGCCTGTGGCGTCGGCTGCACCGGGCGGTGCTGGACGAACTCGGGGCCCGGGGCGAGGTGGACTGGACCTCGGCGATCGTCGACGCGGCCTCCGTTCGCGCCAAAAGGGGGGATCGCTGACCGGGCCGAACCCGGTCGATCGCGGCAAGAAGGGCAGCAAGCTGCACGTGCTGTCCGATGCCCAGGGCATCCCGTTCGCCGTCGCCGTGTCCGGCGCGAACATGCACGACGGCCTCGCCCTCAAGCCGCTCATCCGCGGCATACCCGCCGTCCGGTCCCGCCGGGGACCACGGCGGCGCCGACCCGTCAAACTCCGCGCGGACAAGGCGTACTTCTCCGCCGAACACCTGGCCTGGCTGCGCGAGCGCGGGCCCGTCGCGCGCATCGCGCGGCCCGGCATCGAGTCCGGCGAACGCCTCGGTCGGCACCGCTGGAAGATCGCACGGTCGATCGCTTGGCTCTTCGGCTACCGCCGCCTCACCGTCCGATACGAACGAAAGGGCTCGCACTTCCTCGCCTTCCTCAGCCTGGCCGCCGCCGCCCTGACCTGCTACAAGAAGCTCGCGAAACTTGCCACGTGAGACACCCTCTAAGTCGGACTCGCTGCACGGCCGCCGTGCAGCGGGCGCTCGGCACACCTCCTACGGCAGCGGAGAACCCCGCAACCCGGTAGAGGGTGTAGCCAGGAGACTCCACCTCGCCGCGTGGACGCACTGACGATGGACGGCGGCATGCCGCTCACGCAGGTACTTCCAGGACATCCCCGTCGTGCACCCCGCCACGCCCCGGGCATGAAAAAACCCCAGGTCACGGCGAGTGAGTCCTGGGGTTCTTCCGGAGCCGCCTTCGGGATTCGAACCCGAGACCTACGCATTACGAGACCGTGAGCGATCATGCCGCCGGATGCCGCGTGATGCCGTCGGGTGATGTCGTGCCTGATCAGAGCACATGTGACGGGTTGACCCCTGCTACCTCGTGATGCACTGTCCAAAGGCATCCGGCCACCGGCTGGCCACCGAGCCGGGCCCAGCAGGCGACAAGACGCCGTATCGATAGGGTTGTCAGACTCCTACAGACCGCACCGTGTACCCCTCCTCCGGCCAGCCCCGTACCTGCTCGTGCCGCTGCCGGCAGGAGCGGCGGGCGGGACTCTGCGACGTGACGCCCTGCCGACACAGCCACTACCTCACCCAACGCCCTGACCTCTAGGCAGCGCCCATCCGCCGTCACGCCCCGAGCACGCGGGGGGGGCACGATGGGCGAGGCGGCGCATCACGCTTGTAGGCCGCAGGCCGTTCTCCACCTGGAGGAGGAAGGACACCGGGGAATTACTGAGAGCCTCGTCGCGCTGCTTGCTGATCTGCCGCTGGTAGCCCACCAGGCCGAAAGTGAGGCCGAGGGCGGAGGCGTAGGGCAGCCCGCGGAGGCAAGCATCCGCCGCGCACCTTCACGGCCGATGTCGTCGATCAGGGAGGCGGACTCGATCGTGCCTTCCCGACCCGCGTTCCAGCGCGGGCCTACTCGGTGACCTGTCGATCACTCGGGAAGGTACGCCCTTTCACGTCCCACCCGAGGCCGATCCAAAGGTCTTGAGCATTGCTCCCGCCGCGCCCGATGGCGTCGAGCCCAGCCGCGACCAGAGAGCGGTTGGTGGTGCAGCCGGTGCCGACCTAGTCGTCGCCCGGTTGTCAGCGACGCAGATCACTACGTACACGGGTGTGTCGCCGCAGAGAGGGGCGGTACTCTCGTGCGAGCTCGATAAGTTACCGATTGGTAATCTCCGGGCGCCCGCCCGCGATTCGCACATCTACGTCCGTCAACCCCACCGGGACCGGTTCGAGGAGCCCCCATGCAACTCGCAGCGATCGTCGTTTCGCTGACACTCAGCGCGGTCGGCATTGCGTTGTTCGTGCGCGCCTTCGTGCACTTCTTCCGTTTCTTCCGGCTGGGTGCGCCGTTGCCGGAGAATGCGGATCGTCTGGACAATCCGTGGCAGCGGAGTGTGACGCTGGTCAAGGAGTTCCTGGGCCATACGCGGATGATGCAGTGGGGACTGGTGGGCTTTGCCCACTGGTTCGTCGCGCTGGGCTTCTACACGCTGTTCCTGACGATCCTGAACGCGTATGGGCAGTTGTTCAAGCCGGACTGGAAGCTGCCGGTCGTCGGTGGCTGGCTGCCGTACGAGATGTACATCGAGTTCATCGGTACCGGCACCACGCTCGGCATCGTGATCATGTTCGTGATCCGCCAGTTGAGCCTGCCGACCCGGCCGGGCCGCAAGTCCCGCTTCGCGGGATCGAACCGGGCCCACGCCTACTTCGTCGACATCGTCATCTTCCTCATCGGTTTCTCGGTGATGACGCTGCGCGGCCTGGAAGGCGTGCTGCACCACGCGGACTACGGCCCGGACAACTACGTCTCCTACGGCCTGACCCTCCTCTTCGAGGGCGTCAGCAACGCCAATGTGGAGACCCTGGTCTACTTCTTCGCCATGCTCAAGCTGGGCGCGTCCTTCATCTGGATGATCACGGTCAGCCTGAACCTCGACATGAGCATCGCCTGGCACCGCATACTCGGCTTCCCGAACATTTGGTTCAAGCGGGAATCCTCCGGCCGCACCGCGCTCGGTGCACTGCAACCGATGGCTTCGGGCGGCAAGGAGATCGACTGGGAGGACCCGGCCGAGGACGCGGTGTTCGGCGTCAGCCAGGTCGAGCAGTTCTCCTGGAAGGGCCTCCTCGACTTCTCCACGTGCACCGAGTGCGGTCGCTGCCAGTCGCAGTGCCCCGCCTGGAACACCGGCAAGCCGCTCTCCCCGAAGCTCCTGATCATGTCGCTGCGCGACCACGCGCACGCCAAGGCCCCGTACCTGCTCGCCGGTGGCGGCAAGGACGCCGAGGGCAACGAGAAGGCGACCGATGAGCAGCTGGCGAACGTACCCGCAGCGGCCCTCGCCGAGGCCGAGCGCCCGCTGATCGGCACGCTCGAAGAGAACGGCGTCATCGACCCGGACGTCCTGTGGTCCTGCACGAGCTGCGGCGCGTGCGTGGAGCAGTGCCCGGTCGACATCGAGCACATCGACCACATCGTCGACATGCGCCGCTACCAGGTGATGATCGAGAGCTCGTTCCCGTCCGAGGCCGGGACGATGCTCAAGAACCTGGAGAAGAAGGGCAACCCCTGGGGTCTCGCCAAGAAGGCGCGGGTGGAGTGGACCAAGGAGGTCGACTTCGAGGTCCCGATCGTCGGCAAGGACCTGGAGGACCTCGGCGAGGTCGAGTACCTCTACTGGGTCGGCTGCGCCGGCGCCCTCGAAGACCGCGCCAAGAAGACCACCAAGGCCTTCGCCGAACTCCTCCACATCGCGGGCGTCAAGTTCGCGATCATGGGCGGCGACGAGAAGTGCACCGGTGACTCCGCCCGCCGCCTCGGCAACGAGCCGCTGTTCCAGCAGCTCGGCCAGGAGAACGTCTCGATGCTGAACATGGCGTACGGCGAGGACGACGAGGACCCGTCGACGAAGAAGCCGAAGGCGTCGAAGAAGATCGTCGCCACTTGCCCGCACTGCTTCAACACCATCGCCAACGAGTACCCGCAGCTCGGCGGCGAGTTCGAGGTCATCCACCACACCCAGTTGCTCCAGCACCTCATCGACGAGGGCAAGCTGATCCCGGTGACGCCGGTCGAGGGCCTCATCACGTACCACGACCCCTGCTACCTGGGCCGTCACAACAAGGTCTACACGCCGCCGCGCGAGATCATGTCCGCCGTCCCCGGCCTGCGCCAGCAGGAAATGCACCGCCACAAGGAACGCGGCTTCTGCTGCGGCGCCGGCGGTGCGCGGATGTGGATGGAGGAGCGGATCGGCAAGCGCATCAACAACGAGCGCGTCGACGAGGCTCTCTCCCTCAACCCGGACATCGTGTCGACGGCGTGCCCGTTCTGCCTCGTCATGCTGACCGACTCGGTCAACGGCAAGAAGAACGACGGCAAGGCCAAGGAGTCCCTGACGGTCGTCGACGTGGCACAGCTGCTGCTCGACTCGGTGAAGACCCCGGCCGACCCGGCCGCTTCGGAGGAGTCCGAGGACGCGCCGGAGCCCGAACCCGCCGCATAACAGGCCGCCGGACGCCCCGCTCCAAGAGACTGGGCCGGAACCGCATGTTGCGGTTCCGGCCCAGTCTTTGTGCCTCGTGTGCTTACGCGTCGAAGTCCAGCCGTAAGTGGTCCGACGCCGGACGGGCCTGGCACGGCAGCGTGTAGCCGGCGTCCTGTTCCTCCTGGGTGAGCGCGTAGCGCCGGGCGAGTACGACCTTGCCGTCGACCACCCGCGCCCGGCACGAGCCACACAGACCGTCGCGGCACGAGTACGGGGTCTCCGGCCGGTACCGCAGTACCGCCGCGAGGAGCGAGGGGTCCTGTGGGGTCATCTCGGCCTCGGTGCTGCGGCCGTGCAGCTTGGCCGTGATCCGGGCCCCGCCGCCGTCGCCCGCAGCCGTGTCCTGGCGGGCCGTCCGGTCCTGTGCGTCCGGGTCCGTCGTGAACAGTTCCCTGCGTACGCGGGACGGGACGGCGCCCAGCTCCCGCAGCACCTCGTCCACCGATTCCACCAGGCCCCACGGACCGCAGAGGTAGAAGTGCGTGCGGGCATCGCCCGGTTCGGCGCCGAGCCCGGTCAGCAGGAACGGCAGCTTCGTGGCGTCGATCCGGCCGGACAGTACCTCCGACTCGCGCTCCTCCCCGGACAGAACGTGCAGGACGAAGAACCGGCCGGTGTGGCGGTCCTTGAGGTCCGTCACCTCCTCGGCGAGGAGGGTCGAGCGCGCCGTGCGGTTGGCGTAGATGAGCGAGACCTTGCACTGCGGGTCGTCGCGCAGTGCAACGGCCGCCATGCTCAGCAGTGGGGTGATTCCGCTGCCGCCGCCGATCAGTACGTGGTGCGCGCCGGGCCGGTCCGCGAGCGTGAAACTGCCCTTCGGCGGGCTGGCTTCAAGGGTGTCGCCCACGGTGAGCCGCGTGACGGCGTACTCACCGAAGCCGCCCGGCCCCAGCTGTTTGACGACGATGCGCAGCGTCCCCGGCCGCGCGGAGCCGGGCGGCCCGCAAATCGAATAGCTGCGCCGGATCTCCTCGCCCGCGCCCGCGCCGCCGAGACGGTGGCGTACGGCGATGTGCTGGCCGGGACGGTGGGTGAAGGTGGCGGCCAGCCCGTCGGGGACCTTGAGGGTGACGGCCACGGCGGTTTCGGTGAGCCGGTCCACCCGGTGCACCGGCAGCGCGTGGAAACCGGGTCCGGTCAGGACCGGCTCCGGCGGCCGGTGCCGGTCGGGGCTCTGCATTCGCTCTATGAGGGTACGGACAGCTCCGTCTCGTGGTGTCATATCGCCTTCATGTGGCCGAAGGTCTCCCGGCAGGAGAGACACACCAGCATGGACTGGCAGCGCGTCACCCCAAAGGGGCTCTGCGGCCGGGTGGCCGTCGAGCCGCAGTGCGGGCAGACCACGCCGGTGCCGAGCCGCAGGTCAAGCGGCGCGGTCCGGCTGCCCGGTGGTGAGATACCGTTCTCGGCGAGCTTGCGCCGACCGTCGGCCGTGATCCAGTCGGTCGTCCAGGCAGGCGCGAGGACGGTCCGCACCCGCCCGTCCGGATGCCCGCAGCGGGCGAGTTCGACCCTGATCTCCGCCACGATGGTATCCATGGCGGGGCAGCCGGTGTAGGTGGGCGTGACAGTGACCTCCACGGTCCCGTCAGGGCCCGTCGTCACATGACGCACCACCCCCAGCTCCCCGAGAGTGATCAACGGAAGCTCCGGGTCCGACACCGCGCAGACTCGCTCCCGTACCTGCTCGGGAGCCAGCCGCTCGCGTACTGCCGTCACCAGGTGCCTCCGGGGTGCTGCCGGTGCACCGCCTGGAGTTCGGCCACCAGTGGCCCGAACCCCTCGGTATGCAGGCCGTCCCGGCCACCGCGGGCGTGCCAGGTGGTCTTGGGCAGGGTCAGCCCGGCCCGGGCGAGAACGCCGCCGACGGCCGCGTCCCACTCCGCCCGCAGCCCCGCCGGGTCAACGGCGACACCTTCCGCCGCGAGCCGTGCGGTCACCGCGTCCGTCGCGAACAGCTCGGTGGTGTACGGCCAGACCTGTTCCAGGCCCGCCTGCATCCGGCGGTGGCTCTCCTCGGTTCCGGTGCCGAGC
Source organism: Streptomyces changchenzhani (assembly GCF_039766235.1). NCBI lineage: Bacteria > Bacillati > Actinomycetota > Actinomycetes > Kitasatosporales > Streptomycetaceae > Streptomyces > Streptomyces changchenzhani. The sequence continues at coordinate 172,192 of NZ_JBDHNH010000011.1, read as the reverse complement.
CGGACCGTCCACTGCTCGGCGTGCATGCAGTGGTAGGCGGACTCCTGGACGGCCTTTCCGGCGAACGCGGCGAGTGCTGAGTCCGCAGAATCGGTGAGCGCGGTGTACAGCAGCCTGGTGTGATGCGTGAGGCAGAGCTGACGCACGAGGGTGAGCGCATAGTCCCCGTTGGGGATCTCCACGAGCAGCACATTGCGGAATTGCCGCTCGGTGCGGGTGAACGCGAGGGTGTCCTCGTCACCGTGTCCGGTCAGCTCGGCGGAGTACGAGAGTAGGGTGCGGGCGTGGCCGAGGAGGTCCAGCGCGATGTTCGACAGCGCCAGGTCCTCCTCGATGGAGGGCGCCCTGGTCACCCAGGCGGAGAGCCGCTGGCAGAGGATCAGAGCGTCGTCGCCCAGGGCGAGCGCGTACTGCGCGGTGTCGCTCTCCAGCACGGAGGTGTCCGGCAGCGCGGTCAAGGTGTCAGTGGCCATGGTCGCTTCCACCCGCCGGGGCCGCGTACTGCTCGGAGAGCCGGTACGGCTTGCCCGTGCCGTTGCTGAACAGCGGCTCCTTCTCGTCCGGCGCGGTGGCCCGGATGTCCGAGGAGCGGACCACCCAGATCGACGACGGTTCCCCGCGCCGTGTGTACAGATCGCGCGCGTTGGCCATCGCCAGGTCGGCGTCGGAGCCGAGTACCGAGCCGACGTGCTGGTGCCCCAGGCCGCGGCGGGTTCTGACGAAGACCTCCCACGGCGTCTCGGCCCTCGTGGTCGTGTACGTACTCATGACGGTGTCCCCCTGCTCTGGTCGGCGGCCGGTGCGGTCCCACGGGCCCCCTCGGGTGTGTCCCCCTGCGTTGTCCGTTCCGCTTCGCGCCGGGCGGCCGCGACGGCGGCCTCCCGTACCCAGGCGCCGTCCTCGTGCGCGGCGACCCGGTGTACCAGGCGCTGCCGCGCGCACTGGGAGTCGTCCGAGAGCACCTCGCGGTACTGGTCCCAGCTGACGGGCGTGAAGTCGTAGTGCCCGCGTTCGGGGTTCCAGCCGATGGCCGGGTCGGGCAGGCTCAGGCCCAGCTCCTCGGCCTGCGGCACGCAGATGTCGACGAACCGCTGGCGCAGCTCGTCGTTGGGGTGCCGCTTGATGCCCCAGGCGATGGCCCGCTTGGTGTGCGCCGCCCCGAAGGAGGCGGCGCGGTCCTTGCTCGCCGGGGTGTCCGGCGGGCCGAACATCAGCACCACGGCAGGCAGCCACCAGCGGTTCACCGCGTCCTGTGCCATCTGCCGCTGCTCGGGCGTGCCCTTGCACAGCGCGCGCAGGGAATCGAAGCCCTGGCGTACGTGAAAGGTCTCCTCCTGGCAGATGCGCAGCATGGCGCGGGCGTACGGCCCGTAGGACGTGCGGCACAGCGGCACCTGGTTGATGACGGCGGCGCCGTCCGTCAGCCAGGCGATGGCCCCGGTGTCCGCCCAGGTGAGCGCCGGGTGGTTGAACGTGCCCGCGTAGCGCTGGCTGCCGCTGTGCAGGGCATCGAGCAGCTCGCCGCGGCTGACGCCGAGGGTCTGCGCCGCCGCGTAGAGGTAGAGCCCGTGCCCCGCCTCGTCCTGCACCTTTGCAAGGAGTACGGCCTTGCGGCGCAGCGAGGGGGCGCGGGCGATCCAGGCGCCCTCCGGCTGCATGCCGATGATCTCCGAGTGGGCGTGCTGGCCGATCTGTCGTATGAGCATGCGCCGGTAGCCGTCCGGCATCCAGTCGTGCGGCTCGACCCGTTCGTCGTTGCGGAGCAGCTCCTCGAAGCGCTCCTCCAGGCGCTCGGCAAGCGCGGTGTCAGCGGTCAAGTCAGGCCTCCCGTCCGGTGGAGACGGTCTCGCGTCCGGCGCCTGCGGCCGCGGCAGGCTCGTCCCGCTCCTGGAGTCCGCTCAAGAAGCGCTCGTGGAACCGGCGCAGCGGACCCGGCGCCCACCAGTTGGCCTTGCCGAACAGCGCCATCAGCGACGGCACCAGGAGTGCGCGTACGAGGGTGGCGTCGATGATGACCGAGACGGCCGTGCCGAAGCCGAGCTGCTTGATGAAGACCAGCCGGGACAGCACCAGCGCGCCCATCGGGATACAGAAGAGCACCGCGGCCAACGTGACCGTGCGGCCGACCTTCTCCAGGCCGCTGGCGATGGCCTCGCGGTCCGGCAGCCCGTGGTCCACGCCCTCCTTGATGCGGGAGAACAGGAAGACCGTGTAGTCGGTGGACATCGCCAGAGCCACCGCCAGCAGGATGATGAGCATCGTCGGCTGGAGCGCGCCCTGGGTGGTGAAGTCGAAGAGACCCGCCAGGTTGCCGTCCTGGAAGACGAAAATGAGCAGGCCGAGGGTGCTGGCGAGGGTGAGCAGGTTGGTGATGACCGCCTTCAGCGGGAGCACCACTGAGCCGGTCATCGCGAAGAGGATGAGCAGCGTGGTGAGCGACATCAGGGCGATACTCAGCGGCAGATGGTCGCCGAGGCTGCTCATCATCGCCTCATAGAGCGCGGTGTTGCCGGTGGTCACCGTCGGGTACGGGGCGTCCACGCCCTGGACCGCATCCAGGGTGTCCTGGGCCTGAAGCGACAACGGGGCGTCCTTGAGGGCCAGTTGGGTCTCCCACATGCCGTCGCCGATCGGGCGCGGCGACGTCACGGCGGCGACGCCGTCGAGCCCTGCGAGCTGCTCACGGTAGGCGGTGAGACCGGCACCCGCGTCCTTCGGTGCCTTGGAGATGAGGTGGACCGGCGACTGGAGCGAGCCGGGGTAGTCCTTCTCCAGCGTCGCGTACACCCGGCCCGCGTCAGAGTCCGCGGGCATCGAGGCGGAGTCGATGCCGGTGAACTTGATGCCGAAGGCGGGCAGTGCGAGGACCACGAGCACCGCGCTCGCGGCCACCGCGGCGCTCACCGGGCGGCGCATCACGCCGTGCGAGAAGCGGTACCAGCGGCCGCCGGACTCGTTGCCCGCGCTGCGCTCCTGGGTGTGCTGCCAGCGCTTGGGCGCCCACTTGTTGATGCGCCCGCCCAGCACGGCGAGCAGCGCCGGCAGCCCGATCAGCGCGAAGATCAGCGCACCGAGGGCGGTGGCGATACCGGCGATGCCCATCGTGTAGAGGAACCGCTGCGGGAAGACGAGCAGCGAGGCCAGCGCCACGGCGACGGTCAGGCCGCTGAACAGGACGGTGCGGCCGGCCGTGCGCATGGTCCGGCCGACGGCCCCGAGGGAGTCGTGACCGGCCCGCAGCTCCTCACGGAAGCGGGAGATGATCAGCAGGCTGAAGTCGATGGACAGGCCGATGCCGAGCGCCATCACCAGGTTGAGGGAGAAGATCGAGAGGTCGAGCACGGTCATCACCGCGCCGAGCACGCCCAGCGCCACGGCGATGGAGACGAGGGCGCCGCCCAGCGGGATCAGCGCCGCGATCACGCCACGGAAGATGAAGAGCAGCAGGATCAGCAGGATCGGGAAGGCCAACGTCTCGGCCCTGCCGAGGTCCTCGCTGGAGATCGAGCTGGCCTCGACGTTCGAGACGGTCGGGCCGCCGAGGGTGACGCTGTCACGCAGCTGCTTGTCCGCTTCGAGGGTGTCCTGGGTCTCGGTGACTGCCTTGGTGACAGCGCCGCCCGGCGTGAACCCCTTGACGGAGGCGACGAAGTAGGTGCTCCGGCCGTCCTTCCGTACCATCGCGGGGTTCTTGGCCGAGACGAAGTCCGCGACGCCCGTGACCTCCGGCCGCCCCTTGATCAGGTCGACCGCGTCCCGCAACTGCTCCGGCCGCTCGGCGGACTGGGGGTCGAGGGGCTTGTCCAGCTCAACGAGGACGACATAGCCCTGTTCGAGGTTGGCGCCGGTGGCCTTCTCCACGTCTTCGAGGACCTGGACGGCGGCCGACTCCGAGTCGTCGTAGTCGTCCACGCCCATGGTCATGGACGCCATCTGGGATCCGCCGCCCGCCAGACAGACGAGCGTGAGGAGTCCGACCGTCCAGAGCAGACGCCGCGGTCCCCTCTCCAGCAGGTTCAACAGTCTTTTCAACACTTCGCAAACTCCCTTTCACGGGGGGGCAGGGCTGAGGGCGTGACATCCCCGTGGGTGAAGGAGGTCGCCGGACCGACCGCGCAATCCACGGCAGGGCTATGGGGTACGCCACACCGTCATTTCTGACGGGCGAGGGATTGCCGGGGCGGTGTACCGAACTCTGTCTGTTGTGCGTGCCGCTTCGGCGCGCAGTCCCCGTGCCGAGCCCCGCTGAGCGCTCGCGGCCATCGTCTGCCCCTCCCGCCAGGAAGGACCGCGCCACCATGTCTTCTGACGTCCGCGCACGCACTGCCACGCCGCCGCCCGAGGGGGACAACGGTGTGGACCCCGCGTTGCGACCCTGGCTTTCGGCGCTGCGCGAGTTGGTGCCGATGCCGGACCGGTTCCGGGAGTTGCGGGTGGGCCGGGATGAGGCGCGTGCACTGCTCGGCTGCAAGGACGAACTCCTCGACCGGCTCGCGGCGGGCGGCCTCGCCCACCAGGGATCCGGCGCCGGCCTCTGCTTCGACTACCACGACTTGGCGAACACGGCCCTCTACTCCGGCGCCACCACCAGCGTCCCGCTGGCCGGGCAGCGGATGATGCTCCGGTTCGCCTCGGGCACCCCCGGCACCTGGACCCCGCCGCGCCACTGGACGCTGGACTGGCGACTGCGCTGCCGCAACCCCCAGTGCCCCGGCGGCACCTGGCGGATCGCGCTGCCCACGCCTGAGGTATTCGGCGGCAGCATCGACGCGCTGGAGTGCGAGCGGCCCGCGGTGCGCGAGGACGGCGAACTCGTCGTGCAGAACGCCGCGTCGCTGCGTCTGACTGGCCGGGTCACCACCTCCGGGTGGCGCGCCCCGCTGCTCTCGGCCACCGCCCGGCACCATTTCGACGCGCTGGTGGGCGAGTTGCGCGACGGCCCCTACCGCTTCCAGTGGATGCATCCGCAGCTGCGCACCGACCCGGTCGAGACCAAACGGCTCGGGGTCATGGACTGCACGGTCTGCTCCCTGGAACTCCAGCGCAGGGCGGAGGCGGACGGGCTCACCACCCGGACCCGCCGCGGCCGCTACCTGGGGGTGCTCGACGCCGAGCACGCCTGGTGCGAAGTCCTCGATGAGGACGGCGTGTTCAAGCCCGTCGACCCGGTCTTCGCGGTCCTCTCCGAGCGGCATCGGCCGCCCCACGAGGAGTTCTCGGATTTCTGCGCCGGCTCCGTCCCGAGCCGGTTTCTGCCCTGGTCCGTACCGGCCGGCGGCGCGCTGGCCGTGCACGACTGTCCCGTCGGCGACGGGGCCTGGGACAACACCTTCAGTGGCACCACAGCGAAAGGCAACGCATGAGCACTGTACGAGAGATGCTCGTCGAACTCACCGGCATGACGGAGTTCGGCGGCGAGATCACAGACGACGCCAACCTCAGTGCGAGCGGCGTCGACTCGGGTGACCTGGTCCGCCTGATCCTGCTCATCGAGGAACGCACCGGCGTGGAGGTCACCGCGGAAGACATGGACGACCTGTCCTCCATCTCCGACTACGAGCGCATGATCGCCGCGCGCCGTGCGGCAGAGGGAGCCGCCTGATGTGGCTCAGCCAGGTCCTGCATCGCAACCAGCAGTGCTTCGGGGACCGCACGGCGCTGATTGACGCCGAACGCTCAGTGAACTGGGCCGAGTTGGAGGAGAGTACGACCAGGCTCGCCCTCGGTCTCGCGTCACTCGGCGTCTCCAAAGGTGACCGGGTCGCCGTCCTTTCCCTGGACCGCATCGAGGTCATCGAGTCGTACTTCGCGCTGGCCAAGCTCGGCGCGCTGTTCGTGCCGCTGAACCACAGCCTGACGTCGACCGAGGTGACTGGCATGGTACGGCGCACCGGGGTCAGCGTGATCCTCGGTGAGGCCGCGCTGCTGGAGCGCCACCCTGGGCTGCCGGTGCGGCTGCGCCTCGCGGTGGACGGCCCGGAGTATGCGAAGCTGACCGCCCCCCAGACCAATGACACCGGCGCCGTGGAGGACGCAGACGCCTTCCGGCTCCCGGACGTGGCCGACAGCGACCTCGCCGCGATCCTGCACACCTCAGCCACCACCGGGCAGGCCAAGGGCGTCACCGTCGACTACGACTCGTTCCGCGGCATCTCACTCGGCTGGCTCGCCGCGGCGGCGCCGGCCGACGACATGGTGCTGGTCAACTGCTGCCCGCTCTACCACGGCAGCATCACGGTCACCCTCGCCTACCTGGCGGCGGGCGCCACCGTCGTGGTGCTGCCGGGCTTCACACCGCAGCGGGCGCTCGCGGCGATGGAGCAGCACCGTGCCACGCACGTCTGGCTCGTCCCGCAGATGCTCGGCTTCCTGCTGCAGAGCAAGGGCATGGCCAGCACCGACCTCGGCTCCCTGCGCGAGGTGCTGTACGGGGCGGCGCCGATGCCCACCGAGCTTCACGCCGAGGCCACCGAGCGGCTCGACTGCGGCTTCCGGCAGGTGTACGGCATGACCGAGGTGGGCGGCCCGTTCGCCACCCTCGGTCCGGGCGACCACCTCGTCGTCGGCCCCGACGCGCCGCTGCCCGCGGGGCGGGTCATCCCTGGCATGTCGGTACGGGTTCTCGACGAGGCGGGCGAGGAACTGCCGCGTGGCGCCGTCGGCGAGATCACCGTGCGCGGCCCCGGGCTGATGCGCGGTTACTGGAACAACCCGGCCGCCACCGAGGAGATCACCGTCGACGGTTGGATCCGCACTGGTGACCTCGGCCGCCTCGACGAGACGGGACTCATTCACCTCGTCGACCGGCGCAAGGACATGATCCTGCGCGCCGGGCAGAACGTGTACCCCGCCGAGATCGAACGCGCGCTGCTCACGCACCCGCTGGTGCGCGACGCGGCCGTGGTCGGTGTCCCGGACGCGGACTACGGCGAGGTGCCGAAGGCATACGTCGTCGCCGGCCCCGCCGAGGCGGACGACACCACGGCCGACGGCGCACCGACCGCCACCCGGGCTGAACTGATGGCCCACCTCGCCGAGCGTCTCGCGCCGTACAAACGCCCCCGGCATCTGGAGTTCATCGACCAAGTGCCCCGTAGCCCCGCTGGAAAGATCCTCAAAAAAATGCTGCGCGCCTGAGCTGGAAGGAAACGCCATGACCAGCGCACGGACGCTCGACCTGCGCTATACCGCGGAGCGCACGCTTCGCGTCTCGGATGACACCGAGCTCTACTACGAGATCCAGGGGGACGAGGGCCCGCACCTCACCCTGGTGAACAACTTCTTCATCATCGCCCCGATGTGGCGCAACTTCACCGCCGAACTGGCCAAGCGGAACCGGGTCCTCACCTACGACCTGCGAAACCAGGGCGCCTCCTCGGTCTCCCCGGAGATGACCTGGGACGACCACGTCGAGGACCTGCGGGTGCTGCTCGACGGCCTCGGTATCGAACGCACCCACCTGCTCGGCACCTCCGTCTCCGGCTTCATCTGCCGGGACTTCGCCGCCCGTTACCCGGAGCGCGTGGACGGACTGATCCTCACGGGCCCGTCCTGCACACCCTCGGACGGCATCCGGCGGCGGGCCACCGAGCGCGCCTGTATCAACTCCCTCGCGCTGGGCGGCACCGAGGGCCTCTGGGACCACCTGTACTCGGTCGTCTTCAGCGAGGCGGCGATGCGCGAGATGGGGACCACCGGCTATCTCGGGCTGCGGTCGGCGTTCACCGCCATCCACCCGCCGGACCCGATGCTCACCAACCTCAAGTGCGCCACCCAGGTCACCGACGGGCCCGAGCTCCTTGCCGCCATCAAGCAGCCGACGCTGCTGCTGCTCGGCGACAAGGACGACATGTGGAACGAGAGGCTCGGCGCGGAGGCCGGGCGGCTCATCGAGAACTCCGAGGTCGAGTGGATGCACGACGTCGGCCACCTCCCGTACATGGAGGACGGCGACGGCTTCCAGGCCCGGGTCCAGCGCTTCCTAGACTCGCTCCTGGCCCGCGAGGCGGCCGTGGCCCCGCAGACCGGTGACGACCAGGCCTCGGCCTCGGCCGACGGTCCCGCCGCCGAGGACACGGCCGGAAGCGTCGCCGCACCGGCCGCCGACTTGGCGGGCGACGACGCGCTGCTTGCCGCGCTCTGCACGCTGCTGCGCGAGGTCGTCGCCGACCGGGCCGACCTGCCCGCGACGGGTCTCGCCGAGACCCCGCTGAACAGCATCGGCCTGGAGTCCTGGGCTTTCACCCTGCTCCTCGGCCGGATCGAGGAGGAGCTGTCCGTCGAGTGGGACATGGACGTCCCACCAGAGGTCTTCGAAAGCGTCGGCTCCATCGCGGCCCACCTGCGCGCCCACCACAACCCCACCCCGCCCAACACCTCCCAGGAGTCCGCACAGTGACCGCGACCACCACTCCCGCCGTACACGTCATCACCGGGGCTACCGGTTTCGTCGGCGGCGCCTTCGCGCTGGAACTGCTCCAGCAGACCGCCGACCGTCTGGTGTGCCTGGTCCGCGGCGACAACGACGAGGCCGCGACCCGCCGCCTGCACGACGCCCTCGGCCATGCGGCCGAGATGTACGGCGTCCCGGGTCTGCTGCCCTCGATCCTGGAGCGCACCACGGCCGTCGCCGGTGACATGACGGACGAGGCGCTGCCCGAGTCCGCCGACCGGTTCCTGACCGCCGCGGAAGGCGAAGTGCCCGGCACGTTCTGGCACGTCGCCGCCTCCCTCAAGTACGAGGACCGGCACGCCGACGAGATCAACCTGATGAACGTGACCGGCACGCGCAATGTGCTGGCGCTCGCCAAGGCCCTCGGCAAGCCGGTGTTCAACCACGTCAGCACCGCCTACGTGGCGGGCAAGCGCACCGGCTTGATGCACGAGGAATTCCCCGGCAACACCGACTCGGCCAACAACGTCTACGAGGCCACCAAGACCATCGGCGAGCAGGAGGTCGCGGGCTCCGGTCTGCCGTGGCGAGTGCTGCGCCCGTCGATCGTCATCGGGCACTCCGGCACCGGCGCTGCCACCAGCTTCACCGGCATGTACGGCTTCGTCTCGTCCGCGCTGCGCTTCCGCAGGGCCGTGGAGAAGGAGTTCGGCAACCTGCTCCAGCACCGCCAGGTCCCGATCATCGCCGACCCGGACATCGAGTGCGACCTCGTCCCCGTCGACCTGGTGGCCAGGAACGCCGTCACCATCGGCCGTGAGGGCGCGCTGAGCACCGTCTACCACCTCAACAACGACGGTTCGCCGACGGTCGGCGAGGTCATCGAGGAGGTCTTCGCACTCACCGGACTGCGCAAGCCCCGCTTCGTCTCCAACCGGGGGCTGCTCACCGCGATCGACCTGAAGCTCGACGAGGGCATCCAGTTCTATGCCTCGTACATGATCAACGGGAAGCGCTTCGACCAGACGAACACCGAGTCTGCCTGCGGCGAGGGCGCCCAGCGCTTCGATGTGGACCGTGCGGAGGTCCGCCGCTTCGTGCAGTGGTACCTGGACCGCATCGAGTCCGACGGCCGCAGCTCGGCTCCGGCCCGCGCCGCCTTCGCGTTCTCGCGCGCGCCCCAGCTGGCCACTACTACCGGCGGCTGATCAGCTCCCCGCGCCGACGGCGTGTCCCCGACCGCCGTCGGCGCCCGGTGCCCGCACTCCGCCGTACGCCGACCACCCGCATCCGAGACGCCGCACCGTCTCCAGCCCCCTCCAGGAGAGGAGACCGCACATGTACCTGCCCGACGATCTGCCGAAGCCCGGGAAGCTGTTCACGCTGGGTCTGATCACCCAGCAGGCCGCGAAGAAGCACCCCGACTCACTGTTCTACCTGGACCGGCCCTTCGACCTCGCACCCGGTCTTGGCCTGCGGCCGACCTACGCACAGGTCGCCGAGCTCGTCGAGGAAACAGCCGCCCGGCTGTACGCCGAGGGTGTGCGCCCCGGCGACACCGTGGCCGTCTTCAAGAGCCACAACGCCGACATTCTCTTCCTCGCCTGCGCCATCGGCCGGGTCGGTGCGGTTCCCGCGATGCTCGCGCCCTTCCTGGAGTGGCCGACCGTGGTGACGATGATGAGCCGGCTCAAGCCGGACCACTTCCTCACCGACCCGGCCACCCAGGCGCGCGCCGGGGAGCACTTCGAGGCGCTGCGCGAGCACGCCCCGTCCGTCCTGCTCACGCACGGCGAGCTGGCCGGGGTGACCTCGCTGGCCGCCACCGTGCCGGGCGAGGTCCCGCCGTACCCGGACATCCCGCACGACTCACCCGCTCTGATCACGCACACCTCCGGCACCACCGGGGTGCCCAAGCTGGTCGCCGCGGCGCGACGCGGCACGCAGCTGCCCATCAACACCCAGGCGCAGATGGCCAAGCTGCTGCGGTACCGCGAGACGTTCGCCATGTGCATCTCGTTCGTGCACGCACGCACCTACGCGGCGCTGGCCACCGCCCTCCAGCTCGGCATCGACATCGCGCCGCTCGCCGACGCGGACGTGGACAGCGTGCGCAAGGTGCTCTCCGAGTGCCGCCCGGGCTGTGTGGAGGCCCACCCCAACATGTACCTGCACTGGGAGGAGTTGGCCGGCATCCCGGACGGCCCCTTCGAGCGGGTGCGCATCTTCATGAGCACCTTCGACGCCATCCACCCGCGCAGCATCCGCACCCTGCTCGGGGCGAGCAAGCGGCGATCCCCGCTGTTCATCCAGTCCTACGGGCAGACCGAGACCGGCCCGGTCACCATGCGGATCTACACCCGCCGCAACATCCGCAAGGCGGACGGCCGTTGTGTCGGCTTCGTCTTCCCCGGCATGACCAAGGCCCGGATCCGGCCCCGCCCGCAGGACGAGGGGACCCGCAACGGCTATATCCAGGCCAAGTCCTCCGGTGTCGCCCTCACCTACGTCGGCCAGCAAGAGCTGTACGACGAGCGGTGCGAGGACGACTGGTGGAACCTCCAGGACATCGGTTACAAGACCCGCTGGGGCTGTGTGCACCTGCTGGACCGAGAGTTCGACCAGACGGACGGCCTGGAGAGTCTGCTGGCCGCCGAGGACTCCCTCATCGAGGCGCTCCCGGAGCTGACCGAGGCCGTCTTCATCCAGGTCGGCGACACCATACGGCCCGTGGTGAGCACCCGCCGGGACCTGCCGCTGGACCGTGCCTCCTGGAAGGCCGCCGTCGCGCACCTGCCCGCGCTGCCGGAGCCTGTGCACCTGGCCTGGGAGCACATGCCGCACACCGCCACCTGGAAGGTGAAGCGGAACGTACTCGCCGCCGGCCTGACGGACGGTTCGATTCCGGCTCTGGACGGAGTGCTGAGCTGACATGACCACCCATCCCCTGCCCGTTCCGCTCCCCCGGGAGTGGACCACTGGCGCCGGGGTGCGCGTGGAGCGCGCCCGTACCGCCGTCGACGGCGAGTCCGCCATGCGGGAGCTGGAGAGCGCACTGGACACCCGCAGGGGTGCCGTCCTCCGCTCCGACTACGAATCCCCCGGCCGCTACCGGCGGCACGCCGTCGGCTACATAGACCCGCCCGTCGAGATCGTGTTGCGCGGGCTGCGCACGGTAGAGGTCCGTGCGCTCAACGCGCGCGGCGAGGTGCTGCTGCCGGTGCTGCATCAGGCGGCACAGCGGGCCCTGCGTGAAGTCCGCGAACTCATTCCCCCCGACGGGCCCACCGGGGGCCGGGTATTCACCGGGCTGGTGCGCACCACGCTCGGCCAGGACATGTTGAGCGAGGAGGACCGGTCGCGACGGCCGGGCGCCTTCGACTTCGTCCGCGCGGTACGCGACGCGCTGTCCGGCCCCGCAGGGGACTTCCTCGGTCTTTACGGCGCCTTCGGCTACGATCTCGTGCTTGCCTTCGACCCTGTGCCGCTGCGGCAGCCCGGGCGCTCGGATCACGACCGCGATCTGGTGCTGCACCTGCCGGACGAGGTGATCGTCACCGACCCGGTGGCGGGCACCGCCTGGCGGCACACGTACGAGTTCACGGCCAAGGGCCGGAGCACGCACGGGCTGCCAAGGACCACGCCCGCGCAGCCGTTCCGTACCGGGAGCCCCACGGACGGCTCCATCGACGACCACGCCCCGGGCGAGTACGCCGCGCTGGTGAGCGCCGTACGTGAACGGTTCCGCGCGGGCGACCTGTTCGAGGTGGTGGCCAGCCGTACCTTCGACCGGCCCACGCCCTGCCCGCCCTCGGAGCTGTTCCGGGAACTGCGCACCCGCAACCCCTCGCCGTATCAGATGCTGATGAACCTCGGCGAGGGCGAGCACCTGGTGGGCACCTCGCCAGAGATGTTCGTCCGGGTGCACGCACAGCACACGGCCGACGGCACCGGCTGGCGCGTGGAGTCGGCGCCCGTCAGCGGCACGGCGGCCCGCGGTCGCGATGCCCTGGAGGACGCCGAACAGGTCAAGGCCCTGCTTACCTCCGAGAAGGAGGAAGCGGAGCTGACCATGTGCACCGACGTGGACCGCAACGACAAGTTCCGGGTGTGCGAGCCCGGCACCGTCCGCATCATCGGGCGCCGCCAGCTGGAGATGTACTCGACGCTGATCCACACCGTCGACCACGTCGAGGGTCTGCTGCGGCCGGAGCGTGACGCGCTGGACGCCTTCCTCAGCCACATGTGGGCGGTGACGGTCACCGGCGCACCCAAGCACGCGGCCGTCGCCTTCCTGGAGGAGCACGAGCGCTCCCCACGCCGCTGGTACGGCGGCGCCGTCGGCCGCATCGGCTTCGACGGCACCCTGGACACCGGCCTCACCCTGCGCACGGTGCAACTGCGCGACGGCCGCGCCCGGGTACGTACCGGGGCGACACTGCTCTACGACTCGGTGCCCGAGGCCGAGGAGCAGGAGACCGAGCTGAAGGCGAAGGCGCTCCTCGACGTGCTCGCCACCCTGTCCGGCTCCGGGGCGTCCCGCGTCTCCATGACGGACAGGGAGCCCCGCACGGCGGACGCGGACGGCTCCGCGTACCGCCCACGGGTGCTGCTCGTGGACCACCAGGACTCCTTCGTGCACACGCTGGCCGGCTACCTCCGGCAGGCGGGCGCCCGCGTCTCGACGTACCGCAGCGGTTTCGACAAGTCCCTTTTGGCGGAGGTCGATCCCGACCTGCTGGTCCTCTCGCCAGGACCTGGCCGCCCCCAGGACCACGACACGGCAGGCACCCTGCGCATCGCCGAGGATCACGGCATCCCGGTGTTCGGCGTCTGCCTCGGCATGCAGGCCATCGTGGAGTACCTGGGCGGGCATCTCGCCGTGCTCGACCACCCCTTCCACGGTAAGCCGTCGTCGGTCTCGGTGGTGGACGGCGGTGGGCAGCTGCTGCACGGTCTGCCGCCGCGGTTCACCGCCGGCCGCTACCACTCCCTGTACGCCGATACCAAGGCCCTGCCGCCCGGTCTGCGGGTCACCGCACGCTGCCCGGACGGGGTGGCCATGGCCGTCGAGCACGAGACCCGGCCGCTGGCGGGCGTGCAGTTCCACCCCGAGTCCCTGATGACGCAGTTCGACAACCACGGACAGCTGCTGATCGGCAATGTCCTTGCGCGACTCGCACGGCGGCCGCAGCCCGCCGGCAGCGTGCCCCTTGTGTGATGGAGAGAGGTTTCACGAGCATGACTGACACCGTTGCCCCGGTCCGGCGGACCTGGCTGGCCCCAAGCGAACTGCACCCCGACGACCGCCGCGAGTTCGGCGCGATGCTGCGCTACTGCCTGGACGGCACCGACGAGGGACGGATCCAGCTGGAGTCCGTGCCCCAGATCGAGTTCGGCGCCGCTGACGACGCGAACGCCGACCGTGTCGAGCGGCTCCTCGGCGAGGCGTTCAAGCGGTTCGCGGGCGCTCCGCAGCGGGCCGACCGTACCCGCCTCGACCGCTGGGACCTTGTCGCCGAACCCTCGGCGCCCGCCTCCTCCGGTCCACTCGGCGACGCCTCCGCCGACGGCCGCATCGGCCCAGGTCTGTTCGTCAGCGGCCCCCGGAACGCGTTGCTGATCCGCGCTCTGGAGCGGCTGCTGGGGCAGACCGCCGCACGGCTCGGCGCCGCCGAGTACACGGTGCCCGCGCTGCTGCCCTGGACCACGCTGGAGAAGGCCGGCTACACCGGCAACTTCCCGCAGCACATCACCGCCGCCGGCGTCGTCCGTCCCGACCTGGAAGCGCTCGACCGCTTCGGCACCGCCGTCGATCTGACGGGCCGCGCCGCCGAGTTGGAGTTCACCCCGGTCGCACTCGCGCCCGCCGTGTGCATGGGGCTCTTCGAGCGCTTCCAGGGCGTGCGCCTCGACGAGCCGCTGACGATCACGGCCACCGGTCAGTGCGGCCGCTACGAGGGCAAGGCCACCGCCGACACCTCGCCGACCCGCCGCTGGTCGTTCAGCATGCGCGAGATCGTGTACGTCGGCGACCGGCCCGGTGCCCGTGCCTTCCACGCCCAGGTCCTAGAGGAGCTCCTCTCGCTCGCCGAGAGCCTCGGTCTGCCGTGCAAGGTGCAGCCCGCATCGGACCCGTTCTTCACCAGCGCCCGCCCGCAAATGGCCCAGTATCAGGCGGCGATGGACGTCAAGTACGAGCTGGTGGGGCGGATGGCGCACGACGGTTCGGGCGTCGCGGTCTCCTCGCTCAACTACCACAACCAGCACTTCGGCAAGGGCTTCGACATCGCCTTCGCCGGGCAGCCGGGCTTCTCCGTCTGCTGGGCCTTCGGGCTCGAGCGCTGGGCGGAGTGGCTCAGCGGCTACCTCGGCGACGACCCGGCGGGGTGGCCGGCCCAACTGCGTGCGCAGTGCTGACCACGGACACCGAAAACGGGGCGCCGAGGTGAGCGCGGTACCCCCCAAGCCGCGGCTCGACGACGGAACGGGCGTGGTGCGGGCACTGCTCGCGCTGCGCCCCCTTGTGGAGGCCACGCCCCTGGCCTCCGGCGGGGGTCGGCTCACGCTGGGCCTCGCCACAGCGACGGAGCCGGCACTGCGCCCGGCGGGCCCGACCGAGGAGCAGCTGTGCGCGGGCCACCTTCCCGCCAGGGCCCGGACGTTCCTCTCGGGGCGGGCCGCTCTGCGGCGGGCCCTGGCTCGAGCCGGACAGCCCGGCGGCGCCACCGCGGAGATCCCGTACGAGGCGGACGGCTTCCGGCCCCGCCTGCCGCGCGGCAGCGTCGGCTCCCTCAGCCACTCCGGGGGGGTGGCCGTGGCACTGGCCGCTCCGGCCGCGCGCTGTGCCGGACTCGGCGTGGACCTGGAGCGCCACCCGCTGCCGCAAGCCGCGGGCCGGGTGGTGCTCTCCGGTAAGGAACAGCTTTTCCTCACCGGAGAGTTCGGTGATTTCGGTGGGCCCGGCGAGTTGGGCGTCCTCGGAGCGGACGCGGCCTGCGAACGCCGCCTGCGGGAGCTCTTCTCCGCGAAGGAGTCCGCGTACAAGGCGCTGTACGGGCTGCTCCCACCGCCACAGCGGCCCACGACGCTGCTCGGTATCGCCATCCGCCCCGTGCCCGGGGGCTTTGCCGCCCGGGCACGCAGGGCGCCGGAGCGGGTGCTGCACGTCCACGCCTGCTGGGCGGACGGCGCGGTCCTGACCTGGACCGCCGTCGAAGTTGCCGCTGCCGACTGCCCTCCGGGCGTGTCCGGTTGACGTGCCCGGGCCAGCCGCATACGTACCCGGCCGGGGCCGTCTACGTATGCGGCCGGGTCAGCGCCAGGCGTCCTGGAAGTTCCGCCGGGCGCGGTGTACCCGGGAGCGCACCGTGCCGACCGGCAGGGAGAGCACGCGCGCCGCCTCCCGCTCGTCCAGGCCGTAGACCGCGCGCACCGTGAGAATGTCCCGCTGGTGCGAGGGCAGCCGCTCCAGCGCATCGGCGATGGCGACACGGAGCAACGGGTCGGCGGGGGACGGCTGGTCGACCAGTTCGGCCATCGCGGCCTGTCCCGCGCGCCGTGCGGTACGCGCGGCCTCCCGCACCGTCACGGCGCGCACCCAGCCGTAGAACGCCGCGGGCTCTCTGAGGGTCCGCAGCCCCCGGTACACAGCGAACAGCGAGTCCTGGACCGCCTCGGGCCTGTGTCCGGCGTCCACCGAGGAGCAGAGCCGCCGTACGAACGGCGTGATGTGGAGCAGCAGATCGTTCACCGCGCGTTGGCTCCCCGCCTGCGCGCTCAGGATCAGTTTGGCAAATGGCTGGGCCGTGGCTGTCTCGTTCATTCCTCCGCCTTGCCTGCATGTCGCAATTACCAGTGCCTTCACGAGGGAGCAAACCTCCTGAAGGCAGCCGGAATTACCGACTCCACAGCGTCCACCCCCCCCCCGTACGTTTGAAAGATAGTGATGGATATTCACGGAACAAGTAGTTGGTGCTGGCTGGCTTCCGCCATGGCGAAACTTCGCCATCCACCATCTCAACGTGAACATTCATCCCTGAAGCAGGGAGCAGGGCCTCTGCGCGTTCGTGACGCGAGACGGGCGGCGTGACAGCGTGAGGAGCCCAGGGCTGACGCGAAGTCGGCGTGGCGGGTGTATCCGCGGGCGAGGGGCCCGCGTCCGGGAAGGCTGAAGCAACGTTGGGGTGGGTGACCCTGGTAAGTCACTCTGCACCAAGGGAACTTCGGTGAATCGTCAGCCTTCCATGTCTGCCGGTGCGGTGGCTGGGGCCGACGAATCTGCCGGAGGCCGAGGACCTCATGGGACACCAGGCCCCGGTGTTTCAGGCACCGGCGTCGGACTCCACGACGCGACTGACCTGCCCAGCAAATCCTGGACGGTCGACCGAGCTTGGGTCCTCGCGGCGAACAGCGCCGCCGACCTCGACGCCTGGACCCGTCTGCTGGGCCTGCACGACCAGGCCGAACTCACCGAAGCCGAACCCGACACGATGCGCTTCCAGCTCTACTACCCGCCCGTACTGCTCAGCCGCCACGCACGCCGCCGGCTCCGCATCGAACACACCTGGCCCTGGGCAACCGCGTTCACCACCGCATGGACCAGGATCCTCGCCGTCCAGGGCGTCACCTGACGACCGGCCCCAGTCCGACAAGGACCAGGACGGAGGGAAACCGCACCACCCCGGGCCTGATGTATCCCCTGCTCGAAGAGCTTGGAGACGGAACCCGGCGCACCCCGCAGCGACATGCGACGACCCCACCCACGACCACGTGGAACAAACCGGGGCGAACCAATCGCCTCACGAAAGCCGAGTCACGGCTGAAGGATTGAGGCCAGAACCGGGATTCCACACTGACCGTTCCAAATCCCCCGCATGAGGCGTGATCTAACGCACACATACCGCTCTCACCTGCGAGCCCGTTTTAGAGTGACTGCCTACTCGTTGGTAACCGTTGTACAGTTCAAAGCTCTTTCAGTCGGGGGACATTCAGTGAGAAAGCGCGAAACCGGCATGTCTGCATTGTCCGAAGCCTCACGGCTCGCTGTCTATATGGAGCTACAGGAGCGCGGAGCTTCCAGCCCAGAAGAGCTGACGGACAGTTTCGGATTGTCACGTTCCGAAGCACGCGCGACGTGGGTCTATCTGCGGCACCTTGGATTGGTGAGCTGGCCGGCCGAGGAAGGCGATCGCGTCGTACCGGTGGATCCGGAATTCGCGCTGATGCGCATGCTCCGACAGCAGCAGGACATGGCGCAGCGCAGCCTGGAGGAGTCCCTGCGGATGCACGAGGCGGTGGAGTCACTGCTGGAGGTCTACCTCCCTACGGCCGGCTCCTCCCACTCGCACATCGAGGTCACCGCCGCCAGCACCGTCGACGAGATGGTGCAGGCGCTGTACGACGTCACCGACTCGGCGCGATCCACCCTGCGCATCGCCTACGCGGAGAGCAGCCTTCCGGCCCGGCTGCGCCGCAGGCTCGGCCCGCTCCGGCAGCAGATGCTCGACCGGGGTGTCCAGGTCCGCTCCATCCGGCTCCGCCGCGACTCGGTGTCACCCGACACCTACGCCCCCTTCAGCCGCCTCGCAGCGGCGGGCGTCGATCTGCGGCTAGCCTCGGTCATCCCGCTCAATATGGTGATCATTGACTCCGACTACGCGGTGCTGCCCGCGTCCGACGGAAAGTCATGCAGCTCCCAGCTCACGATCCGCGGGGCGCCGCTGGTGAGCGCGTTCTCCGCTGTGTTCGAGCACACCTGGCGCGAAGCGTCACCGCTCGCCCCGGAGGGCGTGCGCTCCTCGTCCGACATCTCGAACGAACAGCACACGCTGGTGCAGTTGCTGGTCGACGGCATGAAGGACGAGGCCATCGCGCGCACCCTCGGGGTCTCGCCGCGAACCGCTAGCCGGATGATCGCCGACCTGATGCAACGACTCGGCGTCACCAGCCGCTTCGCGGCGGGCGCCCGCGCCGCGCAGCACGGCTTGCTCGCCTCTACGCTGATGAACCCCAACGGAGGACCTACCCCGGATGAACTCAGCGAACACCGGAGTGCGGAGTGTGCGGCTACTCGCGATGGGGGACATCTTCATCGACCGGGATATCCCCATGCACGGACTGACCCCGCTCAAGGATTTGCCGGCCACCGGTGATGTCGTTCTCGGTAACTGCGAGGGTGTCTACACCACATCGCACGACCGTGCGCCGCATGCCCGAGGGCCCCAGGTGGCAGACCCACGCGGTCCCCGTCTCCCGGATGCACGTCGCACCGTGGTGGCCCGGTGCGACCTCGATGCCACAGGAGTGCAGTCGGCAGGTCTCTACCCATGCCGCATCGAACCGGCCGGTGAGGTGCAGCCTCTGAAGTCGGACGATCCCCGCGCTCGTGAAGACCTGGACTACTTCCGCCAGTGCATGGAGCACGTCGCGTCTCCGGCTCGCATGACCCCAGGGAACGAAAACAGATGGGCCTACTGGCGTCTTGCGTCCATGAGTTGAGTACAAGTTGCACACGGTGCCTCGCAGGACTGCGCTTTCTCAAAGACGGTCTTAACGACCGTCTGAAGGCGACCGCTGACAACGGGGTCGGGCACCGCATCATCCACAGCGTCCAGCAGCTGTCTCGGCAGTCGGAAAGCCAACGAGAGTTCGCCGGATACCAAGTATGCGACAACGAGGGCATTCGTCATGACGACCCGCCATAAGGCGCTCTGCATCGTTGGTGCCGGGCCTCGCGGACTCTCCGTACTGGAGCGCCTGTGCGCCAACGAGCGGGCAGAGCCCGCACACCCCGCCTTGACCGTGCATGTCGTGGACCCGTTCGAGCCCGGCGCCGGCGCAGTATGGCGCACCGACCAGTCCCGTCATCTACTAATGAACACCGTGGCGTCGCAGATCACCGTGCACACGGACGCCAGCTCACGAATCGCCGGGCCCATCGAGCCCGGCCCAAGCCTGGAGGAGTGGGCTCGCAGCCTCTCCACGGGAGGCGGGGCTGGTGGCTATGACGACCAAACCCTCGCCGAGGCACGGGATCTGGGGCCGAATTCCTACCCCACCCGGGCCTTCTACGGAAGCTATCTGTCTGACATGTTTCAGCAAGTGGTGCGGCACACGCCCAACCATGTCACCGTCAAGGTGCACCGGACACGGGCTGTTGCGCTGACGGACCAGCATGGTATCCCGGACGGCAAGCAGGCGGTTTGTTTGGAGGACGACACCTGGCTGTGCGACCTTGACGCCGTGGTGATGGCACAGGGCCACGTGCCCGTACGGCTCACCGCACGGGAGCAGCGGACCGCGAGCTTGGCCCGTGCCCACGGCCTCACATACTTCGAACCCGCTAACCCGGCGGACCTCGACCTGAGTGTGGTCCGCCCTGGAGAAGCTGTACTACTGCGCGGGCTCGGGCTGAATTTCTTTGACCACATGACGCTATTGACGCAGGGGCGCGGTGGGACCTTCGAACAGGTCAACGGCCGACTGGCGTACCAGGCGTCGGGGCTGGAACCGCTCCTGTACGCGAGTTCGCGCCGCGGAATCCCACACCACTCCCGTGGTGAGAACGAGAAGGGTGCCTCGGAGCGCTACTTCCCCCGGCTCCTCACCGAGCAGTTCATTGCCGCTCTGCGCGCACGGGCCCAGCGAGGTGGACGTATCGGCCTGCGGGCCGAATTGTGGCCGCTGATCGCCTGCGAGGTGGAGAGCGTCTACTACGGCACCTGGCTGGTCGCCCGGGGCCGGGAGGCCGAACGCGAGGACTTCGTGGACCAGTACCTGAAGTGCTCGGGATCCGTTGGACACCAGGCACTGCTCGATACTTACGGCGTCCCCGACACCGACCGGTGGAACTGGAACCAGCTCTCCCACCCGTATGGCGACCGCGAGTTCGCCAACCGTGACGCCTTCCAGAGCTGGCTATTGGGCTACCTGCGCAACGATGTCCGGGAGGCCCAGGCGGGCAACCTCAGCGGCCCGTTGAAGACGGCCCTCGACGTACTGCGCGATCTGCGCAACGAGATCCGGCTGGCCGTCGACCACGCCGGTCTTGAGGGCGAGTCCCACCGGGATGAACTCGATGGCTGGTACACCCCGCTGAACGCGTTCCTGTCCATCGGGCCGCCGGCCTCGCGCATCGAGGAGATGATCGCGCTGATCGAGGCCGGTGTCCTGGAACTGACGGGGCCCGCGACCGAGATCCGCATCGACACCACGTCCTCCCCAGCCTTCGTGACGGGTTCCTGTGCCGTACCCGGACAGCCGGTGCGCGCACAGGTACTGATCGAGGCCCGGCTTCCCGAGCCTGACCTGCGCCGCACCGCCGATCCACTGCTGCAGCACCTGCTCAGCACCGGGCAGGCCGTGCACCACCGAGTCCCCTCCACCCACGCTGCGGACTACGAGACCGGCGGCCTGTCCGTGACGGAACGCCCGTACCGGTTGCTCGATGCTCAAGGCCAGGCACATCCGCGCCGGTTCGGTTATGGCGTCCCCACCGAGGCCGTGCATTGGGTAACCGCCGCGGGCATCCGCCCAGGCGTGGACTCAGTGACACTGGCCGACTCTGACGCGATCGCCCGGGCAGTCCTATCGCTCGCGCCCTGCACCTACTCATCGGCAGCCCTTGCCGGTTCCCAAGGAGCACTCATATGAACGACCGTTGCGGACCACTGACCGACTCCGGCTTGCTCTCACCGGTCCGCGCCGGTACGCCCGTCGAAGAGGCAGTCTGCGATCACGCGTGGCTGCAGGCCATGCTTGATGTCGAAGCCGCCTTGGCCAGGACGCAGTCCCGGCTCGGTACCGTGCCGCAGGAGGCCGCTGAGGTCATCACCGCCCAAGCGCGGGCGGAGCACTTCGATCTCAGGGCACTGGCCCTGGCCTCACGCGAGACAGCCAACCCCGTGGTAGAGCTGGTGCAGGCACTCACCCGGCAGGTCGCGTCCGTCGACCCGGGCGCCGCCGAGTACGTCCACCGGGGCTCCACCAGCCAAGACATCTTCGATACCGCTGCCATGCTGGTCGCTGACCGGGCCTTGCGGCTGATGCGCGTGGACCTCCACCGAGTGATCCACGCGCTGACAGAGCTCGCGATACACCACCGCGACACCCCCATGGCAGGCCGCACCCTGGCACTGCACGCGGTGCCCATCACGTTCGGCCTCAAGGTTGCCGGCTGGCGGAAGCTGCTCCTGGACGCCGACCTGCGGCTGGAGCGCGTACTCGACGATGGGCTGCCAGCATCCCTCGGCGGAGCAGCCGGAACCCTCGCCGGATATCTGGAGTATGCCCGGCTGGACAGCGAGGGCCCGTTCGAACCGGACGACTATCTAGACCGTCTGACCGAGACTTTCGCTGGCGAGACGGGTCTGGCCCACTCCGCCCTACCCTGGCACGCGCTGCGTACCCCGATCGCCGATCTCGCATCAGTCTTGGCGTTCACCACCGGCGCGCTCGGCAAGCTCGCCGTCGATGTGCAGTCGATGACGCGCTCGGAGGTCGCCGAAATTGCGGAGCCCACAGTTGCCGGACGGGGCAGTTCCTCGGCGATGCCGCACAAGCTCAACCCTGTGCTATCGACACTGATCCGCAGCGCGGCTCTACAGGTGCCCGCACTCGCCGCTGGTGTGACGCAGTGTCTGGTGTCGGAGGACGAGCGCTCGGCCGGAGTCTGGCACGCGGAGTGGCAACTGCTGCGTGAGTGTCTGCGGCTGACCGGTGGCGCCACACACACCGCAGTGGAACTCGTCGAAGGACTCGTGGTCCAGCCGGAGCGCATGGCGGCGAACTTGGAGCTGACCGAAAGCCAAGTCGTCTCGGAGCGCATCGCCGCCAACTTGGCTCCGCGGATCGGAAAGGCCCAGGCCAAGCAGGTGCTCACCCAGGCGTCGCATACGGCCCAGGAGTCCGGGCGGCCGCTGAGCGAGATCCTCGCCGAGGCTCCGGAGCTACAGGGCCTCTTCACGGCCGAGAATCTGGCCGACTTGTGCGACCCTGCCCGCTATACCGGCGCCGCGGGTGCCTTGGTGGACCGGGCTGTGCGGTCAGCGCTCTGAGTGTTGAGCGACGATCATTTTGGGCGCTCCTGTCGGATCCGTGGGTTATCGGTTCGGGAGTTGACAGCCTGGTAGCTGAGGTCGGTGGCCACCGAGGCTGAGCATGGCGAGGGTGATGAGCGCGCTGGGGTCCTTGAAGCGGAAGGCGCACGATCGCTTCGTGCTCCACCCCGGCCATGCGGAGGGTCATCTCACGGAAGCCGTGACCGTGGTGTGCCGCCCAGGCGGCGCACCGTACCGGTCAGCCGGCACGCGGCCGTCACGCCCAGCTCGCCCTCGACCCCGGTGAACGCGGCGTCCACGACCGGCTCGGCGGCGTGCGTCAGTCCGCGCTCTCGGAGATCATTTCCAAGAGCGCCGACGCTTTTCCCAGGACCTCCAACGCGGCCTTGTTCCGGGCCAGTTCCTTCTCCAGTCGCTCCACCTGGCGCCGCAGCTTCTCGTTCTCCGCCTCCAGGCCGGACTTCTTCGGGCGCGCCGGGCTCGTGCGGCGGTCGACCAGCTTCTCCAGGGCCCCGGCATCACGCGCGGCCCGCCACTCGGTGACGTGCGAGTGGTACAGACGCTCGCGGCGCAGGACCGCGCCCTTCTCATTCTTCGGGGCGGCGTCGTACTCGGCCACGATCCGCAGCTTGTACTCGGGAGAGAAGGAACGACGCTTCGGCCTCGGCTCAGGGTCTATGCCGGGGATGTTCTTGCTGGTCATGAGGGGTGGTACTCCTGTCGTGCCCTCTCAGGCTAACCCGACAAAGCGGGATGTCTCACCCAAGACTGACAGAGAGGGTCCATCCAGCGCAGCGGACGCCTTCAAGTCGGTACGGCCGGTTCCTCGGGGATCACGAGGTGTACGAACGCCTGGTATTGCTCACCCAGGTGCTTGATCACGGCGTGGTATTCGTCATCGTCAGAGCTGATGTTGTGCCGATCGAGGACGATCACACCGTTCGCGAATCCGCCCCGAATCAGTCGCTCGACTTCTCCCCACCCAGGTCTCTTCCAGGGAGGCATGTAGACCCCACGGCTGGCGCGCGCGCCGAAGTAGGGCGTGGCTACGGGGACGGCCACGTCGTGCAGCCTGGCTCCTATCGCGTAATCGTGCTGCTCGGCCTCGGCCTGGAGGGTGTTCCAGTCCTCGTCGGGGCTGCCCCCCGTACCCAGCACCAAGCTGTAGGCCAGCACCCGGAGTTGGCGGTCACCGGCTCGACGAGCGTGCCGCTCGTTCGCCTCCCGCCGAAACTGCTGACGGAGCCGACAGAGCTGTCCGCTGCGTGAGGGGCGCACCAACGGAGCGCCGTGGTGCCACCTCCGGAACGCCGCGTTGTCGGCGTCCATCCAGTCGCTGGACGCCGGCATCTCCAGCTCCGCCTCGCGGTGAGCCGCGTGTGCCAGTGCGGCTGTCGCGGCGGGGATTTGGTTGTGCGGCGACATGGGGGTACCTCCATATCTCGTGATCGGATCAGGTGCTCGGCAACTGCCATCTCCAGTACCGCGGCCAACGGGGGAGGGCTCACCAGGAAGAGCTGTCGGCGATCTGTGAGGTCTTGGCGGACGACTACTCCTCGTCGCGCCGAGCGCCGGCCGCTCCACTCAGCCGCTGGCCGTACCACTGGGACTCATGAGGGGACGCTGCTCGAATAGAACCGTCCGAGTGGTGGCGGGGCGTCGCGGCTATCTCCGCCTGCTCGTCGGCGCTCACCATCCGCACTCCGGCGAAGAGACGTTGTTCCCAGGAGGAGAGCTCCCTGCCGAGCTTGGGCGCCGGACTGACTTCTTCTCTCTCGTGCACGGCTCAGATACGCCCGACCCCTACGAGCACGCGGCCAATCATGTTCGGATCGACTCGTGGCGACCTCAGCTTCCCGGGCCCGGCTATTGGAGGCCGGTCCGGAGAGCGCGTCGACCTCTCGTCTTCACCAACTCGGTTGGCGGGGAGACCTACCTCGGCCCACACCACCTTGCCGGGCACACCGTGCGCCGGATAGTCGCCCCAGCGCCTGCTCATCACTGCAACGATGAAGATGCCCCGGCCCCCCGTCGCCTCCACGCCGACCTGTTTCAACACCGGCGGCCTCGTGTCGCGATCCCACACCGATACCTTCACGGCGTCGCCGATGATCTCCAGCGTCAGCTCGAACGTCTGCACCGTGTTCCGTACCGAGAACGGGGAGGTCTCCTCCTCGCCCTCCTTGGGATGCCGAACGGCGTTCGTGGCCAGCTCCGACACCAGAAGCTGCACGGTCTCGACGATGCCGGCGTGCACGCCCCAACGGGACAGAACATCTGCGGTGTGCAACCGCGCCAAGCCGACGGCGTTGGGGATGTCGGCCAACGTGAGGCTAGTACGCGGGTGTGGTGCCTGGGACATGGTGTGCCTCCCGAGTTGGGAGAGGAGCGCAGGGTGCGTTCGCTGGCTCTCGCTCGTTTCGTGATGGGGCCGCCGAACCCGGGCTCGGCGTTTGAGTAGCGGCAGACGGCATCCCGGGCTCGCGCCGTCTCCGGATCCGCGGGACCGATGCCGACCGATCGCCGACTGCACGGTTGTCCCCGGGCCGGGTACGTCCATAAGAGAACCGCTCCAGGGCCCCGGTAAGAAGGGTGCACGGAGGATGTCTCCGGCCACACGGGTCGGCATGGTTGGTGAGGGGTTGCACGGATGACGAGCACAGAACGTGACCAGGGGAAGCAAGCGGCGACGGGACGTTTCGAGGGTCGGCGGATTGTGGTGACGGGCGGTTCCCGAGGGCTGGGCGAGTACGTCGTGCGCCTGCTGCTGTCGGAAGGAGCGCGAGTGGCGACGTGTGCGCGGAAGCCCGAGCCGCTGGAGGCGCTTCGTCGTTCGCTCGTCTCGCCCGACGTGTTGTTCACACGGCCTCTGGACGTCTCTGCGCCAGAACTGCTGGAACGGTTTGTGGACGATGCCGCGTCAGCGCTGGGCGGCCTGGACGGTGTCGTGGCTTGCGCGGGTGGCGCGCGTGGTCGGGGCATCGCCGAGGCAACGGCTCAAGACTGGTCGGCAACGTGGGAGATGAACGTCGGCCATGTCGCGCGGCTGGTAGCGACAGGTGCCCCGCACCTGCGCACTGCTGGTGGCGGCCCGATCGTCGTGGTGGCTTCGGTCTCCGGTTGGAAGCCGGGGCCACAGGCTCAGTACGGTGCGGCGAAGGCGGCCCAGATCCACATGGTGTCGTCGTTGGCGAGAGAGCTGGCCACGGACGGCATCCGCGTGAACGCGGTCTCGCCCGGGTCGATGCTCATCCCGGGCAAGCGGTGGGATCGGATGCGCCAAGAGGACCCATCGGCCTTCGACCGCTTCCGCGTCGAGTTCCCCGGGGGCGACCTGGTGCGTCCGGAGGAAGTGGCGGACGTGATCGCGTTCTTGCTTTCCGACGAATCCCGGGGGGTGACAGGAGTCAATCTCCCTGTCGACAAGGGGCAGAACGCGCCGACGCCGGAGGGGTACTGACCGAGCGGGTCAGGCCGCAGTGCCGAGTATGGGCCTAGCCCGGAGTTCGAATTCGCGCACGATCGGCTCGCCTCGGTGAGGAGCAAGTCGCGTGCGGAAGTCGCGCAGTGCCTGGACTGACCGCTCGCTGTGAACGCCGCTGAGTAGATCCAGGGCGTTGCTGGCGGTGCCGACTGCCTCGTCCAGTCTGTCCTGCTGGAGGAACGCCGTGGCGAGTACCGAGCGGCTGATCGCCTGGCGGCGGCGCCGGTCGCTGTTTGCCTCCACCGACGCGCTGGCGAGGCGCTCGGCCTGGGCTGCCTCGCCGAGGTCACGGTGGACCAGGGCGGCCTCGGCTTCCAGATAGTGGTGGTCCAGAAAGCGGACCCACGGTGATTCCTCGGCCGGCCCCCGGCTGGTGTCCAGTCCTCTGCCAGCCGCGTGGAGGGAAGCCGTGGCCTGTCGGGTGTCGCCGAGAGCGGCGTAACCGCGGGCGGCCATGGCATGCAGCCGCATGAGGCCCAGCAGGCTGCCCGACGACTTGGCGGTCGCGATGCCTGCTCGGGCGAGCGAGACTCCTTCAGCGGGGTTGCCGAGGCTGGTGGCGAGGTGAGACATGCCCGCCAGGATCTGTCCGCCGAGCACCCGGTCGCCGCCTTCGGCGCACAGCCTGAGCGCCTGGATCATGTAACGCTCGGCGAGTCCGTAGTCGGCGGTGTCGTACGAGCACCAGCCAGCGGTCGCCGCCAGCTTCGCGGCCGAGGTGTACAGGAGTCGGCGCTGGTGGCTGGGCATGTTGCGCTGCTGCAGCATGGGGGCGAGCTGGGTGCTCAGGTAGTGCACGATGCTCGCTCGGACTCCACCGCCGCCGAAGCGGTTGTCCATCTCGTCGAACATTTCGATCATCGACTGGACCTGCTCGACGGGGCCTCCGTCGGCGACAGCGGCTAGGCGTGGAGCCTGATCGTCCTCAAGGAGCCAGAGGAGCCACTGCCGCTGGGGGTCCATGAGGGCCGTCGCGACGAACGGCACGGCCCCGAGCAGGCTGCGCCGCGAGATGTCTGTGGAGCCGAGCTCCGCGAGCGTGTGCAGTGTTTCACCCACGTCTTCACGGTACGTCAAGGCCCGTGCAACAACGGGCCGCTGGCTCTGCTCTGGGAACCCGAGGTCGACAGGCGCGATGGGGCGTCCTAAGAAATCGGCCAGGGCAGCGGCGATGAATTCCGGGGCACGATCACGAGGCGTCATTCCTTGCAGCCACCGGGTCACGGACGCCTTGTCGTAACGCGTGACCACGCCCTGCAGGGCGGCCAGTTCGTTGACCTTGCGGGCAAGGGCGGCATGCGAACGACCGCTTTCCAAGATCACAGCCGCCAGCGCGGCGTTGGTCTCGCCGGTCCCCCTTGCGCTTCCCATGCGTAGATGATGCCTTGTCGATCACGCTCTGTCCCAGCCTTCGGACACAGGGGCATGAAAGAACAACCCCCGTACAACCGAACAACCCCGTTGCCCCCTCCTCGGAATCGGTGGCAGCACTGACTGGCTGTTGTTCTTTCGAGTGTGACCGGCTGGTTTCCGCAGGTCAGGCATAGGCGCCCGGGTGGTGCGGCAGAACTTTTCCAGCATGTTGCTGCCGAGAGGGAGGATGCTGCCGATGCCGTCGGTGATGGGACTGTTGGAAGCCGAAGAACGCGCCGCCCGGCAGCGGGTGGAGGTGCTGCGTGAGCAGACGGACCGGCTGCTGGCTGAGTTGCACGAGTCCGAGACCGACTGGCAGGAGCTGGTCATCGCCCAGCAGCGGGTCGGCCGGGTCCTGGCCGGGCAGCATCAGGACGACGCTGGCGGGCAGGCGGCGGGAGAGCTGGAAGCTCCGGTGGCGGGCCGCGAGTCGGGCTCTGCAGCCGTCGTTGCCGCGCGCCCCGGATCGATCCTGCCGCCGTGGAGTCCTGGTGCCGATCCTGGAGCGCTCGCGGTGGACTACCAGCGCATCCTTGCCGTTCTGGCCGACGCCCGGCGCCGCAGCGAGGAGCCGATGGCCTGTAGGCAGATCGCCACGGCGATGGGCGTCGAGCTGACGCCGTCGAAGATCGAGGGAGTGGTGCGCTCCCGGGCCCGCCGCCTGGCTGAGCGCGGCTGGCTGACCCAGACCTCGGCGGGGAAGTTCACCCTGGCCGACGGGCCAGCCGGCGCCGCATCAGCATGACCATCGACCAGTAGATCATCGCCTCGGACGAGTCGGGGCGCCGCTCGTAGTCGCGGCCCAGGCGGCGGGTGCGGCACAGCCACGCGTTGGTGCGTTCCACTACCCAGCGGCGCGGCAGGATCTGGAAGCCTTCCGCGTCGTCACTGCGCTTGACGATCTGAAGTGTCAGGCCGAGTACGGCCACGCACCACGACACGAGGAAGCCGGTGTATCCGCCGTCGGCCCAGATGAGCCGGATGCGGTGGTGGCGTGCGCCGGCACGTTCGATCAGGTGCTGGCCGGCGTCGCGGTCCCCGACATCGGCGCGGGTGACGGTGACGGCCAGCAGCATGCCGATGGTGTCGGTCAGCAGGTGGCGTTTGCGGCCGACCGTCTTCTTGTTGCCGTCGTAGCCGGAGGTGGCCACCGGGATGGTGGGGGTGGAGCGGATGGTCTGCGAATCGATGATGGCGGCGGTCGGCTCGGGGTCGCGGCCGGCGTCCTCGCGTACCTGCGCGCGCAGCCGGTCGTGCAGTTCGATGGTCCATCCGCGGTCCCGCCAGCGGCGGAAGAAGGCGTAGACGCGGTCCCAGGGCGGGAAGTCGAGAGGCATCGCACGCCACTTGATGCCGCCGTCCAGGAGGTAGAAGACGGCGTCGAGCATCTGGCGGTGGCAGTAGGACTCCGGGCGTCCGCGCCGGCTCTCCAGCCAGGCCGGGACCGGCATGGCCGCGCGCACGATCGCCCATTCGGTGTCGGTCGTATCGGATGGATAGCGCGCTGCCCGGTCAGGGTGGTCGCCGGCGTTCCCGAATCGGTGAGCCAGGCAATCGCACCGCGACACGCCGGAGTTGGACGTCGCGGCGGCGGGCGCGACAGACTGGAGCACCAGGGTCTCCTCCTGCTCGTTGGACTTCGACATCCCCGAGCTGTGCAGGAGGCCCTGCTTTCATGCGCGGACCGCTAAATGATCACGCGAAGGTGGATCCGGCTGGCACTCCCGTTCGACCGTCAAGCATCACGGCCGAATGAGCAACAGCCAGTGAGACTGGGAGGGCTGCGGGCCGACCGCCCCTCCCAGCGAGGACGCTGCTGGAACGTCGCCGATGCCCTCAGCACCGGAGGGAGAACACCATGCAGCCAGTAGTCGTCTTGGACTGCTTCACCGTTGAGCCGAGCGGTCTGGGCGTACCGCCGTACCTGTCGACCTACGTCCGGAACGCCTGGTCGGCACTGCGTCGGGCAAGGCCGGAGGCGGACGTCCGGTATGTGACCATCGACGACGTCCGCTGGTGTCTCGCTGGCGGAAGGCCCACCGTCGAACCGCCCCAGAGCGATCCGTTCACGTACTCGACCACCGTCAACCGGGACTCCGCCATCCAGCTTCTGCGGGACGCCGAGATCGTGGTCGTCATCGCCGGAGACGCCGTTCCCTCCGTCCATCTGCACGCTGTGAACGGTTCGTTCGCGGAGATCGCCCGCGCGCTCGCCTGTGCACGAGGCCGTCGGTACCTGCTCGGTCCGTTGTCCACCTACGCCCTGGCCGCGCCTGCGGAGTACGCCGGGCTGTTCGACGCCGTCCACACGCACACGGTGACGTCCGGCGACCTTCTGCTCGGTAGCCACCGCCCCGCCTCTTACGGGCAGATGCAGCGCGAGCGCGACTCCTTCACCGGCCTCGTCGAGCAGATGCCCTGGCGGCCGATCGCCGAGCTGGAGCTGTACCGCGGCTGCACCCGGCGCAAATTCTGCGACTTCTGCAACGAGCCAGCGAAGTCCCCTCTCGTCGCCTTCCGTGAGGTCGACGATGTCGTCGCCGAGGCTGCCCAGCTCTACGCCGCTGGCGTCCGGAACTTCCGACTCGGGCAGCAGACCTGCTTCTTCTCCTATCGCAACCGGGACGAGGACGCGATCCGCGCTCTGCTCGGCGGTATCCGCGAGCGCTGCCCCGAGCTGGAAGTGCTCCACATCGACAACGCGGACCCCCTCGCTGTGGCCGCGCCGGTCGGCCTGCGCATCGCCAAGCTGGTGGCGGACTACTGCACCGAGGGCAACTGCGCGCCGATGGGCATCGAAAGCTTCGACCCGGTAGTCATCGCGAGGAACACCCTCACCTGCACGCCCGAGATCCTGATGCGGGCCGTCGAGCACGTGAACGAGGCGGGGGCCGCCCGTGGTCCCGGTGGTCTGCCGATGCTGCTCCCGGGCCTGAACCTGATCTACGGTCTGCCCGGCGAGACCCACGGTACCCACGTCGCAAATCTCCGGAGCCTGACGGAGATTCTCGATGCCGGCCTTCTGTGCCATCGGACGAACGTCCGCCTGGCTCGGGCCTTCCCCGGTACACCGCTGGCCGCGCTCGGCGCGCTGGAGCCGCTGCCCTCGGCGGAGCACTTCCCGTCCTGGAAGGCGGACATCGACTACACCTGGGATCAGCCGATGAAGGAGCGGGTCTACCCGACTGGTCTGCGCGTGCCCGGACTTCACAGCTACTTCATCGGCCAGGGCGGCACTTGGTGGCGACGGCTGGGCTCGTACTCGATCCAGATCGTCGAGCGCGATGCGACGGTGCCGCTCGGCACTACCGGCGACCTGGTGGTGACCGGCCATGCACCTCGCATGATCTACGGAGAACGTGTTGCATCCGCTTCGTAACGGGACGCTCGCGACGTTGGCAGCTCTGGATGCAGCGGCGGATCGCACCATCCGTGCGGGGCTGCTGCTGCCCTGGGCCAACGTCGCCGTGGAGACCGAATTGACCCGCCTCGGCCTGCAACACACGGTCTTCCACCACGCGCGGCTCGTACCTGCATCCAGGACGACGGCGATCGACGCCTCATTCTGGCTCGGACTGCGTGAAGCGTCAGCGCAGGCGCTGGACTCGCTGTCCCACATTCCTCTCGACGCAGTGATGCTGGCGTGCACGTCAGCGGGCTTCGCCGACGGTCCGCCGCTACCGGGCGGCGTGTTCACCGCCTTCGACGCCCTTCTGCGGGCTCTCACCGAGGCAGCCGTGGCACGCGTGGTACTGGTTACGCCCTACCCCGCCCTGGTGACCGAAGCGGAATCGGCGGCGTTTGCCGAGGCCGGCGTGGAGGTCTTGGCTCATGCGAGCCTGGGCCTGTCCGACGGCTATCCCGCGATCACCCCGGATCAGATCCTGTCCCTGGTGGGGCAGCTACCGCAGGAAGCGGTCGGGGCTGCCGAAGCGGTGGTCTTCTCGTGCACCGGATGGCACACCCTGCCGGTGATCCCTGAACTGGAGCACCGGTTCGGCAAGCCGGTTCTCTCGTCCAACCTCGCCATGGCACTTCTGGCCACCCGAGCCCGTGCTGGAGTCTGCTCATGACGATCGAGAGAGAGAAGGCAAAGCCGCTTGAGATCCGGCGCGTCCATCGGCTGGTGGCCCGCGCTGCCGGCCTCCCGGATGTGCAGGCCGAGGTGGAGGCCAATCACGACGAGAATCGCTGGTGGCCGACGTCGATCAGCGATCCACGGGTACGGATGCTCGCCGCTGGTTGGTCCACCCGGGTCTCCTATCGAATGGTGGGGACGTACGCCCGAGTGATTGCCTCGGCGAACGCTCGTGGCTTCGAGAACCTCGTTGCCGCCTCCGACGCCGAGCTTGCACCACTTGTACGTCCCATCGGCCTGCCGCAGACCCGGATCGACTACCTCCGCTCCCTCTCGGAGCTTCTCCGTGGCTGGGAGAAGGAGGGGACCGACCCGACTGAGGATTCAGCCGACTGCGATGCCTTGATCCTGGACTTCGCCACGCGGGTGCGAGGTGCGTCCTACAAGGTCGCCCAGTGCGCACTGCTCACTGCCCGCGGGTATCACTGCGGCATCATCCCAGTGGACTCCGGCATGGTCACCAAGCTCGCACCAGCATTGGGCCTCTCCCTTCCGACGGGAGCCGTGGCACACGAACGTATGCGGCATGTCCTTGAAGCGACCGTGCACGCCCGCTCAGCCGAGTTCCGCTCGCTGGCCACCGAAAACGAGTACAAGGTGACCATCCCCGAGGGGGCAGAGCCGACCTGGTTCGCACACCTCGTCCTGATCTACTTCAAGCGCCTGTACCTGAACGGTCCCGCCCCGCAGCTCTGCAGTCGGCGACCGGTCTGCTCGAAGGTCGTCGACTGCGCACATCGTGCCCGCCGTGCTTGACCTTCTGGAGGACACAGTGGAACGGCTTGACGTGATCGGCAACATCAGCCGGGACCGGACCCGCTATCCCGATCACCGTGGTGGATCCCGGCTCGGCGGCGCGGCTCTGTTGCTGTCCCTGGCGGCGGCAAGGGCCGGCCGCCGGGCGGCCCCGGTCTGCGTTCTCGGAGGCGATCTCGCGCACCTTCCGGAGGCGCCGGGGCTGGACGCGCTCGACTGGACGGCCCAGATCCAGGTCGACGGCCTGTCCACCACCTTCGACTTGCAGTACGACCTGCAAGGCGAGCTGGTGGAAGTAGCCACGGACTACGGCGTGGCCGAGGGCCTGACCGAGCATGCACTCAGGCACGTGGACCTGCACCCGGGCGGCACCTACCACGTCTGCTGCCGCCGGCCGCTGGACGTGGCGGCAGTGGTCGGCCGACTCGCCGCGAACGGGAGCGACTTCAGCGTGGACTTCTTCCTGCCGAGTGCGGAGGAGATGATCCGCGCTGCCGCCCTCTGGCTGCCGAAGGCGACCACGCTGTTCGTCAACGCCGCCGAGTACCAGCTCCTGAAGCAAGTGATCGACTCCGGTGCGCTCCCGGAGGTGGTCATCACCGATGGCCCCCGGGCCGCAGTGGTTCACCACTTCGGGCGTCAGGTCGCCTCCGCCGTTCCGCCGCCGCACCCTCCGCGCGAGGTCTCCGGCGCCGGAGACACCTTGGCCGGGACCTTTCTGGCCCATCGTTCGCAGGGGGCGACAGCCGCCCAGGCACTGGCGGAGGCGACCGGAGCTGCGGCCCGGTACGTCGCGGCCCCGTCCCTTCCGATCCCCGCGCCCCGACGCGGCTGACCTAACGACTTGGGGGCCTTTCCCGGTGTCCGTCTACGTAGCCCACCGGCTCTTTGCCGCGCACGACCGCGCTCTCGCCGCCGACCTCGCCGATCGACTCGCCGCGAAAGTCGGTCCGGATCGCGTCTTCCTGCCGTTCTGCGACACCGACGAGGAGGACCTGGTCGCCGAGGTCAAGGGGCGCCGCCTGTTCGAGCTGGACCGCGAACGCCTTGGCCGCCTCGACGCCATGGTCGCCATCCTGCACGGCCCGAGCCTTGACGACGGGGTCTGTATGGAGATCGGATACGCCGCTGCTTCGGGCGTCCCGGTCATCGTGCTCACGACCGACTTCCAGACCTACTCGCTGACCGAGACCGGCCCTCGCCTCGAATTCCCCGACCCCCTCCTCCAGGCCGTGGCCACACGCATCGTGCGCGTCACCAAGCTCGGACCGCCAACCCTGCCGTCGACTCCGCCCCAGTCCCGCTTCCCCGGCTTCCAGACGCGCAACGTGGCTCAGACGAACACGGCACTCGACGCGGCCGTCGACGCGCTGCTCGACCTCCCGAATCGTGCTCCCCGTCTCGTGGGTGCACCTCCCGTGATCGGCGCACCCGTCTACGTCGAAGCATCGCCGTATACGGCATGGGGTCGAGATCATCTGGCCAAAGCATGTGTCGACGCCGGCCACACGGTGATGGTGCCCCAGCGCTTCACGGCGTCGGACCCCCTAGCCGGGGCCCTGGCCGACCTGACCGCGGTGTGTTCGGCTGCTCGGCTTCTGGCCGACGTCTCCGGCGCCGAAACGCCGCCCGGAACCGCCCTGCTCATAGGCGCGGCTGCGGCCAGCGGCGTGCGGATCGCGGCCTTCCAACCGCGCCCGACGTTCACGCACGCCCATGGCCGGGAGCCAAACTGGCGGAACCTCATGGTCCAGTACGCCGCGGAGGCTCACCTCGACAATGGCGACGCCGTCCTGTCCTGGTTGGCCGCATGAACCTCGACGAGATCGCCGACGAGTACCAGACCTTGGTCCTGGAAGGCTGCGACGGAGTCGGTAAGAGCACGCTCGGAGAACGCTTATCGACGGACCACGGCTTCGTCGTGGTGCACTCCCCGAAGACGCCCGACCATCTCGACCTGGCCACCCGCTACAGGAACATCCTCGCCGGGCCCGGACGGATCCTCTTCGACCGGTGCTTCATCAGCGAACTCGTCTACGGGCCCCTTCACCGGGGCCGGTCCCGGATCAACTGGAGCCAGGCGATCGACCTGGCCGAGAGCGTCATCGAGCGCTCCGGCGTGCTCGTCCACCTGACCGCACCGCCGGCCGTCATCCGCCAGCGACTCCTCCTGCGCGATGGCGAGGCGGTCAGCCTGGAGGAGGTGTCCGCGCTGGTGACGGGGTACAGCAGGGTCTTCTCCACCCTCGCTGACTACACCCGCGTGCTCACCATCGACACCACGGCCCTCGAACTCCCTTCGACAGGGTGACGGCCTGCCGAAGCCAGCACACCGCCACGCTGCTCCCGCTAGGCTTCGAAGGCACCTGCTGTACCGCCGCTGGAGGAGTCTTGGAGATCGGGTCCGCCCAGAAGCTCGCCTGGGAAAACAAGAGCCTCAAGGGGTTCAACACCACAGACGTGGCCCTGGAGTTCGGTCTCCTCACCGCCGAGGTCGGCGAAGCCTTCACCGCCTGGCGCAAGGGGCTGCCCGATCTTGGGGAAGAGCTGGCCGACGTCTTCCTCTACCTGACCGCCCTGGCCGAGATGAACGGCGTGGACCTGGACTCCGAGGTCGCCCGGAAGATCGAAAAGAACACGCGGCGTACGTACGCGCGGAACGAGCATGGGGCTCAGATCCGGACGAGCGACGTGTAGGTCTTGCCACTGATCGACAGCTCGCGTGAGCGACGACGGCGGGCCCCCGACACTGCTTGGGTTCCAGTGGTCGGGGGCCCGCCGTCGTACAGGTCAGGGTCAGCACGTCGCTTGGTTGACGCCTCTAGGCGGCGAGGCCGTGACGCTCGCTTCTGTCGTCGCCCTGATCTCCACCTGCCTGCGGGCGCTCCAGGCCCAGCAACTTCAGCAGGTCGGCCGTCACCACCCGGTAGGCGTTGCCGAGACGCAGCACCTTGACCGGGTACTCCCCCTGCTTAGCGAGTCCGTATCCCGTTGATCGGCCGATCATCAGCGCTCGGTTTGAGGTGTCGAGGTCGATCACGGCAGGAAGGGCAAGCAGCTCGTCGCCCGTCAGCCCTCGTGCCTCACGGGACGAATCAGATGCCGCCATGGTGCCCTCCTGGGAAAATCTCGTGTCGCTGTGACGCCAAAGATGTATCACGAAGTTGCAGCAGCGCCTTCTGGCTGCCCAAAGTGCCACCATGACACCTGATCAATGGCCGACAGCGTTCACCGGTCGGATCGCCAGGCGCCTGCGGGACTCGCGCAAGGCCGCCGGCCTAACCATGGCCGAGGTCGCCCAGGGCTGTGCCGACCGCGGCTTGCCAGAGTTCACCGAGCACTCGATGAAGAATCTGGAGTCCGGGCGTAAGACGAGCATCACCGTCGCGGAGGTCGTCGTGCTGGCTGACGTCCTTGGCGTCCCGCCGGTGACTCTCCTCTTCCCACTCGGGTCCTCAGCCACGGTCGAAGCCCTCCCCGGTCGCGAAGTCTCCACCTGGGATGCGGTCGCGTGGTTCACCGGCGAGACGCCCTTGGCCGGGCCCGCCCCCGAAGGCTCCGCTCGGGACATCCTCGACCTCTTCCGTCAGCACGGTGACCTGGTGGCTGCCGCGATGTCTTCCCACGCCTTGGCCAGGGAAAGGCGGCGGGCTGCCAGCACCACCCTGGACCGGGCCCGCAGAGCCACGCTCCTGCAGCGCGCCGAGGGCTACGAGGAGCACGCGTTCGAGGACTGCCAGGAACTGCGCACGTTCAGAGGCCGGATGCGCGACCGCGACCTGGCACCTCCGTCCCTGCCTGACGAGCTGGCCTTCGTCGATCAGCCCGAAACGCCGCCCCCCTCGGAGGACAGCGAGTGAAGAACGGCAACCTCATACGACGGTGCCGCTGCACGGACCCGAAGACCAACAAGGAGTACGGCGCTTCCTGCCCCAAGCTCAAGTCTTCGCGCCGACACGGCACCTGGACCGCCGTCCAGGAACTCGAACCCAACCAGAACGGCGACCGCAGGCGGTTTCGTCGTGGCGGCTTCGAGACCTCCACCAAGGCCCAGGAGGAGCTGGACAAGGTCCGTGCACTCATGGCCATTCCCGAGGAGGACGACGCCTGGGGCAAGACCCAGATCAGCGACCTCCTGGAGAACTGCGTCAAGGACAAGGACCCCGTCCCGGACTACGACGAGACCCGCCGCCGCTTCAAGACAGGGCAGTCCCTGAACTCCAAGGTCACCGTGGCGGAGTGGCTCGACACCTGGCTGGCGGGGCGCAAGCGTCTGCGGCGCGGTGGAGCGACCCGCTACGAGTGCGATATCCGCGTCCACCTGAAGCCGCATCTCGGCCACCTGCGCCTCGACAAGCTCCGCGTGCACCACATCGATTCGATGTTCGACGCGATCAATGAGCGCAACATCGAGATCCAGGAACAGAACGCCCAGCGGCGCGTCGTGCGCGACGACCTCAAGGCCACGCCGAACAAGGGTGCAGAGAACCGCGCCCGACGCCATTGGCTGCGGGCCCAGCTCGACGCGATGCCTCCCTTCCGACGGATCACCGGCCTCAACACGCAGCCGCATATCCGGGACACCCTGCGCGCCGCGCTGAACATCGCCATCGCCCAGCAGGTGATGCCCGCGTTCAACCCGGCGGCACACGTCGAGTTGCTACCGGGCACGAAGCCGAAAGCCCTCGTCTGGAGCGACGAGCGCATCGCGCGCTGGAAGGAGACCGGCGAGAAGCCTTCGCCGGTCATGGTCTGGCCCCCCGAGCAGACGGCGACGTTCCTCGACTTCGTCGAGCAGGACCGGCTGTACGTGCTCTGGCGGCTCATCGCCTTCCGGGGGACACGACGCGGCGAAGGGTGCGGCGTCCGCTGGGAAGATCACTCGGCCAAGGCTCGCTCCCTCGCCATCGCCACGCAGCTCGTGCAGGACGGCTGGGAGGTCCACGAGGCCGCCCCCAAGACCGACAGCGGCATTCGCCTGATCGCCCTCGACGCGGAGACGAACCAAGACCTCCTTTCTCACAAGGCCCGCCAGCAACGGGAGCGGGAGGCGTGGGGCGAGGGCTGGCAGGACACCGGTCGGATCTTCACCCAGGAGGACGGCTCCCTTCTTCACCCCGGCAAGGTCAGCGACCTTTTCGAGCGCCTGGTGGAAGCCGCTGGTCTTCCTCCGATCCGGCTCCACGATCTTCGCCACGTCGCAGCGACGCTGATGCTCGCTGCCGGGGTCGACATCAAGGTGGTCTCCGAAACGCTCGGCCACTCGGACACGCGGATCACCCGGGACATCTACCAGTCGGTCCTGGACGATCTCGCTCGTGACGCCGCCGAGAAGGTCGGGCAGCTCGTGCCGCACGCCCGGAGGCCCTTGGCGGCGGTGAAGGACGGGGAGCCGACGGCCTCTCCCCGCCGGCCCAGGATGACGCCTCCGCGCAAGAGCGACGAGGCCAAGGAAGAACGTTCCGCCTGATTCAGGCGTGAAGGAGCCCCGGTCAGCGGGTATCTGACCGGGGCTCCGGCATGTGATGAACGACACTCATCGGTCGCAGCAGACCGCGATGGATCGCATAGCGTGACTATCCCCTCCCCATGGACAGCCAGTCCAAGCGCGCCTCCGCTTCGGGCGCGGCTCAATCGGCGACCGCCTTGGGCGAGCCACCGGCGCATCCACCTCCTGCGGGCCCTGGCTCGCTGGGGCTCCGCTCGCGCTCCAGCCGCTGCCGACACAGCCGAAGGTGGGGCTCGGTGACCATGCGGCTGAACACGAAGAAGGACCCCTGGCAGCGACGCGGAGCCGCGCTGCCTGCCTCCTTGACGCACGACTGCAGGACACCTGGACCCAACCCGAAGCCTTCCCAGGCGGCAATGCTGGACGAAGGCTTGTAGGGATGGAACAACAACCAAGCCGCCGTCCGCCCGCCCCCGTCGATGTCCCCGGCCACCGCCGCTGCACGCCATTTGCACGTTTGGCCACCGGTCGGCCACCAGGGGCCGCCTGGCGGAGCCTCTGGGCTGACGCACCGACAGGAGCTAGGTCACGGAATAGGAAAAACCCCAGGTCACGGCGAGTGAGTCCTGGGGTTCTTCGGAGCCGCCTTCGGGATTCGAACCCGAGACCTACGCATTACGAGTGCGTTGCTCTGGCCAGCTGAGCTAAGGCGGCGCGCTGCATGAACCATGATGCGATCAGCAGCCCGACCAAGTCTACACAGTTTCGAAGGGTGCTCCGCACGCCCCATCGGCCGCCCGCTTACCGCAGGTCAGAGGGGGCGTTGGCCCGTCAGGAGCACTGCTTGGCGTCCTTCGGGGGTGTGCCCTCCAGGAGGTAGATGTTGATCGCCGTGTCGATGCAGTCGCTGCCGCGGCCGTACGCCGTGTGGCCGTCGCCGTCGTAGGTGAGGAGCGTGCCGGAGTCCAGCTGGTCCGCGAGGGACTGGGCCCACTTGTACGGGGTCGCCGGGTCGCGGGTGGTGCCGACCACGACGATCGGGGCCGCGCCCTTCGCCTCGATGCGGTGCGGTGTGCCGGTGGGCTTCACCGGCCAGTAGCCGCAGTTCAGGGAGGCCCAGGCGAGGCCCTCGCCGAAGACCGGGGACGTCTTCTCGAAGGAGGGGAGGCCGGCGCGTACCTCGTCGGGGCCGGTGAAGGCCGGGGGGAGGTCCAGGCAGTTCACGGCGGCGTTGGCGTACATCAGGTTCGCGTAGCTGCCGTCTTCGGAGCGCTCGTAGTACGTGTCGGCCAGCGCCAGCAGGCCCGCTCCGTCGCCGCCCATCGCGGTGGCCAGGCCGTCGCGTAGCTGGGGCCAGGCGGACTCGTCGTACATCGCGGCGATCACGCCGGTGGTGGCGAGTGCCTCGCCGAGGGGGCGGTTCTGGCCGGTGGGGGCGGGCTTGGCGTCGAGCTCATCGAAGAACGCCTTGAGCCGCTTGCCCGCCTCGTCGGCCGTCCCCGTGCCCAGCGGGCAGTCCTTGCGCTTGACGCAGTCCGCGGCAAAGGACTGGAAAGCGAGCTCGAAGCCGCCGGTCTGGTCGCGGTTCATGTCGCGCGCGGGCAGCGACGGGTCCATCGCGCCGTCCAGCACGAGGCGGCCGGCGCGGGACGGGAAGAGCTCGGCGTACGTGGCGCCGAGGAAGGTCCCGTACGAGGCTCCGACGAAGTTCAGCTTCTTGTCGTCCAGGACCCCGCGCAAGATGTCCATGTCGCGCGCCGATTCGACCGTGGAGACATGCGGGAGGATCTTGGCCGAGCGCTTGTCGCAGCCCGCGGCGAAGTCCTTGTACGCGGTGACCAGTTCGCCCGTCTCCGACTGGTCGTCGGGGGTCTGGTCGACCTGGGTGTACGCGTCCATCTCCTTGCCCGTCAGGCACTTGACGGGCTCGCTGCGCGCCACGCCGCGCGGGTCGACGGCCACCATGTCGTACCGCGCGCGGACCGGCTCCGGGTAGCCGATGGCCGCGTACGCCTGGAGGTAGCCGATCGCGGAGCCGCCGGGGCCGCCCGGGTTGACCAGGAGCGAGCCGATCCGCTTGCCGGGACCCGTGGCCTTCTTGCGGGACACCGCCAGCTTGATGTCCCCCTCGGCGGGCTTCGCGTAGTCGAGCGGGGCCTTCACCGTGGCGCACTGGAAACCGGCCACCCCGCAGTCGCGCCAGCTCAGCTTCTGCGCGTAGTACGCCTTGAGCGCGGCCGGGACCGCCGTCTGCGGCACCGACGCCGAGGCGTTCGGCGACGAAGTCCCCGACGAACAGCCGGAGATGAGCAGGCCCGCGGTGGCGAGCGCGGTGGCGGAGTAGCGGAGCAGGCGCCTGGTGTCCATCCTCGGAGCGTAGTCCGGCGATGACGGAATGTGGCGAGGGGTGCTCGTACGAGTGAGGCGGTCAACCCGTGGTCAACGCCGCCCCTCGGTCATGGCCGACGCTGCTCTCCGAGGCGGGCTGTCGGCCCTCCCGCCCCCGCCGGCCCGCCGTCAGCCCGCCCGCAACGCCACCGTCATCGACTCCACCGCGAGCAGCGGCGCCACGTTGCGGTCCAGCGCCTGGCGGCAGGCGATGATCGCCTCGATTCGGCGCAATGTGCGCTCGGGGGTCGAGCTCTGCGCGATGCGGTCCAGGGAGTCCCGTACGTCCTCATTGGCGAGGGCGACCCGCGAGCGGAGCTGGATCGCGAGCACGTCGCGGTAGAAACCGGTCAGGTCCGTGAGGGCGAGATCGAGCGTGTCGCGCTGCGTACGGGTCGAGCGGCGCTTCTGGCGATCGGCCAGCTCCTTCATCGCTCCCGCCGTGCCACGCGGCATCCGGCCGCCCTCCGAAGCGCCCAGCGCCGCCTTCAGGCCCTCGGTCTCCTTGACGTCCACGTCCTCGGCGACCTGCTTGGCGTCCTCCCCGGCCGCATCGACCAGCTCCTGCGCCGCCTTGAGGCAGCCGCCGATGTCGGCGACCCGCATCGGCAGCTTGAGGACGACGGCGCGGCGGGCCCGCGCACGCTCGTCGGTGGCCAGGCGGCGGGCGCGGCCGATGTGGCCCTGAGTCGCGCGGGCAGCGGTCGCCGCGGCCTCGGGGTCGATGCCGTCGCGCCGGATCAGCACATCGGTGACGGCCGCGACGGACGGCGTGCTGAGCGTGAGATGGCGGCAGCGCGAACG
Organism: Streptomyces changchenzhani; assembly: GCF_039766235.1. Taxonomy (NCBI): domain Bacteria; kingdom Bacillati; phylum Actinomycetota; class Actinomycetes; order Kitasatosporales; family Streptomycetaceae; genus Streptomyces; species Streptomyces changchenzhani. The sequence continues at coordinate 131,308 of NZ_JBDHNH010000011.1, read as the reverse complement.
GATCGTGGGGAGCACGTCCTCCAGGGACGGCGCGCACAGCAGCCAGACCGTACGGGGAGCGGGCTCCTCGATCGCCTTCAGCAGCACATTGCCCGCGCCCTCCGTGAGGCGGTCCGCGTCCTCCAGGACGATGATCTGCCAGCGGCCGACCGCCGGGGAGAGCTGAGCGCGCCGGACCAGGTCACGCGTCTCCTTCACACCGATGGAGAGCAGGTCGGTGCGGACGATCTCGGCATCGGAGTGGGTGCCGATGAGCGTCGTATGGCAGCCCTCGCAGAACCCACAGCCCGGCGCGGCGCCCAGTGCGCGGTCCGGGCTCACGCACTGGAGGGCGGCGGCGAAGGCGCGGGCCGCGGTGGAGCGCCCGGAGCCCGGTGGCCCGGTGAACAGCCAGGCGTGCGTCATCTTCGACACGAGCGGGGCCTGCAGGACCCCCGTCCGGTCCTGCACGGCGGTCACAAGCGCGTCGGCGTCGCGGGCGGCGGCGGCAAGCTGCGTCTGGACACGCTCCTGTCCGACCAGGTCGTCCCATACCGTCATGATGCTGCCGCCTTCGCCCCGCGCTGGTGTGCGCTCGCCGATCAGTGTCCTGTGATGCCGACCGTTCTCATGGTCGGCTCCCATTGTGGGCGACGGGACTGACAGTCGTCACCCACGGCGGTCGCCTCAACGTACGAACTCGACGTACGACGACGTACGACGACGTATGAACGGCTCACGGAGGACGCACAAAAACGTCGGGCGAGCCTGAGAAATCAAGCCCGCCCGACGCTTCGAACCGCGTTCCTGGAACCCCTACCGGCGGCCCTTGCCCTTACCGCGCCTGCCTTCGCTCTCGTCGTCGCTGTCGCTGTCGCGTTCGCCGAGCAACTCGTCCGCCAGGGTCGGCAGATCGTCGAGCGGAGTCTCCTCCGCCCAGTCCGAGCGCCGTCGCGGGCGAGGCGTCGGGCCGGACGCCGGACGCCCGCTCTCCGGGTCGAACTGCGGCAGTTCGCGCGTACGGTCGTTGCCCTGCTGGGCGGCGCCCGGCGCGTCCTGCTCGTCCCGGAAGAAGCCCGGCGGCACTCGGTCCGACGGCTCGTCGGCAGGCCGTGCGTCCCGTACGGGCGGCAGCACCGCCGTCTCGTCGGCGGGGCCGGAGGGCCGGGGAGCCGTGTTCCGTACCGGCGGCAGCACCGTCGTCTCGTCCATCGCGCCCGGCGCACCAGCCGCACCCGAAACGTTCGGGACCCGCGGCAGCACCGTCGTCTCGTCCGTCCCGGACGGCGCGGCAGCGGACGGCGCCTTGTCGGAGCGCGTCCTGCCGACAGGAGCCTTGCCGGACGGCGCCCTGCCCGAGCGCGTCCGGTCGGCCGGGGTCTTCTCCGCCGGTGCCTTCGCCGCCGATGCCGACCCCTCAGAAGCCCGGCCCTCAGAAGCCTGCCCCTCCGACGCCTTGGCCGCCGGTGTCCTATCCGCCGGTGTCCTGTCCGCCGGCGCCGCGTCCCGCTTGCTCATGTCGAGCTTCGGCACCGTCTGTGTCACCTCGTCGGCCCGGACGGCCGGCATCGGGACGACCGGCGTGTTCAGCGTCGTCTCGCTGTCGCTGAGAGCCGGAGCCGGGGTCGAAGCCGGAGCCGGAGCCGGAGCCGGGGTCGGGGTCGGGGTCGGGGTCGAAGCCGGAGTCCGGATCGGAGCCGGAGCGGGCGGCGGCGTAGGTGCCTTCGCCGCTTCGGCGGCCGCCGAAGCCATCGCCGCCGCCGCGGACGCCGCCGCAGCCGCCTCCGCGAGGCGACGCGCCTCTTCCGCCCGCAGCAGCGCCTCTTCCGCCCTGCGCTGCTTCTCGCGGCGGCGCTCCTCCGCCTCGGCCCGCAGCCTGGCCTCTTCCTCGGCCTGCTTGCGCAGCCTGTCCTGCTCGGCGGCCCGCGCCTTCGCCTCGGCCTCGCGGCGCAGGCGCTCCTCCTCCGCGAGCCGGCGGGCCTCCTCGGCGCGCAGCCTGTCCTCCTCCGCCTGCCGTTCGGCCTCGCGCTGGCGCGCCTCTTCGATCTCGCGGCGCTTGCGCGCCTCCTCCTCGGCACGGAGCTTGGCGAGCTGCTCCTGGCGCTCACGCTCCAGCCGCTCCTCCTCCGCCTTGCGCGCGGCCTCTTCCTCGGCCTTGCGCCGCACCTCTTCCTCGGCGGCCTTGCGCGCCTTCTCCTGAGCCTTCACCTCGGCCTCGGAGAGCGGCAGCAGCTGGTCGAGACGGTGACGTACGACCGTGCTCACCGCCTCCGGCTCCTGGCCGGCGTCCACCACCAGGTAGCGCGCCGGGTCGGCCGCCGCCAGGGTCAGGAAACCGTGCCGCACGCGCGCGTGGAACTCCGGCGGCTCCGACTCCAGTCGGTCCGGCGCCTCCGTGAAGCGCTCCCGCGCGGTCTCGGGGGACACGTCGAGCAGCACCGTCAGGTGCGGTACGAGTCCGTCGGTCGCCCAGCGCGAGATACGGGCGATCTCGGTCGGCGACAGGTCACGGCCCGCGCCCTGGTAGGCCACGGACGAGTCGACGTACCGGTCGGTGATCACTATGGCGCCGCGTTCCAGCGCGGGCCGTACGACGGAATCGACGTGCTCCGCCCGGTCGGCGGCGTACAGCAGTGCCTCGGCGCGGTTCGACAGACCGGCGCTCGACACGTCCAGCAGAATCGAACGCAGCCGCTTGCCGATGGGCGTCGCGCCCGGCTCGCGCGTGACAACCACCTCGTGGCCCTTGTTACGGATCCACTCGGCGACCACCTCGACCTGGGTGGATTTGCCGGCCCCGTCACCGCCCTCCATGGCGATGAAGAAACCGGTGGCTGCGGGCGCCTGGTCCGGGTCGCCGCCGCGCAGTGCCTCGCGCAGGTCGCGGCGCAGTGTCACACCCTGCCGGTCGTCCGTCTTGGCGAGGACGATGGCAGCGACGGGCAGCAGCAGCGCGCCGACGAGCATCAGGGTGAAGGCCGCGCCGCCGTGCGCGAAGACGAATTCGCCGCTCGCCAGACGCTGCGGCCCGATGGCGGCGGCCAGCAGCGGGGCCGCGACCGCGCCGAGGGCCATGGAGACACCCACGACGGCCTGCAGGTGTTCGGTCGTACGCGCCCGCCGGAAGTCCTCGGTCTCCTGGTCTATCAGCGTGTGCCCGGTGTTCGCGGCGACGCCGGCCGAGAAACCCGCGAGCAGGCTGATGAAGAGCACGGTCGCCGTGTCCGGCACCAGGCCCATGGCGAGCAGCGCGACGCCGGTGACGGCGATCGCCAGAGACAGCAGCCTGCGCCGTGACAGCGTGGGCAGCACCTTCTCAGCCTTGCGGATGCCGATGACCGTGCCACCCGTCAGGGCGACGAAGAGCAGGGCGAAGGCAACAGGGCCACCGCCCAGGTCGATGGCGTGCAGTACGGCGACGGCAGCGGCCGCGGCGACAGCCCCGGCGACAGCGGCGCAGGCCAGGACGGTGAGCGGGATCGCGCCCGTGCGTCCCCGATCGATGCCGGTGCCGGTCTTGGGACGGCGCAGACCCTCCAGGGGGGAGCGCGCGCGGGGCGTCTGCACGCCGGGCAGTTCAAGGAAGTACAGCGTCGATACGGACGCCGCGAAGAGGCCCGCGGCGACGTACGAGCCGAGGGCTGCCTGATGCAGTGAGAACCAGTCGATGCCGGTCCCCAGCAGATTGCCGACCAGCGTCGCCAGCAGAAGCACGGCGCCGGCGGCGGGCAGGGCGACGAAAGTGGTACGGAGAGAAAGTCGACGCAGCGCGTCGAGGTGGTCGGGCAACGGGCGTACGGTCGCGCCCTCTGCGGGCGGTGTGGGCATCAGGGCGGGGGCCGCGCCCTCCTTGCAGACCGTCCAGAAACGCTCGGCGACGCCGGCGACGAAGACGGTGATCAACAGGAGGGCCTGGGCCCTGTCCGGGGTCCAGTCGATCCACAACGGTGCGACGACGAACAGGGCGAGCCGCAGCCCGTCCGCACCGATCATGGTCCAGCGGCGGTCGAGCGGTCCCGAGGGCGAGGTCAGTGAGGAGACCGGGCCCAGGAGTACTGCTCCGAAAAGGAATGTGGCAAGGATCCGAGCCCCGAACACCGCGGCGACCGCAAACGCCGCACCGCGGTAACCACCGCCGAACGACCCTTCCGAGATCGCCACCTGAAGCGACAGCAGCAGAAGCACGAGGAGGGCGAGGGCATCGCCGATATTGCCGACGAGCTGCGCGCTCCACAACCGCCGGAGCGGTGGGATGCGCAACAGGGCTCGTACGGCTCGCTCGCGTGAGTCTGCGGCTAGTGCGTCGGAGGTGGGGCTCACGACCGTTGGCTGCTCGGCTCGCGTCATCCGCCCAGCCTATCCGGAGCCCGCCGATCCCCGGAGGCCGCGCCCGAACATACGTCTGCACGCGCGGTCGTACGGGCCAGGTGCGGGAGGACATACAGGTCGGTCCCCGACACCACGAGGGTGCCGGGGACCGACCCGAACGAGATCACGGAGATCCTGTCCGCGGAACTACTGTCCGCGGAGAGCCCGTCCGCGTAACTCCCGATATCTCCTGGCTCAGTCGTCGGACGAAGCCGCCGTCGCCTTCGCTGCCGTCGCCTTCTTCGCCGGGGCCTTCTTGGCGGTGGTGGTCTTCGCCGCCGTCTTCTTGGCCGCCGTCTTCTTCGCCGCGGTCGCCGTGGTCGCCTTCTTCACGGCGGCCTTCTTGGCCGGAGCCTTCTTCACGGCCTTCTTCTTCGACGGGCCCTTGGCGCGCTTCTCGGCGAGGAGCTCATAGCCCCGCTCGGGGGTGATCTCCTCCACGCTGTCGTCGGTCCGCAGCGTCGCATTGGTCTCGCCGTCCGTGACGTACGCACCGAAACGGCCGTCCTTGACGACCACCGGGCGCTCGCTGACCGGGTCGGTGCCCAGCTCGCGCAGCGGCGGCTTGGCTGCTGCCCGGCCCCGCTGCTTGGGCTGGGCGTAGATCGCCAACGACTCGTCCAGCGTGATCGAGAAGAGCTGGTCCTCGGTCTCCAGGGAGCGCGAGTCGGTGCCCTTCTTCAGATACGGGCCGTACCTGCCGTTCTGCGCGGTGATCTCGAAGCCCTCGGCATCGACGCCGACCACACGCGGCAGCGACATCAGCTTGAGCGCGTCCGCCAGCGTCACCGTGTCCAGGGACATCGACTTGAACAGCGAGGCCGTACGCGGCTTGATCGCGTTCTTGCCGGTCTTGGGGGTGCCCTCGGGCAGGATCTCCGTGACGTACGGGCCGTAGCGGCCGTCCTTCGCCACGATCTGGCGGCCCGTCTCCGGGTCGGCGCCCAGCTCAAAGTCGCCGCTGGGCTTGGCCAGCAGCTCCTCCGCGTACTCGACGGTCAGCTCGTCGGGCGCCAGGTCTTCCTGCACATCGGCGCGCTGGTGGTCCTCCGCGCCCTTCTCGCCGCGCTCCACGTACGGGCCGTAGCGGCCGACGCGCAGCACGATGCCGTCGCCCACCGGGAACGAGGAGATCTCGCGGGCGTCGATCGCACCGAGGTCGGTGACGAGCGCCTTGAGACCGGCGAGGTGGTCGCCCTGACCGTTGACCGCGGTGGTCGTGGTGGCCGCGTCGCCGCCTCCGGCGCCCACGCCGACACCGACGCCGGCGCCCGCGTTCTTACCGTCGCCCTCACCGAAGTAGAAGCGCCTCAGCCACGGAATGGGCTGGGCCTCACCGCGTGCGATGCGGTCGAGGTCGTCCTCCATCCGGGCCGTGAAGTCGTAGTCGACGAGCCGGCCGAAGTGCGTCTCCAGCAGGTTGACCACGGCGAACGACAGGAAGGACGGCACGAGGGCCGTGCCCTTCTTGAAGACATATCCGCGGTCGAGGATCGTGCCGAGGATCGAGGCGTACGTCGAAGGGCGGCCGATCTCGCGCTCTTCGAGCTCCTTGACCAGCGAGGCCTCGGTGTAGCGGGCCGGCGGCTTGGTGGCGTGCCCGTCGACCGAGATCTCCTCGGAGGAGAGCGCGTCGCCCTGCTCGACCTGCGGCAGCCGGCGCTCGCGGTCGTCCAGCTCCGCGTTCGGGTCGTCGGCGCCTTCCACGTAGGCCTTCATGAAGCCGTGGAAGGTGATCGTCTTGCCGGAGGCGGAGAACTCGGCGTTGCGGCCGTCGGAGGCCTGGCCGCCGATCTTCACCGTCACGCTGTTCCCGACGGCGTCCTTCATCTGGGAGGCGACGGTGCGCTTCCAGATCAGCTCGTAGAGCCGGAACTGGTCGCCGCTGAGGCCGGCCTCGGCAGGCGTGCGGAAACGATCACCCGAAGGACGGATCGCCTCGTGCGCCTCCTGCGCGTTCTTGACCTTCTTGGCGTACGTGCGCGGCTTCTCCGGCAGGTAGTCGGCGCCGTACAGCTGCGTGACCTGGGCACGGGCCGCCGAGATCGCGGTGTCGGAGAGGGTCGTGGAGTCCGTACGCATGTAGGTGATGAAGCCGTTCTCGTACAGCTTCTGCGCGACCTGCATGGTGGCCTTGGCCCCGAAGCCCAGCTTGCGGGAGGCCTCCTGCTGGAGCGTCGTCGTACGGAACGGGGCGTACGGCGAGCGGCGGTACGGCTTCGACTCGACGGAGCGCACGGCGAACGACGTGTCGGCGAGGGCGGAGGCCAGCGCTCGCGCGTTGGCCTCGTCGATGTGCAGGACGTCGCTCTTGAGTTTGCCCACGGAGCTGAAGTCGCGGCCCTGGGCGACACGCCTGCCGTCGACCGTCGTCAGGCGGGCGACCAGAGTGGACGGATCGGAGGCGTCACCGATGCGTCCCGTGGAGAACGTGCCGGTCAGGTCCCAGTACTCAGCAGAACGAAACGCCATGCGCTCGCGTTCCCGCTCGACGACGAGACGGGTCGCGACCGACTGGACGCGGCCGGCCGAAAGCTTCGGCATGACCTTTTTCCACAGGACCGGCGAGACCTCGTAGCCGTAGAGGCGGTCGAGAATCCTGCGGGTTTCCTGGGCGTCGACCATGCGCTTGTTGAGCTCGCGCGGGTTGTCGACGGCGGCCTTGATCGCGTCCTTGGTGATCTCGTGGAAGACCATCCGGTGGACCGGGACCTTGGGCTTCAGGACCTCTTGGAGGTGCCACGCGATGGCTTCGCCCTCGCGGTCCTCATCGGTGGCGAGGAAGAGTTCGTCGGACTCCGCGAGGAGTTCCTTGAGCTTCCTGACCTGGGCCTTCTTGTCGGCATTGACGACATAGATGGGCTGGAAGTCATTGTCGACATCCACGCCCAGACGGCGTACCTCGCCGGTGTACTTGTCGGGCACCTCCGCGGCACCGTTCGGGAGGTCGCGGATGTGCCCGACGCTCGCCTCGACGATATAACCGGGGCCGAGGTAGCCCTTGATCGTCTTCGCCTTGGCGGGCGACTCGACGATGACGAGTCGGCGGCCGCCGTGTGCGGTCTCGCTGGTCGGGGACAACTTGGCTCTTCTCTCCGGTCGACACTCGGTGGTCCGTACGTGACGCTGCGGAGTGTGACGGTACAACCCGCCCCCGTGTCAAACGGTAAAAGCCCGCAACGGCCACTCGAACGGTAACCCGACTCCCGGCATTCCTGCCGCCCGGACCGGCCGACCGGTTCTGCGACGCCCCCTCGGAGAGCCTGTGTGGACCTCTTCCGATCAGATCCGGCCGAAACACCACACACCGAGACCGACGAAAACCACGCCGAACAGGGTCGCGAGCGCGAAAGAGGCCACAGGGCTCACGCCGTACGCGACCGGCGCGCGATGCAGCACACGCGCCCCCGTCCACCACAGCAGACCGGCCCCGAACAGGGCAAACGCCGTACCCGTGAAAATCGCTGGCCCGTTCTCCATCCCCGCACCCCTCACCGCTCAGCTTCTCTGCTTCCCGAACGGTGAGGCTGGCACTCCGGGAACACCGCCCGGCGTCGTGGGAGCGAACTGTCGGTGAACGGCGCAAGGGCGGCACAAGGAAGCGCGGGGGTGGACACGGGAACGGGAGTGGACGCGGTGAACGGGAGTGGACAGAGGGCCACAAAGGATCGGACATAACGGGGCGAGAATGGGCATGAGGGTCAGAGCGGGCGGCGGGGGCGCGAGCGCGCAGGGCAAGGTCAGCGCCGGGCCGCACAGGGACCCGCGCACAGCCCCCGCCGTACCTCCTATCGCCTGTGCCCGACCTGCCCCAGCGGCCCCAAGGTGCTTCCCAGCGGTTCGAGGAAGCCCTGCTCGACCAGCAGCCGGATCGCGTCGGGCGTACGGTCGCGCAGCAGCACCGGGTCCTCGCCCAGGAGTTGACCGATGGCGTCGAGGATGCGGCCGGCGCTCAGCGAGCCGTCCGAGACTCCCGCGAACCCCGCGCCGACCGTGTCCACCTTCGTCGCGCGTCGCATGCCGCGGTTCTGACGCAGCACCACGTACTCGGGGTCCTCTGCGCCCGGCAGCCCGATCTGCTCCTGGACGACCTCGTCGGCGAGCTTGAAGTGGTCGGCGAGCAGCGCCGCGTCGTCGTGCGTGCGCAGATAGTCCTGGCGCTCGAAGTGGGCCCGTACGACCGGGCCGAGCGGCTGCTCGACGGGGTGCGGCCACTCCTCGATGGTGACCGACGGGAACTCGGCGCCGGACTTGCGCAGCGCGATCCAGCCGAAGCCGACACTCTTGGTCTTGCGGGCCTCGAACTCGTCGAGCCAGGCCTCGTAACGCGCCGCGTACTGGGCCGGGTCGGTGCGATGGTCGCCGCCGTCGCGCAGCCACAACTCGGCGTACTGCGTGATGTCCTGCACATCGCGCTGCACGATCCACGCGTCGCACCCGCGCGGCACCCAGGAGCGCAGCCGCTCCTGCCAGTCCTCGCCCTCCACGTGCTGCCAGTTGGCGAGGAACTGCGCGTATCCCCCCTCGTTCAACCGCTCTCCCGCCTGCGACACGAGCGTGCGGCACAGATCATCCCCGCCCATTCCCCCGTCGCGGTATGTCAGGCGGGCGCCCGGCGAGATCACGAAGGGCGGGTTGGACACGATCAGGTCGTACGTGTCGTCCCCCACCGGGTCGTACAGCGAGCCCTCGCGAAGATCGGCCCCTGGCGCCCCGGAGAGCGCGAGCGTGAGCCGTGTGAAGTGCAGGGCGCGCGGGTTGAGGTCGGTGGCGGTGACCCGGGTGGCGTGCTGCGCGGCGTGCAGCGCCTGGATACCGGATCCCGTGCCGAGGTCAAGGGCGCTGGAGACGGGCGTACGCACGGTGATTCCGGCGAGCGTGGTGGAGGCGCCGCCGACCCCGAGGACCACAGCCTCGTCGCGGGTGCCCGCGCCGCCGGCGCCGCCGACCGCCCGGCCCAGGTCGGAGACGATGAACCAGTCCTGGCCCTCGTCCCCGCCGTACGGCCGCACGTCCACGGTGGCCTGCACCCCGTCCTGTACACAGTCCTGCGCGCCGCCGGCCTCACGCACCAGCCAGCCGTCGGCCAGGCACTGCTCCAGGGGCAGCGCGACGCCGGCCAGGGCTGCCGGCACCGGCTGCTGGAGCAGGAAGAGCCTGACCAGCGTTTCGAGTGGGGTGTCACCCCGGGTGGCCCGCAGCGCGGGCACGGTCTCGCTGCGCGCCAGGGCGGCGTACGCGGGCGCGCCGAGCAGGTCGAGGAGCCCGTCGGCGGTGAAGGAGGCGGCGATGAGCGCCTCTCGGAGGCGGGCGGAGCTTTCGGGCGTGGGAAGGCTGGGCGTACTCACCCGCCCATTGTCACCGCTCGCACCGACAAAAGCCGCGTGGCCCGGCACCCTCTCGGGGATACCGGGCCACGCGGCCACTTTGTGCACACGCCGTGAAGCGCGCCGTAGTAGACGCCGTCACGACGTACGGCGCATGTCGTCGTGCACGCCGTCACAACGCACGGCGCGCGCCGTCGTGCGCGCCGTCGTGCGCGCCGTACGCCTCCGCGCCTACGCCTTGGCAGGCGCCGAGGGCTCGCCGGACTTCGCCTTCTGACAGCCCGGCTGCTTCCCCATCGCCGTGCCGACCTCGCCGGACTGGAGCTTCTGCAGGGCGTCGTCGCCACTCTTGCTGATCTTGTTCAGCTCGTCCGCGATGCCCTTGAGGCCGTCCGCGAACTTCGCCTGGTCCTTGGTGTCGAGCGCGTCGACCTTCTTCTTCAGACCGGCGTACGCCGCCGAGGAGGCGTTGAGCTCCTTGGCCGCCTCCTGCTGCGTCTTGTCGCCCCCGTCGACGGGCGGGGCGCCCGCCTTGTCCACGGCGCCGCCCATCGCCCTGTAGGCCTCCGAGATTTGCTGGAACGCGGCGGAGTCCGTCTTCTGGACGTCCGCGGGCTTGCTGTTGTCCGCGGTCTGCTTCTGGATCGAGGTGTTGGCGTCCGAGATCTTCTTCAACTGGGGCTGCACCTGGTCGCAGACCGACTTCGCCCAGTCGTTCACCTTGTCGTCACTGTCGTCGCTGCTGCAGCCGGACAGTGCCATTGTCAGTACCGCACCGCCGGACAGCGCGGCCGCAAGCTTCTTGTTCACCGGATGGGTCCCTTCCAAGGCTCTCGGCCCCGGAACATACACGCCGAACGGGCGACAACCGCATGCCGTACGTCCGTTCCATCATATATTGAAGCCATTTGCACCAAGGGAGAGACAACTCACGGCAAATCTCCGGCCTGACTCCCGGCGCGGGAATGGGCGGGCGCCGCGCCAAAGCGCTTCGCCCGCCCACTTTTTGAGCAGGTGTTACCGGTGTGCTGTCGGTGCTACGAGACCACCCTGGCGGAAGCCACCGGGGGGTCCGCGGGCTTGGGCACCCGCCCCGACTCACTGCCGGAGTTGTCGTCGTCACCCACGGCGATCCCGCGCCGCTTGGAGATGTACACCGCACCGACGATGACGACGATGGCGACGGTCGCCATCAGCGCCCGCAGACCGGCGCTGGCGTCGTCGCCGTAACTGAACTGAACGACCGCGGGGGCGATGAGGAGCGCCACCAGGTTCATCACCTTCAGCAGCGGGTTGATCGCCGGACCCGCGGTGTCCTTGAACGGGTCGCCGACCGTGTCGCCGATGACGGTCGCGGCATGGGCGTCGCTGCCCTTGCCGCCGTGATGACCGTCCTCGACGAGCTTCTTGGCGTTGTCCCACGCGCCACCGGAGTTGGCGAGGAAGACGGCCATCAGCGTGCCGGTGCCGATGGCGCCCGCGAGGAACGAACCGAGCGCGCCGACCCCGAGCGAGAAACCGACCGCGATCGGCGTCAGCACGGCGAGCAGACCCGGTGTGGTCAGCTCGCGCAGCGCGTCCTTGGTGCAGATGTCGACGACGCGGCCGTACTCCGGTTTCTCCGTGTAGTCCATGATCCCGGGGTGCTCGCGGAACTGCCGCCGCACCTCGTAGACCACCGCGCCCGCCGACCGGGACACCGCGCTGATCGCCAGCCCCGAGAAGAGGAAGACGACCGCGGCGCCCAGCATCAGCCCGACGAGGTTGTTGGGCTGTGAGATGTCCATCTGCAGGCCCAGCTCGCTCGCCCTGGCGCCGACCTCTTCGCGCGCCGTCGCGATGGCGTCCTTGTACGAGCCGAAGAGCGCCGCCGCCGCCAGCACGGCGGTGGCGATGGCGATGCCCTTGGTGATGGCCTTGGTGGTGTTGCCGACGGCGTCCAGGTCGGTGAGCACCTGCGCGCCCGCGCCCGTGACGTCCCCGGACATCTCCGCGATGCCCTGGGCGTTGTCGGACACCGGCCCGAAGGTGTCCATGGCGACGATGACACCGACGGTGGTGAGCAGCCCGGTGCCGGCCAGGGCCACCGCGAAGAGGGCGAGCATGACCGACGTACCGCCGAGCAGGAACGCCCCGTACACGCCCAGGCCGATCAACAGCGCGGTGTAGACGGCGGATTCCAGGCCGATGGCGATACCGGCGAGTACGACGGTGGCCGGGCCGGTGAGCGACGATTTGCCGATGTCCCGGACGGGGCGCCGGGTTGTCTCGGTGAAGTACCCCGTGAGCTGCTGGATGAGAGCGGCCAGCACGATGCCGATGGCAACGGCGACGAGTGCGAACACCCGCGGATCGCCGCTGTGGCTCTGGACGACGGCGTTGGTGACGCCGTCCAGTTCGGCGTACGAGGACGGCAGGTAGACGAAGACGGCCACCGCCACCAGTACGAGGGAGATCGCCGCGGAGATGAAGAATCCGCGGTTGATGGCGGTCATGCCGCTGCGGTCGCTGCGGCGCGGGGCGACCGCGAAGATGCCGATCATCGCCGTGATCACGCCGATCGCCGGAACGATCAGCGGGAACGCGAGGCCCGCGTCGCCGAAGGCGACCTTGCCCAGGATGAGCGCGGCGACGAGCGTCACGGCGTACGACTCGAACAGGTCGGCCGCCATGCCGGCGCAGTCGCCGACGTTGTCGCCCACATTGTCGGCGATGGTCGCGGCATTGCGCGGATCATCCTCCGGAATGCCCTGTTCGACCTTGCCGACCAGGTCGGCGCCGACGTCGGCGGCCTTGGTGAAGATGCCGCCGCCGACCCTCATGAACATCGCGATGAGCGCGGCGCCGAGTCCAAAGCCCTCCAGCACCTTGGGTGCGTCGGCCGCGTAGACGAGGACCACGCAGGAGGCACCGAGCAGGCCGAGGCCCACCGTGAACATGCCGACCACGCCGCCCGTACGAAAAGCGATCTTCATCGCTTTGTGCGAAACCGCCGTCAGATCCTTTTCCGGCTCGCCCTCCGCCGGAGTTGCTTCACGCGCGGCAGCTGCCACACGCACATTGCTTCGTACGGCGAGACGCATGCCGAGGTAACCGGTCGCCGCCGAGAAACCGGCACCGACCAGGAAAAACACCGAACGTCCGGCACGCTGCGACCAGTTGTCGGCCGGGAGCAGCAAGAGCAGAAAGAACACCGCGACGGCGAAAATGCTGAGGGTGCGCAACTGCCGGGCCAGATAGGCATTCGCGCCCTCCTGCACGGCCGCCGCGATTTCCTTCATCTTTTCGGTGCCTTCGTCGGCCGCCAGCACCTGGCGTGTCAGCACCTGGGCCATGACCAGTGCCGCCAGCGCCACCACGGCGATGACGATCACGATGAACCGGTTCCCGTCGGTCAGTACCGCGGCCGCGAGAGTTGATGGGTGATCTAGCTGGTGTGAGGTGAAGAGCCCCGCCATTCGTCCTCCTTGACGCTCAGCGCTCAAGATGTGGACGGATTGTAGGTAGCGGAACCTGATCAAAACAGGGTGCCGCAATCAGAATTGACCTTCAGTTGCTCATCAGCAAATGATCATCTTCCCGAAAACTCCCCGAAGGCGGTAATGGGGCAAACGCATTCACGATCCCCGAATGATCTACCCGCGAAGATCAAGAAAGACGGGCGAGAGTCCGGAAGAAGATCCAGAAAAACAAGAAGGCCCTGCTCAGCAGGGCCTCTTGGAAAAGAAGAACCGAATTGGTCAAGCGCGGCGGAGAGGGAAGGCTCAGGGAAGTACGACCGCCGGTGTCTTCGGCCACGTCATGCGGATGACACCACCGGACTCGTCCGAGGTGACCTCCACATCGTCGACAAGTCCACTGATGACCGCCAACCCCATCTCGTCCTCACCGTCGGATTCGATGTCGGAACCGTCCGGATCGGCGGCGCCACGTGCCCCGGGAACCGCCCCGGAAGCCCCAACGCCGCCCGAAGCGGGCACCTCGTCCCCGACCTCGATGGAGAACGCCTTCTCCTCCTCGGTCAGCACGACCCGGACCGGAGCCGAGATGCCATTGCTGCGATGGAGTCCCACCGCACGGGAGCACGCTTCGCCGACCGCGAGGCGGACTTCGTCCAGCACCGCCTCATCCACCCCGGCCCTGCGCGCCACGGCAGCCGCCACGAGGCGTGCCGTCCTGACGTGCTCGGGCTGGGCGCTGAAGCGGAGTTCAACGGTGGCCATGCGATCCCCCTCGGACGTACGAGCGTGCTTCGCAAGGGCCCGGGCCATCAGCCCGGTACCCCTGCCTTGCCTTCCGGGTCCTGCCGGAAGCCGTCAGTCTGTAGCTGCGACGGCTTCGTCGACCGAGGTGTGGATGGGGAACACCTTGGTCAGACCGGTGATTCGGAAGATCTTCAAAATGCGCTCCTGGTTGCAGACCAGGCGCAGCGAGCCCTCATGGGCACGCACTCGCTTCAAGCCACCCACGAGCACGCCGAGCCCGGTGGAGTCGAGGAAGTCGACGCCCTCCATGTCGACAACCAGGTGATAGCTGCCGTCGTTCACCAACTCGACCAACTGCTCGCGCAGCTTGGGCGCGGTATACACATCAATCTCGCCACCGACCTCGACGACCGTACGGTCGCCACCAGGTCCGGAAACATTGCGAGTCGACAGGGACAGGTCCACGGATCCTCCAGCACCTTGCTATCGAGCGGCCGCCCCCCTGAGGTCTCCCCGGCGGAGCCAGAGGACGGAAAGCCAGCCGCGATGGCATTCAATCACTTACCAGCGGGCATGTACGACGCCTTGGGACCATTGTCCTTCATGCCGGTGACACACTCGGTGCCGATGGCCAAGAAACACCACCCCAGTCGACCTCCGGAGAGCATGGGCTCGCGCCCCTCTCCCCGTACGGTCCTCGACCGGCTCGCCGCAGGCGGGAGCCGGGCTACGCGCATCACTCATACGGAGCACTTGCCCCCCAGAGCGGGTCGTCATGCAGTCTGGCCCGACCGCATCCGCGCGGAAGTGATCGCGGCCATCCAGTCCGCCGGGATCGAACACCCCTGGACGCACCAGGCGGACGCCGCCGAGCACGCCCTGGACGGCGAGTCCGTCGTCATCGCGACCGGCACCGCGTCGGGCAAGTCCCTGGCCTACCTCGCCCCCGTCCTGTCCGCCCTCCTCGACGGCTCCGAGGCCCCCAACGGGCGCGGTACGACCGCCCTGTACCTCGCCCCGACCAAGGCCCTCGCCGCGGACCAGCGCCGCGGCGTGAAGGCCCTCGCGGCGCCCCTGGGCAATGCCGTGCGCCCCGCGGTCTACGACGGCGACACCCCGGTCGAAGAGCGCGAATGGGTACGTCAGTACGCCAACTACGTCTTGACCAACCCGGACATGCTGCACCGCGGGATACTCCCCTCCCACCCCCGCTGGGCCTCCTTCCTGCGCGCCCTGCGCTTCGTCGTCATCGACGAGTGCCACACCTACCGCGGCGTCTTCGGCTCGCACGTCGCCCAGGTCCTGCGCCGACTACGCCGCCTGTGCGCCCGCTACGGCGCGAATCCCGTCTTCCTCCTCGCCTCGGCCACCTCCGCGGAACCCGCCGTCGCCGCGGGCCGGCTCACCGGCCTCCCCGTCAAGGAGGTCGCCGACGACGCCTCCCCGCGGGGCGAGCTGGTCTTCGCCCTGTGGGAACCGCCCCTCACCGAGCTGCATGGCGAGAAGGGCGCGCCCGTACGACGGACCGCCACGGCGGAGACCGCGGACCTGCTCACCGACCTGACGGTGCAGGGCGTGAGATCCGTGGCGTTCGTACGCTCCCGGCGCGGCGCCGAGCTCGTCGCCCTCATCGCCCAGGAACGCCTGGCCGCGGTGGACCGCTCGCTCCCGCGGCGCGTCGCCGCCTACCGCGGCGGCTACCTCCCCGAGGAACGCCGCGCCCTGGAACGCGCCCTGCACTCCGGCGAGCTCCTGGGCCTCGCCGCGACCACCGCCCTCGAGCTCGGCATCGACGTCTCGGGCCTGGACGCCGTGATCATCGCCGGATACCCCGGGACCCGCGCCTCGCTCTGGCAGCAGGCGGGGCGGGCCGGGCGGTCGGGCGAGGGCGCCCTGGCGATCCTCGTCGCCCGCGACGACCCCCTGGACACCTACCTCGTCCACCACCCCGAGGCGCTGTTCCGGCAGCCGGTGGAATCCACCGTCCTTGACCCGAACAACCCCTACGTCCTCGCCCCCCACCTGTGCGCCGCCGCCTCCGAGCTCCCGCTCACCGAGGCCGACCTGGACCTCTTCGGCCCGGCCACCGCCGAGCTCATGCCGCAGTTGGAGGCCGCCGCACTGCTGCGCCGCCGCGGCAAGTCCTGGTACTGGACCCGCCGCGAACGGGCCGTCGACCTCACCGACATCCGGGGCGAGAGCGGCCGTCCCGTCCAGATCGTCGAGGCGGTCACCGGCCGGCTGCTCGGCACGGTCGACGCGTCCGCCGCCCACGCCTCCGTCCACGACGGCGCCGTCCATCTCCACCAGGGCCGCACCTACCTGGTGAAGCACCTGGACCTGGAGGACCCCCACGGCGCCGTCGCGCTGGTCGAGGAGGCCAACCCGCCGTACTCCACGACCGCCCGCGACACCACCGCCATCTCCGTCCTGGAGACCGACACCGAGATCCCCTGGGGAGCGGGACGGCTCTGCTACGGCTCCGTCGAAGTCACCAACCAGGTCGTCTCCTACCTGCGCCGCAAGCTCATCACCGGCGAAGTGCTCGGCGAGACCAAACTCGACCTCCCTCCCCGCACCCTGCGCACCCGTGCGGTGTGGTGGACCGTCACCCAGGACCAGCTCGACGCCGCCCGCGTCAATCCTGAGCACCTGGGCGGAGCACTGCACGCCGCCGAGCACGCCTCCATCGGGATGCTCCCGCTCTTCGCCACCTGCGACCGCTGGGACATCGGCGGCGTCTCCGTCCCGCTCCACCCGGACACCCTGCTGCCAACGGTCTTCGTGTACGACGGCCACCCCGGCGGCGCGGGCTTCGCCGAGCGGGCCTTCCACACCGCCCGCGAATGGCTGACCGCCACCCGCGAAGCCATCGCCTCCTGCGAGTGCGAAGCGGGCTGCCCCTCCTGCATCCAGTCCCCAAAGTGCGGCAACGGCAACGAACCCCTGAACAAGCGCGCCGCCGTCCGCCTCCTCACCACCCTCATCGCGGGTGCGCCGGAGGTGCGTGCGCCGGGTACGGCGGAGGGGGCGGATGGGCCAGGGGTGCGTGCGCCGGAGGTATCGGGTGCGGCGGGTGGGCCCGGGAGGCCGGGCTCGGCGGAGGTACCGGATGCCTCGGAGGTACGGGATGCTCCGGAGGCGCAGGACGCTGCAGGGGTGCCGGGCCCTGCGGGGGGGCCGGATGCCTCGGAGGCGCCGGAGGTGCGGGACCCTGCGGGGGTGCCGGACGCGCAGGGCTCGGCGGAGGGGCCGGCGTCGGCAGCGGGGCCGAAGCGGCCGGAGGCGGCGGAGGACCCGCGGGGGCGGGACGGCGTGGGCCCTTCGGAGCCGCTGCAGGCCCCTGAGGCGCCCTCGGAGTGAGCCCGGCGGCTTATGGGGCCCGCGGGACCCGCGCGGGCCCTGACCGCCACGCTGTACGGCCCCACGCCCGCCTCCGCCGTGACGTCGGAGATCTCCCCGCTCACCACGCAGCTCACCAGGCGGGTTCTTTGCGCGGCTGCCACACCCGCCGCCTCGCCGCAGGCCGCGGTCTGCCCGTGTATCCACTGGTCGGCCGCCGCCAGTGCGGCCAGGTCCGCGGCGCCACCCGCCCGGTGGCGGGCCAGCGTCGCCTGTCCCATGGCCAGCACCCCCGCGAAGACCACCCCCAGTACGGCGACGGCCACAACCGCCCACACCGCGGCCGACCCCTGATCACCCCCGTCCCGCAGCCGGCTGCCGATCCCGGCACCCACTTGGCCATCGGACCTCCGCCCCCTGCCCCCGACCGCATCCCCGCCCGACGCCCCGCACCTCCCAACGCTCCCCCCGTCCCCTCCGGTGCTCCTCCCTGGGCTCCTCACGCCGCCACCCCCACGGTCTCCTCGGCCAGCGCGACCGCCTCGGCCCGCAGCCTCAGCGACAGCCCGCCCAGTCCCGGCGCGGGGGCTTCCACCGCCACCCGCACCCGATCGCCCTCCTTGCCGATCGTGACGACCGCGCCGCGCGGCGCCGCGTCCCTGGCCGCCGCCACCGACGCGCCCTGCGGCTCCTGCCTGGCGACCGCCCGCGCCCCGGCCCTCGCCGCGTCCACGCACTGGATCTGCGCGGACGTCGCCATCAGCGCCCAGACCAGCGCCATGGTGAACAGCACCAGCGTCGGCACCACCACGGCCGCCTCCGCCGTCACATAGCCACCGTCCGCCCGTGCGTGCCCGCACCGACCGGCCCCCGCTTCAGCCTCAGAACGGCACATTGAGCGCCCTCCCGACAACCGACTCCAGGGCGGCCTTCACCACATCGCTCGTGACCACTTTTGTAGGTTCCGCGCTTCGGTGTCCAACGGCACCGCTGCAACCAGCAGGGCATCGGCGTTCCACGTTCGTGTCCACCGAACGCGTTCCGCAGAACGTGTCCAATCCTCGGCTCTGACGGCGCAGCGACGATCGAGCCCGGCGGAGGCAAGTGGGTGGACCTGCGATTACGCAGAACCGCGTCCAATCGGCCAGCCGTTGGACACGGCGGCGAGGAATTGGACACCGAGCTGCGGAACCTACAACTTTGTAAAGCACCGCCGCGAAGGCGCATGCCGCACCGCTTATCTATGGTTGTCAAGTCTTTAGGCTGTTCAGAGCCGTGCTTAGTGCTCAGGGACGTTAGGCACGTTGCTGGGCGATCGGCTCCCGGCTGTGTGAAACGGAGGCAGCCCCGGCTGCCCTGGTCGAGGCTGCCGGGGCTGCTTGCCGACGATTGTTCAGGGGCGGCCCAGGGCACGGACGGTCCAGCCTGCTTCGCGCCAGCGATCGGCGTCGAGGGTGCCGCGGCCGTCGATGACCTTCGGGCTCGCGGCGCGGTTGGCGAGTCGGTGGGGGTCGATGTGGCTGAACTGTGCCCATTCGGTCAGGTGAAGTAGTAGGTCGGCGTCCTGGACTGCGGCGATCGGGTCGTCGACGTAGTCGAGCTCGGGGTGTGTCTTGCGGGCGTTGTCGAGGGCCTTGGGGTCGGTGACCGTGACGGTGGAGCCGAGTTCGTGGAGCTTGTGGGCGACGGCGAGGGCGGGCGAGTCGCGGATGTCGTCGGTGTTCGGCTTGAAGGCGGCGCCCCAGACGGTGATCCGCTTGCCTGCGAGGTTGCCGTCGAGCTGTTCGCGGGCGAGGTCGACCATCCGTTCGCGGCGCCGGTTGTTGATCGCGTCGACCTCGCGGAGGAACGTCAGTGCCTGGTCGGCGCCGAGCTCGCCCGCCCGCGCCATGAAGCCCCGGATGTCCTTGGGCAGGCAGCCACCGCCGAACCCGAGACCAGGGCGCATGCCGCGGCGGCCGATGCGGGCGTCGTGGCCGAGGATGTCGGCGAGCTGGTCGACATCGGCGCCTGCGGTCTCGCAGACTTCGGCCATCGCGTTGATGAATGAGATCTTCGTGGCCAGGAAGGAGTTCGCGGAGGCTTTCGCGAGTTCGGCGGTGGCCCAATCGGTGACGATGGTCGGCGTCCCCGCTTCGGTGATCTTCCCGAAGCACTGCCGCAGGACGGCTTCCGCCCAGGAGTGCTCGGTACTGAAGCCGAGGACGATCCGGTCTGGGCGGAGGGTGTCCTCGATGGCGAACGACTCGCGCAGGAACTCCGGGTTCCAGGCGACCTCGATCTTCTCGCCCGCTGGTGCGTACTCGCGCAGGATTTCAGCGACGCGGGGTGCGGTGCCGACCGGGACGGTCGACTTGACCGCGACCACGGCCGGGCCGTGCAGGCGGGGGGCGAGCTGGCGGACGGCGCTGAAGAGGTGGGTGAGGTCGTAGGCGTTCTCGCCGGCCTGCTGCGGGGTGCCGACGCCGATGAAGTGCAGGTCGCCGTGGGCGGCGGCTTCCGCGTAGGAGGCGGTGAACTTCAGGCGGCCCGAAGTGGTGTGCTTGGCCAGCAGGTCGTCGAGGTCGCGTTCGAAGAAAGGGGCTTTGCCGGAGTTGAGGGTGTGGACCTTGTCCATGTCGGCGTCCATGCCGAGCACGTCGTGTCCGAGTTCGGCCATGCAGGCCGCGTGGGTGGCGCCGAGGTAGCCGCAGCCGATGACGGTGAGCTTCATGAGCGGGTGTCCTTCCAGGTGGGGCCGCCTGCGGCGGCCCCACCCCTCCCCGCCCGGAAAAGGGCGGGGAGATCAGGCGGGCCGGGCGGCCAGATAGCGGTGGATCCCGTCACGGATGAACGGCGGGATCGTGAGAATGTGCAGGTGTTCGGGGGCGAAGAACTGGAGCTTGACGCCCTCGGCGAGCGGCAGTTGGGTCTCGTCGCCGTCCCAGCTGCCACAGAAGAACGTGATGACCTGACCGGATCCGTGGATGTCGCGGATCTCGAAGAGTTCGGCCAGGTCGGCGACGGTCAGGCCGGCTTCTTCGTCGAGCTCGCGGACGATCGCGTCGGCCGGGGATTCGTCGCCGTCCGCGCCGCCTCCCAGCAGGCTCCAGTGGTCGGGCCAGGCGATGACGCCCGGCAGGTCGTCACGCAGGTGGAGAAGGAGTTCGCCGCGCCGGTTGGCGATGACCGCGACCGCTCCGCGGGCGGTGGACGACTGTGGGGAGGTGGTGGTGTCGGATTGCATCCGACCACCGTAGTAACGGAGTTGGAGATCATGCGGCAGCCCTCACCGTCTGATCCGAAAACCAGGCGGCTGCCATCAGGGCCTGCATCCGGGTGCGGTCGAACCGGCCGCCGGGCTTCAGCCCGCCCTCCAGCAACGGCCGCCAGGCCACCGGTGCGTCGATGAGCGCGGTGCGGATCTGGTCATCGGCCCAGGCGCCGAGGGGCCCGTTGAGCCATGCGGGGACGGGGCTCGCGAAGCCGAGCTTGTCCCGGCTGCCCCAGACCTCCCGCGGGAGCCCCAGGGCCTTCGCCGCGTCCCGCAGGATCCGCTTCCCCGCGGCCGGATCAGCGATCTTGTGCTCAACCGGCAGCCGGTAGGACAGCTCCACCAACTCGCGGGCGAGGTAGGGCGACCGGCGTTCGAGGCCGTAGGCGGAGGCGAGTTTGTCGCTGGTCATCACCAGCGGCCGCCAGGCCGTGGCCAGGTCGGCCAGCGTCAGCGCGCGGGCCAGATCCCCGCCGGCCCGGCTCATCGCACTGCCGACCAGGTCGCGGATCCGCCCCTCAGGGTCGGGGCCGCGCAGAACGAGCCGGGTGACTGCCTCCGCCGGGTCCAGCCGCTGTCCGGCGGAGTGCATCAGCTTCGCGGCCAGCGGCCGGTATGCCTCCAGCCCCGCGGCCAGGACGGCGTCGGCGCCGAAGAGGACGAGCGCGTGACGGACGTAGCCCATCAGGAACTCGTCCGGCCCCAGCCCGCCGACGACGACCTTGAGACCGAGGTCGGACGCCTTTCGGTAGGCCATGTACTCGGAGAACGTCGACGCGTTGCCCATCGGATAGTCCAGGGCGGAGACCATGTGCGGCAGCACCGTCGTGAAGTCCGCCGTGTCCGGCTCGACCACGATCAGCTCGGCGCCGATGTCACGGGCGACCGTGGCAGCGATCTTGGATTCGTCGAGGCGGTCCTGGCCGGGGTAGCGGACGGTGATGCAGACCGGCGGCCGCATCAGGTAGGCCAGCGCCGAGGAGTCCAGGCCGCCCGATAACAGCAGGGCGAAGTCGCCTGACGGGGCCCGCAGCGGGACCTGCTCGGCCAGCACGACCGAGAACCGGGCCAGGGCCTCCTTGTAGGTGCCCTCGAACGGCTGCCGGTTCTCCAGCGACCACCAGGTGTGCTGGTCGAGGGAGCCGGTGGCGGTGTCGAAGGCCATCAGGGTGGCGGGGGCCAGCAGCTGGATGCCCTGGAAGGGTGTGTCGGCGCCGGTCGGGGTCTCGATGGCGACCATCTCGGGCCGCAGGACCGGCGGGGCACTGCCGTAGCCGGTCAGGGTGGTGACCTCGGAGGCGAACGCGAGCCGGCCGCCGTCGAGGCGCCAGTAGAGCGGCTTCTCGCCGAGCCGGTCCCGGGCGAGGAACAGCTTGCGGATGCGCGGGTCGTAGACGGCCAGGGCGAACATGCCGTCCAGGCCGTCCAGGCAGGACGGGCCGATCTTCGCCCAGGCCCGCAGCAGGAAGTGCGCGTCCGACTCGCGGGCGGCAAGCGGGATGCCCCAGGCTTTCGCCTGCTGGCGGAAGTTGTAGATCTCGCCGTTGAATGCCAGCAGCACCCCGGTGGGGCGGTCGAGGTAGGGGCCGGGCATGGCCTGCGGGTCGACGATCAGCAGCGTGTTCATCGCCAGCACCGCCCGCCCGTCGATCGAGGCGGCGTGCATCGTGCCGTCCGGTCCGCGATGGGCCTGCGAGAGACCCATCGCGCCGACCGTGCTCTCGTGCCGGGAGGCGTCGCCTCCGGCCAGTCCTGCGATTCCGCACATCTGGTTCACCCCCGAGGGTGGTTGGGATGCCTGGCGGCGGCCACCGCCGGAAGGAGGTTGTTCCGGTTCCGGCGGTGGCCTGGACCCTCATCACACCGGTCGGCGGTGATCGCGGGGAGGGCTCGCAGGGGGGCTCACAACTCGCATGCGCGGTTCACTGCGAGCCGTGAAGGCAATACCCTCGGTGACCCAGCACACGGGAATCACGTACGGACGAAGATGCTCCACTGCCGTCGCGTACCACTGAACGTACTCAGCGGCGTACGACTTCCGGGTTCCGGCCAGTGCGACTTTCCGTGTGCGCGACGCTTAAGCAACTGGTCAGGGGGACGTCGTGACATCGACCGTCCGCCGGAGCCGTCCGCCCAACGCGGACCTGGCCCGGCTCATCGAAGGCTGCGGTGCGAGCCATAAGTCCCTGGCCCACCGGATCAACCAGCTCGCCCAGCAGGTCGGGACCGCGACCGACTACTCGCATACCTCGGTGGCAAACTGGTGCCGGCGCGGGATGACACCGAAGTGGCCGGTGCCCAGGCTCCTCGCCCAGGCGATCGGAGAACGGCTCGGGCGGCCCGTCACTCTTGCCGAAATCGGTATGGGCGATGCGCAGACACCGGACGCGAATATGGGGTTGGATTTCCCACGAGATCCCGCTGACGCCGTCCGCGTCGCCACTTCGTTCTGGAGCTCCGTGAACCGCCGCGATTTCCTCACCTATGGCGCATCCGGCTTCGCCGTTTCCGCGTTCACCACCCCCGTCACCCGCTGGCTCGTCACCCCCGCCGACGAGACCGCCGACCACGAGGGCGGCCATCAGGTCGGCCGCGCGGATCTCGACGAACTGCGCGAGGCCGCCGACGACGCCCGCCGCTGGGACTCCAAATACGGCGGCGGGAACTGGAAGGCCAACTCCGTCACCACCTGCCTCCAGGAACGGGCCGCCCCCTTGCTGCGGGGCTCCTTCGCCGACGACGTCGGCCGCGAGCTCTTCTCCGTAACCGGAGAGCTCTCAAGGCTGGCCGGGTGGACGGCCTTCGACGTCGGTGAACACGACGTCGCCCAACGGCACTTCATCCAGGCTCTCCGCCTCGCCCGTGCGGGCGGCGACGTGCAGCTGGGTTGCTATGTCCTGACCACGATGGCCATGCAGTCACTCCTGCGCGGGTTCGCCGGCGAGGCCGTCGATATGGCTCAGGGCGCCTTCGAGCGGGCGAAAGGCCATGCCGTGCCGAGGGTGCTGGCGTTCACCAAGCTGATCGAGGCCCGCGCTCACGCCCGCGAGAACGACCCCAAGGCCGCTTCGCGGGCCCTGGCCGCCTCCGAGGCCCTGCTGGAGCAGGCGAAGGACGACAGCGGCGACGAGCCCGCGTGGATCGACTTCTATCACCACGCCCGCCTGTCCGCGGACGCCGCCGAGGTCTTCCGCGACCTGAAGAACCCCAAGGCCGCCCTGGCCTGGAACCAGCGGGCCGCCGCCATGCCGTCCGGCACCTTCACCCGCTCCGTCGGCATGCGCCTGGCCATCGTAGGGACCGCCCACCTCCAAGCCCGCGACCTCGACCACGGCCTCGAACTGGGCAACCGCTCCGTCGACATCCTCGCCCGCGTCCAGTCATCCCGGGCTCTGGATTATGTCCGTGAGTTCAACAGCGCCCTCGCCCCCTGGCGGCGCGAGCCGGCAGTCCGCGAGTTCATCCACCGGACCAAGCAGGAACTCAACGTAGCCGCGTGAGTGGTGCCTGCGGCCGACTGACCGGCCGCCGCAGGCACCACTCAGACGTCACTCAGCGCGATTCTGGTCGCGCATCATGTTCCGTAGCGCAGTGCGGGCCGCGATCAGGTCGTCCTGAGCCTCAGCCAGGGCGGTCCGCAGCTGATCCCGCTCGGCTGTCACCGACATAAGGCCGTCATCTCGCTGCTGGAGCTGGGCGGTCAGCTCGTCGATGCGGGCGATCAGGTCGGCGGTGCCCGTCTGATCGACCTGCTGGCCGAGCCCGCGTTGCACGGCTCCCTTGAGCTTGTCCCGGTCCGCGCGGACCTTCCGCAGCTCCGCGCGGGTCAGCTCAAGGTCGGTGGCCAGACTCGCCGCACTCGCCCTCGCTCCTTCGCTCTGCTGACGGGACTTCGTGCCGTCCTGGCCCTTTCGGGCGGCCTCGATATGCTCCCGGACACCTTCGCTGTAGACGAGCCAGTTCGACACCCCCGCGGCCTTCGCCACCCCGAGAAAGGTGATCCGGTCGCCCTTGGTCTTCATCTCGTCGACCACGGCCAGGACCTTCGCCCGCTTCTCGCGGCTGTCCTTCTGGCGGGCCTCCAGAAGGACCTCGGCAGGTGTACGTGTCTTGCTCACGAGTCTTGTTCCGGAGGACCGAACCCGGGCATACCCAGCGTGACATGACGGCTGGAGTCCGATCCGGCGCGGAGTCTGCGCAGGACCCGGCTGGCCTCCTCGATCTCGGCGCGTTCCTGGTCTGTCATGCGTTCCAGCTTCGCTTTCATCTTCTCGATCACGCCCCGGTAGTCGCCGATCTCGCCTTCCAAACCGGTGATCGTGTAGTCGGCGACGCCCATGGCTTGGGCCAACTCCAAATTGGTCTTCAAGGCTCTCACGTGGTCCTCGATGGAGGGCAGGTGAGAGGGGTCGGGGTGGAACGAGGGACAGCCGGAGCACTGGTAGCGGATCGGGCAGGCATGGCCACCGGCTTTGACGTTGGAAGGTTCCTTGCAGTTGCCATACTGCACCGCCACCGATCCCATGTCGTACTCGATCGCAGAGGACATGGGGGCGGCGTTCCCGAAACGGTCCATGCTGTGCTTGCGCACCACGTCCATGGCCTCACGTTTCATTTTGTGGCTGACCCTGTAATACGCACCCGTAGTTTTGGGGTCATCGTGATCCATGAGTTCTTGAAGGACGTGCTGAGGGATACCAGCATCCGCATGCCTTTGGCAGAACGTGTGCCGGAAGGCATAGGGGAAGATCCGTTTCCTGTCGAACGGCAGAGGCATGCCGTCCGGCCCCAGCTCGTCCGAGTCCAGCGCCGGGATCAAGTCCACCCATTCACGGAGCCCGTCCGAGAGATAGCCGGGAAGAATATGATCGTGCACTTCACCGATAGCAGGGAAGAGTGCATTCGAGCTCCGCATCGGCAGGTCCAGCCCGGCGCGGACCTCCTTCCATGCCTTGATGACGTCGACGGTCTCGGAGTAGACGGGGAGACGCCGACGGAGTCGGCCCGCCTTCGTGTTGTCCCAGATCAGTTGATACTTCCCCTGATCAAATTCGAGACAGTTCAGCGACAGGCCCGCAATTTCACCGGTCCGCCTGCCGGTGTCGCGCATGATCACGTATGCGGTGCGGAATAGCGCCTTGATGGCTTCCCGCGGATACTGTCGACCATAGGAGAATATCTCCCCTGCCGTGTGCATATTCTGGTCGAGCTGGCGGATCACCACGTCGGGAAGACTCTTCCCGATCTCGTCTTCGTTCTCCTCCACTTCCTTGATCTTGTGGTGGCTGTGGCGAACGAATCGCGGTGAGAGCGATTCAGGAACACCCTCGCGGCGGCCGAATTCCAAGAGTTCGAAGAAGCGGCCCATGTAGCGGTTTTGGGTCTTGGGCCGGTATAGCTCGCCGTTGGGCCGGCGCGCGGTCTTAAAACCCTCGACGACGGCGTCAACGTCTGCATATTGGAGTGCAGATGGATCGATCCCTCCGCCGGGCCGCAGGTTCAGTGCCTTGGAGGCCATGACCGCCGCTTTAAGGTTCTCACGCAAGTCTCTGCGCTGGGACCCCGTGGTTCGTGCCCAGTGCATTACGACTTCCCGTAGCCATGCTTGGTGGACCAGGCTGAAATCGACTCCGCCGTGATTGAAGAGTGGACTGCCGTCAGCGACACCGAGCGAGGGAATCAACTGGCTCACGACCCGCATGTCCCAGGTGAGCTTTCGCGTAGGGTCGACGCCCCGGAAGTCGTCGATTGCCGAAGCCAGAGTCCATTGGAGCTCCGTAAGGAACGAGGATTCTCGGGCTCCCTTAAGGCTGCGGGGATCAGGTACTGCGTCGCCGCCGAATGCGATGCTGGGCAGGTCAGCAAGGAGCCTGACGGTGGTCTTCACGGCGCGAGGTGGCAGATTCTGTCCACGTGCGTCGCGTTGTTGGAGAGCGTAGAGCATTTCAAGCCGGGCCAACGGGGCGAGGGGGGCGAGAGAAAACATCTTGACGGACATGTAAGGCGGCGCGTGCTCAAGCCACTTGGCGAGCGCGGCCTTGTCGTCTGCTGCGACTCCGGATACTTTTCGGGACTCTCCCCACTGGTTTACGTGAATCATGCACAGTCCGGGATGCCGGTTCGTTCCCGCACGGCCGCAACCTCGTACTACGCATTCGGGCAGCGCTTCATACGCACGTTGCGACCCGACCCAAGTAGGAAGATCGGAATGAAGCCCGCGTATAACACTAGCCTTGTGCCACCCCTGATAGTGAGCCTGGCATAGCCCCCGCGTGCTGTTGTAGCGCGCACACTTCGGCACGATGCAGATTTCGATTGTGTCGAACCGCCGATTCCGCTGGGGAACGAACGACTTCTCGAAATCCGCGCTGGTTAGACCGCTGAGACGGAGTTCGCGACTGCACCCGGTGCAAAATCGCGACAAGTCCGTTGCCACGTCGCACTCATTGATCTCGCACAGCCGCACGATAGTACGGGGATTGTTGACGTCGCCGGTGAACAACAGATGGTCGGCGTTCCATTCTCCGGGGCGCCAGCGCGGGTCAACGATGTCGTGCAGCCACGCTTCCCACTGTGCGAGCAACTGGTCCGCAGCCTGTGAGCCGGCGGGAAGAAGGGGGCTGACGGGCAGTGTGGCGAGGCTCACTGGTCGGCCCTGCCATGGATTTCGGCAACGAGGGTCACCGCAGCGCGCATCTCTTGGTCACTGGCGTGGTGGTAGCGGATTTGAGAATGCGGAGACTGGTGTCCGGCGAGCTTCTGGATTACATCGCGGCGAGTTCCCTCGCGCACCCACCTGGTCAGGGCGGAGTGGCGGAGCATGTGGGGATGAGCGGTGAGCCCAGCCTTGTTCGCCAGGCGCTTGAACAGTTCATAGGTGCTGGCGTACTTCATCGGTTGGCCGAGCGGCGCGGCGAAGAGGTTCACGAACACCATGTCGCAGTCCGCAGCCTCAGGGACGCTGTCGCGTTCCCACTGGAAGTCTGCGTAAAGACCGCCGACATCCTCGCCCACTGGGATCCAGCGTGGGTGACGGGATTTGGCCAGTGCCCCGTTAGCGTTCTGCCTGCGCTGGATGTGGATGTGAGGACCCGGAACCCGGCAGCCCAGCAACGTGGAGTTGGGCAGCAGGTGCATGTCCTCACGACGCAAGCCAAGGGCCTCTCCGATACGGATTCCCGTGACGGACAGAAGGGTGATCAGGAAACGGTCCCGGGCGTGCCGAGTGTGGTCAAGGACCTGTCGAATCTCATCGTCTGTCAGGTATTCGAAGCCCGGAATGGCGACCTTGAACTTGATGGTCTTCACGTTCATCGTGACCGGTTGACGGCCCTCGCCCCGAGGGAGGCCGGCGGGAAGGAAATGTAGCGTCTTGGGCTCGGAGAGCAGTGCCACTACATCGGCTGCCACGCGACCGGTCAGGGCGCCGTAGCGCAGGAACTGGCAGACCGTGGTCACGATCGCGTTCGCGGTGCTCTTGCGTCGGAAGCGTGGCTCAACCGCCGACGCACGGCGGCCCTTTGGCGGCAGCGGCTCGTCCACCAGCCAGCGTAGGAACGCGGCGAGCTGGCGCATGGTCGGGGCGGCCCAGTCAACCCCGGCGTCAACGCAGTACGACAGATACAGGGCTATCCGACCCGCGTACGTGCGCTCGGTATTCACCGAGGCGTCCTCCTGGTCACGCAGGGCAGCCAGGTAGCCGGACGCCTCCTTGTGCAGTTCGTAGTCAGCACTGACGACGACCCACATGGGGGAGCCATCAGCGGGGGAGATGGCCTTCTCCGCGCGATGCGAGCGAGGGGCCTGGACTGTTGCTTCGTATGTCACTTGAACCCAGGTGATAGGTGTGAGGCACGTATAGCCTCACCATACGTGGCTCACGTGCCAGCAAGCTCTACTGGTCCCCATATAACGATCGTCCCCATCGCGTACTCGGAGGTCGTCATCCCCGCGTCTGTGCCCCCGGCCCTGATCGCCGCCGTGCGCACTCGCACCTGTGCCAAAGCCCGCACCCAGATTCGCGCCATTACCGTCATTTCAACCCCCAGGTCATTTCCACTATCGCGATTCATTTCGGTCGCCTTCTCGTCGCTTGGAGCTCTCACTTCGATTGCCGTCAATTGCCGTCAATTGCCGTTCATCAGGCCGCCCGCCAGTCCGATCACCACCGGCACCACCCCTGTCACCAGGAACGCAGGCAGGAAGCAGAGCCCCACGGGCCCGACCATCAGCACCCCCGCCCGGCCCGCCCGAGCCGCCGCCTCCCGCGCCCGTTCGGCACGCAGACCGTCGGCCAGTCGGGACACCGGCTCCGCCGCCGGAGCCCCGGTGGCGCCCGCCCGTTCCAGGCAGCGGGCCAGCCCCGCGGCGCCCGGTATCGCACCCAGCCGCCCCCACGCGGCGGCCGGTTCCCCGCCGAGCCTCAGCTCCGCGGCGGTCCGCGCCAGCCGGTCACCGACCGGGCCGCCGAGCGACTCCCCGACCGCCTCCGCCGCCTCGCGCGGACCGGCGCCGGCCGAGATACAGGCCGCCAGGAGATCGGCGGCAAGGGGAAGTTGGCGCACGTCGACAGCCGTCTCGTCGCCGTCGGAGGACCTGCGTCCGCGCTGCCAGCGCACCACGCCGTACGCCGCCGCCACCCCGATCGCGGCGCCGACCATGCCACCGACCAGCACAATGCCGGTGACCACGGCCCCCAGCGGCGGCGTCCAGCGCTTCACCCACGCGCCGAACTCCGGCCGCGCCCACCACGACCGCCGCCCGCGCCCAGCCCCGTTCACCCGCACCGCCAGCAGCAACCCGAGCCGCCTGCGCGACCGCCGCCCCCGCCGGCGCCCCGCCCACCCGAACGCCAGCCACGCCCCGGCGGCCACCACCAACACCGCCACCCCCAGCCTGTGGACAACTTCCGCGCTCACGACTCCTCCCCCCGTCGCACGATCCGCCCGGCCCACCACAGCCCCGCGCCCTCCAACAGCCCGCCTGCCAGCAGGCACCCGAACCCCGCCGGGGTGTGCAGCAGCACCCTCAGCGGCTGCGCCCCCAAGGCGCTGCCGATCAGCAGCCCCGCCACCGGAAGCAGCGCCAGAAGCGCCACGGTCGCCCACGCCCCGGCCAACTGGGCGCGCAGATCAGCCCGCTGATGCCGCTCGGCCCGCAACGCGCCCTCCAGCCGGTCAAGCCCGGCTGCGAGGCCCGCCCCGCCGTCCACCGCCACCCGCCAGCAGGCGGCGACACCCACGAGCCCGTCAGCCCCGGGCTCCCGCGAAGCCCTCCGCAGCGCCTCCGGCACGTCACCGCCGAATCGCGCCGCCGCCATCACCTCGGCCTCCGCCGCGCCCAGGCCGCCCGTGCCCGTGGCGGCGAACAAGGCCTGTCCCGGCTGCCGCCCCGCCCGCAGCTCGCCCGCCACCGCCCCGCACAGGGCGATGACTTCGCCGGCCCGCCGCTCGCACTCCCGCCGCCGCGCCCCGGCCCGCAGCCGACGCCCCACCAAGGGCACCGCCACCGCACCAGCGATCAAGGGCAGCAACGACTCGGCCAGCACGGCGACCAGCACCGCCACCGGCACGCACAGCCACTCCCGCCGCCCCCGGCGCCGCACCAGGGCCGACAACCTCTCCCACCACGCCGAGACGCCCCCTTCGCCGTCCCCGGAATCCACCGCGCCGCCCGCCAACAGCAGCCGGGCGCGCCGCTGGTCCCCCTCACGCCCCAACGTCAGCCAGGCCAATGCCGCGCACACCGCAGCCGCGTACACCGGACCCGATCCAACCCCCATCACAGCGCACCCCCGATCAGCGCGCGCAGCCGTCCCCAGCCGCGCTCACGGGCGAAGGCGTCCGCGCGCCACCGCAGCGCCGGCACCGTCACCACGAGGCCCGCCGCGTCCCGCTCCAGCACATGCACCTCGGCGACCCGCCGCAGCCCCTCGCGGTCCCGCACAAGATGGACCACCACCGCCAGCGCGGCCCCCAACTGACTGTGCAGCGCCGCCCGGTCGAGCCCCGCCGTGGCACCGAGCGCCTCCAGCCGCGCCGGAACGTCTGCAGCCGCGTTGGCGTGCACCGTCCCGCATCCTGTCGGGGTGCGCGAAAGATTTCAGTGGCCACGTCTCTGACCTGGGCGCTGAAATCTCTCGTGCGGTGACTTGAGTCACATCAGGCGCACGAAAGATTTCAGTGCCCGAAAGCTGTCAAGGATGCGTCCGCCACCTACGTCACTCAACGTGGCGAGCAGAATAGGACTCTTTACGCAGGTCAGTACTCTGGCGGAAAGAGACCGTTCTCCCCGAGGGCGTCAGCGGCGGTGCGCAGGAACGTGTTGTACGGCTCCCGAGCCTGCGACTGAAGGAAGCCGAGGTCAGGCGCCTCTGGGCCCAGCCCGTCCGCCGCCAGGAGTTCGGTGTATCCAGGCGACGGCGGGGTCAGGGGGCCGGTGTCCAGGTCCTTGAGGGCTGCGATGGCGCGACCGGTTGCTCTGCTGAGGAGGACGAACCTCTTGGCCATCTCCAGCGCGGCTTCTGTCACCGGGCGGGTGGCGTCCAGGTAGAGGAGGACACGGACTCGCTGAACCTCGTTCTGCCGGTACCTGAGCGCCTTCTTCCACCGTTTGTGTGCGTCCTCGATCCACGCTTCGCGCTGGTCGGGGAAGCGCTGAACGCGATCGAGGGGAGTCAGCGTCGTGGAGAGCATGTCCAGTGTAGGTTCCGCGCTTCGGTGTCCAACGGCACCGCTGCAACCAGCAGGGCATCGGCGTTCCACGTTCGTGTCCACCGAACGCGTTCCGCAGAACGTGTCCAATCCTCGGCTCTGACGGCGCAGCGACGATCGAGCCCGGCGGAGGCAAGTGGGTGGACCTGCGATTACGCAGAACCGCGTCCAATCGGCCAGCCGTTGGACACGGCGGCGAGGAATTGGACACCGAGCTGCGGAACCTACATCCAGGTAGCGGTCGGACGTCTCGGCGAAGTTGGCGTTTGTTATCTAGGGTTGTCAAGCATCTTGGCAGTTCAGAGGAATAGAGCCTGTTGAGGCACATGAGGCACGTTGTGACAGGCAGCTGGCGGAAGGGCCCGTTCGAGGGCGTCCCAGATGAGTTCAGCCTCTGCACACGTCACGCAGCGTGTCACTCACCGTAGTCCCGCACGCAGTGGCCGACAGGAGCGCTCAGTAACCGCTGGCTCAGTCACAAGCGGTCGTCGCGAAAGCGAAGAGCAGCAGACGCCGACCGGACCGACGACCTGCGAAGCCGCGCAGGAGTGACTGCATGGCCAAGATCGGTCGGGACACAGCAGCCAAGATGGACGTCGCCGCCGACGTGGACGAGGCGGAGTGTCCAGATGAAGCGGCGTTGGCTTCATCGTGTTCGCTTTTAAGGCCGGCCAGGCGGGGCTTTTCCGCGATTACGGGGAATAGTCCGCGATCGACACCATCCATAGCCCCTGTGCGCGGTCAGCGGGGCATCCGGGTGAGCGGACATTTCTGATCCCTGTAGGCGGACAGCTGATCTCCCTGTCCGGTATGACTATTTGTCCCTCGGTTGGGTCAGCTCAGCGGGGTGACGCCCTGGCCGGTGGTGGCCTGGGTGAGTCGCAGGGACGATCCTTCGGTGAGGACGATGTGCGCGTGGTGCAGGAGCCGGTCGACGGCCGCAGTGGCGAGCGTCTTGGGCATGATCGTGTCGAATCCTGAGGGGTGCAGGTTCGACGTGACGATGACCGACCGGCGCTCGTAGGCGGCGTCGATGATCCGGTAGAACGCCTCGGCGGCGGCCTGGCCCGACGGGCAGCATGCCAATGTCGTCGATCTATGCGGATATCCGCATAGCTCGATGACATTGGCCTGCTGCCCGTCGGCGAGGACGCCGCCGAGGCGTTCTACCGGATCATCGATGCCGCCTACGAGCGACGTTCCATCGCGGTGACCAGCAACATTCACCCCTCGGGCTTCGACACGATCATGCCGAAAACTCTCGCGGGCGCGAGCACTGACCGCCTCATGCACCACGCTCACCTCGTGACCACCACCGGCGACTCGCACCGCCTTGCCGAGGCCCTCGCCGGGAAGGGAGTGGTCCCCTTGAACTGACCCCCCACCCCCAGGAACACCACTGGCCACACGCCTGGGTTTCTGATGGCCACCAGCCTGGGCCCCCAACGGCCACCTACCTGGGCATCTCAATGACCGTTGACAGGGGCTGGCCGGCGCACGCGTCCGCTGGGGTCGCAAACGGTCGACATCGCAGCACCGAGGGAGGTTGTGTTCGATGTGATCGCCCAGCCGTATCTGGGTCGGGCCACCGGAGCGATGCGGGAGAAGGTGCGTGTGCTGGAGCGCGGCAGTGACATGGTGCTCGCCGCGCACTTCACTCCGGTCGCGGGCGGGCGGCTGACAGCGACCACGGTCGAGACAGTGCGGTTCACCCATCCAGAGCGCATCGATTTCCGCCTGGTGCGCGGGCCGGTGCCCTCCGTCACCGAGTCGTTCCGGCTTACCGAGCACGCATCGGGGACTCGGCTGGAGTACCGGGGTGAGATGGGGACCGACGGATGGGCCCTGGGGAGTCGCTGGGGCCGTCTGGTTGCTGCGCGCTGGGAGGAGACGGTCGCTGCGTCGCTGACGTCCCTCAAGGACGAAGCCCAACGGCGCTCGCGGCACACGACGCCCGCTGCCGGATCATGAGGTGACGGACGCCGTGGCCCCCGCCTCGGCGGTGGCCCGGAACCAGATTGCGCCGCCGGCTCTGGCAGCCACCACGCTTCGGGAGCGGAGCGGTGCGCATGGCAGCGCCAAGGGAGGGGATCTACTTCACTCGCTTCGCACCGGTGATCAGTTTGGTGACGAATTTCTCGCCATCGGCGTACGCGAGGTCGTGGGTGTAGTTCTCGGAGACGTACTGGCGTCGCCCGGTTTCCGTGTCGATGACCAGCACCCGGAATCCGAGGGCGCTGCAGCCGCGTCTGAACGGGACGCCGACACCCATCTGGCCCTCTGCGATGTCGATCGCGAAACGCTCGCGGCTGACCACGGTGTCTGCCGATGGCGCCGGCCGTCGGCCGAAGCCGATGGTGCGCGGTCCGATTCGGATGGTATGGCGCATAACGCCTCCCGAAAGTGGTCTTCAACGTTACGCCTGCATCGGGCGTAGGGGCAGAGGGCAAGGCGGGAGCGAAGCGCCGGCCGGGGTTGGACCCCTGCCGCGGATCACCCGCGGGTCGACTCGCCGCCGACGTCACCGCCACACACTCGTGGCGGGTCTCATCAGGGACACGGATCGGTTTCGCCGAGCGATGGCCTCCTGACGCTCGGATATTGAGTCCGGTTCGGTGAGCGGCCTTACAGTTCTCCGCTTGTTTCGCGGCGTAGCGTCCTGGCCATGGTGCTGCGATTGGTTCTGGGCACGGTGTACTCGGCGATGGCCCTCGGCCAGCTCGCCTCGTTCGGGCAGATGCCGGGCATCCTCGCCGCGTACGGGCCCGTGAATCACGTGGTCGCGTCTGCACTGGCCGTGGTGTTGATCATCGGTGAGCTGGTGTGTGGGGTGTGGTTCCTGGCCCGCCCGCGCTCGAAAGCGATCACCCCGGTGTGGGTGTACACGGCGGTTTCCCTGGTGTGGAGCACGCTGGCGGTGCAGGCGTTCGCCCGAGGGCTGACGGTCGAGAACTGCGGTTGCTTCGGCGTGTACCTGTCGCAGCGGCTCGGATGGTTCGTTCTGGTGCAGGACGGGCTGACCCTCCTGTACGCGGCACTGCTGCTGCGCACTGCACGCAGCGGAGCCCCGCGCGGGGCCAGGGCACCGGGCAAAGGCGGCTCATACGAGGTCACTGAAGCGGAAAGGCGATAGCAGTGGAGAAAACAGGTCAAGCAGACGGCGCAGAGCGGGGCGAAAGCAAGGCACAGAAACGCGACCGGGACGAAGTGTTCGTGGAGTTCACCAAGTCGATCTGCCCGGTCTGCAAGATTCCGGTCGATGCTCAGGTCAACGTCCGGGAGAACAAGGTCTTCTTGCGTAAACGCTGCAAGGAGCACGGCGGGTTCGAGGCGCTGGTGTACGGGGACGCGGAGGAGTACATGTCCTCGGTCCGGTTCAACAAGCCGGGCACCATCCCGCTCACCTTCCAGACCGAGGTGAAAGACGGCTGCCCGAGCGACTGCGGACTCTGCCCGGAGCACAAGCAGCATGCCTGCCTGGGCATCATCGAGGTCAATACCGGCTGCAACCTGGACTGCCCGATCTGCTTCGCCGACTCCGGTCATCAGAGCGACGGTTATTCGATCACGCACGAGCAGTGCGAGCGGATGCTCGACGTCTTCGTGGAGTCCGAGGGCGAGGCAGAGGTGGTGATGTTCTCCGGGGGAGAGCCCACCATTCACAAGCACATCCTCGACTTCATTGATCTTGCCCAGGCCCGCCCCATCAAGAACGTCAACCTCAACACGAACGGCATCCGCCTCGCCACGGACAAACGCTTCGTCGCCGAGTTGGGCAAGCGCAACCAGGTGCCGGGCCGGTCGGTGAACATCTACCTCCAGTTCGACGGCTTCGAAGAGCGCACCCACCGGGAGATCCGGGGCAGGGACCTGCGTACGTTCAAGCAGCGGGCCCTGGACAACTGCGCCGAGGCCGGGCTGACCGTCACGCTTGTCGCCGCTGTCGAGCGCGGCCTGAACGAGCACGAGCTCGGCGACATCGTCGAGTTCGGCATCGACCACCCCGCTGTCCGGTCGGTGGCCTTCCAGCCGGTCACACACTCAGGGCGGCATGTGGAATTCGATCCGCTGGAACGGCTCACCAACCCTGACGTCATCAAGCTGATCAACACCCAGCGCCCGCAGTGGTTCCAGAAGGGCGACTTCTTCCCCGTCCCCTGCTGTTTCCCCACCTGCCGCTCCATCACCTACCTGCTCGTCGACGGGAAGCCGGGACAGCGGATTGTCGTACCCATTCCGCGTCTGCTCCACGTCGAGGACTACCTCGACTACATCACCAACCGCGTCATGCCCGACGCCGGCATCCGCGAGGCCCTGGAGAAGCTGTGGTCGGCCTCCGCGTTCATGGGCACCGCGACGACAGAGGAGAAGCTACAGGCCACCGCCGAGGCACTGGACTGCGCGGACGCCTGCGGCATCGACCTGCCCGAGGCGGTCAAGAACCTGAACGACAAGGCGTTCATGATCGTGGTCCAGGACTTCCAGGACCCGTACACCCTCAACGTCAAACAGCTGATGAAGTGCTGCGTCGCGGAGATCACCCCCGACGGGCGCCTCATCCCCTTCTGCGCCTACAACTCCGTCGGTTATCGCGAAGAGGTCCGCGCGCAGATGTCCGGCGTCCCCGTCGCCCAGGTCGTGCCCAACGCCCTGCCGCTCGCCGACCGGCTCACCATGACGCCGTACGGGTCCAAGACCGCCCGGGCCACGACCGGACAGGAGCCCACCCCATGAGTCGGCAGCCCACGGGCGACGACATCAAGGCGTGCTGCGCCGCCGCGTACTCCTCCGACGCCGTCGCCCTCCTACTGGGCGATTCCTACCACCCCGGCGGCACCACACTCACCCGGCGCCTCGCCGACGCCCTCACCCTCACCCCGGGCCGACGGGTCCTCGACGTCGCCTCCGGCCGCGGGACGACGGCGCTGCTTGTCGCCGACACTCACGGCGTCGAGGTGGACGGCGTGGACTACTCCGCCGCCAACACCGCCCTCGCCCAAGGAGCGGCCCAGGCGGCGGGGCTGGCCGAGAGGGCCCGCTTCACCACCGGCGACGCCGAGAAGCTTCCGTACACTGACGGCGTCTTCGAAGCAGTGGTGTGCGAGTGCGCGCTGTGCACCTTTCCCGACAAGGCGGCAGCGGCAGCGGAGTTCGCCCGCGTTCTGCGTCCCAGTGGGCGTCTCGGAATCACCGATGTCACCGCCGAACCCGCCCGCCTGCCGCCAGAGCTGGCCGGTCTCGGCGCCCGGATCGCCTGCATCGCCGACGCCCGGCCCCTGGCCGAGTACTCCCGCATCCTCGCCCAAGCGGGACTGCGCACGATCACCACCGAACGCCACGACTCGGCAATGTTGCGCATGATCGACCAGATCGAGGCTCGTCTGAGCGTGCTTCGGATGACAGCCCCGGACAAGCTCACCGCCGCAGGCGTCAACCTTGAAGCCGCCCCGGGCGTGCTCGGCGCGGCGCGCACAGCCGTCGCAGACGGAGCTCTCGGCTACGCCCTGCTCATCGCGGTGAAGGACAACTGAAAACCGGCTGGACAACCGCCCGGTAGGTAAGCGTGCTCACATACCTGATCCGCCACCAGTTCTAGCGTCGGCCGTAGAAGAGAAGCCCGCACACCGAGAGGACACTCACCATGACCGCCACAGTGCAGGTATCGCCCAGGACAGCCCTCGTCCCGGTCCATGTCGCCTGGGGTGCTGCGGCCGGTCTGGCCGGGGGCGCCGGGATGGGGATCTGGATGTCGGTTTCGCGACCGATGATGGACACCGCGATGATCACGATGGTTGCCGGGCTCCTCGGCTCCACCAACGCCGTCGCGGGCTGGCTGATCCACCTGTCCATCGCACTCCTCGCCAGCATCACCTTCGGAGCCCTGCTCGGACAGTTCGCCCGGCGCCTCGTGCCCGCCGCCGTCCTCGGCTTGCTCTACGGCGCGGTGTGGTGGGTGGTAGGCGCCCTGTGGATCATGCCCGCCAACATGGGCATGCCTGTCTTCGCATGGAACGACGTCACCCGTTCCAGCCTCGGTGCCCACCTCGTGTTCGGGCTGCTCGCAGGTCTGACCTTCGTCGCCATTGCGAAGGTGGGCGGCAAGCGCACCGGCCGGGCCGCAGGATGACACCGCAACCCCTCGGGGGAGCTTCCGGCCCCGGCGCACCGCTCCCGACCGGCGCACAGGATCGTGCCCCTGACCGCTACTGTCTCGCCGACAGCGCAGGTGCGCTGGCCAGCCCGTCATGGGGCACTGCGCCCCCGCCCTGGGCACCGGGACGACGTGAGGAGCCGCATCACATGAC
Source organism: Streptomyces changchenzhani (assembly GCF_039766235.1). Taxonomy (NCBI): domain Bacteria; kingdom Bacillati; phylum Actinomycetota; class Actinomycetes; order Kitasatosporales; family Streptomycetaceae; genus Streptomyces; species Streptomyces changchenzhani. Next base: position 93,817 of record NZ_JBDHNH010000011.1, on the reverse strand, counting down.
CCACACCGGTGACGATGCCGACAAGACGTGGTGCATCTCCGAGGTCGACATCTTCCGCGATCTCACCGAGCCGGAGATGGACGCGATCGCCGCTGCGGCTCCGATGAAGACCTACGGCGCGGGCGAACTGCTCTACTCCCCGTCCCAGCCGTCCGAGGTTCTCTTCATTCTCAAAGCGGGCCGGGTCCGCATCTTCCGGGTCTCCGCCGAAGGCCGCGCCCTGACCTGCGCGATCATCAGCCCAGGCACGATCTTCGGGGAGATGGTGCTGCTCGGCCAGCGTATGCACGACAACTTCGCCGAAGCCCTGGACGACGTCACCGTCTGCGTCATGAGCCGCACCGATGTCCACCGCTTCCTGCTCTCCGATGCACGGATCTCAGCGCGGATCACCGAGATCCTCGGCCAGCGTCTCACCGACCTCGAACAACGCCTGTCCGACAGCGTCTTCAAGTCCGTGCCCCAGCGCATCGCCACCACGCTGCTGACTCTCGCCGCCGAAACCCGGCCCCGGTTTCTCGGGGTCCGAAGCCCCCAAATCGCCCTCACCCACCACCAGATCGCTGCCCTCGCCGGCACCTCCCGCGAGACCACCACCAAGTCCTGCGTGACTACGCCGGACAAGGGCTCATCCGCCTCGCACGCGGGCGCATCACCGTCCTCGACCTCGCGCGGCTCACCGATCACGCGGGCTGACGTCACCAAACCGTAAGCACCCAGGCTCCCCGCCCACCATGCCGGGCGATCTACATTCAGACCCGACCCCAACCTCCAGGAGCCCGTCATGCGTGCCCGCTCGTATCTGCCGGCCCTCTTGGCCGCCACGACGCTCACTCTGGTCGGCTGCGGCTCGGACAGCGGCGCCGGCTCAGGTAACCCGCCAGCGATCGACAGCGCCTCGAAAAGCAGCGCCCCCGCCGCTCCGCAAAGCCCAGCGAGTTCCTCGACGACGGTCCCGGAGGCACTGCGCTTCACCGGAACGACCGTTGACGGCAAGCCGTTCGACGGCGCCACGCTGGCGGGCAAGCCCACCGTGCTGTGGTTCTGGGCCCCTTGGTGCCCCAAGTGCAAGGCCCAGGGGCCGGAGACCGCCAAGGTGGCGGACCAGTTCAAGGGCGAGGCCAACGTCGTGGGCGTGGCCGGCCTCGACAAGCAGGCAGCCATGAAGGACTTCGTCGCCTCGGCGAAGGTCGGAGGCTTCCCCAACCTGTCCGACGAAGCCGGCGACATCTGGAAGAAGTTCGAGATCACGCAGCAAAGCGTCTACGTCATCCTCGACAAGGACGGCAAGACCGTCTTCACCGGCAACCTGCCCGCAGGCAAGGGCCTGGCCGACAAGGTCAGCAAGCTCGTCGGCTGACCCGCCGTGTCCGACCTGCCCCTCGCCCTCGCCCTCACCGCAGGCATGCTCGCCGCCGTCAATCCGTGCGGCTTCGCCCTCCTCCCCGCCTACCTCTCTCTGCTCGTCCTGGGCGACGACAGCCCCACCCGCCCCGCCGCCGTCGCCCGCGCCCTGGCCGCAACCGCGGCCATGACCGCCGGATTCGCTGCCGTGTTCGCCCTCTTCGGACTCGCCGTCGCACCCGTCGCCGGCCAGGTGCAGGAACATCTGCCCTGGTTCACCATCGTCTTCGGCCTGCTGCTGGCCCTCGTCGGCTGCTGGCTGCTGGCAGGCCGCGACCTGCCCACGCTGCTTCCCAAGCTCCGTCGCGCGCCTACCGTGACCCGGTCCGCGGGGTCGATGGCACTGTTCGGCGCCGCCTACGCGATCGCCTCGCTCGGCTGCACCATCGCCCCGTTCCTCGCCATCGTGGTCTCCGCGTTCCGCAGCGGATCAACCCTTGAGGGCGTCGTGCTGTTCGCGGCGTACGCTGCCGGGATGGGCGCGATCGTCGGCGCCGCCGCACTGTCCGTCGCGCTGACCCGCACCGCCCGCGTCGGCCGACTCCGCCGCCTCGGCTCGGTCGCCTCACGCCTCGGCGGCGGCCTGCTGCTCCTGGTCGGCGCCTACGTGGCGTACTACGGCTGGTACGAGATCCGGACCCTGCGCGGTGGGACCGTGAGCGACCCCGTGATCGACACAGCAGGCACTATCCAGCGGTGGATTGCCGAGAGCCTGGACTGTATCGGCGTTCCCATTGTGGCCGCCGCGCTCGGCGTGCTGCTCGTCGTCGCCGTGGCCATTCACCGCCACAAAACGCGCCAGGAAGCTTCCGGCACCGCCGAGGACCCCAGCTCTCCAGAACATGAGCGTCACACTTGATGCCGCTCTCCAGGGGGGTGAGAGCGGGCCCGCCCGGTCCTGTGAACGTCATCCGCGCAGCCCGTCACACCTCATGCCCTCCGGAGTCGAGCGGGAGCGCGTGAAACCCGGAAGGCCCGCCAGGAAGAGCTGAGCAACGTCCGGCACTGACCAGGCCGGGCCCGTGGGTCGAGTCTGTCGGTTCAGTGCGGTGTCGCGGCGTCGGGTCGGACGGATTCGAGGTCGAAGGCGGCCAGCAGTGGGCACATCCGGTCTGCCCTGGGCATGTCGCACGTGTTGGCCAGCTGCTCCAGCGCGGCACGGATCGTCGTGAGGGAGTCGATTTTCGCGGTCACTTCCTCGATCTTCGTTCGCGTGAGATCGAGGACGTCGTGGCAGTTGTCCGGGCCGCCTTCGGCCAGGCGCAAGAGGCTCTCGATGTCCCTGAGAGTGAAGCCGAGGTCCTGGGCGTCCTTGATGAAGCGGACCACCCGCACCGCCCCGGGGTCGTACTGCCGGTATCCGGAACTCAGCCGCTCCGGCAGCGCCAGCAGGCCGCGGCGCTCGTAATACCGCAGCGTCTCGACCGTCACCCCGGAAGCGGCCGCCACCTCTCCGATACGCATGTACTCCAGTCTGGCAGGCGCCGGGCTTGACCCTGAAGCGGGCTACGGGGTGCAGCATCGTCACATGATCATCGAACTGCGTTCCGTCCCGGACTGCCCCAACCTGCCGCCGGCCCGTGACCTCCTGCGCGCCTGCCTCGCCGAGCTCGGTCTCCCGCTGTCGATCACCGAAGTGGTCGGCGCGTACCCGTCCCCGTCGGTGCTGGTGGACGGCGTGGACGTGATGGGCACCCCGGCCGGCGGATCGTCGTCCTGCCGCCTCGACGTACCCACCACCGACGCGATCCGGGCGGCGCTGCGACGCGCCATCGCCGAGCGTGACGGTTCAGCCTGCTGCGAGGGCGGCCCGATCCGCGCCGACCGGCCGCACCGGGCCGCCGACCTGCCCGCCGAGCTGCGCGAGGTGTACCGGTCCGTACTACGGCACTTCGCCACCACCGGCACCGCCCCGGCCCACGCCGACCTCGCCGTGCCCGCCGGCATCGATCCCGCCGACGCCCTGGCCAGGCTCGCCGCGCTGGATCTCCTCGCCATCGACGAAGGCCGACTGGTCGCCGCGTACCCCTTCTCGCCGACCCCCACCGGTCACGTGGTCCGGCTCGGGGCCGTCTCCGTCCACGCCATGTGCGCCATCGACGCCCTCGGGATGTCCGCCATGCTCGGCCAGGACACCGTCATCACCTCCACCGACCCGCACACCGGCGAACCCGTGCGGGTCACCACGAGTGGTATCGAGGCTGCCTTCACCCCGGCCGACGCTGTCGTGGTCTACGCCGCCTCCGGCGCGACGGGCCGATCCGTCGACACCTGCTGCACCACTATCAACTTCTTCGCCTCACAGGACAGCGCCGACGCCTGGATCACCACGCGCCCGCACCTCACCGCCACTGTCCTCGACCAGCGATCCGCGGTCGTGCTCGGCCGGGACATCTTCGGACCGCTCCTGAGCTGACGGGGTCTATCAGGAATTCAGGAATTCCCTGACGCCCTCTCGTCTCCGCCTAGCTGGTCCATCGGGTTCATGCGCAGGGGAAGGTGCGGGCGGCGGAGTCCGTCTTGGAGCGGTGGTAGCGGAACTTTTCTCGTACGAGGTCGATGGCGGCATCGAGGGGGAAGATGTTGGGGGTGACGAGCTGTTCCTCGTTGTCGGCTCCGACGGGGTGCCAGTAGACGCCGTCGGCGGTGATGGTGACCTCGGGGATGAGGGTTTGGACGGTGAGCTCCAGGCCGTCGTCGGCGGCGCCCTGGTGGGCGAGGGGGCGGACGACTTGGTGTTCGCGGGCGATGCCGAGTGCGTCGAGGAAGGATCTGAGCTCCGTCTCCTCGTGCAGGTCGTCGGTGGTGAGGGTGGCGGCCACCCGCACGGTGAAGCCTTCGCCGAGTGCGGTGCGGATGCCGGTGACGGCCTTGGCCCAGGTGCCTTTGCCGCGGTGGGAGTCGTGCAGGCCGGGGGTGGCGGAGTCGAGGCTGATCTGCAGGGTGAGCCGGTCGCGGGGCATGGCCTGGAGCATCTGGAGCCTGTGTCCGCGCCACAGCATTCCGTTGGTGAGGAGGGTGGTGGGCAGCGCGGCCGTGCAGTGGGCGACGATCTCGTCGAGGTCGGGCAGGATGAACGGTTCGCCGCCGGTGAGCAGGATTTCGGTGACTCCGGCGGCCGGGGCTGCTTTCGCGATCTCTTTCACCCTGTCCACGCCCAGGGCTCGCCTGGCTGTCTGTGGTGAGGAGCGGGCGCAGCAGTAGTCGCAGGCGAGGTTGCAGTCGAAGTTGGTGTAGAGCCACAGCCGTGCTCCGGGTCGCCGGGCCGCGGGCAGGGTGGCGATCGGGTCGGGTGGGCGGCCTCTGCGGACGGTGATGCTGGTTTCGTCTGCGGTGATGAGGGTGTTTCCGGTGCGTTCGCACCAGGAGGCGGCGAGTGCGGCCTGGTCCGGTGTAGCGATGGGGAGCGTGATGGTGTCGCCTTCCGCCGTGGCGGAGAGCTTCTCGACGAGGTCGAGGATCACCATCGGGATGCGATCTCCTGTTCCTTGACCGCTTGGAAGAGGTCGGTGTATCCGTCGAGCTGGGGGTGTACCCAGCGTTGGAGGCCTTCCAGTTCCAAGATTCTGCGGTGCTCTGGGTTGCTCCAGTCCATGGCGAGCAGATGATTGGTCCAGGCGTCGGTGCGGTCGGCTTCGAGAGTGTCGAGTGCGGTGAAGTTGCAGTGGCAGTAGGCGGGGCTGGTCCAGAACGATTCCAGGGCGTCGGGCATCAGCTCGCCTTGGCCGACGGATTCCCAGGTGGTGATGCCGATCGCGGCGGCGTCGGCGTCGCCGTCCAGGACGGCCCGGATGGCGTCCAGTTCGCTGCGGCCGGTGTCGCCGTGCTTTCCCAGGTCGCTGTCGATGCGCAGGAGTTCGACGTCCCCGTTGGTGATGCCCTCGCGACGCAGGTAGTGCAGGGGCAGGATTGCGGCCTGTGCGGAGTCGCGGCTGCCCAGGGCGAGTCGTCGGCCCTTGAGGTCGCCGGGGCCGCGCAGGCCGGCCCCCGCGCGGCAGACGAGGTGGCTGCGGAAGGTGAGGTCGGTGTCGCGCATGGCCAGCGCCCGGGCTCGGTCGCCGGCCTGGAGGACGGTGCGTACCCAGGCCAGGTTGGTGTTCCAGGCGATGTCGATGGTTCCGGCGAGGAGTGCGTCGACCTGGCGGCCGTAGTTGGAGAACAGGACGAAGTCCATCTCGACTGCTGCGGAGCGGTAGTAGTCGCGGATGCCTTCCCAGATGGGCACCACATTGGGGGTGTAGGCCACCGCTCCTACCAACAACGGCTCCATGGCGGTCTCCTCTCGGGCTGTTCGTGACGGACCGGGGTCAGCCGAACACCGGCTGGCCTGTGATGGCCTTGCCGTAGAAGTCGTACAAGACGTCGGCGGTGGGGGCCATGACGTGCCCGGCGCGGGCGTCGCGGAAGAATCGTTCGATGGCCAGGTGGTGGGAGAACGCGGCGCCGCCGCAGACCCTCATGGCGTCGTCGGTGACGGTCAGCGCGGTGTCGTTGGCCAGCGCCTTGACCCCGAGGACGTACAGCGGGGTCTGCTCGTCCGGTGCGGCGATGCTGGCTGCCGCGGCGCGCAGGTAGGCGCTTGCGGCTTCCAGCTGCAGGGACATGCGGGCCAGGCGGGCGCGGATGGTGGGCAGGTCGGCGAGGGTCTGGCCGGTGTGCTGGAGGGTGGCGCCGCTGGTGTGCCGCACGGCGGCATCCAGGGCGGCCCGTGCCAGCCCGAGGGAGACGGCGGCGTTGCCCAGGTTGAACCAGGGCATGACCGTCTCGGTCATCAGGGCGAGCCCGCTGCCGGGCTGACCGAGACGCAGGGTGTCGGGGACTGTCATGTCGAAGCGCATCGGCGCGGAGGCGTTGCCGCGCAGGCCCAGACCGTGGAATTCGCCGGTGACGGCCACCCCTGGGGCGTCTGCTTCGATGGCGTACAGGTCGACGGTGCCCGCCTCGTCGGCCGACAGCACGGACGTGACATACATCTGTGCGTGTCCGGCGGAGGTCACCCAGCTCTTGTCCGCGGTGAACCGTGCCTCCTGGCCGCCGTTGCGTTTGGCCTGGGAGATCGGCGCCCAGAAGTGCGAGCGGGATCCGGGCTCGCTGAATGCCAAAGTGGCCAGCGCCCTGCCCGTAGCCAGGTCGCCCGGCAGGGCCGGCAGGCCGGGCGGGGGTGCTGCCAGCACCGTCATGGCACCGCTGACGTGCATCAGGTAGACCATGGCCGTCGATCCGCAGATGCCCGCCAACTCGGCCGTGACATGGGCGAACTCCTCCGGGCCGGCTCCCAGCCCGCCCTCCGGCACGGGCAGCGTCAAACCCAGCAGGCCGGACGTGCCCAGAGCCGCTACCGCTTCCGCGGGGAACCGGCCGTCGGCGTCAACGGCCGACGCGTGTTCCGTAGCGGTGGCCAGGACGGGTTGCAACAGGCTGTCAACGTTCATGCGGGATCGTGCCTTCCCGTGGCGGGAGCGGGAGCGGGGGAATCAGGGCTGCTGGGTGCTGAGCTGAGACCGAGGGCGAGCAGGCCCACGGCGAAACCGAGCAGCAGGGCCACCGTTGAACCGTCGCCCCCCAGCAGATTCGCACTGGTCCAGCCGATCTGCACCAGCTGTAGAACGGCGGCCGCCAGGAAACCCGCCCCGGCCAGGGCGATCATCATCCGCATCGCCGAGAGCCCCGCCGTCACTGCCACCGCGGCCAGGATCAGCAGCACCAGCATGCCTGTCCCGCTCAGCGTGACGATCCCCCACGGCGGGCCGTCGGCGATGGTCAGGACGCTGCTCGCCGCCGCGCCCACGCCCAGGCCGGCGGCTGTCCGGCCGACAGCGGATCGTGGAGACTTCACGTGGTCCTCCTTTGGTTCACGACGCTGCGAGCAGCACCCGCGACATCCGGCCACCCCGCTGCCGCCACACGGGCCGCAGGGCGCCGTCCACGCCGTAGGCGCGTCCCGCCGCGGTGGCCAGCAGCGCCAGGTGCACGGCGTACATGAGGAAGTACGACCAGAACCACTCGTTCGGGGTGTTCAGCACGGAGAACGTGATGGCGGTCGTCTGAACCAGACCGACCAGCGCCCAGAAGCGGGTGGCAAGGCCCACCAGCAGGAATGCGCCGAGGCATGCCTCGATTGCGAAGGCGCCCCAGGCGAACGCCGAGAAACTCGGAATGATCACATGCTCGACCAGCCACGCCCACGGGGCGAAAACCTCGTTGTCCACCCCTTTGAGTGTCCAGCTGTACAGGTCACGCGGGGGGTCGCTCTCGTCCCCGAAGTCCGGCGGGTGCTTCCATGAAAGGTTCTGGATCCACAGCAGGCCGACCGTGACCCGGCACACGGCCAGCAGCACACGGGAGAGCGGGGACGAGCCCAGCGGCTCCAGCCCGGGGGGTGAGGAACGGTTGTTGATGGCCATGCTGAGCAACCTCTGATCTTGCTCCATGGACTGAGGAATCTTCTGCCGTACTTCAATCCACTCACGCCGGCGCGGGCGCGGCAAGCCGAAGGGGCCTTACGAAACACGAACGGCACAGGCGTCAGCACGCACAGCCCGCGGTCCTGTGACCTCCCGGCGCGCACCCGGGCAGCAGGGCGTGGCACCGCCTAGCGTCCCCGGTATGCGTGTACTTGTCACCGGAGGCGCGGGCTTCATCGGCTCGCACATCGTCACCGCGCTCGCCGCCCGCGGCCATGAACCCGTTGTCCTCGACGCCCTGCTTCCCTCGGCCCATACGGCCGCCCCACCACCCGTCGCCGCGGCGGACTGGATCCATGCGGATGTACGGGACGGTCATGCGGTGGTCCGTGCGCTGCGCGGGGTGGAGGCGGTCTGCCATCAGGCGGCCATGGTGGGCCTGGGCAAGGACTTCGCCGACGCGCCCGCGTATGTGAGCAGCAATGACCTCGGAACGGCGGTGCTGCTGGCGTCCATGGCGGAGGCCGGGGTCCGTGAGCTGGTGCTGGCGGGCTCGATGGTCGTGTACGGGGAGGGCCGCTACGACTGCGCGTTGCACGGGAGGGTCAGGCCAGGTCCGCGGGCGGCCGCGGACCTCGATGCGGTGCGCTTCGAGCCCGTATGCCCTTGCTGCGGCGCCGAGCTGGTGCCCGGGCTGGTGGATGAGGATGCGCCCGCCGATCCACGCAATGTGTACGCCGCGACCAAGCTCGCCCAGGAGCATCTGTCTGCCGCGTGGGCGCGGGCGAGCGGCGGGCGGGCGGTGTCGTTGCGCTACCACAACGTGTACGGGCCGGGGATGCCGCACGACACCCCGTACGCGGGTGTGGCCTCGTTCTTCCGGTCGGCGCTCGCCCGGGGCGAGGCGCCGAAGGTCTTCGAGGACGGCGGGCAGCGGCGGGACTTCGTCCATGTCCGGGACGTGGCCGCGGCCAACGTGATGGTGCTGGAGGCCCTCGCCGGCCGGGAGCCGGGCGTGCTGTCGGTATTCAACACTGGGAGCGGGGAACCGCACACCGTCGGGGAGATGGCGACGGCACTGGCCCTGGCGCACGGCGGCCCGGAACCGGTGGTCACGGGTGAGTACCGGCTGGGCGACGTACGGCACATCACCGCGTCCTCGCGGCGGCTGACCGGCGAGCTGGGCTGGCGGGCAGAGGTCGGCTTCGCCGAGGGAATGACTGAGTTCGCGCACGGCGGGCTGCGGGGTTCGTGATCTCGAAGCGCGACAGATGGGGGAGGGGTTCCCTTCTGCCCTCGGCCGTGGTCGCCGCCTCCTCGAACGCGGCAGTCCCTGTTCGAGAGTGAGGCCGACTGCTGTCGCAGCGACCCTGGACTGCGTCGTGCGAATCTGAAGTCCTGAGTATTCCGTTTTGGGTGCGTACGGTGAGGACATGACCGACCCGAACACGACGGCGGTGGACGTGGTCCTGCCCTGCCTGGACGAAGCCGGTGCCCTGCCTTGGGTACTGGAACGCATCCCGCCCACTTGGCGCGCGATCGTCGTCGACAACGGCTCCAGCGACGGCTCTGGCACCGTCGCCCGTGCACTCGGCGCAACGGTCGTTTACCAGCCGGAGCGTGGGTTCGGTGCCGCCTGCCAGGCAGGGCTGCTGAAGGCGGAGGCGGAGTTCGTCTGCTTCTGCGACTGCGATGCCTCTCTGGACCCCGGGCTGCTTCCCTCGTTCGTGCAAGAGGTGGCGGACGGCAAGACAGATCTGGTGCTGGGGCGACGTCGACCGCTGGCGCGCGGGGCCTGGCCTGTTCATGCCCGGGCCGGGAACCTGGCTCTGTCCCGGATGGTGCGCCGCCGCACCGGGCTGCGGCTGCACGATCTGGGGCCCATGCGCGCCGCCCGGCGTGAGCCGCTGCTCGGCCTCGGCCTCACTGACCGGCGCAGCGGCTACCCCCTCCAGATGGTCGTACGCGCGGCCGACGCGGGCTGGCGGGTCAGCGAAGTCGACGTCCCGTATCTGCCGCGAACCGGGAAGTCGAAGGTCACCGGGACCTGGCGGGGTACGTGGCACGCGGTGCACGACATGCGCGCGGTGTTCTCGCAACCGCCGGCGGTCCCGGCTCCTGGTGGGGCGGGTGCGCGGTGACCACGATGCTCATCATCGCCAAGGAACCGGTGCCGGGGCGGGTAAAGACACGCCTCACCCCGCCATACACGCCCCAGGAGGCGGCGCTCCTGGCCCAGGCGATGCTCACCGACTCCCTGGAAGCAATGCTCGCGGCCCCCGTACAGAAGCGTCTGCTGGTTCTCGACGGCACGCCGGGCCCCTGGCTGCCGCCCGGCATCGAGGTCGTGCCGCAGGGGCACGGCCGGCTGGACGAACGGCTGGCCGCCGCCTTCGGACTCTGTACCGGTCCGGCCGTGCTCATCGGCATGGACACCCCACAGGTGACCCCCGCCGCCCTCGCACCCGCACTGGCCGAGGACGCCTGGCACAGCTGCGACGCGTGGTTCGGCCCGGCAGCGGACGGCGGCTTCTGGGCCCTGGGACTCGCCGAGCCAGATCCGGCGCTGCTGCGCGGGGTACCTATGGACGTACCCGACACCGGCGCATTGCAGCGGGGGCGGCTGGCCGGGGCCGGGCTGACCGTGCGCGATCTGCGGGTGCTGCGAGACGTCGACACCGCCGCCGACGTACGAGCGGTGGCCGCCGAAGCCCCACACACCCACTTCGCCGCAACCCTGACCTCACTGCCACAAGCCGGGCCGTAAAGACGGCGGCTCCGAACCGGTGATCAACGCACGTACGTTCCGTACCGGCATCCTGGTGGCCGCTCTGACCGCCGTGCTCGTCCTGACCGTCCGCAAGGACGGCTACCACTTGGATCCTGCCGGGCTGTCCTGGTGGTATGCGGCGTGCTGGCTGCTGTTCGCCGCCGCGGTGTGGTCGCTGCGGAAGGTACCTCCCCGGCACGCTGTGGCGCTGATGCTGGCGGGCGGCATCGCGGTGGCCGCGACCGGGCTGGCCGCTCCCCCGCGCACCAGCACCGACTCCTACCGCTACGCCTGGGACGGCCGGGTGCAGGCGTCCGGGCTCTCCCCGTACGACCATGCACCGGCCGACCCGGAACTGGCCGCGCTGCGCGACAGCTGGCTCTTCCCCGCCGGCGCCGCATGCGCACACCCGGACCGGGCGCGGATCCCTGGGCCCGCCGGTGAGAGGCACTGCACCCGCATCAACCGGCCGCAGGTGCACACCATCTACCCGCCCGTCGCCGAGGCCTACTTCTTCCTCGTGCACGAGCTGTCACCCGACTACACCCGCCACAAGCCTCTGCAGACCGGCGGGGCGCTGCTCTCCGTGGCCGCCACCGCCGCCCTGCTCATGGTGCTGCGCCGACGCGGAGAGGTGCGGCACGCGGCGTACTGGGCCTGGTGCCCCGCTGTTCCCGTCGAGGCGGTCAACAACGCACACGCCGATGTCCTCGGCGTGCTCCTGGCCGTCGTCGCGCTCGGGATCGTCACCCGGCACCGGATCACCGGCGGCACCCTGCTGGGCGCTGCCGTCGCGACCAAACTCCTGCCCGCAGTTGTACTGCCCGGCGCGCTCTCCGGGGTGCGGCGGGTCCGGGACGCGGCGGCCGTACTGCTCCCGACGGCCGCGGTGGTGGTCATCGTCTATCTGCCGTACGCGGTGCTGTCCGAGGGCTCGGTCTTCGGGTACCTCGGCGGCTACGTCCAGGAGGAGGGCTACGACGACACCTCCTCGGGCAAGAACCGCTACGCCCTGCTGCGGCTGATCCTGCCCGACTCCTGGGCGCTGCCCGCCGTGACCGCCGGCATGGCGCTGGTCGTCTGGCACGTCCTGCGGCGCGGCGATCCGGAACGCCCCTGGCGCGGCGCCCTGCTGGTTACCGGCACGGCGTTCCTGCTGCTGACGCCCGACTACTCCTGGTACGCGCTGCTGCTCGTCGCTCTGGTCGCACTGGACGGCCGCTGGGAGTGGCTGGGCATCGCATCGGCAGGGGCCGCGGCCTACGTCACAGGACGGGCGTTCGACGACTGGTACACCGTGGGGGACACCGCCTATGCCATCGCGGCGGCCGCCGTACTCACCGGGTGGGCGCTGCGGCGCACCCGATGGACCCCGACTCGCGGGAAGCGCAAGTCCGCCTCCCCCATCCCGCTCGACTCCGGAGGGCATGAGGTGTGACGGGCTGCGCGGATGACGTTCACAGGACCGGGCGGGCCCGCTCTCACCCCCCTGGAGAGCGGCATCAAGTGTGACGCTCATGTTCTGGAGAGCTGGGGTCCTCGGCGGTGCCGGAAGCTTCCTGGCGCGTTTTGTGGCGGTGAATGGCCACGGCGACGACGAGCAGCACGCCGAGCGCGGCGGCCACAATGGGAACGCCGATACAGTCCAGGCTCTCGGCAATCCACCGCTGGATAGTGCCTGCTGTGTCGATCACCGTTCATCACCGCGCAGAAGAAGCCGCGGCGAGGGCCGAAGGTCGTCCGCCTCGAGGATGGTGAAGCGGGCTCTCGGCACGGACCATCAAGCGTCGGCTCGCCAGCATCTCTGGGCTGTTCGGCTACCTGGCGATCCGCGATGACATCGCCGTCGAACGCAACCCGGTGCCGACGGGCTGGCCAACCGCCGGCGGAGCGGCAATCGCGGGACACCGCTGTTGCGCACGCCCCGCACCCTCCCGCGCGTCCTGGGTCCGCGCAAGGTCGAGGTGGTACTTGGTGCCCTGAACACCGCGCGGGACCGGGCCATGGTTCTCGCGATGCTGCTGGGTGGACTGCGCCGCTGCGAGGTCCTCGGCTTGCGGCTGGGCGACCGCTCGCCCGGCGAGCGTCGGGTCTTCGTCAGCGAGGGCAAGGGCGGGCACCAACGCCTGGTACCGGTCTTCCACGAATGGGACGCCGAAGACCGGCCAGCCCGCCAGCTGGTGTTCGACAGCGACTTCCCGATCGCGGAGGAGCCACTGCCCCGATCCTCGACGATGCCGCGGCCGCCAAGCTGCTGGCCGCTGCCCGACGCGATCCTGATCCGTTCGCGAGGCTGGCCATCGAGATCCTCGCCCCCACCGGGATGCGCCGAAGCGAGATGCTCGGACTCACCATCGACGCGGTCGGCAAGATGCACACCGACCGCTACGTTCCCCTGCACCCGCAGCTGAAGACACTGCTGGACGACTGGCTGCTGCACCGCCCCGAGGGCCTGCGTTCCAATCTGCTATTCACCGACCATGGGTCGCGCGGTCAACGCCTCCCGCATCGAAGCCGCAGTCCGCAAGGCCGCCAAGCGGGCCGGCCTCGGCCGTCACGCCGCACCAGCTCCGGCATAGTTGCGCAATGTCGCTGCTGCAGGCCGGCGTCGACACCACGGTCATCGCGCTCTGGCTCGGCCACGCCGGCGTCCGCTCCACCGACGCCTACGTCCACGCCGACATGACCATCAAGGAGAAGGCCCTCGCCCTTACCGCACCGGTCGCTGCCCGCCCGGGGCGCTACCGTCCCACCGACAAGATCCTCGCGTTCCTTGACCGCCTGTGAGGCCACTGACCACGGCCGCCGTCGCGGAAACTGCGACACTCAAGGCGTGATGACACCCAGAGAGTTGCGCGAGGCATGCCCGGCGGGCGGGGGTCCATATGCCTGCCCCTGCTGCAAGCTCCCGACCCTGGATGCTCGCGTCGAATGGGAGATCTGCCACGAATGCGGTTGGGAGGACGACGGTCAGGATGACTTGAACGCCGACGAAGTATGGGGCGGTCCCAACGGGTCGGATAGCCTCACCGATGCACGGATCCGATACGCGCAGTATGCCGCAACTGCCAGAGCAACAGACTCAAGGTCGGTGGCAAACGGCGGTCAAGGCCGCTGGCTCGAAGCCTGCCTCAGCTACCGCCGCTCTCGGGGCCTGCCAGAGCGCTTCGCTGCTTCGCCCAACCCCGTGGCTATGCCGAACCCCGCCGAGCAGGTCGGGGGCTCAACCAGCGGTGATCTCACACGTTGATCGAGCCCTCGGCATAGTCGCGGGCTCGGCATAGGTCAACGATGATGAGATCGCACCGGGTGATCTTGGCGACGGCCTTGGAGACGGTGTTGTCCACGGTCGCGCGGCCGAGGTGGGCGGTCAGGGACTCCAGGGTGAACCAGGAGACCTGCATGCCGGCGTCGATGGCCTTGTGGGCCAACGCCTCTGCGAGGTGGCTCTTGCCCGTGCCCGACGGGCCCGCGACCGCCAAGTTCTCCGCGCGGCCGATCCATTCCAGGGTCATCAGCGCGTGCTGGGTGGGCGCCGGAATCGAAGAGTCCGCTTCCTTCCAGGAGTCGAAGGTCTTGCCCGAGGGCAGCTGCGCTTGGCGGAGGTGGTTGCGGCGGGTCGCCTCGGTCCGGCCGCTGGCCTCTGCCTCCAGCAGGACCCGCACCACCTCGGCGGGGTCCCAGCGTTGCGACCGGGCGGTGGCCAGCACCTCGGGGGCGGCCTTGCGCAGGTAGGGAAACCGCATCCGCTTGAGCACCGACTCCAACTCCGCCGGGATCGGCGGCGGGAGTGGGCCGGGCGGGACGGGGGACGGTGCGGGAACGAACTCGGGCGGTGCGTCGACGGTCGTGGTCATGGGAGTGCTGCCTCTCTGTGATCGGATGGTTCGAGCGGGCCGTTCCCGGGCCGCTTCGCGGCCCGGGAACGGGGGATCAGGAAGACGCGCGGCCGAAGTCGGACCAGGCCGAGGTGCCGGGCTGGACCGAGTGGGCCTCGTCGGCGACGACCAGGTCGGCCGGGCGGGCGCCGTCTCTTCTGTGCTGGACGATGGACATCAAGTCGCCCTCGGCGAACCGTCCCGCGGTGGCCGCGAGGCCGAGCGACAGGTCCACTTCGGCGACGCTCACCAGGGCGGCGAGCTCGACGGCGGACGCCATCTTGACCCGGATCCGGGTGGTGCCGGCCGCTGCGGCCTCCCTCAGCCAGGACCTCGCCCCGGGGCCCAGGGCGAGGAAGGCTTTCTCGGCGTCGGTGGTGGGCTTGATGCGGGGTGGCCTCGGGGATCCGTCCGCGTCCTGCGGGTGGTCGGGGTAGTGGGCGGTATCGATGACCGGGCGGCCGGGCAGGGCGATCTGGTGGCGGGCGACCTCTGCCAGGCCGGCCGGGCCCTGCAGCCACTCGGGGCGGTGGTGGAGCTGGGCCAGGTCGCAGACCACGACGAGCTCGTCGCCGTCGACCCGCACCCATGCCTCGTGGCCGACCAGGCCCGCCGGGGTGGAATACCGCACCGACCCGAACCGCACCGTCTGGTCCGGCATCACCTGCCGGGACTCGCCCAGCGCGAGGGTGTGCGGGCCGGCGGGCAGCGGATGCAGGCGGGTGCGCTCGATGTCGAGCATCGAGGCCGGGGTCTTGCCGGTCTCGCGGTGGATGCGGTGGTTGACGGTGCTGCAGAAGATCGCGCAGGCCCCGCGCAACTCGGCGAACGAGTCGTACTTCGCCCGCAAGTTGGCGTCGGTGGGCACCAGATCGGCCTTCGCGATGCGGACCGTCGCCTCGCTGCCTCCCTTCGACTCCGGGTCGAATGGGACACATGTGTGCACTTGCATGCCGTAGTGGCGGCCCGAGGCGACGATTTGTGGGTGGCGGACCGCGACTCCGGCGACCCGGTCGATGGTCACCGTCTTCTCGTTGTCGGTCAGCGCATACGTCGGCGCCCCGCCGATCGCCCGCACCGTGGAGTCGATGCAGGAGATTAGCGTGGGCAGCGTTCGGTCCCACGTCGGGATGACCACCCGGAACCGCGACCAGGCCAGCCACGCGCAGAACAACAATGTCTGCCGCTCGTCGCCACCGCCCGGACCAGGCACTTTCGGGCCCCATCCCCAGTCGAACTGCAACCACAAGCCGGGCTCGGTGATCCACGGCCGATACGTCCGCTGGTTCCCCGCCTGCCATGCGGCCTTGGCCACCGAGACCGCGCGGCGGGTCGTGCGCTCGTCGCCGGCGAACCCCAGCAGCACCAGGCGTTCATGCATCTTGTCGGCCCGCACCTTGCCCTGCGAGCGTTCCACCCACTCCTCGACCTTCGGCAGGAACGGGTCGATCAGCTTCTGACGCCGCACGGGTGCGTCCACCTGCTGCCCGGTGTCCCTCATCCGTGCATACCTCCGCACGGTCTTGGGATCGACTCCTGCCAGTTGAGCCGCCGAATACGCGCACCCTGTGGCATCCAGCGCCTCCAAAATCTCCATGATCTCCCTGCAAGACTTCTTCACGATCCCTCCGGAACGGCTTCGCTCACTGACGGCACATCACTGAGCAAACCGCCGGAGGGATCACCTGTTCGGATCCAGACTCGACATTGACGCGAATGGCCGTACCGGCAGGGAGATCAGCTGTCCGCAGAGCAGGATCCGAAATGACCGCCTACAAGGATCTTGAGCTGTCCGCTGTCAGCCCCCAGAGGCCGGGCGGCTCGGCCTTGTGAAGAGGCAGGTGGCGAACCAGCCTACGACCTCCACCGTCTCCCACAGGTAACCCTGTGTGTACGGCGTCACCCCGTAGCCCAGCCGGAATCGTCGGATGAGAGGCACGACAGTGCACCCGCCCGTCCCCGTTGCTCGGGTGCCAGCCGGAGCAACGGGGACGGGCGGGCCGCTATCAGAGTTCGTCGAGGAGAGCGGTCACCGAACCGTTCTCGAAAATCTCCCGGATTGCATGTGCGACGACGGGTGCGATGGAAAGGACTGTCACCTTGTCCACGCCAGCCTCTGCGGCAGTCGGCAAGGTGTCAGTGAGTACGAAGCGGCTTACCTTCGAGTTTTTCAGACGATCGATGGCAGGTCCGGAAAGGATGCCGTGAGTGGCTGCGACAATGACGTCCTCTGCTCCGTTGTCATACAGCGCCTCAGCTGCCGCGCAGATCGTTCCCGCCGTGTCGACCATGTCGTCCACCAGGACGCATACCCTGCCCTGAACATCACCGACGACCTCGTGAACACTGACCTGGTTGGCGACGTCCTTGTCTCGCTTTTTGTGGACGATAGCCAGCGGTGCGCCGAGCCGATCACACCACTGGTCCGCCACACGGACACGTCCAGCATCCGGGGAAACTATGGTCAGCTTGGCGTGGTCGGTGAGTGTGGAGATGTGGTCTGCGAGGATCGGCAGGGCGAAGAGGTGATCGACCGGGCCTCCGAAGAATCCCACGATCTGGTCGGTGTGGAGGTCTACGGTAACGATTCGGTCCGCACCAGCAGCCGTCAGCAAGTCGGCGAGCAAGCGCGCCGAAATTGGCTCGCGGCCCTTGTGCTTCTTGTCCTGGCGCGCGTAGCCGTAAAAGGGCGCGATGACGGTGATGCTCCGGGCCGAGGCGCGTTTCAAAGCATCGATCATGATCAGCTGTTCCATGATCCATTTATTGATCGGCGCAGTATGCGATTGAACGACGAAGCAGTCCGCACCCCGCACTGATTCCTCGAAGCGGATGTAGATTTCGCCATTGGCGAAATCATAGGCCTTCGTGGGAACCAGCTCGGTACCGAGTTCGCGTGCGATGCGCTCGGCGAATTCGGGATGGGCGCGTCCCGAGAAGAGCAGCAGCTTGGCGTCAGAGTTCACGGTGTTGGCTGTCACTGGTCGAGGAACGTGTAGTCGGTGTAACCGCGGTGATCGCCACCGTAGAACGTTGCCTCGTCTGCCGCGTTGAGGGGAGCTCCCGCCTCGATCCGGGCGGGCAGGTCCGGGTTGGCCAGGAACAGCGCGCCCAGGGAGACTGCGTCTGCCAGGCCTTCTTCCAGCACAGTTCGTGCTGCCTCGGCTGAGGCGGGGAAGGAATCCGGTGTCATGTGCGGGTTGAGGATGAGGTTGCCCCCCCACGCCTGGCGGATGGTGCGCGTGACAGGGCGAGTGACGATCTCGCACACCTCGAGGAACGCGAGTTCGGGGAGCGCTGGGACCAGTGCCCCGTAGAGACCTTCGGAGTCGCCCTCGGAGATGTCGTTGTAGGGGTTGGCCGGCGAAAGACGCATGCTCGTGCGCTCGTTGCCGATTGCGGTGACCACTGCCTCTGCGACCTCCAGAGTGAAGCGGATCCGGTTCGTGATCGAACCACCGTAGGCATCCGTTCGGTGGTTGGTGTTCTCAGCGAGGAACTGATGCAGCAGGAAGCCGTTGCCTGCGTGGATCTCCACGCCGTCGAAACCAGCTTCGATGGCGTTTCGGGCTGCCAACGCAAAGTCAGAGACGCTCTCCGCGATCTCATCCAGCGTCAGTTCCCGCGGGACTGGGTAGTCCACCAGGCCGCTGGGCGTGAAGCACTGACCTGCTGCCGCGATGGCAGAGGGAGCAACCGACTGATGGGCGCCCGCATAAAGCGAGGGGTTGAGGTTCCCCCGAGATGCGGAGGGCGATGACAGCGGGTCAGATGGTTCTCATGAGAGGAACTCTGACCATGGCCGCTCCGAGGAAATATCCGCTGGAGTTGCGTGAGCGTGCGGTGCGGATGTATCGCACCGCCGAGCCGAAGCCCCAGATCAAGCGCCTGGCCATTGAGCTGGGGGTCCACCCGGAGGCACTGCGCGGCTGGATCCGCCAGGCCGAGGCCGACCGCGGCGAGCGCGACGACCGGCTGACCACCGAGGAGAAGGACGAGCTGGGCCAGCTGCGGCGGGAGGTGAAGGAACTGCGCCGGGCGAACGAGATCCTGCGCACGGCCTCGGCTTTTTTCGCCCAGGAACTCGACACGACCCGGCGCAGGTACTGACGTTCCTCAGCGAACGCAGTGACCTCGGTGTCGAGCCCGTACTCCGGGAACTGCACGTCCCCTCGTCCACCTACTACCGCTGGCGCCGGCAGGAGAAGGAGCCGTGTGAACGCCGCCGCCGTGACGCGGAGTTGACGACCAAGATCGAGGAGATCCATGCCGACTCCGGCGGGATCTACGGCTCGCCCCGCGTGCATGCCGTGCTCAAGCGCGAGGGCGTGGCCATCGGCCGCAAGCGGGTCGAGCGATTGATGCGCGAGGCCGATCTGGCGGGCCTCAGCCCACGCCGCACGGGCAAGGGCTTCACCCGCCGCGACCCGACGGCCACGCTCGCCCCGGACCTGGTGCAGCGGGACTTCACCGCTCCCGTGCCGAACCGGCTGTGGGTCACCGACCTCACCATGATCCCCACGGGTGAGGGACCGCTGTGGCTCTCCGCGATCCGCGACGCCTTCTCCCGCCGGGTGGTGGCCTGGGAGACCTCCGCCCGCGCGGACGCCGACCTGGTCCTGTCCTGCCTCGAGTACGCCCTGGCCAGCCGCGAGCCCGTGCCCGGCACCTTGATCCATCACGCCGACCACGGCTGTCAATACACGTCCATCAAGCTCACAACACGGCTGGTACGTGCGGGTATTGAGGGGTCGATGGGGTCCGTGGGCGACAGCTACGACAACGCCCTCGCGGAGAATCTGTGGATGCTGATCAAGACCGAGTGCGTGCGCGGACGCGTCTTCGTCACCCGGGCCGAGGCCAACCTCGCGCTGTTCGAGTACATCGACGGCTTCTACAACAGCCGACGCATCCAGAAACGCCTCGGCTACCTCAGTCCCATCGAGTTCGAGGAGAAGCACTACGCCAACCAGGCGACGACCGAACAAGCGAACCTGAAACCACGTCAACCCATCCTGACCAGCTGATCAGCACCTCCCGCACACCGGGGGAACCTCACTCCGCGGGTGAACAACCACGCTGCCTACGGTTGAGCGGGACACCAACCGCCAGCCTGTCCCGCACAACCGTAGGCACCGCAGGTCAGAGCATCACCCTGCCCACAGTTATCCGGGACAGGACACTGAGTGTCCTGTCTCTGTGATGTCCGGACAGTCTCGGAGATCTCCGGGCAAGTGAGCTGACGTCTCAGTCATCTCCATAGTGGGGTGTATCGGTCTTCTCCAGGTACACCGCCTCTTCGCTGCCTACGGTCGGCGTCGTACCGGAGGCCCGGGTGAATGTGAACGAGGCGTCGGCAGAGGACGTCGAGCTGGAGTACGTCAGCGCGGCTGGGCTTCGTGAACGCGGGTCTTTGGGGCTCCTGTGGTCGGTCCCGTTTGAGTCGGTACGGCCCGAGCGGCGGTTCCCGGCTTTCCGGGGTCAGGGGAACTGGTGCGGCTGGTACTGGTCGGCGACGTGTGGCAGGCATGTGGGATATGAGTCGTGGCTGGAGCGCGATCACCTGATGCTGCTCGACTTCGACCCGCTGGTGACGGGCATGTCCTCACAGCCGTTTCGGCTGTCCTGGGCAGGGCCGGACGGGAAGCGGGTGCGGCACACGCCGGACTTCTTGTCCGGCGCGCGGATGGCACGGCCCTGGTGGTGGACGTGCGCCCGGATGAGCGGATCGGGCCGGAGGACGCAGTGAAGTTCGCGGTGACCGCGGCGGCATGCCAGTCGGTGGGCTGGGACTTCGCGCGGGTCGGCACGCCGGAGGCCGTGCTGATGGCGAACGTGCGATGGCTGGCCGGCTACCGGCATCCGCGGGTGCACCGCCCTGGCGTCGCCGATCGTCTGGTGGAGGTGTTCGTTGACGGCGCTTCCTCGCTCAGGTTCCCGAAGAGGAGCGCAACCGCGGTCCAGCACTGGCCCGGGAAGCACTCGCAGAATTCACAGGCCCGGTCGACGGCGATCGCCCCCGCCATGAACTGGTCGTCACACACAACATCGGATGGCTGATCCGAGCTGCCGTCGACGCGCCCGAGTGGCGATGGATGGGCCTCAACCACGGCAACGCAGCTCTGACGGCCATCCGATACGCACCCGGCAGGCCATCCTCCGTGCTGTTCCACAACGACATGCGGCACCTGCTGTCGGCGTTCGCGCGAAACTACCCAGCCGGGTACGGATGAACGTGCCCAGTTCGCCGGCCGCCGCGGCACCGGAGCTTCCGAGGGCTCTCCCACTCATGAGGTGGGGACGCGCTCCGGGGTGGGGGCGCAGCCCTGTCGCGGAGCAATGCTCACGGCGCCGATGAGTTTTCGAGGCGGAGGCGGTCTGCACAGGTATGGAGACTCACACACTCAAAACAGCTGGCGCGGACCTCGTCTATGACGTTCGCGGGCCGCTGCCGACCGCAGATGGGCGCCCGCCGTTGTTCATGATCGGGCAGCCCATGGACGCTACTGGCTTCGCCGCGCTCGCGGCGCGTTTCCCCGAGCGGACCGTTGCCACCTATGACCCGCGCGGGCTCGGGCGCAGTACCCGTAAGGACGGGCGGGTCGACCACACGCCGCAAACCCAGGCCGACGACGTGCACGCCGTCATCGAGGCGCTCGGGGCCGGGCCGGTTGAGATGTTCGCGAGCAGTGGCGGAGCGATCACGGCGCTCGCGGTCGTGGCGAAGTATCCCGCAGACGTGACCACCCTGGTCGCGCACGAGCCGCCGCTCATCACCCTCACGCCGGACGGCCCCGCGGCCGTGCGGGCGCGGGCCGGTGTCCGGGAGGCGTACGAGAAGCGGGGGTGGGGGGCCGGGATGGCGGCGTTCGTGGCCATGACCTCGTGGGAGGGAAAGTTCACCGACGCGTACTTCGCACAGCCAGAGGCCGATCCCGCCGCTTTCGGGATGCCCACGGAGGATGACGGCTCGCGTGACGATCCGCTGCTGTCCGACCGGTCATGGGCGGTCAGCAGCTATCAGCCGGATGCCGACGCGATCGCCGCTGCGCCGACCCGCATGGTGATCGCTGTGGGAGAGGAGTCCGTGGACGTGCAGACCGGACGCACCTCCGTGGCGACCGCCGAGCTGCTCGGTCAGCGGGTGATGGTGTTCCCGAGCCATCACGGCGGTTTCTGTGACGGAGAGTTCGGACATCCGGGGAAGCCGGACGAGTTCGCACGTCGACTGCGGGAGGTCCTTGACGGCGCCTCGTAAGGAACCGCTGGACGAGGAGTTCTGAATACCGCAGCAGCGGAGGCCGCGAGGCCCGGTCACCATGAGAGCTGGGTACGCGCGGCTGTACTTACCTGGGGACGTTCGGGCGTACGCCGACACCTGCCCGCAGAACTGCGCTGGACCGGCTTCCCGCCCGAACTCCACATCTGACCAAGAAGGCCCTTCGCCCGGACTTGAGTGAGACGACCTTGCGAAACCCGTCTCACTCAAGTCCGGGCACCGCAGGTCAGGGGCCCGCCTCGCCCGGACTTATCTGAGACCGGACAGCCGGGGAGGACGCCGTCGGGACCGCGCTGTCGTGGTGCTGGACGTGCGCCTGGATGACGGGATCAGCATGGGAAATCATGAAGCATGCGATCAGATGACTGGCACCTCACCGAAGACATAGGCGACTTCCTCGCCCGAGCCGGGGACTTCCTGCGCTCACGGCCCGCCCTGCACAACACGCCGCTGACGGTGATCGAGAAACTGCGAACGAACGGGGCGACCGCGCACGGCGCCGAAGCTCCTGTCCTCGGCCGACTGGAGCGAGCGGGCGAGGTCCGTGCCGCCTTCTACCGCTTCCCGTCCCGTGGCCTGACCGTCACACCCCTCACCCCCGAGCAGGCCGACATCCTCGCCGCCCAGCTGACCGGCCTCGGGCACTCCCTTCCCTACGTCAGCGCGGACCATGACACCGCCACTGCTTTCGCCGAGGCATGGCACCGGCACACAGGCGCAACGCCGACGCTCAGCAAGCGGATCCGTCTCTACCGCCTCGGCACACTCACCCCACCGGAGCCGCTCCCCGAGGGCCGGGGCCGGGTCGCGGGCGAGCAGGACCATCAGCAACTCGTGGGCTGGTGCGACGAGTTCTGCACCGCTGTTGGAGAAGTCCCCGGCGTGGACGCCGCCTCCTGGGCCGGCTCGCGGTTCGCCGACCGACACTTCACGTTCTGGGAGACCCCGGACGGCGCTCCCGCCTCCATGGCGGCCGCGACCTCGATGGTCGCCGGCATGGTCCGGGTGGACCCCGTCTACACCCCGGCCCATCTACGCGGACGCGGCTACGCGGGCGCCGTGACAGTCGAGGCGAGCCGGGCCGCGCTGGCCGCAGGCGCGACGGACGTCGTGCTCTACGCGGACCCGGCCAACTCCACCAGCAACGCCCTCTACCAACGCATCGGATACGTCCCGGTCACCGAATGGGCCGTGTACGACTTCTCATGTGCCGCACCGGAAGTCAGCTAAGGAATCCGGCGGGCTCCGTCCCTTGACGTGAGCGGAAGAGACATCGGCGACTGCACAAGGTTCTCGCCTCCGCCTCGGCATGGGCGGCTCGACCGGTCGCGTGTTGCTGGTCTTCGGCCTCGCGTCCATGGTCAGCATCTGGGTCGTGGGCGCGCACATCGACCGCCGGCTGCGCACGCTCACCGTCGCCGGCACGGTCCTGTTCGCCGTCGCGGCGACGATCCTGGCGGTGCTCGCCGACAGTCCCGCCCTGGTCTACGCCGCGGTGACGCTGTGGGGCTCGCATTCGTCGGAGTCCTCCTCGACCACCTCGGCGCCGCCTCCTTCCCCTGGGCCGTCCTGGTGCTGCTCGCGCCGGTGCCGGCCGCGGTCGTCGCCGCCCGCACACACGGCTTTCCGGCCGAGCGCGTGCGTACGACGACGTCCTGAACACGAGCTTTCCGGCCGAGCGCGTACGTACGAAGTCCTGAGCGGCAGCCTCCGCCCCTGCGCCGGTCACTCGCCGGTCACTCACCGGTCACTCGTTCGGACGGGACCCGGGGAAGCAATTGACCTCAAGGATGGTTGGGGTTCTAGCGTTCGTTGTGCGCCCCGGGCCATGCCGGCCGACGGGCACCGCGTCGGCCCCACCAGTTTCCGGAGGCACCTCATGGACATGGAAGTCACCGCGTGGTCATCGCTGCACAGCGCGATGAACGCCCAGCAGGACCGCAGGCCCTTCTCCCGGGCGACTCTGCGCCGCATTGCCACCTTCGCCCGCCCGCACCGGCGGCAGCTGTACCAGTTCCTGCTGCTCAGCGTGGTCACCGCGCTGCTCGCGGTAGCCACTCCGGTGCTCGCCGGACGTGTCGTGGACGCGATTGTGCAGGCCAAGGGGTCCGGCACGGTCACCCGGATCGCGCTGCTCATCGCCGTCATCGCCGTCGCCGAGGCGGGGCTCGGTCTGCTCACCCGCAGGCTGTCGGCCACCCTCGGCGAAGGGCTGATCCTCGATCTGCGCACGGCGGTCTTCGACCACGTCCAGCGGATGCCGGTCGCCTTCTTCACCCGTACCCGCACCGGCGCGCTCGTCAGCCGGCTCAACAATGACGTCATCGGCGCCCAACGCGCCTTCAGCAACACCCTTTCCGGTGTCGTCTCCAACCTCGTCACCCTGCTGCTGACCCTCGGCGTGATGCTCAGCATCTCCTGGCAGATCACCCTGCTCGCGCTGATCCTGCTGCCGGTGTTCGTCATTCCCGCCCGCCGGATGGGCGCCCGGATGGCGAAGCTCCAGCGCGAGGCCGCCGATCTCAACGCGGCCATGGGCACGCAGATGACCGAGCGGTTCTCCGCCCCCGGCGCGACCCTCGTCAAGCTCTTCGGGCGGCCCGCAGACGAGTCCACCGAATTCGCGGCCCGCGCCCGGCGGGTGCGCGACATCGGTATCCGTACGGCCATGGCCCAGTCCACCTTCATCACCGCGCTCACCCTGGTCTCCGCCCTGGCACTCGCCCTGGTCTACGGCCTCGGCGGCTTCTACGCCCTGCGCGGCAGCCTCGAACCGGGCGCGGTCGTCGCCCTCGCTCTGCTCCTCACCCGTCTCTACGCCCCGCTGACCGCGCTGGCCGGCGCGCGGGTCGAGGTGATGAGCGCCCTGGTGAGCTTCGAGCGGGTCTTCGAGATCCTCGGCCTGAAGCCGCTGATCGCCGAGAAGCCGGACGCCCGCCGGGTGCCGGACGGGCCGGTGTCCGTGGAGTTCGACCAGGTCTCCTTCGCCTACCCGTCCGCCGACAAGGTCTCCCTCGCCTCCCTGGAGGACGTCGCGACGCTCGACGCCCGCGGCGGCACCGAGGTCCTGCACGGCGTCTCCTTCCGCGCCGAGCCCGGCAAAATGGTCGCCCTGGTCGGCTCATCGGGCGCGGGCAAATCGACGATCGCGCAGCTCCTGCCGCGTCTGTACGACGCCGACGCGGGGGCCGTGCGGCTGAACGGCGTCGATGTGCGCGACCTGACCGCCGACTCGATCCGCGAGACCCTGGGCATGGTCACCCAGGACGGGCACCTCTTCCATGAGTCCGTCCGCGCCAACCTGCTCCTCGCCCGGCCCGGCGCCACCGAGGACGACATCTGGGGCGCGCTGCGCCGCTCCCGCCTCGACGGTCTGGTGGCCGCGCTGCCGGACGGCCTGGACACCGTCGTCGGCGAGCGCGGTTACCGCTTCTCCGGCGGCGAACGGCAGCGGCTGACCATCGCCCGGCTGCTGCTGGCCCGCCAGCGGGTGGTCATCCTCGACGAGGCGACCGCCCACCTCGACTCCACCTCGGAAGCCGCCGTCCAGGAGGCCCTGGCGGAGGCGCTGGAGGGCCGGACCGCCGTGGTGATCGCGCACCGGCTCTCGACCGTACGGGCCGCTGACCTGATCCTGGTCATCGAGGACGGCCGGGTCGCGGAACGCGGCACCCACACGGAGCTGCTGGCGCTCGGCGGCCGGTACGAGGAGCTTTACCGCACCCAGTTCGAACGGCCTGAGGCGGAGGAGTCACACGCCGTGCACTGAGTGCGGAGGCTGCCGAGACTGCGACGGCCGGCGGCCGGCAGTGGCCCGCTCGTGGCGCGGCCGGTTCAGGGGCGCAGCGGCGGAAAGCCGGCCGCACGCCACAGCGGCCGGACGTCGACGGACGGCAACGTCTCGGCCGTACCCCAGACCCGTACAGGGGTCGGGTCTGGGGCGTCGTCGAGGGCATCGGAGTCGGTGAGAGCCGCAGGATCCGCGAAGTCTGCGGTGTCTGCGGTGCCCTTGGGGCCGTCGGGGCCGAGAGGTTGCCAGCCCGGGTCGCCGGTCGCGGCGAACGCGGCCCACGCCGACATCATGCGGTGCGACAGCTCGTGGTCGGACTCGGTAGGCGGCCCGCCGAGGAGGAAGTGCACGTTCTCGTCGGCGAGGTTGCCGAAGGCGAAGGGGATGTCCGCGCAGTGCCAGGCGCGGACTTCGCCGCCGGCGCCGGTCCGCTGCCGGACGAAGCGGGACAGGAAGGCCCGGCCGCCCGCCCTCGCGTGCTGTTCGGCCAGCCGCGTGCTGTATTCGCTGAACAGCAGGTCGCCGAGGATCGCGAGATGAAGGTCGTGCGCCGGGGCGTCCGGCATGAGCGCGCGATAGCCGGCCAGCACTGTGCCGGGGAGTCCGAAGTCCTCGGCGAAGGAAGCCAGTTGGGCGTCAGTGGAGACCTTCGCCGTGCTGCCGACCGCATCCATCAGCCAGTACTCCTGCGTGGTGTGACAGACCAAGAGGTCCACCTCGCGGGCGACACCCGTGGCGACTGTCGCCAGAGGGTCGGCGGGGAGGACGTCCCCCTCGGCAACCGGGCCGTAGAGCACGGGGTTGTAGTGGCGGAACCCGGAAGCGGGGTCCCTCCGGTAGTCGTCGGCGACCTGGTCGGAGGCGGTGACCAGGTCGTACGGGGAGGCGGACAGCAGACCCGCCGCCGTGGCCGGTACTCCTGCCGCGGCTGCGACCCTCCCGGTGGTCCCGGCGGCGAGCTCGGCCGAGTAGCAGGGGCCGACCGCGCTGTGGGCGATGGCCCGGCGGAACAGCCCGCGCGCCCGGCCCGTCCCCATCAGGCAGGCGACCGAGGCCGCCCCGGAGGACTGCCCGGCCACTGTGACGTTCGCGGGGTCGCCGCCGAAGCCCGCGATGTTGTCGGCGACCCAGCGCAGGGCGGCGATCTGGTCGAGCAGACCCCGGTTGTCCGGGAACGCGTGGGCCGCGCCCCGCGTCGAGCCATCGGCCGGGATGTGCCCGAAGCCCTCGAAGCCGAGCCGGTAGTTGAGGGTGACGACGACCAGACCGGCGCGGGCCAGCGCGACGCCGTCGAAGTCGGGCTGTGCGGAGGAACCGAAGGTGTACGCCCCGCCGTGGATCCACACCAGCACCGGCAGCCCACCGGCGCCCTGCAGTGTCCAGACGTTGAGCGTGAGGATGTCCTCGTCGCCGGGCGACCAGTACGGCGCACCCGGCAACCGCGCCGACTGAGGAGCGATCGGACCGAACCCGGCACAGTCCCGGACGCCCGCCCAGGTCCTGGCCGGGCGTGGCTCCCGGAACCGGTTGGCGCCGAACGGCGGTGCGGCGTAAGGAATTCCGAGCACCGCGACGACTTCGGGAGCGGGCCGACGCCCTCGCACCGGCCCCCCGGTCGTGCTGAATACGTTCATCGCTCTTCCTCTCGGCGCCCGGCACTGTCAGTGCGGTCCGGTACTTTTGAAACAACCAGCCAGCAGCGAGCGAGCACGAGCGGGAGAGATACGTGACGCGGAACGATGACGGCGATGCGGTCGCGATCAGCCCCACGGGCTGGGTAGCGCGACAGGCCGAACTTTACGAGACGTCCGGCGGTACCAAGGGCGCCACGATCCAGGGCGTCCCCTGCCTCCTGCTGGACTACGTCGGCCGACGCAGCGGTGCGAAGCGGCGCACGGTGCTGATCTACGGGCGTGACGGCGAGGACCATCTGATCGTGGCGTCGAACGGCGGCTCCGACCACCACCCGCTGTGGTTCCTGAACCTGGAGGCCAACCCCGACGTCGAACTCCGCGTCGGTACCGAGCGGTTCGCGGCCCGCGCCGAGACGCTCTCCGCCGAGGGCAAGGCCCGGGTGTGGCCGCACCTGGTGGAGCTGTTCCCGACGTACGCCGACTACGCGAAGAAGAGCAGCCGCGACATTCCCGTCGTGCGACTGCGCCGTACGGACGGCTGAGACGAGGGGCAGGCGAGGGGCAGGCGAGGGCATCCGTCAGCCCAGCATCTCCGCCGGAAGCGGTCGGCAGTGCAGGACGTCGAGGCGGCTGACTGCGCGGGTGAGGACCACGTAGAGCCGGTGCAGGCCGCGAGGCTCCGCGCCGACGATCGCGGCGGGTTCGACGGCGACGACATGGTCGTATTCGAGGCCCTTGGCGAGCGTCGCGGGCAGCACGGACACCCGCGACGCCTCTCTACCCGTGACGCCCGCCGCGGCCAGCTCCACGATCGCCTCCGGAACGCGAAACCCCTTGGTCAGCGGAACAACGGCGGCCGTGTCCTTGCCGAGGTGGGCGAGCAGCTCGGGCCAAGTGCGGGCCGCCCACGGTGTGGTGCCCTGCGCGAGGTCGCCCAGTACCGTCACCGAGCCGAAGTCGACGCGGCGGGCGATGGCCCGGCACTGCATCGGGGACAGGTCCTGCGCCTCGTCGATGACGATATGGCCGTAGCTCTCCGGGCGTTCGACAAGGCCTGCGACCTCGTCGATCAGCACCAGGTCGGCGGCCGACCACTTCGCGCTCTTGAAGGACCGCGGCGGCTTCGCCCACCGGATCGCCTCCCGCTCGCCCTCGGTCAGCCCCGGGTCGTCGGCGGCGGTGAGCACCTCGGCCACGATCTCCTCCGGCCCGACCTTGGGCCACACCGAGTCGACGAACGCGGAGACCGGCCTGGCCCGCCCCATCCTGCGCAGCCATTCGCTGTCGGGCACCCCCGCGCGCCGTTCGGCCTGGAGCTGGAGGACGCGGACGGCGCGGGTGCGCACGCGTTCGCGGCCGACGGCGTACGGGGGTGCCTCGGCCCGTACCTCTTCGACGATCCGCGCGAGCTCCGCGAGCGGGATGCGCCAGGTGTACGAGCCGTCGGGGACGGCGAGCGATTCGGCGGGCGCCGACACCCGGCCGTAGAGCGCGCGGTGCAGCACGGCCGCCATGAGGGCGCTGTGCTTGACGGCCGCCGCCTCCGGGGTGTCCTGGGCGCGCACCGGGTGGCGGGCCAGTTCGTCGTCGACCGTGGACTGCCTGATGCCGCCTTCGCCGAGTGCGGGCAGCACCTCGGCGATGTAGGAGAGGAAGGTGCGGTTGGGGCCGAGGATGAGCAGGCCGCTGCGGACCAAACGCTGCGGATGGGTGTAGAGGAGGTACGCGGCGCGGTGCAGCCCGACGGCGGTCTTGCCGGTGCCGGGGGCGCCCTGCACACAGACGGACTGGGCCAGCTCCGAGCGTACGAGCGTGTCCTGTTCGGGCTGGATCGTGGCGGCGATGTCGCGCATCGGGCCGACCCGGGGGCGCTCGATCTCACCGGCCAGGATGCGGCTGACCGCGGCGGGGCCCTGGGCCGCGGAGACCAGCGGCTCGTCCTCCAGGCCGGTCAGATCCTCGGACGCGCCCTTGCTCCAGGGCGCCCAGCCGAAGCGGCGGCGGACCGCGACGCCCTGCGGGTCGCGGGCGCTCGCCTGGTAGAAGGCGCGGGAGACGGGTGCGCGCCAGTCGATGACCAGGGGCGGCTCGGCGGGGTGCTCGATGATGCGGCGGCGGCCGATGTGGTGGCTGCGACCGTCGGCCAGGTCGAGACGGCCGAAGAAGAGCGGGCTCTCGGGCTCCTCCCCCAACTGCTTGGCGTAGCTGCGCAGGTGGTAGCCGAGCGACTCGGCGTCCGCGCCGGACGCGGAGACGTCCTCGCCGGTGACGACCTGTTCGTCGGCGCCTTCGATCATGCGGGCCAGGGCTGCGCGGCAGGTGTCGTGGTAGGTCCGTTCCCGGCTGAGCTCATGGTCGAGTGACGTCATCCGTCCAAGATAAGGCAACCGGGTAACGAATTTAACTTCATATCGAAATCTGGGCGATCGGTCGACTCAGAAGTGAGCCGCCAGCCCCGTCCGCAGCTGCCCGAACCCCCGGTCCGCCGCCACCACCGCCCCCGGCAGGACGGCAGCCGCGCTCTCCCCCGCCTCGATCCGCCGCCAGTTCTCCTCGGCGAGGATCCGCTGCACCGCGACGATCTGCCCGGCCGCGAGCCGCGCCCCGAGCGGGTCGGGCCCGCCGAGGGCCGCGGTCAGCGCCTCCTCGGAGCGGGTCACGTACGCGTGCAGCCTGGCCACCAGGCTCGGCGTCCCGTACAGCATCCGATGGAAGGCGCGCACCGCAGGCTCGTCGCTGAGCCCGGTCACCGGGTCGCGCCGGTCGAGGCCCGTCAGGAAGTGCCCGTGCAGGGCGTCCAGCGGCGAGAGCCCTGCCGGGCGGCCGGCCACCACCCTGGCAGCCTCGTCCTCGTGGTCGGCGAAGCGGTGCAGCGCCAGGTCCTCCTTGGCCGGGAAGTAGCGAAAGAGGGTCGGCTTGGAGATCTCGGCCGCGGCCGCCACCTCCGCGACGGAGACCTTGTCGAAGCCCTTCGCCAGGAAGAGGCCGATCGCAGCCTCGGAGATCACCCGGTACGTCCGCTGCTTCTTGCGCTCCCGCAGCCCCATACCGCCGCCGCCGCCACTGCTGTCCGTCTCACCGCTCATGGGCCAGAAGCGTACGGGGAGCGAGGGGGGCACGGGGAGCCCTTGACCTCAACCAACCTTGATGTCTGAGACTCCTCGTGCAGGCATCAAGTTCAGGCAACAGGCTCAGGCAACAGGTTCGGGCAACAACCGACCGGGGAGTGGACATCGTGCGCGCGATTCAGGTGACGGAGTTCGGCGGTCCGGAGGTCCTGACGGTGGGCTGACGGCCGGGCGCCCGGAGGCGGCCGGGCGGACTCCTCGCCCCTCAGGCGCCGCCCTGCAGGGCTCCCCCACGCCCCTGCCACGGCTCCACGTGGTCGCCCAGCGGCAGCGCCCGCGCAAGGTGGGGGGTCTTCATCCGGTCGCCGCGGAGCCCGAGCGACCCCGTCGCCGCCTGCAGTGTCATCGAGTACGAGGCCACCGCCCTGCGCACGTTCGGCGCCTCCAGGCTCTCCCCGGTGAGCAGGCGGTCGAGGTCCACATAGGCGGAGCGGACCGACTCGATCCACCGGTAGGTGTCCGCGTCGCGCTCGAAATCCTTGACGTACTCGGCGCTCCGCCTGCCGAACTCCCGCTTCCAGCGCTCGACCATGCGGCGCCGGATCTCGGGCCGGCTCGGGGTCAGATGCAGATGGCGTACCAGGTCGTACAGCGGATCGCCGACCATCGCCATCTCCCAGTCGATGATGATCAGTTCACCGGCGCTCTCGCCCCGCACCAGGTTCCACGGGTTCAGATCCCCGTGCAGCAGGACCGGGGAGCGGCCGGTGACAGTGTGCCGGGCCAGGATTTCCTTGAGCCGCGGGGCGTCGGGCAGTCCGAGGACCCTGGCCGGTTGCAGCGATTCCTTCGGCAGGCCCCCGACCATGTCCACCAGCCGGTCGCTCAGCCAGTGGTAGAAGCCGCTGTCGCTCACCGTCGGATCGAGCGCGGTGGCGTCCAGGTCGACGAGCGCGCCGAGCTGGTCGACGAGATGGTCCGCCTCCTGCGGCAGCAGCCCGTGCACCGGGTGGTTCGGGGGCCGCAGCCCGC
Source organism: Streptomyces changchenzhani (assembly GCF_039766235.1). NCBI lineage: Bacteria > Bacillati > Actinomycetota > Actinomycetes > Kitasatosporales > Streptomycetaceae > Streptomyces > Streptomyces changchenzhani. Next base: position 62,558 of record NZ_JBDHNH010000011.1, on the reverse strand, counting down.
CCGCCGGGCCCTCGTAGGAATGCACCGCGAACCGGTCGGAGAGTTCGCTGGTCCCCGTCGCGAGGACCCTTGGGGCCCGCACCGCGCCGTCCAGGCTCTCCAGCGCCCGCAGGACAACATGCTCGTCGAGGAAGCACGGCTCCCTGCGGCCAGCGCCGCTCAGCTTGCGGCGCACCACGACCGTCGAACGGCCGCTCTCCACCCGCACCACGGTGTTGAGATGCCCCGTCCCCTTGAACACGCGCTCGGCAGGTGCGGCGCCCTCCGCGGCGAGCGCCTCGGCCACCGCGCGGTCGGGGAGCCGGGCGCCGCCGGACAGCTCGCCGTCCAGCGTCCGGAACCTGACGGGCCAGGCATGCGGAGCCTCGGCCGAACGGCCGCCGTGCGCCGCGTGCCAGCGGTAGAGGATCCTCTTGATCTCCTCCCGGCCTGCCACACCGGCCAGCCTCAACGGCCTTCGCGCCGCGTGCAGTGCGCACTCCACCGACGCCGTCGCCGCGTCCAGACCCACCGGCTCCTCCCCCTCCCCCAGCGACCGGGCAGCGCGCATCACGTCCGGGTAGACGGACTGGGCGCGCTCGAAGTCCAGGTAGTGCCGCAGGTCGGAGGCCAGACCGTTGGCCCCTTCCGGCCGGATCCGGGACATCTCCCGGTACCAGGCCTGCTCCACCTCCTGCTGCTGGGAGGACGGGTACCGCATCCGCACCAGGTGCGTGGCGAGATCGTGCAGCGGATCTCCGTAGGTGGCCGATTCCCAGTCCACTCCGACGAGCGGCGGGACTCCGCCGCGGGAGACGATCAGGGTGTCGCGGCGCAGATCCGTGTGAAGCAGGCCGAACGGCCGCCGGACCATGGGCGGCACCCGCTCCGCGAACCCCGTCAGCGCGGTGTCGCGGATATCGAGCGCCGCGAACAGGCCCCCGAATTCAGCCCAATTGGGCTGACGTACCTGCTCGTCGGTGAGCAGTGCGAGCCTGCGCAGGAAGTCCCGGCTGTGCCCGTCGCGGGGCCAGTCGGACGGCAGCTTCGGCAGATCTTCGCGGCGTATGACGACCAGCTTGGTGAGGAACTCGGCCAGCGCCTGGATCAGCAGGGGATCGAGCGGCTTGCCGTCCTGGCAGACGCTGGAGAGCCGCACACCGTCCAGCGAGCCATGTTCGGCGGAGCTGCCGCACTCAGGGCTGCCGTGCTCGGCGGGGCCTACCGGTACCTGCGGCAGGAAGCGTTCGAGTGCACCGAGGAGCCCGGCCCGGTCCCGCCACGTCCTGATGGCCACGGGAGCCGGCTGTGCGGCGGGCGGGCCGGGCGCGGTGGGGTTCAGGGCGCGGATCGCAGCCGTCGGGGGACTGCCCACGGGCCACTCCTGGACGCTCGCGCGGTGACGTCATTGGTGATGCGGACACAGTAGCGGCCAACGTTCATTGGGACGCGGCGAGTTAGGACACCTGTAAGCCCTGCGGGTGATGTGTACGCCCGAATGTGCTGAGGCGTTCGAGTCTGTCGTCGAATGTGGCGTCAGGTGCTGAGCAGGTTCCAGTGCGAGTCGAACCACGACTGGGCCGTCGTGACGAAGAGAGACCCCTGCGAGTCCTCGTCCTCGTCCTTCACGTAGTGGAACAGCGTCGCTCCCAGCCCCAGCACGTCGATGGCGTCGACCTCCTCCCCACCGACGAGCTCGATGGGCCGCTCGACGACTACGTAGAGCCCGTGCAGCGCGGTGTTGCCATTGAGCAGGTAGAGCTTGAAGGCCGGGGTGATCGGTGTGCGTTTCACCTGTACGTCGACGCGGGAGACCAGCCGCTCCGAACGAAGGTCCAGGAGCGAGGAGCGCAGCGAGGCCGTATGGGCCCGGCTGATGTCGTGCAACCGCTCCAGCGGTCGCTGATCCTGATCGTCGGACGCGGATTTCGGGTAGGCCAGTCGTGCCTCTTCGCTCGGGAGGAGCAGGCGCACGGTGACGCCCTCCGGCGCAATCAGCCCCGCCCGCACCCGCTCGGCCTGAAGGTGGATGTGCGCGACCAGGGACTGCGCCGTCAGGGTGAAGACGTCAATGACCACGTCCTTGGCCTCGAAGGCGGCGTCGATCAGCGGGCCCAGCGTGATGCGCCCGGCCGCGGCCCGGCGGGCGAGTACACCTGCTGAGTGTTGACGACCCGCGTGCCGCTGCCCTGACGCGTCTCGATCCAGCCCTCGCTCACCAGCTCGCGCAGCACCTGCTGCACGGTTTCGTACTGCTGATGGTTCAGGCCTGAAAAACCGGACCACCACCGGACGGACCACCACCGGACGCCGGCCCTGCCCCGCACGGCCGGGCCGGAGCGATCACGCCCGCGAGGTGCTCCGCACCAGGTCGAGCACCTGCTCCAGGTCGTCCACGACCACCTCCGCACCCGCCGCACGCAGCCGCTCCCGGCGCCACTCGTCACGTGCGTAGCCGAGGAACGGTACGTCCGCCCGCTGCGCGGCGTACAGATCCGACGGCGTGTCACCGATCATCAGCGCCTGGTCGGGCCGGGCGCCGAGACCGGCCAGCGCCCGGTTGAGGCAGTCCGGGTCGGGCTTCAGCAGGCTCAGGTCGGTGGTGCGGCCGTAGACGTGCGGGAGGAAGCACTCCGCGAGGCCGCGGCCGGCCAGGTACTGCCGCGCCACCTGCGGGGAGTTGTTCGTGGTGATCGCCAGCCGGCCGCCGAGCACCGCCCGCCAGGTGCGGATCAGCGGATCGGCCCACGGTGTGGGCCTGGCGGTGACCGTGGCTTGCAGTTCCTCGCGGGTGAGCTCCTCCTCCAAGGCCTCGACCAGCTCGCTTCCCGGGCTGATCCGGCCCACCGCCCGCAGGACGGCATGCGGGTCGTCCGAGGCCAGCTCCTCCTTGGTCAGCAGCACATGCCGGCCGCGTTCCTCCAGCCAGTCGACCAGGCTGTCGGCGACCTCGTGCGCCTGATGGCCCGCGAAGAGCCGGCAGATCGGGCCGTCGAAGTCGAAGAGGACGTATTCGGCAGCCGTGATCAAGCCGATGAGGTTCAAGCCCTTGGGATTCAAGTCCTTGGGGTTCAAGCCCTTGGGGTTCCCGATCACCGGTGCCGTCTGTTCGGTTTGAGGCGCGTCAGAAGTCACGAAGCCGTCCGTGAGTAGGTCCGGTGGGGGCAGTAACGTCCAGCAGGTGTGCGGCAGGACCAGGCACGGCTGCACCTCGTGCGGGGCCGGTGAAGCCCTGCGACCGGGGAGGCGGCGTGCCTGCTGTGCCATCTTCCCCCCTGTACCCGCCGCGCGGGCGGTTCCTCGTACTGTTGCCCGTCGCTCGTGCACGGGACCGAACTGGGTCAGCGCCCAGCGGCGTACGCCTCGTACGCCTCGTCCGCCTCGAACAGATGCTGCACAGGTCGCTGCACAGGTCGCTGCTGCGGACCCCGGACGTGCGGCACGACCTGCGGGTGGCCGCGCGGGCCCTTCGGGGGTGGACAGGACTTCATGGCGGGGCGGGAGCGCCGTCAGGACAGGATCAACTCCGACGAGATCGTGGTCCACAGCGCGTCGAACCACTCCTTCGACTGGTTCACGAAGGTGGCGTCCCGCGCCCCTTCGCCCGCGCTGAAGGAGAACAGCAGCGACCTCAGCCCGAGCGTGTCGTACATCTCCGTGGGCACGTCGTTGATCTCCTCCTCCCGCTTGGTGATCATGTAGTAGCCGAACAGCACCTCCGAGTCGTTCAGGAGGTAGAGCTTCACCGGCGGTGTGAAGGGCAGCGCCCTGAAGGTGACCTTGACGTCGATGCCGTGCGAGCGGCGCAGCGCGACAAGGTTGTGGCGCAGTACCTGACCCTGCGAATTGCGCTGGGCCAGCCAGCGCTGGTGCACCGGGCTGTCGTCCTTCGGTTCCTCGACGGAGATGGGGAAGGCCAGCGAGATGTCCCGGCCGGGCAGCAGGATGCGTACGTCCACGGTCTCGGGCTTGATCCGGCCCTCGTGAATCAGCCGCAGCGGCTCGCCGAGCGCGATCGTGAGCGACTCCGAGGTCAGGCTGAGCGCGTCGATGCACACGTGCGGGGCCGCGAAGGCGGTGGTGATGCGCGGCGCCAGGCTGACCATGGTGGCCTGCGCCTGCGGGACGGGCGGTGCGCCCGTCGGTGCGCCCGTCGGTGCGTCGGCGATACGGGCGGGCGCTCCCCGCGTGACATCGGTGAGCAGGCCCTCTTCCTGAAGGACCCGCAGCGCCTGGCGTATCGCGCCGCGCTCGACCCCGAAGTCCTCGGCCAGCCGGGACTGGGTGGGCATGTGGTCCCCGGCTCTGAGGTCACCCTTGCGGATCCGGTCGCGCAGAGTGGCCGCCACTTCCCGGTACGAGAGCTTCCTGCCGTTCACTGCGATGTTCTCCTGAGTCACACATCGACGCTACAACTCCTCACCATCTAGCGTGAGTTGTTTGAAAGTTGTTTATTGATCGTGACCAAGCGGGACAACCTTGGCAAGAGTTGGCACCAACTGGCCGCACTTGGCGCGGTGCCCTCCATCTACCCACCCACATCGAAGGAGGAACCAGGATGCCCGCACTCCTGCTCATCGCCGCCGTTGTCGTGGTGGGGTTCGAGAAGTTGGCAGAGTGGCGGTACGGACCCCTTTGCGCCATCGGAGCACTCCTGATCGCCATCGGCATCAGGGCCAGGAGCCCGGCCTGCGTAGGCGTCGGGGTCACCGTCATCGCCATGCAACTGACCGCCCCGGCGCTCTGACCGCCCAGCGTCCGGACCACCGCGGCGACCGGCCCCGCCGTCAGGCGCAACCCGGTCAGCCGGCCAACGTCAGGTCCGAACTGATCGTGTCCCAGATCGCGTTGAACCAGAGCTGCGACTGCTCCACGAACGTCGTATCCCGCTTCCCCTCGCCACTGTGCGTGAACAGGAAGAGCATCGACTGCGTGCCCTGGGTGTCGTACATCTCCAGCGACTCATGATCGATCTCCTCCTGCTGCCTGCTGATCATGTAGTACGCCAGCAACGCCTCGGAGCCGTTCAGGAGGTAGAGCTTCACGGGCGGCGTAAACGGCAGCGCCCGGAAGGTAACCCGCACGTCAATGCCGTGCGAGCGGCGCAGCGCGAAGAGATTGTGGCTCAGCACCTGCCCCTGCGCGTTGCGCTGCGTCAGCCACCGGCGCTGCGGCCGGGTGTCCCCGCCGTCCGAGACCAGCGTGGGGAAGGCGAGATCGATGTTGCGGCTCGGCAGCAGGACGCGCACTTCGACCTTGGCCGGTTTGATACCCCCGCTGTGGATCTGCCGGAGCGGCTCCCCGAGCGCCAGGGTCAGCGAGACCGAGGTGAGACACAGGGCGTCGATCCGCACATGCGGGGCCGCGAAGGCAGCGGAGATGCGCGGCGCCAGGGCGACCATCGTCGACTGCGGCCGCGCTTCCTGCGGGGTGAGCGCGACGGGGACGGTCTCGGCCACGATCGCGGGAGAACCCTTGGTCACGTTGGTGAGCAGGTCTTCCTCCTGGAGGGCCCGCAGCGCCAGTCGGACGGCGCCCCGCTCCACGCCGAACTCGTCGGCCAGCTTCGCCTGCGTCGGCATGCGGTCGCCGGGCCGCAGGTGCCCGGTCCTGATCCGGGCCCGCAGCTCCTCGGCGACCTCTTCGGGGGACCGCTTCCGTCCGTTTATGGGGGAGCCTGCTGTGCTCACACACCAACACTACAACTTCTCGCCATCTAGCGGCAGTTGCGTGCCGGGTGGTTATTTCGCGGCCCAAGTAGGGGACAACTCAATAAGAGTTGGTAGCCAACTTGAACAATATGGTGGGAGTACGCCACAGCCATCAGAGGTTGGTGAATCAGCTGCCAAATGGGACCGACTCAGGGAGGGACCCGTCATGCCACTCATCGCCATCCTCCTCGCAGCACTCTTCTTCGTCGTCGAAGAGCTCATCCAGGGCCAGTTCGGCATCATGGGGCTGGCCGCCGTCGCCCTGCTGTCCATCGGCGTCAAGGCGAAGAACACCGCCTGCCTGAGTGTGGGCGCCATCGTCCTCGTCCTGCTCCTCCAGCCGGTAATCGGCTGAAGGAGCGCATCCGGGGCGGCGGTTTTCAGAAGATGTCCGGGCACCAAGGGCGCCTGGGGGTACGGAACAGGGCGTCGGCAACGACAGCGGCGCCCGCGGACTCCTCCACGACGCGGCCCAGCGCCAGCAGCCGCACCGCGGATTCCTCGCCCAGATAGAGGGCGCCCAACTCCCGTACATCCAGAGCCAGATCGGCCGACTCGGCCGACGGCTCACAGACCGCACCGTCCGGCGAGGCAGCCAGCCGGAACCGCCCACCGGCCAAGCCGGCCGCGTCATGCACCTCAAGCACCAGCGAGGCGGGCACCGCATACGTACGAGCCTCCAGGGCACGTACGACGTCCAGCAACCGCACCCAGAGGAAATCGGCCTGAGTGACGATCCTGGCAGCCCGGGGATCCGGGAGCAGGAGGGGTAGCAGATCGTCGCTCGCACGGAGGCCGGACCGGACCGTCGTGATCCAGTCGACCGAGCAGACGAAGTGCCACAGCGCGCGCTCCGCCGCCGGCGTCACCGCGATCATGTCGCGCACGGTCGCCTTGTTGAGCGGCTGCTTGGCGTCGCCCCAGTTGTCGTCCGACTTGTAGACGATCATCCCTTCGACCTCACCGGACGCCGAGCGGTACACCGCGTAGTACGGCTCGCTCCACGGCGCGTAACTCATGGCGACCTGCCCGGTGTTGGTCTGCCACCAGTACGCGTCACGGCCGATCGCGCCGGGCTGCGCGGCCCGGAGCCGGTCGTGCAGCTCGGGGCCGAGCTTGCGCACATCGGCCCCGTCGACCAGGTCGACCCGGCCGCCGTCGCCGGGCCCCGACCAACGCGGGTCGAGCCCGGCGCGCGGTACGTCGATCTCCCACTCGGTGCTGGATGCGGCGGGCCCGTATCCGTACCGCCCATAGATCGGGTATTCGGCGGCGATCAGCGTCGACAGGACGTCGCCGCGCTCCTTCGCCGCCCGCAGGTCCGCGTCCATCATCCGGCTGAGCAGGCCCCGGCGGCGGTGTGTGGGCGAGACGGTCACATTGGACACGGCGCTTGCCGGGACCGGCGCTCCGCCGACGACCGTGAGCTCCTGCGCGAAGGAGCGGAACGTAGCGACGCAGCGGCCCTCGTCGAAGGCGCCCTGGATCCGTGTCGGGTCCTTGCGCTCCCTGCTCTGCGCGACATCCTCCGCCGGGACCAGGGGGGACCGCAGAAAGCCGGTGGCCAGGGCGCGCAGCCAGTCGGGGAGCTCGGATTCGGTGATCTGACGGACGTCGACGGTCATGCGCCCACGCTAGGCACAGGCCCCGCGCGCTGTCGCATGATTTTCCCGGCGCCCGAGCCGCGCCGCTCCCCCGCCACGCCGCTCCCCCACGGCCCTCCGCTCCCCCGCCGCGCCGCCCCGGCTCCTCCCCGGCCGGGTCAGAACACCGCGCGTATCTCCCCGACCTCGGCGGCGCCGCCGAGCAGCGGCGCGAACCCGATCCGGTCCACCACGGGCCCCTGCACGCCCAGCTGGCGCAGCACCCGGGCCAGCACCGGGCCGAGCGCCCGGCCGGCGCCGTCGTCGATCTTGAAGGCGAGGGCGCGGCCGTCCGGCAGAGCCACCGCCTGGACCGCCTCGGCGCCCATCTTCGACAGCGCGCCGGGCACCTCGCGCATCAGCCAGGTGTCGGGACGGCGGGTGCCCGCGACGTACTCGGGGTGGGCGCGCATGGCGTCCGCGACGCGGCGCTCCGCCGTGCCGGGCTCGGCGAGGACGAAGTGGCGGAAGGCGCGGGCGAGGCCGGTGAGGCTGATCGCCATCAGGGGGGCGCCACAGCCGTCCGTGCCGACCACCGGGACACTCTCGCCGCTCGCCTCCTCGACCACGGTCAGGACGAGCTGCTGGAGGGGGTGGGCGGGGTCCAGGTAGGACTTGCGGTCCCAGCCGTTGAGGTCGCAGACGGCCAGCATCGCGGCGTGCTTGCCCGAGCAGTTCATGGTGATGCGCTCACGTACCCCGCCTGCGGCGAGATAGGCCTCCGCCTCCACCGGGTCGAGCGGCAGGTCCGGCGGGGTCTGCAGGTCCGACTCCGCGAGCCCGGCCTCCGCCAGCATCTTCCGTACGAGATCGAGGTGGAAGCGCTCCCCGGAGTGGCTCGCGGCGGCCAGCGCCAGCCGCTGCCCCGACAGGTCGAGACCGGCCCGCAGCACCGCGGCAGCCTGCATCGGCTTATTGCTGGAACGCGGGAAGACCGGGGCGGACGGGTCGCCGACCGCGGTGTCCACACTGCCGTCCGCCGCCAGTACGACGAGCGATCCCCGGTGGTGACCCTCGACGAAACCGGAACGTATGACTTCGGCGAGGACCGGGGATATGGCGGTGGTGTTGGAGGACATCGTCGGCCTTCCGGAGATCCGAGGGGGGACGACCCGCCTCCCACGGGGCCGGGGCGCGGCCTCAGGTCAGCAGATCGTCCACTTGAGCTTCGCCATCACGGTACCTGCGGGCGATCTCCGCACTGCAATCGTCGGCCGTCCGCTGGAGGCGGTGGCGACGGCTGGAGACCCGCTGTTCGTAGCGGACCAGGCGTCCCATCGCCGAGTGCAGCTCTTCGTCCGTCCGGGCGTCGAGGTCGGACAGTTCGACCTCGGCGAGCATCTCGGCGGCCAGCAGCCGGTACTCCTCACTGTGCGGCATGGACAGCGTGACGTGCCGTGCGGATGACCGGTGCAAGGACGGCGCGTCCGCGAGGATCTCGGAGAGCCGGTCGACGACCGGGGAGTCCGGCCCCGTACGCCGGGACAGCTCGGCCCGCAGAATGTCGATCCGCCCGTGCAGCAGCCGCCGTACGTAACTGAGGTCCGCCTCGTCGCGCTGCGAATCGCGGCGCAGCGCGCGCAGCGCCGGCAGCCGGAGCACGGGCAGGTCCCGCGGATCGCGTTCCGCGACGGCACCGGGCGCGCTGCCGTCGGACCGCTGGGCGGGTGGCCGTGCGGAGGCAGCGGGAGAGACCGGGTGGATCAGCGGCATATGTGCCGGGCCGGGCGGTTGCCCGGCGACTGGTGTGCTCATGGATTTCCGTCCCCTCGGACCGGTGCGGCGCGCACCGCCTGCGAGCATCGTGCCACTCATGGCGACGGCCACGCAGGCACTCTGCCCCCGTTCGGCCCCGGATAGGTTGGGCCGCATGCGTGCAGTGGTGCAGAGAGTCGACAGCGCGAGCGTCGTCGCGGCGGGCGAAACAATCGGCGAGATCGTCGGCGGAGGACTGTGTGTGCTGGTGGGAGTCACTCATGGGGACACAACGGACAAGGCCGCACAGCTCGCCCGCAAGCTATGGTCGGTTCGTATCCTTGCGGGTGAGAAGTCCTGCTCCGACGTGAATGCGCCACTTCTGGTCATTTCACAGTTCACTCTCTACGGGGACGCCCGCAAGGGTCGCCGCCCCACCTGGAACGCCGCGGCGCCCGGCGAAGTCGCCGAACCACTGGTCGACGAGGTCGTGACGCAGCTGCGGGCGCTGGGCGCGCACGTGGAGACGGGCCGGTTCGGAGCGGACATGCGTGTCTCGCTCACGAACGACGGCCCGTTCACGGTGTTCCTGGAGGTCTGACCGACCCGGTTTACGGTTCTACGACGACTTCCTGGGCGGCGGCGGTCGTGCCCACCATCAGCTCCGCGTCCAGCGGCACATTGCGCTTGATCAGCGCCAGCGCGATCGGGCCCAGCTCGTGGTGGCGGGCCGAGGTGGTGATGAAGCCGAGCTGGCGGCCCTCCTCACCGTCCGAGGCGAGCCGCACCGGGGTGCCGTGGCCCGGCAGCAGCACCTCGCTGCCGTCGAGGTGCAGGAAGACCAGGCGGCGCGGCGGCTTCCCCAGGTTCTGGACGCGGGCGACCGTCTCCTGGCCGCGGTAGCAGCCCTTCTGGAGGTGCACGGCGCTGCCGATCCAGCCCAGCTCGTGCGGGATGGTGCGGTGGTCGGTCTCGAAGCCGAGGCGGGGCCGGTGGGCCTCGACGCGCAGCGCCTCGTAGCCGAGCATGCCGACCGCCGGGCCGTGCGCGGCGGCGTACGACTCCAGGTCGGCGCGCGGCAGGAACAGGTCGCGGCCCTGCGGTGTCTCGCGCACGGCCACCCCGTCCGGCACCTCGGCGATCGAGCCGGCCGGGAGGTACACGACGGCGAAGTCCTCGGTACGGTCTGCGGCCTCGACGCGGTAGTAGAACTTCATCGACTCCAGGTACGCGAGCAGGTCGCCCTGCGTCCCGGGCTCGACGTGCACCCAGGTCGTCGTCCCGTCGTCGACGATGTAGAGCGCGTGCTCGACGTGACCGTTCGAGGTGAGGATCAGCGCCTCGGTGGCCCGGCCCGCCGGAAGTTCGCTGACGTGCTGGGTGAGCAGCAGGTGCAGCCAGCTCAGCCGGTCGTCGCCGGTGACGGTGATGACGCCGCGGTGCGAGAGGTCGACGAAGCCTGAGCCGTCGGCGAGAGCGCGCTGCTCACGGAAAAGGTCGCCGTAGTGCGCGGCGACACCTTCGTCACGCCCTTCGGCGGGGACGGCGCCGGGCAGGGACAGCAGGGGGCTCTTCATGTCCGCAAGCCTACGACTTGGCGGGTGATCCTTCAGAGGTCGCCTCCGCTGCGCACTTCTGGCAGTTGCCGAAGATGGCGAAATGCTTCATGTCCGTCGTGAAACCGAAGGTCTCGCGCAGCTTCGCGGTGAACTCCGCGGCGATCTCGATGTCGGCCTCGATCACGCTCGTACAGTCGCGGCAGACCAGATGGATGTGGTGGTGGCGGTCCGCCAGGTGGTACGTGGGGGCGCCGTGCCCCAGATGCGCGTGACTGACCAGATGCAGCTCCTCCAGGAGCTCCAGGGTCCGGTACACGGTGGAGATGTTGATCCCGGACGCCGTTCGGCGCACCTCGACGAGGATGTCGTCGGGTGTCGCGTGCTCCAGGGCGTCGACGGCTTCGAGGACGAGCTGGCGCTGGGGCGTCAGCCGGTATCCGCGCTGCCGCAGGTCGGTCTTCCAGTCGATGCTCACCACACGCCCCAGTGTAGGCAGTACGGCAAGCACCTGACTGTACGTTCGTCCGCCGTTTGCCTGTTCCTACTTGAAGAACGCGATGCCGTCGTCCGGAAGGTCCTTGAGGTCCTTCGCCCACTCGCTCGGGTCGACGACCTTTTTCAGGTGCGCCGACATGTACGGCCGTAGCTCGACGTCGGGGGTGGCCTTCTCGCCGACCCACATCAGGTCGCTCTTCACATAGCCGTAGAGCCGCTTGCCACCGGTGTACGGGCCGGAGGCCGCGGTGCGGGCCACGGCGTCGGTGACCAGGTCGATCTGCGGCTTCGTGGCGGCAAGATGGCCGTACCAGATCTCGACGATGCCCTGGTCACGGCTCATGACGACCTCGACCTTGCGGTCCTTGTCGACGCGCCAGTAACCGGACTCGCTCTCCAGGGGCCTGACCTTCTTGCCCTCGTTGTCGAGCACCCAGGTGTGCGAGACGTACTCCAGGAAGTCCCGGCCGTCGTGGGTGAAGGTCACTTCCTGGCCGAAGTTGCACTTCTCGGCACCGGGGAAGTCGGCAACGCCCGCGCCCTCCCAGTTCCCGAGGAGGAAGAAGAGGGGGACAAGGTCCGGATGGAGGTCGGACGGGATCTCGATCATGAGCTGCTCAGGCGATCTGTGAGGAGATGAGAGGGGCCGGTCCGGGTCAGCGCTGGCCCTGGTAGAGCTTCTTCACGGCCAGGCCGGTGAAGGCGAGAACACCGACGCAGACCAGCACCAGCAGGGCTTCGAAGAGAATCGTCAGCACGGGGTTGCTCCTTGCACGAGCGGTGGGCAGTACGGGCCGGGCACCAGCTTAGTCGGCCCGGCGCAGGCGCTCTCTGTGAGGTCGCCCGGGCCGCGGATTACAGTTAGGACATGGCGAAGAAGCTCGTGATCAAGGTGACCGCAGGGGCCGACGCCCCGGAGCGCTGCTCGCAGGCCTTCACGGTGGCGGCGGTCGCCGTGGCCAGCGGGGTGGAGGTCTCGCTCTGGCTCACCGGGGAATCGGCGTGGTTCGCGCTGCCCGGACGAGCGGCGGAGTTCGAACTGCCGCACGCGGCGCCGCTGCCCGAACTGATCGATTCGATTGTGGCGGCTGGGCTGATCACCCTGTGCACGCAGTGCGCGGCCCGGCGGGACATCAGCGAGAAGGACGTGATCGAAGGCGTGCGGATCGCGGGGGCGCAGGTCTTCGTCAGCGAGATCATGGCGGACGGCGTACAGGCCCTCGTGTACTGAGGCACCGCGTCCCCGTTCGGGTGCGGGGCCCGGGCGCCGGGCCCTGCGTGGGTTCACCCGTCACCGCTGGGCCGCGAAGAAGTCGACGAGGGTGTCGGCGGCGTTCAGAGCAGTGCTGGTACGGCCGAAACCCTTGGGCGGGGTGATCGACGAGCCCGGCCACGTATGGCCCGCGCCGTCCATGACCAGAAGCTGGACTGCGGCGCCCGCGGGCCCCGGGCCCCACACCGTGCGGTCGTAGCCCGCTTCGGACTTCGTCACCGGACGGCGTGCCCCGCCCGCCGCCGCGAACGCCGCAGCGCTGTCGCGGGCCGACATGGTCGGCGTGATCGGCTCTTCACCGGCAGGCGCCGGACCGGGACGGAGCAGACCCCCGAGGGGGCGTACGGGATCCTTCTCCCCGTAAATGATCATCACCGGCACCGCTCCTGTGGGCCTGACCACCGCGGCACCCGCGGGGAGCTGACCGGAGACCGCCGCGGCTCCCGCGACCAGCCCGGGCCGTTGCGCAGCCACCCGCAGCGCCATCGCGCCCCCGTTGGAGAACCCGGCGGCGTAGACCCGCTCGGGGTCCGCCTGCCCGCTCCGCACCAGCTCGCGGACCAGCGCCTCGGCGAAGCGCACATCGGCATCCGGGTCCGGGCGCTCCTTCGTGACCGCGCTGCCCGCGCCCCACCCGTGGCGCAGCCCCTCGGGGTACGCGACGAGCATGCCGCGCGCCCCGGCGGCCTTCTCCAGGCGGCTCGCCCCCCGCAGCTCCTCGGCGTCCGAGCCGCGGCCGTGGAAGGCGATGACGAGCGGTCTGGGCCCGGCGCCCTTGCCGGGGCGGTGCAGCAGGTACTCCCGGGTGCCGCCGTCCACCCGGAGCCGCTCCCGGGATGCACCGGCGGTGGCCTCGCCGTCCCGCGAGCCGCCGGGCGGGGCCGAAGCCGGGGCCGAAGGGGCAGACGGCTCGGCCGCCCTGGTACAGCCGAGCGGGCCGGTGACGAGGAGGACACCGAGCAGCAGGGCGCCGTACCGGGAACGGGTGGTGCGCCCGGGGCGCAAGGAGGGGAGCAAGGTCATGCCACGAGAAGAGCAGGACTTGTGGGTAGGTGTCCAAGCCGGGCTCGCCGGGGCCGCTACTCCTGCGGATGTTTCTTGCCGTCCAGCTCGGACCACCAGTCGTCGGACTTCGGGTCGCCGGACGGGTCGTCCCACCAGCGGTCATCGGGTCCCCGGCGGTTCGCGAAAATCGCCGCGACCGGCGGGATGACCATGGCGACGAGGCACATCCCGACCGCCACCGGCATGGACCACAGGCGCACGAAGGACCAAGCGGATACGAAGAGGACGATGCATCCGCCCATGAGCAGGAAATAGCCGCGACGGCGCCGCGTGTACATGCCTCCAGCGTACGACCACCTGGCCCGAGCGGCCCGGCCCCGGACAGACCGACGAACCGGCCCGGACAGACCGACGAACCGGCTCCGGACAGACCGATGGGCCGCACCCCGTTCCAGTGGCGTCCAACCCCCGGGGGTGCGGCCCTACGGCCGGCAGAGAAGCGGGCTCAGACCGCGATCGCGACCTCGGAGAGCCCACCGGTCTGCGCGACGACCGTACGGTCGGCAGTGCCACCCGGGACCAGGGCGCGCAGCGTCCAGGTGCCCTCGGCCGCGTAGAAGCGGAACTGTCCGGTCGCCGAGGTCGGGACCTCCGCGGTGAACTCGCCGGTCGCGTCCAGCAGGCGCACATAACCGGTGACGGGCTCGCCGTCGCGGGTCACATTGCCCTGGATCGTCGTCTCACCGGGCTTGATCGTCGAAGCGTCGGGGCCACCGGCCTGTGCTCCACACATGTTGAACCGTCCTTCAAGTCGTCTGATCGCAGGCAGCAGTTGAGCAGCCATTGGTTGAATCGGCGGCCTGGGTTACTTGTTGGCGCCGAGCTCGATCGGCACGCCCACCAGAGAGCCGTACTCGGTCCACGAACCGTCGTAGTTCCTGACGTTCTTCTGACCGAGCAGCTCGTACAGCACGAACCAGGTGAGCGCCGAGCGCTCACCGATGCGGCAGTACGCGATGGTGTCCTTCGCCAGATCGACCTGCTCGTCCTCGTAGAGCGCCTTGAGCTCGTCGTCCGACTTGAAGGTGCCGTCGTCGTTGGCGTTCTTCGACCACGGGATGTTGCGGGCGCTCGGCACGTGGCCGGGGCGCTGCGACTGCTCCTGCGGCAGGTGCGCCGGGGCGAGCAGCTTGCCGCTGAACTCGTCGGGCGAGCGCACGTCGACCAGGTTCTGGTTGCCGATCGCCGCGGCCACGTCGTCGCGGAACGCGCGGATCGACTTGTCCTGGGGCTGGGCCTTGTACGAGGTGGCGGTGCGCTCGGGCACGGTGTCCACCAGGTCGCGGGAGTCGAGCTCCCACTTCTTGCGGCCGCCGTCGAGGAGACGGACGTCGCTGTGGCCGTAGAGCTTGAAGTACCAGAAGGCGTACGAGGCGAACCAGTTGTTGTTGCCGCCGTAGAGAACGACCGTCGTGTCGTTCCCGATGCCCTTCTCCGACAGGAGCTTCTCGAAGCCGGCCTGGTCGATGAAGTCGCGGCGGACCGGGTCCTGGAGGTCCTTGGTCCAGTCGATCCGGATGGCGTTGCGGATGTGGTTCTTCTCGTACGCGGAGGTGTCTTCGTCGACCTCGACGATGGCCACCTTCGGGTCCTCGATGTGGGCCTCGACCCAGTCTGCGTCTACCAGGACGTCGCTGCGGCTCATGCTGTTCTCCTCCGGGGCAGGATGCGGGGGTTATGCGCGAGGGGTGTGCCGGCCGCTGTGGATACGGGATACGCGGGCGGTACCGGCGTTCGGCGGCACGGGGTGGCCCTGACTTCGACTGCGATCGAGTCGGGAAGGGCCGGGCGGAGGCGGGTGTGACAGAACCCGCTCAGAGAGTTCGACAGAGCATGGCGGAAACGCGGCACAGGTCCACTGCCCGCCGCTTCGTGAGGTCCGCCTGTCGCTCCTGCATGGGACCGATCGTAGGGACGTTACGTCCGACATGTCACCGGCGTGTCGCATGTTGAGACGAGATCGTCCGAATACTGGGATGCGAGTGCGGCTGAGGCCTGGGGAGCCACCCCCGCGACGCACGACGTCCGCCCCTCTCCTGAGGGGCGGACGCCCAAGTCTCACCATCCGGCCCGGTGGCCGGGCGAGCCGATCAGCCTGCCAGCTCCACGTCCGTCCCCGTGACGGAGATCTCCGCGCCCCCCTCGCGCGCCTCGATCTTTTCGAGCTTCAGCCCGTCGGGCAGCCCGCCGATCTGCCGGTCGAAGTCGGTCCGCTTGCGGATGATGTCTTCCAGGCCGGGGATGCCCTCGGCCGGGACCTTGTCCGCCCGTACCCGGATCGTGTTGCCGTCGACCATGCTCACGGTGGACAGGACACTGCGCGTGACGGTACGGCCGAGGATGTCGATGGAGCCGGTCACCTTCACCTTGCCGTTGCCGCCGTAGGAGACGCGCACGCCCTCCTCGGAGGCCTTGGTCAGGTCCGCGTACGAGATGGTGGCGGTGCCGGTGGCACGGGCCGCCTTCGCGCTGGTGAAGCCGGTGAGGCTGCCCTGCAGCTGTACGTCGTGCAGTTCGGCCGCCAGCTCGCTGACTGTGACCTTGCGGCCTGCCGCGCTCGCCTCGACGTCCTTGAGCGTGACGTCGACCTGGTCGAGCTGCTTGGCCGCGACCTGGGTCAGAAAAAGAAAGCCCTTGATCGAGACGTCGGCTCCCCCGCCGAGCCCCTGCTGGTTCTGGACCCGGTCGGCCACTTCCGACTCGGCCATGTTGACCGCGATGCGGTCCACGGCGACAAAAATGCCGCCGAGGACCACAGCGAAGATCAGCAGTATTCGCAGTGCACGCATTGCTCTGGGTCCCCCACCTGTGTCGCCCGAGTAGTAGTCACAACGTCGTCAAGCCCCCTGACGACGCGAGCCTACTGCCCGTGATCGACGCACCATCAGACGATGGCCCGGCCGATCAGATAGACGGCAGGCGCCGCGGCGGCCAGCGGCAGGGCCACTCCGGCCGTCATGTGGACGAACCGGGACGGGTAGTCGTAGCTGGCCACCCGCAGGCCGATCAGCGCGCAGACCCCGGCCGCGAGCCCGAGCAGCGCCCCCTTGGAGCCGACGTCCGTCAACTGGCCGGCCGCGATCCCGGCGCCCGCGGCGGCGAGCAGCGAAACGATCACCGAGGGAACGGCCCCCAGCGGCACCGCGCGGGCCAGCACCGCGACGGCGACGGCGACGCCGCCGATGGTCACGGCATCCGGGGCCGCGGCGAGGTACCCGGCCGCGACGACCGCGAGCGCGGCCGAGGTGACGGTGGCCGTCAGGCCGTACATCCGCTCGTCGGCAGGCGCGTGGTTGCGCAGCTGGAGCACGAGCACGAGCAGCACCCAAACGCCGAGCGTGCCGATGATCGCGGCGGGCGCGTGCGCCGCGTCGACGGCAAGGAGCGCGATATCGGCGGTGACGCCGCCCAGGAAGGCGAGCGCGATGCCCTGCCGGGCGGGCCACATGCCGTTGAGCCGGAACCAGCCCGCGGCGGTGACGACCTGGAGCAGCACCAGCGGCACGACCAGCGCATACGAGCCGAGCCCGGCGGCGACGGCCATCAGCAGAGCCAGGACGGCGGTCAGCGCGGCGGGCTGCATGCCCGGCGCTATCACCGGCGACCGGCCCTCGGCGCGGGCGCGCTGGGCGTCGGTGACCCGCGCATTGCCCATGGTGGTGGGTGAGTTGAACGTGGCGCCGGTGGCGGGGGGCTCGTACGGCGCGGGGGCCGGGGGCGGCTCGTAGGCCGCCGCTCCGGGCGTCTGGGGCAGCAGCGGGTACGCGCCGTTCTGCGGCGGCAGATGCGCGGTGTCGGCGGCGGCCGTAGCGGGTACGGGTACGGCCGCCTGCGGCTGGTACGGCTGCCGGTACGGGTCCGGCTGCTGCGCGTGCGGCTGCGGCTGGGCCTGCTGTGGCTGGTATTGCTGCGCCTGCGGCTGGACCGGCTGGTACTGGGTGTCCCAGGTCTGCCCCTCCCAGGTCTGGGTGTAGGGCTCCTGCGCGTAGGAAGGCTGCGGAGGCTGCTGCTGGGCGTACGGGACCTGCTGCCCGTAGGACTGCTCCTGCCGGCCGTAGGACGGGTCCTGCTGCCCGTCGTACCCCTCGCGACCCTCTTGCCCCTCGTACGGGTAAGGCTGCTGGTTGCTCATGGTGTGGGGGTCATCCTCCTGCGAACGGCGGGAGCACCTCGACCGTGCCGCCCTCGGCCAGCCGTACGGTCTCATGACCGCGGGTCCCGACGGGGTCTCCGTCGATAAGGAACGAACTCCGCCGGAGTACGCGGGTCAGTTCCCCGGGGTGCCGCTCGCGCACCGCGTCGAGCGCTTCGGCGAGCGTCTCGGCCGCGTACGGCTCCTCCGCGGTCCCGGCTGCGGCCTTGGCCGCGGCCCAGTAGCGGATGGTGACCGCTGCCATGGCGGCGCTCCTTTCGTCGAATTACCGCCTCCATTTACCGCCTCCATGATGACGCCTCCGCCCCGGAGCCCCTACGCCCGAGGGGCGCTCATGGCGGCGATCTCATTCGTACGCGCTTCCGTGCGCCCCCCGTGCAACCGTGGCGCGAGCCCCCCGCACCCCCCGCACCAGGTCGCGATCATGGCTGCGACCTGCACACATGGGTGCTCTTGGGGGTATGTGGGGGGGCTGCCGCGTGACCAAGAAGACAATTGATCTCCGGAACTGACCCTCTGGCCCGGAAGCCAGGTGGGCTATTCTGCTGGACAGAGGACCTGGGCAATGTTGCCCCCGGGTCCTTTTGTGCTTTCTGGCCGTTATGGCCGACGGAAGACACGACAGCCGCGACAGACGCGACACGACAGGCGGACCTCAGGGCGCGAAGGGTCCGCACGTACGAAGCAGTGCCGTATACGTCCTCGCAGGGACCGAGGAGGAACCGACGTAATGGGCGAGCGAACCGTGCATGACAGTCCGAACAAGGCAGGTGGCGGACGATGAGTTCTCTGCTGCTCCTGACCAATGCCCTTCAGCCCTCGTCGGAGGTGCTCCCCGCCCTCGGCCTGCTTCTGCACAGTGTGCGGGTGGCTCCCGCCGAGGGCCCGGCCCTCGTCGACACCCCCGGTGCCGACATCATCCTGATCGACGGCCGCCGTGACCTTCCGCAGGTCAGGTCGCTGTGCCAGCTGCTGCGGTCCACCGGACCCGGCTGTCCGCTGATCCTCGTCGTCACGGAGGGCGGCCTCGCGGCCGTCACCGCCGACTGGGGCATCGACGACGTACTGCTGGATACCGCCGGGCCCGCCGAGGTCGAGGCGCGGCTGCGCCTCGCGACGGGCCGCCGGCAGATCGCATCGGACGACAGCCCGATGGAGATCCGCAACGGCGACCTCTCGGTCGACGAGGCGACGTACAGCGCGAAACTCAAGGGGCGGGTCCTGGACCTGACCTTCAAGGAGTTCGAGCTGATCAAGTACCTGGCGCAGCACCCGGGCCGGGTCTTCACCCGCGCCCAGCTGCTCCAGGAAGTCTGGGGTTACGACTACTTCGGCGGTACCCGCACGGTCGACGTCCATGTGCGGCGGCTGCGCGCGAAGCTCGGGCCCGAGCACGAGGCGCTGATCGGCACCGTGCGCAATGTCGGGTACCGCTTCGTGACACCGGAGAAGGCCGACCGGGGTGGTGGAGATACCCGCGGGAAGGTGGCTCCGCCGGTTTCCCCGGCGTCCCGGCCGGCGGACGCGGACCCCCGGGACGAAGCGCCCGTGGGCTCGGCCGCACAGGCTGCCGCTCGGCCTGCCGAGCGGTAGCCGCAGGGCTTCTCTGCCGGCAGGGGGTGTCGTTTGGATCAGGCCGGAGCCCGGCCTGATCCAAACGGCACCCCCTGGGTCACCACGCGTAGACTGCCGCGCGTGGCCAAGGTGACGCGGGACGATGTGGCACGACTTGCGGGGACGTCGACCGCGGTCGTCAGTTACGTCATCAACAACGGACCGCGGCCGGTCGCCCCGGCCACGCGCGAGCGGGTGCTCGTCGCCATCAAGGAGCTGGGGTACCGGCCGGACCGGGTGGCCCAGGCGATGGCGTCGCGGCGTACGGACCTCATAGGCATGATCGTCCCCGACGCCCGGCAGCCCTTCTTCGCCGAGATGGCGCACGCCGTCGAGCAGGCTGCCGCCGAGCGCGGGAAAATGGTCCTCGTCGGCAACTCCGACTACCGCGACGAGCGCGAGGTCCACTATCTGCGGGCCTTCCTCGGTATGCGGGTGTCAGGGCTGATCCTGGTCAGCCAGGGCCCGAGTGAGCACGCCGCCGCCGAGATCGAGGCCTGGGACGCGCGGGTGGTGCTGCTGCACGAGCGGCCCGAGGCGATCGACGATGTGGCAGTGGTGACGGACGACGTCGGCGGCGCCCAGCTCGCCACCCGCCACCTGCTGGAACATGGGTACGCGTACGTGGCGTGCCTCGGCGGCGTGGAGTCCACCCCGGCGGTCGGCGACCCGGTGGCCGACCATGTCGAGGGCTGGCGCCGCGCGATGCAGGAATCCGGGCGCTCCACCGAGGGCCGCCTCTTCCAGGCCCCGTACAACCGCTACGACGCGTACCAGGTGGCCCTCGGGCTGCTCGCGGGCCCCGACCGCCCCCCGGCGATCTTCTGCGCCACGGACGACCAGGCGATCGGTGTGCTGCGGGCGGCGCGCGAGCTGCGCATCGACGTACCGGGCGAGCTGGCCGTGGCCGGCTTCGACGACGTCAAGGAGGCGGCGCTGACCGACCCGCCGCTGACGACGGTCTTCTCCGACCGTCCGGCGATGGCGCGGGCGGCGGTGGACCTGGTCCTCGACGACGCGCTGCGGGTGGCGGGGTCGCGGCGCGAGCGCCTGAAGCAGTTCCCGTCGGCGCTGGTGGTACGCCGGTCCTGCGGGTGCCACGGCGCGTAACGCACCTGTCGCACCCCCCTTATGTCCGGCATACTTTATGTCCGGCATACGCACTTCTGCGCGGCTTCTCACCACCTCCTCAGGCGGTTCTCATACGCGGTGGCCAAGCTCTGAGACATGACCGACAGCCACCGCCGCAGCGGCGAGAACCCGGAGCCCGAGCACCAGCAGCCCTACCCGGACGAGGCCTGGCAGCGGGCCAGGGACGATGCGGAGCGGGACGCGCAGGCGTACTCGGCCGCGTATCCGCCGCCGCCCGCCCACGAACCCGCGCAGCCGGTGGCCGCGGGTGCGGGTGCGGCGGCGGCTGCCTGGCCCCCACCCCCTCCCCACCGCAGGCGGGCCAAGCGGCCCGTGGCGCTGCTGGCCGCGGTCGCCCTCGCCGCCGCCGCGATAGGCGGTGGAACGGGCGCGCTCGTCCAGAACCTGGCGAAGGGCGACCAGGGCGTCGGCACCGGCGTCACCGGCGTCACCGGCGTCACCGGCGTCACCGGCGTCACCGGCACCAACGTCGCGCAGAGCAGCAAGGGCACGGTCGCCGGGGTCGCACAGGCCGTGAGCCCGAGCATCGTCGAGATCAGCGCGACGTCCTCGGCGGGAGACTCCACCGGCTCCGGCGTGATCATCACCGCCGACGGCGAGATCATCACCAACAACCACGTCGTCGCGGGCGCCTCGTCCATCAAGGTCAAGCTGAGCGACGGCAAGACGTACACGGCGAAGGTCGTCGGCACCGACGCGGACAAGGACCTCGCGCTCATCAAGCTCGAAGGCGCGAGCGGCCTCAAGACGGCGTCCCTCGGCAGCTCCGACCAGGTGAAGGTCGGCGACGAGGTGGTGGCGATCGGCTCGCCCGAGGGCCTGACCGGGACCGTGACCAGCGGAATCGTCTCCGCGCTCGACCGTGACGTCACGGTGGCGAAGGACGAGGGCGAGAGTCAGGGCCAGCCGGATCAGCAGGGCCAGGGCGACGGGAGCGGCCAGTGGCCGTTCGAGTTCGGCGGGAAGCAGTTCAACGGGGACACGGGGTCGTCGAAGACGACGTACAAGGCGATCCAGACGGACGCGTCCCTCAACCCCGGCAACTCCGGCGGCGCGCTCATCAACATGAACGGCGAGATCATCGGCATCAACTCCGCGATGTACGCCCCGAGCGGGGCCACGGGCTCCACCTCGGGCAGCGTCGGCCTCGGTTTCGCCATCCCGGTGGACACGGTCAAGGCGGACCTGGCGAAGCTGCGGGCGGCCTGAAAACCCAGCCCGTCCGGCGATTGAGGACACGCCCGCAGGGCGTCTGGGCGTCCGGGGGTCTGGGCGTCCGGGGGTCTGGGCGTCCGGGGGTCTGGGCGTCCGGGGGCTCGCCCCCAGTTCGGGAAGGGGCGGGGTGGGGAACAAGCCCGCCGCAGGCGCCCCCGCCCAACCCCGTGCGACGCTGAGTGCACCCCGCAAGCACCCCCACCCGCACTCCCACCCACCGCCGAGGACCCCCGATGACCAGCCCCGCCGAGCGCATCCTGATCGTCGACGACGAACCCGCCGTGCGCGAGGCGCTCCAGCGCAGCCTCGCCTTCGAGGGCTACAGCACGGAAGTCGCGGTCGACGGCGTCGACGCGCTCGCCAAGACCGCCGCGTACGAGCCCGATCTGATCGTCCTGGACATCCAGATGCCCCGAATGGACGGCCTGACCGCAGCCCGCCGCATCCGCTCCTCCGGCGACACCATCCCCATCCTGATGCTGACCGCCCGCGACACGGTCGGCGACCGCGTGACCGGGCTCGACGCGGGCGCCGACGACTACCTGGTGAAGCCGTTCGAGCTGGACGAGCTGTTCGCCCGGATCAGAGCCCTGCTGCGGCGCAGTTCGTACGCGGCGACCCACGGCGCGGGCGGCGATGACCAGCCCGGCCACGTGCTGTCCTTCGCCGACCTGCGGATGGACCTCGCGACCCGCGAGGTGACGCGCGGCAGCCGCCAAGTGGAGCTGACCCGCACCGAGTTCACGCTCCTGGAGATGTTCCTCGCACACCCTCGCCAGGTCCTGACGCGCGAGCAGATCCTCAAGGCGGTGTGGGGTTTCGACTTCGAGCCGAGCTCGAATTCCCTTGATGTGTACGTGATGTACCTGCGCCGCAAGTCGGAGGCGGCCGGCGAGCCACGCCTCGTGCACACGGTGCGGGGAGTGGGGTACGCGCTGCGCACGGGCGGCGGTACGGAGTGAGCACCACGCACGTCCCGCACGACGACCCGGGCCGCACGGACGACCCCGGCGACCCGGACAACACGACCGAGCCCGCCCCGGAGCCCGGCAGGCGCGGCCCACTGCGCCGCCTCGCCTCGCTGCCGCTGCGCTCCCGCCTCGCGCTGCTCGTCACCACCGCCGTGACCGTCGCGGTCGCCCTGGCCGCGGTGGCCTGCTGGCTGCTCACCGAGAGCCAGCTGCGCTCCCAGCTCGACTCCTCCCTGGAGAGCCTGTCCGTATCGCGCGGCTACCTGGAGCTGGCCGCGTCCAACTGCCAGGAGTCGGGCCCGGCGCCCAGCAAGGACGCCCCGCCCAGCACGACGTACGTCCAACTGGTGCGCCTGGACGGCGGCCGCTGCGTCGGCCCGGGGTCGACGCCGGTCAAGGTCCAGGAGTCCGACACCCATGTCGCCCGCCACCTCGCCGACCAGGCCTGGCACGACGGGGTCACCGACACCGGCGAGGCGGTCCGCGTCTTCACCCACCAGGACAGCGGCACCGGGCTCACCGTGTCGTTCTCCCGCCCCCTCGCGGAGGTCGACGGCGCGCTGAACCAGCTCGCGCTCGTCCTGCTCGCCGTCGCCGGCCTCGGCGTGCTCGGCGCGGGCGCGGCGGGGCTGTGGGTGGCGAGGACCGGGCTGAGGCCCGTGGACCGGCTCACCGACGCGGTCGAGCATGTGGCGCGCACGGAGGACCTGACCGTACGCATCCCGGTCGAGGGCGAGGACGAGATCGCCCGCCTTTCCCTGTCCTTCAACGCGATGACCAGCGCCCTGGCCAGCTCCCGCGACCGCCAGGCGCAGCTGATCGCCGACGCGGGGCACGAGCTGCGCACTCCGCTGACCTCGCTGCGTACGAATGTGGAACTGCTGGCCCGCAGCGACGAGACGGGCCGGGCCATTCCGCCCACCGACCGGGCCGCGCTGATGGCATCGGTCAAGGCGCAGATGACCGAACTGGCCTCACTCATCGGCGACTTGCAGGAGCTGGCAAGGCCGGACACGGCCATACACGGCAGCCCGCCGCGGGTCGTCGCACTGCACGAGATCGCGGCGGCGGCCCTGGAGCGGGCGAGGCTGCGCGGCCCCGAGCTGACGATCACCGCGAACCTCGCGCCCTGGTACGTACGCGCGGAGCCCGCCACGCTGGAGCGGGCGCTGGTCAATGTCCTGGACAACGCGGTGAAGTTCAGCCCGCCGAGCGGCGCCGTCGAGGTCGCGCTGCGCCGGGGCGAGCTGACGGTCCGCGACCACGGGCCGGGCGTCCCCGCCGATGAACTCCCGCTCGTCTTCGACCGCTTCTGGCGCTCCCCGTCCGCCCGCGCCCTGCCCGGCTCGGGCCTCGGCCTGTCGATCGTGGCCCGTACGGTCCAGCACGCGGGCGGCACGATCGAGCTGCGGCGCCCACGGGACGGGGACGGCGGCACGGAAGCCCTGATCAGACTCCCCGGGGCGCCCACGCCGCCACCGGCCGACGTGGTGTGACGCGGGCGGGGCGGTACCCGACCGACCGGATACCGCCCCACTTCTACTACTACTTCTACTTCACGACCGTGATCCGGTCGGCGGCCGGCGGTGCGATCGGCTTGGCCGCGCTGGAATTCGCCGCCAGGTAGGCATTGAAGAGATCCAGATCGGAGGCGCCGACCAGCTTGTTCTTGTGCTCCTTGAAGACCGCGAAGCCGTCGCCGCCACCCGCGAGGAACTCGTTCATCGCGACGCGGTAGGTCTTCGCCGGGTCGAGCGCGACGCCGTTCAGCTTCACCGAAGCGACGTCGATACGGGCCGCCCCTTGCTTGGTCATGTCCAGGGTGTACGTGAAGCCCTTGGACACCTGGAGCACCTTCGGGGAGGCGTCGTTGCCGCCGCTGACCTGCTGCTGGAGCGCGGTGATCAGCTGGGCGCCGGTCAGGTCGACGACGTTCATCATGTTGGTGAACGGCTGCACGGTGAACGCCTCGCCGTATGTCACCACCCCGTCGCCCTCACTGCCGCTCGCCTTGAAGACCAGGTCGGAGCGGATCCCGCCCGGGTTCATGAAGGCGAGCTGCGCCCCGCCCTTGTCGGCCGGGGCCAGGCCCTCCAGCTGCGCGTCGGCGATCAGGTCGCCGAGCGGCTTCTCGGGGGCCGTGGAGCCGCGGCCGTTGATGTCGGCGGAGATGAAGCCCTGCGGCCTGTTGGCGACGGGCGCGGCAAGGACGTTCCAGCGGCCGATGAGCGAGGTCATGTCCGCGGCCTTGGCCTGGTCACGGCTGACGATGTGGTTCACGGACTTCGCGGACTTCGACGACTTCACCGACGTACGGACGATGTCCTTGGTCCTGCGGTCGTACGTCAGCGTGGTGTCGGTGTAGACCTTGCCGAACGAGGACGCCGAGGTGACCATGCGCGGCTTGCCCGACGGGTCGGGGATGGTGCACACGTACGCCTGGTGGGTGTGGCCGGTGACCAGCGCGTCGACCTTGGGCGTGATGCCCTTGGCGATGTCGGTGATCGGTCCTGAGATGCCGTCGCCGGCGCCCGGGGAGTCGCAGTCGTAGTTGTACGAGCTGCTGGCCGGCGAGCCGCCCTCGTGGATCAGCGCGACGATCGACTTGACGCCCTGGCGGTCGAGTTCCTTGGCGTACTTGTTGACGGTCTCGATCTCGTCGTGGAACTTCAGGCCCTTGACGCCGTTGGCCGTGACGATGTCCGGGGTGCCTTCGAGGGTCACCCCGATGAAGCCGATCTTGACGCCGTTCTTCTTCCACACCGTGTACGGCTTGAGGATCGGCTTGCCGGTCTTCTCACGGGTGACGTTCGCGGCGAGGTACGGGAAGTCCGCGCCCTTGAATTTCTTGCCCTTCTCGAAGCAGCCCTCGACCGGGTGGCAGCCGCCGTTCTGCAGACGGGCCAGCTCGGCGGAGCCCTCGTCGAACTCATGGTTGCCGACGGCGGACACGTCGAGGTCGAGCTTGTTCAGCGCCTCGATGGTCGGCTCGTCGTGGAACAGCCCGGACAGGAGGGGGCTGCCGCCGACCATGTCTCCGGCGGCGGCGGTGACGGAGTACCGGTTGCCGTCGCGCGCGTCGCGCAGCGAGGTCGCCAGGTACTCCACGCCACCGGCCGGGATCGCCTTCGTCGTCCCGTCGGGCTGCGTCTCGTTGACCGTGCCGGCCGAGCCCGCCGGGGGCTCCAGGTTCCCGTGCAGGTCATTGAAGGACAGCAGCTGCACATCGACGGTCCGCGACGGCTTGTGCTGCCGGCCGCCGTCCTGAGCGCCGGCCGGCATCGCGGCGACGAGCGCACCGACGGTGGCGAGACCGGCGGCGGACGCGAGGATCCGCCGGGTCGCGCGACTGGTGCGCGGGGTGCGCTGCGTACAGGTGGAACGGGGGTTCGCTGACATCTGTCCCCTTGTGAGTTCAGCGTGGAGAGGTGGGCGTGAACTTGGCGTGAAGTGATGGGCGCTGCGAGCGGCAGCTTAAAGTCAACGCGCGTAGAGCGACAGGGGGTACTGGGTTACGACCTTGTTGCCATCAGTTCGTCAACGGGGCATTCGGCGTGGATCACCCGTATGGCGGACATATGCGCGCAGGAACGTCACCGCACGCGTGAGTGCCGCAAGCCTGTACCCATGGACAGTGAACTCACAGCCAAGCCTGTCGTGCCCGCTCAGACATCCGAACTGCCGCCGGGCTTCTACCAGATGGTCGATGACCTCAAGTCGATCGTGCGCGGCGCGCACATGCGCGCTCAGCTCAAGGTCAACACCGAGATGCTCCAGATGTACTGGGAGATCGGGCGGACGATCCTGGCGCGACAGCGCAGCGAGAAATGGGGCAGCAAGGTCATCGACCGCATCTCGACCGAGCTGCGCACCGAATTCCCGAACCAGCGCGGCTTCAGCCGGAGCAACCTCAAGTACATGCAGCAGTTCGCGCGAACATGGGCGGACCCAATTGGCCAGCAAGCTGTTGGCCAATTGCCCTGGGGCCACATCGTCATCCTCATGAGCAGGTGCAAGACTCGCCCTGAGCTGGACTTCTACGCCCAGCACGCGGTCCGCAACGGCTGGTCCCGCGTCGAACTGGAATCAGCGGTCCACCGTGTCCTGCACCTCTCGCACGGTGCCGCCGCCAACAACTTCGACGCAGTCATCCCCGAGCAGTCCGAAGCCGCCAAGGAGATCATCAAGGACCCGTACCGGCTCGACTTCACTCAGCTGACCGGCCAACCCGCCGAACGGGACCTCGAAGACGCACTCGTCGCCAACCTGATCCCCTTCCTCACCGAGCTCGGCATGGGGTTCGCCTTCGTCGGCCGCCAGTACCCGGTCCAGGTCGGTGATGAGGAATTCCGTATCGACCTGCTTTTCTACCACTGCAAGCTGCACTGCTACGTCGTCGTCGAACTGAAGACACAAAGAGCCGCACCCCAGCACTTCGGCCAGCTCGGTTTCTACGTCGAAGTCGTGGACGACCTGGTCCGCGACAAGGCCGTCGACGGCCCCACCATCGGGATCCTGATCGCGGAGAGCAAGAAGCAGCCAGTCGTGGAGTACTCCCTCCGCAGCCAGCGCCACCCCATGGCCGTCGGCACCTACGAGGCGCTGCCCGAGCCGGTGAGGTCACAGCTCCCCAGTGCCGACGACCTCTCCCGCCTCGCGGACAGGGTTCTCCACCGCACTCAGGACGACGACCAATAACGGTTCGAACGCAGCTCGAACAATTTGGCCAACAGCTTGCTGCACAATTGCCGCCGTACGCTCGTACCCATGACGACTGACCCCGCACCCACCGCCCCCGGCCGCCAGATCCAGACCCTCGACGTGCTCACCGACGAGCAGGCTCAGCAGGTGCTCGGCCTGCTTGCCGAGGCCGCCCGCGAGGACGGCGTACACGCTGTGTCCGAGCAGGGCCGGCTTCAGCTCCGGGGCGGGCACCGTGCGGGCATCAGGCACTTCCTGTTGTCGCTGGGCGAGGGAGAGCTGCTCGGTTACGCGCAGCTGGAGGACACCGACCCCGTCGAGGCCCCGGCCGCCGAGCTGGTCGTACGTCCCTCGCATCGCGGGCAGGGGCACGGGCGGACGCTCGGGTCGGCCGTGCTCGAAGCGTCGGGGAAGCGGCTGCGGGTGTGGGCGCACGGCGGGAAGTCCGCCGCGCGGCACTTGGCGCAGGTGCTGGGCCTGACCCTCTTCCGTGAACTGCGCCAGCTGCGCCGCCCCTTGCGCCCGCTGGACATCCCCGAGCCCGTCCTCCCCGATGACGTGAGCATCCGCACCTTCGTGCCCGGCCAGGACGACACGGCCTGGCTCGCCGTGAACGCGGCGGCGTTCGCGCACCACCCCGAGCAGGGTTCACTGACGCAGCGCGACCTGGACGACCGCAAGGCGGAGTCGTGGTTCGACCCCGAGGGCTTCTTCCTGGCCGAGCGCGCCGGCGAGCTGATCGGCTTCCACTGGACGAAGGTGCACGCCGATGAGCAGCTCGGCGAGGTGTACGTCGTCGGGATCCGCCCGGACGCCCAGGGCGGCGGCCTCGGCAAGGCACTCACCGCGACCGGCCTGCGGCACCTCGCGGCGGCCGGGCTGCCGACCGCGATGCTGTACGTCGACGCGGACAACACGGCGGCGGTCACGGTGTACGAGCGGCTGGGCTTCACCACGCACGGGCTGGACCTGATGTACCGCACGGAGTCATAGGACGGCACCACGTACGGCAACACCCCTGGGGGCGGAGTCGGTTGACACCGCCCCCTCTCTTGCATCACTCTTCCACTACTTAACTAGTGAAAGGGGTGTGCAAGCAACGTGGTCGAGTTCCGTATCGACCGGCGCACCGGCGTCGCCACCTACCTCCAGATCGTGCAGCAGACCAAGCACGCCCTCAGGCTCGGCCTGCTGGAGCCCGGTGATCAGCTGCCCACCGCCCGTGAGGTCGTCGAGGCCACCGCGATCAACCCGAACACCGTGCTCAAGGCCTACCGCGAGCTGGAGCGCGAAGGCCTGGTCGAAGCGCGGCGCGGGATGGGCACCTTCGTCCGGCGCACCCTCGGCACCCGGGCGCCCGAGGACTCCGCGTTGCGGGCCGAGCTGGTCGCGTGGGCGGCCCGGGCCCGTACGGCCGGACTGGAGAAGGACGACGTCACCGCGCTGTGCACTTCCGTGATCGACGAAAGCTTCAAGGGGGACCGGACATGACCGACACGGCCATCGAGGCGGTGGGACTGGGCCGCCGTTACGGGCGGCGACGGGCGAAGTGGGCGCTGCGGGAGTGTTCCTTCCGGCTGCCCGTCGGGCGCGTCTGCGCGCTCGTCGGGCCCAACGGCGCCGGCAAGACGACGCTGCTCGCCCACGCGGCGGGACTGCTCCGCCCCACCGAGGGCACCATCCGCGTCCTGGGCACCAACCCGGCCTCGGCGCGTGAGCGGATCGCCTTCGTCGCCCAGGAGAAGCCGCTGATCCCGCAGTTGAGCGTCGCGGACACCCTGCGGATGGGGCGTGAGCTGAACCCCGCACGCTGGCAGGACGAGCTCGCGAACCGCATCGTCGAGGAGGGCAACCTCGACCCCCACGCGCGCGTGCGCAACCTTTCCGGCGGCCAACGCAGCCGCCTGGCACTCGCCCTGGCCTTCGGCAAACGGCCCGAACTGCTCCTCCTCGACGAACCGATGGCCGACCTCGACCCTCTCTCCCGGCACCAACTGATGGGCCTGCTGATGGCGGACGCGGCCGAGCACGGCACGACCGTCCTGATGTCCTCGCATGTCCTGGGCGAACTGGAGCATTCCTGCGACTACTTGCTACTGGTCGACGGCGGCCGGGTCCGCCTGGGAGGCGAGACCGAAGACCTCATCTCCGCTCACACCCTGCTGACGGGCCCGGTCGGCGACCTCGCCCCGCACACGGTGGTCGAGTCCCGCACGACAGGCCGCCAACTCACCGCGCTGGTAAGGCAGGACGGCCCGGTGGGCGACACCTGGCAGACCCTGGAGCCCACCCTGGAGGAGCTCCTGCTGGCCCACCTCCGCTCCCCCGGAGCGCCACCGCTGCTGACCCCGAGCGCGGACTCACTCTCACTCCCCCTCACGGAGGCCACCGTATGAGCGCGCACACTCTCCTGCGCGGCCCACAGTGGGTCGTCGTACGCCAGCACCGCGCCCCACTGTGGATGGTGTTCGCGCTGCTGATCGCGGTGGCAGGCACGTCCGCGTTCCTCCAGGGCTGGATCGCGATCGGGGACACCACGCCGAGCGGGATGGCGCGCGGCGGCCTCTCGGCATTCCTGCTGCACAGCACCACCGTGTCGGTGGTGTTCCCGCTGCTCATCGGGGCCTTCGTGGCCGGGCCGATGGTCGCGCGCGAGCTGGAGAGCGGCACGTACAAAATGCTGCTCACCCAGTCGGTGACCGCCACCCGCTGGCTCGCGGTCAGGGTCGCCCTGGCCACGGCGATCGCGGTGGCCTCGTCGGCCGTCCTGGTCACCACGTACCGGCTCACCTGGGCGGGCACTGAGGGCAACGGCCCGGCCTGGTACGGCAGTCCGTACGAGACGAT
The DNA here is from genome assembly GCF_039766235.1 of Streptomyces changchenzhani. Classification (NCBI taxonomy): domain Bacteria; kingdom Bacillati; phylum Actinomycetota; class Actinomycetes; order Kitasatosporales; family Streptomycetaceae; genus Streptomyces; species Streptomyces changchenzhani. Next base: position 32,485 of record NZ_JBDHNH010000011.1, on the reverse strand, counting down.
GGGACCGATCCCGGTCGCCTATGCGGTGCTGGGCGTGGGAATCGGCACGCTGACCGGCCTGCTGGTGCGCCGTACGGTCCCGGCAATGGGTGCGGCGGCGGTCGCGACGGGCGCCGTCCACTCAACGGTCTACGGCCTTCTGCGCAACCACCTGTGGCCGGTCGAGACGGTCACCGGTAACCCCGTGCCCCTGCCTGCGGCGTCCTCCCACCCGCAGATCCTCGACATGGGTGGGCTCACAGCCAGCGGCCAGCGGCTCGACTGGGACACCTGCTTCGCCAGGGGCTCGAACCCGGAGGCGTGCATGGTGGATCGGGGCGCCGTCACCTATTACGCGGACACGCACCCCGCGTCACACGCCTGGCCGATGCAACTGGTCGAGACCGGCATCCTGCTGGCCCTCACGGCGGCGGCCGTGGCCACGGCGTTCTGGCTGCTGCGCCGCAGATACGGAGCGAGTACATGAGCAACACGGCAGCCCGGACCGCACTGCGCGGCCCGTACTGGGTGACGGTCCGTCAGCACAGCCGCGTGCTCATGCTGTTCGCGGCCCTGACCCTCGCCGGCATCGGTGCGCTGATCGGCTACCAGGGTTGGGCGAGCGGCCTCGCGGAAACCTTCGCGGCGAGCGGCTGCTCGGTCTCGATGACCACCAGCGAGTGCTCTGACGATGTTCGCAGCCACCTCGACAACTCGATGGCCTTTACTCAACTGCTCGACTACCTGGGTCTGGCAATGATCGCCCTGCCTGGCCTGGTCGGCGCGTACGTCGCGGGCCCGATGATTGCCCGCGAGCTGGAGAGCGGTACGTACAAACTGGCCTGGACCCAGTCCGTCTCCCCCGCACGCTGGTTCGCGGCCAAGCTGGCAGTGCCCACGGTCCTGTCCGTCGCAGGCGTCTCGCTGCTGTCGGCCGCCCACTCCTGGGCCCGGTCGACGCCGACCGATGACATGTACCCCGCCCAGTGGTACGAGCGGATCGTCTTCGGTGCGACGGGCACCGTGCCCGTCGCCTACACGCTGCTGGGGCTGGCGCTGGGCGCCCTCATCGGGGTGGCCGTGCGCCGTACCGTGCCCGCGATGTCGGCCGCCGCGCTGACGGCCGGTGCTCTGGTGCTCGCGGTCAGCTCGCAGCGGGGGCGGCTGTGGCCGGTCGAGACGGTCACCGCCCCGATGCCCCCCGCCACCCCCGACTCCGTATATCCGGTCGAACAGGGCATGCTCACCGGTACGGGCACGCGCATCCCCGAGGACGCGTGCTGGAGCCGGGCCGGCGAGCTGGGGCAATGCATGACGGACCACGACATCACGGCCTGGTACCGCGACTACCACCCGGAGTCGCACTTCTGGCCCCTCCAGCTGGTGGAGACCGGCATCGTGCTGGCGCTCGCGGCGCTGGCGGTAGCAGCGGCGTTCCGGGTGCTGCGCAGCCGCCACGCCTGAGCTCCTGAGGAAGGGGCCGCCTGCGGCGCTTTCCCCTACCCCCACAACTGGGGCTCCGCCCCCGGACCCACGCCCGAATGGCGTCCCGGGGGTCCGGGGCTTGGCCCCCGGTTCGGGAAGGGGCGGGTTCGGGTAGGGGAACAGCCCGCGCAGCGGCCCCCGCACACGCCCCGCGCCTATCCACCCACGCACCCCCACCCGCGCCCGGACGTCATGTCCCCGTTACCGGCCATTCAGACGCGCTTGCGACCCTCACGGAATGCAGCCCGCCGAGCCACCCGCCCCCAACGGGAGAGCGCCCCGCGTATCCGTCCCCTTCGGCGCGCCTGTCGGCACCTGGAAGCGGAAGAATGGGGCCATGAGCCAGCAGCCGAGCGCCGATGTCCCCGTCCAGCATGCTCAGCCGTCCGTCGGTTCCATCGCCGCGCACCGCCCGCACACCGTGGCCGGGTCGCCGGTGCCGCTGGATCCTGACATCGATGCCGACCTGGATACGTACGTGGAGGATGCCGAGGGCGACGAGGAGCTGCCCCAGGGGCGTTTCCTCGACCGCGAGCGCAGCTGGCTGGCGTTCAACGAGCGGGTGCTCGAACTGGCCGAGGACCCCGGCACGCCCCTCCTCGAACGGGCCAAATACCTCGCCATTTTCGCCTCGAACCTCGACGAGTTCTTCATGGTCCGGGTGGCCGGCCTGAAGCGCCGCATCGCGACCGGCGTAGCGACCCGCTCCGCGTCCGGCCTGCAGCCCCGCGAGGTTCTGGAGCTGATCTGGACCCGCTCCCGTGAGCTCATGGCCCGGCACGCCGCCTGCTACCAGCAGGACATCGCCCCGGCCCTCGCCGACGCGAGCATCCACCTCATCCGCTGGCCCGAGCTGACCGAGAAGGAGCAGGCCCGCCTCTTCACGCTCTTCCGGCAGCAGATCTTCCCGGTGCTGACCCCCCTCGCGGTCGACCCGGCGCACCCGTTCCCGTACATCTCGGGGCTGTCCCTGAACCTCGCGGTGGTCGTGCGCAACCCGGTCAGCGGCCACCGCCACTTCGCCCGCGTCAAAGTCCCGCCGCTGCTGTCCCGCTTCCTGGAGGCCTCCCCGCAGCGTTACGTGCCCCTTGAGGACGTCATAGCGGCGCATCTCGAAGAGCTCTTCCCCGGCATGGAAGTCCTCGCGCACCACATGTTCCGGGTGACGCGCAACGAGGACCTCGAAGTCGAGGAGGACGACACCGAGAACCTCCTCCAGGCGCTGGAGAAGGAGCTGATGCGGCGCCGCTTCGGGCCGCCGGTGCGCCTGGAGGTCGAGGAGTCCATCGATCCGTACGTCCTGGATCTGCTGGTCCGCGAGCTGAAGATGTCCGAAGCCGAGGTGTACCCGCTGCCCGGCCCCCTCGACCTGACCGGACTGTTCGGCATAGCCGCGCTCGACCGCCCCGAGCTGAAGTTCCCGAAGTTCATCGCGGGCACCCACCGTGACCTGGCAGAGGTCGAATCGGCGTCGGCGCCCGACATCTTCGCGGCGCTGCGCGAACGCGACGTACTCCTCCACCACCCCTACGACTCCTTCTCCACCTCCGTCCAGGCCTTCCTGGAGCAGGCCGCGGGCGACCCGGACGTCCTGGCGATCAAGCAGACGCTGTACCGGACATCGGGCGACTCCCCGATAGTCGACGCGCTGATCGACGCGGCCGAGTCGGGCAAGCAGGTCCTCGTCCTGGTCGAGATCAAGGCCCGCTTCGACGAGCAGGCGAACATCAAGTGGGCGCGCAAGCTGGAGGAGTCCGGCTGCCATGTCGTCTACGGCCTGGTCGGCCTGAAGACCCACTGCAAGCTGTCCCTGGTGGTCCGTCAGGAGGGCGAGACCCTCCGCCGCTACTCCCACGTCGGCACCGGCAACTACCACCCCAAGACGGCCCGCCTCTACGAGGACCTCGGCCTGCTCACCGCCGACCCGCAGGTCGGCGCCGACCTCTCCGACCTCTTCAACCGGCTCTCCGGCTACTCGCGCCGCGAGACGTACCGCCGCCTGCTGGTCGCCCCCAAGTCGCTGCGGGACGGCCTGGTCGCCCGCATCAACAAGGAAGTGGCGCACCACCGGGCGGGCCACCCCGCGTACGTACGCATCAAGGTCAACTCGATGGTCGACGAGGCCATCATCGACGCCTGCTACCGGGCGGCCAGGGCAGGCGTGCCGATCGATATCTGGGTACGCGGCATCTGTGCGATACGGCCCGGGGTCACCGGCCTCTCGGAGAACATCCGGGTCCGCTCGATACTCGGCCGCTTCCTCGAACACTCGCGGATCTTCTCCTTCGGAAACGGCGGCGAGCCCGAAGTGTGGTTCGGCAGCGCCGACATGATGCACCGCAACCTCGACCGCCGCATCGAGGCACTGGTCCGGGTCACCGACCCGGCCCACCGCGCGGCCCTGACCCGGTTCCTCGAAACCGGCATGTCCGACGCCACGTCCTCATGGCACCTCAGTGCCGACGGCAACTGGACGCGGCACGCGACGGACGCGGACGGCCAGCCGCTGCAGCACGTACAGGAGATGCTCATAGACGCCCGGAGGCGCCGGCGTGCAACACCATGACACCGCATCCAGGAACGGGGCCCCGGCCCACCCGTTCAACGGTCACCGGCCCGCCGGTGAGGTCCTCTCCCCCTATCTGCACGAACGGGCCGCCGACTTCCTGCGCAGCCTGCGCCTGCACCGCGAGAGCGGCCAGGACCCGCAGGGGGAGGCAGCCCTCGAAGCGGCCGGTGCGCTGCGGCGCTCGGCACGGCGGATCAGCGGGACACTGCACACGTTCCGGCCGCTGACCGACACCCACTGGGCCGATCCGCTGCGCGCGGAGCTGGCCTGGCTGTCGGGCACCCTGGCCCGCGAGCACTCCTGCGCGGCCCGCCAGGCCCGGCTGCTCGACGCCCTGAACCGCCTCTCCGGTACGACCCCGGTACCGGCCGCCCGAGGCACCGCCCACCCCACCGGAGCCCTGACCGTCGGGGCCGCACGAGCCGGCGCCCTGCTCGACCGCCAGCTGACCCTGGCCAGGACACGCGCGCACTCCGCCGCACTCCAGGCTCTGGGTTCCTCGCGCTTCCACGCGGTCGCCGACGCGGTGGCACTGCTGGCGTCCGACGCCCCGCTGGGCCCGGCCGCCGCCGCGACCGCCGACGAGGTCCTGCTCCCGCTCGCCGCCGAGGCACGGCAGCGCCTGACCGACGCGGTGGCCACACTCCCGCTGAACCGCGCGGCGCACCCGTACAACGCGGAGGCGCTGATCCACGGCCTGGCCGCCACACCCACCGTCGAGGCACAGGACGCCCCCTGGCACCAGGTCCGCCTCCTCCTGCGCCTGCACCGCTACGCGCAGGAGGTGACCCGGACCCCCACCGCCGACACCCTCACGGCGGCCCACTCCCTCAACCGCCACCGGGCCGCGGCGGAGGCCGCTGCCGCAGCCGCGTCGGCGGCCCGCACCCCGCGCATCGCCCCGGCGACGGCGTACGCCCTGGGCGTGCTGCACGCGGACCAGCGCCACCAGGTGGAGGCGGCCCGCTTCACGTTCCAGCAGGTCTGGGCACGGCCATGACCATCACGCACCCCACCCACGACCCCACCGTCCTGGCAGCGGGCTGCGTGCTGTGGCGCCGCTCTTCCACCACGGGCCTGGAGATCTGCCTGGTACATCGACCCAAATACGACGACTGGTCGCACCCGAAGGGCAAACTCAAGCGCAACGAGGACGCACTCCAATGCGCCCTGCGCGAGGTCCGGGAAGAAACAGGCCACGAGGCCGCTCCGGGCGCCCGCCTCCCCACCACCCACTACGTCGCGAACGGTCAGCCCAAGCGGGTCGACTACTGGGCAGCAGAGGCCACAACAGGCACCTTTGTCCCGAACGACGAGGTGGACCACATCCTGTGGCTCTCCCCCACGGCCGCAGCCACCCGCCTGACCCAGCCCAGAGACCGCGAACTCCTGGCCGCACTCCTCCAGTCCCTGCACACAACCTGACCAGACCGTCCCAGCCCACCCACCCAACCCACTCAGCCCAGCCCAACCAGCTCAGCAGGGTTAGCGGGGCCAGCGAGCCCAACGGGGTCAGGACTTCCGACGGGGTCTGGATCTCCAACGGGGTCAGGATCTCCGACGCCGGGAGGGGGCCGGGGTCGGAGGGGGTGGTGTTCGGGACGTAAAGCGTGATTTGTGGGCAGCACCCGGGCCACTCCTCCCAGGCCCCCGCAGAGCGCCTAAATCATGCAGTCCCGAACGCCGCCCCCGGAGACCCCGGCCCCCGGCGCACGCGCGCCCCAAGAGCCACCCACCCACCGCTCCAGACACCCGACCCGGCACCCGGCCCGGCACCCGACCCGGCACCCGCCCAAACGGACACCCCGGTCCGACCGTCACGGTTCACCTCCCGTTCACCCTCCCCCGTTGGTCGCTTCACCTGTTCTGCCTAATTTCGGACTTACACAGTGCGCGGCACATCGCGAGATGCTCGTCCCACTGCGTAGCTGAACTGTCCAAACCACCTCGCACGCCGCCACGACACAAAACCCGGCGGCTCCTGGAAGGAACACCCGAAAGTGAAGCTTCAGAGCAAGAACCGGCTTCGCGCCACCGCGCTCGGCGCACTCGCCGTCTCCGGCGCCCTGGTCCTCACGGCGTGCGGCTCGGACAACAACAGCGCCTCCACGAGTGGCACCGGCGAGAAGACGACCGCCGGCAAGACCATCAAGTGTGACGACGCCAAGGGCAAGCTGCTCGCGTCCGGTTCGAGCGCGCAGAAGAACGCCATGGACCTCTGGGTCAAGAACTACATGGCCGGCTGCACGGGCGTGGAGATCAACTACAAGTCCTCCTCGTCGGGCGAAGGCATCGTCGCGTTCAACCAGGGCACGGTCGGCTTCGCCGGCTCCGACTCGGCGCTCAAGCCCGAGGAGGTCGAAGAGTCGAAGAAGATCTGTAAGGGCGGCCAGGGCATCAACCTGCCGATGGTCGGCGGCCCGGTGGCCCTCGGTTACAACCTGGACGGCGTCGACGACCTGAAGCTCGACGCCTCCACGATCGCCAAGATCTTCAACAACAAGATCAAGAACTGGAACGACAAGGCGATCGCCAAGCTCAACCCCGACGCCAAGCTCCCGAACAAGCCGATCCAGGCCTTCCACCGCTCCGAGGACTCCGGCACCACCCAGAACCTGGGCAAGTACCTGAGCGCCACCGCCAAGGCGGACTGGGCCTACGAGCCCGAGAAGAAGTGGCCGGCCCCCGGTGGCCAGGCCGCCTCCGGCTCCGCCGGTGTCGCCGCGCAGGTCAAGCAGGAGGACGGCGCGATCGGCTACTTCGAGCTGTCGTACGCCACCTCGCAGGACATCTCCACCCTCAAGATCGACACGGGTGCGGCCGCGCCGGTCGAGGCCACTTCCGAGAACGCGTCGAAGGCCATCGGCGCCGCCAAGATCGCGGGCCAGGGCAAGGACCTCGCGCTGAAGCTCGACTACACGACCAAGGTCGAGGGCGCCTACCCGATCGTCCTGGTGACGTACGAGGTCGTCTGCGACAAGGGCAACACCCCCGAGACGCTGGACACGGTCAAGTCCTTCCTGACCTACGCCGCAGGTGACGACGGCCAGAAGCTCCTCACGGACGCCGGCTACGCCCCGATCCCGGCCGAGATCAACGCCAAGGTCCGCGAGACGGTCACTTCCCTGAACTGACCCACCGACCCACCGACCCACCTCACCACCGGCGGCCGGCCCGGCATCGCACCTCACCGGGCCGGCCGCCACCCTCCATCCGGTGCACCGCCGCCAGGGGAGCCCGCTCCCCCACACAGACCGGAAAGACGCATGGCATCCACTCCCACGGACACCCCGCAGGCGCCACAGCCACCGCCTCCCCCTCCGCCTCCACCAGTCATAGAAGCTGCGAGCGGTACGTCCACGGGCCGCGCGGGCGACAAGGTCTTCCTGGCCATGTCCCGCGGCTCGGGCATCCTGCTCCTGGTGGTCATGGCGTCGATCGCCGCCTTCCTGACCTTCCGCGCCGTACTCGCCATCTCGGAGGACGAGGGCAACTTCCTCACCACCTTCGACTGGAACCCGGCCGGCGACCCGCCGGTCTTCGGCATCGCGGTCCTGCTCTACGGCACCGTCGTCAGCTCGATCATCGCGATGGTCATCGCGGTTCCGATCGCTGTCGGCATCGCCCTGTTCATCTCGCACTACGCGCCGCGCAAGCTCGCTTCGCCCCTCGCGTACGTCGTGGACCTGCTGGCCGCCGTGCCGAGCATCATCTACGGCATCTGGGGCGCCCTCTTCCTCGTGCCCTACCTCGGCGGCCTGAACTCCTGGCTGGACGAGTACCTGGGCTGGACGTACATCTTCGAGAAGACGGAGCTGGGCGCGGCCCGCAACCTCTTCACCGTCGGCATCCTGCTGGCGATCATGATTCTGCCGATCGTCACCAGCGTGAGCCGCGAAGTCTTCCTCCAGGTTCCGAAGATGAACGAGGAGGCCGCGCTCGCACTCGGCGCGACCCGCTGGGAAGTCATCCGCATCTCGGTGCTGCCCTTCGGCCGCTCGGGCGTCATCAGCGCCTCGATGCTGGGCCTGGGCCGCGCACTGGGCGAGACGATGGCCGTGGCCACGGTCCTGTCCCCGAGCTTCCTGATCTCCGGCCATCTGCTGGATCCGGGCGGCGGCACGTTCGCGCAGAACATCGCCGCGAAGTTCGACGAGGCCAATGAGTACGGGCGCGACGCCCTGATCGCCTCTGGCCTGGTGCTCTTCCTCCTCACCCTGCTGGTCAACGGCGCGGCCCGCCTGATCATCGCCCGCCGCAAGGAGTACTCGGGGGCCAACGCATGAGCCACGCAACCATCCAGGACAAGCGCCCGACGCCCCACGTCCGGACAGTCAGCCTGTCCCGCAAGGGCCTCCCCCGCTGGGCACCCACCGCCTTCGCCGCCGCCGCCGTCGTACTGGGCTGCGGCCTGGGTTACGTCGCCGGCTGGCAGAGCCGCGTCCAGTGGGGCATCGTCTCGGCCCTGTTCTTCGTCGTGCTGACGTACACGATCGCCTCGGCGGTCGAGGGTAAGCGGCAGGCCAAGGACCGGGTCGCCACCAGCGTCGTATGGGTCTGCTTCCTGCTCGCGATCATCCCGCTGTTCTCCCTGATCTGGGTCACGGCCAGCCGCGGCATGAAGGTCATGAACGGGTACTTTCTGACCCACTCCATGGCCGGCGTCCCCGGCTTCGAGACCGGCGGCGGCGTCTATCACGCGCTGATCGGCACACTGGAGCAGGTCGGCCTGGCCACCGTCATCGCCGCCCCGCTCGGCCTGCTCACCGCGATCTACCTGGTGGAGTACGGCAAGGGCAAGCTGGCCAAGGCGGTGACGTTCTTCGTGGACGTCATGACCGGCATCCCGTCCATCGTGGCGGGCCTGTTCATCCTGTCGATCATGCTGATGGCCGGGCTGCAGCCGTCGGGCCTGATGGGCGCCCTGGCCCTGACCATCCTGATGGTCCCGGTCGTGGTCCGCTCCACCGAGGAGATGCTCAAGCTCGTACCGAACGAGCTGCGCGAGGCCTCCCTCGCCCTGGGCGTACCGAAGTGGCGCACGATCCTGAAGGTCGTCCTGCCGACCGCGGTCGGCGGAATCACCACCGGTGTGATGCTCGCCATCGCCCGTATCGCAGGTGAGACCGCACCGATCATGCTGCTGGTCTTCGGCAGCCAGCTGATCAACCCGAACCCCTTCGACGGCGCCCAGTCCTCGCTCCCCTTCTACATCTGGGAGCAGTACCGGGTCGGCAGCGAGGCGTCGTACGACCGCGCCTGGGCCGCCGCCCTGGTCCTGATCGCCTTCGTCATGATCCTCAATCTGGTGGCTCGCGGCATCGCCCGCTGGAAGGCTCCCAAGTCCGGTCGCTGACGCGACCAACCGAAAGCGAAGTGACCACGATGGCAAAGCGAATCGACATCAGCGGCCTCAGCGCCTACTACGGCGCACACAAGGCGATCGACGACATCTCGATGACCGTCGAGCCCCGCTCGGTGACCGCCTTCATCGGCCCCTCGGGCTGCGGCAAGTCCACCTACCTGCGCACCCTCAACCGTATGCACGAGGTCACGCCTGGCGGCCGGGTCGAGGGCAAGGTCCTCCTGGACGACGAGGACCTGTACGGCAAGGACGTCGACCCGGTCGCGGTGCGCCGCACGATCGGCATGGTCTTCCAGCGCCCCAACCCGTTCCCGACGATGTCGATCTTCGACAACGTCGCGGCCGGCCTGCGCCTCAACGGCTCGTACCGGAAGAACGCCCTGGCCGACGTCGTCGAGAAGTCCCTCAAGGGCGCCAACCTCTGGAACGAGGTCAAGGACCGCCTGAACAAGCCCGGCTCCGGCCTCTCCGGCGGCCAGCAGCAGCGTCTGTGCATCGCCCGCGCCATCGCGGTCGAGCCGCAGGTCCTGCTGATGGACGAGCCGTGCTCGGCGCTGGACCCGATCTCGACCCTCGCGATCGAGGACCTGATCGGCGAGCTGAAGGAGCGCTTCACGATCGTCATCGTGACGCACAACATGCAGCAGGCGGCGCGCGTCTCGGACCGTACAGCCTTCTTCAACCTCTCGGCGGTCGGCCAGCCCGGCAAGCTCATCGAGCTGGACGACACTGAGCGGATCTTCTCCAACCCGTCCGTGCAGGCCACCGAGGACTACATCTCGGGCCGCTTCGGCTAGGCCGACCCACCCCGCGCTTGCCCTGCGGTGCTGCATGGCGGTGCCACCGCAAGGCAAAGGGCCCGGCCCCGCTCCGTTCCAGGAGTGGGGCCGGGCCCGTTCGCGTAACTGCCTGCTATCCGAATACGAGCAGCACGAGCCAGTAGCTCAGCGCCGCCACAAGTCCCGCGGCCGGCATGGTGATGAACCAGCCGAGAACGATGTTCTTGGCGACACCCCAGCGCACCGCGCGCGAGCCCTTGGTCGAGCCCACGCCCATGATCGCGGAGGTGATGACATGCGTGGTGGAGATCGGCGCGTGGAACATGAACGAGGCCGTGTACATCACGGACGCGGCCGTGGTCTCGGCGGCGAAGCCCTGCGGCGGGTCCAGCTCGATGATCCGGCGGCCCAGCGTGCGCATGATGCGCCAGCCGCCCGCGTACGTACCGAGCGAAAGCGTCAGCGCACACGCGATCTTGACCCAGACCGGGATCGCGTCGCCCTGACCCTCGACATCGGCGATGACCAGGGCCATCACCACGATGCCCATCGTCTTCTGCGCGTCCTGCAGACCGTGGCCGAGCGCCATCGCGGCGGCCGAGACGGTCTGCGCGATACGGAAGCCGCGCTTGGCCTTGTGCGGGTTGGACCTGCGGAACATCCACAGGATGGCGACCATCACCAGATAGCCGAGGATCAGCCCGACGAACGGCGAGAGGAACATCGGGATGACGACCTTCTGCAGGACGCCGTCCCAGATGACCTCGGTCCCGCCCGCGAGCGCCGCGCCCACCATCCCGCCGAACAAGGCGTGGGAGGACGAGGACGGCAGCCCGTAATACCAGGTCACCAGGTTCCACACGATCGCGCCGACCAGCGCCGCGAACAGAATGCTCATCCCCTTGGAGCCGTGCGGGGTGGCGATCAGGCCTTGACTGACGGTCTTGGCGACGCCGCTGCCGAGGAAGGCACCGGCAAGGTTCATCACGGCGGCCATGGCAAGAGCCGCACGCGGGGTCAGCGCCCGGGTGGAGACGGAAGTCGCGATGGCGTTCGCGGAGTCGTGAAAGCCGTTGGTGTACGTGAATCCGAGCGCGACCCCGATGGTCACGATGAGCGCAAACGTGTCCACCGGGGGTCAGGACTCCTTGACGGCGATGGTCTCGACCGTGTTGGCGACGTGCTCGAAAGCATCGGCCGCCTCTTCCAGCACATCCACGATCTGCTTCAGCTTCAGTACGTCCATGGCCTCGTACTTGCCGTTGAACAACTGCGCGAGCAGCTTGCGGTGGACCTGGTCGGCCTGGTTCTCCAGGCGGTTGACCTCGATCCAGTACTCGGTGAGGTTGGTCATGGTCCGCAGGTGCGGCATGGCCTCGGCGGTCAGCTCGGCCGCCCGGACGAGCACCTCGATCTGCTGCTCCACACCCTTCGGGAGCTCGTCGATCTGGTAGAGCACCACCAGGTCGACGGCCTCTTCCATGTAGTCCATGCAGTCGTCGAGCGACGAGGCGAGGTTGTAGATGTCCTCGCGGTCGAACGGAGTGATGAACGAAGAGTTCAGCTGGTGGAAGATCGCGTGGGTGGCATCGTCCCCCGCGTGCTCCGCTGCCCGCATCCGCTCCGCGATCTCGACCCGGGCGGAGGAATCCGCTCCGAGCAGTTCCATGAGGAGCTTGGAGCCCGTGACGATGTTGTCCGCGGACGCGGAGAACATGTCGTAGAAGCTCGTCTCCCTGGGGGTCAGACGAAAGCGCACGTGGGGTCCTCGGGGTGCATTGGGATCGGTCAGGGTGATGCTAGGCGCATCATCCGGCCACGGCTAACCGGCGTTCTTCAGTGTCGCGCATCAGGCACAGTGATCAGCACAGGGCCCCGAGCCCCACCCGCAAAGTTCGTTACCATATACCCATCAGGGGTATAAACCCCCTTTCAGGACAACGGGAGGACGCGATGACGACCACCGAGGCGGCCGGCGCGACGACTGGCGCGGCGACGCCGAAAGCGCCTTCCGAATCCCCCGAATCGGCCACTTCCATCATATCTGCCGCATCAGCCGCATCAGCCGCGGAAGTGGTCACCGACCACGACCGCGGGGTGCACGGATACCACAAGCAGAAGGACGAGCACCTCAAGCGGCTGCGCCGGATCGAGGGCCAGGTCCGCGGGCTCCAGCGGCTGGTGAACGAGGACGTCTACTGCATCGACATACTCACCCAGGTCTCCGCGAGCACCAAGGCGCTCCAGTCCTTCGCGTTGCAACTGCTTGAGGAGCACCTGCGGCACTGTGTCGCGGACGCCGCGCTCAAGGGCGGCAAGGAGATCGACGAGAAGATCGAAGAAGCGACGAAGGCGATCGCCCGCCTGCTGCGGACCTGATCCCGGGGGGCGCGGAATCCCCGCGCCCCGCCCCGGTCAGCCGCGTCGCGGCCCGGCAGCGGAGCCGGGGACTCCCGCACTCCCTCCGGTCACTCCCACACCCATCGCTCCCGCGCCCACGGCACCTGCTCCCACGGCACCCGCGCCCATGGCTCCTGCGACTTCCAACACCTCGTCGATACGGTCCGGGCTGAGCCGCTCTCCGTCCGCGGCCGACGCCGCGATCATCAACTCGCCACACAGCTCGATCTCGGCGAGGGCGATGTGGTCCTGGACGGCCATGCTGCGCATCGGGCCCACGTGCGTCACCTCTCCTGCCGTCGTCGGCTTCCTAGCGTAGGCACCGCGGCACACCCCGCGCATGGCACGGACGGACCATTTAGGCCGGGGCCAAGGGCTATGACTCAATCTTCCCGGCGAAAATGTCACGCTCCGCAGGCAGTCGCACCAGGATCGGTGTACCGAACGCGTACAGCACCGTCGTAGAGGCCACCGCGACCGCGCGGCCCGAGTTGATGTAGCTGAAGCGGTGGCGGACCTTGAGCAGCCGCCCCTGGTCGTCGAGGTACGCGTCAAAGGGGACGGCGTCCCTGGCGAATCCTTTCGCCGCCGCCGCGAGCGCCCCACGCACCTGCGGCGAAGCGGCCCGCGCGGCCCGCCCGATGTCGGCGACACCCCGGTAGTGCCGCGCGCTCCCGCCGGCCAGTTCCGTCCTTCCCTCGTACGTCACCGTGCTTGCCCCGCGCAGCAGTTCGGCGGCGACCAGCGGGTCGGTCGCCCCGCCGGTGACGAGATTCCCGTCGTCGAGGGTCGCCGCGTCGATCCGTACCCACTTGTCGACGGGGACACCGGCGCCGCGGTTCTTCATGTACAGCGCGCCGGGCGAGAGCAGCTCGGTGATGGGCCGGTGCTCGTCGACACCCGCGGGGTCCTGGGGCAGCTGAACCTTCAGCTGCCCCATCCGCTCGCGGAAGTTGTACGTACCCTCGCCCCGGATGGTGACCCGGGTACCGCCCGCGGCCATCTCCATCGACGTACGGGTCCTGGAGCTCCCGGCCCCGGCGAGCACCTCGGCGGCGCGGTGCACGACATCGACGGGGTCACCGCTCTGCCGGTCCTCGGCGACCGCCCCACCGTCACCGGAGCACCCGGCGGTGCTCGCCAACAGCCCCACCACGGCCGTAACGGCGACTGCTCCGCCCCTGAGCCTGTGCTGCTGCACCACCATGGCCCGCCCCATCCCCCCACGCCGTACCGCACTGAGTCCGCCCCGCCTAACGACCACGGCGGTCCCCCGGTCACGCGCCCCTTCTTTACGCACCCCTCGCACCCGTAGGCCCCGGGGGGCCTACGGGGCTTCGGCGTGCTGCGGCGGCCTCCGACCGCCGACCGTCCGGCCGTCCGGCCGTCCGGCCGCCGCCAGCCACCTGCTGCCCGCGGCCCGTCCGTAGCCGGTAGCCGGTAGCCGGTAGCCGGTAGCCGGTAGCCAATGGCATACGCCGCACGGCAGACAGCGGACAGCGGACAGCGGACAGCGGATGACCGGCCAAGGACCGACTGTCCCGCGACCGGCCCACCCCAGTACGGTGAAGGCGTGCTCCAACAAGCCCCACCGGAAGCCCACCCCCACCAAACCGGCACCACCGATCGTGGTTCCTTCTGCGTCGCGCACTGCACCTGCGGCTGGCGCGGCCCGGCCCGTCGTTCCCGGGATCTGGCCCGCAAGGACGCGCAGTCGCACGCGGCAGCATCCTGACCCCGGCGCGACACCCCCGCACGTGACACACCCACCGCACCCCGGCGCAAAGCCACCGCGCTGCGCCAGGCGTGCGCCCCCGGCGCCACAGCCGGAGCGCCCACCCCCAGGCGGCGGGGTTGAGGAAAAGCCGCCTCCCCGGAACCCGTTGCCCCGCGGTGTCGTCTCGTCCCCCAGGAGGCCACATGGACCGGCGCACACTTCTCACCGCGGCAACCGCCCTCGCGGCGACCGCAGCCACCGCCTGCACAGGCAGCAAGGACGGCAGCAGCCCCAGCCGCACCACCAGCACCCCCGCCACGGCGACCGCAGCCACCGCGACAACCACCCGCCCCAGCCGCGCAGCCGCTGCCGCCGCCAGCTGGACCGCGCTCGCCCGAGGCCTCGACGGCAAACTCGTCCGCCCCGCCGACGCCACGTACAAGACGGCCCGGCAGCTCTACAACACCCGCTTCGACACCCTGAAGCCCGCCGCCGTCGCCTATGTGTCGAACGAGACGGACATCCAGGAGTGCCTCGCCTTCGCCAGGGCTCACCGCACCCCGGTGGCCATCCGTAACGGCGGCCATTCCTACGCGGGCTGGTCCAGCGGCACCGGCCGCCTGGTCATCGACGTATCAAAGCTCGCCCAGGTCAAGGCGGACGGCACGATAGGCGCCGGCGCCAAGCTCATCGACGTCTACCAGGGCCTCGCCCGCCACCGCCGCACCATCCCCGCCGGCTCCTGCCCGACCGTCGGCATCTCCGGGCTCACCCTCGGCGGCGGCCATGGTGTGGTCTCCCGGGCGTACGGGCTGACCTGCGACAGCCTCACCTCCGCGACCCTGATCACCGCCGCGGGCAAGCGCCTCCACTGCACGGCCACCGAGAACGCCGACCTCTTCTGGGCCCTGCGCGGCGCGGGCAACGGCAACTTCGGCGTGGTCACCAGCCTCACCTTTCGCACCCACCCCGCCCCGGCCGCGGTCACGGCATACCTGTCCTGGCCCTGGTCCAAGGCCCAGGCCGTCCTCGCCGCCTGGCAGGAGTGGGGCCCGGCCCAGCCCGACGAGATCTGGTCGTCGGCGCACCTCGCTGCCGGAGCGGGCGGCGGGACGCCCACCGTGACCGTGTCGGCCTTCTCCCTGGGGACGTACGGCGATCTCCAGAACGCCGTGGACCGCCTCGCCGACAAGGTCGGCGCCCCGGCCCGCTCGGTCTCGCTGCGCCGCCGCACCTACCAGGAGGCGATGCTCATCTACGCGGGCTGCTCGGGCCTGAGTGACGCGCAGTGCCACCTTCCCGGCAGCACACCCGGCCGCACCGGCACGGGCGCACTGGGGCGCGAGACGTACGCCGCCCGCTCGGACTTCTTCGACCGCTCGCTCTCGCCCGCCGGGATCCGCGCCCTGCTCTCCCAGACGGAGGCCTTCACCCGCGTCACCGCGGCGCAGGGCGGTGGCGGCGGCAGCATCGCGCTGACGGCGCTCGGCGGGGCGGTCAACCGCGTCGACCCGCTCGCGACGGCTTTTGTGCACCGCCGCTCACGGATGCTGGCCCAGTACATCGGCTCGTGGCGCGCGGGTACGTCCGGCACGGCGCAGCAGGCCTGGCTGAAAAGCGCGCACGGGGCGATGCGCCGCCATGCCTCGGGGGCCGCGTACCAGAACTACACGGACGCGACCCTGCCCGACTGGCGCAAGGCCTACTACGGCGCCGCGGCGGACCGGCTCAGCCAGCTGAAGAAGCGTTACGACCCGGACAGGCTCTTCGACTTCCCGCAGGCGCTGTAGGCGGGCCGGCCCCGCACCCACCCCGCACCCGCACCGCTTCACGCAGCGAGATCGTTGCGCACGTTCTCCTCGGCCCGCGGCCCGGGAACAGCCGCGGAAGCACCGGCTGCGGCAGCCTGCGCGGAAGCTGCCGCAGCCGCCACCGACCCCTTGGACCGTACGAGCCAACCCACCGTCTGCGAGCGGGAGATCGCCGCCACCAGCGGCGTCAGCAGCATCATCGCGAGCGGAGCCAGCAGCAGCACCACCGCCGTCCCGAGGGCGAATCCGCCGATCACGTCGGTCGGGTAGTGCACACCCATGTAGACGCGGCAGAAGCCCTCGGCCACGGCGAAGCCGATCGCGGCGAGCCCGAACTTCCGGTTGGCGACGAAGAGCCCGACCCCGATGGCCATCGCCATCGTCGCGTGGTCGCTGACGAACGAGTAGTCCGTCTTGCCGGCCACCAGGACGTCAAGGCCCTTGTGGTCGAGGAAGGGTCTGGGCCGCTCCACGAACCCGCGGATCGGGATGTTGATCAGCAGTGCGATACCGGCCGCCAGCGGCGCCCAGACGAGCCCGGCCACGGACACGACCGCGTCCTCGCCCTTGCGCACGCTCCACCATGCCCAGAGGCCCACCACGACGAGGCCGAGCATGATTCCGTACTCACCGACGAACTCCATGACCCGGTCGAGCCAGCCCGGTGCGTCGACGGCGAGCCCGTTGATGTCGTAGAGCAGACCGACATCGGGGTTCGCCCTGTCCAGTGCGAGTCCAGCCATCTGCCGCGGCCCCTTGCCTTGATACCTGCTCCGCGGCACACGGGGTGCGTGCCGCTCCTGCGAACCCCCGTTGGTCCGTCACAACCCATGCCGTGGTCAGCGCGTCGGAACAGGCGCACGGTCCGAAGACGTCGTGGCGGCTGTCCCACTCCAAGGAAACGCGCCACTGTGCCCGGCCGTTCCACTCTCCACGGAAAGATCACCATCACGTTATCGAAGAGAGATGCATAGCCCCAGCTCAGGGCCGGGTCTTAGCGGAGAGTTCCAGCCACGTTACGCCTCACTTCACGCTCCGCCCGGCTCGCCCGCCCGCTGCTTCGGCAGCGCTTTCGCGCCATCCTCGGTGACCCGTGTGGCGCCGAAGTAGTCCGGCGTATCGATCTTGTCGAAGCGGATCACGGCACCGGTGTACGGCGCGTTGATCATGTATCCGCCGCCGACGTACAGCCCGACGTGCCGGATCGTCCGCGAGTTGGTGAGGTCGTCCGAGAAGAAGACCAGGTCCCCCGGCAGCAGCTCCTCGCGCGAGGGATGCGGCCCGGCGTTGTACTGGTCGTTGGCGACGCGCGGCAGCTCGATCTCCACGGTCCTGTACGCCGCTTGGGTCAGCCCGGAGCAGTCGAACCGACCGCCCTGCTCAGGCGTCCCGTTCCCGCCCCACAGGTACTTCGTACCGAGCCTCTTCTGCGCGAAGTAGATGGCCCCGGCGGCCTGCCGAGACGGCTGAACCCGGCCGACGGGCTTGGCGAAGCTCTGCTCCAGGGTCGTAATGATCTTCACGTAGTTCTGCGTCTCGCGGTACGGAGGAACGCCCCCGTACTTGATGACGGCGTACGACCCGGCGTTGTACGCGGCGAGCATGTTCTTGGTCGGATCGCCGGGCACCTTCTTGACGTATCCAGCCAATTCACAGTCGTACGTCGCCGCGGACGGGATCGCGTCGGCCGGGTCCCAGATGTCCCGGTCGCCGTCCTTGTCCCCGTCGACGCCATGAGCCGCCCACGTACCGGGGATGAACTGCGCGATGCCACGCGCGTCGGCCGGGCTCTTCGCCGTCGGGTCCCAGCCACTCTCCTGATAGAGCTGCGCGGCGAGCAGCGCCGGATTGATCGCGGGGCAGAGATTGCCCCACTTCTGCACAATCGGCTGGTAGAGCGCGGGCACGGCACCCTTGGCCAGCCCGACCGCCCTGCCGCCACCCGCGCCACTGGCCAGCCCCGCGGCGGCGGAGAAGGTCCCGACGACAAGCAGCGCGACGAAGCTCAGGCAGAGCCCGATCCCTATACCGGAGGCCAACCAGACTTTGCGCACTCCTCAACCCTCCCCCATCGGAGTCGGGTTCACTGCCGTTTTGCCCCGCGCGCCTGCCGCTCACTTCCGTCTGATCGGATCTCTTCCCCCTCTTCGGACTTCTCGGACTACTCCGAGTGCGCCGAGTGCTCCGCGCGGAAGCCGGAACACGCGACGCTGGCGTAGCCGACGTTCCCTGTGCCCCTGCGGTACGAACCCGGCCGCCACGGCCCTCGGCCGCCGGATGCCGTCTGCCGTCGAGCGGTCACCGCCTCAGTGGTCGACGTCCTTGCCGATGTACATCGCCGCGAACGCCGACGCCGCAGCCGGTGACCCGAGTAGCCGCCGCAGCCGGGCACCCGCGGCGCCCGCCCGGAACGGGTCGCCCGACGACGCCCCGTGCAGCAACTCCGACAGCCACTGCGTGAACTCCTCGTACTGCCACACCCGCCGCAGGCACGCCTCCGAGTAGCCGCTGAGGCCGCTGCCATCTCCCTTGGCGCAGTACGCGACCAGCGCGTCGCCGAGCAACAGCGCATCGTGCAGGGCGAGGTTCATGCCCTTCGCGGCGATCGGGGCCGCGAGGTGGGCGGCGTCACCCGCCAAGTACAGGCGCCCGTAAGTCATCGGCGCCACCACGTAGTTGTGCATGTCCAATACGCGCTTCTCGATCAGCCGGCCCTCGACGAGCGGCTGCCCGCCGTCGACCTTCAGGCGTGCGCGGAGTTCGGACCAGACTCGTTCGTGCGGCCAGTTGTCCGGGTCGTCGCCGGGTGGGCACTCCAGGTAGTAGCGGGTGACCTGCGGCGTCCGCGCCATGTGGGCGGCGAAGCCGCGCGGGTGGACGCCGAAGACCACGCAGTCCGAGGACGGCGGCGCTTCCGCGAGGAGTGCCAGCCAGCCGATGCCGAAGTCGTGCCGGGCGACGGTGGTGCGCTCGGGCGGCAGACAGCCGCGCGTGACACCGCGCGCGCCGTCGCAGCCCGCGACCACATCGCAGTCGATACGTCGACGCTCCCCCGTCGCCGGGTCCGTATAGGAGACGGCAGGGTTCTCGGTGTCGATGCCGTGCAGTTGTACGTCGCGTACGCCGAAGCGGATGTCCCCGGCCGACTCGTCGGCGTACGCACGCACCAGGTCGGTCACCAACAGCGGCTGCGGGTACACGAAGTGGCGGTGGCCGGACAGCTCGGCGTACGGGAACCTGTGGCGCTCACCCTCGAAGCGGAACTCACACTCGGTGTGGGTCGGCGCATGCGCCAGCAGCCGGTCCGCGAGACCACGCTCGGCGAGGGCGCGTACGGCCCACTCCTCGATGAAGCCGGCGCGGGGCCGCTGTTCGATGGACTCCCTGCTCTCCGTCTCCAGCACCACGCAGTCGACGGAGGCGGCGCGCAGGATGTTGGCGACGGTAAGACCTGCGGGTCCTGCGCCGATGACGACTACACGGGTGCGTTGCATCGGTGCTGAGAAGGCGGGCGAGGGGGCACTGGGCATTCGAACAGTATGGCGGTGGCCCCGCACGGCCGGTCAACTCACGGGAGCCGGGACGGGACTCAGCCGACGAGCGTCGCCTTCGGGCGTACGACGCAGAACTCGTTCCCCTCCGGATCCGCCAGCACCGTCCACGACTCCTCGCCCCTCTGCCCGACATCCACCCGCCGCGTCGTCAGGGAATACAGCCGCCGACTCACTTGAGTCACTTGAGCCCACTGAGCATCACCCCCCGGATGTAGTACTTCTGCAGCAGCACGAAGAAGCACAGCACCGGCGCCGTGCTCAGCACCAGCCCCGCCATCATGATCGGCACCATCCGGTCCGGGTCCAGGAAGCTCTGCAGCGTCTGGATGCCGACCGGCAGGGTCATCAGGCGCGGGTTGGCCGTGGAGACCAGCAGGGCCCAGATGTACTCGTTCCACGCGTTCACGAACGTGAGCAGCGCGAGCGTGATCGCGACCGGCTTCGTCTGCGGGACCACGATCCGCCACCACAGCGTGAACTCCCCCGCCCCGTCAATCCTCGCCGCCTCCAGCATCTCGTCCGGGATCGAGACGATGAACTGCCGCATCAGGAAGATCCCAAAGCCCGACACCAGGAACGGCATGACCAGCGCAGCAAGGCTGACGGTGAGGCCCGCCCCGCCGTTGCCCAGCAGGTTGTTGCCCCCCGCCAGGGGCCAGTGGACCATCATCAGGAAGTGCGGGATGAAGAAGAGGAACGACGGGAACATCATCGTCGCGAGCACCAGCCTGAAGATGACCTCACGGCCCCGGAAGCGCAGTTTGGCCAGCGCGTAGCCCGCGAGCGAAGAGGTCAGCAGGGTCGAGCCGGTGATGACGGCGGTGGCGACCACGCTGTTGCGGAACAGCAGGGGCAGGTCGAGCTGCTCGAACGCGGCGCGGTAGTTGGACAGATCGAAGGCCTCGGGCAGAAAGCGGTACGGGAGCCTGCCGTACTCGCCGGAGCCCTTGAACGACGACATCAGCAGATCCAGAAACGGCACCACCATCACGACCGCGCCGGTCCCCACGACGACGTACGACAGCCACGGAATGCGCCTGTGCACCGAGCCGCCCGCCACCCTCTTCCCGGTCCGCGTCATGCCTCCGACCCCTTCCGCCGGAAGAACCACAGCTGTAGCAGCGTGATCGCCAGGATGACCGCGAACAGCGTGAACGCGGCAGCGCTGGCGATGCCCCAGTCGCCGTACTTGAACGCCTGTTGGTACATCTCCAGAGCCGCCACATTCGTCGCGTCACCCGGCCCGCCGTCCCCCGTCATCACGATGATCAATGCGAACGACTGCAGTCCGGTGATGAACTGGGTGATGCTCACGAAGAGCAGCGACGGCCGCAGCAGCGGCACGGTGATCCGCCAGAAGACCGTGAGCGGCCGCGCGCCGTCCAGCGCCGCCGCCTCGTAGTACGACTCGGGAATCGCCTTGAGCCCCGCCGTGAGGATGAGGATCGCCGCGCCCAGGGATGCCCACGCCTGTACGACGACCACCGAGGGGAGCGCGGTGCGGGGGTTCTGGAGCAGCGCCACCGACCCGACTCCGAGAGCGTTGAGCACCCCGTTGAGCAGGCCGCCGGGCTGGTAGATGTACTTCCATACGTTGCCGATCGCCACCACCGTCGTGACGATCGGCAGGAAGTAGAGCGTGCGCCACAGTCCTTGGAAGCGGAGGTTGTTGATGCAGTTGGCGACGACCAGCGCGCCCGCCGTCGCGATGACGACAGTGCCCAGCGCGTAGAGCAGTGTGTTGGTGAGGACGGGCGTCAGGAACGTCGACCCCCGCGCGAACAGATCGGCGAAATTGTCCAGGCCCACGGGCTCGATGTCGGCCAGGTCGAAGCCCGCCCAGCGCGACTGTGCGAGGAGCAGCGCGAACAGCAGCGGCAGTACGAGAAAGGCCGCAAAGAAGAGCAGCGCCGGTGTCAGGAAGAGGTAGGCGACGGTGGTCTGGCGCCTACGGGTCCGGGCCGCCGGGCCACCGGCCACGGCTGAAGGGCGCCTCGTTTCGGATGTGGCCACTGGGCACCCCCTTTCTGGGGTGGTCGGACGGAGGACGCGGATGCGCAGCCACGAGGAGGCACAGGGGCGGTCAGCCGCGGGACAGCTCCTGGTCGATCTGCCGACAGGCGGTACGCAGCGCCTTGTCCACCGGCTGCTGTCCGCTCCACACCTCCTCGATGTTCTTGCGCAGCAGCGTCTTCGCCTTCTGCGCGTGCGGCCCGTTCGGCTCAGGGGTCGCGTACCGCAGGGCGTCCAGGAACGGGCCGAGGTTCGCGTCCCGGGTCGTGTCGAGGAGGGCGCGCATGTCCTGGCTGCGGCCGGTCATCGACCCGACGGAGACCTGAAGGGCGCTCATCCGGGTCACGGTGATGGGCGCGGTCCCGGGCGCGGTCCGGGGCGCGGTGCCCGGCTGCTCCCGCTGCTCCCGCCGCTCCGCCCCGCCCGCTCCCCCGGATCGCCGTGCGGACACCTCGTCCGCGTTGAGCCAGCGCAGGAAGTCCCAGGCCGCCTCCTGGTGGCGGCTCTTCGCGTTCACCCCGAGCAGGAACCCGGTGGTGATCGTGCCCCGGTCCCCCGCGCCCGGCCCTGGCACGGGCACCACCGTCACATCCCGGTAGTCGCGCCCCATCGTGTTTTTCAGGCTGCCAGTCCACCAGCCGGCGCTGATCGCCATCGCGACCTGACCGGACGGGAACGCCTTATAGAGGTCGGTGCCGGGACTGCTCGCGCCCCGGTCGATCAGCCGTCGCTCCAGTTCGATCACCGCCCGCCCCTTCGGGGAGCCGATGGCGGCCCGGGTGCCGTCCTCGGTGAGGTACGAACCGCCGCTCGCCGCGAGCAGCGCCAGCGTCTGCCCCACGACGGTGGAGTCCTCGGCGCGGGACAGACCGAAGCCCTGCACCAGCGTGTTGCCGTGCGCGTCGCGCCGGGTGCTCGCGTACGCCGCCTCCTCAAGCTCCCGCCAGGTACGTGGAGGCCGCTCGACGCCGGCCTCCCGCAGCAGGCGCGTGTTGCAGTACAGCGCGTACGTCTGGACCTCGGTCGGGTAGCCGTACAGCCTGCCGCCCACCGAGGCGGCGGTGACGGCGGCCTCGGTGAACCCACGACGTACCCGCCGGGCCGCCTCGTCCGGCACCGGTGCCAGCACCCCGGCCCGGACCAGCTGCCCGGCCCACAAGGTGTAGGGGTGGATGATGTCGGCGCCCTGCCCGGCGGCCTGCCTGACCATCGCGGTGGTCAGGAGGTCCGCGTAACGGACCGCTGTGGAGCGCACCTGGACGCGGTCGTGGCCGGCGTTCCACTCGTCGATGGCGCTCTGGAGGGCGGATTTCAGGGGCTCGCTCCCGTAGTGCGACAGCACCGTCAGGACGATGGGATCGCCGGGGCGCCCGGCCCCACCGCCCCCCGGAGCCCCGCACCCCGCCGCTCCCACCCCGACAAGCCCACCGAGCCCACCGATCCCGACAAGCCCCCCGAGCCCGCCGAGCCCACCCGTCAGCAACCGCCGCCGCTTCACGCGTCCTCCCGGCGCAGCACCCGGAACGTCCGGGTCGTGGCGAACCCGGCCCCGCGGTACAGCCGCCCCGCCGGGCTGTCCTCGCCCGTCCACAGGAACCACGCGCCGTGCAGCCCCAGCGCCCGCATCCGACCCAGCGTCAGATGCAGAAGCACCTGCCCAAGACCGGTGCCGCGCTGCCCCGCATGCACACCGAAGGGCCCGAACCTCTCGTCGATCCCGTCGTACGCACCGTGCATGGCCCAGCCCACCAGGTCCCCCTCGGGAGCGCGCACGGCAACGATCCGCTCGACGGGCATGCCGGCGGCCAGACTGCGGCGCACGGCCCCCGCCCAGTCCGCGCCGAACTCCTCCGCAGCCAGCCGCAACAGGTCCACCAGGTCGTCGTCGGACGGTGTCCCGAAGCGATAGCCGAGCCCGACGAGCTCCACGGACCGCCGCAGCACCGCATCGGGCATCCGATAACCGACCAGCGTCCGATCCATCGCGGCCACCTCGTGAAGCGTGCGGAACCCCAGACTGCCGAGCAGCCCCGCGGCCTCCGGGTACGTCTCCTCGTCGAGGCCGGGCAGCAAGTAGTGCGGCGTGTACGAGGAGAAATCCACCCGGGTACGCCCCAGCTCCCGCAGCCGATCGAGCACATCGGTGACCAGCCGCCGCCCCAGCCCGGCCCGCCGGGCCTCGGGCACGACGAAGAAGAAGGGGATCCAGCCCTGCGCGGGTTCGAGATCGACGCCGACCATCGGCACGCGGCGGCGTACACCGTAGGCGGCGCCGACGATCTCGTCACCGCGCACGGCGACCCGTAGGCCGTCGGGATCGAAGTTGGCGTCGAGCAGCACCTTGTCGCGGAACCAGCGGTGCGTGATCGGATCGTGCGGGACACCACGCCCCCACGCCTCCACCAGCGCCACCCCGTCCCCCGTCCGAAACCCCCGCACCTCAACGCCGGCCCCCGAATCCACCTACCCGCCTCTCATCGCCGTACCGCCGCCCGATTTCTCATCCGGGACGGACCCACCCACCGCGCGCACACCGCACAATCAGCAATTTACGGGCACCCACTGACAAACCCGAGGCTGAGACGCAGCCAGGGCGCGTGTCCTGACGCCACAACAGCCGACCGAGGGCACCGCCCCGGTCGCTTACGGCGAGCCGGGATCGCGCGCATTCACCCCGGCACGGAGGCCGCCGCGCGGAGCTCGCTCCGGGGGTTTGGGTAAAGGTGCATAACGCCAATCATTGCCCGGAGTCACCCCTCGTGATACACAGAGTGACCATACGGGTTTCCGCATAAACCGGTCGGCACCGCAGGTCAGCGCGGTACGACCGGCGATACGTGCAGAGGTCGGGCAAAGAGAGCCGCCAAGTCGACATACCAGGCCGGTTTCATCAGCGAAGATAGAGCTTGACCCGTGCCGTGCGGCAGGGGCATCGAACTACCCGACAGGGGCGGTGACTTACATGAACCTGGCAGCCGAAAAGGGCGACATCACGACCATCATTGGCGGAATCGCCCCCAACTGGGGCCCGTTCGGGACCCTGGGCAACGAAGCCCGCATCATGATCGAGGTCGTGATGGCCGTCGCCATCCTTCTGTGCCTCGGCATCGCGATCTGGGGAGCGGCAAAGCAGCGGATCGGCGCAACGGCGCTGAGGGACACGTTCAGCGCGGAGCAGGGCAAGGGCCTGATCGTCGCTGGCCTCACCGGCGTCTTCATCATCGGCTCACTCGGCACGCTCTTCACCATCGTGTACGGGATGGCTGTTTAGCCCACCTCCAGTCTTTTCCGGGCACGCCCGGACACCTCCCCGCCCCCCATCCCACCTGCCCGTCGTGCCCACCGGCTGAGGTTGCGTCTCCCTGATGTCGAGTCACCACACCGCGCCCGCGCGGGAACCAGCACGGCTACCGTCGTACTACGCGGATATGCAATCGGTTGAGGGGGCGTACGCGGCATGAGTCTCGGTGACGAGCACGGCTACGGCAGCGACACGGGTCGTTCGGACCGTGTCGGCGGCTCCGGCCAAACGCGCACACGCCTCCCCGAGGGCGGTGGCAGCGATGTGTACGGGGGTGCGCGGCGACCCGTACGGACCTCACGGTCCCTCATCACGGTGATGGGCGTGGTGATCCTGCTCATCGCGGCTATCGCGTTCGCGAACCGAGGCGGCGGCGAAGGCAGCCCCGACCCGGAGGCCAAGCAGGGCGGCGGCGCGGATCCGACGGCGGCGACGGGCATCCGGCCGGTGGAGGGCAAGAACGGCGCGATTGCGACCGGGTTCGCGCAGAGCGAGCAGGGGGCGCAGAGCGCGGCGTCCAACTACGCGGTGGCCCTCGGATCCGACGGCATGTTCAAGAAGGACTCCCGCCACAAGATTGTCGACGTCATCTATACGACGGAGTCGGCGGCCAAGCTGAGAGGCCCTCAGGATCAGGCCTACTCGGCCGAGTTCCTGAAGAAGCTCGGCCTGGACGCGAACGGCGCCCCGCCTCAGGGCAGCATCTTTGTCTCACGCACCGTCCCGGTGGGCACGAAGGTGGAGAGCTACAGCGAGGGCAGCGCCAAGGTATCGGTCTGGTACACAGGGCTGATCGGCATGTCCGGGCAGGGGTCGACCGATCCGGTGAGCACGACGTGGAAGACCTGGACCTTCACCATGAAGTGGGCCGACAACGACTGGAAGGTCGTCGACGACTCCCAGAAGGACGGTCCTGCTCCCGTTCCCGGGGATGTCGCGGCCTCCAGCTCCGACGAAATCAGCAAGGCAGTCGAGGAGTACGGAGGGTTCACTTATGCCCGGTAACCCACGCCGTGCGCTGAGGCTCACCGCCGCCATCGCGACTGTGCAGACCGCTGCCATTCTCTTTGCGGCCCGTGCGGCCGCCGCACCGACCCCGACCCCGGCCCCGGCCAAGAGCGACAATCCCTGCGACCTGCTGATCGGCCCTGCCAAGGAATACTGCGAGGACGGCGACGGCGACGGCGGCGGCTCCGCCCGCAACGCCCCCACCGACCCCGCCGAATCTCTGGACCCCCTCTCCTCGCTCGCCAGCGGCTGCGCAGACGCCGCCGCGTGGATCGTCGGGAAGCTGTCCGAGGCCGTGAAGTCGACCGCCAACGTCGACTTCACCAACCCCAAGTTCCTCCAGCAGTACGCCGTCGTATTCGCCGCGTCCAGCGTCCTCACGATCGTCCTGTGGCTGCTGGCCGTCGCCAAGCGCGCCATCCGTGGCGTGCCGCTCGCCACGGCCATGTCCGAAGCCATCGGGTTCCTCTGGCTCACCGTGCTTGCGTCCGCCTTCACGCCGCTCATCCTCTACACCGTCGTATCGGCCACCGACGGCATCACCGAGGTCATCGCCGCAGGCACCGGCGGGCAGACCGATGTGTTCTTCGGGTCGTTCGCCGAAGCGCTCAAAAAGGGTGAGGACATCGGGGGCGGGCCGATCATGCTGATCGTCATCTCCCTCGTCACCGTCCTCGCCGCCGGTGTGCTGTGGCTGGAGCTCGTCATCAGGGCCGCCCTGCTGTACGTCGGCGCGCTGCTCGGCACCGTCGTGTACGCGGGGCTCGTCGACAAGAACATGTGGGGGCACGTACGCCGCTGGGCAGGCATCATGATCGCAGTGATCATGATCAAGCCGGTCATCGTGGTCGTGCTCGGTCTGGCCGGCGCCCTGTCCACCGACGAGGGGCCGAACGCGTTCTCCGCGGTCGTCTCCGGCCTTGCCATCATCCTGCTCGCGATCTTCGCCTCCGCCATGATCTACCGCTTCGTCCCCGGCTTCGGCGACGAGATCGCGTCCGCCCGCACCACCCGCAACAAGGCGACCGACGGCTCCCAGGCGGCCGCCGTCATGAGCTCCCCCGCCGCCCTCGTCTCGCAGGGCATCAAGGCCCACAGCAGCCGAGGCGGAGGTGGCGGCGGCGGCCAGAACAGCTCGCCGCCCCGCCAGCCCAACCCCGCCACCGGCGGCGTCGCAGCCCACAGCTCCCGCCCCTCAGGAGGCGGCGGCGGAAGCGGCGGCAGCAGCTCCGGAGGAGGTGGCGGAGCCGTCCCCTCCGCCGCACCATCGGCCCGTAGCAACAGCACCCACAGCCACCGCGCCACCGGCGGCAACAGGGGTTCCGGCACCAACAGCACTGGAGGTGAAGGGCGTTGACGACCCAGTCCCAGCCGATCGCGCCCCGCCGTACGTATCTCATCGGCCGCGCCCGGCCGAACGCGATCGTCGGCAAGAACCGCGAGACCGGCGAGATCGCGGTGATCATCGTCGGTGCGTTCCTCGGAATGATGAGCGGCCTGCTCGTCCCCGTCCTCTCCCTGCGAATCGTCCTGCTGATGGGCTGCCCGCTCATCGCGCTGATGGCGGTGTACGTCCCCTACAAGCACCGCACATTCTACAAATGGTTTGAAATCAACCGCAGTTACAAGCGCACCCTGCGCAGCAACACGGCATACCGCTCCACCGCCATGGAGGCGGGCGTGGCCGGCGACGGCCGCGAGGTCGAGGTCGGCCCGCCGCCCGGCATCGGGCGGATCAACTGGCTCGCCGCGCCCTTCGGCCCGGACGAGATCGCCGTCCTGCTGCACGCCGACCGGCGCACCGTCACCGCCGCCATCGAGATCGAGGGCCCCGGCGTCGGCCTGCGCGACAGCGAGGACCAGGAGGCGCTGGTCGACCGGTTCGGCACGCTGCTCAAGCATGTCGCCAACGGTGACGGCTATGTGACGCGCCTTCAGATGCTCGCCCGTACGCTGCCCGCCGACCCCGACGCACACGCCAAGGACGTCTCCCAGCGCGGCGACACCAAGGCACCGGGATGGCTCCAGGAGTCGTACGAGCAGCTCCAGTCGATGGTGTCGACCTCCAGCGAGCAGCACCGCGCGTACCTCGTCGCCTGCATGCACTACTCGCGTGAACTGGCCGCCGAGGCCCAGACCATGGCCCGCGCCGCCCGCCCGCACGGCGGTCGCAAGCTCGACCGCGACGCCGGTCTTGCCGTCGTCATGGCGCGTGAGCTCACCGACATCTGCGCGCGCCTCGCGGAGGCCGACATCCGGGTGCGCCAGCCGCTGGGGCAGGGGCGCCTGGCGTCCCTCGTGCACTCGATGTACGACCCGGATCACCCGATAGACCACATTCAGGCGATGACGAAGCGCAATGCGTGGCCGGCCGAGCTGGATGCGATGGAAGCAACGTATCTGCAGGCCAAGACACGTGAGTCGTCGACGCGTGCGCCCTGGTGCCACGCCACCGCCTGGGTGAAGGAGTGGCCGATGACGCCCGTCGGCGTCAACTTCCTGGCCCCTCTGCTCGTCCACACCCCCGATGTGATCCGCACGGTCGCGGTCACCATGGATCTCGAACCCACCGAGGTCGCCATCGAGCGGATGCTGACGGAGAAGACCAACGACGACGCGGACGCGAGCCGCGCCATGAAAATGAACCGGACCGTCGACCCGCGCGACATCGCGGCACACGGCCGACTCGACCAGCGGGGTGAAGATCTGGCCAGCGGTGCTGCGGGGGTGAACCTGGTCGGGTACATCACTGTGTCGTCGCGTTCGCCCGAGGCGCTGGCCCGCGACAAGCGGACCATCAGAGCCTCGGCCGGAAAGTCGTATCTCAAGCTGGAGTGGTGCGACCGCGAGCACCACCGGGCCTTCGTCAACACCTTGCCGTTCGCCACCGGTATCCGCCGCTAGCCGAGAGGGCAACCCCGCATGCGAGATCCCCTGGCCGCCGCCACGGATGCCTTCACCAGCTTCCTGTTCGGGAAGGTCGAGACGACCAGACTCCCCGTCCGTACGTCGACGGGGCAGGCCCAGGCCGTCTATCTGCCGACCGCGGCTCCCGGTCTCGGCGACTCGGGCGTGATCATCGGCCGTGAGGTGTACAGCGGAAAGGGGTACATCTACGACCCCTTCCAGCTGTACGGACAGCAGCTCCCCGCGCCGCACTGGCTGGTCCTCGGCGAGTCCGGAAACGGCAAATCGGCGCTGGAAAAGACGTACGTACTACGCCAGTTGCGCTTCCGGGACCGCCAGGTGGTGGTCCTCGACGCGCAGGGCGAGGACGGCGTCGGCGAGTGGAACCTCATCGCCCAGGAGCTGGGCATAACCCCCATCCGGCTCGACCCGATGGCGGCGCTCGACGGCGGCATCAAACTCAACCCGCTGGACCCGGCGATCACGACGACGGGCCAACTGGCCCTGCTCCGTACGATCATCGAGGTCGCGATGGGGCACGGGCTCGACGAACGATCCGGCTTCGCGCTCAAGGTCGCGCACGCGTATGTGCACGAGACGGTGGTCACGCGGCAGCCCGTCCTCACCGACATCGTCGAGCAACTCCGCCGCCCGAAACCGGAGTCGGCGCTCGCGATGAACGTCGATCTCGACGACGTACGGGCCTGGGGCCTGGACGTCGCCCTGGTGATCGACCGACTCGTCGACGGTGACCTGCGGGGCATGTTCGACGGGCCGACGACCATCGGCATCGATCTCGACGCGCCGCTGATCGTCTTCGACCTGTCGCACATCGACCGCAACTCCATCGCGATGCCGATCCTGATGGCGATCGTGGGCGTCTGGCTCGAACACACCTGGATCAGGCCCGACCGCAAGAAGCGCATCTTCCTGGTGGAGGAGGCGTGGCACATCATCAACTCGCCTTTCGTGGCGCAGCTGTTCCAGCGGCTCCTGAAGTTCGGGCGTCGGCTCGGCCTGTCCTTCGTGGCGGTGGTCCACCACCTGTCCGACGTGGTGGACGGCGCTGCGGCGCGGGAAGCCGCGGCGATCCTGAAAATGGCATCGACCCGGACGATCTACGCCCAGAAAGCGGACGAGGCACGGGCGACGGGGCTGGTGCTCGGGCTGCCCCGGTGGGCGGTCGAGATCATCCCGACGCTGACGCCGGGCATCGCGGTATGGGACGTCAACGGCAACGTCCAGGTCGTCAAACACCTGATCACCGAAGCGGAACGGCCACTGGTCTTCACCGACCGCGCGATGACGGAGTCGTCGGCGCAGATGATGTCCGACGACATGCACGCGGCGGAGCTGGAGGCGGAGGAGAGGGCCACGTTCATAGAGCAGCAGATGAACGAGTCCTCCGAATCGACGGTCGCCTGAGATGGGGCGCGGAGACGGACCGGCGACGGGCCATCGACAGGGCGGCCACGGTCCGTCGGAGCGCGGCATCCCCGACGGGCTGCTGGTCGGCCTGCTGGCGTTCCTGTTCGGCCTGACGATCCTGGCGTGGCTGGCGACGGGCCTGGCGGGCCTGTTCGCCCACGGCGCATGGCCGGACGGCGTCACCTTCACCCGTACGCCGCTGGCCCTGCGCCACCTGCTCGGCGGCCCCCAAAACCTCCCGGCGGCCTGGCCGGACACCCCGGCGGACCAACTCTCGGGACACGGCCTGTTCTGGGGCCTGTTGATCGGCGAACTGATGGTCCTGATCGTCCTGACGATCTTCGCCCTGGGCACGCTGGCGCGCTGGAGAGCGGTACGCGGAGCAGCCGGGCGGGGGAAGACGGCGGCCGGTGCGGGTGGCGGTACAGGTTACGAAGTCGGCGGTGCGCCGCATACGGACGCGGGCGGCGGAGCCGGCCACGGCTACGCGGCCGGTGGCCTGCCCTCAGCGAGACCGGCCCCGAGTGCGGGTGCGGGCCCAGGCGCCGGCCCCGGTGGATCGCACACCCCGGGCGCGTATTTCCCGACGAGTGCCGGTACGGCCCCGGGCCCCGAAGCAGGGTCCGGAGTCGGCACCCCCCAAGCGCCCGGCACAGGGCCCCACTTCCCCCCGAATACGGACGCGGGCCTCCCCGGCGGGGACGCGGGCCACCCGGGTGCAGCCGCGGCCCCGCCCGGCACTGCCCCCACCTTTCCCACGGGCCCCTACGCATCCCCGCACCCCTCCCTCTACCCGGGCGCGACCGGTGCGTGGGGCAACTCCGCCGTGCCCGCTCCCCGTACCCCCCGCGTCCTCTACGGCGGCCCCGAGACCCGGCGGCCCACCACCGTCCAGGCCGTGCTCGACGCCGAAGGGCCCGTCCTCGTCGTCACCTCCGACCCCAGCGTGTGGGCCGAGACGAAGGACGCCCGCGCCAAGCTCGGGCCCGTCCTCGTGTACGACCCCGGGCACCTCTGTGACACCCCGGCCCGCCTGCACTGGTCACCCACCGCCGGCTGCGAGAAGGCCGATGTCGCAGCGGCCCGCGCCGTCGCGCTGCTCGCGCCCGTACGCCCGCAGGCACGCCTCGACGCAGCGATGGCCGACACCGCGGAGACGCTCCTGAGCAGCTGGCTGCACGCCGCCGCGGTGGACGGACGCCCCTTCCGGCAGGTGCACCGCTGGGCACAGGGACACGGCGCGCACGAGGCGGTACGTATCCTCCGTACCCACACCAAGGCATCCAGCGGCGCCGCGGGCCTGCTCGAATCCGCGCTGACCGCGCATCCCGAACGCCGGGAGATCGCGCAGGAGTTGACGGCCCGCGCCCTGGCCGCGCTCTCCTCCATCCACATCCGCGAGGCCTGCACACCGAATCGAACCGATTCGCTCACCCTGGAATCATTCGCTGATGAAGGGGGCACCCTTTATGTGGTGGGTGAAGCAATCGAGGACCCCCGGTCGCGCCCCGGGGCGATGCCTCTGCTCACCGCACTCGCAGCAGACGTGGTCGAGCACGGCCGCCGCATGGCCGCACGGTCATCCGACGGTCGGCTCGACCCACCAATGACGCTCGTCCTCGACGACGTCGCGGCGGTGGCGCCCCTTCCCCTGCTCCCTGAGCTGCTGTCGACCGGTCGGGACCTGGGCCTGCCCATCCTGGTCCTGCTCCGCTCGCCGGAGCAGGGCAGGGCCCGGTGGCCGGACCACACCCTCACCGACTGACCCAGCGGCGCACGCGCCCGGCCCTCACCGCCCCGCGCCCGCCGCGGCCTGACTGGCCCGACCGTCGAGCGAAGACACCGCCACGGGACTTACGGGAGTTGTCGGAGGAGCCGCTGCCGACGATGCAGGGGCGGCCGTCGGCCTGCTCGGACCGCTGTCCCCCAACGGCTCGTTGAGCTTCTCGATGGCGTGCCGGGCCTGCTCCGAGGGCGACCGACCGGAGATCGCGGACACCGACGAACCCGACACCCCCGCGGTCACCGACGGCCCGCCGGCGGCCGAGGCCTGCTCCGACGCGGATCGCGCGGGGACCGACGCCCGGGTACGCAGCCGTCGGCCGGCCGCCTCGTCGAGAGTCACGGGCCGCTGATCCTGTGCCGCCAACCGGGATGCCTCCTGCCCGA
>NZ_JBDHNH010000010.1:0-366942 GCF_039766235.1 Streptomyces changchenzhani | reverse complement strand
GGCTGATGGGGCATTGCGGGAAGTGCCGGATCGACCGAGATCGGACTTTGAGGCGTGGCCGGACCGGGACTCTGATCTGTACGATTTCCTTCCCATGGCCTTCGTCCGGCCCATCCTGCTTCCCGAATTGAGTAAGGAGCCGGCCAACCGCGAAGTCTTGGTTCCATGCTTCGAGTTCATCGAAGGATTGGCCAGTAATGAAGATGAATACATTCAAGGAGCTCTATATTTTGAGGTTTACGAACAATTCCTCAGGGGGCGTGATGTGCTGGCCAAGGCCCTCGAGTTCAGCCTCCCCGTAACCCGTTCAAGCGTCATTCGTATGTTGACCGAAAATTACCCGGAAACGTTCAGGGAATTCAACCTAAAAATCTGACAACGTCGGTTGATAATAACTCACACCAATCCCGTGCATAGTGATCAGGACTGCCGCAATAGCGGCAATTTGACAGCTGTCAGCAAGAGATTCCAGACGCGCATCATGGAGCGCTGGGCATCTGGACAAGCCGCGCTCGCCATGGCCGCCGTCGACGCCCATTCCGGCTATTGGGGGATCCGTGGGGCCGACGCCAGCGCACCAGCAGCTTCTTGGCACCGGTGCACTGCGGAGCCGCAGCCTCAACCGCCAAAAAGGATCAAGGTCCGGGCCGCCCGACCAGCGACGCAAAACGCCTGACGGTCCATCAGAGCGAGCGTCAAATGAGCGTCACGAGCCCTATTTCAGCGTCAAGATATCGCCCCGTAACGCCCACACTGCACATAATGTGCACGCACAAAACCGCAGGTCAGGCGCCCTTTGTGGCAGGAAACAAGTTGGCACCGCTGAGGGGATAGCCAAGTGCATCCCAATTCGCCTGACAAGGCCGTACAGAAACGACCTATGAACCGTTCCGGGTTTGATCGAGGCTCGATCTTTTGGAAGGATCGAGTGCGTTATGGCGAAGCAATATCCGAAGGAGCTCAAGGAGCGGGCCGTGCGTCTGGTCCTGGAGACTCGTGATCAGTACAAGACCGAGTCCGCGGCGATCCGCTCGATCGGAGCGAAGCTCGACATCGGGCCGGAGTCCTTGCGGAACTGGGTGCGGCAGGCAGAAGTCGACGCCGGTGCCCGGACCGGGACCACAACCGAGGAATCCGCCCAGCTCAAGGCCCTGAAGAGGGAGGTCGCCGAGCTGAAGCGGGCGAACGAGATCCTCAAGGCTGCGGCAAGTTTCTTCGCGGCCGAGCTCGACCGGCCACACACACGCTCGTAGCGTTCATCGACGAGCACCGGGACCGCTTCGGCGGAGTCGAGCCGATCTGCAGGACGCTCACCGAGCACGACTGCAGCATCCACCCGTCCACCTACTACGCACACAAGAAGCGCCCACCGTCGGCCCGTGCCATGCGGGACGCGGAACTGGCACTCCTGATCGTGGAGATCTTCCGGGACAACTACAGCGTCTACGGAGCCCGCAAGATCTGGGCCGAACTGAAACGGCAAGGTCATCAGGTGGCCCGGTGCACCGTCGAGCGCCTGATGAAGGCCGAAGGCATCACGGGAGCGGTGCGCGGGAAGAAGATCGTCACCACCAAGGCGGACAAGGAAGCAGAGCGGGCCCCGGACCGGCTGGGCCGGCAGTTTGTGGCCAGCGCCCCGAACCGGGTCTGGGTCGCAGACTTCACCTACGTGGCCACCTGGTCCGGCACCGTCTACGTCGCCTTCGTCGTCGACACCTTCTCCCGCCGGATCGTCGGCTGGTCCGCCGCGACGAACAAGCAGACACCGCTCGTGCTGTCCGCACTCGAAATGGGCCTGTGGCAGCGCGACCGCGCGAACACCCCAGTCATATGCACCGCCGACTCCACGGTGAGATAGGCCACGTCCCGCCAGCCGAATACGAAGCCGTCCACTACCAACAGCAGACAAATCTGCAGGTCACAGCCACAATCTAGAGTCTCTACCGAATCCGGAACGGTTCACTGTGCCCCGCCCGATGACATCGGGCGGGGCACAGTGGGAGCCTTCACGCGGGCGGCGTCAGCCGATGGCGTGGTGGGGACTTGCATGTGTCAGGTGGCGGACCTTCGGTCGTGGCCCATCACCTGGGGGTGCTCGCTCGGGAAGTTCGCCGGCATGCCCGGGATGTCGATGGTCCGCCGGTAGGTGGCGGCCAGGAATTCCACGACACCCATCTCGAACTCCGACCAGTCCCCGTTGCGACCGAAGACGACCACCGGCCACGCATCCGGATCGGGGGAGTTCATCTTCCAGTAGAGCTGGTCCCCCGAGTAGGACTCACCCCAGCACAACACACCACCGGGCTCGGGGTACGGAGCGTATCCCTCGGTCTCGTCGATTTCCCAGAGGTCCCTGAGGATCTCTGAGCTGTACCGGCGACCGGCGACGAAATTCGTCTCGAACCCGGGCGCCGGGAGCGCCACCGACAGAAAGTCATCGATGACCAGCGTGGGATACGCCTCCGCCAGGACGCGGTAGTCCGCGGGGAGCGCCGTACCCAACCCGCCTTCCAATGCCGCCCAGTCCACACGGCGAGGCGATCCCGCTCTCCACCGCGTCATCGTGGGGAGCGCCGCCTCCAGCTCTTCAATCCTCAGCATGTGGTCTGCCAATCCTGGACGTTCTTGATGGTGGTGGCTGAGAACAACTGACCCTCCTTCGTGGACGCGGTCATCGTAATGCTCTCCGCGAGGCCGCCCGCGTCCGCATAGTTGACCTTTCCGGCGTATTGCACCCAGTTACCGGCCTTCAGCTGCTTCTCCATCTTGATCTCGCAGCGTCTCATACCGCTGGTGTTCATCCGAGCGAACCCCGTGAACAGATTCTCTTTGGACCAGACACCGCCGACCTTGTCGCCGATGATGTGCGAGCGGTGGTAGATGGGATTGTCGTTGGAGTCCAGGTTGTTGCCCTCCGGGAACCCGTACACATTCACCGTCCCGCCGTCGCTCCTCTTCGCGCCCACGGGCTTGTAGTCGCTCGGGCAGAGCAGTGCGCTCGCTCCTTGAGCACGGCCTTTCTCGTCCGTCGGCTGGTACTGGTGACGCTCCTCCTTGGGCTGGGAGTCACACCGCTCCTTGTTCTCCGTGTCGTTGTCGGAGCCCGAGTCACCGCCCGGCCGGCCCCTGGGGGCAGGGGCCGGCGTCGGCTCGTCCTCTTGACCGGCATCTTCGATGGCCCCATCGATGGCCTCACCGGCCTCCTGGGCCGCCGTGACCACTACCGCGGTCGTGACCGTGGCCACCACCGTGGCGGCGATGATCTCCACGGCG
Source organism: Streptomyces changchenzhani (assembly GCF_039766235.1). Classification (NCBI taxonomy): domain Bacteria; kingdom Bacillati; phylum Actinomycetota; class Actinomycetes; order Kitasatosporales; family Streptomycetaceae; genus Streptomyces; species Streptomyces changchenzhani. Next base: position 363,669 of record NZ_JBDHNH010000010.1, on the reverse strand, counting down.
GGGATCGCTATCAGGATGAGCGGGAAGAAGTGCCCGTCGATCTCGACGTTGCTCACCGGGTTGCCGCCGGTGAAGGCGTAGCGGTTGCCGGTGAACGGGTCGCTGCCGAGGCTCATGTCGGCGAGGGCGCCGTTGTACATGTCCCGCGAGGTGAAGCGGTTCAGGCCCGGGCTGTAGTCGCGGAAGCCCATGTCGTAGGTTCCGCTAGCGGCGTCCCATCGCTTCGCGTTGAAGCGGTAGGAGTTGTACATCTCCTTCTCGGGCTGGGCGGCATCGGGCTTGTCGATGCCGGTGAACTCGGAGGTGTCGTCGCTGCCGTAGGCCGTGTACCCGTACGTCGACGCGGTGTTGCCGTTCTTGTCGGTGAGGGTCTCGGCGTCGGTGTGGCCGTTGTAGCCGTAGACGCCCAGGTCCTCGGTGCCGTCGCTGTTCTGCTTGATCTGCGACAGCCGCTCGCCCCACGGGCTGTACTGGTAAGACGTGGTGATCTCACCGGCTACCCGCTCGTCGAGTATCTCCCCGGACATGCCGAGGTAGTTGAAGTCGGTGGTCTTGGTTCCCTCCGTCTTGGCCGTGGTGCGGTCCAGCGGGTCAAAGGCGTACTTGGTGGTCCGCGACGTCCCGTCGGGCTGCGCCTTGGTGTGCTCAACGACATGGTCGAAACCGTCGTACGTGTTGTCCGCCAGGACCTTGCCGCCGGACGTGACGTTGTCCATGCGGCCGTAGGCGTCGTAGTTGTACGTCTGGAGGACGCCGCCGGTGGTCGCGTTCAGCAGCCGGTTGCGGTCGTAGGTGAAGCTGGTCGTCGTGCCCTTGAGGTTCTGGCTGATGACGTTGGCGTTGTCGTCGTGGACATACGTCTCCGTGCCGGCGCCGTTGCCCGCCTTGGTCATCTTCGCGAGCCGGTTGGCCGGGTCGTAGGTGTAGTCCGTGGTGGAGTCGAGGTACGCCGAGTGGTTGTCGGCGTTCATCTTCTTCGAGACGTCCTGCGACTTATTGCCGTTGGCGTCGTAGCCGTAGGTGTGCGAGGCGACCAGCGTGGTGCCGTCGGCCTTGTTCTCGACGGTGCTCCTGAGAGTCCCGTTCAGGTAGTAGCCGTAGTCGACCGTGTTCTTGTTGGCCTTGGTCTCCTTCAGCCGCTCGCCGCGGTCGTTGTAGGTGTACTCGGCGATCTTCGGGCCGGCGTCCGATGCACTCTTTCCGACCTTGACCGTCTTGACGAGGTCCCGCAGGTCGTAGGTGTACTGCGAGTACTGGTCGGGGTGAGTAACGGTCTCCGGCTGGCCGTTGGCATCGTAGGCGTACGAGGTGGACTTCTTCTCCTGGCCGGCGAGCGCCTCGGTGACCTTCTGGACCTGGTTGAAGCCGTCGTAGGTCATCGTGTACGCGTCGACCTTGGTGCCTGAAGAGGTGTCGTCGATCGACGTGGTGTTGCCGTTGGCGTCGTAGGCGTACGCGAAGGACCTGCGCTCCGTGCCCGCGGACGGTGCGTCCGAACGGGTCTTCAGCAAACCGTCCTGGTAGTACGTCCAGTTCATCGTCCGCGACGCCGTACCGCCGGCCGAGGTCAGCGTCCGCGAGGCCTGCTGTCCCATCGCGTCGTAGTCGTATGCGGTGCGGATGTCCCATGGGTCGAGGGCAGTCTTGGGCCAGCCGTTGTCCCAGTAGGTGTAATCGGCGTCGTTGCGGACCGTCTGGCCCTCCGAGGGCGGTGCTGAGACCTTCTTGACCCGTCCCACCTCGTCGTACACGGTCTGCGTGTAGACGTTCGGGCTGTTGTAGCGGGAGTCCGCCGGGTCGTACGGCAGGTACGCCTTGACCGGCCGGTTGAGCCTGTCGAACTCGGTACGGGTGGCGAAGTCCTCGCTGTTGGAGGTGTTCGCACCGCGGGGAGAGACGACCTTGGTGCGGTTGCCGACCTGGTCGTACTCGAACTTGGTCGTGCGGACCGTGGTTCCCAGGTAGGGAACCCGCTGCTCGGCTACCGCGCCCCGCTCGTCGTAGACGGTCTCGGTCTTGTTGCGCTCCGGGTCCGTCGTCTCCTTGGGCTTCGAGTCGCGGTCGTAGCCGATGGTGGTGTACTTGCCGGCGGCATCCGTGACCTTGACGACCCGGTGGTTCAGGTCGTAGACGGTCTTGGACGTGTAGTCCGTCGTATCGGCGGTGGCGTTCTTCTTCGGGTCGCCGACCGTGACCAGGTTGCCGACGTTGTCGTACTCGTAGGAGACCTTGTCGCCATCCGAGTTCAGCACGGAGCTGATCTGATAGGTCGCGTCGTAATTGTTGGTGGTGACGTAGTCCGTCAGGTCGGCGGTGGTCGCTGAGCCCTTCGGCTCGGTCGATGACTTGAGGTTGCCGACCTTGTCGTAGGTGTAGGTGCTCTTCCGACCGGTGGTGACGTTGTTGGCCGGGGCGCTGGCCTCCGTGATCAGGTCGTTGCCGTCGTAGACCGCCTCGGAGACCGCACCGTTCGGCGCCGTGGACTTGGTGATGTTGTCGTTCGCGTCATAGGCCGGTGCCGGCGTGGTGATGAAGAGACCCGCGGCCTGGTCCTTCGGGACCGTGCTGACGAGCGGGCGGCCGAAGGTGTCATACGTCTGCGTCTTCGACTTGTTGAGCGCGTCGGCGACCTGGGTGACCTGGCCGCGCTCGTCGTAGACGTACTTCGCCGCGTGCGACTCGGGATCGGTGATGGTCTTCGGGTAGCCGACCTCGTGGTAGTCCGAGTTGACGGTGGCGTTGCCGTTGGCGTCGGTGGCCTTGGCCAGCTGCCCGAAACCGTCGTAGTCGTACTTCGTGGTGTAGTCGTCGGCGGTCGACGATGCCACGCCCTTGGGGTCGGTGACCGTCTTCACATTGCCGAAGGAGTCATAGCCGAACTGCCAGGTACGGCCCTCCTGGGAGGTCTTCGTGAACAGGTCCGCGGAGTACCCGTCCAGACGCGTCTGGTACAGGTACTTCGAGGAGTTCGGCAGACTGCCGTCGTTCGCCGGGTTGCAGTAGTAGGTGGCGATCAGCTGCTCGGACGTCCAGGACTTGGTCGTCTCCGCATCCCACTGCCGCAGCGGATAGCCGGTCTTCTGGTCGAAGCAGAAGGCCGTCTTGGCGCCGTTCGCCTCCTCCAGATACGTGACGTTGTTGTCGGCGTCCCAGTTCATCTTGGCCGGCTCGGACTTGGCGTTGGTGACCTGCACCTGCCGTCCGAAGTCGTCCGTGACGTAGTCGGAGGCGTGCGCCTCGGCGTCCGTCACCTTGGTGTCCGTGAACTTGTTGTTTGCGGCATTCACCTGGTACGCGAAGCCCGTGTTCCCGTTCCGCCGGTCGGTGACCGCCTTGGTCCACCAGTGGTACTTCGGGTCGTCGCCTGCCTTCGGCTCGTTGTACGCCATGTCGGTCGCGTTGCCGCGCGGGTCGGTGGCCTTGACCAGCTTGACGTTCTTCTTTCCTTGGACGGCGTCATAGGTGAACTTGAAGACCTTCGGCGCACCGCTGGTCGAGCCTTCACCATCGATGAACTGCCCGAGCAGGCCCTCCTCGGTGTAGTAGAAGGAGACCTTGCGGCCCGAGATGTCCGTCATGGACTTCACGTGGTCGTAGATCTTGGAGTTGTTCAGGTTGGTGCCGGTGACCTTGGCGCCGGTGGCATCGATGTACTCGTAGGTCGCGTCACCCTTGCTGTAGTAATCGAGCGTCAGCGTCTGGCGGCCGGCCGGGTCGGTGACATACGCGAGGAACTTGACCGGCTTGCCGTGGGCCTTGCGCTCCTCGTAGGTGAACGACTGCGTGTTGCCGTTCTGGTCCACGGCCGACGTCATGTATCCGTCGCAGCCGAACAGGAACCGGGTACCGTCCGGACGGGTCATCGTCCAGGCGTCCGGGATCGGGTCCTTCGCCGGCGTGCAGTCCAGGTTCGCCTTCGGGGCGAGCTTGTAGTGCACACCCGCCGGGGCCTTCCAGCTGCCGTCCGGCTCCTTGCGGAAGACGTGCGTCGTGCCGTCGCCGTCCGGGAGTCTGATCTCGGTCGGGTTCGACTTCGGGTGCAGCTCCAGCGGCGCACCCATCCGGATGGGCCCGGCCGCCTGCCCGGACCAGCCCGCGCCGAGCACCGTGTCCGAAGTGTCCAGCGAGTTGTAGGAGAAGCGGGCGAAGGTATTCAGACCGCGGCCCGGGTTGGTGAACGCGTTGTACGACCACACGGCGTTACCGGCCGCGAGGTTGTTCATCACCGTGGAACCGGCGCCGGTGTTCTTGCCGGAGTAGGCGTAGAACTTCTCCAGGCCGATCTGGTTAGAGGTGGGGTCCTCGACCGCGACGTTCTGCTTCAGCGACGGAATGCCGCCGGTACCGGCGGACAGCCAGCTGCCGTCGGAGATCTTACGGACGTCCCAGCCCAGCACATAGTCGGTGCGCTTGTTCCCCGAGTCCGAGTTGATCGGCGTCGATACTTGCGCCTTGATGGTCGCAGACTTGCCCGGCAGCAGCGCCGGGATTGCCGTCTTCAGCTGGTTGCCGCCGGTCGTGACATCCGTGCCGTCGGGCAGTTTCCAGGTGTACGACAGCTCGCGCTCACCCGCCGCCCACGCCGCTGCGGTGGTGTTGGTGACCGTGAAGTCCACCGTGTAGGTGGAGTTCGGGGTCATCCGGGCCGGCGTCTGCGGCGCGTAGTACGTGTCCTCCGTCGTCGCATCCACGTAGATGACCTGCATGTACGGACGCAGCTGCGGGTCGGCGGCCTCGGCGTTCAGGAACAGGGTGCGCTCTTGCGGCCCGGTGCCCGACTCGTCCTTCAGCTTGACCGCAACGCCCTTGTTGGCGATCGGGGTCTTCACCCAGGACTGCATGAGGCCGGTGGCGTCCCACCAGTGCCGGCCGACGTCTGTGACCTGGGTGACGGTGTCGGAGACGGTGGCGGACATGTCGCCGCCGGCCGTGGTCCAGGGGGTGGTGGCGGTGGCGTTGTTCCAGGTGGCGGTGGTTTCGGTGAAGTCCTTGGTCAGGGAGTGGAGTTCGTAGATCGCGCCGTTGGTGTCGGTGGTGGACTCGGCGCCCCACATGTACATCTTGTTCTCCAGCACCGTGGCGGTGCTGGGGATGGCGGTGGTGGGGAACTTCAGTACGGCGCGTGTCTTGCCGTACGTGGTGGAGTTGTTGCCGACGCTCAGCCAGCTCTGGCCCACGCCGAAGGACTGGATCGTGTCCTGGTTGACGGTCGGCTGGGCGGAGGAGAGCGTGGTGTCGGTGACGCCTCCCTGGCTGCCCTGGATGATTTTCATCGTCCGGCCGGCCTTCGGAATGCCCACCACGCGGGTCGGTGAGCCGAGCAGCTGCCCGTCCGTGGTCTTGACCGCGAGCTGGTAGTAGTACGACTTCTCGATCTCCGCGGAGGAGGAGTCCGGGGTCGGTACCGCGGTGGTGTCCGTGTAGGCGGTGGCGGCCTTGTCGACCGGCGCAACCAGGGTCGCCGCGGACGGCGTGAAGACCTGCTGGGTGGAACGGTGCAGCTGGTACTCGGTAATGTCCAGGCTGGTGTCACCGGTGGAGTTGGTGTACTTCGGCCAGGACAGTTCGGGGCCCGTGGAGTGCACCACGGTCGGCGAGTTGAGCGAGGTGCCCACCTTGCCGTACGTCACCGTCAGCCGCGGGATCGTCGAGGTCTCACCGCCGTAGGCGCTGCCGTCGCCCGCCTCGTAGCGCGGACCGCCGGTCAGGGTGCCGGCCAGGGTGTCGTCCTTGGCCTGGAGCACGAAGCCGTAGTTGGCGGCGGTGCCCGACACCCACTTCTGGACGGTGTCGGTGACCGCGAGATTGTGCCACTGGTTGTACTCGCCCGTGTTCTTCACGATCTGGGCGGGGTTCACCAGGCGGATCGAGTCGGCGAGGGTACGGGTGGTGGAGCTGCCCGTGTCACCGAGGACGATCTTGCCGGTGTTGCCCTTGGCGAAGTACCGCTCGGTGGTGTCCAGCGCCTTCCAGGTGCCGGCCGTGCCGGTCTGGTTGAGCGTGTAGGAGTTGACCCCGTCCCGGTGGGTGACCGTGTACGGGGCGGCAGTGGCCGCGTCCGAGGCCGCCGGGTAGTGCGCCTCCACCCGGTACGAGGCGGTCTCCGCGACCTGGGGCTGCCAGGTGTAGGACTCGCCGGTCGCGGTGTTCTTGTTGTACGCGAAGTCGTCGTTGGTTGCCGCCCCGCCGGTCGTGGTGCCCCGGGGCCACTCACCGACCGCCGCCGTGCCCGCGTCTCCGTCGTCGATCGAGGTGGTGGTGCCGGACAGCTCGCCCACCAGCGCGCTGGTGTTGTTCCAGGTCGCCGTCGTCTCGTCCCAGGTGCCGGTCGCCCGGTGCGCCTCGATGGTGACGTCGTTGGCGTTGGTGGTGTGCGCCTGGTCGAAATACATGTTCAGGCGCGCGGAGTCGACCTTCGTGCCCGCCGGGATCTCGGTCAGCGGAAACTTGATCAGCGACCGGGCGATGCCCGTGTCGGTCTTGCCGGCCGACAGCTTCCAGGAGCTGTTGAAGTTCACCGCGGGCTGGTCAGACATGACCATCGTGTCCTGCGAGGCCGTCGGCGACGGCGCGATGGTGATCGTCGGGTCGATCACCACCGGGTACTGGCGCTGCTTCGCCGCGAGCCACTTGGCGTCCGGCGTGACGGTCAGCTTCCAGTTCTTGCCGTCGCGGGTGAGCTTCTGGCTGACCTCGGTGGAGTACGTGCCCCCGGTCGGCGACCGCCGGTCCTTTTTGGCGTCCGTCATGTAGGGCGCCGGGATCACCATCACCGGGGTGTTCGGCAGCTCACCGTAGAGGGCGACCGAGCCGTCCTTGCGGGCCTTCGGCGTCAGCCCGTCGGTATTCAGCGTGAAAGTGTACGCCACCGGGCCCGACGGAGCCTGGGCCAGGACGATGTTCTCCTTGACCTGCCCCCGGCCCACCCGGTACTGCAGATCCGCGCCGGACACGGCGTCCTGGTACGTGACCGTGTCGCCCTTGGCCTGCGGCTTCAGTGACTTGCCGGCGCCCTTCAGGCCCATCGTGACCGAGCGGCCGTCCGGCGCCTTGAAACGCAGCAGCCTCTCGGCGTCCGAGCCGAACCAACTCTGACCGGTATTCGCGGTGTTCGCGAAGTCGAAGCCCTTGGTCTTCGTCGAATGAAGCGCGGTGTCGATCGGCTTCCAGGACTTCCCGGACTTGTACGAGACCGGCACGGCCGCCAGGTCGGCCTCGACCCGGCCGTCCGACATCTGCCAGAACCGCGCCTGCGCAGTGCGCCGCTCCGTCAGCTCCTTGACCCGCTTGGGCTTCGGCAGCTTCTTGCCCTTGGGCAGCTTCTGCCGGCTGGGTATCTCCAACTGACCGCCGGTGGGCGGCTTGTTGTCGTCATCGTCGTCGTCGGAGAACCAGCTTTTGAAGGTGTCTACGACCCCCTTGTCATCGCCGGTGGACGATGAAGCCGGGGCCGCATACGCGACCTGCGGAAGCAGCGTTCCCGCCATCGCCGAGACTATTAGACAGGAGACATATCTCCTGTACGGAACTTTCACGCCTGCACCTTTCGATTTCCGCGCACAATTTGCGCGCACACGAATGCCATAACCGAATGGACGAGACGCGAAATCAAGGCACACCACTGGTCAGAGGCGCACCGAGAGACGCCTCCCACCAACCCAGACCAGGGGCCGACCGTGGCAGCGTGATTCTTAGCTGGTCTTCATCTCTCAAGTCAACCAGGCACACATTCCCGACAGTTGACTCTGCCGGACGGCTATTTGCCCGCTATTTCCGCTCGCTCGACTTTGCCGATTCTGATGGTGTATAACCCGTACTTCTGCACCGAGTTGATTCACCGTCAGGAATTCGCACCGACCGAAAGCCGGACCTCCATGCCACCGACGGAAACGACGGAAACGACCGAAAGCCCCGAAACCTCGGAATTGCCGAAGCCGAAGGGCACGGACCGGCATGCGTTCGTCATCGCCGGAGTCCTGCTGGCCGCCTGCGGCGGGCTCGTCCTCTACGGCGTGCTCAACACGGACGACAAGCCCACCCCGCGCGCCGTCCCCACCGCCGAGGTCAGCTACGAGGTCACCGGCAAGGGCACGGTCGAGATCTCCTACCTCGCGCGCAGCGAGTCCGGCGATGCCACCGTCGAGAAGGCCGCGAAGCTGCCCTGGAAGAAGACCGTCCGGGTGCCGCTCGGCAAGGCCCCCAGCATCAACATCGTCCTGGACCAGAAGGGCGGCCAGGCCGGCTGCGCCCTCGCCATCCGCGGCAAACACGTCCAGAGCGCCACCGCCTTCGGCAAGTACGGCCGCGCCACCTGCACCGGTGAACTGCCCGCGCCCGCCGCCACGGAAGAGAGCACCGGCTGATGTCATCCACAGCGCGCGCTGCGACACGTACCGCCGTCGCGACCGCCGTCGTCCTCAGCGCCGTCGGCCTGACCGCCCCGGCCCAGACCGCCTCCGCCGCACCCACCGGCAGCGTGCACACCGTCGCCGTGCCCGCCGGGGCCGATCCCGCACAGCGTGCCCTCTCCGCCCGCTCCACCGAGCCGTTCAGCATGGTCGGCGTCACCTGGGACGACCCGTACGCGCAGCTCGGCGGGTCGGCGCAGATACGCACGCGGTCCAGCGCGACCGGAAAGTGGTCCGGCTGGCGGGCGCTTGACACAGATGTCCGTACGCCGGAGTCGGGGCCCGACCACGCCAAGCGCGGGGTGCGCGCGGGCACGCAGCCGCTGTGGACCGGCACTGCCGACGGCGTCCAGGCACGCATCACCGGTAGCAAGGGACGGAAGCTTCCGCAGGGGCTGCGCGTCGACCTGGTCGATCCGGACGGCGGGACCACGCCCCGTACCAGCGCCTCGAACACCGCGGCCGAGGCCACTGCGGCCACCGCCACCGCGGCCGGGCAGCCGCCCATCACCTCGCGGGCCGGCTGGGGCGCCGACGAGTCGATCGTCGCCGGCCCGCCCACGTACACGACCGACACCAAGGCCGTGTTCGTCCACCACACGGCTGGCACCAACGCCTACACCTGCGCCGAGTCGGCCTCGGTCATCCGCGGCATCTTCACCTACCACGTGAAGAGCAACGGCTGGAACGACATCGGCTACAACTTCCTGGTCGACAAGTGCGGAACGCTCTTCGAGGGCCGCGCGGGCGGCGTCGACAAGCCCGTCTACGGCGCGCACACCTACGGCTTCAACACCGATACGAGCGGCGTCGCCGTCCTCGGCGACTACAACACGGCGACGACCACCGCCGTCGTACGCGAATCGATCGCGAAGCTCGCCGCGTGGAAGCTCGGCCGGTACGGGATCAACCCGTCCGGGACCGTGGTGATGGCCGCCGGCGCCGACAACGGCAAGTTCACGGCGGGCCAGCTGGTCACCATGAACCGGGTATCCGGGCACCGTGACGGCTATCCGACCGAGTGCCCGGGCAACAACCTCTACGCCGATCTGCCCGCCATCCGCACCCTCGCCGCTGCCGCCAACTCCCCTGCGGACAAGGGCGACTTCAACCGCGATGGCCATGCCGACCCCGCCGCAGGCGTCCCGCAGGCCACCGTGGGCGGCTTCGCGACCGCCGGCCAGGTATCCGTCGTGCCCGGCGGGCGCAGCGGCCCCTACGCCGCGGCCAAGGCCGCCATCAGCCAGGACACCGCGGGTGTGCCGGACGCCTCCGAGGCGGGCGACGCCTTCGGGCGGGCCACCGCGTACGGGGACCTCGACCATGACGGCTACGCGGATCTCGTCATCGGCGCGCCCGGCGAGGAACTCACCGCGGGGGCGAGTGACGAGGGTGCGCTGACCGTACTCCGTGGCACCGCCAACGGCCTTGTCGCGCAAGGTGCTTCGATCAGCCCCAAGCAGAGCGGCGACCGCTTCGGCGAAGCCATCGCCACTGGGGACTTCGACGCGGACGGCGGTGGCGACATCCTCGCAGTGGCCGCCGGCAGCGGACGCGCGTACGCCGTCGACGGCGCCGACCGCACCTTCTCCGCCCCCGCCGTACTCGCCGAGGGACCGGTCCAGGACGCGGACATCGCGACCGGCGACTTCGACCACGACGGCTTCACGGACGCGGCGATCACCTTCAGTACGGCTGCGGGGCCCTCCCTGACCGTGCTGCGCGGTTCGGCGGCCGGGCTGCGGACCGCCGACCCGGCCGTCCTCACCGGGGCGGGCGGCCGCTCCGTCGCCGCGGGCGACCTGAACGGTGACGGGTACGCCGACCTCGCCGTCGGCCGGCCCGATGCGCCGAACGGCGGGCAGATCGCGACGTACCACGGCTCGGCGGACGGCCTCACGACCACCACAGCGCCCGCCATCGACCAGGCCACCGCGGGTGTGCCGGGCGGCGCCGAGGAAGGTGACGGGCTCGGCACCTCGGTCGCCGTCGGCGACACCGACGGCGACGGGTACGCCGACGTCCTGGCCGGGCTGCCCGGCGAGGACCTCACGGCCGGCGGCGCGGACCAGGCCGACGCAGGCGCGGTGCTGCTCGCGCACGGGAGCCCGGAAGGGCTGAGCGCGGCTGGATCGGCGACGTACAACACCGACCAGGCCGGAGTGCCGGGCGCGGCCGAGGCCGCCGACCGGCTCGGATCCGCGGTGGCCGTCGCCGACTTCACCGGGGACGGCTATGCCGACCTCGGCATCGGCTCCGATGGCGAAAACGCGGGCGACGGCACCGTACTCACGCTGAACAGCGGAGCGTCGGGTGTCGTCCCGGCGAGCGGGCTCTACTTCGGACCGGCCACGCTCGGCACGCCCGTCGCAGCCCACATCGGAACCGTGTTGGCGCCATAGCACCCCGAGACGATCTGGCTCCGGACTCCTACCTCAGACACCAGCCGCAAGCTAACTAGCCGGTAGCTCCCGCGTCGTCAGGTGGCCCGTTTTCTCGTACTCGGACACCTCGTTGGGCTGATCGGGTGAATCGGGCTTGGCGAGGCGACCCGGCTTCGCAGGGTCACCTCGCCAAGTGTTTCGTCACGGCGCTGGGCGGAGGAGTTGTGTCAGTCGTCGAGAACGGCGAGGTCGAGTTGGCGGAGGCGGTCCGGGTCCGCGATCACTTCGATTTCGGTGATCTTGTCATCTGTGATCGTGAAGCTGAGTATCAGGAACAGCCGTCCGTGGGGGGCCATCGCGAGTCCGACCGCTCCGGTGACCAGCGCCGGTCCGGTGAACCGGGCCCGTCCCGTGGCGGCCATCGCGCCCTTGGCCACGGTGTGAGCACCGCGGACCACGATGGGTTCGGGGGTGGGGCCGACCGCCTTGTCCGCTCGGTGCACCACGCCGGGATGGAGCAGTGCGACCAGCGCGTCGAAGTCCCCGCCGCGGGTGGCGGCCAGGAAGGCGTCGACGACTCGACGCTGGAGGGTCAGATCGGCGTCGGACACTGGGGCGCCCCCTTTGACCCGGCGGCGGGCGCGGCTCGCGAGCTGTCTGGCCGTGGCCGGGGAACGCTCGATCATCGGGCCGATCTCGTCGAAGGGCACGGTGAACATGTCGTGCAGTACGAAGGCGAGCCGCTCGGCCGGCGTCAGCGTGTCGAGCACCACCAGCAGTGCCAGCCCGACCGAGTCGGCCAGCAACGCTTCCTGCTCGGGGTCGCGCCCGTCCTCGTGGCCGAGGGCCGGGACGGGCACCTGCACGTCAAGGGGATCCTCGCGCCGCGCCTGGCGCGTGCGCAGCATGTTCAGACACACCCGTGCCACCACCGTGGTCAACCACCCGGTGAGGTTCTCGACGCTGCTGGTGTCCGCGCGACTGATGCGCAGCCAGGCTTCCTGGACGGCGTCATCGGCCTCGCTGAGCGCGCCGAGCATCCGGTAGGCCACCGCTCGCAGGTGAGTCCGGTCCAGGGCCGAGCTGCGGAGCAGGTCCACCAGCAGGCGGATCACCGGCCCCGGTAGCCCGTCCGGTCAGCGGTCCCGCCCGACGCCTTTCGGGCCACCCGCTGGTGCCGGCTCTTCTCGTACTGCTCCACCCAGGTTCGGCTACTGCGCCAGGTGCCGTCAGCGGCCTTGACTGCTTTGAGGCGGCTCCGCGCCGCAGCGTCGCGAAGGGCGCGTTCGGTCATGTTCTCGGTGACCAGCGCGGCCAGGGGTACGTGCTTCACGGGCCCTGCCACGGCGGGCAGGACGAAGCGGTAGAGGCTGGCGGTCACACCGCGTGCGATCATCTCCGCGAGCGGACCGGGCTCGCCGTGGTCGGCGCGCTGCATGGCTCGCAGGTACTTGGCAGAGAGGGGTACACGCCGGTGAGCGCGTACCTGGGCTCTCGAGAGTTCCAGCAGTGCCGGATTTGCCGTCACGAGGGAGGCAGGACCCGCAAGGTCCACCCCGGCGATGTGACATCTCGTGACAGATGAGAGGGTCGGACGAGTGAGCGAGACACCGAAGAACACCCTCCAATACCGCTTTGACGGGCCAGAAGACGCCCCGGTCCTGATCTTGGGTCCCTCACTGGGTACCACATGGCACATGTGGGACCGGCAGATACCGGAGCTGATCCGTCAGTGGCGGGTGTTCCGCTTCGACCTGCCCGGGCACGGCGGCGCCCCCGCCCACCCCGCCGCCTCCGTCACCGACCTGGCCGACCGGCTCCTCGCGACCATCGACGGCCTGGGCGTGCAGCGTTTCGGCTACGCGGGCTGCTCCATCGGCGGCGCCATCGGCGCCGAGCTCGCGCTGCGCCACCCCCACCGCATAGCCTCGCTGGGCCTGGTCGCGGCCTCGCCCCGGTTCGGCACCGCCGACGAGTTCCGCCAGCGCGGTGTGATCGTGCGGACCAACGGCCTGGAACCGATGGCGGCCACCGCGCCGTCGCGCTGGTTCACCCATGGCTTCGTCGCCGCCCAGCCCGCGATCGTCGAGTGGGCCGTCCAGATGGTCCGCACCACCGACCCCGGTTGCTACATCGCCGCCTGCGAGGCGCTGGCCGCCTTCGACGTACGCGCCGAACTGGGCCGTATCGGCGTCCCGACTCTCGTCCTGGTCGGCTCCGACGACCAGGTGACCGGGCCCGCCGAGGCCCGCACCCTGGTCGCCGGGATCCCCGACGCCCGCCTGGCGCTGGTCCCCGGAGCCTCCCACCTGGCCCCCGTCGAGCAGCCCGCCGCCGTCACCGACTTGCTCGTACGGCACTTCTCCACCGCCTGGCAGGCCGCGCCGGGCACGGCCACCGGCATGCAGGCGATCCAGGCCCCGCCCCTGCTGTCGGCGATCTCAGCGCCCACCGGTCCGGTCGCCGAGATCGCCGCGGCCGTGCAGCCCGAGGCCGTCATCGACCAGGGCGGTCGGGCGGACCTGTACGCCGCCGGGCTCAAGGTCCGCCGTGAGGTGCTCGGCGATGCCCATGTGGACCGGGCGCTGGGCGACGCCGACGCCTTCACCGGCGACTTCCAGGAGCTCATCACCCGCTACGCGTGGGGCGAGGTGTGGACCAGGGGAGGGATCGACCGCCGTACCCGCAGCGTCATCACCCTCACCGCGCTGGTCGCGGGCGGTCACCTGGAGGAGCTGGCGTTCCACACCCGCGCTGCCCTGCGCAACGGCCTGACCCCCGCCGAGATCAAGGAAGTGCTGCTCCACACGGCCGTCTACTGCGGTGTTCCGGCGGCGAACTCGGCCTTCAAGGTCGCGCAGGCCGTCATTCAGCAGGAGACCACTCCGCAGGCGTAGCAGGATGGACGTATGAAGCTGACGAAGAGGACCCACGCCTGCATCGGCCTGGAGAAGGACGGCCGACGGCTGGTCATCGACCCGGGCGCCTTCAGCGAGGAGGACGCGGCGGTGGGAGCGGACGTCATCCTCGTGACGCACGAGCACCTCGACCACTTCCACGAGGACCGGCTGCGAGCCGGTCTGGAGTCCAACCCAGGCGCCGCGATCTGGACCCTGCGCAGCGTCGCCGACCAGCTCTCGGCGGCCTTCCCCGGCCGGGTGCACACCGTCGGCCACGGCGACACCTTCACGGCGGCCGGCTTCGACGTACAGGTGCACGGCGAACTGCACGCCGTCATCCACCCGGACATCCCACGCGTCACCAACGTCGGGTTCCTCGTGGACGGCTCGCTCTTCCATCCGGGCGACGCGCTCACCGTCCCCGACCACCCGGTCGAGACGCTGATGCTCCCGGTGATGGCCCCCTGGTCGAAGATCTCCGAGGTCATCGACTATGTGCGCGAGGTGAAGCCGCGGCGTGCCATCGACATCCACGACGCGCTGCTCACCGACCTGGCCCGGCCGATCTACGACTCACAGATCGGCTCACTGGGCGGCGCGGACCACAGCAGGCTGACCCCGGGCGAGTCGACCGACCTGTGAGTGTCACACCCCGCGGATAACATGACGTACATGCGCATCGCCACCTGGAACGTCAATTCGATCACCGCCCGGCTGCCCCGGCTGCTGGCCTGGCTGGAGAGCACAGGCACCGATGTGCTGTGCATTCAGGAGACCAAGACCACCGCCGAGGGCTTCCCGGCCGACCAGCTGCGCGAGCTCGGTTACGAGTCCGCGGTCAACGCCACCGGCCGGTGGAACGGCGTGGCCGTGGTCTCCAGGGTCGGCCTCGAAGACGTCGTCACCGGCCTGCCCGACGGCCCGGACTACGAGGGTGTGCAGGAGCCGCGGGCGATCTCCGCGACCTGTGGGCCGCTCCGCCTGTGGTCGGTCTATGTGCCCAACGGCCGCGAGGTCGCGCACGACCACTACGCGTACAAGCTGCGCTGGTTCGAGGCGCTCCACAAGGCGGTGGCGGTGGACACGGCGGGCGAGCGCCCGTTCGCCGTCCTCGGCGACTTCAATGTCGCCCCCACCGACGACGACGTCTGGAACCCCGCGCTCTTCGAAGGGGCCACGCATGTGACCCCCGCCGAGCGCGCGGCGCTCACCGCGCTGCGTGACGCCGGACTCTCCGATGTGATGCCCCGCCCGCTGAAGTACGACCGGCCGTTCACCTTCTGGGACTACCGCGAGCTCGGCTTCCCCAAGAACAAGGGCATGCGCATCGACCTGGTCTACGGCAACACCCCCTTCGTGGCCGCGGTCAAGGACAGCTATGTGGACCGCGAGGAGCGCAAGGGCAAGGGCTCGTCCGACCACGCGCCGGTGGTCGTCGACCTCGACCTCTGACCTGGCCGGCGCCTCGGCCTCCGAGGCGAAAAGGTACCCGCGCGCCGGTGGTGCACATGGCAGGACAAATGCGAGGCTGAGCAGTATGAAGAACATTCCTTTTCTGGACAACTGGCGCAAGCGGCATGCCACGGCGCGCGGCGCGGCCGTGTTCGCCATCGATGCCGACGCCGACCAGGAAGGTATCGCCGAGCTGTTCTCCGAGTGCGAGCTGCTCCGCGTCCGGGTGGCCCAGGCCGGTCTGGAACTGGACGACTCCCCGGCCTCGTTGGAGGCGCTCGACCAGCTGCCGCCCCGCTGGCGCGACGACCCCGAGGAGCTGCCCTGGCTGGGCAACGACGCGGGCCTCTACCTCGGCACGGTGATCGTGCGTACGGTCCCGGGGGCGCTCTGGCAGCTGTGGCCGAGCGGCCAGCCGGTGGTCAGGCTGGCCTCGGGTCGCGAGATCAATGTGGTGGAGGCCGGTCTGGACTGGGCGGTCAACGGTGCGCCCGAGCTCTCCCAGGTGTACGGGGAAGCGGCCGAGGCCTGACCGTCCTCGGGCCCAGGTCTTTAAACTCTTTAGTGCACCTTATGCCCTATTTGAGCGTGTCGAGTGTGAAGTCCCTTATCGGGATGGATAGTTTGCGCTGACCTCGACACAGCTGAGAGTGGGTAGGGCAGCGTATGGCCGTCGATCCGTTGATCGAGCTGCGTGACGTCAACAAGTACTACGGGAAGTTGCACGTCCTGCAGGACATCAATCTCACCGTCACACGCGGTGAGGTGGTGGTAGTCATCGGTCCGTCCGGCTCGGGCAAGTCGACGCTCTGCCGGGCGATGAACCGGCTGGAGACGATCGAGTCCGGCAGCATCCGCATCGACGGCAGACCCGTCCCCGAAGAGGGGCGCGCCCTCGCGCAACTGCGGGCCGAGGTGGGGATGGTGTTCCAGTCCTTCAACCTCTTCGCGCACAAGACCGTGCTGGCCAATGTCTCCCTGGCGCAGCTCAAGGTCCGTA
The DNA here is from genome assembly GCF_039766235.1 of Streptomyces changchenzhani. NCBI lineage: Bacteria > Bacillati > Actinomycetota > Actinomycetes > Kitasatosporales > Streptomycetaceae > Streptomyces > Streptomyces changchenzhani. Next base: position 347,525 of record NZ_JBDHNH010000010.1, on the reverse strand, counting down.
AACGCAAGAAGGAAGACGCCGACAAGCGCTCCCGCGAACTCCTTGAACGCGTCGGACTCGCCGACCAGGCCGACAAGCTCCCGGCCCAGCTCTCCGGCGGCCAGCAGCAGCGCGTGGCCATCGCCCGCGCCCTCGCCATGGACCCCAAGGTTCTTCTCTTCGACGAGCCGACCTCCGCGCTCGACCCGGAGATGATCAACGAGGTCCTTGAAGTCATGCAGCAGCTGGCCCGCGAGGGCATGACGATGGTCGTCGTCACCCACGAGATGGGCTTCGCCCGCTCGGCGGCCAACCGCGTCGTCTTCATGTCGGACGGCTGCATCATCGAGGACCGCACGCCCGAAGACTTCTTCACCGCCCCTTCGAGCGACCGGGCCAAGGACTTCCTCTCCAAGATTCTCAAGCACTGACGGGCGGTGTACGGACTCATGAAGCGCATGCCACGCGCCCTCGCCGCCCTCGTGCTCGTCCTGCTCGCCGCCGCCTGCGGCAAGGAGGGCAGTCCACCGGTGAAGGGCCCGCAGCCCGACGAACTGCCCAAGTACACGGTGGCGAAGGGCTTCGAGCTGCCGGCCTCCCGCACCTGGGAGAAGGCGAAGCGCCGAGGCCATCTCCTTGTCGGGGCCAAGGAGGACCAGCCGTACATGGGCGAGAAGGACCCGGCCAGCGGCGTCTACTCCGGGTTCGACATCGAGATCGCCAAGATGGTCGCCGCCTCGCTGGGCTTCGAACCGCAGAAGACCCAGTTCAAGACGATCGCCTCGGCCAACCGTGAAACCGCCCTGCAGAACGGCCAGATCGACTATTACGTCGGCACGTACACCATCAACGACAACCGCAAGAAGCTCGTCGGCTTCGCGGGCCCGTACTACATGGGCGGCCAGTCGCTGCTCGTGCGCACCGACGAGACCGACATCAACGGGCCCAAGGACCTCGACGGCAAACGGGTCTGCTCGGCCGCCGGATCGACCCCGTACCAGCGGATCGACGCCGACTATCCGAAAGCCGATCTTGTCGCGTACGACACCTACTCGGTCTGCGTCGACAACCTGCTGACGTTCCAGGTCGACGCCGTCACCACCGATGACGCCATCCTCATCGGCTACGCGGCCAAGGTGCCCGAGGAGCTCAAGATCGTCGGCAAGCTCTTCTCCGAGGAGCCGTACGGGATCGGTGTCCCGCGCGGCGACAACGCGCTGCGGCTGGCCATCGACGACGCGATCGAGGCCAACGAGAAGAACGGGAACTGGACGAAGGCGTACGACGCGACGCTCGGTCTCTCCGGCGTGCCGGCCCCCAAGCCGCCCGCGATCGACCGCTACCCGGAGAGCTGAGGACATCGTGAACGTACTCACCGAGAATTTCTCTCTCTACGGCAAGGGCTTCCTCGGCACCGTCGAGCTCACGGTCTACGCCTCGGTGCTCGCGCTGGTGCTCGGCTTCCTCATGGCCTCCTGCCGGGTCGCCCCCGTCGGATCCCTCCGGGCGCTGGGCACCGTCTGGGTCACCGTGCTGCGCAACACCCCCCTGACACTGCTGTTCTTCGCCGTCCTGCTCGGCCTGCCGCGCTTCGGGCTCATCCTGCCCTTCCAGCTCTTCGCGGTGCTCGCGCTCGGCTGCTACACCTCGGCCTTCATCTGCGAGGCGATGCGCTCCGGCATCAACACCGTGCCGCTGGGGCAGGGCGAGGCCGCCCGCAGCCTGGGGATGACCTTCGGCCAGACCCTGAGCACCGTCGTGCTGCCGCAGGCCTTCCGCTCGGTGATCCCGCCCGTCGGTTCGACGCTCATCGCGCTCGCCAAGAACTCGGCGATCGCCGGTGCGTTCAGCGTCACCGAGCTGCTCGGCACCTACAAGACCCTCAACGAGCTGGGCTACAGCATCATCTGGACGTTCGTCTGGATCGCCGTCGGCTACCTGATCATCACCCTGTCCATCAGTGCGCTCGTCAACGTGCTGGAGAAGCGCTGGGGAGTCGCCCGATGACCGCCACTTCCACCGCCCTCTACGACGTCCCGGGGCCCAAGACCCGCAAGCGGCACTTCCTGTACGGCGTTGCGTCGACCGCCCTCATCGCCGCGCTGCTCGGCTGGGTGCTGAATCTGCTCTTCGACACCAACCAGTTCACGTCGGCCAAGTGGAACCCCTTCCAGTACAAGGGAATCCAGGAGCTCCTGCTGCGCGGCCTGGGCAACACGCTCAAGGCCTTCGCGTACGCCGCGGTCCTGTCGGTCGCGCTCGGCGCGGTCCTCGCGACGGGCCGGCTCTCCGAACACCGCGCACTGCGGTGGGTGGCGACGCTGCTGGTCGAATTCTTCCGCGCCATGCCCGTATTGGTGATGATTTTCTTCATCTTCGTGGCGCTGAAGGTCCAGCCGCTGCCCGCGCTGGTGGCCGGACTGACGCTCTACAACGGCTCGGTGCTCGCCGAGGTGTTCCGTACGGGGGTCAACTCCGTGGAAAGGGGGCAGCGGGAGGCTGCGTACGCGCTCGGCATGCGCAAAACCCAGGTCATGACGTTCGTCCTGGTGCCACAGGGGGTCCGCGCGATGCTGCCGACCATCATCAGTCAGCTCGTGGTCGCGCTGAAGGACACCTCGCTCGGCTACCTGATCACCTATGAGGAGTTCCTCCACGTCGGCAAGCTCATCGCGTCGAATCTCGACTACGATTTGCCGTTCATCCCCGTAGTGATGGTGATCTCGCCGATCTACATCGGGATGTGCATGCTGCTCTCCTGGTTCGCCCAGTGGGTGGCCGAGCGGGAGCAGCGCAACCCCAAGAACGAGGCCGTGGACGTATCCAAGGCCGAGCCGGGCACGCTGCTGCCGGGCGTGCGGTAGTTCAAAGGGCAACTGCCCGAGTTTGAAGGGCACATGCCTGCCCGGCAGCAGCCGGAGATCAGTTGTCGCGCAAGGGGACCGTCAGGTACGACGGGTCGGTCCCCGGCGATGAGAAGGTCAGCTGCGCGCCGGACGGGTTGTGTTCGATGTAGAGCGGGTCGACGGTGTCGACCACCACGGCCAGTCGGTGGCCGGCCGGTACGTCGTAGGCCGTGGAGAACAACTCCAGGTCGACGGCGAACGGCTGGCCCGGCGCCTGGTCGTGGAAGGTGTACGGCGCATTGCTGACCAGCTTGCCGAGGCCGAGCGGCCCCACGTCGTAGAGGTATGCGACGAGGGTGCCGCTCTCCTTGGTACTGGTGACCGTCGTGTGCAGCTTGCTGGTGCCGCGCACGCGCTGCGCCTCGGCGTACCGCTCGGACTGCCAGACCGAGGCGAAGGAACGCGGCAGCAGCGGAACTGAGGCGATGGGGGGAAGCCTCAGGAACTGGTCGAGCGCGTTGGACAGGAACACCACTCCGCCGTTGGCGCCCGAGTCCACGTTCGCGTAGATCTTCTTGGTGCCGCCGAGGTCGATCTTGTGCTGGTTCGCGCCGACCGACTTCCAGTCGGGGTAGCCCTCGTAGCCGTTGGTGGAACGGGACTTGAGCTGGACGGGCTGCTCGCGGTCGATGCCGTTGTCGGCGCCGTTGAGGTGGTGGTCGAACCAGCGCTGGGCGTTGGTCCAGACGTCATTGGGCAGCCCGAGCAGGCCGGTGGCCTCGGCGGTGGCGTGGTCGCCAGGACGGAACTCCAGGCGCTTGGGTCCGGTGAGCTTCTCGTAGAACTTCGCGTACTGGTTCGGCGGGAAGAGCGTGTCGCCCCAGGCGTTGCCCAGCATCACGGCCGAGCCGTTCTTGTTGATCTGATCGAGGTAGTTGGCGGGGGAGCGCTTCCTGCCCCACTCGATCATGTCCGGTTCCTTGGCGAGGTTGGAGCCGAGGAAGTCCTTCATGGTCTGCTGGAGTTCGGGGCTCGGGCGGCCGGTGAGGTTTCCGGCGCCGGTGAGCACCGCGGCGGCCTGGAGGTGCTGGGTGCGCCCGCTGTAGATCGATTCGATGAGGTCGGCCCAGCCGCTGAGGGCCACCACCGCCTTGATCCGCTTGTCGTGCCCTGCTGCCAGCAGGCTGATACCGGCGCCGTACGAGACGCCCGCCATGCCCACCTTCCGGGGGTCGGCCGGGGTGTTGGCGAGCGCCCAGTCGATCACCTTGGAGGCATCGGCGATGTCCGGTGGGCCCGCCACCTCGATGTTGCCGCCGGACTGCCAGAAGCCGCGGACGTTGTAACTGACCACGACATAACCGGAGTCGGCGAGCTTCTTGGCCTGCGCGAGGTATTCGATCTGCGGTACGGCCCAACTGGTGGGCAGCACGATCACCGGATAGGAGCGGACGCCGTCGGCGCCCGCCGGGGTGAAGACATTGGCCTTGAGTACGGTGCCGCCGTCGCCGGCGATGTCGACGAACCGGACGCCGGGTGTCGCGGCCGGTGCGGCTTGTTGTACGGCGGGGTCGGCCACGGCCATCGGTGACTGGCCGGTGGCCGTGGTGGCGAGCAGGGCAGCGGCGGCGGCGCCGACGGTGGAGACGCGCAGAGCTGTGCGGGGGGATCTCACGGGTCACTCCTCACTCGTGTAAGTGCAAAGTGACCCGACGGTAACCTCCGTCGCTTACCGCTGGTAACCGGTCGGTAAGTTACGTGCGAGTAACGATTGTTGGATGTGGTGTCAGTAGGAGCGTGTTAGTGGCTCCCGGGGCGGCCCGGCTCAGCGCAGGGCGCTCTTCGCCTGCCAGTCGGTCCAGGAGAGGTTCCACTCGCCGTAGCCGTTGTTGATCGCCTGGGTGCCCTTGGCATCGTCGCCGGTGACCTCGAACGGGTCGCCGACCTGGACCTGGTCGTAGATCGACCGGGCATCGGAGTCGCTCATGCCGATGCAGCCCGAGCTCTTGTTGGCGCTGCCGAAGTAGCCGGCGTTCCAGGGCGCGGCGTGCGCGTACATCCCGGACCAGGTGAGGCGCATCGAGTAGTCGACCATCTTGTCGTAGGCGTCGCCCAGGCCCACGGTCTCGGAGCGCATATTGATCGTGCCCTCCTTCGACATCAGTACGGTCCTGCCGCGCCAGGAGGCCTTCTCGCCGCCCGGGGTGCCGGCCGACATGGCGACGTCCGCGACCTGCCGGCCGTCGCGCACCAGCTTCAGCCGGTGGTTGTCGAGGTCGACCTTGACGACCTGGTTCTTGCCGATGGTCAGGTTCTCTGGGGGTTCCCTGGCCGTGGCGTGACGTCGTACCTGACCCCTTCGTTGGGGGTGCTGCGACAGTTCTCGGGGGGTGTGGCTCTGTGGCTGGTCGTGCTGATCGAGTCATGGAGAAGGAGTAGAAGTGCGTGCATTCCCTGTGGTGCTCCCGTCGGGCACCCGGTACTGGACCGTGGTGGACGACGACTTGGGCGTCGTCGAGGAGCCGGATCGCTTCCTGCAGGAACTGCGCTTGGCGCGTGGTCGTGCGGAGACGACGACGAAGGCGTACGCGGAGGGCATCTGCCTGTTTCTGCTGTGGTGCCTGCTCACCCGGCGCGACTGGCGGACCGCGGCCCGGGACATGGGTCTGTTCATGATCTGGCTGAAGTGGACGCCAGGCAGGGGTGGTTCGCGTCAGGTCGTGGTGCCAGGGCCAGGGTCGAAGCCGGTACGGGGTGAGATCCGGATCAACAAGGTGCTCACCGCGGTGCGGATGTTCCTGCTACATGCAGTGGCGAACAAGGCGGTCTCGGCCTGGGTGTTGGAACAGCTCTATGAGATCGGGGACGACCTGGACCTGCCCGAGGTTGCCCGAGCTGAGAGCGGGGGCATGCGCTATCGGATGAGGGCCAGGCACAGCGTCCAGGAGCCGGAGACGGACATCGACCGGGCCAGCGACGAGGAGGTCGTGGCGATGTTCCTGGCCTGTCGTTCTGCCCGTGACCGGCTGACCTTGCTACTCCTCACCCGTGTCGGTCTGCGGCCGGGGCAGGTCGCCGGGCTGCACCGCAACGATCCTCACCTGATGATGGACTCGCGGGCCCTGGGGTGCTCGGTCGAGGGCGCCCACGTTCACGTCACGCGACGGCAGAACGAGAACGGCGCCTGGTCGAAGTCCAAGAAGTCGTGGGCCATGCCGGTGGACCATCTGGTGGTGATGGCGTTCGACCAGTACGCCCTGGAACGGCACGAAGTACTGGGCTCGGGCGGCAGTGACTTCTTGCTCGTCAACCTCTTCCGCCCTCCCCACGGCTCACCGATCACCACGGACGCGATCGGTGAGCTCTGCGAGTCCCTGGCCCGGCGAGCGGGTCTGGGCCGGATGGTCACGCCGCGCATGGGCCGGCACGCGATGGCCAGCAACGTGGCCGATGCCGGCGGCAGCCTGGACGAAGTCCAGGCCCTCCTGGGTCAGAAGAACCCGGAGTCGGCCCGCCCCTACCTGCACCCCAAGCCGTCGAGGCTCCGGGACGCGGTCGAGCGGGTTCCCTCTCCGCGCGAGTTCGTGGAGGGGGACCGGTGACCACAGCGACGATCGCGTTGCCGGAGCCGGGGCCGACGCCCGACGAGACTCTGATGAGGGAAGTGACGGAGGAGTTCCTCCAGCTCATCGGCTGGGATCCATCCGTCCGAATCGTCACCTTCCCGCGCTCCCACCCGCTGTTCGGCAGCCGGATCTGTCCCGTCGAGGGCTGCGACAAGATGGCCTACACCCCTCGTGAGCGGGCCCTTTGCCGGGGCTGCGAGAGGAGGATGAAGGAGTCCGGGCAGCCGCTGGAGGAGTTCGTGGCCACGGCCAAGTACAACTGGCGGTCGATCGGCACCCAGCCCTGCCTGGTGCCTGGATGCGCCCGGCCCCGTCGAACGATTCGCCAGGCTCTCTGCGACGCGCACTGCTACCAGCAGCAGAAGATCCATCGCCTGACGATCGAGAAGTTCCTCCAGCTGCCGGGCCTGCAGCCGTTCGAGAGCCTCGGACCCTGCGTGGTCGCTGCCTGCTACCGGGACCGCGCCAACGCCGAGTACTGCCCGCCGCACCGCCAGACACGCAACATTCTGCGCCGCACCGGCAGGCTGGAGGACGTCGAGTTCTGGCACCGGACCGCGCCGGCGGTGGTCGAGCACGGCGTCGTCAGCCTGCGCGGCCTGCCCGACCAAGTGGTCGCCGAAGTTCTCTACTGCCTGCAAGACCGCAACGCCAAGGGAGTCAAGCAGAAAGATCAGGAGCTTCGTCCGCTTGTCGATGCCGTCCGGGCTCAGCAGCTGTCGTCGATCAAGGAGCTCGATCCCGGTCCGATGAAGTTGAGCGGCAAGCGGATGGCTATCGGCTTCCTCAAGCACCTCGACCGCTTCGGTTTGTCGGCCGAGACCGAACGGCACAAGGACACCTGGGACGGAGCCGCCTTCGGGCTGGACAGGGGATTCCTCCACTTCGAGGACATCTCTCAGCAGTGGCTGCGCAAGGCCGTCCAGCAGTGGGCGATCGACGATCTCCCCCGCCGGAGAGGGAAGAAACCCATCGCCCCCCTTCAGCGCCAGATCAGGTCCATCGCCATGCTCTCCAAGAGCCTGCGCCTGAACCGGGACGACGACGGGCGCGATCCACGCCTTCTGGGCAGGGACGACATCGTTCTCTTCCTCAACCGTCTGCTGTTCCTTCAGCTCCAAGGCGAGATCTCGGTCTTGCATCGGTACTGGGACGCTCGCAACGTCCGACGCTTGCTCACCCGCATGAGAACCCTGGGGCTGACCCAGCCCGGACAGCTCCTGCACGGCCTCCCCGACAACTTCGCCCTCCGAGAAGAGGACGTGCCCGAGTACGACGAGGACGACGACGCCGGACGCGACCTCCCGGTCGAGGTGATGCGTCAGCTCTGCCAGCACCTGGACAGTCTCGACCCGAACGGTCACCAGCTCAGCCGGACGGCGACGGAACTCCTCATCGACACCGGCCGCCGCCCCGACGAAATCTCCTCCCTGCCCCTGGAGTGCCTGGGACGGGATGGCGACGGCAATCCAGAGCTGATTTATGACAACCACAAGTCCCTGCGCAAGGACCGCCGTCTTCCGATCGCCGCGGCGACCGCTGCCTTGATCATCACCCAGCAGAAGCGGACCCTCGCACGGTTCCCCAACACCCCACGCAAGGAGCTCGCTCTCCTTCCCTCGCCGGTGGCCAACCCGAACGGCGCCAAGGCCATCAGCAGCGCCTGGATCGGCGAAGTCCACCGAGCATGGGTCGCCACCCTGCCGGAGATCTCGGTCCCCGTCGTCGTGGAGGAGGACGGCAAGCGAGTCAAGAAGATGCTGCCCTTCGACAAGTCGAAGATCTACCTCTACGCCTACCGGCATACCTACGCCCAGCGCCACGCGGACAAGAACGTGGCGCCTGACGTGCTCAGGGTTTTGATGGATCACCGGCGACTCGACACGACTCAACGGTATTACCGGGTTAGTGACAAGCGCCGCCGCGAGGCCGTCAACCGGGTCACTGCCATGCAGTTCGACCGGAAGGGTAACCGGATCTGGCGTCAGGCCGAGACCCTACTGGAGTCCGAGCACGCCCGCCGGGGCGTCGGCGAAGTACAGGTTCCCTACGGGCTCTGCACCGAACCGAGCAACGTCTCCGCCGGCGGCGAAGACTGCCCCGTCCGGTTCCGCTGCGTCGGCTGCGAACACTTCCGCACCGACGTGTCCTACCTCCCCGACCTGGAGGCATACCTCGCCGATCTCCTGCGCGGCCGGGAGCGACTGGCAGCCTTCACCGCCGACTCCTGGGCAAAGGCCGAGGCGATGCCGTCCGACGAGGAGATCACGCGCGTCCGCCGCCTGATCAAACGCGTCAAGGAGCAACTCGGGGAACTCACCGAGGAAGACAAAATGCAGATCGAGGAAGCCGTCACCGTGCTCCGCCGCAGCCGGCGAGTCATCTCACTCGGCATGCCCCGAGTGCGGCCAGAACTGCCCGACTACCGCGGCGGAGGGTCCGCCACATGACATCCATGATCGAGGGGAAGAAGGCCGACTCGGCCCGGCGCCGGGAACGGGTCATCAAGGCCCTGGATGCGGCCGTGAAGAGTGGGGGCGACCTCACGGTCTCCGGGCTCGCCAGAGCCGCGCGCGTCGACCGGACCTTCCTCTATCGCCACCGCGACCTGCTCGAACGCCTCCACGTCGCTGCCAGCACTCCGGTCGAGGACGGCAGAGTGGCGGCCGTCAGCCGAGTCTCGCTCCAGACCGACCTCGCCAACGCTCTGGAGCGCAACAAACGCCTTGCCGCACGAGTCCGGCAGCTCGAGAAGCGTCTATCGACCGAGCTCGGCGAGCGAGTCTGGGAGGCGTCCGGACTCGCAACGCCTACCGACATCGACGACCTCCAGCGCCGCGTCACCCTGCTGGAACAAGAACTCGCCGACACCAGCGGCGAGTTGGAGGACAGAACAGAGGAACTGGAAGCCGCTCGGGCCGCGAACCGCGAACTCACGCGAGCCTTGAACCAACCCCAGCCACGCTGACCAAGCGCCAGTCCGGTTCCGACTCGGTGGCCCCCCCGTCGGCGGGGCCACCACCGCGTTCAGGCACAACATCAGAATCACCCGATCCGGGGATAGCACCACACCTGTTGCAATGGCTAGGCTCTTCTACACCAGCGTTGAGCTGCACCAATGTGAGCTTCACAAGCACGGCATCCGCTGGGACCCCCAGAGAAGCGGCGTTCGTCTTGTAGTCACGGACGAACCAGCCGCCGTCGGTGCCGGAGTCGACGCCGCTGAGGTCGGCGTCGAGCGTGACCTTGGTGCCGGCCTTCCAGTACTCCTTGGGCCGCCAGTCGACCCTGGCCTTGCCGGACCAGTCCTCCATCCAGCCCCAGGAGCCCTCGGTGTTGTTCGAGGTGCTGACCTTGAGGTTCTTCTCCACCTCGGCCTTGTTCTTCACCGGGTGGTCGAAGACGATCGACAGTGGCTGGGCGATGCCGACGGTGGAATTCTTGCCGGGGGCCAGGCTCAGCTTGTTGACCTTGTCCGGCGCGGCGGTGGCGAAGGACGCCTTCGCCGTGCCGCCGGCGTCGGCCCTGGCCTCGACGGTGTACTTGGTGCCGGGCGCGGCCCTGCGGGCCGACGTCCAGGTCTTCCCGTCCGCGGATATCTTCCCGTCGAGCTTCTCGCCGCCGCCGTTCGCGACGGTGACCTGCTGCAGCTTGCCGTCGGCCAGCGTCACTTTCACCGGCTGCCCGGCCTTGGCCTGCTCGCCCTGGAGGTTCACCGAGATCTCGGCGGGCTTCTCGGACACGTCGGCCGCGCCCTCCTGTCCGGCCCCGCCGCCGGAGCAGGCGGAGAGCGCGGCGGCAAGCGCCGCGGTGCCGATGGCCAGGGTGCGCGTGCGGCTCGACGTGCGTATGCGGCTCAACTCGAAAACCTCCGGTGCGATGTCTGTCTCCAGGGCAGAGCTGATTCGCGGCCTTCGGGTTGCGGAAATCATGAAAAATCCCTGGAACACGGGTGTGACAAGGCTCTCCGTCGGTTCCCGAGTGTGACCGACCGGCTACCCCGGCTACCGGCTACCCGATCGCCCGGTGGGAGGTGCGTACCGCCGGTATCGGGGCCTGCGAGGCCGCGGTCACATCGGCGATCAGCTCCACCATGTCCGGTCCGTACGCCTGCGAGTTGATGACCTTCAGCAGCAGGGTGAACGACTTGTCGCCGTGCTTGCGGGCCAGCTTCTCGTGGTTGCGGGCGAGATAGTGCGTCGCCGCCTGGTTGGTGATCGCGCGCTGCCCGCAGAAGAGGAAGACCGGTCTGGCGTCCTGCCCCGCGGTCAGGCGTGCGAGCAGGACGTACTCGGACACGCCGGTCTCCAGACGGTAGCGCTCGCCGCCTATCTGGAACGCGCCGCGGTCCGGGCCGGGATCGGAGTCGGTGTTCATCCTGACGCCGGGGAGAAGGGAATGAAGGTGAGCTGCCATCCGGCGATTTGAGCCGGGACCACCCACACAGAATTCCGTGCGTTCGCCGAAGCCCTGCTGTGCGATGTCGTGCGAGAGGATCTGGGCGTGTGCCCCGCAGTCCTTGATGAGGGCGGAGAGTTCGAGGAGCGCGAAGACGTCGTAGCGATGCACCGAGCTGTCGCTGGCGCCCGGTTCGCGGTTCACCACGAGCAATGATTCGGAGTTCTTGGGCAGCCCGAAGAAAGCCTGCTTGCGGCGCAGCTTGCGCCGCCACAGGTACGTACGGGCCAGCCAGCCGAGGGAAGCGGTGACCCCGGCGGCGATCACGCCCAGCACGATGTTGCGTACGTCGTCACTCATGGGGCGGCATGCTAGCGGCCCTGCGCACTGTATGCGGACCGATGTTCGAGGTGGTCCTGCCGGAAGAGGTGAGGTGAGGTTACGCTGCGCGGACGGTCAACGACTGGAGGTACGCATGCGCCGCACCACCGTACGGAGATTGTCGGTCTGGGCCGTCGCGGCGGCGGTGGCATCGGTCGGCGCCACGCCGCCGCCGTCCGCCGCCCCGGCCCCCGCCCCCTCGCCCGCCACGGCCAAGCCGCCGCCCGCCAAGACGCCGGTCGCCGCCGGGTATGGGGGAGCGGTCGCCAGTGTCGACGCGGATGCCTCGGCGGCCGGGATCGAAGTGCTCAGGAACGGCGGAAACGCGGTGGACGCGGCCGTCGCCACGGCGGCGGCGCTCGGTGTCACCGAGCCCTATTCGGCGGGCATCGGCGGTGGCGGCTACTTCGTCCACTACGACGCCAAGTCCCGTACCGTGCGCACGATCGACGGCCGTGAGACGGCCCCGCGCAGCGCGGACAAGTCACTGTTCCTTGAGGACGGCAAGCCGATCCCCTTCGAGCAGGCGGTCACCAGCGGACTCGGCGTCGGCGCCCCGGGCACCCCGGCCACCTGGCGGGCGGCGCTCGACAAGTGGGGCAGCGAATCGCTGCGCACACTGCTGAAACCGGCCGAGAAGCTCGCGCGCGACGGCTTCACCGTCGACCCGACCTTCCGCACCCAGACCCAGGCCAACGAGGCGCGGTTCAGGGACTTCCCCGACACGGCGGAGCTGTTCCTGCCGGGCGGCGAACTGCCGGTGGTCGGCTCCCGGTTCAAGAACCCCGACCTGGCTCGCACCTACCGCGAGTTGGGCCGCGAGGGCGTCGACGAGCTGTACCGGGGCGACCTGGCACGCGACATCGTCCGCACCGTGCGCAAGCCGCCCGTGGACCCGAAGTCGCAGCGGGTGGCCCGGCCCGGTGATCTGACCGCGAAGGATCTGCGGGCGTACGACGTGCTGGGGCAGGCACCGACAAAGGTGTCCTACCGCGGGCTCGACGTGTACGGCATCGCCCCGTCGTCGTCCGGCGGTACGAGCGTCGGCGAGGCGCTCAACATCCTTGAGCGGACCGACCTTTCGGCCGCATCGCAGACCGCGTATCTGCACCGCTTCATCGAGTCGAGCCGGATCGCGTTCGCGGACCGGGGGCGCTGGCTCGGCGACCCGGCCTTCGAGGACGTACCGACCCGCGAGCTTCTGTCGCAGCGCTTCGCCGATTCGCGCGAGTGCCTCATCAAGGACGACGCGGTGCTCACCAGCCCGCTCGCGCCGGCCGATCCGCGAAACCCGACGGCGTGCAAGGCCGGTGGGAAGGCTGCCCCGACGACGTTCGAGGGGGAGAACACAACACACCTGACCGCGGCCGACAAGTGGGGCAACGTCGTCGCGTACACGCTGACCATCGAGTCGACGGGCGGCAGTGGCATCACGGTCCCCGGCCGTGGCTTCCTCCTCAACAATGAGCTGACCGACTTCTCGTTCGCGCCGGCCAGTCCGGCGGTCCACGACCCGAACCTGCCCGGTCCCGGCAAGCGTCCGAGGTCGTCGATCTCGCCGACGATCGTGCTGGAGAACGGCCGTCCGCTCCTCGCCCTCGGCTCGCCGGGCGGCGCGACCATCATCACGACGGTGCTCCAGACCCTGACGGGCCATCTGGACCGGGGGCTGCCGCTGGTCGACGCGATCGCGGCGCCGCGCGCGAGTCAGCGCAATCAGGCCACCACCGAGCTCGAACCGGGGCTGTGGAACAGCCCGGAGCGGGCCCGGCTCGAAGCCCTCGGGCATGCCTTCAGGCAGAACCCGGAGATCGGTGCGACGACCGGGGTGCAGCGACTGCCGGACGGGCGGTGGCTGGCGGCGGCGGAGAAGGTGCGGCGCGGCGGCGGCTCGGCGATGGTGGTGCGGCCTGCCGGTCCCCGGTGACGCGTAGCCCGGCGCCGGGGTCCGGTATCGCGGACTCCGGCGCCGGGCCGCCGGGCGGGCTCGTTGTGGCCGGCCCCTCCGGCGGGGCCGGGTAATGAGGGCCCCGGTCATGCGGAGCCCGGTCCTCGGGCGGTGCCCCGAGGGCCGCCGGACAGGCGCGGCGAAACCCCGCCCGTCCGGTGGCCCGGGGTGGTTCAGAGCAGGGTCAGGATGCGCGGGCCCACATCCGTGATCGCCACCGTGTGCTCCGCGTGGGACGCGCGGCTGCCGTCCGACGTACGCAGGGTCCAGCCGTCGGGGGCCGTGTGGAAGACGTCCCCGCCGCCCCCGATCAGCATCGGCTCGATCGCCAGCACCATCCCGCGTCGCAGCGCCAGTCCCTGCCGGGGACGCCCCTCGTTGGGGACCTCGGGAGCCTCGTGCATGCTGCGGCCCACTCCGTGGCCGGCGAAGCCCTCCGGGATGCCGTACCCCGCGGATCGGCAGACGCGGCCGATCGCGTGCGAGATGTTGCCGATGCGGTTGCCGACGACCGCCGCCGCGATGCCCGCGTCCAGGGCCTCGCGGGCCGTGTCCACCAGGCGGATGTCCTCGGGGCGTGGCGTGCCGACGACGAAGCTGATGGCCGAGTCGCCGACCCAGCCGGCCAGCTTCGCGCCGCAGTCGATGCTCACCAGATCTCCGTCGCGCAGCCGGTATCCGTCCGGGATGCCGTGCGCGATCGCGTCATTGACGGAGGTGCAGATGACGCCGGGAAAGGGGACGGACGCCCACCCCGGGTGATAGTTCAGGAAGGGCGAGGTCGCGCCCGCCTCCCGCAGCACCTCGCGCGCCGCCTCGTCCAGCTCACGCAGCCCGACGCCGACGCCCGCCGCTTCCCGTACCGCCGTGAGGGCCTGGGCGACCACCCGGCCTGCCTGTCGCATCGCGTCCACCGAAGAATCCGTCTTGATCTCAACCATGCCAATTACTATACCGGTCATGAGCGGCCGGGCGGTATTACAATGACGGGATGGTACGTACCCCTCTCACCCCAGAAGAGCACGAGCGCGGCGAGCGGCTCGGGCGGCTGATCCGCCAGGCGCGCGGCGCACGCACCATGGTGGACGTCGCGTCCCACGCGGGCCTGTCCCCGGAAACCCTCCGCAAGATCGAGACGGGCCGCGCCCCGACCCCCGCTTTCTTCACCGTGGCGGCGCTGGCCTCGGTGCTCGGCCTGTCGATGGACGAGATCGTGACGCGGTGCGCCCTGGTGCCCGCGTGAGGCCGGTTCCGCGGTCCGCCGCGCCGTACGACGTAGTGTCGCGGGCATGACTTCCGACCAGCTCGAACCGCTTGGCCGCGCCCCGTACGTCAGCCTGACCACCTTCCGCAAGAACGACACCGCCGTCGCCACGCCCGTCTGGGCCGCGTCCGACGGCACGGAGCTCTTCGTGTGGACCAAGTCGGACTCCTGGAAGGTCAAGCGCATCCGCAATGATGGCCGGGTGCTCGTCACAGCCTGCGACGTCCGCGGTCGCATCGCCGAGGGCGCGCCGTCGGCGGAGGGTGCGGCTCGGCTGCTCGAAGAAGCGGCGATGCGCGATCTGCGCAAGCTGCTGGCCCGCAAGTACACCTGGAAGTTCTGGTTCATCGAGTGGCCGGCCTTGGTTTTCCGGCTCGGCAAGCGTCCGCACACCGGGATCGCCATCCGACTGTGACGCGGGCGCCCTGGGTGTCCTGGGCGTCCTGGCGCCCCGGCAATCTGATCGCGTCGGAAAAGCGCGCGTAGCCGTGCCGTAACACAACTGCGGTCGAATGCCTGCGGACCGGTTGGTTCCAGGTGGCGGTGGGCGGCAGGGGCGGCAGGGGCGGTTATGGCGTTGGGTCAACTCCCGGTGGATATTGGGGTGTTCGCGCGCTATCTGGGAGATCTGACCGCATTGCTCGATACGGGCGGTGGCTGGTGCGGGGTCTTCTGGCGGCGCGATCCCGAGGGCATGCGCGCCTGCCTGGAGGGGACCGAACTCCCGCCGTGGGACGTGGTGGAGGCGCTGCTCCAGGACTTGGCCACCACGCACGGGACACAGGCCGCGGAGCATGAGGCCGTACGCGCACGAGCACTTCACACCGCGGCCGCGATGGAGCACGACCGGCGGCCCGACGGGCGCGCGGCGCTCGCGGAGCGGCTCGGGGCGATGCGGCGGGAGCAGACGTACGCGGTCGGCCGGGAGCGGGAGCTGACGGACCGTCTGCGGGATTCCGTGGACGGCGTCGACGCGGAGCGGGTCGGCCTTGAACTCGCCTGGGTGCGGGACGACCGCGAACGCGCGGCGGCCCGCTGTGCGGAGATCACCGACCGGCTCGCGGCCCTGGACGCCTGGGAGGGCCACGACGTCGTCCAGCCCTCCGCCCCGGTCCGCCCGCCGGCGCCGGACACCTGGTTCCGCGCGCAGGACACTACGCAGGACACGACGCAGGACGCCGCAGCGGATGGGTCGGGGGAGCCGTCGGACCCATACGCGCCGGGCTCCTACGGCTCGTCCGACGCCGATCCCGCTCCCAGTCCCAGTCCCGCTCCCGCTCCCGCCGCGCGGCGGCGCCCCCGGGGCGCCCGCTACGCCGGGC
Source organism: Streptomyces changchenzhani (assembly GCF_039766235.1). Classification (NCBI taxonomy): domain Bacteria; kingdom Bacillati; phylum Actinomycetota; class Actinomycetes; order Kitasatosporales; family Streptomycetaceae; genus Streptomyces; species Streptomyces changchenzhani. The sequence goes on along the minus strand of NZ_JBDHNH010000010.1, from coordinate 331,761 downwards.
TGGACGACGACAGCGACGACGGGGGCGGGGTCTTCACCGTGCCCGGCCTGTCCGCGCCCGCGGCGGCCGGGCCCCGGGGGGCCAGGTACGCCGGAGTGGCGGAGGAGGAAGCGGTGGAGGTGCCGGGATCCGAGCCCGACCGGGAGCAGGCGGCCGAAGGCGAACGTGCCGCCTCCGACGCCGTCACCGTCCTCGTACGGCTTCGGGTCGAGGGGCGCAGCGGTGAGGCCCACGCCCTGCTCTGCGAGGCCGCCGCCTGGCCCGTCGACCGGCTGCCCGTACTCGCCGGGGCCCTGCATCGCGCGGGCCTTGCCGCCGACTGGGGGACCCTGCTGTGGGAAGCGGCTTCGCTGCCGCCCCACCGGGTGGCCGCGATGGCCGGCGCGCTGGACGCGGCGGGGCTCGCCGAGGACGGCCGGCAGCTGCTCCGGCAGTGCGTCGCCCGCCCCGCACCCGAGGTCGCGGCGACCCTGCTGGCGCTGGACGCCGCCGGGCAGCAGCGCGAAGTGCGCTCCCTGGCCGATGCGTTCGTTCGGGTCCGTACCCCCGAGGACTGCGCCCACCTCGCGCAGAGCGACCCGCACCGGCTGGTCCCCCTGCTGCTGGACGCCGCGCGCGACGCGGGACCGGGAAGGCACCGCGATGTGGCCCACGCCTTGCGGGTGGCCGGAATCGCACGGTGAACACATGGCCCGTCCGTCACCCCCTCGGGTGCGAAACATGATCGACTCAGCGGGTTGACGACGATGGTCTTGCCCCACTCCCCGACGGGGCTTACGTTCATCCCTCCACGTCCCGAATCTACGGGCGTAGAAGGTCTCTGACGTCCCGTTGAAGGAGACAAGTCATGGCCAACGTCGTACGCGCCGCACTCGTCCAGGCGACCTGGACAGGCGACACCGAATCCATGATCGCCAAGCACGAGGAACACGCCCGCGAGGCGGCCCGGCAGGGCGCGAAGATCATCGGCTTCCAGGAGGTGTTCAACGCTCCCTACTTCTGCCAGGTGCAGGAGGCCGAGCACTACCGCTGGGCGGAGGCCGTCCCGGACGGGCCGACCGTCCGCCGTATGCAGGACCTCGCCCGCGAGACCGGCATGGTCGTCGTCGTCCCCGTCTTCGAGCGCGAGCAGTCCGGCTTCTACTTCAACACCGCAGCCGTGATCGACGCCGACGGAAGCTACCTCGGCAAGTACCGCAAACACCACATCCCCCAGGTCAAGGGCTTCTGGGAGAAGTACTACTTCAAGCCGGGGAACCTGGGCTGGCCGGTCTTCGAGACGGCCGTCGGCACGGTCGGCGTCTACATCTGCTACGACCGGCACTTCCCCGAGGGCTGGCGCCAACTCGGTCTCAACGGCGCCCAGATCGTCTACAACCCCTCCGCCACGTCCCGCGGCCTGTCCGCCCATCTCTGGCAGCTGGAACAGCCCGCGGCGGCCGTCGCCAACGAGTACTTCATCGCCGCCATCAACCGGGTCGGCGAGGAGGAGTACGGCGACAACGACTTCTACGGCACCAGCTACTTCGTCGACCCGCGCGGCCAGTTCGTGGGGGAGGTCGCGAGCGACAAGGCGGAGGAACTCCTCGTACGCGACCTCGACTTCGACCTCATCGAGGAAGTACGCCAGCAGTGGGCGTTCTACCGAGACCGCCGTCCCGACGCGTACGAAGGACTGGTACAGCCGTGAGCAGTCTCCACGACCGACACAAGGCGGTCATCCCCGACTGGGTCGCTCTCTACTACCGGCAGCCGATCGAGATCACCCACGGTGAGGGCCGGCACGTCTGGGACGCCGAGGGCAAGAAGTACCTCGACTTCTTCGGCGGCATCCTCACCACCATGACCGCCCACGCGCTCCCCGAGGTCACCAAGGCCGTCACCGAGCAGGCCGGCCGGATCATCCACTCCTCGACGCTGTACCTCGACCGCCCCATGGTCGAGCTCGCCGAGCGGATCGCGGCCCTCTCCGGCATCCCCGACGCGCGGGTCTTCTTCACCACGTCGGGCACCGAGGCCAATGACACCGCGCTGCTCCTCGCCACCACGTACCGCCGTTCCAACCAGCTCCTGGCGATGCGCAACAGCTACCACGGCCGGTCCTTCTCCACCGTGTCCATCACCGGGAACCGCGGCTGGTCCCCGACCAGCCTCTCGCCGCTCCAGACGATGTACGTCCACGGGGGCGTCCGCAGCCGCGGTCCGTACGCGCAACTGTCGGACGCGCAGTTCACCGAGGCGTGCGTCGCCGACCTCGAAGACGTACTCGGCCAGACCGGCGGGCAGGTCGCGGCGCTCATCGCGGAGCCCATCCAGGGCGTCGGCGGTTTCACCTCACCGCCCGACGGCCTGTACGCCGCGTTCCGAGAAGTCCTCGACCGGCACGGCATCCTGTGGATCTCCGACGAGGTGCAGACCGGCTGGGGGCGTACGGGAGACCACTTCTGGGGCTGGCAGGCGCACGCCGAGAACGGCCCGCCGGACATCCTCACCTTCGCCAAGGGCATCGGCAACGGCATGTCCATCGGCGGGGTCGTCGCCCGCGCCGAAGTCATGAACTGCCTTCAGGCCAACTCCATCTCGACGTTCGGCGGCAGCCCCATCACGATGGCCGCGGGCCTCGCCAACCTGGCGTACCTCCAGGAGCACGACCTCCAGGGAAACGCCCGCCGGGTCGGCGGGCTGCTCCTGGAGCGGCTGCGCGCGATCGGCGCGAGCGTGCCGTACGTACGCGAGGTGCGCGGGCGCGGCCTGATGGCGGCCATCGAGCTGGTGAAGCCGGGCACCGACGAGGCGTCGCCCGAGGCCGCAGCCGCCGTCCTGGAGGCCGCGCGCGAAAACGGCCTCCTGATCGGCAAGGGCGGCGGCCACAACACCAGCGTGCTGCGCATCGCCCCGCCGCTGACCCTCACCGTCGCTGAGGCGGAGGAGGGCGCGCGCATCCTCGACCGGGCACTGCGGGAAGCGCACTGAGCCACAAAGGCGCGGAGCCGCCCGGGTGCGTACCGGGCGGCTCCGTCGGAAAGGAGCATAAATGGTGAACCGTACCGTTGTCCGCGGAGGCCTTGTCATCACGGCCTCCGACGAAATGCACGCCGACGTCCTGATCGAGGACGGGCGGATCGCCGCACTCGCCTCGCACGGCAGCGACGCGGCCGAGAGCTGGACCGCCGAGCGCACCATCGAAGCGGCCGGCAAGTACGTCATCCCGGGCGGGGTCGACGCGCACACCCACATGGAACTGCCCTTCGGCGGCACCGCGGCCTCCGACACCTTCGAGACGGGGACCCGGGCGGCGGCCTGGGGCGGCACCACGACCATCGTGGACTTCGCCGTGCAGAGCGTCGGGCACGCCCTGCGCGAAGGGCTTGACACCTGGTACGCGAAGGCCGACGGGCAGTGCGCCATCGACTACGCGTTCCACATGATCATGTCCGACGTCAATGAGTCGTCGCTCAAGGAGATGGACCTCCTGGTGGCGGAGGGCATCACCTCCTTCAAGCTCTTCATGGCATACCCCGGGGTCTTCTACAGCGACGACGGCCGGATCCTGCGCGCCATGCAGCGCTCCGCGCACAACGGCGGGCTGATCATGATGCACGCCGAGAACGGCATCGCCATCGACGTACTCGTCGAGCAGGCACTCGCCGAGGGCCGTACCGATCCTCGCTACCACGGTGAAGTCCGCAAGGTCCTCCTGGAGGCCGAGGCCACCCACCGCGCCATCCAGCTCGCCCGGGTCGCCGAGGCCCCGCTGTACGTCGTACACGTATCGGCCGAGGAAGCTCTCGCCGAGCTGGCCGTCGCCCGCGACAAGGGGCTCAACGTCTTCGGCGAGACCTGCCCGCAGTACCTCTTCCTGTCCACCGACAACCTCGCCGAGCCCGATTTCGAGGGCGCCAAGTACGTCTGCTCCACGCCCCTGAGGCCGCGCGAGCACCAGGCGGCGCTGTGGCGCGGGCTGCGAACCAACGACCTCCAGGTGGTGTCCACCGACCACTGCCCGTTCTGCTTCACCGGGCAGAAGGAGCTGGGCCGCGGCGACTTCTCGAAGATCCCCAACGGCCTGCCGGGCGTCGAGAACCGCATGGACCTGCTGCACCAGGCGGTCGTCGACGGACACATCTCGCGCCGCCGCTGGATCGAGATCGCCTGCGCCACGCCCGCGCGGATGTTCGGCCTCTACCCGAAGAAGGGGACGATCGCGCCGGGCGCCGACGCCGACATCGTCATCTACGACCCGCACGCAGAGCAAGTCGTCTCCGCCGCCACCCACCATATGAACGTCGACTACTCGGCGTACGAGGGCAAGCGGCTCACCGGCCGCGTCGAGAGCGTGCTCTCGCGCGGTGAAGTGGTCATCAACGAGCGGGAGTTCACCGGCCGTGCGGGGCACGGCCGCTACACCCCCCGCGCCACCTGTCAGTACCTGAACTAGGAGCTGTCGTCATGGATTTCGGACTCGTCCTGCAGGCCGACCCGCCGGCCTCCGCGGTCGTCGGCCTGATGCGCCGTGCGGAACGCAACGGCTTCCGCTACGGCTGGACCTTCGACTCCGCCGTGCTGTGGCAGGAGCCCTTCGTCATCTACAGCCGCATCCTGGAGCACACGGAGCGGCTGATCGTCGGGCCGATGGTCACCAACCCCGGCACCCGCACCTGGGAGGTCACCGCATCGACCTTCGCCACCCTCAACGAGATGTACGGCAACCGGACGGTGTGCGGCATCGGCCGGGGCGACTCCGCGATGCGCGTCGCGGGCCGCAAGCCCAACACCCTCGCCCGCCTCGGCGAGGCGATCGGCGTCATCCGCGATCTGGCCGAGGGCCGGGAGGCCGAGGTCGAAGGGCAGTCCCTGCGGCTGCCCTGGGTGAAGGACGGCAGCCTGCCCGTGTGGATGGCGGCGTACGGGCCCAAGGCGCTCGCCATGGCCGGGGAGAAGGCCGACGGCTTCATCCTTCAGCTCGCCGACCCGTTCCTGACGGAGTGGATGGTCAAGGCGGTACGGACTGCCGCGTCGGACGCGGGACGCGACCCGGCGTCCGTCACCATCTGCGTCGCCGCGCCCGCGTACATCGGTGACGACCTGGCCCACGCACGCGAACAGTGCCGGTGGTTCGGCGGGATGGTCGGCAACCATGTCGCTGATTTGGTCGCCAAGTACGGCGAGCACTCCGGTCTCGTGCCGGAGGACCTCACCGCGTACATCAAGCAGCGCGAAGGGTACGACTACAGTCACCATGGGCGGACCGGGAACCCGGACACGGCGTTCGTGCCCGACGACATCGTGGACCGCTTCTGCCTGCTGGGTCCTGCCGAGGCGCACATCGAGAAGCTGAAGGCGCTGCGGGCGCTGGGCGTCGACCAGTTCGCGGTGTACGACATGCACGACGCCAAGGAGACGACGATCGACGCGTACGGCGCCACGGTCATCCCGGCGCTCAACTCCTGAGAGAGGCCCGGGGGTCGCTACTGGTACACCGGCAGCTGGAACTGGCGGGCAGTGCCGGCCTTCGCGGTCGGAGGCGTCCTCGCGGTCGGCGGATCCTATTCGGCGCCGGGCAAGGTCCTTCGGTATACCGTCGCGACCGTACGGTCCCTCTTCGAGGCCGAGTGGCATTCGTCTGCCGAGATCTACCTTCCGGGTGGCGAACTCCCGCAGCCGGGGCGGCTGTGCGTCGTCGCGCGCGACCCGGAAACGGGCGTGCTGTCCGCCGCGGCGAACACCAGGGGAATGCAGGGTTACGCGGTCGGGCGTTGACCGTACCCTTGGCTGTCGGCGGTCCGTGCTTTGCTGGACGCATGATCGATGACAAGTTGTCCGACGTGGAAGAGGCTGTCCGCAAGGCGGCGGCCGCCGAGATCATGCCGCGGCACCAGCAGCTCGCCGCGCACGAGATCATTGAGAAGACCGGGCCGCACGATCTGGTGACGGTTGCCGACCGCCGGGCCGAGGAGCACCTCACGGCTTCGCTGACCCGGCTGCTGCCCGGTTCTGTTGTTGTGGGCGAGGAGTCCGTCCACGAGGACCCTTCGGTGTACGACGCGCTGCGCGGCGACGCGCCGGTGTGGATCGTCGACCCCGTCGACGGGACCCGCCAGTTCGTCCGCGGCGAGGCGGGATTCTGCACGCTGGTCGCCCTCGCGCACCGGGGCGAGGTGCTCGCCTCCTGGACGTACGCGCCGGTGCTCGACGAGATGGCCGTCGCGGTGCGGGGCGGCGGCGCCCGGCTGAACGGGGAGCCGCTGCGAGCGGGCTCGCCGGTGCCCGGCGCGGCGCTCCGGGTGGCCATGTCCCACCCGGACTACACGACGCCGGAGCAGAAGCGGGCCCTGCTCGGGCTGAACGTCGACGGCGTCGACGCCCGGCCGTGCGGCTCGGCGGGGCTGGAGTACCTGGGCGTCGCCCGGGGCGCGCTGGACGCCATTGCCTTTTCGTGGGAGCTGGCCTGGGACCATGCGGCCGGGCTGCTGCTGGTCGAGGAGGCGGGCGGGGCGCAGTCGACGCTCTCGGGGGAGCGGTTTCGGGTGGCGGGGGGCAATGCGTTGCCGTTCACCGCGGCTCGGGATGCGGGGACTGTGGCTCGGGTGATGGGGCTGCTGGGCGGGGAGTGAGGTGTGGGTGTGGCTCGGGTGCGGGTGCGGGGGTGGCTCGGGTGCGGTGCCGGGGGCCATGGCCTGCGGGAGCGGCGTTCGGGACTGCATGATTTAGGCGCACTGCGGGGTCGCCGAAGGCCCTGGCGGGGAAGAGGCCCACAAATCACGCTTTACGTCCCGAACACCACTCCCTCCGGCCCCGACCCCCTCCCGGCGTTCTGAAGCTGCTGCCCAGGAATATCCTGGGGCTCTTGGCCACCGGCTGACAAAGGAGTCCGAAGGTGCCGTCGATGCTCGATGCCGTCGTCGTAGGGGCGGGGCCCAATGGACTGACCGCCGCTGTCGAACTTGCCCGCCGGGGCTTCTCGGTGGAGGTGTTCGAGGCGCGGGACACGATCGGTGGTGGCGCCAGGACCGAGGAACTCACGCTGCCCGGGTTCCGGCACGACCCCTGTTCCGCCGTCCACCCGCTGGGCGCGGGCTCGCCGGCATTCAACGCGATGCCGCTGGGTCGGTACGGGCTGGAGTGGCTGCATGCCGAGCTGCCGATGGCCCATCCGTGGGACGACGGCACGGCCGCGGTGCTGTCGCGCTCGGTCGCCGAGACCGCCGCGTCCTTCGGGTCGCGTGACGCGGGTACGTACCGGCGACTGGTCGCGCCTTACCTCGGGAAGTGGGACACCCTGGCGCGGGACTTCATGTCGCTGCCGCTGACGGCGCTGCCGCGCGATCCGCTCACCCTGGCGCGCTTCGGGATCGACGGGCTGCCGCCGTCGACCTGGCTCATGCGTCGTTTTCGAGATGAGAAGGCGCGGGCGTTGTTCGCCGGGCTTGTGGCTCATGTGATCGCGCCGCTGGGCGGGATCGCCACCGGTGCGGTGGGGCTGGTGTTCGCGCTGGCCGCGCATGCGGGGGGCTGGCCGGTGGCCCGGGGCGGGTCGCAGTCGATCTCGGACGCGCTGGCCGCGTATCTGCGGGATCTGGGCGGCACGATTCATACGGGGTTCGAGGTGAAGCGGCTTGATGATCTGCCGCCCGCTCGTTCGTATGTGTTTGATACGTCGCCCACTGCCCTGGCCCGCATTGCGGGGTTGGGGAGGGCGTATGAGAACTATCGGTACGGTGCGAGTGTTTTCAAGATCGACTACGCGCTGGACGGGCCGGTTCCGTGGACGGCGGAGGAGGCTCGGCGGGCCGGCACCGTTCAGGTGGGTCCCAGTGCCGGCGAGATCGACACCGCGCTGCGCCAGGCCTCGGGTGGTACGGCGCCCGAGACTCCGTTCCTGATCACCGCCCAGCCCAGTCTGGTGGACCCGTCGCGTGCGCCTGAGGGCAAGCAGGTCTTCTGGGCGTACGGCCATGTCCCGCACGGTTGGGACGGCGACCTGACGGAGGCGATCGAGCGGCAGATCGAGCGCTTCGCCCCCGGCTTCCGCGATCTGGTTCTGGCCCGCGCCACGGCGGGCCCGCCGGAGCTCGCGGCGCGCAACGCGAACTATGTGGGGGGAGACATCGCCTGCGGCGCGGCCTCCGGGCTGCAACTGCTGCTGCGCCCCAAGCTGTCGCTCTTTCCGTACGCGACACAGCACCCGGCGGTCTTCATCTGCTCGTCGGCGACCCCGCCCGGCCCGGGTGTCCACGGCATGTCGGGGCACAACGCGGCGAAGGCTGTGTGGCGACACCTGCGAGTGATGGGTTGAGGAGCGTGGCGGGGCCGTAGTTCGGGCAGGCCCTGGCTGTCGCACCTTGATGTCGGATTTTCGCCAGCCCTGATGGGTTGGGTGGCCGATGCTTGAGTTATGCATATCGACGCCATGCACAACGATACGGAGCGCTGCGTGCGGGCTGTTCAGTCGAAGGATCAGCGTTTCGACGGGTGGTTCTTCACTGCGGTTCTGACCACCCGGATCTACTGCCGCCCCAGCTGCCCCGTCGTGCCGCCCAAAGTCGAGAACATGACTTTCCTGCCGAGCGCGGCCGCCTGCCAGCAGGCCGGTTTCCGGGCCTGCAAGCGCTGCCGCCCCGACACCAGTCCCGGCTCCCCGCAGTGGAACGCCCGCGCCGATGTCGTCGCCCGCGCCATGCGCCTGATCAGCGACGGCATCGTCGACCGCGAAGGGGTGCCGGGGGTCGCGGGGCGTCTCGGGTACAGCACCCGGCAGGTCGAGCGCCAGCTCCTCGCCGAGCTGGGCGCGGGTCCGCTCGCCCTGGCCCGTGCCCAGCGCGCCCAGACCGCACGGCTCCTCATCGAGACGACCCCGTTGCCCATGGCCGACGTCGCCTTCGCCTCCGGGTTCTCCTCGGTTCGTACGTTCAACGACACGGTTCGCGAGGTCTTCGCGCTCTCCCCCTCGGAGCTGCGCGCCCGCGGCGCCAAGCAGCCGCAGACGCCGGGGGTGATCTCGCTGCGGCTGCCGTTCCGCGCCCCGCTCAACCCCGATAACCTCTTCGGCCACCTCGCCGCGACCGCCGTCCCCGGCGTCGAGGAGTGGCGCGACGGGGCGTACCGGCGCACGCTCGATCTGCCGTACGGGCACGGCATCGCGAGCCTCGCCCCGCGGCCCGACCACATCGCCTGCCTGCTCTCGCTCACCGACCTGCGCGATCTGACCATCGCCATCAGCCGCTGCCGCTGGCTGCTCGACCTCGACGCCGACCCGGTCGCTGTCGACGGCCAGCTGCGCACCGACCCGCTGCTGGCCCCGCTCGTCGACAAGGCCCCGGGCCGCCGGGTGCCGCGTACCACCGACGCGGCGGAGTTCGCGGTACGGGCCGTGCTCGGCCAGCAGGTCTCCACGGCCGCCGCCCGTACCCACGCGGCCCGCCTCGTCGCGGCGCACGGCGTGCCCGTCGACGACCCGGCCGGTGGACTCACCCACCTCTTCCCGACCTCCGGCGCGCTCGCCGGTCTTGACCCCGAGGCGCTCGCGCTGCCGCGCAGCCGCCGGTCCACGCTCACTTCGCTGGTCTCGTCGCTCGCCGAAGGAACGCTGCGGCTCGGCATCGACAGCGACTGGGACCAGGCGCGGGCCCAGCTCATGGCCCTGCCCGGATTCGGCCCCTGGACGGTCGAGGTGATCGCGATGCGCGCGCTCGGCGACCCCGACGCGTTCCTGCCGACGGACCTCGGAATCCGGCGCGCTGCACAGGAGTTGGGGCTCCCGTCGACGCCCGCCGCGTTCACGGCGCGGGCAGCGGCCTGGCGGCCGTGGCGGGCGTACGCCGTCCAGTACCTGTGGGCCACCGAGGACCACGCCATCAACCATCTCCCCGCGTAGGGACACGCCAGAAGGCCAGGACGACATGACGTACAAGCAGCATTCTGTTATCGACAGCCCCTACGGTCCGCTGACGCTCGTTGCGACTGAGGGCATGCTGTCGGCCGTCTACATGACCGACCAGCGCCACCGCCCGTCCCAAGAGACCTTCGGCGACCGCGACCCGGGCCCCTTCGGTGAGACCGTCCGCCAGCTCGACGCGTACTTCGCGGGCGAGCTGACGGAGTTCGACCTGCCGCTGCGCCTGGCGGGCACCCCCTTCCAGCAGAGCGTCTGGGAGCAGCTCCAGCAGATCCCGTACGGCGAGACCTGGTCGTACGGCGGACTGGCCGAGCGCATCGGCAACCCGGCAGCCTCCCGCGCGGTGGGCCTCGCCAACGGCAAGAACCCGGTCAGCATCATCGTTCCCTGCCACCGTGTCATCGGCGCCGCGGGCAGCCTCACCGGCTACGGCGGCGGCCTGGACCGAAAGCAGCGGCTGCTGGCCTTCGAGAGCGGAGTGGCGGCCGACGAGCAGGAGTCGCTGTTCTGACCCGGAGCCCCGTGAGCCCGGCCTGACCCGAACGACACCTCCTAGCCCCCGATTCTCTTGAACGGGGTCGGGGTGCTGCCGGTCCAGCGGTGCAGCCGGGAGACGGCCGTCTGCTTGGTGACGCCGCCCTCCTGGACCGTGCCGGCCTCGGTGAGGTAGTAGCGGCTGCCGCCGAGCGCGAGCAGCCCGTACTGACCGCCTGACTCCCAGCCGTAGGTGTTCGACGGCGCGTGGTGCAGGCCCTTGGGGAGCAGGGACAGCAGCTTGCCGCGCTCCGGCTCGGGCTGGCCGGTGATGGGGCCGTTGACCGGGCGCTTCGAGCCGTCCGCGATGAACAGCGAGTAGTTGGGGAAGTGTGGCTTGGCGCCCTTGTAGACGGCCATCAGCCAGTTGCCCTTGGCGGCGTCGTACGCCAGGTTCTGCACGCCGTAGCGGGTGTTGCCGGTGAAGACGAAGAACTTGCCGCCGACCCGCCCGGGGCCGCTGGTGTGCGGAGCGCTCTCCGGCAGCGGACGCTCGTACTGGTGCCAGGCGCGTACGTCGTACTGGAGCAGGACCTGATGGTCGTTGTCCTTGCGGGAGGTGTTCGAGTAGACGCCGTACGCGACGGTCAGCTGCTGCCTGCCGCCGCGCCCGCTGTCGAGGTCGGGGCCGAACGAGACACCGTCGATGCCGCTGCACCCGTACCGGTGGTCGGGAGTGTTCGCGGTGTCCCCGTCGAACTTCCCGTCGCCGTTCATGTCGGCCGTGTAGTCCTCCACGACCTCCTTGAGATAGACGGTGGACACCACATCGGTGGTCCTCGCGTCCATGCCCATGCGGGCGATGTGGTCCACGTCGACGATCGCGATGTAGAAGGCCTTCGCGGACTTGTACTCCAGCGAGCCGTAGACCCGGCCGTCCCTCTCGTTGAAGTCCAGGTCGCCGAGGTGCCCGGTGAAGCCGGATACGGAACCCACCGGTTTGCCGCTCAGGTCGGTTTTGACGAGCAGGTTCGTGAAGGAGAAATACATGAACCCCTTGCGCCGGTCGATGGCCACACCCTGGACGTGCCCGGACTTCCAGGCACCTCCGTCGATCTCGGTGGGCAGATGTCTCGCCGTGCCGGCCGCGGCCGGCACGGCGGGTTCCACCGCGCCGGCCGACAGGGTGCCCTGGGCGACCAGGGCGCCGGCGGCGAGGGCGGTCAGGACTCCACCGATGAATGTGCGCATGGGCTCTCCAGGTTCGTAGCGGAACGGAAGAACGGATGACGCCGGGGACGTTAGGCCGCGCTGTCGACCAGTCGGTGCACATCGGTACAACACGGCGTGAAGGTGCCGAGTCAACAGACCGTAGGGCGCTGGGCAGTTGGCGGACAGTCCTGATTCGGCCGAGCTGCTTCCGGGCAGTGGTCGACCTGCTCCGTGCCACCCGCGACCGGTATGTCCACGCCGATTGTGCCGCAGCGGGCCATGGTGCGCCCGGCGAGTTCCGCGGCGCCGGGCGGGCCGGGCTCCCCCCTTCCGCCCGTCGCGCGTGGGAGGTTTGTCCCGTTTCACGGATACCCGAGAGCTCGCCGAGCCGTTCGAACCGTTGGAAAGAGAGGCAGGTGCCGGATGAAGCGATGTGCGCACGTACTGGCGACGGCCGTGGTGGCCGGAGCGACCGTGCTGGCGGGCGGCGGGCCCGCGTCGGCCGTCGACGGGCCCGGACCGGTGGTGCAGACCGGCGACATCGACCTGCTGGAGGACGTCTTCGAGCACATCAGCGTGCCGATCGTCGACGGTGGCAGGGCGGTGCACCAGATGTACGACTCCCGCGCGACCGCCGCCGGCTGACCGGATCCCACGGGGGCGCCAAACGCTGCGAAATGGTCGCCATTCGGTCGAAGTGGCCCGGCCGCGGCGGACACCCATGGGCAGGTGCTCCCGCCTCGGATATGGTCGGGGCGGCGCGACTGCCTGTTCGAAAGCAAGGGATGACAAGGTGACGGACGGAGCAGTAACTGAGACCGCGTGCGTGCTCGTCGCAGCGGACAAGTTCAAGGGTTCGCTCACGGCCGTGCAGGTCGCGGAGCGGGTGACGGCCGGGCTTCGGCGGGTCGTCCCCGACGTACACGTCGAGGCTCTGCCCGTCGCGGACGGCGGCGACGGCACAGTGGCGGCGGCGGTCGCCGCCGGGTTCGAGCGCCGGGAGGTACGGGTCACCGGGCCGCTCGGTGAGCAGCGGACCGCGGCCTTCGCGCTGCGCGACGGCACGGCGGTTGTCGAAATGGCGGAGGCCTCGGGCCTCCAGCACCTCCCCGAGGGCGTGTTCGCACCCCTCACCTCCACGACGTACGGCTCCGGCGAGCTGCTGCGCGCGGCGCTCGACGCGGGCGCCCGCACGATCGTCTTCGGCGTCGGCGGCAGTGCCACGACCGACGGCGGCGCGGGCATGCTGGCCGCGCTCGGCGCACGCTTCCTGGACGAGACAGGCGAGCCCGTCGGCCCCGGTGGCGGCGGCCTGCGCGACCTGGTGACCGCAGACCTCGCGGGCATCGACCCCCGCTTCGCCGACGTGGACCTCGTCCTCGCCAGCGATGTCGACAACCCGCTGACCGGGCCCAAGGGCGCGGCCGCCGTGTACGGACCCCAGAAGGGCGCCACCGAGGAGGACGTCGCCACACTCGACGCCGCCCTCGGGCACTACGCGTCGGTGCTGGAGAAGGCCGTCGGCCCGCGGGCCGCCAGGTACGCCCTCTCCCCGGGCGCGGGCGCGGCGGGCGGCATCGGCTACGGGGCGCTCGTCGGCCTCGGCGCGAGCTTCCGCCCCGGCATTGAGGTCATGCTCGACGTCCTGGGCTTCGCGGCCGCCCTGGAGCGGGCCACGCTGGTCATCACCGGCGAGGGCTCCCTCGACGAGCAGACCCTGCACGGCAAGGCGCCCGCGGGCGTCGCCGCGGCGGCCCGTGCGAAGAACATCGAGGTCGTCGCGGTCTGCGGCCGACTTGCCCTCCTCCCGGAGGCGCTGGGCAGGGCCGGCATACGGCGTGCCTACTCGCTGGCGGAACTGGAGCCGGACCAGGCCCGGTCCATGGCGGAGGCGGGGCCGCTCCTGGAGCGCGCCGCGGAGGCCATCGCGCGGGACTTCCTGCTCTGACGGCAGCCCTCCGGGTAGTCACCCGACAGGGGCGGGGCTCATGCTCCGCCCCTGTCGGCATGTGTGGTGTGCCTGTTAACGTGTCGCGCGTGATCTTCCCTCGCGGCGTATAGGACTCGCTCCGCCGACCGCACCCGCCCTCGACGGCCGGTGCGGCGCTCAGGAGTCCCCGTACGCCCGCAGCGCCCCCTGACGCGCGCTGCCCACCGAGGGAATCACCCACCATGTCTGTGACCCCGTCGGCGCCTTCGCGCGCCGCGACCTACCGCGCTGTCCTGCGCACCCCGCACTCCCGCCGCCCCTTCGCCGCCGCGCTGCTCGGGCGGCTGTCCTACGGGGTGGTGCCACTCGCCCTCATCCTCACCGTCCAGGCCGCCACCGGCAGTTACGCGTCGGCCGGCAGTGCCATGGCCCTCTTCGGGCTGGCCAGTGTCCTGCTGTCGCCCGCCAGGGCGGCCCTCATCGACCGGTACGGGGCGCGGCGCGCGCTGCCGCCGATGACCCTCGCCTACGCCGCGCTCCTCGTCGCCCTGGCCGCCGTCACCCGGTGGCCCGACGCTCCCGCCGCGCTCCTGGTGGGTGCGGCGGCCGTGACCGGCGCCTGTACGCCCCCGCTCGGGCCCGTCGTACGGGCCGTCTGGAGCCGGCTGCTGACCGACCGGCAGCTGCTTCAACGCGCCTACAGTCTCGACGGCGTGGCCGAGGAACTCCTTTACGTATCAGGGCCGTTGCTGGCCGGACTGCTGGCCACTCTCCTGCTGCCCGCCGCCGGTCTGGTGGTCGGCGCCGCACTGATCCTGGTCGGCGGCCTCGGCCTCGCCACCTCCACGGCCGTCCGCACGTCGGACGCCGCTTCCCGGGCTTCCGCCGACGCGGTACGCGACGAGGGCGCGGCGGCCGGGCGCAGGCCCGTCGCGCGGGCGCTGCGCGCGCCGATCGCGGCCGCTGCGGGACTCGGCCTGTGCATCGGCGCCGTGGAGCTGCTGATCGTCGCCTTCGCCGACCAGCATCAGCGGCCCGCCGCCGTCTCCTGGGTACTGGCGGCCCTGTCCGCGGGCAGCGCCGTCGGCGGCCTCGCGTACGGCGCCGTCAACTGGCTTACCCCGGACCGGGTACGCCTGCCGCTCCTGGTCGCGGGGCTCGGCCTCGCCCTGGCGCCCGCCGGGCTCTCGCCCCACCTGTATGTGCTCATCGGCGCGGCCGGGCTCGCCGGGATCTTCGTCGCCCCGGCGCTGACCACCGCCTATCTGATCGCCGACGCGTCCGTACCCGAGAGCGACCGCACCCGCGCCGGCGCCTGGGTCAACACCGCCTTCAACGCCGGGGCTTCGGCCGGTGCGGCGTCCTTCGGGCTGCTGGTGGGCCGGGTCCCGCTCCCCGTCTGCTTCGCCCTCGCAGCGGCCCCCGTACTGCTGGCCGCCGCCCTGAGCATCACGCGCCCGAAAGCCGGAAAGCGTCCAGGGCCAGCGTCATCTCGATCAGGTCCCGCGGCCGGGAAAGCGAACGAGCCGTCAACTGCTCAAGTCTCCTGAGGCGGTTGAACACCGTATTGCGGTGGCAGTACAGCCGCGTGGCCGCCCGCCCCGCCGCCCCCTCGCACTTCAGCCACGCGTCCAGCGTCTCCAGGAGCACCGCGCGGTCGCCGGGGTCCAGGTCGAGCAGCGGGCCGAACACATCGGCGACCAGCCGCGCGGCCAGATCCGGCTGGCTCACCACCAGAGCCGTCGGCAGCCGCTGATCCAGCCGTACGATGCCCACCTCCGCACCGCAGGTGCGCAGCGCCGTCTCGGCCAGCCGACGGGCAGGACCGAGGTCCGCCAGGCCCGCCACCACCGGGCTGATGCCGCCGGTGCCCGCGCACCGGCGGCCCAGCTCGTCGGCGAGCTCCGCGAGGCCGGCGTCGTCGCCGAGCGCGACGACGCCGACCTCGTGGTCCGTGCGCATCCGCCAGAAGAAACGCATACCGGCGGCGGCGGCGACCCGGTGGAACGGCTCACGGTTCTCGCGCCGCTCCACCCGCAGCACCACCACCGCGTACCGGCCGTACTCCGGCAGATCGAGGCCCGCCGCCGCGCGCGCCGCGAGCCCGGGGGCCGACTGGCCGTCCAACAGGGCGTCCAGCAGGGCCTGTACGCGCTCGTCGGTGCGCAGCTGCATCTCCTGCTCGGTGCTGCGGTAGGCGTCAGCGACCGTCGCGGCCTGCCGGTCCACGGCCGCCCACATCTGCGCCACGGTGTGCACCAGCACGGGCAGCGCGTCGGGCTCCTTCTCGCTCACGATCTCCAGGAGCTCGTCCCAGACGAGATATCCGGCATGCCGGTACGCGTAGAGCAGCAGATCCAGCGGGAGCCCCTGCTCGGCACGGCGCCGGCCCAGGCGCTCCGCGTACTCCAGATCCCTGCGCGGCGCCGAGCGTGAGGCGGCGATGGTCTCGATGCCGTGCCGCAGCGCCTCGTTGATCTGCTGCCAGTGCTCGTCACCCGGCACCGCGAGGTCGTACTGGGGCGAATGCGAACGCAGTTGGCCGATCAGCAGGTCGGTGAGGTGCGGAACGCGCTCAAGGAGCGCGTCGGAGACGCTTGCCAGGACCGACCACTCACGATCGGTGCGCGCTCTGCGGCCACTCATGGCTGGTGAGGATGCCACCGAAAGTGCGCCGGGCGACAGACCCTTGTGCCCGTGCACAATCCGGATCTGCCGCCGCTGGTCATACGCAGCGATTCCGCCCCGCGCCGTGGACGGTGCGGCCCACCGGTGCTGACCTGTGTCCCTGTACTGGACAGCAGGGTGAAT
Source organism: Streptomyces changchenzhani (assembly GCF_039766235.1). NCBI lineage: Bacteria > Bacillati > Actinomycetota > Actinomycetes > Kitasatosporales > Streptomycetaceae > Streptomyces > Streptomyces changchenzhani. The sequence continues at coordinate 315,439 of NZ_JBDHNH010000010.1, read as the reverse complement.
GGGTGAATCGCTGGAGGGGGGGACGGGTATGGCCTCGCTGGAAGTGAGTGGGCTGTCCGTGGGCTACGGCCCGGTGCGCGCGCTGCGCGACGTCTCGCTCCGGGTGCCGCCCGGCGCCGTCGTCGCGGTCCTCGGCGGCAACGGGGCGGGCAAGTCGACTCTCCTGCGCGCCATTTCACGCACCTTGCGATTCCACCGGGGCGCCGCGACCGGGGGCGCCGTTGTCTTCGACGGGCGCGCCCTTGACCGGATGAACGCGGCGCAGGTCGTCGCGGCCGGAGTGGTCCAAGTCCCCGAAGGGCGGCAGGTGTTCGCCCGGATGACGGTCGGCGACAATCTGCGGGCCGGCGCGCTGGGCGCGCGCGGCGGACGCAAGGAGAACGCCGCGGCGCTCGCCCGGGTCCACGAGCTCTTCCCGGTCCTGGCCGAACGCGCCCACCAGCGGGCCGGTCTCCTGTCCGGCGGTGAGCAGCAAATGCTCGCACTGGGAAGGGCGTTGATGGCCCGCCCCCGGCTCCTCCTCCTCGACGAGCCGTCGCTCGGCCTCGCCCCGCTGATGGCCGCCCGGATCGCCGAAACCGTCCGGGAGATCAACGCCACAGGTACGTCGGTCCTGCTGGTGGAGCAGAACGCGGCCCTCGCGCTGCGCCTCGCCTCGATCGCGTACGTCCTGGACGTGGGCGAAGTGGCCCTGTCGGGCCCGGCGGACGAACTGGCCGCGTCCGACGAGGTGCGCCGCCGCTATCTCGGCGTCGTCGACGAGACGGCGGCCGAGGACGCGGTACGGGCCGAAGCGGTCGCCCCCACCCTGCGCAGGTGGACGCCATGACACCGGAACTCGACGCGGAATCAAACGCATCCGCCCCCGGCGACCGCGTACCCGCCCTGCACGTACGCGACTTGACCGTACGCTTCGCCGGGCTGACCGCCCTGGACAGCGTCTCGTTCACCGTCGAGCCCGGCAGCGTGCACGCCGTCATCGGGCCCAACGGCGCGGGGAAATCCACCTGCTTCAACGTCCTGTCCGGCGTCTACCGCGCCACCTCGGGCAGCGTCCGCCTCGGGGCCACCGAACTGACCGGCCTCGCCCCGCACCGCATCGCCGGACTCGGCATCGCCCGGACCTTCCAGAACCTCGCGCTGCCACCCCACTCCACCGTCGCCGACAGCCTGCTCCTCGGCCGCCACCGGCTCACCCGCGCCGGGTTCCTCGCCACCGGGCTCCGGCTGCCCGCAGCCGCCCGCGAGGCGCGGCTGCACCGTGAACGGGTGCGGGAGATCGCGGCGTTCGTCGGCCTGGAACAGGACCTGGGCACACCGGCCGGGGCGCTGCCGTACGGAAAGCAGAAGCTCGTCGAGCTCGGCCGCGCGCTGTGCATGGAGCCGGACATCCTGCTCCTCGACGAGCCCGTCGCGGGTATGACCGCCGACGAGCGACGCCGCACGGCGGCCGTCGTCGCGGGCGTACGCGACAGCCTCGGCATCTCGATCGTGCTGGTCGAACACGACATGGGGGTGGTGATGCGGCTCGCGGACGCGGTGACCGTACTCGACTTCGGACGCAGGATCGCGGGCGGCACACCCGCGCAGGTGCAGAGCGACCCGGCCGTCGTCCGCGCCTATCTCGGCGGGGGCGCGGCCGACGCAGAAGGGGGAGCGTCGTGACGACCTTCGCCGAACTGCTGCTCGGCGGGCTGTCCATCGGCTCGGTGTACGCCCTGATCGCCCTCGGATTCGTCGTCATCTTCAAGGCCACCGAGGTCGTCAACTTCGCCCACGCCTCGCTGCTCCTCGCGGGCGGCTACGTCACCGCCGTACTCCACGACGACATCGGCTTCTGGGCCGCGCTGGCGGTCGGCGCGGGCAGCGCCGCACTCGTCGGTGCCGCAATCGAATTCCTGGTGATGCGCCGCTACCGCGGCTCCGACCACAGCGTCCTCGCCATCGTCACCATCGGCGTCGACATCCTGCTCCTCACCGAACTGACCCGCCGTATCGGCACCGACGTACTCGCCGTGGGCGACCCGTGGGGCGACAGCCTCCTGACGATCGGGCCGGTCACCATCGCCCACACCCGCATCGCCGCCTTCGTCTCCGCGGCCCTGCTCATCACCGTCTTCCTGCTGGCCTTCCGCCACACGTCCTGGGGCGTGTCGATGCGGGCCGCCGCCGAGAACCCGCAGACAGCGGCGCTGATGGGCGTGCGCCTGGGCCGGGTCTCGCTCGCCGCCTGGGCGGTGGCGGGCGCGCTGGCGGCCGTCGCCGCGCTCTTCCTGACGGTCTTCCCGACCCCCGGCCTGGAGCGGGCGACATCCCTGGCCGCGCTCAAGGCGTTCCCGGCCGCGATCCTCGGCGGCCTGGACTCGACGACGGGGGCGCTCGCGGGCGGCCTGATCGTCGGCGTCACGGAGTCCCTCGCCACGGGCTACCAGAGCGATCTGTCCTTCCTGGGCCGCGGCATCGGCGACCTCGCCCCGTACCTGGTCATGGTCGTCGTGCTGCTGATCCGACCGGCGGGCCTGTTCGGCACGAAGGAGCTGGCCCGTGTCTGACCCCACCCGCCCGCGAGACGCGGCCCCCCGCCCGGACCCGGCGGACGACCCCGGCCCGGCGCCGGCGGGGGAGAGCCCCGCGCTGCCGTCCCGCGCCCCTCTGGCGGCGGTGCGGCGCCCCCGTACGTACGCCTGGCTCCTCGGCAGCGTCCTGCTGCTTGCGCTGCCCTTCTACCTCGACCGCTTCTGGCTCCAGGCCGGGCTCTTCGCGATGGCCGCGGCCATCGGCGCCATCGGCATCAACCTGCTCACCGGCGCCACCGGCCAGCTCTCCATGGGGCACGCCTTCTTCCTGGCCGTCGGCGCGTACGGCTACTGCGTCCTGGCGGGCGAGAACAGCGTCGAGAGCGGGCACCGGCTGACCGGCCTCGGGCTGCCCAGCTGGCTCGCGGCCGTCCTCGCCGTGCTCATCGCCGGGCTCGCGGGCGGCCTCTTCAGCCCCATCGCGGGCCGCCTGCGCGGTGCCTACCTTGGCATCGCCACCCTCGCGCTGATCTTCATCGGGCAGCACGTCCTGTTCAACGCCCGCGATCTGACCGGCGGGTTCAACGGACGGACCGTACCGACCCTGTCCGTATTCGGCTTCGACTTCGACGACACCGAGGTTGTCGTCGCGGCCGTCCCCTTCGAGTCGGCCGAGAAGCTCTGGTACGCGGGCCTCGTCGCCCTGGCCGCCGGGGCGCTCTTCGCCCGCGGCGTCCTGCGCGGCCGTCCGGGCCGGGCCATGAACGCCATCCGTGACCACCGCATCGCCGCGGGCGTGATGGGCGTCCCCGTGGCCCGCTACCGGGCCGCGGTCTTCGTCCTGTCCTCGATGTACGCGGGCCTGGCCGGGGTCCTGCTCGCCCTGGTCTTCCAGCGGACCGTGCCCGAGTACTTCGGCATGATCTTGTCCCTCGAATACCTCGCCATGATCGCGATCGGCGGCCTCGGCACGGTCGCGGGAGCCGTCGTCGGCGCCGCCTTCGTCTCGCTGCTGCCCCGCTTCCTCGATCGCTACAGCGACGCACTCCCGCTGATCTCGGCCCCCGGCACGGGCGGGGTCTCGCCGGGCGAGGCGTCCCGCTATCTGTACGGCGCCGCGGTGGTCGCGGTGGTGCTGTTCCTGCCCGGCGGCCTCACGCGTCTCATCACTCCAGTCACTCCAGGGGAGAAGAAATGAAGACACGAAGGTACGCGGCGGTGCTGGCCGTACTGGCTCTCACCGTCGCCGGGTGCAGCGAAAAGGCAGGCAAGAGCGACGACGGGAAACAGGACGCGGAGGGCGTCAGGACGGGCGACGGCGTCACCGCCAAGACCATCCCGCTCGGCGTCCTCACCGACATGACCGGGGTCTACGCCTCCCTCGGCAAGAGCGTCACCCAGGCCCAGCAGCTGTGGGTGAAGCAGACCAACGCGGCGGGCGGCATCTGCGGCCGCACCATCGAGCTGACCGTGCGCGACCACGGCTACGACCCGCAAAAGGCCGTCGCCGCGTACACCGAGCTCGAACCGAAGGTGCTGGGCTTCGCCCAGTTCATCGGCTCGCCCTTCGTCGCCGCCGTCAAGCAGCGCATCGACGGGCAGGACAAGGGGCTCGTCCTGCCGCAGGCCTGGTCCTCCTCGCTCCTTGGCAGCCCGTACGTCCGGGTCGTCGGCGCCACGTACGACGTCGAGACCATCAACGCCGTCGACTTCCTGCTCGCCGAGAAGCGGATCAAGAAGGGCGACAAGATCGGCCATGTCTACTTCGAGGGCGACTACGGCGAGAACGCACTGGTCGGCTCGAAGTACGCGGCGAAGGAAGCGGGCCTGACCGTCGTCGAGCAGAAGATCAAACCGACCGACAACGATATGTCGGCCCAGGTCGCGGCGCTCAAGCAGGCCGGCGTCAAGGCGATCGTCATCAGCGCCGGCCCCCGCCAGGCGGCCTCACTGGTCGGCGTCGCCGCGGCCGGCAAATTCGCCGTACCGATCATCGGCAACAACTCGGCGTTCGCCCCACAGCTGCTCGGCACCCAGGCCGGGCCCGCCCTGACCAAGGACTACTACGTCGCCGCATCGACCCTGCCCATCGGCTCCCAGGAGGCCGCACCGGCCAAGCTCGCCAAGGAGTACGCGGCCGCGTACCCCAAGGACGGCCTCGACAACGGCGTCGTCGCGGGCTACACCGCAGCCAAGATCTACGGCGAGGTCCTGAAGAAGGCCTGCGCCGACAAGAACCTCACCCGTGAGGGCATCGACAAGGCGCTGCTCACCCTCAATGCCTTCGACAGCGGCTTCGGTCTCACCCACGATTTCTCGGACCCGGCCGCGCCGTCCACCCGCGAAAGCCTGATCATGAAGCCGGACAAGACGGTGCCGGGCGGCCTGAAGGTCGTACGCGAGGCGCAGGTGGCGAAGGCCGCCGAGTCCTTCACGATCGGCGGCTGACCAACCGCCCACGACGACGCCCACAACGACGCCTACGAGGAACAAGAGGGGCCCCGGACCGTCACCGGTCCGGGGCCCCTCTCGCAGCGTCTTCAGGCCACCGCTACGGCAGCTGGGCCGCACGCGCCTCGCGGCGGTTGTAGCGGAAGGTGTTCACACGCCGCGCCGTGGCGAAGAGCGGAATCACCGCGCCCAGGACCACCTGTAGCGCACAGCCGGTCTGCAGGAGCAGCTGCCCGCCCGGGGCGTCGAACGCCCAGGCAGCGAGCAACCCCATCGCGGCCACGATCCAGCCGAGCATCGCCACCGCGAGGACACCCCGCGGCTTCGGGTACTCGACCCGGCTCACCATCAGCCACGCCACACCGATGATCGCGAGCAGCGTCGGCACGAAGGGCAGCTCCAGCAGCACGATCGAGACGACCGTCAGCGCACCGAAGGGGCTCGGCATGCCCTGGAACATGCCGTCCTTCAGCGTCACGCAGGAGAATCTGGCAAGCCGCAGGACCACCGCCAGCAGCACCACGATCGCCGCCAGCGCGGAGACCCGCTGCTGGGCGTCGTCCGCGACCATTCCGTACACCAGCACGAAGTACGCCGGGGCCAGCCCGAAGCTGATCAGGTCGGAGAGGTTGTCCAGCTCCGCACCCATCGGCGAGCTGCGCAGCTTGCGCGCCACGAGCCCGTCGCAGAGGTCGAAGATCGCCGCGAGCAGCATCAGGACGACGGCGGTGGCGGCGCTGTTGCGCGCCATGCCGCTCTCGTTGCTGCCCGTGAGGTGCGGAATGAGGATCCCGGTGGTGGTGAAGTACACCGCCATGAATCCGCATGTCGCGTTGCCGAGGGTGAGGGTGTCCGCTATCGACAGCCTCATCGACAGCGGCATGTCCTTCGCGTCGTCCTCGTCGTCGGCCTCCGGCACCCAGCCGGCCTGTGTCTCGGGATCAATCACGGTCAATGCGAGTCACCCCCGCGGTAGTGGTCTGGCCGACCTCGACCGCTACGTCGATACCTTCCGGAAGGTAGATGTCGACACGTGAGCCGAACCGGATCAGGCCGATGCGCTCGCCCTGCTCCAGCTTCGTGCCCTGAGGTACGTACGGGACAATGCGCCGTGCGACCGCGCCGGCGATCTGCACCATCTCGATGTCACCGAGCTCGGTGTCGAAGTGCCAGACAACGCGCTCGTTGTTCTCGCTCTCCTTGTTGAACGCCGGAACGAATCCACCGGGGATGTGTTCGACGGACGTCACCGTGCCCGCGAGGGGCGCGCGGTTGACGTGGACGTTCAGCGGGCTCATGAAGATCGCGACGCGGGTCCGCCCGTCCTTCCACGGCATGATGCTCTGCACCACTCCGTCGGCTGGGGAGATGACCCGGCCCTGAGTGATCTCGCGCTCGGGGTCGCGGAAGAACCACAGCATGCCCGCCGCGAGCGCGGTGGTGGGCACGGCTACAGCGGCCCAGCGGCCGGACTTGCGAGCCCGGACAAGGCTGAGCGCCGCGGTGGCGACAGTCGGCAGAAGCCACGGCGATGCTCCGCGAGCAAGGCGTCCCTTAAGGAGACCGTCGCGTGGTGCAGAGGTTTGGCTGTGGGGCATGGATGACCTTCGTAGCGGATGATGCCGCGCTGGTAACGGGGGACGGCGGCTTTCCGGCGATGTTAGCGGTTACGAGCCACAACTGGGCAAGCCAGAAGCCGAGTCGGCGGCCTGAAGGTGATAACAGGGTGTGATCTATTTCGCGGCGATTTCACCGCGAAAAGGACAATTACCCCTGGAATCGGTACTCTTCGAGGAGGCGACGACCGATGATCATTTTCTGGATCTCGGCGGTACCTTCACCGATCAGCAGCATCGGCGCCTCCCGGTAGAGACGCTCGATCTCGTACTCCTTCGAGAACCCGTAACCACCGTGGATACGGAAGGCGTCCTCGACTACCTCCTTGCAGTATTCGGAGGCGAGGTACTTCGCCATCCCTGCCTCAAGGTCGTTTCGTTCCCCGGAGTCCTTTTTGCGCGCTGCATTTACCATCATCGCATGCGCGGCCTCAACCTTGGTAGCCATCTCGGCGAGCTTGAACTGAATCGCCTGATGCTGGGCGATCGGCTTGCCGAAAGTGTGGCGCTGCTGGGCATATGAGACACCCAACTCGAACGCACGGTGTGCGACCCCGCAACCACGCGCCGCCACATTGACTCGCCCGACCTCTACCCCGTCCATCATTTGGTAAAACCCTCGGCCGGTCGTCCCGCCGAGCACCCGATTGGCCGGAATGCGCAGTCCGTCCATGATCAACTCGGTGGTGTCGACCCCCTTGTAACCCATCTTGTCGATCTTCCCGGGGATGGTCAGGCCCGGCCGGACCTCACCGAAGCCCGGCTCCTTCTCCACCAGGAAGGTCGTCATCGACTTGTGCGGGGCGGTGCCCTCGGGGTGTCCTTCGTCACTCCGGCACAACACGGCCACCAGATTTGCCGTTCCGCCGTTCGTCAGCCACATCTTCTGGCCGTTCAGGACGTACTCGTCGCCGTCCCGCACACCCTTCGACGTGATGGCCGCCACGTCGGAGCCGAGCGCCGGCTCGGACATCGAGAACGCGCCGCGCACCTCGCCCAGTGCCATCCGCGGCAGGAAGGTGTCCTTCTGCTCCTGCGTGCCGTGCTGCTTGAGCATGTACGCCACGATGAAGTGGGTGTTGATGATGCCCGAGACGCTCATCCAGCCGCGGGCGATCTCCTCGACGCACAGCGCGTACGTGAGAAGGGACTCGCCCAGACCGCCGTACTCCTCGGGGATCATCAGCCCGAACAGGCCGAGCTCCTTGAGGCCTTCGACGATCTGCGTCGGGTACTCGTCCCGGTGCTCCAGCTCCGTCGCGACCGGGATGATCTCCTTGTCGACGAAGTTCCTTACGGTGGCCAGGATTTCCTGCTGGATGTCGGTCAGACCGGCGGTCTGGGCGAGACGGCTCATCGCTGCTTCTCCTGGCTCTTCGGCTCGGGGCGGCCGGGCTGCTCGCCGCCGCGCTCCTTGATGTACGTCTCGGTCGGCACCATCACCTTGCGCCGGAACACGCAGACCACGGTGCCGTCCTGCTTGTAACCCTTGGTCTCGACGTAGACGATCCCGCGGTCGCTCTTGGACTTCGACGGCGTCTTGTTCAGGACGGTCGTCTCGCCGTACAGCGTGTCGCCGTGGAAGGTCGGCGCGATGTGCTTGAGCGACTCGACCTCCAGGTTGGCGATGGCCTTGCCGGAGACGTCGGGGACCGACATGCCGAGCAGCAGCGAGTAGATGTAGTTGCCGACGACGACATTCTTGCCGAAGTCGGTTGTGTTCTCGGCGTAGTTGCTGTCCATGTGCAGCGGGTGGTGGTTCATGGTGAGCAGACAGAAGAGGTGGTCGTCGTACTCCGTGACGGTCTTCCCGGGCCAGTGCTTGTAGACCGCACCGACCTCGAACTCCTCGTACGTGCGTCCGAACTGCATGCTCAGGCCTCCGGGATCTCGAACTTGGAGGTGCGCTCCAGGCCGGCCGCGCGGCCCTTGCCGGAGACGACGAGCGCCATCTTGCGGCTGGCCTCGTCGATCATCTCGTCACCGAGCATCGCGGAGCCCTTCCTGCCGCCGGCCTCGGACGTGCAGTAGTCGTACGCGTCGAGGATCAGCTCGGCGTGGTCGTAGTCCTCCTGGGACGGCGAGAAGACCTCGTTGGCGGCCTCGACCTGGCCGGGGTGCAGCACCCACTTGCCGTCGAATCCCAGGGCCGCCGCGCGGCCCGCGACCTCGCGGTACGCGTCCACGTCACGGATCTGCAGGAAGGGACCGTCGATCGCCTGGAGGTCGTGCATACGGGCGGCCATCAGGATGCGCATCAGGATGTAGTGGTACGCGTCGGCGCCGTAGCCGGGCGGCTGCATGCCGACGACCAGGGTCTTCATGTTGATCGACGCCATGAAGTCGGCCGGGCCGAAGACGATGGTCTCCATCCGCGGCGAGGCGGCGGCGATCTCGTCGACGTTCACCAGGCCCTTGGCGTTCTCGATCTGCGCCTCGATGCCGATCTTGCCGACCTCGAAGCCCATCGTCTTCTCGATCTGAGTCAGCATCAGGTCGAGGGCGACGATCTGCTGGGCGTCCTGGACCTTCGGCAGCATGATGCAGTCGAGGTTCTGGCCCGCGCCCTCGACGACCGTGACGACATCGCGGTACGTCCAGTGGGTGGTCCAGTCGTTGACCCGCACGACCCGGGTCTTGCCCGTCCAGTCACCGTTGTTGAGCGCGTCGACAATGGTGTGCCGGGCGCCTTCCTTGGCGAGCGGCGCGCACGCGTCCTCCAGGTCGAGGAAGACCTGGTCGGCAGGCAGACCCTGGGCCTTCTCCAGGAAGCGGGGGTTGGACCCCGGTACGGCGAGACAGGAACGGCGCGGGCGCAGGCGGTTGGCGGGCGTGGTCATGCGGGGACCTCCAGAGGGTCGAGCTTGTTCGCTTTCCGGATCTCGTCGACGATACGGCCGATGATCTCCGTGATACCGAAGTCCTTGGGTGTGAAGACCGCGGCGACACCTGCCTTCTTCAGGGCCTCGCCATCGGCGTTGGGGATGATGCCGCCGACGATGACGGGTACGTCCCAGGCGCCGGCGGCGCGCAGCCGCTCCAGCACGTCGGGCACCAGCTCGGCGTGCGAGCCGGACAGGATGGACAGGCCCACGCAGTGCACGTCCTCGTCGATGGCGGCGGCCACGATCTCCTCGGGGGTGAGCCTGATGCCCTGGTAGACCACCTCGAAGCCCGCGTCGCGGGCCCGTACGGCGATCTGCTCGGCGCCGTTGGAGTGCCCGTCGAGGCCGGGCTTGCCGACCAGCAGGCGCAGCCGGCCCGAGCCCAGCTCGTCCGCGGTGCGCGTCACCATGTCCCGTACCGCGGCCAGTGGCGTCCCGCGCTCGGCGGTGACCGCCACCGGCGCGCTGGACACCCCGGTGGGCGCTCGGAACTCGCCGAAGACGTCGCGCAGCGCCCAGGACCACTCGCCGGTGGTGACGCCCGCGCGGGCGCACTCGACGGTGGCGGCCATCAGGTTGCCGGTGCCGGCGGCGGTGGCCTTGAGGGCGGCCAGGGAGTCCTGCGCGCGGCTTTCCTCGCGGTTGTCGCGCCACTCGTGGAGAGCGGCGACGACGCGGGCCTCGTTGGCGGGGTCGACCGTCATGATCGCGGTGTCGAGGTCCGCGGTGAGCGGGTTGGGCTCGGTCGACTCGTAGCAGTTGACGCCGACGATCTTCTCGTCGCCGCCCTCGATCCGGGCCCGCCGCTCGGCGTGCGAGGACACGAGCTGCGACTTGAGGTAGCCCGACTCGACGGCCGCCATCGCGCCGCCCATCGCCTCGATGCGGTCGATCTCGGCGAAGGACTCCTCCACCAGGGACTGCACCTTGGCCTCGATGACGTGCGAGCCCTCGAAGATGTCCTCGTACTCAAGCAGGTCGCTCTCCAGGGCGAGGACCTGCTGGATGCGCAGCGACCACTGCTGGTCCCAGGGGCGGGGGAGCCCCAGGGCCTCGTTCCAGGCCGGCAGCTGCACGGCACGCGCGCGTGCGTCCTTGGAGAGGGTGACGGCCAGCATTTCGAGGACGATGCGCTGGACGTTGTTCTCCGGCTGGGCCTCGGTCAGACCCAGCGAGTTGACCTGCACGCCGTAGCGGAAGCGGCGCTGCTTTTCGTTCTCGATGCCGTACCGCTCGCGCGTGATCCTGTCCCAGATGCGGCCGAAGGCCCGCATCTTGCACATCTCCTCGACGAAGCGGACACCCGCGTTGACGAAGAAGGAGATCCGCGCGACGACGTCGCCGAACTGCTCGGGCGGCACCTGCCCGCTGTCCCGCACCGCGTCGAGCACGGCGACGGCCGTGCTCATCGCGTACGCGACCTCCTGGACCGGCGTGGCGCCCGCCTCCTGGAGGTGGTAGCTGCAGATGTTGATCGGGTTCCACTTGGGGAGGTTGGCCACCGTGTACGTGATCATGTCGGTGGTCAGCCGCAGGCTGGGCACCGGCGGGAAGACGTGCGTCCCGCGCGACAGGTATTCCTTGACGATGTCGTTCTGCGTCGTCCCCGACAGCTTGGTGATGTCGGCGCCCTGCTCCTCGGCGACCACCTGGTACATCGCGAGCAGCCACATGGCCGTCGCGTTGATGGTCATCGAGGTGTTCATCTGCTCCAGCGGGATGTCCTGGAACAGCCGCCGCATGTCGCCGAGATGGGACACCGGGACCCCGACCCGGCCCACCTCCCCGCGCGCGAGGATGTGGTCCGGGTCGTAGCCGGTCTGCGTCGGCAGGTCGAAGGCGACCGAGAGACCGGTCTGGCCCTTGGCGAGGTTGTTGCGGTACAGCTCGTTGGACGCCTCGGCGGTCGAGTGACCGGCGTACGTCCGCATCAGCCAGGGCCGGTCCTTCTTGCGTTCAGTCATTACACATTCCTGAAGCGGTTGATCGCGTCGAGGTGCTCGGCACGCTTCTCCTCGTCGCGCACGCCCATCCCCTCGCGGGGCGCCAGCGCCAGGACGCCGACCTTGCCCTGGTGGAGGTTGCGGTGGACGTCGTAGGCGGCCTGGCCGGTGTCCTCCAGGGAGTACACCTTCGACAGGGTGGGGTGGATCTTGCCCTTGCCGACGAGGCGGTTGGCCTCCCAGGCTTCGCGGTAGTTGGCGAAGTGCGAGCCGACGATCTTCTTCAGTGACATCCACAGGTAGCGGTTGTCGTACTCGTGGTTGTACCCGGAGGTCGACGCGCAGGTGACGATGGTGCCGCCCTTGCGGGTCACGTAGACGCTGGCGCCGAAGGTCTCGCGGCCCGGGTGCTCGAAGACGATGTCGACGTCCTCGCCGCCGGTGAGTTCACGGATGCGCTTGCCGAAGCGCTTCCACTCGCGCGGGTCCTGGTTGTGCTCGTCCTTCCAGAACTTGTAGCCCTCCGCGTTGCGGTCGATGATCGCGTCGGCGCCCATCCTGCGGCAGATCTCCGCCTTCTGGTCGCTGGACACGACGCAGATGGGGTTGGCGCCGCCGGCCAGGGCGAACTGGGTGGCGTAGGAGCCGAGACCGCCGCTGGCGCCCCAGATCAGCACGTTGTCGCCCTGCTTCATACCGGCGCCGTTGCGGGAGACGAGCTGGCGGTACGCCGTCGAGTTGACCAGGCCGGGCGCGGCGGCCTCCTCCCAGCTCAGGTGGGGTGCCTTGGGCATCAGCTGGTTGGACTTGACGAGCGCGATCTCGGCGAGACCGCCGAAGTTGGTCTCGAAGCCCCAGATGCGCTGCTCGGGGTCGAGCATCGTGTCGTTGTGGCCGTCGGAGCTTTCCAGCTCGACGGACAGGCAGTGCGCGACGACCTCGTCACCCGGCTTCCAGGCATTGACGCCAGGACCGGTACGCAGCACGACGCCGGACAGGTCGGAGCCGATGACGTGGTACGGGAGGTCGTGGCGCTTGCTGAGGTCGCTGAGCCTGCCGTATCGCTCCAGGAAGCTGAAGGTGGACACGGGCTCGAAGATCGAGGTCCAGACGGAGTTGTAGTTGACCGAACTGGCCATGACGGCCACCAGGGCCTCACCAGGACCGAGTTCGGGCACCGGCACGTTCTCCACATGGAGGGACTTGCGCGGGTCCTTGTCCCGGCTGTCGACGCCGGCGAACATGTCCGCCTCGTCCTTGTGCACGGTCACCGCGCGGTACGACTCGGGGATGGGCAGCGCTGCGAAGTCTGCGGCAGTGCCCGCGGCGGAGCCGCTGTTCGATTCGGTCGACGCCACAATGGCGTCCAGGATTTCCTTCACGGTGTTGCCTCCGGCGGGTGGGGTCTCCCCTTTTCGAGCGCAGCCGAGAACTTGGGGAAGTTGAGGGAAACGCTCTTGAGGGATACGTCGGGGTGCTGTGGAGGTGTGCCGTCGGTTCGGCGGTCGTGCGGTTTCGGCGGCGCGGGTAGCGCGGGAGGTTGCCTGTGACGCAGGCGTCCGGGCACACAAACACGTGGCTTGCGGGGACAACCGGCGTACGAAAGGTCTCTGCACGCCGGCCGCCCGGACAACATCAACGTATGACACCCCGTGTCACCTGACAAGGCACTGAGTGCCAACAATTTCTCTCAGATGTCACCTGGGTGGCACACCTGAGCAATGTCGGGAGCTTAGAGGGGTGGATTTGGGATATTTCGTGCCCCGCCCGGATCGGGGAGGGGCACAGGAGGAAGGGGCGGGCCCGAGATCGGTGCGGCGAGCATAAGGGCGCCGTGCGGGCCCTGCATGTCGGCGGCGGCCTCTCCGGGGGCGATGGCGCCCGGCCGGAGCCCCCAGGGCCGTCAGTGGTTCTTGAGGGCTTCCTCGATGGTGCGCATGACCTCGTCCAGCGGGGCGTCCGTGCGGGCCACCGTCACCAGGACGTCGCCGCTGCGGCTCACCGACGCGGCCGGCGCGGGCTTGGCCCGGGCGGCCGTACGGCCCGCGCCGATGCCCGTACCGAAGGTGTCGCGCACGATCGCGAACGCGTGGTCCAGCTGGGTTTCCACGTCGCCCTGGCCGCCCGCCCGCAGCCAGCGCCGCAGCACATGGTTGTGCGCCGTCACCACGGCGGACGCGGCCACCTCCGCGAGCAGCGGGTCGTCGTTGTCGTCGCGGTGGTCGTCCTCGTCGAAGTGGCCGAGGAGATAGCGGGTGAACAGCCGCTCGTAACGGGCCACCGAGGCGATCTCCGCCTCGCGCAGGGTCGGTACCTCGCGAGTGAGCTTGTAGCGCGCCACCGACACCGCGGGGGAGGCGGCGTACATCCGCATGACTTCCTTGATGCCCCGGCAGACCGTGTCGAGCGGATGCTCGTGCGGGGACGCCGCGTTGAGGACCGCCTCCGCCCGCACCAGCGTGTCGTCGTGGTCCGGGAAAATCGCTTCTTCCTTGGAGCGGAAGTGCCGGAAGAAGGTCCGCCGGGCCACTCCGCCGGCGGCGGCGATCTCGTCGACGGTTGTTGCCTCGTACCCCTTGGTGGCGAACAGCTCCATCGCCGCGGCCGACAACTCCCGGCGCATCTTCAGCCGCTGCGCCGCCGCACGACTGCCGGCGGCGCTCTCGGGCGCGTCGGGGGCGCCGTTCGTTCGGGACGGCCGTCTGGGGGAGTCAGCGGGCTGGGACATGCCCCGAACGTACTGCATCTGCGCAGGAGAGCGCGCCTGTGGGTGCGGGCCGCCGCCGGGGTCCAGCAGCCCGCCCCACCCTGCCACGCCCGCCTGCTCAGCGTCCGGCATACTCCCGGAAGCCGCGGCCGGTCTTGCGGCCGAGACAGCCCGCCGCCACCAGATGCTCCAGCAGCGGGGCGGGCGCCAGGCCCGGGTCGCGGAACTCTCGGTGCAACACCTGCTCGATGGCGAGCGAGACATCAAGACCGACGACGTCGAGGAGCTCGAAGGGGCCCATCGGATAGCCGCCGCCCAGCTTCATCGCGGCGTCGATGTCGTCGATGGTCGCGTAGTGCTCCTGGACCATCTTGATCGCGTTGTTCAGGTACGGGAAGAGCAGCGCGTTCACGATGAACCCGGCCCGGTCCCCGCAGTCCACCGGGTGCTTGCGGATCTTCGCGCACACCTCGTGGGCCGTCGCGTGGACCGCGTCGGAGGTGAGGACCGTACGGACCACCTCGACCAGCTTCATCGCGGGCGCCGGGTTGAAGAAGTGCATCCCGATGACGTCCTGCGGGCGCGAGGTGGCGCGGGCGCAGGCGACGACGGGCAGTGAGGACGTCGTGGTGGCGAGCACCGCCCCCGGCTTGCAGATCTTGTCGAGCGTCGCGAAGAGCTGCTGCTTGACCTCCAGGTCCTCGGCGACGGCCTCCAGGGCCAGGTCGACGTCGGCGAAGGCGTCGAGGGACCCGGCCGGGGCGACCCGGTCCAGTGCCGCCTCGCGCGCCTCGGCCGTCATCCTGCCCTTGTCGACAGAGCGCGAAAGAGACTTGGCGATACGGGCCTTGGCCTTCTCTGCCTTCTCCAGACCGCGCGCCGCGAGCACCACGTCGTAACCGGCCTTCGCGAAGACCTCCGCGATGCCCGACGCCATGGTCCCCGACCCGGCGACGCCCACCGAGCGCACCTCGCGGCCCGGCGTCGCCCCCGCGTCCTCGCGCGGGGTGAGGGTGTCGGGCACCACGTCCGCGCTGCCCGATGCCTCGTACGTGTAGAAACCGCGCCCGGACTTGCGGCCGCTCAGCCCGGCCTCACTGAGCTGCTTGAGGACGGGGGCGGGCGCGTGCAGCCGGTCGTGGGACTCGGAGTACATCGCGTCGAGCACGGTACGGGCCGTGTCGATGCCGATCAGGTCGAGCAGCGCCAGGGGGCCCATCGGCAGGCCGCAGCCCAGCTTCATCGCGGCGTCGATGTCCTCGCGGGATGCGTACTTGGCCTCGTACATCGCGGCGGCCTGGTTGAGATAGCCGAAGAGCAGGCCGTCGGCGATGAAACCGGGCCGGTCGCCGACCGCGACCGGCTCCTTGCCCAGCTCACGCGCGAGCGCCGTGACCGCGTCGACCGCCTGCGGCGCGGTCAGCACCGATGAGACGACCTCGACGAGCTTCATCGCGGGCGCCGGGTTGAAGAAGTGCATCCCCAGGACGCGCTCGGGGTGCGCGGAGTCGGCGGCCAGGCGGGTCACGGACAGTGCGTTGGTGCCGGTCGCCAGGATCGTGGTGGGGCGCACGATGGAGTCGAGGGCGCGGAAGACCTGGTGCTTGGCCTCGTACGTCTCGGGCACGACCTCGATCACCAGGTCGGCGTCCGCCGCCGCCTGGAGGTCGGAAAACGTACGGAACCGGGCGAGGGCGTCGCGCCGCTCCTCCTCGGTGATGCGCCCGCGCCGCACGGCGCGGGCGGTCGAGGCGTCCAGCGCGGCGACGGCCTGCTGAGCGGCGGTGTCGCTGATGTCGATGCCGATGACTTCACGGCCGGCGCGGGCCAGGACCTCGATGATGCCGGTGCCCATGGTGCCGAGGCCGATCACGGCGACGGTTTGGAGGGGGCCGGGGCTGGGCGGGGTGGACTGACGGTCCATCGCGGGACTCCAGTGCATGAGTGACGACTGAGGGGGAGCACGCGGACGCCGATGTCCGGTACGCCGAAGGGCGCACCGCGCGGCGAGGTTGCGTGCGGAGTTCGCGTGCGAGAGGCGCATGCGAGAAGTGCGTGCCGTGCTGCGGGGCCGACGGACTCTGTCCCGAGGTCGCGTCGTAAGCGAAAAGCCGAACCGACAAAGCACTCGCGACGGCTGCGTCACCAGGCCGTCATGAGATCTACCAAGCAGCGGGGGATTGCCCGCTCAATTGAGGGTAACTGGCGAGTAACGAGCGCGCCAGCCCTGGCCGGGTGTGATCTGGGACGCCGTGACGAGACGGACACGGCCCGTGTGCGGCGCGGATACGCTGGCGGACATGGACGAGGAATTACGGTCGCTCGCGGGCCGGGTACGTGGCGAAGCAGGGACATCGGCCGAACAGGTCGCCTACGAGCGGCTGCTCGCCACCGAGGACCAGGACGAATTGGCCGGCGTGCTCGTCGAGACCCAGCGGCCCCTGTGGGCGCGGGAGGTCGCCGCCTTCCGGCTCGGCTGCGCGGGGGACCGGCGGGCGTTCGAGACGCTGGTGCTGCTCCTCAACCACCGGGAACCCCAGCGATGCGCGTCCGCGGCGTACGCGCTGGCGCGGCTTGGCGACCCGCGCACCGCCCGCGCCGCCGCCGCGCTCGCGACCAACGGGCTGCGCACCGCGTACGCGCTGCACCCGGTGCGGTTGCTGACCGAACTGCGGGCGCCCGAGACCGTACCGGCGCTGATCGCGACCCTGCGCGGGCTGCTCAAGCCGCACGAACCGAACTGGCGGGTGGCGCTGGCCTGCGTCGAGGGCTTGGGGCAGCTGCGCGACAAACGGGCCAGGCCGGTGCTCGAAGCGGCCCTGGATCACCCGAGGCTGACAGCGGCGGCGTCCGCCGCGCTCAGTCGCCTCACGTAGCGCACCTCGGGTACCGAAACGCCGTCGAGCTCGAAGGGCTCCTCCGTCCCGTCGAACGCGAAGCCCGCCTTCTCGTAGAAGCGGCGGGCGCGGGCGTTCTCCGCGAGGACCCACAGGAAGATGCGCGGGAAGCCGTCGCGGGCCGCGCGGGCCAGCATCTCCGCCAGCAGGGCGCGGCCGGCGCCGGTCGAGTGCTGCTCGGGCAGGACGTAGATGGCGTACAGCTCGGCGTCCACGGCCGGCTCCCGATGCGGAGGGGGCGCGTCCGCGTCCTCGCGGTACGGGCCGTAGCAAGCCCAGCCGATCACCCGGCCGTCGCGCTCGGCGACGATGTTGCCGACCGCGCCGCCGTCCCCGGTGAGCCGCGCGCGGCGCCGGGCGGCGTCCGCCTCGACGCTCATCGCGTCGAGGTGCCGCTGGGGGACCATCCCGACGTACGCGCTCTGCCAGCCGCGCACCCGCACGGTGGCGACGGCCTTGCAGTCGTCGATGGTCATGTCCCGCAGGTGTACGCCGTTCATGGAACCGCACCCTAGCCAGGGCGGGGCTGCCGGGCACCCGCATTTTCGCGCGGTGGCGGCCCGTGGGTGCGGGGCGAAGGCTTCCCCGCACCCACGGGCCGGCTACCGGCTGCTTGTGACGTCAGCCGCGGAAGCCGATCAGGCCGTGCAGCGTGCTGCCCTTCGACGTGTCCGGCCGCGCCGCGCGCGCACCCGACTCGGCAGGAAGCGGTTTGGGGTCGGGCTGCGTTTTGCAGACCGCGTCCGCGTCACCGCCGCCGCTCGCGCGCGGGACCTTGCCCGTGGCGAGATAGTCCGTCAGGTACCGGTCGAGGCAGGCGTTTCCGCTCAGCGCGATGCCGTGATTGCCGCCGCCCTCCTCGACGACCAGGCTGGAGCCGCGCAGGGCGCGGTGGACGGTGACTGCGCCCTCGAACGGTGTGGCCGCGTCGTCGGTTGCCTGGAAGAGCAGCGTCGGCGGCAGCTTGTGGTTGCGTACGCTCGGCGGCTCCAGCGAGTCCGTGGGCCAGAAGGCGCACGGCGCGTTGTACCAGGCGTTGTACCAGGTGGAGAAGGGTGCCTTGGCGTGCACCGTCCAGTTGTCGTGGCGCCAGGTGTGCCAGTCGCGTGGCCACGGCGCGTCCCGGCACTCCACCGAGGTGTAGACCGAGTACCCGTTGCCGCCGGCTGCGTCGACGGCCGCGAAGTTCCCGAAGGCCGCGACCAGCGGCCCGGAGTCCTTGTCGTTCACGTACGACGCGAACGCCTCGGCGAGATACGGCCAGTAGCCGTTGAAGTAGCCGCCGGGCAGGAAGGTGTCCTCCAGCTCGGCCGGGCCGACCTTCTTGCCCGCCGGGCTCTTCTTGACCGCCGCCCGCATCGCGTACCACTTGGCCTCGACCTTCGCCGGGTCGCTGCCGAGCTTGTACGCCGTGTGGTGTGTGGCGACCCAGGCGGCGAACGCCTTGTGCCGGGTGTCGAACGCGTAGTCCTGCGCGAGGTTGGCGTCGTACCAGACGTCCGTCGGGTCGACGATGCTGTCGAGCGCCAGGCGCCGTACCCGCTCCGGGAAGAGCTTCGCGTACACGGCGCCGAGGTAGGTGCCGTAGGAGTAGCCGAAGTAGTTGATCTGCTGGGCGCCGAGTGCCTGGCGGATGACGTCCAGGTCGTTGGCGGCGCTCACCGTGTCGATGTGGGGGAGGAGGTCCCCGTACTTCTTGCCGCAGGCGTCCGCGAAGGCCTTGGCCCTGGCCAGATTGGCCCGCTCGTCCTTCTCGGTGGAGGGCACCGAGTCGGGGCGTACGGGGGAGAAGTGCCCGGTGCGGCAGTTCAGGGCGGGCTTGCTCTTGCCCACGCCACGCGGGTCGAAGCCGATGACGTCGTACTGCGCGGCGAGCTTCTTGGGCAGCGCGGACGACACGAACCCGGCCATCGAGAGCCCGCTGCCACCGGGGCCGCCCGGGTTCACCAGGAGCGGGCCCTGGAAGGTCTTCGCCGTGTGCTTGACGCGCGACAGAGCCAGGGTGATCTTTCTGCCGCCCGGGTCCGTGTGGTCGAGGGGCACTTCGACCGAGGAGCACTCCAGCTTCGGATACTTCGTGGTGGCGCAGCCGGTCCACTTGAGTGCGGCGCGCGGTGCGGCGGAGCCGGCCTGGTCGGTGGCGCCCGCGGACGGTACGGCCGTAATCATTCCGGCCACCGTCGCGGACACGGCGAACAGAATTCCTGCGCGTTTTTTCACTTGGCCTCCCAGTGTGGAGAGATGGCGGCTGTGAGCGATACAGCCCCGGCCGAATCGTGCCCGAAAAAGCGCACGTAAGGAGCTGTTCCGGCCGTTTTATGATGGGCGTGGCGTCAGAGCAGGGTGAGCTGGGTGGGGCCGGCTCGGGTCGCTCAGCCCTGGGAACGCGTCGGGGGACTCCGGGACCCGATGGGCCTATCCCGAACTCCGTTGCCGGTTCGTGCACTTGGCGGGTGACCCCCCGGTAGGGGCGGGGGTTTCAGCCGGATTGTTCCAGCGCAGGTGCGCCTGCCCGGTACCAGGAATCTCGGAATGGAGCACCTGTTCCCTTCTTTGCCGCAACCCCGATTATGGGCGGTCGTACCGGAGGTGGTTGGGTAAGCCGCACCCCCGAAAATCGAGTGCTGGAGGAACAGGCATGGCGCAGGTCGAGGCCACGACGGAGCGAATCATCGCGGCGGATGCGGAGGCGGTGTTCGATGCGCTGGCCGACTACCGCGCCACGCGCGCGAAGGTCCTGCCCGAGCACTTCAGTGAGTACGAGGTGCGCGAGGGCGGCGACGGCGAGGGCACCCTCGTTCATTGGAAGCTCCAGGCCACCAGCAAGCGCATCCGTGACTGCCTGCTCGATGTGACTGAGCCGACCGACGGTCAGCTCGTCGAGAAGGACCGCAACTCGTCCATGGTCACCACCTGGACCGTCACCCCGGCCGGCGAGGGCAAGTCCAAGGTGGTCGTCACCTCCGTCTGGGACGGCGCCGGCGGTATCGGCGGGTTCTTCGAGCGGACCTTCGCGCCCAAGGGCCTCGGTCGGATCCACGACGCACTCCTCGCCAACCTCGCAGCCGAGGTGGAGAAGAAGTAGCCCCCGCCAGCGGCCGCCGGCCTCCGCCGTCATCCCTCCGGGGTTGACGCGCTCTCACCGGAACGAGTGGTCTTCCGTACCGGCCGGTTGTGCGCCGTACGTGCTCCCACCGGGGACGGAACCGCCCGCGTACGCCTCCCACGTCAATCGTCTGACTTGCTCCCAGTTGTCGCGTAATGCGAAAAATGGGCGGCGCAGGTGTCACGGCGCGTGTGTGACGAGGGGAGCAGTACGTGGGCGGGACCACTCTGACGAAGGACGGGCAGGCCACACAGTGGCCCGCTCCCGAACCGGCCGTGGGGGCGGCGCCCCCGCCGCCCGGCGTCCTGGGGACAACTCCGGTTCAGGCCGAGCCGCTCAGCCCACGCCGTATCCGGCTGGTCTTCTGCGGGCTGATGCTCGCGCTGCTGCTCGCGGCGCTGGAGCAGATGATCGTCGCCACCGCCCTGCCGAAGATCGTCGGCGAACTCCAGGGCCTGGACCGGATGTCGTGGGCGATCACCGCCTATCTGTTGACCTCCACGATCGGCCTGCCGATCTACGGAAAGCTGGGCGACCTCTTCGGCCGCAAGGGCATCTTCCAGTTCGCGATCGTCGTGTTCATCGTGGGCTCGGCACTGGCCGGCTGGTCGCGCACCATGGACCAGCTCATCGCCTTCCGCGCCATCCAGGGCATCGGCGCGGGCGGCCTCATGATCGGCGTCCAGGCGATCATCGCGGACATCGTGCCGCCCAGGGACCGCGGCCGTTTCATGGGTCTCATCGGCGCCGCGTTCGGCCTCGCGTCCGTCGCGGGACCGCTGCTCGGCGGCTTCTTCACCGACCATGCCTCCTGGCGCTGGTGCTTCTACATCAATGTGCCCTTCGGCCTGGTCACCATGGCCGTGATCGCTGTTGTGCTCAAGGTCCCCAAGCCCACCGTGCGGCCGCGGCTCGATGTGCTCGGCGCGATCCTGCTCGCCGCCGCCTCCACCTGCCTCGTCCTGCTGACCAGTTGGGGCGGTACGGAGTACGACTGGGACTCGCGCGTCATCCTGGGTCTCGCCGCGGGCGCCGCCGGAACGACGCTGCTGTTCATCGTCGTTGAGCACCACGCACCCGAACCGCTGATTCCGCTGCGGCTGTTCCGCGACTCGATCTTCAACATCACCGGTCTGGTCGGCGCTGTCGTCGGCATCGCGCTCGTCGGCGCCGCCAGCTATCTGCCGACCTTCCTTCAGATGGTCGACGGCGCGAGCGCCACCGAGTCAGGGCTGCTGATGCTGCCGATGATGGGCGGCGTCGTCGTCGCCTCGATCGTCTCCGGACAGCTCATCAGCCGCACCGGCCACTACCGGATCTACCCCGTCATCGGCGGGGCGTGCTCCGCGCTCGGCATGTGGCTGCTGTCCCGCCTCGAAGTCGACACCTCGCGGCTGCACTACAGCATCTGGATGGCTGTCCTCGGCATCGGCATCGGTCTGGTCCTGCCGGTGCTGGTCCTCGCCGTGCAGAACTCGGTGCACCCCGCGGACCTCGGCACGGCAACGAGCGCCAACACCTACTTCCGGCAGATCGGCGGCAGCGTCGGCGCGGCCGTCTTCGGCACGCTCTTCGCGGGACGGCTCACCGACGCCCTCGCCGACAGGCTGCCCGCCGGCGCGGGCCTGCCCGATCCGGCGGGCATCACCCCGCAACTGGTGCACGCCATGCCGCCCGCCCTGCGTGACGCCTACATCGAGGCGTACGCCGAGGCCATGCCGCGGATCTTCCTCTACCTCGTGCCGGTGCTCGTGCTCGGCCTGCTCATCGCCTGCTTCCTCAAGGAGAAACCGCTGGTGTCCCACAACGCCCCCACGGCCGAGCCCACGGCCGAGCACGCCGCCGTCCCCGCGGCCCGCATCACCGCGCCCTATCTGTCGGGCGTCCCGGTCTGCGGCACCGTCCAGCACCACGACGGCAGCACCGTCCCACGCGCCGCCCTCACGCTCATCGATGTGACGGGACGCCAGGTCGGGCGCGGCGCGAGCGGTGACGACGGGCGGTACGCGATGAGCGTGCCGGGAGCCGGGGCGTACGTCCTGATCGCGGCGGCCGGGGGGCACCAGCCGCAGGCGGTCACCGTCACGGTCGGCGAACGGACCGTCGACCTCGATGTGGTGCTCGGCGGCGCGGGCCGGCTCTCCGGGGTCGTCCTCACGGCGGACGGCAGCCCGGTGCGGGACGCCGCGGTGACCCTCACCGACGTACGCGGCGATGTCGTCGCCTCCACGCGCACCGGGCGCGAGGGTGGTTACGTGATTACCGAGCTGGTGGCGGGGGAGTACACCCTGGCCGCGAGCGCCCCCGCGTTCCGCCCCGCCGCGCTCCCGGTGAGCGTGCAGGCCGCGCGTGAGACCCGGCAGGACATCGAGCTGGCGGGCGGCGCGGTGCTGCGCGGCACGGTACGGGCCAGTGCGGGCCGGCCGGTCGAGGACGCCAGGGTGACCCTCCTGGACGCCGCGGGCAATGTCGTGGACACCCTGACCACGGGCCCCGACGGGACCTTCCGCTTCGTCGACCTGTCGTCCGGCGAGTACACGGTGATCGCCGCGGGATACCCGCCGGTGGCCACCGTGCTTCAGGTCGCCGGTGGCGGACGTACCGAACGTGATCTCCAACTGGGCCACGAGGACTGACCTTTACGCGGGACCCGGGTCGGCCGACAGGGCCGTACGCGCGGGCGCACGACCTTTTCGGTCGTTGGCTCCCGCGCAGTGGGCCGATGGCCGTACGGTGGTGAGGACGCAGATCCTCGCGGCGGGAAGGGAGCCTGCACCCCCAATGGACATCGACCGCGGAACTCCGCCGACGCAGCCTCAGCAGGCCGTCACCGGCCGGATCCCCCTTGCCGTGGTCGTCGTGGACAGTGCCGGACTCGTGTCGCACTGGTCGACCGGTGCACGGCGGCTGTTCGGGCCCGCCCGGGAGGAAGCGGTGGGTCGCCCCGCGACCGACCTGATGCCGGTCTCCGGCGCGCTCGCGGATGACGCCGCCTACACGGCGTACGAGTCCTACGAGGGGCTCGGCCCGGGGCTCGACGACTCGCTGAACGGGCTCACCGCCTATCCGGCCGCGGGCCGGGCCAGGCTCTCCGAGCCCGGGCGCGCGCCGCTCGATGTGCTGTGGTGGGCCTACCCGCTGGTCGGTCCGGGCCCCGAGCGTCTCCTCGTACTCGCGGCGGACGCCGCCCAGTTGGAGAGGGAGCAGGCGGACGAGGGTGACCGGGACGGGGAGGACGACGACGGTACGGAGCGGATAGCGCCCGGCTTCGCCCTGCACACCGAGTTCAGCGGCGCCGAGGAGCTGGCCGGGCGGCTGCCCGAGATCCTGCCGAGCATGAGCGTGGGCGAATCGAGCCGGATCGTCGCCCAGGTGCTCGAACTGGGCTACCCCGTACTGGAATTCAGCCGACATGACCGGGTGCCCGTCACGCCCGACTGGGGTGTGCCGCGGCGGGCGGAGCGCCGAGCGCGACGGCGGGCGGCGGAGGCTGCCGCGGCCGCCGGGGAGCGGCCCGTCGCCGCAGTGCCCGACGAGGACGTCGACCTCGAATACGCGGCCGTCCGCGAGCGGCTCGAATTCCTCAACGAGGTGAGCGGGCGCATCGGTTCCTCGCTCGATCTCTCCCGCACGATCCTGGAAGTCAGCGCGGCCGTGGTGCCGCGCTTCACCGATGTCGCGGGCACCTATCTGCGCGAGCAGGTCATCGCGGGCGAGGGCTTCCCCGACGGGCCGCCCGACGCGACCACCATGTGGTATCGCGTCGCCGTGGAGCATGTCGACGCGCCGGGGCGCTGGGACGACGTGGTGCCGGTCGGTGAGTCGATGCCCTTCCCGGTGCACACGCCGTTCTTCCAGTGCATGACCACAGGTGACCCGGTGCTGGTGCCGCGCATCAGCGAGGAGATGGGCACCGCCATCGCCTCGCAGTTCGAGAAGCGCGACATCCGCCCCCTGATCAACGGGCGCTCGATGCTGGTGGTGCCGCTCAAGGCGCGCAATGTGGTGCTGGGGTTCATGATCCTGCTGCGGCACCCCGGGCGCGTCCTGTTCAACGACATGGACCGGGTCACCGGCGCCGAACTGGCCGCCCGCGCGGGCCTGGTCCTCGACAACGCCCGTATGTACACGCACCAGGAGACCGTCGCCGAGACCCTCCAGGACAGCATGCTGCCGAAGATCGCACCCCGGATGGCCGGCTGCGACACCGCGACGCGCTACCTCCCCGGCACCCTCCTGGGGCGCGTCGGCGGCGACTGGTTCGACTCGATCAAGCTGCCCGGGTCGCGGACCGCGCTGGTCGTCGGTGACGTCATGGGGCACGGGCTCAACTCGGCAGCGATGATGGGCCAGTTGCGTACCGCCGTGCAGACCATGGCCGCCCTCGACCTGCCGCCCGAGCAGCTCCTGCGCAACCTCGACGACCTGGCGCAGCGCCTCGGCGAGCACTACCTGGCGACCTGTCTGTACGCCGTCTACGACCCGATCCGCAGCGAACTGCTGATGGCGAACGCGGGACACATCCCGCCCGTGGTCGTGCGGGCGGCCGACGGCCACAGCGACCTTCTCGACCTGCCGACGGGTGCGCCGATCGGCGTCGGCGGAGTTCCCTTCGAGTCCGTACGGATCCCCGTCGAGCCCGGAGACCGCCTCATCATGTGCACGGACGGCCTGGTCGAGGTGCGGGGCGAGGACATCGGCGTGGGGCTGGCGACGCTGTGCGAGTCGGCGGCGCACCCGGCGGCCTCGATGGACGACGCCTGCGACACCATCATCCGCGCCCTGGCCGCGTCGTCCTGGAAAGAGGGCCAGGGCGGACGCAAGGACGACGTCGCGCTGCTGATGGCCAGGCTCAACGGCATCCCGGAGCAGGACGTGGCGGTGTGGCAGCTCGCCCGCGACCCGCAGGAGGTGGGCCGGGCGCGGCGGCTCGTGCGGGGGCAGCTGGCGGTCTGGGGCGTCGAAGAGGTAGCGGACCAGGTGGAGTTGCTGGTCAGCGAGGTCGTCACCAACGCGGTGCGGCACGCCAGGCACCACCCGGTCGAGCTGAGGCTCGTACGCACCGACGCACTGCTCTGCGAGGTCGGGGACGACAGCCACACCCTGCCGGCGCTGATGAGCGCGGGGCCCGGCGACGAGGCGGGGCGCGGGCTTGCGGTGGTGAGCGCGCTGGCGCGGGAGTGGGGCACGAGCCGCACCGGCGACGGCAAGATGGTGTGGTTCGAGGTGCCGCTGCCGTACCAGGGGCGGGGCGGGCGGATGATGCGTACGAGTCGTGCGCCCGGGCGTGCGTGAAGTGCACCGGATCGAACGCCGAGTGAAAGTACGCGCCGAGTGCTTGTCGGCGTAACCCAGGCGCGGTAGACCGATCTTGACGTGATGTCAGAGCGGTGATCTCACCCTGGGGAGCTGGGCATGAGCGTGACGAGTCGGTACAAGGGCGCCTGGGAAGGTTTCTGGCGGGAGGCCACCGGCGAGCCCGGGTCGGTCTTCTGGGACGCGGAACCGGCCCTCACCGTGGGCCTGCATCTCGCCCTCTTCGAGCCGCACATGGCGGAACCGGGCCTCGCGATGCTCGACCTCGGCTGCGGCCACGGCACCCAGACGCTTTTCCTGGCCGACCGGTACCCCCGGGTGGCGGGCGTCGATCTGGCCGCCGCCGCCATCGAGCACGCCAAGCGTCTTGATCCGCTCGGCCAGATCCGGTTCCAGCAGCTCGACGCCTCGGACAAGGAGGCGGTGCGCGGCCTCCATGCCGAACTGGGCGACGCGCAGGTCTACATGCGGGGAGTACTGCACCAGTGCGAGCCCGCCGACCGGCAGCCGTTGGTGGACGCCATCGCGGTGCTGGTGGGTGAGCGGGGCAGGGCGTTCGTGGTGGAACTCTCCGAGGGGGCGCGGCCGGTGCTGATGGACCTCGCGCAGGGGCCCGCCGGGCCGCCGCCCAAGCTTGCGCCGATCTTCGCGCACGGCATCGCGCCGGGCGTGCTGCCGGACGCGCAAGTGGCCGGGCTCTTCTCGTCGGCGGGCCTCACAGTGCTCGCAAGAGGTGAACTACCTCTGAGTACAGCGGAGTTCGACGCGAGCGGGACGCGGATCGAGCTTCCGTCGAAGTGGCTGGTGGTCGGCCGCTCGTCGTGAGGGCGCCGCCCCGGAAGGGAAAGTTTTGTAAGAAGCGTTGACGAACGAAAAGCCAGGGCTCTAACTTCATCGCGTCGTACTTCGTACGTCATATATGAGACGCGATACGCGAGATGTGAGAGCGCCCATGGCCTTCGCCCCCAGCCCCATTCCTTCGCGCACCCAGTACGTCCTGGAGGCGATCAAGCACGCCATCCTGACCGGCCGCCTCCTGCCCGGCCAGGCGCTGGTCGAGACCGACCTGGCCGCGCAGTTCGGGGTGTCGAAGACGCCCGTCCGCGAGGCGCTCAAGACCCTCGCCGGCACCGGGCTCGTCGTCATGAACCAGTACAAGGGCGTCACCGTCCGCATGGTCGACGCGACGATGGCGCGCGAGGTGTACGACGTACGACTGCTGCTGGAGCCCGAGGCGCTGCGCCGCACCGTCAGGGGCCGCGCCTCCCTCGACGCCGCCCAGGAGGCCCTCGTCCAGGCGGAGACGGCGTCGGACAAGGCCGAACGCTCGCTCGCCAACCGGGACTTCCACCGGGCGCTCTACCTGCCCTGTGGCAATCCGCTGCTGTGCAGGATGCTCGATCAGGTGCGCGACCAGGCCGCGCTGGTGTCGGCCGTCGCCTGGGCCGCCGAGCCCACCTGGCAGCGGGAGGCCGCCGAGCACCAGCAGATCCTGCGGCTCGCGCTCGCCGGGGACGCCGAGGGATCGGCCCGCGCGCTGCACGAGCACATCACGTCCTTCGTCGCCCGCGCGTTCCCCGAGGCCGACGGGGGCGAGGACATATGACCGGCCCGGCAACAGAGTCCGCGACAGACCGGGACGTGCCTCTGCGGGCGGCGCTCGCGGACGTCGTGGCCATCCCGGTCACCCCCTTCGCGGCCGACGGCACGCTGGACACCGATGCCCACCGCGCCCTGCTGCGCAGACTGCTCGACGGCGGGGTGCGCACCCTCACCCCCAACGGCAACACCGGCGAGTTCTATGCGCTCTCACCCGAGGAGCGCACCGCCGTGACGGAGCTGACCGTCGATGAGGTGGGGGACCGGGCGACGGTCGTGGTCGGTGTCGGACACGACGTGCCGACCGCGGTCGCCGCCGCCGAGCACGCCCGCGCCACCGGCGCGCACATGATCATGGTCCATCAGCCGGTGCATCCCTACGTGGCGCAGGAAGGCTGGACCGACTACCACCGCTCCGTCGCCGACGCCGTCCCCGAGCTCGGCGTCGTCCCGTACATCCGCAACCCGCAGCTGGACGCCGGACGGCTCGCCGAGCTCGGGGGAGCTGTGCCCCAACGTCATCGGCGTGAAGTACGCCGTTCCCGATGCCGCCCGCTTCGCCGCCTTCGCCCGGGACGCCGGGCTCGACCGGTTCGTCTGGGTGGCCGGCCTCGCCGAGCTGTATGCGCCCTCGTACTGGGCCGGGGGAGCGACCGGCTTCACCTCCGGCCTGGTCAACGTCGCCCCGTCCGTCTCGCTGGCCCTCCTGGAAGCCCTGCGCGCGGGCGACTACCCGGGCGCGATGAAGGTCTGGGAGCTGATCCGCCCCTTCGAGGAGCTGCGCGCGGTCCAGCAGTCGGCGAACAACGTCACCGTCGTCAAGGAGGCACTGGCCGCGCAGGCGCCCGCGGCCACGGCCGCTGGCACCTCACCAACATCCGGCGCCTGGAGCAGCTCGGCCTGGTCACGCTCGCCGGTATCTGCGAGCTGCGGCCCCTGGACGCCGAGGAGCTGAGCGGCTTCGGCCGACCCGAGCAGTCCGACGACTTCGCCGCCCTCCTCGACTCCACCGGAGCCCGCGTCGCTGTCATCTGCACCCCGATCCAGACCCACACGGACCTGGCCCTCACCGCCGCGTCGCGCGGAGTGGACATCCTGCTGGAGAAACCCCCGGCCGCCTCGTACGCCGATTTCCAGCGGCTGACCGACGGCCTGCGGGAGGCGGGCAGTGTCTGCCAGATCGGTTTCCAGTCCCTCGGCTCGCACGCCCTCACCGTCATCCGCGAGCTGGTGGCCGACGATGCCATCGGGACTGTGCACGGCATCGGCGCCGCGGGCGCCTGGGTCCGCGACGCCGCCTACTACGCACGCGCACCCTGGGCCGGGCGACGGCGCCTGGACGGCGCGGACGTGGTCGACGGGGTGCTCACCAACCCGCTCGCGCACGCCGTGACCACCGCGCTCGCGCTGGCTGGCAGCGACCGCGCCGAGGATGTCACGGGCATCGAGACCGAGCTGTACCGGGCCAACGACATCGAGGCCGACGACACCTCCTGCGTACGCGTCAGCACGGGACGCGGCATCACCGTCACCGTCGCCGTGACGCTGTGCGCGGAGCAGAGCCGCGAGCCGTACGTCGTCCTGCACGGCGACCGGGGCTGCATCACCCTGCGCTACAAGGACGACCACGTACTGGTGCAGCGGGCCGGGCACGGGCCCGAGGAGAGCGTCCACGGGCGCACCGACCTGCTGGAGAACCTCGTCGAGCACCTCGCGGGCCGCGCCGACCTGCTCGCCGGGCCGGAGCGTACCGGCGCCTTCATGCGCGTCGTCGATGCGGTGCGCCTGGCGCCGGCTCCCAGGCCGCTGCCCCCATCGGCCTGGCGCACCGAACTGGGCGAGTCCGCCCCGCGCCGTGTCGTGCCCGGCATCGACGGCCTGGTCGCGGCGAGTGCCGACAGCCTCGCCCTCTTCTCCGAGCTGGGCGCCCCCTGGGCCCGCGCCTCCACGCCCGGTGCGGTGGCCCGGTGAACACTGCGCTGACCCTGAGCTGCGCCAGCCGCCCTGTGGCCCGCTACACGTACCTGCCGACGACCGCCCCGGCGCTCTCGCCGCGGCCCTATCTGCACCCCGTCACCACACTCGGCGGCAGGACCGTCACCGAGGAGCTGCCCGACGACCACCGCCACCACCTGGGGGCCGGTGTCGCCGTCCCCGACGTCGGGGGCCACAACTTCTGGGGCGGACGCACCTTCACGCGCGTCCGCGGCTCGGTCGAGATGAACAACCACGGATTCCAGACGCACACCGAATTCAAGCTCAGCGACTCGGACGGATGTGTCGAAGAGCTCAGCTGGCAGGCCGGCGGTGTCCAGCTGTTGCGCGAAATGCGCACGGTCGCGGTGACCGAACTGACCTCATCCGCATACGCGTTGGACTTCACCTTCGCGCTCACCAACACCACGGGCGCGGACCTGGCCATCGGGAGCCCCGCCACCAACGGGCGCCCCGGCGCAGCCTACGGAGGCTTCTTCTGGCGCGCGCCCAAGGAGCGGGCCGCGCCGGACGTCTTCGCCGAAGGGCCGGACGGCGAACACACGGAACACACGGAACACACGGAACACACCCTCAACGGCTCCCGCCGCGCCTGGCTCGCGCTCGCCGGTGACGGCTGGACCCTGGTGTTCGCCGGAGCGACGGCCCGTACCCGGGAGGACCCCTGGTTCGTACGGGCCAACGAGTACCCGGGCGTCGGCTCCTCGCTCGCGCACACGGAGCCGCTGCTCGTCACGGCAGGCGCGACCGTCGTACGACGGGTCATCACCGTCGTCGTCGCCGACGGCAGGCCCGGCCGGGCCGAGGCCGCCGCCCTCGTCCGCAAGGCGGTCACGTCATGACGGAGCGTGCACAGGCCCCGTGGACCGCCGACCTCGGCGACGGCACCTACCGAAACCCCGTGCTGCACGCCGACTGGTCAGACCCCGACGTGGTGCGCGTCGACGACTACTACCTGACCGCGTCCAGCTTCGGCCGGGCGCCCGGCCTCCCGCTGCTGCACTCGCGCGACCTCGTCAACTGGACGCTCGTCGGGCACGCCCTGGAGCGCCTCGAACCGGCTCGTGCCTTTGCCGAACCCCGGCCCGACTGCGGGGTCTGGGCCCCGTCACTGCGTCATCACGCCGGCCGCTTCTGGATCTTCTGGGGCGACCCGGACCACGGCATCCACCAGGTCAATGCCCACGACATCCGCGGTCCGTGGACCGCCCCGCACCTGGTCAAGGCGGGCAAGGGGCTCATCGACGCCTGCCCGCTGTGGGACGAGGAGACGGGCGAGGCCCACCTCGTGCACGCCTGGGCCAAATCCCGCTCCGGCATCAAGAACCGCCTCACCGGCCACCGCATGAGCCCCGACGGTCGCGAACTCCTCGACGAGGGGCGGGTCCTGGTCGACGCCGACCGGATACCCGGCTGGTTCACCCTGGAAGGCCCCAAGCTCTACCGGCACGACGGCTGGTTCTGGATCTTCGCCCCCGCCGGGGGCGTGGAGACGGGCTGGCAGGGCGCCCTCCGATCCCGTACCTTCGCCGGCCCCTACGAGCACAGAACCGTCCTGGCCCAGGGCCGCACCGACATCAACGGGCCCCACCAGGGCGGCTGGGTGCGCACTCCGCAGGGCGAGGACTGGTTTCTGCACTTCCAGGTGCGCGGCGCCTACGGACGGGTCGTGCACCTCCAACCGATGCGCTGGGACGACGACGGCTGGCCCGTGCTCGGCGACAACGGCGAGCCCGTACGCGTACACCCGAAACCCAAGGCACCGCAGCAGCCGGTGTGCGCACCGGCCACCGACGACGAGTTCCCGGGCGGGCGGCACGGGCGTCAATGGCAGTGGACCGCCAACCCCGAGCACGGCTGGACGGTCACGCACACGGGCGACGGACTGCGGCTGCCCTGTCTGCCGGGCCCGTACGCCCACGATCCGCGCAGGCTCCCGCACGTGCTGGTCCAGCGGCTGCCCGCGGAGACCTTCACCGTCGAGGTGGAACTCGCCCTGGACGCGGCGCGGCCGGGGGCGAAGGCCGGACTCGTCGTCCTGGGCGACGCGTTCAGCTGGATCGGCCTGGAACGCGGGGCGGACGGGACGGCCCGCCTGGTTCATCGGTACGCGGAGGCGGTCGCCGAAAGGGAACGCGACGCGGAGTACGAGCGGCCCGCGCCCGGTGGCGAGGCCCTGCTGCGCATCGAGGTGACGGCAGGCGCCCGCTGCCGGTTCTCCGCCGATACCGGCGAGGGGACGCGGTCCTCGGGACAGGTCTTCGCCGCCACGCCCTGGCGCTGGGTCGGGGCGCTGCTCGGCCTGTTCGCCGCGGCCCCGGAGGGCGCGGGGCCCACCGGAACAGCCACCTTCACGC
Organism: Streptomyces changchenzhani; assembly: GCF_039766235.1. Taxonomy (NCBI): domain Bacteria; kingdom Bacillati; phylum Actinomycetota; class Actinomycetes; order Kitasatosporales; family Streptomycetaceae; genus Streptomyces; species Streptomyces changchenzhani. The sequence continues at coordinate 284,051 of NZ_JBDHNH010000010.1, read as the reverse complement.
ACTTTCGCGTCACCCCTGAACCGCCGCGAAGCCCTGAAGCCCTCTGAAGACACCCCTGAAGACAGCCGGACTTACCTACATCACTGCGCCGAGCACCTGGAAGGGCAACCCGTACGGCTTCCTGATCACCCGCAGCCGCATCGTCAGCGACGCGCCTGCGGGTTCCTTCCACCTCGGCCGGCCCTGGCACCCCGGCGGCAACCCGGACGCCGTCATGAGACTCCCACCCACATGAGAGAAGAGCCCACCATGAACACATCCATGCCGCACAGCAGGAGCAGGAGCAGAGGCAACGCAAGCCGCAGGACGGCCACGGCGGTCGCGCTCGGCGCCGTACTCGCGCTGACGGCGACGGCGTGCGGCGACGACGGCAGCGGCGGAGCCGGCCACGAGGGATCAGGGAAGGGCGAGATCACCTTCTGGGACAACAACGGCGGTGTCCGCACCGCCGTCTGGCAGAAGATCATCGCGGCGTTCGAGAAAAAGAACCCGGACATCGACGTGAGGTACGTGCCGATCCCGATCACCGACGTCCAGTCGAAGTACGACACGGCCATCGCTGGCGGCGGCCTGCCCGACGTGGGTGGCGTCGGCACGGCGTGCCTCGCCAACATGGTCGCGCAGAACGCCCTCGACCCGGTCACCGGCCGCATCGACGACAGTGCGCTCAAGGGAAAGCTCTCCACCGGCATGGTCAAGAACGTCCGGGCGGCAGGAGGCCGGGGCGAGGAGATGTTCGCCGTGCCGACCTCCGCGAACCAGGGCACCCTCTGGTACCGCTCGGACCTGTTCCGGGCGGCCGGCCTGAAGGTGCCCGCGACCTGGAAGGACTTCTACGCCGCGGCCGACAGGCTCACCGACGTGGGGAGCAACAAGTTCGGCTTCACCATTCGTGGCGGGGCCGGATCGGTGGCCCAGGCCCTCGACATGATGTACGCACAGTCGGGCATCGACACGTTCTGGCGCGGTGACAGGAGCACGGTCGCCGATCCGAAGAACCTCGCGGCGCTGGAGAAGTACATCGGCCTCTACAAGAAGGCCACCCCGTCCGCCGACCTCAACAACGATTTCACCAAGATGGTCGCCCAGTTCGACCAGGGCGAGATCGGGATGCTCCAGCACAACCTCGGCTCCTACCCCGACCATGTGAAGGCCTTCGGCAAGGAAAGGATCGACGGCTTCCCGCTGCCACCCGCCGCCGGCGGTGGCCCCCGCACGATCGTCTCCACACCGGTCGACGGCCTCGGCCTGTTCAAGAGCGGTAAGAACAAGGCCGCGGCCTGGAAGTTCATCGCGTTCGCGTCCTCACCGGAAATGAACAGCCTCTGGAACGAGGAGGCCGGTTCCATCCCGGCCAACAACGACGCCGCGGACGACGAGTGGATCACCTCGGCCAAGCCGATCGCGGCGGCCATGGAATCGGTCAACGACCCTGGCACGAAGATCGTGCAGCTCCCGTACTACCTGCCCGACTGGAACAAGATCAGTAAGGCGGAGACCGAGCCCGACTTCCAGAAGGTGCTGCTCGGAAAGATGACGGCGAAGGAGTTTGCGCAGAAGCTCGCCGGTCTGCTCGACGCGGCGCAGAAGGAGTGGAACGAGCAGCCCAACCCGTAAAGCGTCACAGCCCGCCCCAGGAGTCCACCAGCCCAGCGGAGAGGACCTCACGCGTCTCCTTCGTCACCCTCGCGCAGACGGACGGTCGCCGCGCTCGCCGCGCAGCCGCTGGCCCCGGCCGCGTACGGAGCCGTCGAAGTCGCACGGCTCGCGGCCGACGGGCTGCGGCGCCGGGTGCTCGCCACGCGCGACGTGCGGCGCCTCGACGACGAGATTCCGCCGGAGCGGATCGTCCGGCCGCCCGACGACCAGGTACGGGCCCAGCTAGCGCCGCCAGTGGTCCACACCTGAGGCGGCCCTGACAGACCTGGCTTGGGTGCTCGCCGACGCGTAACGTGATGCCGCATGAAGATCCTCATCAGCGCCGACATGGAGGGCGCCACGGGTGTCACATGGCCGGCCGACGTGTTGCCGGGCACCCCGCAGTGGGAGCGCTGCCGTTCCCTGTTCACCTCGGACGTGAACGCGGCCGTTCTCGGGTTCTTCGACGGGGGCGCCGACAAGGTGCTCATCAACGAAGCACACTGGACCATGCGCAATCTGCTCCTGGAGCGGCTGGACGACCGGGCCGAGATGCTGACCGGCCGGCACAAGTCCCTGAGCATGGTCGAGGGCGTCCAGCACGGAGACGTGGACGGCATCGCCTTCGTCGGCTATCACACCGGCGCCGGGACCGAAGGTGTTCTCGCGCACACTTATCTCGCGAACTCCATCACGGGCGTGTGGGTGAACGGCGAGCGGGCGAGCGAGGGCCTGCTCAACTCGCATGTCGTCGCCGAGTACGGCGTCCCTGTGGTGCTCGTCACCGGTGACGATCTGACCTGCGTGGACGCCAAGGGGTACGCTCCAGCGGCGCGGATGGTCGCGGTCAAGGACCATGTCTCGCGGTACGCCGCGGTGTGCCGCACCCCGGCTCGTACCGCGAGGGACATCAGGGCCGCGGCCAAGGAGGCGGCGGCCCTCGCCGTGCGGCACGATCCGGTGCGCGGCGTGGCGTTCACGGTGGAGCTGGAGTTCGACGCGGAGCACCTTTCGGCGGTCGCGACCGTGGTACCAGGGGTGGAGCCGACAGGTGAACGGCGTGTCGCCTACACCAGTGCGACGATGTATGAGGGCATTCGTACCTTCAAGGCGGTCACCACGATCGTCTCGGCCGCAGTGGAGGAGCAGTATGGCTGACATGCAGCCGAGCGACGACGGCACGACCGGCGACGGTACGACCGGCAACGCGACGACAGGCGACGTCACGACAGGCGACGTCACGACCGGCAACGACGGGTCGATCGACGCGCTCGCGCTCGACGAGGTGGTCGCCTTCACCTCCGAGCTGATCCGCATCGACACCACCAACCGCGGCAGCGGCGACTGCCGTGAGCGCCCGGCCGCCGAGTACGTCGCCCAGCGCCTGGCCGAGGCGGGCCTTGAGCCCGTCATGCTCGAACGCACCGCGGGCCGTACGAACGTGGTGGCCAGGATCGAGGGCACCGACCCCGGCGCCGATGCGCTGCTCGTCCACGGTCACCTCGACGTCGTACCCGCCGAGCCCGCCGACTGGAGCATGCACCCCTTCTCCGGCGAGGTCCACGACGGCGTGGTCTGGGGGCGCGGCGCGATCGACATGAAGAACATGGACGCGATGGTCCTCGCCGTCGTACGGTCCTGGGCGCGCGCCGGGGTGAGACCCCGGCGCGACATCGTCATCGCCTTCACCGCCGACGAGGAGGCCAGCGCCACCGACGGCTCGGGCTTTCTCACCGCCGAGCACCCGCAGCTCTTCGAAGGCTGTACGGAGGGCATCAGCGAGTCCGGCGCCTACACCTTCCACACCCGCCCCGGCATGGAGATCTATCCGATCGCGGCGGGCGAGCGCGGCACCGGCTGGCTGCGGCTCACCGGCCTCGGCACCGCCGGGCACGGGTCGAAGGTCAACCGCGACAACGCGGTGAGCAGGCTGGCCGCGGCCGTCGCCCGGATCGGCGAGCACGAATGGCCGGTGCGGCTCACCGCGACCGTACGCGCCAGCATCATGGAGCTGGCCGCCCTGCACGACATCGACGCACCGGACCTCGACGCGCCCGACTTCGATGTGGACGCCCTGCTCAACAAGCTGGGCCCGGCCGCCGCGCTGGTCGAGGCGACGGTACGGGGCAGTGCCAACCCGACCATGTTCAACGCCGGGTACAAGATCAACGTCATTCCCGGGCGGGCGACCGCCCATGTCGACGGGCGTTTCCTGCCCGGTGGCGAGGATGAGTTCCGCGAGACCCTGGACGCGCTCACCGGGCCGCACGTGGACTGGGAGTTCCACCACCGCGAGGTCGCTCTTGAGGCGCCGACCGACTCACCGACGTACGCGAAGCTGCGTGCGGCCGTGGAGCAGTTCGCCCCCGAGGGGCATGTTGTGCCGTACTGCATGTCGGGCGGGACGGACGCCAAGCAGTTCTCCCGGCTCGGCATCACCGGCTACGGCTTCTCCCCGCTGAAGCTGCCGGTCGACTTCGACTACCAGGCGCTCTTTCACGGGGTCGACGAGCGGGTACCGGTGGAGGCACTGCACTTCGGGGTACGGGTACTTGACCACTATCTGAAGACCGCGTAGACCGCATAGATCCGGACCGACCGCAGAGGGACGACAAAGGGGGACCGGGACCATGGTGCCGACAGTGCCGTACGGAAGCTGGCAGTCACCGATCGATGCCGCTCTCGCCGCATCGCACGACGGGCGTCCGGAGTACATCGGGGTGGTCGGTGACGAGGTGTGGTGGACCGAGCCCCGGCCCACCGAGGGCGGCCGGCGCGCGCTGGTACGGCGGCGGGCGGACGGCGCCGAGGAATCGGTGCTGCCCTCCCCCTGGAACGTACGCAGCAGGGTCATCGAGTACGGCGGGCAGCCCTGGGCGGGCGCCGCGCGTGAGGGCTCCGGCCCGCTCGTCGTCTTCGTCCACTTCCCCGACCAGCGGCTCTACGCGTACGAACCAGACGCCCCCGGCGCCGAACCGCGCCCGCTCACCCCGGTGTCGGCGGTCGGCGGCGGGCTGCGCTGGGTGGACCCGCAGCTGTGGCCGGCGCGCGGGGCGGCGGGCGAAGTGTGGTGCGTGCTTGAGGAGTTCACCGGCGAGGCGCCCACCGACGTACGCCGTGTCATCGCGGCCGTCCCGCTGGACGGCTCGGCCGCCGAGGACCGCGGCGCCGTGCGTGAGCTGTCCGACGACCGGCACCGCTTCGTCACCGGGCCGCGGGTCTCGCCCGACGGGCGGCAGGCCGCCTGGATCGCCTGGGACCACCCGCGGATGCCGTGGGACGGCACGCTGGTGATGCTCGGCGAGATCGCCGATGACGGCCCCTTCGAGGACATGCGGACCGTCGCCGGGGACACCGACGAATCGGTCGCCCAGGTCGAATGGGCGCCGGACGGCTCGCTGTTGTTCGTCTCGGACCTGGGCAACTGGTGGGAGCTGTACCGGGCCACGACTCCCGGCGAGAGCCTGCCGGGTGTCGTGGCCGGGACCGGTCTGTGCGCCGGGCGCGCCGAGGAGTTCGGCGGGCCGCTCTGGAAGATCGGACTGCGGTGGTTCCACCCCCTGGACAACGGCCTGATCGCCGTCATCCACGGCGCGGGCCCGACGACCCTGGGCATCCTCGACCCGGAGACCGGCGAACTCGTCGACGCGGCAGGACCCTGGACCGAATGGGCCGCCACCCTCGCCGTGGACGGCAGCCGCGTCATCGGCGTCGCCGCGAGCCCGCGCAGCGCGTACGAAATCGTCGAGCTCGACACCTTCACCGGCCACACCCGGGTCATCGGCTCCGCGCACGACGACCCGGTGGACCCCGCCTACTACCCCGAGCCGCAGATCCGCACCTTCGTGGGCCCCGACAGCCGCGACATCCACGCCCACATCTACCCGCCGCACAACCCCGACCACATCGCGCCGGGCGACGAACTCCCGCCGTACGTGGTGTGGGCCCACGGCGGCCCCACCGGCCGCGCCCCACTCGTACTCGACCTGGAAATCGCCTACTTCACCTCGCGCGGCATCGGCGTCGCCGAGGTCAACTACGGCGGATCAGCCGGGTACGGGCGCGAGTACCGCAACCGGCTGCGCGAGCAGTGGGGCGTCGTGGACGTCGAGGACTGCGCCGCCGTCGCCCTCTCGCTGGCCGAGGAGGGCACCGCCGACCCCGGCAGGATCGCGATCCGCGGCGGCAGCGCCGGCGGCTGGACCGCGGCGACCTCGCTGGCCACCACCGACGTGTACGCCTGCGGCACCATCATCTTCCCGATCCTCGACCTGGCGGGCTGGGCGACGGACGAGACCCACGACTTCGAGTCCCAGTACCTGGAGAGCCTGGTGGGGCCGATCGGCGAGTACCCGGACCGGTACCGCGACCGCTCGCCCGTGCACCACGCGGAGCGGATCACCGCACCGTTCCTGCTGCTCCAGGGCCTCGACGACGTGATCTGCCCGCCCGTGCAGTGCGAGCGGTTCCTGGAGCGGATGGCGGGGCGCGGCATTCCGCACGCCTACATCGCCTTCGAGGGGGAGGGACACGGCTTCCGCATGGCCGACACCATGACCCGCGCCCTGGAGGCCGAACTCTCCCTGTACGCACAGACCTTCGGAATCGACCGGGCCGACGTCCCCCGCCTGGAGCTCAATAAGTGACGCCGCCGCCTCCGGCCGGGCCCGCGCCCCTGACCAGGCCCGCGCGACTGAGGCCGGGGGCGCGGGTCGCCGTGGTCGCACCCAGCGGCAGCGTGCCCCGGGAGCGGCTCGACGCGGGCCTCGACATCCTGCGGGGCTGGGACCTCGACCCGGTTGTCGCACCCCATGTGCCGGACCGGCACCGGCAGTTCGGGTACCTCGCAGGCGCGGACGAGGCGCGCGCCCGCGACCTCCAGGAGGCGTGGTGCGACCCGACGGTCTCCGCCGTCCTGTGCGCGCGGGGCGGCTACGGGGCTCAGCGCATGGTGGACCTGCTCGACTGGAACGCGATGCGCGCCGCGGGCCCCAAGGTCTTCGTCGGCTACAGCGACATCACCGCGCTGCACGAGGCGTTCGCCGTACGGGCGGGGCTGGCCACACTGCACGGGCCGATGGTCGCGACGGATGTGTTCCTCAAGGACGGCCCGACCCAGGAGTCACTGCGGGCCACCCTCTTCGACCCCGAGTCGGTCCGTACCCTCGGCCTCCCCGCGGCCCGCGTCATGGTCCCCGGGCGGGCCCGCGGCGTCACCCTCGGCGGCTGCGTCAGCCTGCTCGCGGCCGAACTCGGCACCCCGCACGCCCGCCCCGGTGCGCGCGGCGGGCTGCTGCTCATCGAGGAGATCGACGAGGAGCCGTACCGGCTCGACCGGATCCTCACCCAACTCCTGCGCTCGGGCTGGCTGGACGGCGTCGCGGGCATCGCCCTCGGCTCGTGGGAGGAGTGCGGCCCGTACGACGACGTACGGGCGCTGCTGTACGACCGGCTGAGCCCGCTGGGCGTCCCGGGCGTCGAGGACCTGGGATTCGGCCGCTGCCCGACCGCGCTGACCATGCCGCTCGGCGTGCCCGCCGTACTGGACACGGACACCCGCACCCTGACCCTCGACGTGCCCGCGCTGCGCTGAGCGCGGCAAGTAGCCTGACGGGATGTCTCGTACGACGACCGGTCCCGGCAGGCCGCACCGCCCCCAGAGCCCCCAAAGCTCCCAGAGTCCCCGGGTGACCCTGCGGTCCTTCGGTCAGGACGACGCCGAGGAGTTCACGGCGCTCGCGCGGGACAGCAGGAGCCTGCACCGCCCCTGGCTCTTCCCGCCGGAGGAGCCCGCCGTGTACGCCGCCTACGCGAGGCGGCTCACCGAGGACCCGGCGAAGGCCGGCTTTCTGGTCTGCGAACGCCCGAGCGGTCGCATCGCGGGTTTCATCAATATCAACAACATCGTCCGGGGCGGTTTCCTCTGCGGGGCCCTGGGCTACGGCGCGTTCGCCCACGCGGCGGGCCGCGGCCTCATGAGCGAGGGACTCGACCTGGTTCTGCGCCACGCCTTCGGGACCCTGGGCCTGCACCGCCTGGAGGCCAACATCCAGCCCGCCAACCAGGGGTCCATCGCCCTCGTCCGCCGGGCGGGCTTCCGGCTGGAGGGCTACTCGCCCGACTTCCTCTTCATCGACGGCGCCTGGCGCGACCACGAACGCTGGGCGATCACGGCCGGGACGGCAGACTGATATTCACCGAACACTGGCCTACGGAGCCCCTGGTCAGAGCGGCCCCCGTCGTGTTCCGATGGTCGTCGGGGCATCGGCCACCGGAGCTGCCTGCGGCCCCCGTGAGGGAGTGAGGCTGTCTTGGCCACGACCGTGCGACGTTCTGTACTGACCTTGCCCGCCGCCCCGTTGGGGCCGCCGAACCCGCTGCCCGGACTGTGTCCCCTGGACGAGACGCACGTACTCGACGAGCGCTCACGTGACGGGCTGCCGCGCGATATGGGCCGGCAGATCGGCTTCGAACCGCTGCGCACCCCGCTGCCCGTGCGCATCCTCGACGGGTACGGGCGCGAACGCGCCGAGACCGACCTCGGCGCGTTGGTCATCGAGAACGACCGGCTGCGGGCGACCGTCCTGCCCGGACTCGGGGGGCGGGTGCACTCGCTTTTCCACAAGCCGACCGGCCGCGAACTCCTCTACCGCAACCCGGTGTTCCAGCCCGCCCAGTTCGCACTCAACGGCGCGTGGTTCTCCGGCGGCATCGAGTGGAACATCGGCGCCACCGGGCATACGACACTGTCCTGCGCGCCACTGCACGCCGCCGTCGTGCCTGCCCCCGACGGCGGTGAGATGCTCCGGCTGTGGGAGTGGGACGACCGCCCGCGGCGCCGGGCCCGACGCGGGGGTGAGCGTCAGGCGTCCGTGCGCAGGTCGACGTACTCGAAGACCGTGCCGTCGGGGTGGAGCGCGAGCAGGTTGCGGCCCGCCGGTGTCGCCACCGGGCCCACGATGATGCGGGCACCGGCCGCGCCGAGCGCCGCGCCCGCCTCGTCCAGATCCCGTACGGCGATGGTCGCCGACACCTTGCGCAGCACCTCCAGTTCGGACTCGGGGCCGCTCATCAACAGGAAGCAGCCCACCGCGGCCACCGAGATCCCGCCGCGCTCGTAGCGCTGCGCCCTGCTTCCCGTGAGGCGTTCGTAGAAGGCCACCGGGGCCTCCAGGTCGTCGACGCAGATGCGCAGCGTGGTTCCGAGGATCTCCATAGGCGCGAGGATAGTTGGTGGTCAGGGGCGGCGGGACGCGATTCGCACGGTCGGCCGGGCAATCGATTTGCCCGGCCGGGAACAGGGTGCGAAGGTCCGGGGATGAGTACGTACACCGTGACCGTCCGCCCGTACCGGGAAGCGGACTGGGACGCGGTCTCCAGGATCCATGACACGGCGCGCCGCGACGAGTTGCGCGGCCACCTCGGTGCGGACGCCTTTCCTCCGCTGGCCGAAACCTACGAGGACGAAGGGTTCTTCGACGGGACGGTGTGGGTCGCCGCCGCGGACGACGAGGGGGACGACGCAGGCGAGGTGCTCGGTTTCGCCGCGCTCGACGACGCCGAACTGACCTGGCTGTACGTCGATCCCGCCCGCTACCGCCAGGGCATCGGGCGGCTGTTGCTGCGGCGCGCGCTGGCCGACGGCGGTGGTTCGACCGTGCGGTGCACGGTCCTCGACGGCAACGACGCGGCCCGCGCGCTCTACGAGAGCGAGGGCTTCGTACACGTCGAGACGAGGACCGGGCGCCTCGCGGGCAAGGAGTCGTTCGCCGCCACGGGCCACATCATGAAGTGGCGCCGGCCGGTCAGCCTTTAGCGGGCTTCCGTGAGCGGTCAGGCGCGCAGGAGCACTTCGCCATGCGGGACCATGAACCACGCGTCGTCGCGGCGGCCCCACTCGCGCCACGCCTCGGCCAGCGTGGTCAGTGTCTCCTCGCGGGTGTGGCCCCCGTCGACGGCGAGACGGGCATACACCGATGCTGTCGTACGGTCCGCCCACAGGCCGCTCCACCAGGCGCGCTCGTCCACGGTGGCGAAGCACCAGGCCGCGGCCGTCGCCCGGATGTCGTCGAAGCCCGCGGCGCGGGCCCAGGACACCAGCCTGCGCCCCGCGTCCGGCTCGCCGCCGTTGGCGCGGGCCACCCGCCGGTACAGCTCCTGCCACTCGCTCAGCCCCGGCACCTCGGGGAACCAGGTCATCACGGCGTAGTCGCTGTCGCGCGCCGCGACGACTCCGCCGGGGCGGCACACCCGCCGCATCTCGCGCAGGGCCAGCACCGGGTCTCCGACGTGCTGGAGGACCTGGTGGGCGTGGACGACGTCGAAGGAGTCGTCAGAGAAGTCGAGCGCGTGCACGTCCGCGACGGCGAACTCCACGTTCTCCAGGCCCTGTTCGGCCACCGCCTCACGGGCCCGGTCGAGGACGTCGGCGGCGGCGTCCCGACGCCCGGGTGCGGCCATGTCGGCGCCAAAGCCTCCGCGGCCTTGACCGCCTCAAGGTTTGCTCCGGGCGTCCTTGGTTACTCGCAAGAACGGCGCGAACAACAGCCCGGTCGCGGGGGCCGGGCCGAGTCCCAAGTCCCGCGCCCCGCCCAGCACTTCGACCCGCAGGAAGGAGGAGCAGGAGTGAGTACCTACGTTTACGGAATCGCCCGCGGCTCCCACCCCAGCCTCCCGGAGCAGATGGGTGGCGTCGGCAACCCGCCGCAGCTCGTCCGCACCATAAGGACCGGTGAACTGACCGCCCTGGTCAGCGAGGCCCCGGAGGACCTGCGGCCCAAGCGGCGCGAGCTGCTCGCGCACCAGAGCGTCCTCGCGGAGGCGGGTGAGGGCGGCGCCGTGCTGCCCATGCGGTTCGGCAGTATCTCGGCCGACGACGAGGCCGTACGGACGGTCCTCGGCGAGCGCGAGAAGCACTACCTGGAGCGGTTGGACGCGCTCGACAACAAGGTCGAGTACAACGTCAAGGCCTCGCACGACGAGGAGGCCGTCCTCCATCAGATACTTGCGGAGGACTCCGAACTGCGGGCACTCAACGAGACCAACAGGGCGGCCGGCGGCGGCACGTACGAGCAGAAGCTGAGGCTCGGCGAACGCGTCGTGGCGGCCATGCAGCAGCGCGAGCGCCGGGACGGCGAGCTGGTGCGCCAGGCGCTGGAGGGCGCGGCGGGCGGCGTCAGCCCCGGTCCGGACAGCACCGGTTGGCTGGCGAACGTCTCGTTCCTGGTCGACCGCGACCACTGCGCCCCGTTCGTGGAGGCGGTGGAAGCCCTGTGCAAGGAGCAACCACACCTGGTGCTCCAGGTCAACGGCCCACTACCGCCCTACAGCTTTGTGGAGTGACGCGACGGACCTCCCGGGAGAGCCGCGGCTCCTGAGTGCGGCCTCTGTCCGCGGCGGGTGGTCACGTAGACATGGGTATGGGCATGGGTATGGGCAGAACGGCAGTGAATCAGGGCAAGGGGAGAGGGGCGGCGGCCTTCGGGCCGCCGCCCCTCTCCCCTCTTTCACAGCGCCAGCGGCCGGTACACGGTGAGAGCCTCGTCGGCCTTGTCGATGACGAACTCCTCGGGGGCGTCCACCACTTCACCGTCGTACGCGAGCAGCGTGCCCGGCGCCAGACCGGAGATCCACACCCGGCGCAGCCGCTGCGCCGCGTGCACGGGCGAGCGGCTCAGCGGTCCCGCGAGCGCCGCGGCCAGCAGCCGCAGGCCCGGCAGCCGCCCGCCGTGCACCACGCGCACGTCCAGCAGGCCGTCGGCCAGATCGAAACGCCGGCCGGGGGTCGGACCGACCCGCTGGTACGTGCCGTTCCCGGCGAACAGCATCCACACCGAGCGCCTGCGGCTCTTGTGCTGCCCCACCTGCGCCTCCAGCGGCCGTTCGTCGCGCAGCACCTTCACCGCCGCGAGCACACCCGCGGGCCAGCCGCCGATGCGCGGCGCCCAGTGCTCCCGGATCCGTACCAGCTCCGGGTACACGCCCAGGCTGAAGGTGTTGAGGAAGTACCCCGGCTGGTCGTCACCCCCCGGACCCGGCGTGAAGCGGCCCAGGTCGACCTTGACGGCGTCGCCGGAAGCCAGCGCCCGGCAGGTGTCGTGGACTTCCTCGATGCCCAGGTCGTACGCGAAGTGGTTCAGCGTGCCGCCGGGGAAGACCGCGAGGGGAACCCCGTGGCCGGCCGCGACCACCGCGGCCCTGTTGACCGTGCCGTCGCCACCGCAGATACCGAGCGCCCTGCCTTCCTTGGCGGCCTTCTCCATCGCGTCGCACAGCTCATCGGGCTCACACTCGACGACCTGGGCGAGCGGCAGCGCGTCCCGCACCAGCGTGGCCTTGGCAGCCGCCGAGCCCGCGCGCTTGTTGACCACCACGACCAGGTCCTGGCCACCGGGGAGCGCCGGAGCCTGGGTGTGCGGGCGGCCCGGGGCCGGCATCTGCGACCTGGTCGGTACGAGCCCGCGCACCGCGAACGCCGCCCCCACCCCCAGCGCCGCACCGACCAGCACATCGCTCGGATAGTGCGCGCCGGTATAGATGCGGGAGATCGCGACGGCTGCCGCGACCGGCGCCACCACCGCGCCCCAGCCCTTCGATTCGAGAGCCACGCCCGTCGCGAAGGCAGCGGCGGAGGCGGAGTGCCCGGAGGGGAAGGATGTGGTGATCGGCTGGCGCTTCAGCTGCCGTACCAGCGGCACGGTGTCCAGCACCGGCCGCACCCGGCGCACCGAGCGCTTGCCCACCGTGTTGACGGTGGCAGAGGCCAGCGCGAGGGAGGCGACCCCGCGCACCGCGGCCCGCCGCGCGCGGGTGCTGCCGCCCAGAGCCGCCAGCCCGGCGGCCGTCCCGAGCCACAGCACACCGTGGTTCGCGCCATGGCTCAGGCGGGGCAGGACATAGTCGGCGCCCGGCCAGTGGCGGGCCGCCACACTGTGGAAGATCGCCTGATCGCGGCCGCTCAGCCAGGTGGCGAGCCGGCCGGGCAGGCGGCTGGTGGGATGGTGTGCACGTGGTGAAGACATGGTGCGCGCGTACCCGGCCGGGCCGCTTCCGAATCAGGCGGCCCGGCCGGGTCGCCTGTTCCGTACGCCCCGTCGCATCGTTGTGCCCGGCAGGACTCGCGCCGGGGCGCGGTCGGGGGAACAGTGAAGCCCATGGATTCGAACCCCCTCCTTACGCGCCATGAGCAGGCGCTCGCGTTCTTCACCGACCGGGTGCACGCGGTACGCCGGGACCAATGGCAGGCGCCCACCCCCTGCACCGACTGGTCGGTACGTGACCTGGTGCGCCACCTCACCGAGGAGCAGCTCTGGGTGCCCGAGCTGGTGACCGGGCAGCGCACGGTCACCGAGATCGGTGACACCTTCGACGGTGACGTGCTGGGCGAGGACCCGGTGGCCGCCTGGGACCGGGCGGCGGCGGGTGCCCGCGCCGCGTTCGCGGAACCGGGCGCCCTGGAGCGGCGGGTGAGGCTGTCGTACGGGGAGAGCACGGCCGCCGCCTACTGTTCGCAGATGGTCGCCGACGCGGTGGTGCACGCCTGGGACCTGTCCCGGGCGATCGGCGCCGACGAGCGGCTGCCGGACGAACTGGTGAGCTTCACGGTGCGGGAATTCGGGCCGTACTCGGCGGACCTGGAGAAGACCGGGCTGTTCGGCGCCGCAGTGGAACCGCCCGCCGGGGCCGACGCCCAGACCAAGCTCCTCGCCCTGCTGGGGCGCAGTGTCTAGGCGGTGTCCGACCGGACACCCCCCAAGGGGCCGGGGGTGCGCGGGGATTCCCGGCACCATCTGACCGAGTACCAGATGAGAGCCGGCGGAAACGGCCTGTGCCGCCCGGCTTTGTTTGGCCCCCCGGTGGCCGGGCAGGCGACTCGTGTGCTTCGGACCGGAGGCACGTCCGTGGGAGCGGCAGATTGTGCTCCGGGCGTGTCACGAACAGTGCCCGGACACCTCGGGGCCTGAACTCGAAGGCCCGTCGTGCCTCCCTCCCCACGGTGACACCCATCGTCTGCACCGTTCAGGGAGTTGCAACGAAGATGCCTACACCTACGCAGGGGAAACACCCGCATGACGACGCCCCCGACACGGCGGACGCCTTCCGGCTGCTGACGACTCTCCCCGACGGGGCCGAGCGCAGCGCCGTGCGGCAGGAGATCATGAACGCCTGGCTCCCCATGGCCGACCGTCTCGCGGGCCGGTTCCGCAACCGCGGCGAGGCCCTTGAGGACCTGCGCCAGGTGGCGGCGCTCGGCCTCGTCAAAGCTGTCGACCGGTACGACCCGCAGCACGGCTCGGCCTTCGAGAGTTTCGCGGTGCCGACCATCACCGGGGAGATCAAGCGGCACTTCCGCGACCACATGTGGACGCTCCATGTGCCGCGCCGTGTCCAGGACCTCCGTAACCGGGTCCGCACCGCCCACCAGGAGTTGTCCCAGACCGCGTCCGCGTCCGGCAGCGCCCCCACCATCGCGGAGATCGCCGCGCAGGCCGGGATGACCGAGGAGGAGGCCGTCGCCGGCCTCGAAGCGCTCGACTCGTTCACCGCGCTGTCCCTCGACGCCGTACTTCCCGGCACCGAGGACGGGTACTCGCTCAGCGACGCACTCGGCGGCACCGACCCGGCGCTCGACGTCATCGTCGACCGCGAGTCAGTCAAGCCCGGCCTGAGCAGGCTCCCCGAGCGGGAGAAGCAGATCCTCTATATGCGGTTCTTCCGTGACATGACACAGAGCCGCATCGCCGAGGACCTGGGCCTCTCGCAGATGCATGTCTCCCGGCTGATCAGCCGCTGCTGTACCCAACTGCGCGATCAGGCCCTGAGGGAAGCCGCATAGTAATGGGCCGCATGGCGGGACATCAGTCCATGACCTGACCCTCCGCCATCGACAACGCACGCCGCGGGCCCGTACGGAAGAGAGTGAGGACTCCCTGTACGGGCCCGACCGTGCCGCCGATGCCCGGCGGGCCGGGGATCCCGGCAGGCCCGACCGGTCGGAGAGCTGCCCGGAGAGCCGCCGGGACGTGCTCCGGGCGGCCGTCCGGGGAAGCGCGACGCGACGAACCTCCGTATAAAGGGCATTGGAGCCGGTAAAGGGCACGGGAGCCGGGCAGATGTTCCCAGCGGATCAGTGGGCCGGTCGTCCCGGGCCGGAGCGGTGGAGGTGGCGGCGATGCAACGGACGGCCCCGGCAGGTCGCGGACCCGTCCGCTACGGGCCGCCCGCCCCCGAGCCCGGACTGCCGGTACTGCCCGAGCTGGCCGCGGTACTCGCCGCCGCGGCAGGGCGGACCGAGGCCGAGCCGCCCGGCGGGGGACCCGCCCTGCGCGCGGCGGCCGCCGGGTACTGGGAGCGGCGCGGGCTGCACGGCGACGCGGGGTGCGTGGCCGCCGCGCCCGGCGCCCAGCCGTTGCTGGCCGCGCTGCTGGCCGCGTGCGGCGGCGACGTCCTGATGCCGCGCCCCTGCCCGGCCTGGTGGGTGCCGCAGGCGCGGACCCTGGGGCGGCCCGCCTACCATGTGCCGACCCCGGCGGAGTGCGGCGGCGTACCCGACCCGTACGCACTCCTGGAGACCGTGCGGCGGGTCCGCGCCGAGGGTGGCGATCCGAAGCTGCTGCTGCTGTGTCTGCCCGACGACCCGACCGCCACCGTCGCCCCGCCCGAAGTCGTGCACGAGGTCTGCGAGGCCGCGGCGTCCGAGGGTCTGCACATCGTCAGCGACGAGACGTGGGGCGACACCGTGCACCGGCCGCACCAGTCGGTGTTCCTGAGCCCCGCCGAGATGTACCCCGGCCAGGTCACCGTCCTCGTCGACCTGGCCGGCGCCCACACCCCCGCGGCCTGGCCGGTCGCCGTCGCCCGTTTCCCCCTCACCGGGTACGGCGCGGACCTGCGCGCCAGAACCCTCGACATCCTCACCGCGCTCGGCGCCGCCGTGACGGGCCCGGTCGCCGAGGCTGCGGCGTACGCACTGGGCGAACCGCAGCCGGTCACCGCCAGGACCGTGGCCGCGACCGCGCTGCACGCGCGCGTGGCCGGCGCCGCGCACCGCGCCGTCCTGGCATCCGGCGCGCTCGCGCGCCCCCCGCAGGCGGGCCGTCACCTGTACGTCGACCTCGGCCCGTTGAGGGCGGGCCTCGCTGCGCGGGGCGTCACCGACTCGATGGACCTTGAGGACCACCTGAGCGCCCGCCTCGGTGGTCCGGTGCCCGGCGGCCACCGCTTCGGCGACGAAATGAGCGCGCTGCGCGTGCGGATCGCGACCGCCGGGCTGCTCGGGGCAACGCCGGAGCAGCGTATGGAGTCCCTCACAGCAGCTGAGCCGCTGGAATTGCCGCACGTGGCACGAGCGTTGAGCATTCTCGGATCGGCTTTCGACGAACTTCGATGATCCACTGAGCCGGCGCACGCCACCGAAACGGAGCAACCTCGATGACGGAACAGCAGACCGAGAGCTCCCGCACGGCCCCCGGCACTTTCGGTGTTCCCGGCGGTCCCGGCCCCCTGGCCACCCCCGACCGGGCGGCCCCGCCCCGCCCCCTCGGCGAGTTCCGCCGCTGGCCCCGCTCCTTCGCCGACCGTCTCACCGCCCCGCTCCCGGGCGTCAGGGCCTTCGCCCGGCTGGCCCGCGAGGGGACCATGCGGCCGGGACCCGAAGGCCTCCGCGATGTCGGCCTGCTGCCGTACGAGCCGGGCCCGTTGCCCGCCGCCGACGTGACGACGGCCGCCGTCACCTGGGCGGGCCACGCCAGCTGGGTGGTCCGTATCGGCGGGCTCACGGTCCTCACCGACCCCGTCTGGTCCCGTCGGATCCTCGGCACCCCGGCCCGCGTCACCCCCGTCGGTGTCCCCTGGGAGGACCTGCCGCACATTGACGCGGTGGTCATCAGCCACAACCACTACGACCACCTGGACGCACCCACCCTCAAAAGACTCCCGCGCGACACCCCGCTCTTCGTCCCGGCGGGCCTGGCCCGCTGGTGCCGGCGCCGGGGCTTCAGCAGAGTCACCGAGCTCGACTGGTGGGAAGCCGCGGAACTGGGCGGCGTCCGTTTCGACTTCGTCCCCGCCCACCACTGGAGCAAGCGCTCCCTCCTCGACACCTGCCGCTCCCTGTGGGGCGGCTGGGTGCTGAGCGACCAGCAGGGGCAGCGGATCTACTTCGCCGGCGACACCGGCTACGGGCACTGGTTCAAGGAGATCGGCGCCCGCCATCCGGGAATCGACCTGGCGCTGCTCCCGATCGGCGCGTACAACCCGCGCTGGTGGCTGAGCGACGTACACGCGGATCCGGAGGAGGCCGTGCGGGCCTGCGAGGACCTCGGGGCACTGCGCATGGCCCCCATGCACTGGGGGACCTTCCTGCTGTCCGCCGAGCCGGTACTCGAACCGCTGACCCGGGTGCGTACCGCCTGGGAGGAGACGGGCCGCCCCCGCGAACAACTGTGGGACCTGCCGGTCGGGGGATCGCGGATCCTCACGGCGGAGCACGACGCCCCTACGCCGATTGAGCCGGCCGCATCCTGCGCCACAGCGAAGGCACCCCGCTGATCAGCAGCGTCAGCGCCACCACCGCGACCACGCCTTCCCATGGCTCCGCGAAGAGCGTGCCGCCCAGGATGCCGATCAGCTGGTACGCCGCCGCCCACGCGAGGCAGGCCGGGATGTCGCCGCGGGCGAACCGCCGCATCGGCATCCTGCCGAGCAGGCACGCCAGCATCACCGGGATCCGCCCGGCCGGCATCAACCGGGACAGCACGAGGACCATCGACCGGTGCTCGTCCAGCTTGCGCTGCGCCTGTTCGAGGTGTTCCGGGGAAACCCGCCTGCGCAGCGCCTCCAGCCGGCGCGAACCGTTCTTGGAACGAACCCCGCGCACCCCCAGCCAGTACAGGCCGAGGTCCCCGAGGAAGGCGGCGGACGCCGCCACCAGGAAGACGATCAGCAGTGCGATCGGGTCGGTCTGGTGGAACGCCACCACCGCGGCCGTACTCACCAGCGCCCCCGTCGGCACCACGGGCACCAGCGACCCCAAGGTCACCAGCGCGAACAGCGCCGGATAGCCGATCGCCTGCTGGGTCGACTCCGTCGGCACCCCGTCCACCAGTTCGAGGATCACCGTGCGGCCTCCGGCCGGACACTCTCGCCGTGCGCGAGCCGGTGCACCGCGACCTCCGGCGCGAGCCGGGCCGCCTGCCGCACGAACTCTTCGCCAGGCGCGTGGAACTCGTGCGGCCGGACGCCGTCCATCCCGATCGGCCAGTACGTGCCGTAGTGCACCGGCACCGCGGAGTGCGGCGAGATCCGGGCGAGCGCCTGCGCCGCCCGCCCCGCGTCCAGGTGCCCCTGCCCGAGATAGGGGCCCCAGCCGCCGACCGGCAGCAGCGCCACATCGACGGGGCCCACCGCGTCGGCCATCGTGTCGAAGAGCCCGGTGTCCCCGGCGAAGTACGTACGCGCCTCACCGGTGATGACGAAGCCCAGCGCGGGGGCCCGGTGCGGCCCCATCGGCAGTCGCCGCCCGTCGTGCAGTGCGGGAACGGCCCGTACCCGCAGGTCCTTCACCCGTACTTCGTCCCCCGCGTCGACCTCGGTGATGTGCAGCGCGGAGAGCCTGCGCAGTCCGGGCACGGCCCGCGGGGCGCCGCGCGGCACGATCAGCCGGGTACCGGGCGCGAGCCGCGCCAGCGAAGGCAGATGCAGATGGTCGGAGTGCAGATGCGACACGAGCACGGCGTCCGCCTCGGCCGCGGCGGGCGGCGGCACCGCGCCGCGCCTGCGCCGAAGATGTGCGAGGCGCCGGGCGAAGAGCGGGTCGGTCAGCACCCTGACCCCGGAGTCCTCGACCGTGCAGGTGGCATGACCCCACCAGGTGATCTCCACCGGCACGAACTGCCTCCTCGCTGTCGGTTGTCCGGTAAGAGCCTAAGGCCCGGCGCCGGAAGTCCCTGGGCGCACCCGGCGGACCGCGCCCGCGGAGTCTGCTCATGAAGGCTTTGGGTAGCCATCGGGAAATGACAGGGGGACGACGCCTTGGCCACGTACTCGCTGTACTGGGCTTCGCTGTACTGGGCCGCGTATGCGGAGGACTGCCCGCGCTGCGGGGGAGTCCTCGCCATCACGCAGGACGGCTGGCGGATCTGCCACTCCTGCGGCTACTCCTCCCCGCCGTGATGCGCGCCTCCTCCCGGCGGCCCGATCGGAGTAGGGTCTGCGGCGACAGCTAGCACGGAGGGGCCCGGCATGGACGAGGTACGAGTGGCGGCCATCGCGAGCCTGACTCCGCTTGAAGAGCTTGACCTGGATCCCTTCCTGGTGGACACCCGCAGCCAGCAGGCGATGTGTGCGCGCTGGGCCGCCGACAAGGGCTACGTCGTCACACGGCAGTTGGTCTTCTACGGGATGCGCCCCGACCACTGCGGACTGTGGACGGACGTCGACGCGGGCACCGTGGACCTGTTCGTCGCACCCAACGAGCGTGTGCTGGCGAGGGCCTTGAGGTCGGTGCGGGAGTTCTCCGCGGAGTGCGAGCGCAGAGGCATCCGCCTGGAGACCGCGGGCCTCGACGAACCGGCGTACGACGCGGCCATGAAGGCCAGCGTCCACCGCAGGCTGTCGATGCCGACGGCCGGTTACGACGGCTGCTGAACCCGGGTACCCGACGCCGCGCCCCTGGCCGCGCCCGCGCACCGGCGCGGAAGGGCCGGGCCGCGCGGCCGGTTGTGCCAGGCTGGGAGCCGGGGCCGCAGGTGCGGTCCGGGGACCTCATGAGGTGGCAAAGGCGTGCGCGCAGGGCGATGGCGTAGAGCGGGCGGAACTCTCCTGCGGGTGATCGCGGTGTGGGCGGTCTCCACGCTGACGATGCTGGCGCTGGCCGGAATCCTGCCGGACTTCCAGCTCAAGGCCGACAACGACGACAGCATCACCAGGATCGCGCTCACCGCGGTCTGGGGCGCGGGCGCCTTCGGTCTGCTCGGCGCACTGGTCTGGCCGCTGGCCGTACGGGCGCTGCTGCTCGTCCCCGCGCTGGTCCTGGGCGTGCTGGTGTTCTTCCTGAACGGCTCACTGCTGCTGATCGCGCTTCGCCTCATCCCCGACGGGCGCGGCGAGTCTGCCCCGGAAACCGCGGTGGTCGTCGCCGCGGTCATGTCCGCCGTCGCATCAGCGACGTCCGGCGCGCTCACGGTCCGCGACGACGACGCCTACCGGCACCGGATCTCCCGGCTCGCGGAGCGCCGCCGGCGCAGGCAGGGCGGGGACGACGGGCGCACCGGGCTGCCCGGCACCCTTTTCCTGCAACTCGACGGCGTGGGCCACGACGTGCTGCTGCGGGCCGCCGCCGCGGGCCTGATGCCCACCGTCACGCACTGGCTGGACGGCCCCGAACCCACGCACCGGCTCATCCCCTGGCGCACCGACTGGTCCAGCCAGACCGGCGCCAGCCAGCTCGGCATCCTGCACGGCTCCAACCACGACGTCCCCGCCTTCCGCTGGTACGAGAAGGAGACCGGCGAGATCCTGGTCTCCAGCCGCCCGGCGAGCGCCGCCCGCATGCAGCGCCGTGCGATCGAGCGCACCAAGGACGGCGGACTGCTCACCTTCGACGGCGCGAGCCGCGGCAACCTCTTCAGCGGCGGCGCCGACCAACTTGCCCTCGTACTGTCCATCGCGGCCAGACGCGGCAAGTCCAACCGCTCCCGGGCCGGCTACTTCACCTACTTCTCCGACCCGGCCAACACCGTGCGTACCGCGATGTCCTTCGTCGCCGAGGTCTGCCGCGAGATCGGCCAGTCCACCCGCGCCCGTCTGCGCGGTGACACACCGCGGATCAAGCGGGGCGGCCTCTACCCCTTCATCCGGGCCTTCGCGACCGTCGTCGAGCGGGACGTGGTGGTCGCCGCGGTGCTCGGCGACATGCTCGTCGGACGCACCGCCGTCTACGCCGACCTTGTCGGGTACGACGAGGTGGCGCACCACTCCGGGCCGCACAGCCCGGACGCGCGGAAGGTCCTGGAGCGGCTCGACCGCTCGCTCGCGCTGATCGCCAAGCTCGCCGAACGCACCCCCCGCGCGTACCGGATCGTGCTGCTCTCCGACCACGGGCAGAGCCCCGGCGAGACCTTCGCGGGCGCCTACGGGCTGACCCTGGCCGACCTCGTCCGGGCCGGCTGCGGGCTGCCCGTGCCGCGCGGGGCCGCGCGCA
This sequence comes from Streptomyces changchenzhani, assembly GCF_039766235.1. Lineage (NCBI taxonomy): Bacteria > Bacillati > Actinomycetota > Actinomycetes > Kitasatosporales > Streptomycetaceae > Streptomyces > Streptomyces changchenzhani. Next base: position 263,212 of record NZ_JBDHNH010000010.1, on the reverse strand, counting down.
GCAGGAGCGGCGCGGAGGCGCGTGACGCGGTCCGGATCGCACTGCATCGGCCGCCGGCCGAGGGCGGGGAGGACCAGACCGGGCCCACCACCGACCCGGTGGTGCTCGCCTCGGGCAATCTGGGTTTGATCTCCTTCCCCGACATCGGGGGCCGGGCGACCTCCGAGCAGATCGACCGGCTGCACCCCGCGCTGCTGAGCACCCTCGCCAACCACCCGGGCATCGGCTTCCTGCTCGTACGCAGCGAGGAGTTCGGCACTCTGGTACTTGGCGCGAACGGCGCGCGGCTGCGGCTCGACGACCCGGGTGTGGGGGACACCGGACCGCTGGCGGTCTTCGGCCCCGGCGCCGCCGACGCCGTACGGCGGACGGACGGTTTCCCGCACGTGGCCGACATCATGGTCAACTCCTGGCACGACCCGGTCAGCGGCCGGGTGCACGCCTTCGAGGAGCAGATCGGCTCGCACGGCGGTCTCGGGGGCGAGCAGGGGCGGCCCTTCCTGCTGTCACCGTTCACGCTCTCCCGGCCGGTCGCCGAGGGGCACGAACTGATCGGCGCGGAGCAGGTCCACCGGGTGCTGCGGCGCTGGCTGCGCGAATGCCAGGGCCCGCAGGTGCCGGTGCCGGCCACGGAGGGTCCCCGGCGCGAGGAGCGCGCCGTGCACGACATCCCCTAGGGAGTGTGCGGTGCCAGGTGCTTCGCCCGTGCGCGCACCTGGAAGGCCGTCACGATCTCGATCACGCCGAGGGCCAGCAGCCAGCAGCCGCCGACAACCGTCAGGACGGCCACCGACTCCAGCGGCGACACGATCAGCACGATTCCGGCCAGGGCGCTGACCACCCCGAGGCAGACCTGCCAGCCGCGGGCGGGCATCGACTCGTCGGACACCCCGGCCACACGACCTGGGTGATGCCCCGGAACAGCCAGCCGATACCGACCCACAGCGCCAGCAGGAGGATCGACTGCATGGCTCCGCGGAAGCAGAACAGGCCCAGCAGGATGGACAGGGCGCCGCTGATGAAGGCCATCACCCGCAGCGCGGTCGACACATGCGTACCGAAGGCCGCCGCCAGCTGGAGCACACCGCTGACCAGCAGATAGACGCCGAAGAGCACACCGACGGCGAGCAGCGAAGCGCCCGGCCAGACGAGGACCAGGACGCCAAGGACGAGGGTGGCGACCCCCGCGAGGAGTACGGCCTGCCAGGCGCTGTGCGCGAGGCGGACCATCGAGCCCAGAGGCGGCGGGACGGTGTCGTCGGGGCGGACGGTGTCGTTCGGCTGGTTGCTCATGGTCAACTCTGCGGTCGCCCCCGGCGCTCCCGCCACCGCAGGCAGCCGTCGGAGGGGCGTGGGGCGCGTGGGGGCGTTGCGTTTACCCTGCCAGGGTCCGTGACCACCCCAGGAGGATCCCCATGACGGCGCAGCCCACGGCCGAACGCCCCGAACGGGCCGCCCCCACGCCGAACGGCCTCACCGGCGTCGGCGTCGTCGTCACCGACGGGCAGGGCCGGATCCTGCTCGGCCTCGGGCATGACGGCCGCTGGGAGCTGCCGGGCGGCAAGGTCGACCCCGGCGAGAGCTTCGAGGAGGCCGCCGTGCGCGAGCTCGCCGAGGAGACCTCGCTGCGCGCCGACGCCGGTGCGGTACGCATCGTCGCCGTACTGCTCGACGGCGTCGGGGGCGTCACCCGGGTCTCCGCCGCGGCGGTGCTGCGGAGCGCGGCGGGCGCGCCGCGCGTCACTGAGCCGGACAAGATCGTGCGGTGGCAGTGGTTCGACGGTGGCGAGCTGCCGCAGCGGCTCTTCGCACCGTCCGCAGCCGTTCTGCGGTCCTGGCGGCCCGAGTTGGACCTGCCGCGCGACGCGTCGCACTGCTACCCCGCACACCGCTGAGCGGCCCCGCGCCGATCCGGCAACTGCCTTGACGCGGAAGGGAATTGGGCGTCCGCTTCCCCGGCCTGAGGAGGGGACGGGCCACATGGGCGCCGACTTCTACCCGACACTCGGCGCTTACGACTCCGGTGACTTCGCCGGGGCGGTCGCCCATCGCCATGCCGCCATGTCGTCGCCGCTACATTGTCCCGTCGTGAGGAATCCGCAGTGAGTGAGCACCAGCGAGTCACCGTCGTCACCGGAGGAAGCCGCGGCATCGGAGCCGCCATCTGCCGGCGGCTGGCCGCCGACGGCCACGACGTGGTCATCGGCTACCGCTCCGACACCTCCGCGGCCGAGGCGGTGGCCGCCGACGTCCGTGGCGCGGGACGCCGCTGTGTCACCGTAGCCGTGGACACGGCCGACGAGGCCTCCGTCGATGCTCTCTTCGACGCCGCCGCGGCTCTTGGTCCGGTCACCGGCTTGGTCAACAACGCCGGAGTGAGCGGCCCCAACGGGCGGCTGGCCGACGCCGACGCCGAGGGAATGCGCCGGGCGCTGGAGGTCAACGTCCTGGGATACCTGCTGTGCGCGCGCCGGGCCGTGCGGGACCTGACTCGCACGGGCGGCGGGGCGATCGTCAACGTCTCGTCGGCCGCGGCCACCCTCGGCAGCCCCGGCCAGTACGTCCACTACGCCGCAGCCAAGGCCGCGGTGGACACCATGACGGTCGGGCTGTCCAAGGAGGTGGCCGCCGACGGCATCCGGGTCAACTGCGTTGCCCCTGGCGTCATCTGGACCGAGTTCCATGAGGATCCGGAGCGCCCCGCGAAGCTTGCGACCACCATCCCCATGGGGCGCTCGGGGCAGCCCGAGGAGATCGCCGGGGCGGTGTCCTGGCTGCTGTCCGCCGACGCCTCCTACGCGACGGGCACCATCATGCGCGTCGCGGGCGGCATGTAGGACGCCGCGCGTGTGGGGACGTACACAGTACGTCCCCACACTCACGCCTAGCCCCGCCCGGCCAGTGACGCGGCCGGGCTCTTGGGCGTCGCCGCGAGGCTTCCCCTGCGCGACAGAAGGTGGATCGCGCCCGCGCAGGCCAGCCCCAGGACGGTCAGCGAGAGCCAGGGGAGGGCCGGTACGCCGATGCGGTGGGACGCGTCCAGGGCCGCGCCGGTCAGGAGATTGCCCGCGGTGATACCGACCCCGCAGATGGTGTTGTACAGCCCGTAGTGGGTGGCGACGAGCCGCTCCTGGGCGAGGGTGACGATGGTGTCCATCTCGAAGGGGTAGATGATCATCGTGGCCACGGCCAGCAGTAGCCCGCAGAGCACCGCGGGCGCCATGGCGCCGATCAGGCGGCCGGTCCCCGCGGCCGGTACGGGCAGCAGGAGCGGCAGGAAGGCCGCGCCCATCAGCGCCAGGCCGACACTGATGGCCCGGTCGGACGTCCAGTGCCTTCTGCACCAGGCGGTGACGCGGGTCTGTCCGAGGATGGTGGCCAGCCCGGAGACGGCGAACAGGGTGCTCGTACCGATCGTCGCGGCCGTCTCGTCGGGGGCCGCGTCGCGCAGCGCCATCGGCAGCGCGAGATAGACCTGGAAGGACAGCACGTACGAGCCGGTCATCGAGGCGGCGAAGAGCAGGAACGGCCGGTTGGCCAGCACCTGACGCCACTGCCGGCCGATGCTCTCGCGCTTGGCGCCCGCGTCGCCGGAGTCCCCGCGGGCCTGCGGCAGGGCGCGCACCTGCACCACGGTCAGGACGGCGAAGACCGCCGCCGACACCAGGCAGGTCAGCTTGAAGTCGACGCGGGTCAGGGCGAGCCCGATGAGGGGCCCCGCCAGAATGCCCGCCTGGTAGAAGATGTTGAACAGGGCGAAGGCCTCGACGCGCCGCTCACCCGCGTCACGGGCCAGGTAGGCGCGTACCGCCGGGTTGAACAGGGCTCCCGCGAAGCCGGTGGCCGCCGAGGCGGCCAGCAGACCCGGGACCGAGTCGACCAGACCGAGGGCGGCGAAGGCGACGGTGCGCAGGACGCAGCCGGCCACGATCAGCGGCTTGTAGCCGAAGCGGTCGGCGAGGGTGCCGCCGAGGAGGAACATGCCCTGCTGGCTGAAGTTGCGCATGCCCAGGATCAGCCCGACCAGCCAGCCGGTCAGGGCGAGCCGCCCGGACAGGTGCTGGGCGAGGAAGGGCATCAGCATGTAGAAGCCCAGGTTGATGGTGAACTGATTGAGCAGCAGCAGCTGGACACTGCGGTCGTAGGACCGCACCTGGGCTAGGACACCGGCGGTCATCGGCCGACCTCCGGTACGGGTGCGGTGGCCCCCGGTGCGGATGCGCCAGCCTCCGGTACGGATAGGGCGATCTCCCGTACGGATGCGCTGATCTCCGGTACGGATGCGGCGATCGCCCGTACGGGCGGGCGGACTTCACGGTCGGGCGCGGCGATCTCCTGGGCGGGCGCGAGGACACGGCGGCACCGCGTCCAGCGGACGGCCTCGCGCTCCGACGGGTGGCCGATCTCGTCCGGTGCGTCGGCGGGCCGCCCGCCGAGCAGGTCGTGTTCGCGGCAGTAGTCGTCGTTGTAGACGGTCGACAAATAGCGGTGCGGGCCGTCCGGGAAGACCGCCGCGATGCTGGTGCCCAAGGGGTACGTACGAGCGACCCAGCTGGCGACGAGCGCCACCGCCCCCACGCTCCAGCCACCCGAGACGTAGTGGGATCCCGCGAGCCTGCGGCAGGTCCACACGGCCTCGGCGGGTGCGACCCAGTGCACCTCGGCGAACTGCTCGTAGGCGACGTTGCGCGGATGGATGCTGCTGCCCAGGCCGCGCATCAGGCGCGACCTGGCGGGCTGGCCGAAGATCGTGGAGCCGGTGGCGTCCACGCCGATGACCCGCAGGTGCGGGGCGAGCGTGCGCAGTACCCGGCTGATGCCCGCGGAGTGCCCGCCGGTGCCGACGCTGACGACCAGGACGTCGATCGCGCCGAGCCGGGCGGACAGTTCATGGGCCAGCGGGGCGTACGCGTCGACATTGTCCGGATTGGCGTACTGGTCCGGGCACCACGCCCCGGGCCGCTCGGCCAGCAGCGCGTGCACCCGCAGCCGCCTGGCCTCCTGCCAACCGCCCACCGGATGCGGGGTGGTGACCACGTCGACCTCGGCGCCCTGGGCGCACAGCAGTCGGTGCATGTCCGGTTCCAGACCCGGGTCGGTGACCACGGTGACGGGGTGGCCGTGGACCTTCCCGGCGAGCGCGAGTCCGAGGCCGAAGGTGCCGCTGGTGGACTCCACGATCTCGGCGCCCGGCTTCAGCTCACCGCGTGCGCGCGCCTCGGCGACCATGTGGAGGGCCGGACGGTCCTTGAGACCACCGGGGTTGAAGCCTTCGAGTTTGGCCCAGAATCCGCGTCCGGGAGGTGTGAGAGGGTCCGAGACCCAGACGACAGGAGTGTTGCCGACCGCGGCGGCGAGTGAGCGGCCGACACCGCGGGAGAGCAGGTCGGCGGAATGCTGGTGCATCGTGACTGCTTTCTGGTCAGGGAGAAGAACGCCGTACGACAGCGGCTCACCCCTGCCCGCAGCGGACAGGGGTGAGGGACCGACTGCCCGGTCCGGGGGCGGTCTTCTAGATGCGCCAGAGGCAGAGGAGCGATTGTGCGGTGGAGGACCCCGACGGCGGTGGGTCGGGGATCCGGCGCGAAGCGGCGCGGCGGACGGCGCTCCGCGTGTCGGCCGGGTGCTCCGGGGCCGCTTCCGTGGCCGGGAGACGGTCGGGGCCCGCCCAGGGGCCGGAGCCCCGCTCGCGCGAACAGTGGTCGCCGGGCTGGTGCGGCGCGGGCGCGGCGGGCGCGTGAACCGGCTCCGCCGTGTGCTGAACCGCCGTGGTGGTGTGGGACAGCCGGTGCACATGCGTGGGTGAGCCGGCCGCCGTACAGAAGTACGCGGCAAGCAGCGCCACCATCAGCGCCATCAACACTCTGCGACCACGATCACACACACGGTGAACCGTAGTCGACCTGGTGGGACGCGAGTGACCGGTGGCTTGAAGTGAGGCTGAAAGCGGCCTGCTGCAGTCCCGGTTCGCCCTGCTTCAGTCCCGGCCTCGCCCCGCTCCATTACTCGGGAGGTAATCGACGCTCCCCGTGCGGAACGGCATCGTGGTCACCACCGGGCCCCGGGCGGCGTACTCCGTCCGGGGTTCGGGCCCATTGCGCGTACGACCTCGATGGAGGCTGATTCGTCATGTCCGCAACCCTGCTCACCGCCCTGTCGAGGACCACCGAGCCGCAGACGACGCTGCGTCGCTTCCTCGCCATCGACGCCGTGGTCACCACCGGCAACGGGCTGGTGTACGTCGCCGCCTCCGGCCCCGTCGGCAAGTTCCTCGGGGTCGGGTCCACCCTGCTGCTCGGGCTCGGCGTCCTCCTGGTGCTGTTCGGCGGGTACGTCGGCTACCTCGCCTCGCGCCCGCAGCCGCCGGCCTTCGCCGTGAAGACCGTCGTCGAGGTCAATGTGGCGTGGGTCGTCGCCAGCCTCGTATCGCTCGTCCTCTGGCTCTCGCCGACAGCGGTGGGCACGGTCTGGATCCCGGTGCAGGCCGCGCTCGTGGCGGGCTTCGCCGCGATCCAGTACCTGGCGCTGCGCGCCAGGGCATGAGCGCTACGCAGCCGTCGACTGGAGGTATTTGACGGTCGCCGGGTCGGCCGGGAGGAGCGTCTCGATGGCCAGCTCGGCGACCGTCACGTCCAGCGGCGTGTTGAAGGTCGAGACGGACGAGATGAACGACAGCACCTGCCCGTCGTGCTCGACCTGGAGCGGCAGTGCGAAGTAGGGGTACGGCGGGTCGGTCGGGTCGGGCTCGCGGTACCGGGCGCCGTCGGCGCGCTCCGGCAGGGGATAGGCGGCCACCTCGTCGTACACCGCGCGCAGCGCGTCCGACCTGACCAGGGCGATCTGGCGCTCCATCTGGGTCAGCAGGTGCCCGCGCCACTCCGGCAGATTGCGGATGCTCGGCGCCAGGCCCTCCGGGTGCAGGGTCAGCCGCATCGCGTTCAGCGGCGGGACGAGGAGCCGCTCGGGGACACCGGCCAGGAGCATCATGATGCCGCGATTCGCCGCCACCACGGTGTACGAGGCGTCGACGACGAGCGCGGGGTACGGCTCGTAGCCCCGCAGGAGCTGCTCGATGCCCTGGCGCACGGCGCCCATCGCCGGGTCATCGAGCGGGGTCGCGGCGAACCGAGGGGCGTAACCGGCCGCCAGGAGAAGGGCGTTGCGTTCACGCACGGGAACATCGAGGTGCTCGGCGAGCCGCAGCAGCAGCTCCTCACCGGGACGGGACCTGCCCGTCTCGATGAAGCTGATGTGCCGGGCCGACGAGTCGGCGCGCAGAGCCAACTCCAGCTGGGTGATCCGCCGATGCCCGCGCCAGCCCCGCAGCAGTGGCCCCACACCCTGGTCGGCCGAGGTAGTCGTCATACGGGAACGGTACGCGGACGCCGCCGTCGGCGCGCATCCGTGGCAGCGCGTCGGCGTCCTACCGGGCCGGAAAGTGGGAGGCTGTCCGGCACCACAACACCGGCGCACCGCAACACCATCACGGAGGGAGTCCGCCATGACCGATGAGCCGCTGTCGCAGAAGGAGATCGAGGATCGGCTCCGCGAACTGCCCGGCTGGTCGCTGGGCGACGACACGATCGCCCGTACCTACCGGCTCGGCACGCACTTCGCGGCGACCGCACTGGTCGTCCATGTCGCCCAAATCCAGGAGGAGTTGAACCACCACTCCGAACTGACCCTCGGCTACAACACCGTCGCCCTGACCGTGAACACGCACAGTGCGGGAGGCGCGGTCACCGCGCTGGACCTCGAATTGGCCCGCCGCGTGGAGGAGATCGCACCCGGACACGGGGCGAGCTGACCGGCCGGGCGCCCGCCCCTCCGCGCGCGGGGACGGCGGGCGCCCGGACTCGGTGCGGTACGTACAGCCGACTGCGGGAGAGCGGGTCGAGCTCCGCTTTCCTGTCACCCTGCGCCTGCGCGTCGTACAGCAGCTGTTCGGTCTCTGCGGGCGGCGCCCGGCCGGTCGCTGTCCCCGTTCTCAGGGTCGATCCTACGAAGCGACCCCCTCCCCGCACTCGCTAGTGCGTTGGCCACGAACGTTCGCCGGGTCTGGCGACACGCTGATCGATGTTTAGGGTGCTGGGGTCGGTCGGCTTCACTCTGGATGCAACGTAGTTGTTGTTGAGGATGAGTGAGGTCGCAGATGGCAGAGCCGGTCAGGGCGCGACGGTTGACTGATCAAGAGGGGCAGAGGCTGCAGCAGATCGTTCGGCGGGGCCGCCACGAGTCCGTGCGGGTGCGTCGGGCACTGATCATCATGGCGTCGGCGTCGGGGACCACCGTGACGGCGATCGCGCAGTTGGTCGCCGCGCACGAGGACACAGTCCGGGACGTGATCCACGCGTTCAACGAGGAGGGCCTGGCCGCGCTGGACCCTCGGTGGGCGGGAGGCCGTCCCCGCCTGATCAGCGATGACGAACGCGAGTTCATCATCGCGACGGCCCGGACCCGCCCGGTCACGCTGGGACGTCCCTTCACGCACTGGAGCCTTCGCAAGCTCACCGACTACCTGGCCCGCAACCGGGTGAGGACGGTGAAGATCGGCCGGGAACGGCTGCGGCAGATCTTGCGCGAGAACGGGATCTCCTTCCAGCGGACCCGCACCTGGAAGGAGTCCAAGGATCCCGACAAGGACACCAAACTCGACCGCATCGAGCACGTGACCAGTCGTTTCCCGGACCGGTGTTTCGCCTTCGACCAGTTCGGCCCGCTGTCGATCCGCCCCTGCCACGGCTCCGGCTGGGCCCAGGAGAAGAAACCGGACCGGCTGCCGGCCACCTATCACCGCACCCACGGCATCCGGTACTTCCACGGCTGCTATTCCCTGGGCGACGACCAGCTGTGGGGAGTGACCCGCCGCCGCAAGGGCGGTGACCACAGCCTCTCGGCGCTGAAGTCGATCCGGGCCGCTCGCCCCGACGGCGCCCCTGTCTACGTGATCATGGACAACCTGTCGGCGAACAAGACCCCGACCATCCGGACCTGGGCGAAGAAGAACAAGGTCGAGTTGTGCCTGACGCCGACGAGCGCGTCGTGGGCCAACCCGATCGAGGCGCAGTTCGGGCCCCTGCGCAACTTCGTCATGGCCAACTCGAACCACCCCAACCACACCGTCCTCGCCCGCAAGCTCCAGGACTACCTGCGGTGGCGCAACGCCAACGCGCGGCACCCCGACGTCCTGGCCGCCCAGCGCCGCGAACGCGCCAAGGTCCGCAGCGAACGCCAGCAACGCTGGGGCCACCCACGCCCCAAGGCCGCATGACCAGACCCGGCACACGTTCGTGGCCAACGCACTAGCTCGCGTGGTCGGTCCAGTCGCCCGCGGCCGTCGCCTCCCGGGCGAACTCGGTGAAGTCCTTCGGCTCCCGGCCCAGCACCCGTTTCACCCCGTCCGTCGTCGCCGCGTTGTGCCCGTCAAGCAGCGTGCCGAACAGCGCGGCCAGCCACTCCGCCTCCGCCGCCGACATCCCGTACTGCTGGAGCAGCTGCGCGTACTGCGGTTCGGTAACCGGCACGTACCGCACCTCGCGCCCCGTCGCCTTCGCGATCTCCGCCACCACTTCGGCGAAGGTCAGCAGCCGCGGCCCGGTCAGCTCGTGCACCAGCCCCGCGTGCCCGTCCTGCGTCAGCGCGGCGACCACCACATCGGCCAGATCGTCCACGTGCACCCACGGCTCCGCCGTATCGCCCGCGGGGAATGCCACTTCGCCGGCGAGCACGCCTTCGGCCATGGGGCCCTCGCTGAAGTTCTGCGCGAAGAAACTGCCGCGTACGACGGTCAGTTCGGCGCCGCACTCACGCAGTGCGTTCTCGGCGGCAACCGCCTCGGGCTCGCCCCGGCCGGACAGCAGCACCAGCCGCCGCACCCCGTTGTCCACCGCGATCCGCCCGAGCGCACGCACCGCTTCCGTCGCGCCGGGGGCGGCCAGGTCCGGGTAGTACGCCACATACGCCGCGTCCGCGCCCCGCAGCGCCGGACCCCAGGTCGACTCGTCCTCCCAGTCGAACTTCACCGCTCCCTTGCGCGACCCCGACCTGACCGTCACGCCCAGGGAGGCGAGCCGCTCGACGACCCGGCGGCCCGTCTTGCCCGTGCCGCTCGTCACCAACACCGTTTGCTGCTTCAGGTTCTCTGTCATGCCTCAAGCTTCGGCGCCCACGCCTGGACGGGCCATGCTCCAGAGGCTCAACTCCATGCGTATACGTCCAGGCGTGTGCGTCTACGCTGAGGCCATGGACGCACTCGCTGGACTCCTCGACGGGCCGCGCGCCCGGGGAGCCTTCCTCATGCGGGCCGTGATGAACCCGCCCTGGGCGGTACGGGTCGAGGACCGGGCACCGCTCACCCTGATGTGCATGACGCGCGGCGAATCCTGGTTGCTGCCCGACGGCGGTGACCCGGTGCTGCTGCGACCCGGCGACATCGCGATCGCGCGCGGCCCCGACGCGTACACCTGGGCCGACGACCCGGCGAGCCCGCCGCGGGCCCGGATCGGCCCCGGCGGGACGTGCAGCACGCTCCAGGGGGAGCCGCTGGCCGAGGCGATGCATCTCGGCGTACGGACCTGGGGCGACAGCCCGGACGGCGCCGCGTCCATCCTGATCGGCACCTACCAGATGGCAGGGGAGGTCAGCGGGCGGCTGCTCGCCGCACTGCCGCCCCTGGTGTTCCTGGCGGCCGACGAGTGGAACTGCCCGCTGATGCCGGTGCTCGACGAGGAGATCAGCAGGGACGAGCCGGGCCAGAGCGTGATGCTGGACCGGCTGCTCGACCTGTTGCTGATCGTCACCCTGCGGTCGTGGTTCTCCCGGCCGCAGGCCGAGGCTCCGGCCTGGTACCTGGCGATGGCCGACCCCGTCGTCGGGCAGGCGCTGCGGCTGATGCAGGACGACCCCGCCCACTCCTGGACGGTGGCCTCGCTCGCGGCGAAGGCGGGTGTCTCGCGGGCCGGACTTGCCCGGCGCTTCACCGAGCTGGTGGGGGAGCCCCCGATGGCCTACCTCACGGGGTGGCGGCTCGGGCTCGCCGCGGATCTGCTGCGGGAGACGGACGCCACGGTGGGTGCGGTGGCGCGTCAGGTCGGCTACAGCGGTTCCTTCGCGCTGAGCGCCGCCTTCAAGCGGGTCCGGGGCATCAGCCCGCAGGAGCACCGCTCATTCCCCTGAGCGCGCTTGGTACTTTTTGCGGGAGTGGCAAATAAGTTTGCCGAATCAGCCCTGCGGCGGGACGCTGTGGACATGAGCCCTCACCACGATCACGAGCCCGATCACGAGCCCGGTCACGACAACGTCCACCAGCACGGTCATGACCACGACCACGCCACCATGGACTGGGACGCGATGAGCGCCCACCTGGAGCGGGAGGCCGAGGTGCACCGCCCGGTGTACGAGCAGGCCGCGGCCTGGATCGCCGAGCGCTTCCAGGAGCCTCGCGGAGTACGCCGCGTCCTCGACCTCGGCAGCGGCCCCGGGGTAATCACCTGTCTGCTGGCCGAAGCCTTCCCGGAGGCCGAGGTGGTCGCGGTGGACGGCACCCCGACCCTCCTGGAGCGCACCCGGGCACGGGCCGAACGAGCCGGTCTGGGGGATCGGGTACGTACCCACGAAGCGGAACTCGCGGACGGGCTCGGCGCGTTGGGTGAGGCCGACGTCGTCTGGGCCGCCAACACCCTGCACCACGTCGGGGACCAGCGCGCGGCGCTCACCGACTTCGCCCGGCTGCTGCGCCCCGGCGGCCTGGTCGCCCTGGTCGAGGGCGGGCTGCCGCCGCGCCGTCTGCCGCGCGACATCGGCATCGGCAGGCCGGGCCTGGAGGCGCGCATCGAGGCCGTCACGTCGGACTGGTTCGCGCGGATGCGGGCCGAACTGCCCGGCGTGAAGCAGGAGATCGAGGACTGGAGCGCGCTGCTGGCCGCCGCCGGGCTGACGCCGGCCGGCCCCCGTTCCTTCCTGCTCGACCTCGCGGCCCCGCTCACCGGTGAGGCGCGCGAGCAGGTCGTCGACACCTTCGCCCGGCAGCGGGACAAGCTCGCCGACGTGCTGGCGGCCGACGACATCACCACACTCGACCGGCTTCTCGACCCGGCGGATCCGGCAGGGCTGCAACAGCGCCCCGACCTGTTCCTGCTGACCGCACGCACGGTGCATGTCGCCCGCCGCGGCTGACCGCTGCGACCGCTTAGGGAGTGTCGCCGAGCACCGGCTCCAACTGCCACCACTGGCCGGGGGAGTCGGTGTCCTCCCACTGCCGCACATTCGCGCCGTCGTCCATGCTGCCGTCGGCGACCTCAAGCAACAGCCCGCTCACCCAGCTGATCAGCGTGACCGTGCCCGGGGCGTCCAGGTGCTGCTCGATCACCCACTCCTGGGCGCCGAAGTTATTGGCCTTCCACTGCTGGACGTTGGCCCCGTTCTCCGTCGACGCCCCGGCCACATCGAGCCGCTTCTCGCTCGCGGCGTTCACCAGGTGGTAGAGGCCGCCGCCGCTGTGCACGGCGCTGATCAGCCACTGCTGCGCCGGGGCGCCGCTCTCCTTGCCCTGCTGGACGTTGGCCCCACTGCCCTTGGCGCCGCCGTACACCTCCAGGAGCAGCCCGCTGCCGACATTGCGCAGCCGGTACGGGCCCTCCCGCACGGCCTGCGGTCTCTGGGCGTCCCCGTTCATCTTCCTTGCTCCTTCAGGCTGACGAGGTCCATGGCGCCACTCTGCCAGTCGCCGGCCGGACCTGAAACGTACCTGGTGATACGTACCTCGTGATACGTACCTGGCGGCCATGGACGGGGCCACGGGCCCGGCGTATGGCGGTGGGGTGAACAGCGACTCGCGTCGGGCGCGCGTCGGAAGCGGCCCGGACCAGCGTAGATATGACAACGTGATGCGACGGCGCCACCCGGCCCGAGCCAGGTGGCGCCGTCGTCATCGTTGAGCCCGTCCGCGGAACGCGTGTGCCCCGCTCATTGCGCTGTCCCGGTCACTTCCTCGCGACGTAGACCGTGTTGGTGGCCCGGCCGCCCTGCAGCGGATTGTCGAAGTCGACGACGTGCGCCTCGGAGTCCGTGAAGACCTCCGCGAGCACGGCGAGGAACCGCTCGTCCGGCGGGTCGTTCGACCACAGGGCGAAGACCCCGTCGGGGTGGAGTCGGTCCGCGAGCCCGCGCAGCCCCGCCGGCAGATAGAGCGCCGCGTGGCTGGGGTGCAGGACATGGTCCGGCGCGTGGTCGACGTCCAGGAAGATGCCGTGGAAGCGGCGGTCGGCCGCCTCGGGATCCCAGCCGTGGGCGTCGCCGGCCATCGCGAAGAAATCGCCCTGGACCAGACGGCAGCGGGCATCCGATGACAGCTGGGCGCCCAAAGGCACTAGACCCCGCTGGTGCCACCCGATCACTTCGCCGAGCGCGTCGACCACGATGAGCGAGCGCACCCGTGAGTCGTCGAGAACCGCCTGGGCGGTGTAGCCGAGGCCGAGCCCGCCCACGACGATGTCCAGCCCGTCGCCCGGCAGTTTCGCCAGGCCGAGTCGCGCGAGCTCGATCTCTCCCGTGGTGAAGAGGCTGGACATGAGGAACTCGTCACCGAGCTTGACCTCGTACAGGTCCTGGCCCGACACCGGATCGCGCCGACGCCGCAGGCTGATGTCTCCCATGGCCGTCGGGGAATAGTCGATTTCCTCGAAACGCGCGCTCATCCGCTCCTCTTCTCCACCGTCGGCTTCTCCACCGTCGGCCACCCGTTTCCGTACAACTCCGTTGCCACCTGTACGGCGGCTCAGGCGTCGATGATGACCGGGATGATGAGGGGCTTGCGGCGGTGTGTCCTGAAGGCCCAGGACCCCACGGCGCGGCTGATGAGCTGCTCCAGCTGACGCGCGTCGCCCACACCTTCCTTGGCCGCCGTCGCCAGCGTCTTCTCGATCACGGGGATCACCGGCTCGAAGGTGGTGTCGTCATGGACGAAACCGCGAGCCAGGAAGTCGGGAGCCTCGGCGAGGGCGCCCGTGTCGGCGTCGACGATCGCCACCACCGTGATGACACCCTCCTCCGCGAGGGTGACACGGTCCTTCAAGGACGCCTCGGTGGCGCCACCGACCGTCATGCCGTCCACGTACACGTTGCCCGCGGGCACCTTGCCGGTGATCGAGGCCCGTCCGTTGACGAGGTCGACGACCACACCGTCCTCGGCGATGATCACCCGGTCGGGCTCGACGCCGGTCCGGATGGCAAGATCGGCGTTGGCCCGCAGGTGGCGCCACTCGCCGTGCACGGGCATGACGTGCTTGGGCTTGACGATGTTGTAGCAGTACACGAGCTCGCCGGCACTGGCGTGCCCCGAGACGTGCACCTTGGCGTTGCCCTTGTGGACGACGTTCGCGCCCCACCTGGTCAGGCCGTTGATCACCCGGTAGATGGCGTTCTCGTTGCCCGGGATAAGGGAGCTGGCGAGCAGGACCGTGTCGCCCTTGCCGATGCGGATCACGTGGTCGCGGTTGGCCATGCGCGAGAGCGCGGCCATCGGCTCGCCCTGCGAGCCCGTGCACACCAGAGTGATCTTGTGGTCCGGGAGCTTCTCCAGTTCCTTGAGGCTGACGACCAGCCCGGACGGAACCTTCAGATAGCCGAGGTCACGGGCGATGCCCATGTTGCGGACCATCGATCTGCCCACGAAGGCGACCTTGCGGCCGTGCTGGTGCGAGGCGTCCAGCACTTGCTGGATGCGGTGCACATGGCTGGCGAAGCTGGAGACGATGACGCGCCGGGGCGCGGTGCGCAGAACCTGCTCGATCGCCGGGTTCAGCTCGCGCTCGGAGGTGGTGAAGCCCGGGACCTCGGCGTTGGTGGAGTCGGTGAGGAACATGTCGACGCCCTCCTCGCCGAGTCGGGCGAAGGCGCGCAGGTCGGTGATGCGGTCGTCAAGGGGGAACTGGTCCATCTTGAAGTCACCGGTGTGCAGCACCATCCCGGCGCTCGTACGGATCGCCACCGCGAGGCTGTCCGGGATGGAGTGGTTGACCGCCACGAACTCGCAGTCGAAGGGGCCGTAGCTCCGCCGGTCGCCCTCGCGGACCCGTACGGTGCGCGGGCGGATGCCGTGCTCCTTGAGCTTGGCCTCCAGGAACGCCAGCGTCAGCTTCGAGCCGACGATGGGAATGTCGGCCCGCTCGCGCAGCAGATACGGCACGGCGCCGATGTGGTCCTCGTGGCCATGGGTCAGCACCACGGCCAGGACATCGTCCAGTCGGTCCCGGATCGAGGTGAAGTCCGGCAGGATCACATCCACGCCGGGTTGGGTCTCTTCGGGGAACAGCACGCCGCAGTCGACGATCAGTAGCTTGCCGGAGTGCTCGAAAACCGTCATATTGCGGCCGATCTCACCCAGACCGCCGAGGGCGACGATCCTGAGCCCTCCGGCGGGCAGGGGTGGGGCGGCTTTTAGCTCGGGATGGGGATGGCTCATAGTGCGACGCTACCGGAGGCCTGCGGGTGCGGATCCACTACCTGGGCCTCTACGCGTGACGAGCCGGGTGCTTCCCCCGCCCGGGAGCCGCGGCTGAGCCTTTCCCGGGCATGTCCCGGGCATGTTCTGGTCACTGTCGTGGCGGCCGCTCGGGGCGTGTCCCGGCGGGCTCCGGCGCTGCTCCGTTCGGTGGAACGGGCCGGCGAAAGTCAAGGGGGAGCGGGCATCGGCCGGGCGGACACCGGCGAAAACGACCGCGCCGCCGCACGTCCCGGCCGTGCGGCGGCGTCATGCTTCGGCCGGCCGGGGTCAGCCGAAGTTCGCCGGGTCGAAGCCCAGGCGCTTGCCCTCGTCGAGAGCGGCAAAGGCCGCCAGATCGTCACTGTCGAGCTCGAAGTCGAATACGTCGATGTTCTCCTTGATCCGCGACGGCGTCACGGACTTCGGAATCACCACGTTGCCGATTTGCAGGTGCCAGCGCAGGACCACCTGGGCCGGGCTCTTGCCGTGCTTGCGGGCGACGGCGACGACGGTCGGGACCTCAAGCAGGCCCTTGCCCGAGCCGAGCGGCGACCATGCCTCGGTGGCGATGGAGTGCTTGGCGTGGAAGGCGCGGGAGGTCTCCTGCTGAAGCTGCGGGTGCAGCTCGATCTGGTTCACCGCGGGGACGATCGAGGTCTCGCCGATCAGCCGCTCCAGGTGCTCCGGATGGAAGTTGGAGACACCGATGGCCCTGGCGCGGCCGTCCGCGTGGATCTTCTCGAAGGCCTTGTACGTGTCCACATACTTGTCCTGGGCCGGCGCCGGCCAGTGGATCAGATACAGATCGACATGGTCCAGGCCGAGCTTGGCCAGCGATTCGTCGAAGGCGCGCAGAGTGGAGTCGTAACCCTGGTTTTCGTTCCACAGCTTTGTGGTGACGAAGAGCTCGTCGCGCGGGACTCCCGAGTCGGCGACGGCCCGGCCGGTGCCCGTCTCGTTGTCGTAGATCGCAGCCGTGTCGATGCTCCGGTACCCGGAGTCGATCGCTGTGCGAACGGTTGCCGCGGCCTCGTCGTCCGGCACCTGCCAGACACCGAAGCCGAGCTGCGGCATCTCGACGCCGTTGTTCAGGGTGATTGAGGGGACGTTGCTCACGAGGAGTCGACTCCTTACGTCGTCGGTTTGGTACTCCCATGGTCAACGATCACCAGGCCCTACGCATTCCCGGGAAGAGCGGAACGATTGGCTCAATACGGCTCCGATGTTATTGGTCCGGGCCATTGACCGCGTCCCGTCGTGCCGCGAATCTGGAGCATGTTGCTGAACCACGGACACTCATGTGAACTGATGTGGGTTCTGTGTGGGTTCTCAGTGCACATCACCCCCACCCACCCCACCCATTACCATCCGGTCCCACCCAGCCCCACCCAGCCCCACCCCGCTCACTCCTGAAATCCCCCACTCCTCAGGAAAGTTGGTACGGCTCATGAAGGACAATCAGGAAACATCGGAGCGCAGTGACCGCACTCTGACGGCACTCTTGTCGGAGACGGCCTGGCAGACCCCTCAGTACACGGTCGTCGAGACCGCACTTGAGGTCACCGCCTACTCGCTCAGCACCCGATAGTTCCGCCGCAATGCAGCTGCAGGTGCTCGGCACCGCGGCGGGCGGCGGCATACCCCAGTGGAACTGCGCGTGCCCCGGCTGTGCCGGGGCACGCGCCCGCCCACACCTGCGCCGCCGCCATGCCTCACTCGCCGTCCGCGCGGCCGAAGGCCGCTGGTACCTCGTCAACGCCACCCCCGACCTGGGCGACCAGGTCGAGGACTGCCCGGCTCTGCACCCCGGACCCGCCGCACGGCAGACCCCGCTGGCCGGGGTGGTTCTCACCGACGCCGAACTCGACCACACCCTCGGCATCGCACGCCTGCGTGAGGCCGACGATCTGCAGATCGTCGCCACCGCGCCGGTGCGCGGCGCCCTGCTCGACCAACTGCGGCTCGGCGCCGTACTCGCCCCCTACACGACCGTGCGCTGGCGGGACCTGACCCCCGACCCGCAGCCCCTCGACGCCGAGGCGGAATCGGACCTCGAAATAAGTGCCGTACCCCTTTCCGCCAAACGGCCGCGGTACGCCGTCGGCACCGGCCCGGACGCCGACACCTGGGTCGTCGCCCTGCGCCTGCACGACCGTACGAACCACACCACCGCCGTCTACGCCCCGGCCCTCGGCGTCTGGCCGGACGCGCTCCAGGAGGCGGTGGACGAGGCCGACTGCGTGATCATCGACGGCACCTTCTGGGACGAGGACGAGCCCATCAGGACCGGGATATCGCAGCGCACCGCGACCGGCATGGGGCACCTGCCGATCGACGGACCCGACGGCACGGCCCGGCGCCTGGCGCCGCTCGCGGCCCGGTGCCTCTACACCCACCTCAACAACACCAATCCGCTCGTGGACCCCGAGGCGCCGCAGCACAAGCAGCTCGCCGAATGGAACCTCGAAGTGGCAGCCGACAAGACGGTGATCGAACTGTGAGCACCACCGCGCCGCCGCGAACGGCGCCCGACCGCCCCTGGACACCCGTGGAGCTGGAGGAACGGCTCCGCGCGGTCGGCCACGACCGCTACCACGACCGGCACCCCTTCAACGTCCGCATGCACACCGGCGACCTCAGCCCCGACGAGCTGCGCCGCTGGATCGCCAACCGCTTCCACTACCAGCGCAACATCCCCGTCAAGGACGCCCTGATCCTGGCCAAACTCGACACGCCCGAGCTGCGCCGCACCTGGGTGCGCCGCATCCAGGACCACGACGGGCTGCGCGAGGGCGAAGGCGGCATCGAGCGGTGGCTGCGGCTCGGCGAGGCCGCCGGGCTCGACCGGGCGGGGATCGTCGCAGGCCGGGGGCTGCTCCCCGGCGTACGGCTCGCGGTCGACGGATACGTCAACTTCTGCCGGCTGCGCCCCGCCCTCGAAGCCGTCGCCGCCTCCCTCACCGAGCTCTCGGCCCCCACTCTGATGCGCACCCGCATCGAGGCCTTCGAGCGCCACTACCGATGGATCGCCCCCGACGGGCTCGCCTACTTCCGCGACCGGGTCCCCCAGGGAGGCAGGGACAGCGAGGAGGCGCTGGCGCTGGTCCTGCGGTGGGCAGGGACCAGGCGGGAACAGGAGCAGGCCGTCGCCGCGCTCGCCTTCAAATGCGATGTGCTGTGGTCGCTCCTCGACGCGGTGGCGGCGGGTGAGGGTCCATGAGCTGGCACCCCGCCCTCGTCGGCTCGGCGATGCTGCGCCACGACGACGTACGCGATACGGATCTGCTGCTGCTCCCGGAGCGGGTCGTCGTCCTGCACGGGCCCGCGGGCTCCATCCTGCGGCTGTGTGACGGCAGTCGTGGCGTCCCGGAGATCGTCAAGGAACTGGCTGAGCGCTTCCCCGGGGCGCCGGTCGCCGACGAAGTCCCCGACTTCCTGGACCGGTTGCGGGGAGAGGGGTGGCTGCGATGACCGCCCCGGTGGCGCAGGGCATTCCGCGTCCCTGGGCGATGCTCGCCGAGCTCACCCATGCCTGTCCGCTGCGTTGTCCGTACTGCTCCAACCCGCTCGAACTGGCAAAGAAGTCAGGTGAGTTGACGACCGCGCAATGGGTGGACGTGATGGGTCAGGCGGCGCGGCTCGGCGTCGTACAGACCCATCTCTCCGGCGGCGAACCCCTGTTGCGGCCCGACCTGGTGGAAATCACCGCGGCGGCCTCCCGGGCCGGTATCTACACCCAGCTGGTCACCAGCGGCAGCGGCCTGGACGCCGACCGGCTGGCCGCCCTTGTCGACGCAGGGCTGCGCAGTGTCCAACTGTCCGTGCAGCACGCACGTCCGGCGGAATCCGACCGCATCGCCGGACGCCGCTCCGCCTTCGCCGACAAGGAGCGGGCGGCGGCCCTCGTACGGGAAGCGGGTCTGCCGCTGGGGCTCAACGCCGTACTCCACCGGGCGAATCTCGACGCGATCGACTCCCTGGTGGAACTCGGCCTCTCCTGGGGCGTCGAGCGGATCGAGCTGGCCAACGCCCAGTACTACGGCTGGGCGCTGCTCAACCGCGACACGCTGATGCCCACCCCGGGCCAGTTGGAGCGGGCCCGTACCGCCGTGGAGTCCTGGCGGGAGCGGCTCGGCGGCAGTCCCGAGCTGGTGTGGGTGGTCCCCGACCACTTCGACGGAACGGCCAAGGCCTGTATGGGGGGTTGGGGCGCGGTCTCGCTCGCCGTCACCCCCGACGGCAGCGTCCTGCCCTGCCCGGCCGCGGCCACGCTGCCCGGACTCGAAGCGCCCAGCGTCCGCGAGCACACCCTGGAGTGGATCTGGGACCACTCCGAGGCCTTCAACCGCTACCGGGGCACCGGGTGGATGAGCGAGACCTGCGGCGGCTGCCCCCGCCGCGGTGAGGACTTCGGCGGCTGCCGCTGCCAGGCGTACGCCCTCACCGGCGACGCCACGAGGACCGACCCGGCGTGCGGCCTCTCCCCGGACCACGCGCTTGTACGCACCCTCACCACCGGCGCCGAACCGCGCCCGTACGTCTACCGCAGTCACGCCCGAAGCCGAAGCTGAAGGAGAACGACTTGACCCCCCACACCGTGACTTCCAACGAAACCGGCGGGCGTCGCACCAGGCGCACCGCCGTACGTACCACCGTGGCAGCCCTCGCGGCCGTCTCCCTGTGCGGCGGGCTCGTGCACGCGGCGCAGGCGGCGCCGGCGGACCGGGCCGCCCGCCCGTCCGCCGCCCAGGTGAACGACGACGGGGGTGTCCCGTCCGGGGTCACCACCGTCTCCGGCGGCTGGACGGTCCCGTGGGGCACGCACTGGATGCCCGACAACAGCAGCGCCCTGGTCACCGAGCGGGACAGCTTCCGGGTGTTCAAGGCCACCGCGTCCGGGACCAGGACCCAGGTCGGCACCGTGCCGAACGTGGTGACCACCGGTGGCGAGGGCGGCCTGCTGGGCGTGGCGCCCGACCCGGCCTGGGCCACCAACCGTTACGTCTACTTCATGCACACCGCGTCCGAGGGCAACCGCATCGCCCGTATGACCTACGACGGTACTTCGCTCACCGGCTACAAGATCATTCTTCAGGGCATCAAGAAGAACAAGTACCACAACGGCGGACGGTTGGCCTTCGGCCCCGACGGCTACCTGTACGCGACGACGGGCGATGCGCAGGACAAGCCCCTGGCGCAGGACAAGAACTCCCTCAACGGCAAGGTCCTCCGGCTGACCACCGACGGGAAGGCGGCCCCTGGCAACCCGTTCGGCAACCACGTCTACAGCCTTGGCCACCGCAACCCGCAGGGCCTCGCCTTCGACCGCAACGGCCGCCTGTGGGAAGCGGAGTTCGGCGACTCCCGCAAGGACGAACTCAACCTGATCAAGCCGGGTGGCAACTACGGCTGGCCGACCTGTGAGGGCGACTGCACCGTGGCCGGGATGACCAACCCCAAGAAGTCCTGGAACACGTCAGAGGCGTCACCCAGCGGCATCGCCATCGTCCGCAACAGCATCTACATGGCGTCGCTGCGCGGCGAGCGGCTGTGGCGGATTCTGATCACCGGTGACACCGAGAACGTCGGTACGGCGAGCGCGCACTACGTCGGCACGTACGGCCGCCTGCGCACCGTCACCAAGGTGCCGGGCGCGGACCAGCTGTGGCTCACCACCACCAACGCCGACAGCAACGGCGGCCAGCCGGCCGGCGCGGACAAGATCCTCCGGGTCACGATCAGTTAGAGGGCGGCAGTCCCGAGGCGGTCGGAAATGTTTCGTGCGGCGGTCGTCAGCAGTAGAGGGCGTTGACCTCCGCCGTGTACGCCGCCTCGATCGCCTTGCGCTTGAGTTTGAGCGAGGGGGTCAGCAGCCCGTGCTCCTCGCTGAACTGATGGGCCAGGATCCGGAATGTGCGGATCGACTCCGGCTGCGAGACCGACGCGTTGGCGGCCACCACCGCACGCCGGACCTCCATCTCCAGATCAGCGTCCCGCACCAGCTCGGCGGGGGCGAGCGGCGCCCTGTTCTGCATATGGAGCCAGTGCTCGACGGCCTCCAGGTCCAGCGTGAGGAGCGCAGCGATGTACGGCCGGTCGTTGCCGACGACGATGCACTGGGCCACCAGCGGATGCGCCCGCACCCGCTCCTCCAGGCCGACCGGCGACACACTCTTGCCGCCCGACGTCACCAGGATCTCCTTCTTCCGGCCGGTGATCGTCAGATAGCCCTCGTCGTCCAGCATGCCGATGTCCCCGGTGGCCAGCCAGCCGTCTTGCAGCACCGCGTCGGTGGACTTGGGGTCGCCCAGATACCCCGCGAACACCTGGCCGCCGTGCAGCCAGATCTCCCCGTCGGCGGCGATGTGCACGGTCGTGCCGGGCAGTGGCAGCCCGACCGTGCCGTAGCGGGTGCGCTCCGGCGGGTTGGCGGTGGCGGCGGCCGTCGTCTCCGTCAGGCCGTACCCCTCGTAGATCGTCACCCCCGCACCCGCGAAGAACAGGCCGAGCCGCCGCTCCATCGCGGAGCCCCCGGACATGGCGTGCCGCACCCGCCCGCCGATGGCGTCACGGACCTTTCCGTACACCGCCTTGTCGAAGAACTGGTGCTGCAGGCGCAGCGAGGCGGAGGGTCCGGGCCCGGTGCCGAACGCCCGGTGCTCCAACGCCTCGGCGTACCGCACTGCGACCTCGACCGCCTTGTCGAAGGCTCCGGCCTTCCCTGCCAGCTCGGCCTTGCGCCGCGCCACGTGGTAGACCTTCTCGAAGATGTACGGCACGGCGAGAAGGAACGTCGGCCGGAACACGGCCAGATCGGGCAGCAGTACGTCCGCGGACAGCACGGGCTGATGGCCCAGCTTGACCCGTCCCCTGATGGCCGCCACCTCGATCATCCGGCCGAAGACGTGCGCGAGCGGCAGGAAGAGCAGCGTGGACGCCTCTTCGCTCGACCCGGAGTTGAACAGCGGTTCCCAGCGGGCGATCGCGGTGTCCGTCTCGAACATGAAGTTCGCGTGCGTGATCACACAGCCCTTGGGGCGGCCCGTGGTACCCGACGTGTAGATCACGGTGGCCACCGAATCCGGTGTCACCGCCCGCCGGTGGCGGTGCACCACGTCGTCGCCGATGTGCGCGCCCGCCTCCAGCAGCTCCGCCTCCGCGCCCGCGT
Source organism: Streptomyces changchenzhani (assembly GCF_039766235.1). NCBI lineage: Bacteria > Bacillati > Actinomycetota > Actinomycetes > Kitasatosporales > Streptomycetaceae > Streptomyces > Streptomyces changchenzhani. Next base: position 240,563 of record NZ_JBDHNH010000010.1, on the reverse strand, counting down.
CCAGCTGCCACAGCCGCTTGAGCAGCGGCAGCCGGTCGATCACCGAGCCGATGGTCATCGCATGGTCCTCGTGCTCGACCATGCAGGCCGACACCCCGGCGTCGTACAGCGTCCAGAAGACCTGCTCGACGGAGGCGCTCGGATAGACCGGCACGGGCTGGGCGCCGACCGTCCACAGGGCGAAGTCGAAGAGCGTCCACTCGTAACGGGTGCGCGACATGATGGCGACCCGGTCGCCGAACCGCACACCGTGCGCGATCAGCCCCTTGGCGAGCGCCATCACTTCGTCGCGGAACGCGACCGCGGTCACGTCCCGCCAGTGCCCGTCGTCGCCCTTGCGTCCGAGCATGACGTGGTACGGATCCTCCTCGGCGTGATCGAAGACGGCATCCGCAAGTCCGCCGACCTGAGGCGCCGCTGCCATGGGTGGGACAGTGAACTCGCGCAATGACCTGCTCCTTGTGGCGCTCCGCACAGCGCCGGTGACGGTACCCCAAGGGGACCGGCGGCGGCAGGGGGTTGCGGAATCCGGCCAACGCTGTATTGGCACAGGTCAGCGCGGGGAGGCAGGGCGAAAATCGGCCACAATGGGGAAGGCTCGGGCGCACTCCTGACTGTGGAGTAAGTATGGTGCGCGGAAACCTCCACGGAATCTGTACGCGCCGCTCACGTGCGGATTGGCGGCCACCGGCACGTCTCGTGCTGCCGGCCTCCGGCGCGGCGGCCGAGGTTGCCGGCGGTGCGTCGACCGGCGCGGTCGCGGTGCTGTTCTTCCTCTACGGGGCGCGCCTCTCCACCCGCGAGGTGACGGACGGGCTGCGGCACTGGCGGCTCCATCTGACCATCCTGGCCTGTACGTTCCTGCTCTTCCCACTGCTCGGGCTCGCGGCCCGAGGCCTGGTTCCCGGCGTCCTCACACCCCCGCTCTACACCGGGCTTCTCTTCCTGTGCCTGGTGCCTTCGACGGTCCAGTCCTCGATCGCCTTCACCTCCGTGGCGCGCGGCAATGTGCCGGCGGCGATCTGCGCGGGGTCCTTCTCCAGCATCATCGGGATCTTCCTCACCCCGCTCCTCGCGGCAGCGCTGCTCGGCGCTGGTTCGGCAGGCTTCTCCGGGGGCTCGCTGCTGAGGATCGTCGTCCAGCTGCTTGTGCCCTTTGTCGCGGGGCAGCTGCTGCGTCGCTGGATCGGGGGTTTCCTGGCCCGGCACAAGAAGGTCCTCGGATACGTCGACCGCGGCTCGATTCTGCTTGTCGTCTACACCGCCTTCAGCCAAGGCGTCACGGCGGGCGTCTGGCACCAGGTGAGCCCGGAGCGACTCGGGGCGCTGCTCGGAGTGGAGGCGGTGCTGCTGGCGCTGATGCTGTCGGTGACCTGGTACGGGGCGAAGCGGCTCGGCTTCGGGCGGGGGGACCGGGTCGCGATCCAGTTCGCCGGGTCGAAGAAGTCCCTGTCGGCGGGGCTGCCCATGGCGAGTGTGCTGTTCGGGGCGGAGGCGAGCCTGGCCGTGCTGCCGCTGATGCTCTTCCACCAGATGCAGTTGATGGTGTGCGCGGTGATCGCCAAGAGGCGCTCGCGGGATGTGCTGCCGGAGGATGGGGCGGCTGAAACGGATGAAACGCCGGAGGTCGTGGGCGAACGCGTCGGAGCTGCCCGATAGGCGCGGATCGGACTGTTCGCCCGTACCGCTGTCCGCCCGAACCACCGGTACCCAACGTGACGAATTCCTCGCCCCGGTGGTCCGGATCGCCCGCCTGGGCACGGCCCCCGGCTGGCAAGATCGCCAAGTGACCTCAGCGATACGTGCCTTCGGCCCCCGCCCCTGCGCCCTCACCGTGTGCAGGGGCTGCTGTTGCGGCGACGCGGGCAAGCATCCCGGCACCGACCACGACGGCCAGCTCCGTCGGCTGCGGGAGGCCGCTGCGGCGTCCGAGGGGCGGCTGCTGGTCCGGACGAGCGAGTGCCTCGGCCCGTGCGGGCAGGCGAACGTGGTGGTGGTCCAGCCGTCCACGGAGGGACGGCGCCGGGGTGGGCGGGCCGCGTGGGTCGGCTGGGCGCTGGACGACGACTGTACGGACGACATCCTGGCCTGGGTCGCGGCGGGCGGCCCCGGCCTGGCCGCCCCTCCGGCAACGCTGGAGCTCCAGCTGATCCCGGCCCCGAAGCCGGCCCCGTCCCCGACCCGCCGGGGGCGCCGGCGCTGAGCGAGTGGGGGAGGGTGGGCGGGGTGCGGGTGCCGCTGCGCGGGGCTTTCCCCTACCCGCCCCTTCCCGAACTGGGGCTCCGCCCCAGGCCCCGGTCCTCAAACGCCGGACGGGCTGTATTCTTTGGCCACCGACCCGCACCCACCTCCCGCACACGCAAGTGACCCGCCGTACGGAAGTGACCCGGCCGGCGCAGGGGGCGCTCCCCGCCGGCCGGGCCGTTCTCCCGTGCAGCGGGGCGCGTCACACCCCGGAGTGCAGGGCGATCCGCGCATCACCCGCGTACACGTTCATGTTCGGCCCGCGCAGGAAACCGACCAGCGTCAGACCGGTCTCGACGGCCAGGTCGACCGCGAGCGACGACGGCGCGGAGACCGCCGCGAGCACCGGAATCCCCGCCATCACCGCCTTCTGCGCGAGCTCGAAGGACGCCCGCCCCGACACGAGAAGCACCGCCCGCGACAATGGCAGGCGCCCGTCGCGGTGGGCGCGGCCGACGAGCTTGTCGACCGCGTTGTGCCGGCCGACGTCCTCCCGGATATCGACCAGCTCGCCCTCCTCGGAGAAGAGTGCCGCCGCGTGCAGACCCCCGGTCCTGTCGAACACCCGCTGCGCCGCCCGCAACCGGTCGGGGAGGCCGGCGAGCAGCTCGGGTGTGACCCGGACCGGGGGAGTATCGGCGATCGGGAAGCGGGTGGTGGTGCGTACGGCGTCCAGGCTCGCCTTGCCGCACAGCCCGCACGACGACGTCGTGTAGACGTTGCGCTCCAGCGTGATGTCCGGGACCTCGACGCCGTCCGCCAGCCGCACATCGACGACGTTGTACGTGTTCACACCGTCGGCCGTCGCCCCCGCACAGTAGACGACGCTCCGCACGTCCGACGCGGCGCCGATCACGCCCTCGCTGACGAGGAAGCCGGTGGCGAGCGCGAAGTCGTCACCCGGTGTGCGCATGGTGATGGCCAGCGCCTTGCCGTTCAGCCGGATCTCCAGTGGCTCCTCGGCGACCAGAGTGTCCGGGCGGGTGCTGACGACCCCGTCCCTGACCCGGATGACGCGGCGGCGCTCGGTGACCCGTCCCATGATGATCCGTCCCACTTCTTCACGATCGGTTGCTTCACGAGCAGTACTCCGCGATCAGCGCTGCTGTACGTGCTGGTAGCCGAATCGGCCCTTGATGCACAGATTGCCGTGGGTCACCGGGTTGTCGTGCGGCGAGGTGACCTTGACGATCTCATTGTCCTGCACGTGCAGAGTGAGGTTGCAGCCGACGCCGCAGTACGCGCACACGGTCGTCGTCTCGGTCTGGGCCGGCTCGTCCCAGGTCCCCGCCGCGCGCATGTCGAACTCCGACTTGAAGCTCAGCGCGCCCGTGGGGCACACCTCGATGCAGTTGCCGCAGTACACACACGCCGACTCGGTGAGCGGTCCGTCGTTCTCGACGGAGATACGGGAGTCGAAGCCGCGGCCCGAGACGGCGATGGCGAAGGGTGTTCTGCCACTGCTCGCCGCACGCGTCCACGCACTTGTAGCAGAGGATGCACTTGTCGAGGTCGCGGACGTACAGCTCGTTGTCGATCTTCGGTTCCTCGTTGACGCGGGCCGCGTCCGGGCCGAAGCGGTCCGGTTTCGCCTCGTACTCCTTGATCCATTCGGCGGCGCGCGGTGTGGTGGACAGATCGGTCGACGAGGCGAGCAGCTCAAGGACGATCTTCCGGCTGTGCCGGGCGCGCTCGGTGTCCGTACGCACCTCCATGCCCGGCTCGGCCAGCCGTGAGCAGGCCGGGGCGAGCGTACGGGCCCCCTCGACCTCCACGACGCACAGCCGGCAGGCGTTCTTCGGGGTGAGGGTGTCGCCGTGGCACAGGGTCGGGATGTCCTTGCCCGCCGCCTTGCAGGCGTCCAGGATCGTGGAGCCCTCCGGGGCCCTGACCGGAGTCTCGTCGAGAGTGAACTCGACTAGCCTGCGCGGTAGTTGAAGATCGATCGCGGTCATTTGTACACTCCCAGACGGTCGATGGCCGACTCCACGGCATTCCACGCGGTCTGCCCCAGACCGCAGATCGAGGCGTCCCGCATGGCGCCTCCCACCTCGCGCAGCAGCGCGATGTCACCGGCGGCAGCCGCGCCCGTACGGTCCTTGATCCGTTGCAGCGCCTCCTCCTGCCGTACGGTCCCGACCCGGCAGGGCACGCACTGGCCGCACGACTCGTCCCGGAAGAACTCCGCGATGCGCAGGAGCACTCGGGGCAGGTCGTCGGTGTCGTCCAGGACCAGGACCACCCCCGAGCCGAGGGTGGCGCCCGCGGCGCGCGTGCCCTCGAAGGTGAGCGGGATGTCCAGCTCGTCGGGGCGTACGAAGCCGCCCGCTGCGCCGCCGAGCAGCACGGCCCGTAGATTGCGCGGCGGGCCCGCCAGAGCGAGCAGCTCGCGGAGGTTCGCCCCGAACGGCAGCTCGTAGATCCCGGGCCGGTCGACCTGTCCCGAGACGCAGAACAGCTTGGTGCCGGTGGACGCCTCGGTGCCGGTGCGTGCGTAGGCCGCCGCGCCTTCGGTGAGGATCGGCAGGACATTGACCAGCGTCTCGACGTTGTTGACGGCGGTCGGCTTGCCGAACAGGCCCTTCTCCACCGGGAACGGCGGCTTGGAGCGGGGCTCCCCGCGCTGCCCCTCGATCGAGTTGAAGATCGCGGTCTCCTCGCCGCAGATGTACGCGCCCGCACCGCGCCGGATCTCGATGTCGAACGCGTAGCCCTGCCCGAGGACGTCCGGGCCAAGCAGGCCGCGCACGGTGGCCTGGGCGATGGCGTGCGTCAGGCGCTCGTACGCCCGCGGGTACTCCCCACGCAGGTAGAGGTAACCCCGGTGGGCGCCGGTCGCGTACCCGGCGATGGTCATCGCCTCGATGAGCGCGTACGGGTCGCCCTCCATCAGGACCCGGTCCTTGAAGGTGCCCGGCTCGCTTTCGTCGGCGTTGCAGACCAGGTAGTGCGGGTGGTCGGGCTGGCGGGCGGTGGCGTCCCACTTGCGGCCGGTGGGGAAGGCGGCCCCGCCGCGCCCCACCAGGCCGGCGTCCAGGACCTCGCGGATCACCCGGGCGGGGCCGATGGCGAAGGCGCGGCGCAGGGCGGTGTAGCCGCCGGCCGCCCGGTAGTCGTCGAGGGAGGCCGGGTCGACCACGCCGATTCTGCGCAGGAGGACCAGGCCGGGGTCGCCCGCCTGGGGGACGGCGGTGGTGGCCGGTGGTTCTGCGGGGGCGGATTCCGGGGCGGTGGCGGCCAGTGCGACGGCGTCGGGGTGGCGGGGGCGATGACGGCTGCGGTCTGGTGGGCGCCTGCGGCGGGCTTGTTCCCCGACCCGCCCCTTCCCGGCTGTGACATGTGCGGCTCCGCCGCGTGGGGGCTCCGCCCCAGACCCCGGTCCTCAAACTCCCCCATTGCCTTAAGGGCATGGGAGGGGCCCCCTCGACAGGCTGGGATGCCCGCCCGCAACACCAGCGCCGCCGGGGCCCGTTCGCACAGGCCCAGGCACGGGCTCGGCTGCCACACCACGCCCTCCGACGCCGCGCCCGCCGGGCCCATCCGCTCCGCCAGGCCCGCGCACAGCTCCGCCGAGCCGCGCGCGGCGCACGCCAGGTCCGTGCAGACGTGCAGGACCTTCGCCGGGCGGGGCTTCACCGAGAACATCGCGTAGAAGGTCGCCACCCCGTACGCCTCCGCGGGCGGCACGGTCAGCCGTTTGCAGATGTAGTCGAGCGCGCCCTCGCTGAGCCAGCCGACGCGGTCGTTGACGGCGTGCAGGGCGGGCAGCAGCAGGTCGCGCCGGTTTCGCTGGGCCGCGCCGCCGCGCGCCCAGCGCAGATCCTGGTCCGTCCGATCGGTGCCGCCCACCCAGCCCGACTCGGGTGGCCCCAACAGGCTGTCCACCGCCGCGCGTTCCTCGTCCGACGGCTTGGCGTCCGTGTACCTCAGGTCCATGCGGGCACCAGCTTCTCGATCCGTATCGCGGAGGCCTTGAACTCGGCCGTGCCGGCGATGGGGCAGTTCGCCTCGATCGTCAGCTGGTTGGTGTCGACCTCGTCGGGAAAGTGCATGGTCATGAAGGCGAGACCGGGCCGCAGAGCCGGGTCGACCCACACCGGCGCCGTGACGCTGCCCCGCCGCGAGGAGACCCGTACCTCCTCGCCGACCTCCACCCCGTAGGCGACCGCGTCCTCGGGGCACAGCTCGATGTACTCGCCCCGCCGCAGCGGGGAGGCGAAACTCCCGCTCTGCACACCGGTGTTGTACGAGTCGAGCCGCCGTCCTGTGGTCAGCCGCAGTGGGTACTGGTCGTCTGTCAGGTCGACCGGCGGGTCGTGCTCGACGAGGCCGAAGGCGGCGGCCGTGCCGCGCGCCGCCGGGTCGGTCTCCCACAGACGCGCGTGCAGGAAGGTCGACGGGAGGATGTCCGGGTCGGGGCACGGCCATTGCAGGCCCTGGTGCTCCTCCAGCCGGTCGTACGTCATCCCGTAGTGGTCGGGGGACAGTGCCCGCAGTTCGTTCCAGACGGCCTCGGAGTCCTCGAACTTCCAGTCGTGGCCCAGCTGTTCGGCCATCGCGCAGAGAATGTCGATGTCCTCGCGGGCCTCGCCCGGCGGCAGCAGGGCCGCCCGTACCCGCTGGACGCGCCGCTCACTGTTGGTCGTCGTGCCCTCCGTCTCGGCCCAGGCGGCCGTCGCCGGGAGCACCACGTCCGCCATTTCGGCGGTCTTGGTGAGGAAGATGTCCTGGACCACCAGGTGATCGAGCGAGGCGAGTCGGCGAATGGCCTGCTCGCTGTCCGCCTCGGACTGGGCCGGGTTCTCGCCGATGCAGTACACGGCGCGCAGCTCGCGGCTCTCCATCGCCTCGAACATCTCCGTCAGCGTCATGCCGTAGCGCGGCTGGATGACGGTGTCCCAGGTCCGCTCGAACTTGCCCCGCGCCACCGGGTCGAGGATGTCCTGGAAGCCGGGCAGCCGGTTGGGGATGGCGCCCATGTCGCCGCCGCCCTGCACATTGTTCTGCCCGCGCAGTGGCTGCACCCCGGCGCCGTACCGTCCCACCTGGCCGGTGAGCAGGCAGAGGTTGATGAGCGCCCGGACGTTGTCCGTGCCGTTGTGGTGCTCGGTGATGCCCAGCGTCCAGCACAGCTGGGCGCGCTCGGCCGTCGCGTAGGCGTGCGCCAGCTCGCGGATCGCGGCCGCCGGTACGCCGGTGACCTGCTCGGCGGCCGACAGCGTCCAGGGCTCGACCAGGGCGGCGTACTCCTCGAAACCGCTGGTGGCCCGCTCCACGAACGCCCGGTTGACCAGACCCGCGTGGATGATCTCGCGGCCGATGGCGTGCGCCAGCGGGATGTCCGTGCCGACGTTCAGGCCGAGCCAGCCCTCCGCCCACTCGGCGGTCGAGGTGCGGCGCGGATCGACGGCGTACATCCGTGCGCCGTTGTGTATCCCCTTCAGCACGTGATGGAAGAAGATCGGGTGAGCGAAGCGGGCGTTGGAGCCCCACATCAGGATCAGGTCGGTGTGCTCGACCTCCTCGTACGAGGAGGTGCCGCCGCCCGAGCCGAAGGCGGCGGTGAGACCCGCCACGCTCGGCGCGTGGCAGGTCCGGTTGCAGGAGTCGACGTTGTTGGTGCCCATCACCACGCGGGTGAACTTCTGCGCGACGTAGTTCATTTCATTGGTCGCGCGGGCGCAGGACAGCAGGGCGAAGGAGTCGACGCCGTACGTCTCCTGGGTGCGCCGGAATCCGTCCGCGGCCCGGCGCAGGGCCTCGTCCCAACTGGCCCTGCGCAGAGTCCCGTTGGAGTCCCGTACCAGTGGATGGGTGAGGCGCGGATACTGCTTGGTCTGCCTGTCCTTCTTCTTCACGGGGCGCTCCCAGCTGAGGAGGTCTTGGCGAGCAGATCGGCCAGCGCGTGCACGGCGCGCAGCGTCGGTACCGTCGTGCCGGTCAGACCGGCGAGTTCGACGACCGCGGCGAGCAGCACGTCGAGTTCGAGGGGCTTTCCCTTCTCCAGGTCCTGGAGAGTGGAGGTCTTGTGGTCGCCGACGCGCTCGGCGCCGGCGATGCGCCGCTCCACGGAGATCTCCGGGTGGCAGCCGACGGCGGCCGCGACCTCCAGCGTTTCGCGCATCATCGTGTCGACGAGTGCGCGGGTGTCCGGATGGCGGCAGATCTCGCCCATGGTGGCTCTGGCCAGCGCGCTGATGGGGTTGAAGGAGATGTTGCCGAGGAGTTTGATCCAGATGTCGTTGCGCAGGTCGGGCTCGACGGGGCACTTGAGGCCGCCCGCCACCATGGCCTCGCTGAAATCGAGACAGCGCCGCGAAACCGTTCGGTCCGGCTCCCCGATCGAGAAGCGGGTGCCTTCCAAGTGCCGTACGACACCGGGTGCTTCGAGCTCGGTGGCGGCGTAGACGACGCACCCGACGGCCCGGCCGGGCGGCAGCGTCGCGCTGACCGCGCCGGCCGGGTCGACGCTCTCGATGCGGCGGCCCGCGTACGGGCCCGCCAGACGGTGGAAGTACCACCAGGGGATGCCGTTCTGGGCGGCGATCACCGCGGTGCGGTCGTGCAGCAGCGGATGCACCAGGGGACCCGACGCGGCGTACGAGTTGGCCTTGAGGCCGAGGAAGACATAGTCGACGGGCCCGACCTCGGCCGGGTCGTCGGTCGCGGCGGGCCGCGCGGTGAAGTCACCGCGCGGGCTGAGCACCCGCACACCGTCGCGGCGCATGGCCGACAGGTGCGGACCGCGGGCGATCAGGTGGACCTCGGCGCCTGCGCGGTGGAGCGCGGCCCCGACATACGCGCCGATGGCTCCGGCGCCGACAACTGCGACTTTCACGGGGCTCTCCGATCGGTTGAGGGACCGAGAAGGGGGGAGCGGGGGAGCGAATGGCGTCGACAGAATATTGTCTACAGTATCCGTTCCGGAGTGGTCAAGGGATGCGGCAAGGGATGCAGTCGGACAGTCCAGTCAGCAGGAAGCTCCAAAGAGTGGACGGCGAATCCTGTCGATTCACGCACCCTCGTACCGGTGAGTCACAAAGAAGAGTGGGTTGCTCCGACTGTCCGCAAAGAGGGGTGGAACCGTCATGACCGGCTCACGTGTCGTCGCGCTCGGGCACTACCAGCCTGCCAAGGTGCTCACCAACGAGGACCTCGCGGAGCTGGTCGACACCAGCGACGCGTGGATCACCAGCCGGGTCGGGATCAAGACCCGTCATGTGGCGGGTCCCGAGGAACCCGTCGACGAGCTGGCCGCGCACGCCGGCGCCAAGGCGCTCGCCTCGGCCGGGCTGACGCCCACCGACATCGACCTGGTGCTGGTCGCCACGTCCACCGCGATCAACCGCTCGCCGAACATGGCGGCGCGCGTCGCCGCCCGCCTCGGGATGACCTCGCCGGCCACGATGGACCTCAATGTCGTCTGCTCGGGCTTCACCCACGCCCTGGCCACGGCCGACCACGCGGTACGGGCCGGAGCGGCCACCAGGGCCCTGGTCATCGGCGCCGACAAGATGGCCGAGATCGCCGACTGGACCGACCGCTCCACCTGCGTCCTGGTCGGCGACGGCGCTGGCGCGGCGGTCGTCGAGGCCTGCGCGGACGACGACAAGCCCGGAATCGGCCCGGTGCTGTGGGGTTCGGTGCCTGAGCTGGGTCACGCGGTACGGATCGAGGGCACGCCCCCGCGCTTTGCCCAGGAGGGCCAGTCCGTCTACCGCTGGGCCACCACCCAGCTGCCGCCCATCGCCCGCAAGGTGTGCGAACGGGCCGGTGTCACGCCCGAGGAGCTGGCCGCGGTGGTCCTGCACCAGGCGAACCTGCGGATCATCGACCCCGTCGCGCAGAAGATCGGCGCGATCAACGCGGTCATCGCCCGCGATGTCGTCGAGTCCGGCAACACCTCCGCCGCGAGCATCCCGATCGCGCTGTCCAAGCTGGTGGAGCGCGGCGAGATCGTGTCCGGCGCCCCGGTCCTGCTGTTCGGCTTCGGCGGGAACCTGTCGTACGCGGGCCAGGTCATCAGCTGCCCGTAGGCAGGCCCCAGGGCGACAAGCTCACCCCCGCATCGCGGCGCGAGCGTGACGAGGATCTCCGCATGGCTTCGATGGTGCTTGGTAGACTGTAGACGATAGCCAATCTCTGGTTGGCTTCTCCGACACAGGAGGGGGACCGCGATGTTGTCCGCAGGACTGCCGCAGGGAGCCGTGCCCAAGCTGGAGAGGCCGGGTCCGTTGCGTGAGCGGGTCTACGAGGCCCTGCTCGAACTCATCACGACCCGTTCGCTGCGACCGGGCCAGCACCTGGTGGAGAGCGAGCTCGCTGGACACCTCGGGGTGTCCCGTCAGCCCGTGCGCGAGGCGCTGCAGCGGCTCAACACCGAGGGATGGGTCGATCTGCGGCCCGCGCAGGGCGCGTTCGTGCACGAGCCCACGGAAGAAGAGGCCGACCAACTCCTTTCCGTACGCACACTCCTTGAGGCCGAGGCCGCCCGGCTGGCGGCCGCCAACGCCGGGTCCGCCCAGATCGCGGCCCTCGAAGAGCTGTGTGACCGGGGCGAGCAGGCCGTCATGGCGGACGACGTGGATCTGACCGTAGCCGTCAACGCCCAGTTCCACGCCAAAATCATGGAGTTGGCGGGCAATCTTGTCCTTGCCGAACTGGCCGGCCGGGTGGACCGCCGGGTCCGCTGGTACTACACGCCCGTGGCCCGCCAGCGCGGCAAGCAGTCCTGGATCGAGCACCGCGAGCTGATCGCCGCGATCTCCGCCCGTGACGAGCAGCGCGCCACCGAGGTCATGCGGGCCCACACCGAGCACACCCGCACCACCTATCACGAGCGCGAGGCGTGAAAACGACCGTCTGAAGCCCTCCGAGACCCGACTTTGTCCTGGGTGTGGAGAAAGTCGGGGCAGATTCCTGCGCAACTTCTTCCCACTCCCGGCAGCCGCTGCTACGTTCCCCTCCAAAGCACGACGGAGAACAGTCGATGAGGCAGGGAGGGGCACGTGAGGCGCATGACGGCTCGACCCGCGAACGCGCATCAGGCGCGACTGCTCCGCCTCTTGCGTGACGGGGGTCCCAACTCCCGTGCGCAGCTCGGCGATCAGGTTGACCTCTCGCGCTCGAAGCTAGCCGTCGAGGTCGACCGGCTGCTTGAGACAGGGCTGGTCGTGGCCGACGGTCTCGCCGCCTCGCGCGGCGGACGCCGGTCGCACAACATCAGACTCGCGCCCGCCCTGCGCTTCCTGGGCGTCGACATCGGGGCCACCTCAATCGATGTGGCCGTCACCAACGCCGAGTTGGAAGTGCTCGGCCACCTCAACCACCCCATGGACGTACGCGAGGGGCCGGTCGCCGTCTTCGAGCAGGTGCTCGCGATGGCGGCCAAGCTCAAGGCGTCCGGCCTCGCGGAAGGCTTCGACGGAGCCGGCATCGGAGTGCCGGGCCCGGTCCGCTTCCCCGAGGGCGTGCCGGTCGCACCCCCGATCATGCCGGGCTGGGACGGCTTCCCCGTACGTGAGGCACTCAGCCAGGACCTGGGCTGTCCCGTCATGGTCGACAACGATGTGAACCTGATGGCTATGGGGGAGCAGCACGCGGGCGTCGCCCGCTCCGTGGGCGACTTCCTCTGCATCAAGATCGGTACCGGCATCGGCTGCGGCATCGTCGTCGGCGGCGAGGTCTACCGCGGTACGACGGGCAGCGCCGGCGACATCGGCCACATCCAGGTCGAACCGGACGGCCGGGCCTGCGCCTGCGGCAACCGGGGCTGCCTGGAGGCCCACTTCAGCGGCGCCGCGCTCGCCCGTGACGCCGAAGAAGCGGCCCGCGCGGGCCACTCCGTCGAACTGGCCGCCCGGCTCGACGCGTCCGGACGCCTCACGGCCGCCGACGTCGCCGCCGCCGCGGCGGCCGGCGACGCCACCTCCCTCGACCTCATCCGGGAAGGCGGCAACCGCGTCGGCCAGGTCATCGCCGGCCTCGTCAGCTTCTTCAACCCCGGGCTCGTGGTGATCGGCGGGGGAGTGACCGGCCTCGGCCACACACTCCTGGCCAGCGTCAGAACCCAGGTCTACCGACGGTCACTTCCCCTCGCGACCGGCAATCTGCCCATCGTCCTGGGCGAGTTGGGGCCCGCCGCCGGAGCGATCGGCGCGGCCCGGCTCATCAGTGACCACCTGTTCTCGCCGGCCTGACCCCAACAGGCCGACGACGTAACGCCGAAAGGCGCGCACCGCCCCGCACCACCGCACCCTGCTTTGCCCTGCCCGCCCACAGTCCGGCCTCACCCGCCCGCAGCCGACCAGGCGACGGCGCGAGGCCGGCACCGCCCGGCCGCACCCGCCGAGGGGATCCGTCATGGCACCGACGCAAGCAGCTCCACCTTCTCCACCGTCACTTCTCACGATGTCCGCCATCACCAAGTCGTTCCCGGGCGTGCGCGCCCTCGACGGCGTCGACCTGGAGGTCAGGGCGGGCGAAGTCCACTGCCTGCTCGGTCAGAACGGCGCCGGCAAGTCCACCCTCATCAAGGTGCTCGCCGGAGTCCACCAGCCCGACGACGGCGAAATCACCTGGCAGGACAGGGCAGTGACGCTCAAGTCGCCGATCGCCGCCATGCGTCTGGGCATCGCCACCATCTACCAGGAGCTCGACCTGGTGGAGGGGCTTTCGGTGGCCGAGAACATCTTCCTCGGACACGAGCCGACCGTCGCGGGCTTTGTCGTGAAGGGCCGGACGGCCAGGACCTCGGCCACCGCCCTGCTGAAGCGCCTCGGCCACCCCGAGATCGACGCGGCCGGCCTGGTCGGATCGCTCTCCGCCGCCCAGCAGCAGATCGTCTCGATGGCGCGAGCGCTCTCCCACGACGTACGTCTGATCGTGATGGACGAGCCGTCCGCCGCCCTGGACCCCGACGAGGTCGACAACCTCTTCCGGATCGTGGCGACACTCACCGCCGACGGGGTCGCTGTCGTCTACATCTCCCACCGGCTTGAGGAGATCCGCCGCATCGGTGACCGGGTGACCGTCATCAAGGACGGCCGCACCGTCGCGGTCGGACTGCCGGCCAAGGACACCCCCACCCGCGAGATCGTGGCCTTGATGACCGGCCGCGACGTCGAGCATGTCTTTCCCCAACGGCCCTCCGAAAGCGTCTCGTTGAGCGAGCCGGTGCTGCGCGTCGAAGGCCTCTCCCGGGACGGCGAGTTCGCGCCGCTGGACCTGGAGATCCGCGCCGGGGAGATCGTCGGCCTCGCCGGACTCGTGGGGTCGGGGCGCTCCGAGATCCTGGAGACCATCTACGGCGCACGCAAGGCGACCACCGGCCAGGTCATCGTCGCCGGGACCCGGCTGCGTACCGGCAGCGTCCGCGCCGCGGTCCGGGCCGGCGTCGGGCTCGCCCCCGAGGAGCGCAAGGCCCAGGCCCTGCTGATGCTCGAATCCGTCACCCGCAATGTGTCGGTCTCGACCCTGTCGCGTTTCTCGCGCGGCGGCTGGCTGGACCGCGGGAAGGAGCGCGCCGCCGCCCAGGCCGCGACCCGCGAACTCTCCCTGCGCCCCGACAACCCCGAAGCCCGCGTCCGCACCCTCTCCGGGGGCAACCAGCAAAAGGCCGTGCTGGCCCGGTGGTTGCTGCGCGGCTGCCGCGTCCTGCTGCTCGACGAGCCGACCCGCGGCGTCGACGTCGGGGCGCGCGCCGAGCTGTACGCCGTGATCCGCCGGCTGGCCGACGAAGGCCTCGCCGTACTGCTGGTATCCAGCGAAGTCCCGGAAGTCCTGGGCCTCGCCGACCGGGTGCTCGTACTCAGGGAGGGGCGCGTCGTACACACGGCGCCTGCCCAGGAGCTGGACGAGCACCGTGTACTCGACCTTGTGATGGAAGGGAGCCCGACGCCATGACGCAGTCCTCAACCCCGGCGCAGCACAGTGGGCCGGAGCCCACGGCTGCGCGTCCCCCCGGCAAACAGCGACAGGGGATACGGCCTCCGAAACTGAGACTCGGGCTGCGCGCCGACATCAGGACCCTGTCGCTGGTCGGTGTCCTCGCCGTACTCATCCTGATCGGCGGTATCACAAAGCCGGACGAGTTCCTGGCGACCAGCAACCTCCAACTGGTCCTGATCCAGGCGTCCACCATCGGTGTGGTCACCGTGGGCATGACGTTCGTCATCACCAGCGGCGGCATCGACCTCTCGGTCGGCGCGATCGTCGCGCTGGCCTCCGTCTGGGCCACGACGGTCGCCACCCAGCAGTACGGCTTCGCCGGCATCCTGTTCACCGCCGTGGTTGTCGGTCTGGCCTGCGGTCTGGTCAACGGGGTGCTGATCGCGTACGGCGGCATGGTGCCGTTCATCGCGACGCTCGCGATGCTCGCGGCGGGACGCGGCCTCGCCCTGCAGATCACCGAGGGCAGGACACAGTCCTTGGACCCCGAGTGCTGCTCGTCGGTCCTCGACCTCGGCGGCCGGGACGCGTACATCCTGGGCATCCCGCCCCTCGCCATCATCTTCGTGGTGGTCGCGGCCATCGGCTGGCTGCTGCTGAACCGCACGACGTTCGGCCGCCGCACGGTCGCTGTCGGCGGCAACCCCGAGGCGACCCGGCTCGCGGGCATCGACGTACGCAGGCAGCGGCTCTACCTCTACCTGCTGTCCGGCCTGTGCTGCGGCATCGCCGCCTTCATGCTGATCGTCCTGTCCGGCTCCGGCCAGAACACCAACGGCAACCTCTACGAACTCGACGCCATCGCCGCCGCCATCATCGGCGGGACCCTGCTGAGCGGCGGTCGCGGAACCATCGTCGGCTCGGTGCTCGGTGTCCTCATCTTCACCACGATCACCAACATCTTCATCCTCAACAACCTACAGAGCGCCACTCAGCAGATAGCGAAGGGCGCGATCATCGTCGCCGCGGTGCTCGTCCAGCGCCGCACCGCGTCCTCCGAGCATTAGCTGAGCACCAGCTCAGCACTCGGACAGACCTGCCTGCGCAGAAATACCTGACGACACAGACAAAGGGGTCACTGTCATGCCAGAAATCTCCCGAACCAGTCGCAGAGGACTGCTCTTCGGCACCGCGGCCGTATCCGCCGGCGCCCTCCTCACCGCCTGCACGAGCAACGAGCCGGCCGAGAAGGACAAGGCCGCGGCGAACGACCAGCCCGTCTCCGACGACAAGCCCGGCAAGCAGGTCACCATCGGGTTCGCAGGACCGCAGGCCGACCACGGCTGGCTCAACGCCATCAACGTCAACGCCCGCGAGCGCGCCAAGCAGTACAAGGACGTGACGCTGGACATCACCGAGGGCTCCAACGACACCGCGGCCCAGATAGGCCAGATCGACACCCTGATCAACAAGAAGGTCGACGTACTGGTCATCCTGCCCGCCGACGGCAAGGCCATGACGCAGGCCGGTCTGAAGGCGATGCGGGCCGGCATCCCGGTGGTCAACCTCGACCGCATCTTCTCCTCCCCGCAGGCGTACCGCTGCTGGATCGGCGGCGACAACTACGGCATGGGGCTCAGCGCCGGGAACTACATCGGCGAGCAGCTCAAGGGCAAGGCCGACGCGAAGGTCGTCGAGCTCGCGGGCCTGGACAACCTGGAACTGACCAAGCAGCGCAGCCAGGGCTTCGCGGACGCCCTCAAGAACTACCCGAACATCAAGCTGGTGGCCCGTCAGGCAGCCGACTTCACCGTCGAGTCGGGACAGTCGAAGATGGCCTCGCTGCTCCAGGCGCAGAAGAGCTTCGACGCGCTGTGGAACCACGACGACGACCAGGGAGTCGGCGCGCTGCGGGCCATCGAGCAGGCCGGGCGTGACGAGTTCCTGATGGTGGGCGGCGCTGGCGCGCTCTCCGCCTTCAAGGCGATCAAGTCCGGCAAGGGCGTACTGAAGGCCACCGTCCTCTACCCGCCCACCATGGCCGCCTCCGCGATCGACCTGGCGCGCGCCCTTGGCCAGGGCAAGGGCGTCGGGGGCCTGTCGGAGTTCGAGATCCCGGTCTCCTTGACGCTCTACTCGGCCGTCGTCACCAAGGAGAACGTCGACGAGTACATGCCCACGGGCTTCAGCTGACCGCCCCACCCCCGCCGACCGCCGCACCCCGCCCCCCACCGAGTACTCGACGCGTTCGAGTCCGACAAGGAGGACCCGTATGGCCCGCAGGGAAGAGACCCGGACGGAGCAGGAGGCCGGCGCACCGCCGACGCTCGGCGTCGGGATGGTCGGATACTCGTTCATGGGCGCCGCCCACTCGCAGGGGTGGCGCACCGCGGGCCGGGTCTTCGACCTGCCGGTGCAACCCGTCATGGCGGCCGTCTGCGGCCGTGATCCGCAGGCGGTACGGGCCGCGGCGGACCGGCACGGCTGGGCCGCCGCGGAGACCGACTGGCGGGACCTCATCGCCCGCGACGACGTACAGATCGTCGACATCTGCACGCCGGGCGACAGCCATGCCGAGATCGCCATCGCGGCGCTGGAGGCAGGCAAGCACGTGCTGTGCGAGAAGCCACTCGCCAACTCCGTCGCGGAGGCGGAAGCCATGGCGGCGGCGGCCGAACGGGCGCGCGCCCGCGGCCAGGTGGCGATGGTCGGGTTCAACTACCGCCGGGTGCCCGCCATCGCGTACGCCCGCCGCATGATCGAGGAGGGCAGGCTGGGGGCCCTGCGGCACGTCCGCGTCACCTACCTCCAGGACTGGCTGGTCGACCCGGACTTCCCGCTCACCTGGCGCCTGGAGCGCGAGCACGCCGGGTCCGGGGCGCTCGGTGACCTGGGGGCGCACATCGTCGACCTCGCGCAGTACCTGGCGGGGGAGCCGCTTGCGGGGGTGTCGGGGATGACCGAGACGTTCGTACGGTCGCGTCCGCTCCTCGCCGAGGCGTCCGCCGGGCTGTCCGGCTCGGGGCGGGCGGCCGAGCGCGGAGAGGTGACCGTCGACGACGCGGCGCTGTTCACCGGCAGGCTCGCGTCCGGGGCGCTCGCGTCCTTCGAGGCGACCCGTACCGCCGCCGGCCGCAAGAACGCGCTCAGCCTTGAACTCAATGGCGAGCGCGGCTCGTTGGCCTTCAACCTGGAGCGGCTCAACGAGCTGTCGTTCCACGACCACACCGAGCCCGCCGTCACCGCCGGATTCCGGCGGATCCTGGTGACCGAGGCCGAGCACCCGTATCTGGAGGCGTGGTGGCCGCCCGGCCACGCCCTCGGCTACGAGCACACCTTCGTCCACCAGGCGCGCGACCTGATCCACACCATCGCCAACGGCACCGACCCGGCGCCGTCCTTCGCCGACGGGCTCCAGGTGCAGCGGGTGCTGGCGGCGGTGGAGGAGAGCGCCGAGAAGGACGCCGTGTACACCCCCGTACTCCCCGTACGCCCGTAGGAGGTCGTCAGGTATGGCACGTCCCTTCACCCTCTTCACCGGCCAGTGGGCCGACCTGCCGCTGGAGGAGGTCTGCCGCCTCGCCCGCGACTTCGGCTACGACGGCCTCGAACTCGCCTGCTGGGGTGACCACTTCGAGGTCGACAAGGCCATCAGCGATCCCGGCTATCTCGACTCCCGGCACCAACTGCTCGACAAGTACGGCCTGAAATGCTTCGCCATCTCCAACCATCTGGTGGGCCAGGCCGTCTGCGACAACCCGATCGACGAGCGGCACCAGGCCATCCTGCCCGCCCGCATCTGGGGCGACGGTGAGCCCGAGGGCGTTCGGCAGCGAGCGGCCGAGGAGATGAAGGACACCGCGCGCGCGGCAGCGGCCTTCGGGGTGCGGACCGTCATCGGGTTCACCGGATCGTCGATCTGGCACCTGGTGGCGATGTTCCCGCCGGTCCCGCCGCACATGATCGAGCGCGGCTACGAGGACTTCGCCGAGCGCTGGAACCCGATCCTGGACGTCTTCGACGCCGAGGGGGTGCGCTTCGCCCACGAGGTGCACCCCAGCGAGATCGCGTACGACTACTGGACCACGCAGCGCGCCCTGGAGGCGGTCGGCCACCGGCCCGCGTTCGGGCTGAACTTCGACCCCAGCCACTTCGTCTGGCAGGACCTGGACCCGGTCGGATTCCTCTACGACTTCCGCGACCGGATCTACCACGTGGACTGCAAGGAGTCGCGCATGCGCCTGGACGGGCGCAACGGCCGGCTCGGCTCCCATCTGCCATGGGGCGACCCGCGGCGCGGCTGGGACTTCGTGTCCGCCGGGCACGGGAACGTCCCCTGGGAGGACATCTTCCGGATGCTGCGCTCGATCGCCTACGACGGGCCCATCTCCGTGGAGTGGGAGGACGCCGGAATGGACCGCCTCACCGGCGCCCCGGAAGCGCTTGCCGGGCTGAAGCGCTTCGACTTCGACCCGCCCACCGCCTCGTTCGACGCCGCGTTCGGGGGAAATGATACGTAGTACGCCCAGGTGGGAGCTCGGCGGTGCAGGCCGCCGCCGGGCCTGTCCAGGCTGCCCGGATCCGGCTTTGTCCTGCGCCGGGGGAAAGTTGAAGTTCCCTGCTGCGCAAGGCCTTTCCGATCCGGACGAACGCGGCTACCGTCCCTGAGATGTACAGGACATGAGCGGTTCCGGGGTGACGGCGCACTCCGGATACCGCGATCCGAGAGCCTCACGCCCCGGCGCGGCGCCCGACAAGCACCGTCCGTAAGCACCGTCCGTGAGGCGAGCGCGGCAGTCCCCGCGCGGCACGGCAGCACCCGCCCGTTCAACCGGCTCCCTTCCGGAGGACACTCGTGCACAGACAACGGCTCAGAGCCCGAAAAGCACTCGCCCTTCTCACCGGCAGCCTGCTCGCCGGCGCATCACTGGCCTTCACGGCTCCCCAGACCATCGCCGCCGAGAAGCCCGTCTCGGGCGGCGCCGCCGACTCGGCGGTCGCGGCCGAGGACTTCCAGCAGGTCACCCTCGCCAAGGGCGAGCCCGAGACGGGCGAGCCGATGTCGCTCGCGGTGCTCCCCGACCGCACCGTGCTGCACACCTCGCGCGACGGTGAACTGCGGAGCACCGACGCCGCGGGCAACACCCGCGTCATTGGGGCGATCCCCGTCTACTCGCACGACGAAGAGGGACTCCAGGGCATCGGCATCGACCCGAAGTTCAGCGAGAACCGGCAGATCTATCTCTATTACGCACCCCCTCTGAGCACCCCTGCGGGCGACGCCCCCAATGAGGGCACCCCGGCCGACTTCGAGAAGTTCGACGGCGTCAACCGCCTCTCGCGCTTTGTCCTCAAGGCCGACGGAAGCCTCGACAACGCCAGCGAGAAGAAGGTCATCGACGTCCCCGCCACCCGGGGCATCTGCTGTCACGTCGGCGGCGACATCGACTTCGACGCGCAGGGCAACCTCTACCTGTCGACCGGCGACGACTCCAACCCCTTCGCCTCCGACGGCTTCACGCCCATCGACGAGCGCCCCGGGCGAAACCCCGCCTACGACGCGCGGCGCACCTCGGGCAACACCAATGACCTCCGCGGCAAGATCCTCCGTATCAAGGTGAACGCGGACGGCTCGTACGCGGTTCCCGACGGCAACCTCTTCGCCCCGGGCACCGACAAGACGCGGCCCGAGATCTACGCGATGGGCTTCCGCAACCCCTTCCGCTTCAGCATCGACAAGCCCACCGGCGTCCTGTATATCGGCGACTACGGCCCGGACGCGGGCGCCGCCGACCCCAAGCGCGGTCCGGCGGGACAGGTCGAGTTCGCCCGGGTGACCAAGCCCGGCAACTTCGGCTGGCCCTTCTGCACCGGCAAGAACGACGCCTATGTCGACTACGACTTCGCCACCAAGGAATCCGGTGCGAAGTTCGACTGCGCCAACCTGAAGAACACCTCGCCGTACAACACGGGACTGACCGACCTGCCGCCCGCGCAGGAGGCCTGGATCCCGTACGACGGCGGATCCCTGCCCGAGTTCGGCACGGGCTCGGAGTCCCCGATGGGCGGTCCCGTCTACCGCTACGACGCGAACCTGGACTCGCCGGTCAAGTTCCCCGAGGCGTACGACGGTGACTTCTTCGCCACCGAGTTCGGCCGGCGCTGGATCAAGCGTATCGAGCAGGACGCCGACGGCAACGTCCAGTCCATCAACCCCGTGCCGTGGACCGGCACCCAGGTGATGGACTCGGCCTTCGGCCCGGACGGCGCGCTGTACATCCTCGACTACGGCACCGCCTGGTTCGGCGGGGACGAGCACTCCGGTCTCTACCGCATCGAGAACGCCACCGGCGGTCACTCACCGGTCGCCGAGGCCGCGGCCGACAAGACATCCGGGCAGGCCCCGCTGCGGGTGAAGTTCTCCTCGGCCGGCACCAGTGACTCCGACGGCGACGCGCTCAAGTACTCCTGGGCGTTCGGCGACGGCGGAACGTCGACGGCCGCCAACCCCACGTACACGTACAAGAAGAACGGCACCTACACCGCCACGGTCACCGCCAAGGACTCCACCGGCAGGACCGGCTCCGCGAGCGTGCGGGTCGTCGTCGGCAACACCGCGCCCAAGGTGACGCTGGAGCTGCCGGGCGACGGCCAGCTCTTCAACTTCGGCGACGACGTGCCCTTCAAGGTGAAGGTCACCGACGCGGAGGACGGCGCCATCGACTGCACCAAGGTCAAGGTGACGTACGTCCTGGGCCATGACAGCCACGGCCACCCGATCACCTCGGGCAAGGGCTGCTCCGGCATCCTCAAGACCCCGGCCGACAGCAGCCACGACCCCAACGCCAATATCTTCGCGGTCTTCGACGCGGAGTACACCGACGGCGGGGGCGGCGGCCAGGAGGCGCTGACCACTCACTCCCAGAAGGTGCTCCAGCCCAAGCAGCGCCAGGCCGAGCACTTCTCCAAGTCCAGCGGCGTCAACGTATTCGACAAGGCGACCGCGCACGGCGGCAAGACCGTCGGTGACATCGGCAACGGCGACTGGATCGCCTTCTCGCCCTACCTGGTCGCCGACGCCACCTCGCTGACCGCCCGCGTCTCCTCCGGCGGGACCGGCGGCACCCTGGAAGTCCGCACCGGCTCACCGGACGGCAAACTCATCGGCTCCACCGTCGTCCCGGTGACCGGCGGTTGGGACACCTTCCAGGACGTCACCACCACCATCAAGAAGCCCCCGGCCAAGAGCACCACGCTCTACCTGGTGTTCAAGGGCGGCGACGGCGCCCTCTACGACGTGGACGACTTCATCTTCTCCACCGCCAAGAGCGACGCCACACCCAAGAAGCGGCTCCTGGTCTTCTCCAAGACCGCGGGCTTCCGCCACGACTCCATCCCCGAAGGCGTCAAAGCCCTCAAGGAACTCGGCGCGCAGCGCGGCCTGGCCGTCGACGCCACCGAGGAGGCCCAGCAGTTCACCCCGCAGAACCTGGCACGCTACGACGCCGTGGTTTTCCTCTCCACGACCGGTGATGTGCTGAACGCCAACCAGCAGACGGTCTTCGAGCAGTACGTCGCGGACGGCGGCGGCTACATGGGCGTCCATGCCACGGCCGACACCGAGTACGACTGGAAGTTCTACGGAGGCCTCGTCGGCGCCTACTTCGACTCGCACCCGCAGATCCAGCCGGCGACCGTACGCGTCGAGGACCACGACCACCCCGCCACCGCGCACCTGGAGAACAGCTTCCAGCGCACCGACGAGTGGTACAACTACCGCACCAACCCGCGCGAGCAGGCCCGCGTCCTGGCCACCCTCGACGAGACCACCTACACCGGCGGCAACATGAAGGGCGACCACCCGATCGCCTGGTGCCAGCCGTACGAGGGCGGGCGCTCCTTCTACACCGGCGGCGGCCACACCAAGGAGTCGTACGCCGAACCGGCATTCCGCAAGCACCTGTTGGGCGGAATGCTGTACGCCGCCGGGATCGCCAAGGCCGACTGCCGTCCCTCCAAGGACTACCGGCCGCTCTTCAACGGCGAGACCCGAGAGGGCTGGAAGCAGGCGGGCCCCGGATCCTTCGAGATCAAGGACCGCACGCTGAACTCCACCGGCGGCATGGGCCTCCTGTGGAACCAGTCCAAGGAGCTCAAGTCGTACTCCCTGAAGGCCGACTGGAAGATGACCGGCGACAGCAACTCCGGGATCTTCGTGGGCTTCCCGGCCTCCGACGACCCGTGGTCGGCCGTCAACAAGGGCTACGAGATCCAGATCGACGCGAGCGACGCACCGGACCGGACCACCGGCTCCGTATACGGCTTCAAGGCCGCGAACATCGCCGCACGCGACGCCGCGCTCAACCCGCCCGGCGAATGGAACAGTTATGAGATCCGGGTCGAGGGAGAGCGGCTCCGCGTCTTCCTCAACGGGGTGAAGATCAACGACTTCACCAACACCGACCCCGCCCGCAGCCTGGCCCAGGGGCACATCGGCCTCCAGAACCACGGTGCGGACGACAAGGTCTCCTTCCGCAACATCAAGGTCAAGGACCTGCCCGCGAAGGCGGGCACTCCCTAGACCCGCAGGAGACCCGCAGGACCGGCGGCGGGCGGGAGCACGCCGAGCCCCGCCCGCCGTCTCTGCTACCAACTTCTTCGTATTTCTCCATCTCAAGAATTTTTGGCAGGGAGGCAGCCCGTGATCACCGGCCGCGACGAGACAAACACATCCACGGCACGAACCGGAGTGTGGTTCGTCGGAGCACGCGGCTCCGTCGCCACGACCGCCGTCGCGGGCTGCGCCGCCCTCGCCGCGGGACTCCATCCGGCCGAGGGAATGGTCACCGAGACACCTCCCTTCGCCCACAGCGGCCTGCCGTCCCTGCCGTCACTCGTCTTCGGCGGACACGACACCATGAGCTGCCCGCTGCCCAAGCGGGCCGAGGCGCTGGAGACCGGTGGCGTCCTGCCGCACGGCCTGGCATCGGCGGTACGCGCCGAACTGGCCGAGGCCGACCGGGAGATACGGACCGGAGGGCCGCTGGCCGGGGAGACCCGCAGCGACGAGGAACTCATCTCGGCCTTCACCGAGGACCTCCGCGACTTCGCACGGCGCCGGCGACTCGACCGGGTCGTCGTCGTCAACGTCGCCTCCACCGAACCGGCCCCCGACGACCAGGCCCCGTCCCTGCCGGCGAGCTCCCTGTACGCGGCGGCCGCATTGCGGGCCGGCTGCCCGTACGTCAACTTCACCCCCTCCACCGGGCTGCGCGCCGCAGCCCTCCAGGATGCCGTTGCGGCGAGCGGACTTCCCCACGCGGGCCGCGACGGCAAGACGGGCCAGACGCTGCTCCGTTCCGTGCTCGCCCCGATGTTCGTGCAGCGTGCCCTGACCGTACGGGCGTGGTCCGGCACGAACCTGCTCGGTGGTGGGGACGGGGCGGCGCTGGCCGACCCGGCCGCCGCGGCTGCGAAGAACGCGGGCAAGAACCGCGTCCTTGCCGAGACGCTCGGGGCGCTGCCGGAAGGCGAGGTGCACATCGACGACGTGCCGGCGCTCGGCGACTGGAAAACGGCCTGGGACCACGTCGCCTTCGACGGATTCCTCGGCTCCCGGATGATCCTCCAGACGACCTGGCAGGGCTGCGACTCGGCGCTGGCGGCGCCGCTGGTGCTGGACCTGGCCAGGCTGGTGGCCCGCGCGCACCAGGTGGGCATCTCGGGGCCGCTGCCCGAGCTGGGCTTCTACTTCAAGGATCCGGACGGCGGACCTGCGGCGCTGGCCGAGCAGTATGTGGCGCTGCTGTCGTTCGCGGACCGCCTGGGGGAGGCCCGATGACGCCCGGCCCGACAAGGAGCAACCCCCTGGGCGCATGGGCGGAACTCCTTCGGGTCTCGGCACTGTTCACCGTGCCGGGCGACGCCCTGGCGGGCGCGGCCTCCCTGGGCGTACGCCCCCACCGGGGCACCGCGCTGGCCGTCGGCGCTTCGCTGTGCCTGTACGAAGCGGGTATGGCCCTCAACGACTGGGCGGACCGGGACGAGGACGCGGTGGACCGCCCGCACCGCCCGCTCCCCTCGGGCCGCATCACCCCGGGTGCGGCCCTGACCGCGGCGACGGCCCTGACGGCAGTCGGCCTCACCCTGGCGGCCGGGGCGGGCCGCCAGGCGCTGGGGGTCGCGGGCGCTCTGGCCGCCACGATCTGGGCGTACGACCTCGGCCTGAAGCACACCCCGGCAGCCTCGGCCACCATGGCGACGGCCCGGGCGCTCGACCTGCTCCTGGGCGCGACGGCAACGGCGGCGGGGCTGCCGACGCGACCGACCACTGTGCGGAGGGACGCTGGACGCCCGGGAGGTGTGCGGAACGCGCTGACCGCCGCGGCGATGCTCGGCGCGCACACCTACGCGGTGACGGCGGTGTCGCGGCGCGAGGCGCACGGCGGGTCGACGGCGGTGCCACTCGCCGCCCTGGCCACGGCCGCGCTGCTGGCGGGCGTGGCCGGCCGCACACCTCCGGGGCGGCCGCACCGGCCGATCAGGTCGGTGGGTGCGGACTCCGGCTCCGCTCCCCACCGGGCCATACGTATGGCCGCACACCTCGCAACCCCCGCCGCCCTCGCGGCCGTCGCCTACTTCCGCACCGCGGCCACACCTCTGCTGCACGCCGCGCTCAACCCGTCCCCGCCCCTCACCCAGCGTGCCGTCGGCGGCGGGATCCGGGCCATGATCCCGCTACAGGCCGCACTGGCGGCGCGCGGCGGGGCGGTCGGCACCGGGGTCGCGCTGATGGGACTCGTACCGATCGCCCGGAAGCTCTCGCGGAAGGTCAGCCCCACATGAGCCGCACCCCGGACACGGCCCGCTCCTCGGACACGGCCCGCACACCACAACGGGGCGGCACGCAGGACCCGGCCGCCACCCCACTACCTGGCGGCACCCAGACCTCTGGCGGCACCCAGCCCCCTGGTCGCACTCAGGAGCCGGGCGGCGCACCGATCCGCTTCGGCTACGGCACCAACGGGCTCACCGATCTCCGCCTCGACGACGCACTCTCCCTCCTCGCCGACCTCGGCTACAACGGGGTCGGGCTGACCCTCGACCACATGCACCTCGACCCGCTCGCCCCCGAACTCGCCGCCCGCACCGCCCAGGTGGCGCGCCGACTGGCGCAGCTCGGCCTCGGTGTCACCGTCGAGACGGGCGCACGGTACGTCCTGGACCCGCGCCGCAAGCACGGCCCGTCACTGATTGACCCGGACCTCGAAGGCCGCACCGCCCGAGCCGAGTTGCTCATCACAGCTGTGCGGGTCGCCGCCGATCTGGGCGCCCACGCCGTGCACTGCTTCAGCGGGATCGTCCCCGAGGGGACCCCACCCGAGACCGCCTGGAAGCGGCTCGCGGAGTCGATGGCACCCGTCGTCGACGCCGCTGCCAAGGCCGGCGTACCGCTCGCCGTCGAGCCCGAGCCCGGTCACCTCCTCGCCACCCTCGCCGACTTCCACCAGCTGCGCCGCGCCCTCGGCGATCCCGACCCCCAGCTCCTCGGCCTCACGCTCGACATCGGCCACTGCCAGTGCCTGGAACCCGCCTCGCCCGCCGACTGCGTACGCGAGGCCGCACCCTGGCTGCGGCACGTACAGATCGAGGACATGCGCCGCGGGGTCCACGAGCATCTGCCCTTCGGCGACGGCGAGATCGACTTCCCGCCGATCCTGCGAGCCCTCACCGACACCGGCTACCAGGGCCTGACGGTCGTCGAACTGCCCCGCCACTCCCACGCGGGCCCCGACCAGGCCGAACGGTCGCTGCGCTTCCTGCGCCGAGCCGAGGCGGAGGCCCACACCGCCCCCGCACCCCATGCCGGGCCCGAGTCGCCCACCGCACCCGCACCCGCACCCGCACCCCCAACGCACCCCGAAGCGGACGCGCACCCGCACCCCGCCCGCCCCGCCGCAGCCGCAGGAGGCGCGTCGTGCTGACCGACCTGATCCACAGCGCGACGGCGACCACCCCCGCCCTGCAATCCGCACTCGAAGCCCGCCTGGGCGTCGCCGGCCGCGCCTGGCTGCACGAGGCACTGGCCGAGGCACTGGCCGAGGCCGCGTCACCCGGGCCGGCCGACGACCGTGCCCAGTGGGCCCTCCCGGCCTGGGAGATCCGCTTCGCCGAGGCCGGCCGCCACTGCCACCCCGCCCCGGACCCGGACGCCGCCGCCCTCGACGGACCCGACCTCACGGACGCGGCCCGCGTGCTGCTCCTGCATGCCGTGGGTGCCGACCACACCACCGCAGACCGGCTCTACGCCCACGGCACCGCCGCCGAACGACGCGCCGTCCTGCTCGCGCTGCCCCACCTGAGCGGCATCGGCGCCGACGCCCTGCCCCTCGTCGAGGACGCGCTGCGCACCAACGACACGCGTCTGGTCGCCGCCGCCGTGGGCCCGTACGCCTTCGAGCACCTGGACCAGCACGCCTGGCGGCACGCCGTACTCAAGTGCCTCTTCACCGGCGTCCCGGTCGCTGCCGTCGACGGCCTCGCCCTGCGCGCCCAGGCCGACTCCGAACTGGCCAGGATGCTCCGCGACTACGCCGAAGAGCGCACGGCCGCAGGCCGCCCGGTCCCGGACGATCTGCACCGCGTCCTGTCCCTCACGGCCCTAGGGTCTGCCTGGAGTTTCCCGTCTGCGCCCCGGCGCCCGGCACGCACGCCCGGCGCACGGCGTCGCTGGACAGGTGGCTCCGCCACATGACCAGCGACGCCGCACGCCGATCGCACGCACCAGACGCCGCTGCGCCCGCGCTTCGCGCGGACGACGGGAAACTCCAGACAGACCCTTGCCGCCCCCACAGAGGAGTCCTGATGCGCATCTTCGACCCCCATATCCATATGACCTCCCGCACCACGGACGACTACGAGGCGATGTACGCCGCCGGGGTCCGCGCCGTCGTCGAGCCGTCCTTCTGGATGGGCCAGCCCCGCACCTCGCCCGCCAGCTTCTTCGACTACTTCGACGCACTCCTCGGCTGGGAACCCTTCCGCGCCGCCCAGTACGGCATCGCCCACCACTGCACGCTCGCCCTGAACCCCAAGGAGGCGAACGACCCCCGCTGCACCCCCGTTCTCGACGCGCTGCCCCGTTATCTCGTCAAGGACTCCGTCGTCGCCGTCGGTGAGATCGGCTACGACTCGATGACCCCCGCCGAGGACACCGCCCTCGCCACCCAGCTCCAGCTCGCCGCCGACCACGGCCTGCCCGCGCTCGTCCACACCCCGCACCGCGACAAGCTCGTCGGTCTGCGCCGCACCATCGACGTCATCCGCGAATCGCACCTCCCCCCGGAACACGTGCTGCTCGACCACCTCAATGAAACAACCGTAAAGGCCGCCACTGACAGTGGCTGCTGGCTCGGCTTCTCCATCTACCCCGACACCAAGATGGACGAGGACCGCATGGTCGCCGTCATCAAGGACCACGGCACGGACAAGGTCCTGGTCAACTCGGCAGCGGACTGGGGCAAGAGCGACCCGCTCAAGACCCGCAAGGTCGGCGACGCACTGCTCGCCGCCGGCTTCACCGACGACGACGTGGACAAGGTGCTGTGGCGCAACCCGGTCGCCTTCTACGGGCTCAGCGGCCGCCTTCAGCTCGACGTCCCCGCCCCCGACGCCCTGCACGAGGGCAACTCCATCCTGCGCGGCGGGGAATAGGGGGAGAGGAGAGCCACCATGCGCTTCCGCCACCCCGACGGTTCGACCGTCCACCTCGCGTACTGCACCAACGTCCACCCGGCCGAGACGCTCGACGGCGTACTCGCCCAGCTCCGCGACCACTGCGAGCCCGTCCGCCGGCGCCTGGGCCGCGACCGGCTCGGCATCGGCCTGTGGCTCGCCAAGGACGCGGCGCACGCCCTGATCACCGACCCGGCGGCGCTGCGCGGCCTGCGCGCCGAGCTGGACCGGCGCGGCCTCGAAGTGGTCACCCTCAACGGTTTCCCGTACGACGGATTCGGCGCCGAGGAGGTCAAGTACCGCGTGTACAAGCCGGACTGGACCGACCCGGCCAGGCTCGCCCACACCACCGACCTGGCCCGGCTGCTCGGCGCGCTTCTGCCGGACGACGTCACCGAAGGCACCATCTCGACCCTCCCGCTCGCCTGGCGCACCGACTTCGACAACGACGCCGCCGACGCCGCCCGCAGCGCCCTCACCACGCTCTCCGAGCGACTCGACGCCCTGGAGGAACTGACTGGGAAATCGATACGCATCGGCCTGGAACCCGAGCCCGGCTGCACCGTCGAGACCACCGCGGACGCCATCGCCCCGCTCACCGCCCTGGCGAGCAGGCGCATCGGCATCTGCGTCGACACCTGCCACCTCGCCACCTCCTTCGAGGACCCGGCCACCGCCATCGGCGCACTCACCGCGGCCGGTGTCACCATCCCCAAGGCGCAGCTGTCCGCAGCCCTGCACGCCGAACACCCCCACCTCCCCGAGGTGCGGGAGGCGCTCGCCGCCTTCGCCGAACCCCGCTTCCTCCACCAGACCCGCACCTCCACCAGCGCGGGCCTGCGCGGCACCGACGACCTGGACGAGGCACTCGCGGGCGGCGCCATCCCGGACGGCGCCCCCTGGCGCGCCCACTTTCACGTCCCCCTGCACGCCCCGCCCGCCGCACCCCTCACCTCCACGCTTCCCGTGCTTCAGGACGCCCTGACCCAGCTGGTCGGCGGCCCCGTGCCGCTCACCCGCCACCTCGAAGTCGAGACGTACACCTGGCAGGCACTCCCCGCCGAACTGCGCCCCAGGAACCGGACCCAGCTCGCCGACGGGATCGCCGCCGAACTCACCCTCGCCCGCGACCTCCTGGTCGACCTCGGCCTCAAGGAACTGCCGTGACCGACACGCCCACTGCCACCACCTCTCCCACCCCCCTCCTCGTCCTGGACGTCGTCGGCCTGACCCCTCAGCTGCTCGCCCACATGCCGCGTCTCCAGCAGCTGGCCCGGTCCGGCTCCCAGGCCCCGCTGAGCACCGTCCTGCCCGCCGTGACCTGCGCCGCCCAGTCGACCTTCCTCACCGGAACCACCCCCGCCGAACACGGCATCGTCGGCAACGGCTGGTACTTCCGGGACCTCGGCGAAGTCCTCCTGTGGCGCCAGCACAACGGCCTCGTCACCGGCGACAAGATCTGGGACGCCGCCCGCCGCGCACACCCCGGCTACACCGTCGCCAACATCTGCTGGTGGTACGCGATGGGCGCCGACACCGACTTCACGGTCACACCCCGGCCCGTCTACTACGCCGACGGCCGCAAGGAACCCGACTGCTACACCCGCCCACCGGCCCTGCACGACGAACTCACCGAGGTATTCGGTACGTTCCCCCTCTTCCACTTCTGGGGTCCGGGCGCCGACATCGTGTCCTCGCAGTGGATTGTCGACGCGACCCGCCACATCATGCGCACCCGCCACCCCGACCTGGCCCTGTGCTACGTCCCGCACCTGGATTACGACCTCCAGCGCTACGGTCCCAACGACCCCCGCGCCTACCGGGCCGCCGCCGAGCTCGACGACGTACTCGCGCCGCTCCTCGACGACGCGCAGACCGAGGGCCGCACCGTCGTCGCGCTCTCGGAGTACGGCATCACCAAGGTGTCGCGCGCCGTCGACATCAACCGGACGCTGCGCCGGGCCGGGCTCGTCGAGGTGCACACCCAGGACGGCATGGAGTACCTGGACCCGATGACCTCGCGGGCGTTCGCGGTCGCCGACCACCAGATCGCGCACATCTACGTACGCCGCCCCGAGGACCTCGAAGTGACCCGCGCGGCCCTCGACGGCCTGCCGGGCATCGCCGAACTCCTCGACGACGAGGGCAAGAAGGCCCACGGACTCGACCATCCGCGCTCGGGCGAACTGGTCGCCGTCGCCGAACCGGATTCCTGGTTCACCTACTACTACTGGCTCGACGACGCGAAGGCCCCCGACTTCGCCCAGCTCGTCGAGATCCACCGCAAGCCCGGCTACGACCCCGTCGAGCTCTTCATGGACCCCCTCGACCCGTACGTACGCCTCAAGGCCGGAGCGGCGCTCGCCCGCAAGAAGCTCGGCATGCGCTACCGCATGGCGGTCGTACCGCTCGACCCGTCACCTATTCGCGGCAGCCATGGCCGCCTCCCCGCGAGCGACGAAGAAGGTCCGCTCATCCTGTGCTCCACCCCCCGCGCTGTCACCGGCCGTGTCGCGGCCACCGACGTGAAATCCCTACTCCTCCAGCTTGCCGGACTGCACTGACAAAGGAGTTTTTCCATGAGCCCCCTGAGCCGCAAGAACACCCCCGTCGACCCCGAGCTCGACCGCAAGCTGTCCAGACGCGGCATGCTCGGCGTGGCCGCCGGCGCGTCCGTCGCCGCCCTCCTCGCCACCGCTGCCCCGGCCACCGCCGCCACCCCCACCGCTGCCGCACAGAGCAAGGGCCGCGGCACGCCCGTGCTGCCCCCCGGCCGCCTCGGCGTCCAGCTGTACTCCCTGCGCGACAAGGTTTCCAGCCTCGGCTTCGCCAAGGTATTCGCCGAGCTGCAGCGCTACGGCTACGACGAGGTCGAGTACGCCGGCTACACCCAGGGCTCGGTGGGCGCCATCACTCTCGCCCAGCTCCGACAGCTCACCCGGGACCACGGCCTGCGCGGTATAGGCAGCCACGTCAACTACTACGACGACAACAACCCCGGCGCCTACAGCTTCGCGCAGAATCTCGACAAGGTCCTCGACGACGCCCAGGCGCTCGGCCTCAAGCACATCGGCACGGCCTCGGGCCCCTGGCGCTACGGCGCGACCGTCGACGGCTGGAAGCGCTGCGCGGAGGACTTCAACCACTACGGCGCCGAGGCCCGCAAGCGCGGCATGAAGTTCTACCAGCACAACCACGCGGAGGAGTTCTCCTTCGCCACCGACCGGCCCAAGGTCAGGCTCTACGACGTCCTGCTCGCGGAGACCGACCCCGACCTGGTCTTTCTGGAGATGGACATCTACTGGGCGTACGCCGCCCAGTTCCGCTTCGGCAAGCGTGTCGACGGCACCCCGGCGCCCTTCGACCCGCTGCGCTACGTACTGAAGCAGCCCGACCGCTACCCGCTCTTCCACGTCAAGGACGGCGAGCACGACGAGACCGCCAGGGATGGCTACCGGATGGTGGACGTCGGCGACGGGGACATCGACTACAAGCGCTTCATCTCCGCGGTCTCCAAGACCCGCGGTGGGCGCCGTGACCACCACTGGCAGGTGGAGCACGACAACCCCGTCGAGTCGTTCGCCTTCGCCCGCAAGTCCAGCGCGCACCTGCACTCGCTGCGCGAGAAGGACTGCTAGTACCTGACGAGCACTTGACGGAGGCCCGCGCCGACTCCGGTCGGTGCGGGCCTCCGTCAATGTGTCTGCCGAGACGTCGTCACCTCATGCGGCGTCCCTGCCGATGGGGTATGGATTGGGCACGATGTCCTTCGCCCGTGGCCGTCCGGGGGCCTTCAGGAAGCAGGCGAGGATCGCCGAGCCGAACCCGATGAACCCCGACAGTGCGAAGGCACCTCCGTAACCCCACGAGCTCACCACGATCGCGCCCACGCCGGAGCCGACAAGACCCGAGATCAGCTTGGAGCTGTAGACCATGCCGTAGTTCGACGCGTTGTTGTTCTCCCCGAAGTAGTCCGCGGTCATCGCCGCGAAGAGCGGGAAGATCGCGCCACCGCCGAATCCGGAGACCATCGAGCAGAACAGGAAGAACGGCATCGAGCCGATGTCGCCGGAGTAGAAGACACCGAACTGCGCGGAGCCGAGCACGAGACAGACGAAGACCAAGGTGTTCCGGCGTCCGTACCGGTCGGATATCCAGCCGATGACGCCCCGGCCGGTGCCGTTCACAATCGCCTTGAGCGACATGGCGGTTGCCACGATGCCGCCGGCGAAACCCATCTCCTTGCCGAAGGGCACCTGCATGGCGATGCCGAAGATGTTGATGCCCGCCGTGCACAGCAGACAGAACCACATCATCCACAGCACCGGAGTGCGGGCCGCCTCCCGCGGGGTGTACTGCCGGACCGCCGGTGGGTTCTTCGCCAGCGACCGGACGATCCGCGGGTCCTTCGAGGTCTTCAACGGGTCGACGTCTGCGGGCCACCAGTTCTTCGGCGGGTCCTTGAAGAACCAGCCGGAAACGGCGACGGCCACGCAGCAGACGACACCCGCGAAGATCAGCACATTCTTGTAGTTGGTCAGGTCCATGTACTGGGTGAAGAGGAAGACGAAGGGCACCGAGCCATAGGCGAAGCCGCCGTTGACCATGCCGGTCTTGCCGCCCTTGCGCTCCGGATACCACTTGCCCACCATGTTCACGCAGGTCGCGTAGACAAGGCCGGCGCCGATACCGCTGAACATGCCGAAGCCGATGTAGGCGACGAACACATGCGGCGCGTACGCCAGTGAGAGATAGCCGAGCAGCGTGCCGAGCGCGCCGAGCATCATCGCGCTCTTCGCCGGCAGTCTCCCGCTCTCGCGCAGCTTTCCCGCGGGGAAGGCCACGGCCGCCTGGAAGAAGATCCAGACACCCATCAGCCAGAAGATGTGCCCGTTGGCCCACATGTGCGCGTCGTGCAGAGTCTCTTCCGCCGATGTGAAGGCGTACTCCGATGAACTGATGCCCATCATGCCGATCCATGGGAGAAGCACCATGTACCAGCGTGGCCGCCCCATGATGTCCCGGTCGGTCTCGCCGAGCCTGTACACGCGTCCGTTGCGGTCCGTCACCTCCCTGAAGGCGACGGGCTTAGAGAAGTCGGTGGTTGTCATGTGAGTCGCACCCCTTACGTCGAAAGAGCTGGCCAGCGCCCCCTGTCCAAAACCTTTCGTGTCCTTGGGGTTGGGGGCGGCGCACGGCCGCCCCCACCTCGGTCACCTCATCGGCCACCACCCAACAACCCGGCCGCGCGCGCCCACTTGTACTTCGCGCCGAGCACCTCCACAGGCTTCTCCGTGGTGTACGGATACGCGACGACACCCCGCTCGAAGAGGTACGCGCACGCCTCCTCGACCTCCACGTCACCGGCCAGCGAAGCGACCACGGGCTTCTCGATGCCGCGCGCCCGGAACTCCTCGACCACCCGGGCGGTCAGCTCCGCGAAGACCATCGGCGGAGTGACGATCGTGTGCCAGTAACCGAGCACCAGTGCATGGATGCGCGGGTCCTCCATGCCGAGGCGGATCGTTGCCTCGTACGTCGAAGGGGGCTCGCCACCCGTGATGTCGATCGGGTTGCCGGCCGCTCCGAACGGCGGGATGAACGCCTTGAATGCCGCGTCCAGATCGTCCGGAATCTCCATCAGCGAGAGCCCGTTGTCGATGATCGCGTCGGAGAGCAGCACCCCGGAGCCGCCCGCCCCCGTGATGATGACGACGTTGTCGCCCTGGGGTGTCGGCAGTACCGGAAGGGCCCGTGCGTACTCAAGCATCTCGTTCAGCCCGGGAGCCCTGATCACCCCGGCCTGCCGCAGGATGTCCTCGTACACCGCGTCATCACCCGCGAGGGCCCCGGTGTGCGACCCTGCCGCCTTGGCGCCCGCGCTCGTACGGCCCGCCTTGAGTACGACGATCGGCTTCTTGCGTACGGTCGCCCGCGCCGCATCGACGAAGGCCCGGCCGTCCTTGAGGTCCTCCAAGTGCATGGCGATGCATGTGGTGTTGGGGTCCTCGCCGAACCACGTCAGCAGGTCGTCCTCGTCGAGGTCCGACTTGTTGCCGAGACCGACGATCGCCGAGACCCCCGTCTTCGTCGTACGCGCGAAGCCGAGGATGGCCATGCCGATGCCGCCCGACTGGGAGGTCAGGGCCACCCCGCCCCTGACGTCGTACGGCGTGCAGAAGGTGGCACACAGATCGTGCCAAGTGGAGTAGTAGCCGTAGATGTTCGGCCCCAGGAGCCGTACGCCGTACCGCTCGGCGATGGCGACGATCTCGTCCTGGAGCCCGTGCTCGCCGGTCTCGGCGAAGCCCGAAGGGATGAGCACGGCGTTCGGGATTCCCTTGCGCCCCACCTCCTCCAGAGCCGCGGCCACGAACTTGGCGGGGATCGCGAAGACCGCCACATCCACCTCACCGGGTACATCCGTCACACTCTTGTACGCCTTGCGGCCCAAGATGTCATCGGCCCGGGGATTCACCGGATGGATCTCGCCCGCGAAGCCGCCGTCGATCAGGTTGCGCATCACCGAATTGCCGATCTTGCCCTGCTCGTTGGAGGCGCCGATGACAGCGACCGAGTCCGGCTGCATCAGCCGGCCCATCGAGGTGAGGATCTCCTCGCGGCTGTACTTGCGCCGGGGTGCGGGGGAGGGGCCGCCGAGCAGGATGCGTACGTCGGCCGCCATCACCCCGCTCGCCGTGGCGAACACCGGGTTGAGGTCGACCTCCGCGATCTCCGGGAAATCGGCGGCCAGTTGAGACACCCGGACGATGAGCCGGGCCAGCGACGTACGGTCGACGGCTGCCCCGCCGCGTACACCGCGCAGGATCTCGGCGGCCCGGATCGAGTCGAGCATCGAGAGCGCGTCGTCCTCGGAGGCGGGTGCCAGCCGGAAGGTGATGTCCTTCAGCACCTCCACCAGCACCCCGCCGAGCCCGAACGCCACAATCTTCCCGAAGGTCGGATCGGTGACGGAGCCGATGATGATCTCCGTCCCGGCCGGCACCATCTGCTGCACCTGGACACCGAGCAGACGCGCTTCGGGGTCGTACGCACGGGCGTTGGTGACAATCTCGGTGAACGCGACCCGTACGTCACCGGGCGACTTCAGCCCGACCCGCACCCCGCCCGCGTCCGTCTTGTGCACAATCTCGGGCGAGACGATCTTGAGTACGACGGGGAAGCCGAGCCGGTCGGCCAGGGCGACCGCCTCGTCCGCGCTCTCGGCGAGCGCCTCCGCCGGGACCGGGATCCCGTAGGCGTCGGCGATCCGCTTGGCCTCGGGTGCCGTCAGCGCGGAGCGGCCCTCGGACCGCACCGCATCGAGCACCATCCGTACAGCAGCGGTGTCATGAGGATCCGTCAGGCCCATCAGATGACTCCATTCGTCTTGAGCAGCCGCAGTTCCTCGTCGCCGAGCCCCAGCTCCCCGACGTACACCTCGGCGTTGTGCTCACCGAGCAGGGGCGAAGTGACCACGTCGAAGGTGGAGTCGGAGAGCTTGATGGGATTGCCGACCGTGGTGAAGGTGCCGCGCTCGGGATGCGGGACCTCGACGACCATC
Organism: Streptomyces changchenzhani; assembly: GCF_039766235.1. NCBI lineage: Bacteria > Bacillati > Actinomycetota > Actinomycetes > Kitasatosporales > Streptomycetaceae > Streptomyces > Streptomyces changchenzhani. Next base: position 205,132 of record NZ_JBDHNH010000010.1, on the reverse strand, counting down.
TCGTTGGCGGCGAGCGACGCGTCCTCGAAGATCTCCTTCGTCGAAAGGATCGGCCCGCAGGGGATGTTGTGGGAGTTGAGCTGTTCGAGGACCTCCCACTTGGGAAGGGTCGACGACCACTCCTCGATCAGCTGGAACATCTTGCCGAGCTGCGGCAGCCGGTCCGCCGGCGTCGCCCACCCGGGGTCGTCCGCCAGCTCGGGACGCCCGATCAGCCCGGACAGCGGGCGCCAGCCGACGGGCTGGACGATCACGTACACGTAGTCGTTGGGGCCGCCCGGAGCGCACTTGACCGCCCAGCCCGGCTGCCCGCCGCCGCTCGCGTTGCCGCTGCGCGGCACCTCGTCGCCGAAGTCCTCGTTGGGATACTCGGCGAGCGGTCCGTGCGCGAGGCGCTGCTGGTCGCGCAGCTTGACCCGGCACAGGTTCAACACGGCGTGCTGCATGGCGACATTGACCCGCTGCCCGCGCCCGGTGCTCTCGCGCTGGAAGAGCGCGGCCAGGATGCCGGCCACGGCGTGGATGCCGGTCCCGGAGTCGCCGATCTGCGCACCGGTGGCGAGCGGCGGCCCGTCCTCGAACCCGGTGGTGGCCATGGATCCGCCCATGGCCTGGGCGACGACCTCGTACGCCTTGAAGTTGGTGTACGGGCCCTCTCCGAAGCCCTTGATCGAGGCGTAGACGATCCGCGGGTTGATCTCCTGGATGCGCTCCCAGGTGAACCCCATGCGGTCGACGGCGCCGGGCCCGAAGTTCTCCACCATCACGTCGGACCGGCGGATGAGTTCCGTCAGGATCTCCTTGCCGCGCTCCGACTTGGTGTTGAGGGTGATGCTCCGCTTGTTGCAGTTGAGCATCGTGAAGTACAGGGAGTCCACATCGGGCAGGTCGCGCAGCTGCTTGCGTGTGATGTCGCCGCTCGGCGCCTCCAGCTTCACCACGTCCGCGCCCAGCCAGGCGAGGAGTTGGGTGGCGGAAGGGCCGGACTGCACATGCGTCATGTCGAGGACGCGCACGCCCTCAAGTGCCTTGGTCATGATCGGCCTCCGCTACTTGTACATGGTCTGGTTCATGGTTCCGGGGGCGTACACATCAGGGTCGACCCACACATTGATCAGTGAGGGCAGCCCGGACTCGCGGGCCCGGCGCAGGGCCGGTGCGATGTCGGCGGGGTCGCGGACCTCTTCGCCGTAACCGCCCAGCATCTGGGCGAACTTGTCGTAGTGGACGTCACCGAGGGTGTTGCCGACGCGCTCGCGCTCGTCGCCGTACTTGGCCTTCTGGCCGTAACGGATCTGGTTCATCGAGGAGTTGTTGCCGACGATGCCGACGAAGGGCAGGTTGTAACGCACGAGCGTCTCGAAGTCCCAGCCGGTCAGGGAGAACGCGCCGTCCCCGAAGAGCGCCACGACCTCGCTGTCGGGCCGGGCCTGCTTCGCGGCGAGCACAAAGGGGATACCGACGCCGAGCGTGCCGAGCGGTCCCGGGTCCATCCAGTGGCCGGGGGACTTGGGCTGGACGACCTGGCCGGAGAAGGTGACGATGTCGCCGCCGTCGCCGATGTAGATGGAGTCCTCGGTGAGGAAGTCGTTGATCTCGCTGACCAGACGGTACGGATGGATCGGCGACGAGTCCGACTTGAGGTGCGGCAGCCGCTTGTCGATGGCCGTCTGCTCGGCCGTACGCAGCTCATCCAGCCAGGCTTTGCGCTTGACCGAACCGCCGTTGAGCCGGCCGGACGCCGACTGGGTGACGGACGCGAGGATCTGTCCGGCGTCGCCCACGATCCCCAGGTCGATGTCCCGGTTTCTGCCGACGGTCCGGTAGTCCAGGTCGATCTGTACGACCGTGGCGGCCTGCGAGAGCCGCTTGCCGTAGCCCATCCGGAAGTCGAAGGGCGTGCCGACGATGATGATGAGGTCGGCGTTGGCGAAGGCGTAGCGCCGGGACAGCTGGTAGTGGTGCGGGTCGCCCGGCGGCAGGGTCCCGCGCGCGGCGCCGTTCATGTACGCGGGCACATTGAGCGTACGTACCAGCTCGATCGCCGCGCCGGTGGCCCGGGTTGTCCACACCTGGCTGCCGAGCAGGATCACCGGCTTCTCGGCGTGCACGAGCAGATCGGCCAGCTTCTCGACCGACTCCGGATCGCCGGCCGCGCGGGTGGAGGCCCGGTACATCCCGGCCTTGGGCACCCGTGCCTTGTCCACCGGCACCTTGGCGTCCAGCACATCGCGCGGGATCTCCAGGAAGGAGGGGCCCGGCGCACCGTTGTAGCACTCGCGGAACGCCATCGACACCATGTCCGCGACCCGTGCGGTGTCCGGCACGGTCGCGGCGAACTTGGTGATCGGCGTCATCATGTCGACATGCGGGAGGTCCTGCAGCGACCCCATCTTGTGCTGTGCCAGCGCCCCCTGACCACCAATCAGCAACATGGGGGACTCGGCGCGGAACGCGTTGGCGACGCCCGTGACGGCGTCAGTCGTACCGGGTCCGGCGGTGACGACGGCGCAGCCCGGCTTGCCGGTGATACGTGCGTAGCCGTCGGCGGCGTGGGCGGCGACCTGTTCGTGGCGTACGTCGACGACTTCGATGCCCTCGTCGACGCAGCCGTCGTAGATGTCGATGATGTGGCCGCCACAGAGGGTGTAGATGACATCGACGCCCTCTGCTTTGAGCGCTTTGGCGACCAAATGCCCACCGGAAATGAGTTCTTGGCTGTCGTCGGGCATGGCGAAGTCCGTTCCCTTCGTAGGGGTGCTGGAGCTGTTGAGCGGTAGATTGCATACAGTCGACGAATACTGTATGAAGCTTGTTATCCCGCATTCAGTGGGGTGGTGTCCAGGGGGCGTGCGGAAGTCTTTTCGGCCGGAGGGCCGGGAACGCCCCCGGGGGAGCCCGGTCCGACTGAGGATTGAGGAGCCGGTATGGACTTGTACGAGCACCAGGCAAGGGAACTCTTCGCGCGCTACGGCGTATTGGTGCCGGAGGCCGAGGTGGTGGCCGCTCCGCGCGACGCACGCGCGGCGGCGGAGCGCCTTGGTGGCCGCGTTGTCGTCAAGGCTCAGGTGAAGACCGGAGGCCGCGGCAAGGCGGGCGGTGTGAAGATCGCCGCCGACTCGGCGGCAGCCGAACTGACCGCTCGCCAGATCCTCGGCATGGACATCAAGGGCCACACGGTCCGCAGTGTCATGCTGGCCCAACCCGTCGCTATTGAGGCCGAGTTCTACGTCTCATACGTTTTCGACCGTGCCGCCGGCCGCTTCCTCGCCATCGCGTCCGCCGAGGGCGGCATGGACATCGAGGAGGTCGCGGCGCACCGCCCCGACGCGGTGGCCCGCATCTCCATCGACCCCGCGGAGGGCGTCACCCCAGCGAAGGCCGCGGAGATCGCCGAGGCGGCGAAGCTCCCGCCGGAGGTGGCCCCCGTACTCCAGCGGCTCTGGCAGGTACTGACCCGGGAGGACGCCCTGCTCGTGGAGGTCAATCCGCTGGTACGTACCACCGAAGGACGTATCGTCGCCCTCGACGGCAAGGTGACTCTTGACGACAACGCGCGCTTCCGCCAAGCGCGTTGGGGAGCCGAAGCGGCGGACCCGCATGCGGACCCCCTCGAAGCGGCGGCCGCGGCCAAAGGCCTCAACTACGTCAAGCTCGACGGCGAGGTCGGCGTCATCGGCAACGGTGCGGGCCTGGTCATGTCCACCCTCGATGTCGTCGCCGGCTGCGGCGCGCGCCCCGCGAACTTCCTCGACATCGGGGGAGGGGCCTCCGCCAAGGTGATGGCCGACGGGCTGTCCGTCATCCTCTCCGACCCGGCGGTGAAGTCCGTCTTCGTCAATGTCTTCGGCGGCATCACCGCCTGCGACGCGGTGGCCGACGGCATCGTCCAGGCCCTGGAATCGGTCCAGTTGACGCGGCCTCTGGTCGTGCGCCTCGACGGGAACGCTGCCGCTCGGGGCCGGGCGATCCTCAACGACCGGGCGCACCCGCTGATCCAGCAGGCCACCGCGATGGACAGCGCGGCCGACCGGGCGGCGCAACTCGCGCACGCGGGGCAGCGGACTGCGAGCTAACGGTCTGTCGGATATCGGTCTGTTGGACCACGAGCCAAGGAGAGAGTCATGGCCATCTTCCTGACCAAGGAGAGCAAGGTCCTCGTCCAGGGCATGACCGGCGCGGAAGGCATGAAGCACACCCGCCGCATGCTCGGCGCGGGCACCCAGATCGTGGGCGGCGTCAACCCGCGCAAGGCGGGCCGGATCGTCGACTTCGACGACCGGACGGTCCCGGTCTTCGCGAGCGTGGCCGAGGGCATGGCCGCCACCGGGGCCGACGTCACGGTCGTCTTCGTCCCACCGCCGTTCGCCGGGGCCGCGGTCACCGAGGCCGCCGACGCGGGCATCGCCCTGGCCGTCGTCATCACCGAGGGCATCCCCGTCCATGACGCGGTCGCGTTCCAGGCGTACGCGAAAGAACGCTCCACCCGCATCATCGGCCCCAACTGCCCGGGGCTGATCAGCCCCGGGCAGTCCAACGCGGGCATCATCCCCGCCGACATCGCCACGAAGCCGGGCCGCATCGGGCTCGTATCGAAATCGGGCACACTCACCTACCAACTGATGTACGAGCTACGGGAGATCGGCTTCTCCACGGCGGTCGGAATCGGCGGCGACCCGGTAGTCGGCACCACTCACATCGACTGCCTGGCCGCGTTCGAGGAGGACCCCGACACCGAACTCATCCTGCTGATCGGCGAGATCGGCGGCGACGCGGAGGAGCGCGCGGCGGCGTACATTGCCGCCCACGTCACGAAGCCGGTCGTCGGCTACATAGCGGGCTTCACTGCTCCCGAGGGCCGGACGATGGGACACGCGGGAGCGATCGTCTCAGGCTCCACGGGCACGGCGAGGGCGAAACAGGAGGCGTTGGAGGCGGCCGGTGTACGCGTCGGAGCGACCCCCTCGGAGACGGCCCGCATCGCGTCACGTGACGTCACTCATAGTTAGCGCCGGACCGGTGCGAATCGGCTGCATCGTCGCTACCGTCCAGTAGGAACGCACGTCTGCGGGACGGCCCACGCCGGGGCCCGGTACGACGGCCCGCATCCGGGCCCTACGCGAAGGTCCCCGCACCCAGGGCCCCGCACCCAGGGCCCCGCACCGCAGCCCGCACCCAGGGCCCCGCACCCCGGGCCCCCACCCAAGCCATGTACGCGCACCGCACCTCGCACCCCCCCCCACCCGAGCCATGCAAGCACCCCCGCCCCCGGCCCCCTTCGAGCGGAGACCCTCAATGGCGCCCACTCTCACACCCACCCGCACCCTCAAGCCCGGCACCGCCTGGTCCGACGCGTGGCAGCGCTGCCTCGCCGTGGCCCCCGAGGCCTTCCGGGACGACCGCGTACTCAACCTCTGGGCATCCGCCTGGCAGCCCGACGGCCGCGTCCTGTCCGCCACCAGCCCGGTCGACGGCAGCCCCATCGCCGGCCCGCCGCGCCTCGACGCGGCCACCGCGGGGCAGGCCGTCAGGGCCTCCCTGGACCAGCACCGCGCCTGGCGGCACGTCCCGTTGCCCGAGCGCCGTGCCCGCGTCGCCGCCACCCTCGACGCCCTCACCGAGCACCGCGAACTGCTCGCCCTGCTTCTGGTCTGGGAGATAGGCAAGCCCTGGCGCCTCGCCCAGGCCGACGTCGACCGTGCGATCGACGGCGTGCGCTGGTACGTGGACGGCATCGGGCCGATGGTCGACGGCCGGACGCCCCTCGAAGGCCCGGTCTCCAACATCGCCAGCTGGAACTACCCGATGTCCGTCCTGGTCCACGCCATGCTCGTGCAGGCACTGGCCGGCAACGCGGTCATTGCCAAGGCCCCGACCGACGGCGGCGTCGCCTGCCTCACCCTGGCCTCGGCGCTCGCCGCCCGCGAGGGCATCCCCATCACGCTCGTCAGCGGGAGCGGCAGCGAGCTGTCCTCGGCCCTCGTCCGCTCCCCGGAGATCGGCTGCGTCTCTTTCGTCGGCGGCCGGGACACGGGCGCCCGCATCGCCACGGCCGTCGCCGACCTCGGCAAGCGCCACATCCTCGAACAGGAGGGCCTGAACACCTGGGGCATCTGGAACTACTCGGACTGGCCCACCCTCACCTCCCTCATCCCCAAGCTCTTCGACTACGGCAAGCAGCGCTGCACCGCCTACCCGCGCTTCGTCGTCCAGCGCACGCTCTTCGACGAGTTCCTGGCGGCGTACCTCCCGGCCGTACGCTCCATCCGCACCGGCCACCCGCTCGCCGTCGAGCACCCCGAAGACCCGCTCCCCAGCCTGGACTTCGGCCCGCTCATCAACGCAACGAAGGCCAAGGAACTCGCCGACCAGGTCGCCGAGGCCATCGACCGCGGCGCCGTCCCACTGCACCGGGGCTCACTCGCGGACGCCCGGTTCCTGCCCGGCCAGGACACCAGCGCCTACCTGCAGCCCGTGACTCTCCTCAACCCGCCACCGTCCTCACCCCTGCACCACGCGGAGCCCTTCGGCCCGGTGGACACGATCGTCCTGGTCGACACGGAGGCCGAACTGCTCGCCGCGATGAACGCCTCCAACGGGGCATTGGTGGCCACCCTTTCCACCGACGACCCGCTGACCTACGAACGCCTGGCCCCCCAGGTCCGCGCCTTCAAGGTCGGCCACGGAAAGCCCCGCTCACGCGGCGACCGCGACGAACTCTTCGGCGGCTTCGGAGCGTCCTGGCGCGGCGCGTTCGTGGGCGGCGAACTGCTCGTACGGTCGGTCACTCAGGGCCCGTCCGGCGAGAGGCCCCCCGGCAACTTCCCCGACTACCAGTCGATGCCGTAAACCCATAGCCCGCAAGGGACTTCAGCCGATTCCCTGACGATCACTCAGGAGCGCGAACTCCCTGTCCGCCGCCTCCGGTACCGTACGCTCCACAGCCTGGACCAGGAGTTCACGGTGCCGGAGCAGCGGCCTGCGCCGGTCCACCGGATCGACCGGCGCGAGATGCAGCAGATCCTCGATGCCGGCCATCATGCGCCGCGACACCTGCGGATTGCCCGGCGCACACCCGCGGATCTCGGTCAGCCCCAGATCCACCAGGTCCACCCAGCCGGGAACGTCCTGCACCAGCCGCACTTCACCCTGCCGGTCCCGATGGTGCAGCGCGCCCAGCGGCAGATCCACCGAGGCCGCCAGGAACTGGATGATCCGGTCCAGTGCCTGCACGGCGGTCGTCGGGTCGTGCACTGCGGGCGACAACGCCCGCAGCGCGATGTCGGCGAGCTGCCGCAGCCCGAACCCGAGATCCTGGTGGAAGGTCCGCTCCACCCCGACGGACACGGTGTACCGCAGGGCGCTGCGCGGCGGCGCCTGCCCACCGTGCACGGCGAGCACCGGCGTCCCCGGCACCACGAAGTCCCCGATCCGCGGAATCAGCCGCAACACCACCCCGCGCCGCCGGGCCGCCCGTACGAGCCGCGCGATATTCACGTCCCGCAGCACACCGGCGCGCCCGTCATGGGCGATCTGCCCGGTCTCCGGCCCCAACTCGGCCTCCTCCGCGAACTTCCGCTCCTGCCGGGACAGCACCCAGAAGGACTCGTGCGTGATGTGGTCGATGACGTGGCTGACGCGCATCAGCCGCAGCGTCGAGTTCACATACGCGATGAACAACAGCAGGCTGAGCCCCACCATCGCCATCGTCAGCAGGCTCTGCACCAACGGCACGGACACGACCAGCCGGGGGTCGGTCTCGCTCTCGTACTCGGCCATCACCAGCAGCGACAGCACAAAGGTCGCCAGGAACACCGCGAAGGTGAGCTTGGTGATCCGGCTCCTCACGAAGATCCGCACCACACGCGGGCTGAACTGTCCGCTCGCCATCTGCACGGCGACGAGCGAGATGCTGAACACGACACCGATGAAGGTCATCATGGCCGAGCTCACGGTCGTGATGATCGTCTTGGCGTCCTCGGTGATGCCGACCAGCTCACCGACCTCGTCGTACGCCCCGTCCTCCTGCAGCGCCGAGATGAGCGCGGCATCCAGCGAGGACGCCGCCCACCACAGCAGCGCCACAGTGACGAGCCCCGCGGTCGGCGCGAACCAGAACGTGTCCCGCAGATGCTCACGCAGCGGCGACAGGGCCCGCGGCCTTCGGTAGCGGGGGCGGCCGAATCCGTATCCGTATCCGTGGCTCATCCGGCGAACGCTAGGTCGGCCCCGCCCCCTAAGGGCCCCACGACCCTCCGTGCCCCCGAGGTCGTACACACAACGGTCCCGCGGGCTGACCCGGACGGCCGAAAACGCGCCCGACGATGGAAGCACCCCGGACCACCGCACTCCCAGGAGCACCCATGTCCACCAAGACCATCGTCCTCACCACGGTCGGCGCCGCAGTCGCACTCGGCTTCATCGGCGTGGTCGCCGCGCCCGCCGCCTTCGACTGGTACGACGGCCGCCACGAGGAGGCCTCGTCCTACGTCACCGGAGCCACCGCCAAGGAGGACCGCGCTTCGGTCCCGCGCTGGCTGCCCGACGAGGCGAAGGACGTCTCGTACGTGATGACGACAACGGGCGGCGACCGCCTCCTGAAGGCCACGCTCCCCGCCACCGAGCCCCCGCCCATCTGCAAGCCCGTCAAGCCTGCGACCACCCCCGGCAAGCCGGCCCTGAAAGCCACCTGGTTCCCGAAGGACACGTCGGCCAGGGCCGCATACCACTGCGACCTCTACTACGCGTACACGGAAGGGCACACGCTGTACGCATGGCAGCAGAACGACGACTGGATCGCTTCGAACAAGGCCGCCACGGGCAACTGACCACAAGCCACTGACCACGGGATACTCGGGTGAAACCGACCCCGAACCCCTGGTATTGTTTCCTATGTCGCCACGGGAAACCGCGGCCGACCACCTGGTCCGAGTGGCGGAATGGCAGACGCGCTAGCTTGAGGTGCTAGTGCCCTTTATCGGGCGTGGGGGTTCAAGTCCCCCCTCGGACACGCGATTACGCACATAGTAGGCGCGGGTTGTGACTCTACGGTCACAGCCCGCGTTTTTGCGTTGTAGACGAGTTGGATGCCGAAATCGGCGTAGAGGGCCGCTTTCCTTTCGGGCTCGGCGGCCTGGAGACGGTCGCTCATGTCGCCGAGAGCCTTGATCATGTCGTGGATCTGGGGCTCGGTGAGGACGTCCCGGGTAGCACGGCCGGCGGCGGCCAGTTGCTGACGGGCGGCGGCTTGTTCGGCCTGGGCCTGGTTGATCCACGTGGACACGAGGGCCGGGTCGGCCCCGGCGTCGAGTGCGGCCCGGTACTGGCTGATGCGACGCTCGCAGGCGGTGACGGTGCTGCGAGCGGGTTCCTGGTGGGCGGCCGGGGCTTCGGTTTCCGGTGGCTGTTGAGCCTGGTGGAGGTCGCGGAGGGTCTGGCCGAGCCGGCCGGGGGCGAAGATGCGGGCGATCCAGGCATCGAGCAGTGGCAGCACGGAGTCCTGTCGGACGTAGACGGTCAGTGGGTGGTCGAGGGTGGCGCTTTTCGCGTACTCGGCCGGGTAGCGACACCGGTAGTGAGGGTGGCCATTGTTGTAGTTGCCCTGCATTTTGCGGCGGCAGATCCCGCAGCGGAGCAGGCCGCGCAGTGGGTAGGGGCGGTCGGTGGTGCGGGGGCTGCGTTCGCGAGTGGCGAGGGTGGTGTTGCGGGTGGCTCTCTGGGCCTGGGCCTTGGTGAAGGTCTCTGGGCTGATCAGCGCGGTGTGCACGGGGTGGAGGGACCAGACCCACTTGTCGAGGGGGTTCCAGGTGAGTTTGGTGCGGTGGCCGAGGGTGACGTCGTTGATGTCGAGGAGGACTTCTTCCTTGCGCTGCTTGTTCCAGACCTGATGGCCCGTGTAGCGGGGGTTGGCCAGGATGGCGCGCACCGCGCCCTTGGACCAGGCGTGGCCGGCGCGGTGGGAGTTGCGGGCACGGTCGTGGGCGGAGGGGCAGGGGATCGCGTCGCGGGTGAGGCCCTCGGCGATGGCGTAGTGGCCCTTGCCGCGCAGGTACTCGGTGAAGATCCGGGTCACGACGGGGGCGGTCTCGGGGTCGGGTTCGAGGGCGTGGAGACGTTTGCCGTCGGCGGCTTTTGCGGGGTGGGGGTGCGGGCCCGCGTCGGCGATGCGGTAGCCGTACGGGGGTCGGCCGCCCAGGAAGCGGCCCTCGATCTTGGCCTGGGAGGCCATGGCGGTACGGACGCGGATCTTGATGCGGTTGCGTTCGCCCTTGCTCATGCCGCCGAAGACGGACATGACGAGGTCGTGGGCCTCGTTCTCCGGGTCGATCGCCCCGCCGATCTCGGGCACCCACAGGGGTACGCCGAAGTGGACGAAGAGCGGGAAGGTGTTGCCGAACTGGGTGCCGTAGAAGGTGCGCTGCGGTCCATCGGAGCATTCCTCCAGCACCTGGAAACCGTCCGCGGCAACACCACCGCGACCCGCAACGCCCGCCTGGCCGCGATCCGTTCGTTCTACCGCTACGCGGCCCTGCGGGCCCCCGAGCACGCGGCAGTGATCCAGCGCGTCCTGGCGATCCCGCCCAAACGCTTCGACCGGGCCATCGTCAACTACCTGACCACCGCGGAAACCGACGCCCTGGTCGCCGCCCCGGACCGCACCACCTGGACCGGACGCCGTGACCACGCCCTGCTGCTGACCGGCGTTCACACCGGACTACGGGTCAGCGAACTGACCCGCCTCACCCTCCAGGACGTCCACCTGAGCACCGGCCCTCACCTGCGCTGCCACGGCAAGGGCCGCAAAGACCGGTGCACCCCGCTGACCACCAGCACCGTCAAAGTACTCAAGATCTGGCTGCGAGAACGAGGCGGCGAGCGCGACGATCCGCTGTTCCCGACCCGCCGCGGCACCCCGCTCAGCCGGGACGCCGTCGAACGACTCGTCACCAAGCACACCCGGACCGCCGCAGACACCTGTCCGTCACTGGCCAGCAAACACGTCACTCCGCACACTCTGAGGCACAGCACCGCGATGGCGCTTCTCCACTCAGGAGTCGACATCTCAGTCATCGCACTCTGGCTCGGTCACGAATCAACCGAAACCACTCAGATCTATCTGCACGCCGACATGAGCATCAAGGAACGCGCACTCGCCCGCACAGCTCCCAACGGGAGCCCACCCGGGCGCTACACCGCCCCGGACACCTTGCTGGCATTCCTCGGGACGCTCTGAGCGACGGGCAAAGATTATGCCGACTGCTTTGGTCCGGGTGTCCACTCCATCGGGCTCCCACCATGACGGTCGGCATAACCCGGCATGCGGCATAAGCGGACGATTTCGTCGTGCTGGTCAGGGGCGACCGTCACCACGTCGAGGCGCTGAGAACGGAGATCGGCGAGGCTCTCGCCCCGCTCGGACTGCGCTTGTCGCAGTCCAAGACGCGCGTGGTGCACATGGCCGACGGGTTCGACTTCCTCGGCTTCCACATCAAGTGGATGCGCAAACGAGGAACGGACAAGTGCTACGTCTACACGTTCATCGCGGACAAGCCGGTCCGCGAACTGAAGCGGAAGATCAGGGCACTGACCCACCGGAGGTCACAGGTCCCGTTCGCCGCCGTACTGTCGAGGATCAACCAGATCCTGCGCGGCTGGGCCAACTACTTCAAGCACGCCGTCGCCAAGCACACGCTGAACGCCCTGCGTTCGTTTGTGTGGTGGCGCGTGGTCAACATGATCACCTATCGGCGGCGCATGACGTGGACGGCCCTGCGCCGACAGTTCAAAGGCCCTCAGGGCTGGCGGCAGATCGCCTTGGACGGAGTCGAGTTGTTCAACATCGCCGCGGTGGCGGTCACCCGCTACCGCTGGCGCGGACTGAGCATCCCGACGCCGTGGACCGCATAAGGTCATCGACCCAGCGGCAGTCACCCGTGGAGAGCCGGATGCGGTGAGAGTCGCACGTCCGGTTCGGTGAGCGGTCCGGGGAAACGGAGCCGGGGAGACCTGGCCGCCGCGCCCCGGGCCGACTCTCCAGTTTCGGCTGGATCATGATGCACCGCCGTCTCGCCCGGGACTACGAGACCAAACCTGAGCACTCCGAGAGCATGATCCGACTCGCGATGATCTCCAATCTCGCAAACCGAGCAACCGGCGAAACACCCACAACTTGGCATAATCCATGAACTATCGCGTCTTCGGCCGGAACGTCTTCTTAGGAGCATCTGGGTGATGTGGACACTGTGGTGGAACTGTCCTGGTCCGTGAGGTCTCTTGGGTGGCATCAGCAACGCACCTACTTGGGAGGTTCGTGTGGATTCCTGGCAGCACTCTCCGTCCGCGACGACAGTCGCGCACTTCGTTGTCGACCCGTACCGCTTCCCCGGTGCGGGCGCATTCGACGCCGCGGGATCCTGTTCCACCGCCTGTGGCGGACTCGGCGGTGGTGACTGGCCTGCGCCTTGGCCGGCCTCCGATGCTGGGCCGGCCGGCCTGTCGGCTCCGGACCCGCGTGAGCGCTTGGAGACGTTGCTGCCCCCGGTGGACCGGCGCCGCCTGGACCTGAACGTGGCCTTGACCGCGGCGGGTATCGCCCCGGCGCCCGGTGACCGTCAGGCCATCGAGGCTCTGTCCCTTCTCGACGACGCGACCCACGTCGCCCTTCGGCGGTGGCTCACCGCTACCCACTGAGCCCGGCGAAGGGAACGAGCCACGGCGGGCCTGATGGCGCGAAGGGGCAGGAGCTTGCGGGCCCCTATGTAGTTCGTCAAGGAAATCGGGCTGTGTCGGAGTGGTTCTCCGGGGAGCATGGCGGGGTGTCGGATCTGTTGTGGGATGACGTCAGGAGCTCTTTCGACCTTGAGCGGGTGCTGTCAACTTGGGTGTGGGGTTTTCGGTTCGGCATGACCGTCGGGTTGGTCGCCGTCGGGGAAGGGCTGCTCGTGGACGCGCCGTCGTACAAGGGTTTCCGGTACCCGGCGGAGGTCATCAGCCATGCGGTGTGGCTGTATCGCCGGTTCCCGCTGAGTTTCCGCGAGGTCGAGGAGATGCTGCTGGAGCGAGGGATCGTGGTGTCGTAGAGACGATCCGACAGTGGTGCGCGAGATTTCAGGCGGTCCACCATCACCGACGGCAAACGGTCCGCCCGGTCGCTCACGGCGAGCCGGTCACGGAACTCGCTCAGCACCGAATGATCGAAGCCGATGTCGGACAACTCGCCGGCCAGACAGCACTTCCAGTCGATGCGGCATCGGACCGCCTGCGCGGCCTGCCGATCCGTCAGGTTCTCCTCGTACTGCAGCACCGACACCATCGCCGGCCCCCGCCGGGTCCGGCTCCACCGATCGATCTGGCGTAGCGCTGTCCGGAGACATGACGGGGCCCTGGGATCTGCCATGAGATCCCAGGGCCCCCGTTCGATTGCGTTTGATTCAGTAGTTGTGGGGAGCTGCGCTGGGGTGGGCTCAGATGTGGTTTCGGCCGTAGTACTGGCCGATCTGGTCGCGGTAGGTGTTGTCGCCGCGATGCTGGTCCTTGTCGTATTCGGGCGCGTCCTTGATCTGGTCTTTGGTGCGGCTGACGTGGATCTTCTCTTCGTTCATGTCGATGCGCGCGATGGTTCCGGCGGGCAGCAGGACGTGCTTGCCGAAGATCCACGGGCCGGTGTCGACGACGATGTGGGAGGAGCCGACTTCCTCGGTGGCCTCGTCGACTTTGCCGATGTGCCCGTCGGTGGCTTCGACTTTGAAGCCGGTCAGGCTGCTGCCGGGCGTGTACTGGGACGCGGGCGGGTAGCTCCACATGTCAGTCACAGGGGTTGTCTCCTTCTGGGGCGGGTGGCCGTTTTGATCGGCAGGTCAGGTGTGCAGGAGGCTGTTGCGGCCGTCGTGGCCGTCGGCTCCCTCTTCATCGAGCCAGTGGCCGCCGGACGCGAGGTAACGGAAGCCGTGGCGCTCGTTCACCGGCAAGGTGACCGTGACTGCCCGGGTCCCGTCGGGGCGTTCGGCCATCGGGTGGGTGCAGGGCCGCCAGTCGTTGAAGTCGCCGACCACGCTGACCTCACCTGCCGGATGGCCGGCGGGCAGGACGAACGTGACCTCAGTGCGGTTCTTGCGCCGGGTGCGCTCCAGCATGGAACGTCAGCTCCTCACATCAGGGGGCAAGTGGCTTCGCGATCCCTGCCCGCTACGCGGCGCGGGCAGCACGGGACTACGCCACCCGCCACATCTGTCACCCAGACGGCCTCACGCTCGGACGACGGGCCCATCGAGGCCCGACATGCACAGCGAGCACGCGCAGAGTCCTGTACGACCCCGAGGGACGCATCGAAGCCGAGCTCCCGCTCGACCGCGCTCCGTACGAGTGCCACCTATGGAAGAGAAGGAGGTTCTCAGCCGTGAAGCATCCGCGTTCGCGCTCTCGGGCCAGGGACGGGAAGAGCGGGTGTGAACACCATGACGTGCATCCGGCCATGGGTGCTGATCGCGTTCACGGGAGAACCGGTTGCTGACCGTCGCACGATCGGGGGCGCGGCCCCTGGTGCCCTCGATACGGCCAGTGCCGCCCCCAGCTTCCTGCGCGCCAGCGAGGAGGCCCGGCTGGTACGGGAGCAGCGCTGACCAGGGCAGTTGATATCGAGGCGCCTAAGGACCAGTTCGAGGAAGCGCAGCGGCAACGCCGGATTCCGTCGCGCAGCCGAACCGGTGAGGTGAGCGTGCGCCCGGGCCTTGGCGGGCGCCGCGGCGTCCGGGTGGTGATGCGCGGTTGTTTCGTGTGGTGACGGGGTGTGATGAGGTGTAGCGTTTGCGTTAGTCGTCGTGGTTCGGAGTTCTCCCTTTGCCCATGCCTTCGGTGTGGGTGTTTTGCTGTGCTGTGCCGCAGGGACCAGGGCGATCACCTCCGTCTTCCGTTTGGGGGAGGCGTTCATCGGCTGGAAGGGCATGAGGATGGCTACGGGAAGTGTGAAGTGGTTCAACGCGGAGAAGGGCTTCGGGTTCATCGCGCAGGACGGTGGCGGCCCGGACGTCTTCGCGCACTACTCGGCGATCAATTCCTCGGGCTTCCGTGAGCTGCAGGAGGGCCAGGCCGTGACGTTCGACGTCACGCAGGGCCAGAAGGGCCCGCAGGCGGAGAACATCACCCCGGCCTGACCTTCATAGTCCTGCCCAGGCCGCGCCCACCGCGCTCGGCGAGGTCCCCGCTCCCTGCAGCCGGTGCTGTTCGGCTGGTTCACCCGAACGGCGGGGACCCGCCTTCGTGCAGGGGTCGTTGACAGGATCTGCGGTGCACAGGATCAGGGCTGCGCAGCAACGGGCTGCGCGGCCCTGCTCTGTTGACGTGTGATCGCTGGTGGCCCGGGTGACAGAACAATCACGGGTTGCTCGGTGGTCGTTGCCGGGGAGCGGTGGGCTCATTGGAGCCCTCGTGGACGCTGCGGACGACGGAGCGCCGGTGGTCTTCGCCCGGCTGCCAGGTGCGTACTGGCTGGACCGCGAGAGCGATGACTGCCCGTGGTGCTGCGCGCTCCTGGCGGGCGGAGACCAGGAGGTGGCCGTACCGGCAGGCAGGGGTGCCCGCGCGGCCCGCGATGCCGTGTCGGCTTTCACCCAGCGGGCAGGGCAGTGATGCTGCCGGTCGCGGTGACCACCGTGGTGTCCGCGCTGCTCACAGGCGTGCTCACCTGATCGCTCGCGGTGGCAATCTTCCCCTATGGGCGTTGCGGGTAGGTCATTGCGTAGCTCTTCCGCTGTCGGCGGCGGAAGAGCACAGAGCGCGCCTGGGCCCGACATGCGCATGGCCAGCCGGATGGGGCCGCCAGCGGCAGAAGCACACCTCACAGCACCACCGTGAAGCCGAGTCCACATTACAAAATGCGACGATCTGCTTTGCGCTCACATCGACGGGCCGCACAGGTACTGTGCGGCCCCTCGACGGTGTCCTCGGGGGGCCACCACCCGAGGTGGTAGAGGGCCCCCAGGCGCAGGCCAGGTCGGCGTTCGCGCGTCTCGTGACGCCGCGCGGCCTCCCCCGTTCGGAGCTTCAGGAGGCCCCGGTTCCCGCGGTGTTCGGGGCTGGCCGGAGACCACGGTGGGCAGGTCCGCGCGGACCTGCCCACCACCAGGACCGTTAGCCGACGTCCGGTGCTCCCGTTATTCCACCCGTCCTCACGGAGCGGCTCGCCCTGGTTGCTTTCGTTGTGGGCCGGGGCCGTCTGCGGCAGCGGGGGAGGGTCTGCGGCGAGAGTGGTCAGACGCAGATGCTGCCGGCGCAGATGTTGAGGTTGACGGGCAGGACGGTGATGCCGAACTTCTGAAGGTAGGTGGTGATGGTGGTGTTCTCCAGGTTCAGCAGCTGGACGGTGACCGGGAGGTTGACGCTGTTGTCGGCGACGTTCGCCAGCGCGACCTGAAGGTCGTTGAGCTGGGTGCCGGAGAGGACGTTGATGTCACCGACGTTCACGGTGGTGCCGTTGAGGACGTTGTTGACAGTGATCAGGCCAGGGCTGATGCGTTCTCAGCTGGCGAGATGAGCTGATCGCCTGTGTACGTGGCGGTTCGGGTGGTTGGCCCGGTTGGGGAACGAGAAACGCGACCCCCGATGATCAAGGTCCTTGAAGCCTTTGATCATGAACAGGGGTCGCGTTCGCGTGCCATCCTCCCTGATCGGTGTCCTGCATCGCCACCGCAAGGACGCCGGCCTGCCCTGCCCACTGCCTGACGGTCCTGAACTCTCCTCGCTGGCCGACGTCTTGGACCGGCTGCCCGATCCCCGGCGTGTTCGCGGCCGCCGCTACCAGTTGGGCGCACTGCTCGGGTTGTGTCTGCTGGCGGTCCTGGGTGGCGCCACCACGCTGGCCGGCATCGCACGGTTCGCCATCGACAGTCCTTGCGAGGTCCGGGCACGGCTCGGACTGACCCGTCTCCCGCGCGCCACGACGCTTGGCCGTCTGCTGGCCCGGATCGACGGCGACGCGCTCGATGATGCCGTCGGTGCCTGGCTGGAACGCTTCTCACGCGACCCCGTCGAGAACGCCGGCCCGGAGCTGGCCGGGCTGGCGGTCGACGGCAAGGCAGTGCGGGGCAGTCGCGACGGGACCCAGTCGGCCGTTCATCTGCTCGCCGCCGTCCTGCACGAGGGCCAGGCGGCCATCGCCCAGCGACAGATCGCCGCCAAGAGTCGAGTAGCCGGGGGGAGTTTCACCCCCCGGCTCTCGCAGAACCGTGCGTAAAGATCTCTCTTTACACGGCTCTTGCCGTTCTGATCACCAGGCTGAGGACGCTGCGGTGGTCACCTTCCAGTGCGCGAACATACGGGGGTATCGCTGGGCGATGTCCCGCATCTTCGAAAGGGCCTTGCGCAGCGCCGCGAGCCGCTTGTACTTCTTGCGGATCCATCGCACCAGGTAGGCGTTGATGCGCTGTAGGAGGGGGGTCAGGGCCGATTGGTAGAAGCGGCCGTAGTAGTTGACCCAACCCGCCACGATCGGGTTGATCCGTCGGGCGAGTTCCACGAAGGAGAGATCGGACCGTCGGTGAAGACGCCAGCTGCGCACTTCCCCGCTGATCCGTTTCAAGGCGTCCTTGCTGATTGCAGGCTCGAAGGACAGGAAACGCCTGCCCCACTTGTCCTGCGACTTGCGCGCGCGGAACGTGTACCCGAGGAAGGTGAACTCCATGTGCTCATAGGAGCCCTGGCGTTGCCCGTCCCGGCAGTAGACGATCCTGGTCTTGTCGGGGTGCAGTTGCAGCCCGACCTTCTCCATCCTGTCCGTGAGCGCGGCCAGCACTTCGCGGGCCTGACGCTCAGTGACGCAGTGCACGACGGCGTCGTCTGCATACCGTTCGAACGTGACGGTGGGATGCTCCCGGGCCAGCCACATGTCGAACGCGTAGTGCATGAACAGGTTCGCGAGCACGGGCGAGACCGCTGATCCCTGTGGGGTTCCACGGTCCCGCTGTTGCAAGGTCCCGTCGGGCAGTTGAAGCGGCGCTTGGAGCCATCGCTTCACATATAAAATCACCCAGACGGCATCGGTGTGCGCTTCCACTGCCTTGACGATGAGGTCCCATCGGACGCTGTCGAAGAACTTCTGGATGTCAAGCTCGATCACCCAGTCCTTCTTCCAGCAGCGTCGTCGGCAGGACTCCACCGCATCCAGCGCCGAGCGCCCCGGCCGGTAGCCGTAGGAATCCTCATGAAAGACGGGCTCGGCCCGGTCCATGAGGTGCCTGGCGGCTACGGTCTGGGCAACTCTGTCGGCCACCGTGGGCACGCCCAAGATCCTTGAGCCGCCGCGGGGCGACGACTTGGGGATCTCCACCGCACGTACCGGCGGCGGGAAATACGTCCCGGACGACATACGATTCCAGATCTTGTACAGATTGTTCTTCAGATCCTTGTCGAAGTCCTCAAGGGACTGCCCATCCACACCGGGCGCACCCTTGTTCGCCTTAACTCCCTTGTATGCCTCCCAGACTTCCCGCTTCGAGATCTCAAACGGCTTGCCTGTTGACTTCAACGTGTCCATATAGTTCCTCCCGGAGAGCGTCCGGTTGTCTAGATACACAACGTCACGAATAGCCCGACCCCTTCGCTCCACCTCTATTACAGAGGCTTCATCACTACTACGAGCCGGTCCGCCGGCGCGCCTCGTATCGGTACTCGATCCCTCGCGGTTTCAGCCGCTTGGGACACTCCCTCTCGCCACCCCTACCAGGGCAGACAGTGCCGAGGAGCGCCTTCTCCTGTTCCGTACGGAAGCGGCAGATCAGGCTCACGTCGTCTTCATGCCGGACACCGCCTGGCCAATAAGCGGGCACCCGCCAGGCTCATCCCGGAACCCGTTGTACGTCCCGGTTCTGATGTCGTCTAAGAATCTTTCGACACTTCAGCAACGATTCACTTGCGTTCGTCTTCCTGATCCCCACCTGACGCCTCTTACGACGCCTTTTCCTCAATCGCTCACCACGACAGTCATTAGCTAGCGCAGCATGAGGCGGTTTGAAGCCTCCCCCGCAGGGCGGCTCCGAAGGGCCAAACACCTTCATCTCCCGTACAGCACTACTTCAAGGCAGCTTTCCTACAACCAGCTCCTCTACGTATTCAGGACACACGCAACGAAATCCCCGCGTTCGCCCCGCTGCTGGAACGGCTCGACCTGCGCCGTTACATCGTCACCGCCGATGCGATGCACACCCAGACCGGCCACGCGGAGCAGATCCGAGAGCGAGGCGGCCACTACATCCTGATCGTGAAGGGCAACCAGAAGAACCTCCGGCGCCAGATGCGCCGGCTGCCCTGGCGCGACATCCCGCTCCAGCACCGCGTCCGCGAGAACGGGCACGGACGCCGCGAGATCCGCCGGCTGAAGGTCTGCACCGTGAAGCCCGGACTGTTCTTCCCTCACGCTGTCCAGGGAATCGAGGTCAAACGCCGCCGCACCAGCCGCACCACCGGCAAGACCACGATCACAACGGTCTACGCCGTCACCAGCCTCGCTCCCGAGCAGGCCGACCCGGACAGGCTCGCCGAGCTCGTCCGCGGACACTGGCAGGTCGAGGCCCTGCACCACGTCAGGGACGTGACGTTTACCGAGGACGCCTCCCGCGTCCGTACCGGCACCGCACCACGCGCCATGGCCACCTTCCGCAACCTCGCCATCGGCCTCATCCGGCAGAAGGGAGGAGCGAACATCGCCGCCGCGACCGACCACTACCGGTCACGACCCGACCACGCACTCCAACTACTCGATCTCGAAATCTGAGAACGCATCAGCCCTGGTGATCAGGCCGGAGCAGTTGACCGTGTGATTGGGACCGCCGCCCTGGTTGGAACACGTGCAGTTGTGCGGGGACTGCGGCGAGACCGGTAGCGGCGGCGAGTCGCGCAAGCTTGGACATCGTCTTCCCCTCTGGATGTCTGCACAGCGGAAAGCCGGGGCAACAGGAGCCATCCGGATTTCGGCCTTGGATTTCGCTCCGCAATTCTTGGCCAGACACTTCTCCTTCCCAAGGTGCTATTCAGCTGGATAGCACTCTCGCTGACTGGACGAGTGCCGACGTCATGTTTTCCCCTGGTCATGTCCCACAAGAAGTTTCCGTCGCCCCTCGATCCGCAAAGTCGATTTTTCAGCCGCAGCAAGCGGCACTGTCCCCTCGGGGGTGAGGAATCTGCAGGTGAGGCCGCACGGCCGGTACGCTGTCAACGGTCATTGAGATGCCCAGGTAGGTGGCCGTTGGAGGCCCAGACTGGTGGCCATCAGAAACCCAGGCGTGTGGCCAGTGGTGTTCCTGGGGTGGGGGGTCAGTTCAAGGGGACCACTCCCTTCCCGGCGAGGGCCTCAGCGAGGCGATGTGAGTCGCCGGAGGTGGTCACGAGGTGAGCGTGATGCATGAGGCGATCGGTGCTCGCGCCCGCGAGAGTCTTCGGCATGATCGTGTCGAAGCCCGAGGGATGAATGTTGCTGGTCACCGCGATAGAACGGCGCTCATAGGCGGCATCGATGATCCGGTAGAACGCCTCGGCGGCGTCCTCGCCGACTGGAAGCAGGCCAATGTCATCAATGACAATCAAATCGGCCCGGCAGATCCGGGCGACGGTCCGTGCGGTGGACCCGTCGACCTTCGACTTGCCGATCGCGGTGCTCAGCGTCTCCAGGGTGAACCAGGACACCCGCATGTCCTTCTCGATCGCGGCCTGGGCCAGGCCCTCGGTGAAGTGGCTCTTGCCCGTCCCCGACGGGCCGGCGATCACCAAGTTCTCGGCGCGGCCGATCCATTCCAGGGTGGTGAGGGAATTCTGGGTGGGTTCGGGGATGGTGGAGTCCTCGGCCCGCCAGGAGCCCAGGGTCTTGCCGGTGGGGAAGTTCGCCGAGTGGCGCCGCAGGCGCCGGGTGGCCGCGTCGCGGCCGGTGACCTCCTCGGCTATCAGCAGCCGCAGCACCTCGGCAGGGTCCCAGCGTTGAGCTCGGGCGGTGGCCAGAACGTCCGGGGCCGCCTTGCGCATATAGAAGCTGTTGCTAAAAGGGTCTTGAGGGTTGCGTTTCCGCTGGTCAGGTATGAAGTGGGCTGAGCGCGGAAGGGTTCGGGCGTCATGATTGTCCGAGCGTGGAGGTGCGGGGATGCCGTCGGTGAAAGGGCTGTTCGAGGAGCGGGAACGTGCGGCGAGGCAGCGGGTGGAACTGCTGCGCGAGGAGGCCGAGCGGGTCCTGGCCGCGCTGCGGGAGGCCGAGACGTTCTGGGAACGGAAGGTCGTCGCGTTGGAAGAGCTCGATGACGCCTTGAGCGTGGACCACGGGTCCGTGGCGGTCGAGGTGGGAGGGGAGTCGCGGCCCGACCCGTCGGTGACGGTGTCGGGTTCGATGGTGCCGCAATGGCGGGCGGACCTGTCGGCCTCCGCGCTCCCGCCGGACTATCAGCGCATCATCGGTGTTCTGGTCGGCCGGGAGGCCGGCGGGGCGGATGGTGACCGGTCGATGATCTGCAGGGAGATCGCCGGTGGGCTGGGCCTGGAGTTGGTGCCGGCGAAGGTGGAGGGGGTGCGGTCGAAGGCGAAGAAGATGGTGGCCCGTGGATGGCTGACCGAGGTGCGGGCGGGACGGTTCACGCTCGCGGACGGCCAGCGAGGCGACGGCTCATGACCATGGTCATCGACCACAGGATCATCGCTTCGGCGCTGACGGTCGTGGTCTCGAAGTCGCGGGCCAGACGGCGCGAGCGCATCAGCCAGCCGAAAGACCGTTCCACCACCCAGCGGCGGGGAAGGATCTTGAAGCCCTTGGTGTCGTCACTGCGCTTGACGACCTCCAGCACGATGTTCAGCGCCTTCGCCGCACCGGCGAGGACAGGGCCGGTATAGCCGCCGTCGGCCCAGATGAGACGGAGCCGGTGAAATCTCTTGCTCAGGAAGGGCAGGAGGGCCTGGAACGCGTCACGGTCACCGATGTCAGCAGGGGCGACGTGGACGCTCAGCAGCAGACCCAGGACGTCGGTCACAATGTGCCGACGCCTCCCGTTGATCTTCTTGTTTCCGTCGTAACCCCGTGAGGCGGCCGGAACGTTGGCGGCGGCCTTCACCGACTGTGAGTCCACGATTCCCGCGCTCGGCTCCACGTTCCTGCCCGCCCGCGCCCTCACCTGCTCGCGCAGCCGGTCGTGGAACTCCGCGATCAACCCCTGCTCCCGCCACCGGCGGAAGAACGCGTACACCCGCTCCCAGCAGGGGAAGTCTGCGGGCATCGCCCGCCACTTGACACCGTTGTCGACGACGTAGCGCACCGCGTCGACCATCTGCCGGTGGCAATAAGACTCCGGCCGGCCCGCCTGCTTGCCCAGCCACGCCGGGACCGGCAGCAACGGGCGCACCCGCGCCCACTCCGCGTCCGTCATGTCCGTCGGGTACCGACGCTCACGGCCGGGCTGATCGGCCGCGTTTCCGTACACGTGCGCGAGACAGTCACACGACCGCGCCGAACCACTGGCCACCGGCCCCATCGATGCGGTGAACTGGAACAACAGGGCCTCCTGGAAACGGTGATCTCGACAACCACTCGCTTCCAAGAGGCCCTGCTTTCATGCCCCGCCCCATGAAGATCACCTATCCGGGATCGACGCGAGGAACATCAGATCGACCGCCAGGCCACATGATCGATTGAACTACGGCTTCTAGGGCAGACGCATGCGGCGCATGAGCTTGTCGAGTTCCTCGGGGATCGCGGGCGGGTTGGGAAAGCTCATGGGGGTGCCGTTCTCTTATGAGACGTTCGGTCAGGATTCGCTGGTGGGTGATGTGTTGGGTCAGCGGCCCAGGGCCTGCCAGCCACTGGTTCCGTTCTGGACGGAGTGGGCTTCGTCCGCGCGGACGACCTCTCCGGCGGGCTTGCTGTCGGCGATGTGTCCCAGGATCGAGAGCAAGTCGTCGTCGGCGAAGCGCCCGGCTGTGGCCGCCAGCCCCAGGGCCTGGTCGACTCTGTCGTTGCCCAGGACGGCGGCCAGCTCGACCGCGCGGGCCATCTTGGCGCGGATGCGGGTGGCGCCGGCGGGTCCGGCTTCCTTGAGCCAGCGCCCGGCTCCGGGGCCGATGCCCACGAACGCGATCTCCGCTTCCGAGCGGGGCCGCAGCCTCGGCTGGTGGATGCTGCGTCCGTCGGGATGGTCGGGGTAGTGCTCGTCGATGATCTGCGGAACACCCGGGGTGGAGAGCTCGTGGCGCCAAATCTCCGAGAGATCACCGGAGTTGGTGCGGGCGGTGATGGACAGTTCCTCGCCGACCACCCGGCACCACACCCTCGCGCCGGTATATCCCGGCGGGGTCGAGTAGCGCACCGAGTTGAAGCTGATAGTGCGGTCCGAGCCGACCAGCCGTTCCTCGCCCAGCGCGAGCGCGAGCGGCTCGATGGGCAGGACGTGCAGCGTGGTGCGTTCGACGTCCAGACGGTCCGCAGGTATCTGCCCAGTCGCCCGGTGGCGGCGCGAGTTCACCGCATCGCACCAGGTCAGGCAGGCATCGGCGAGCTCGGAGAAGGTGTCGTAAGCGGCCAGCAGGTTCGCATCTGTGGGCACCAGGTCGGCTTTCGCGATACGAACCGTCGCTTCCGCGCCGCCCTTCGATTCGGGGTCGTAGGGCACGCAACTGACCACTTGGCAGCCGTAATGCCGGCCCGCGGCGACCATCTGCGGATGACGTACCGGGATCCCGGCGATGTGCTCGACGGTCACCGTCTTCGCGTTGTCGGTCAGCACGTAGGTCGGCGCCCCGCCGATCCGCCTGAGCGTGGTGTCCAGGCAGGCCACCAGCGTGCCCAACGTGCAGTCCCAGACCGGGATCACGACCCGAAACCGCGACCAGGACAGCCACGCGCAGAACAACCAGGTCCGACGGCCGTCGATGCGCGGACCCTCGCCCCAGTCGAACTGGAGCCACCGGCCCGGCTCGGGAATCCACGGCCGGTACGTGCGGCGCTTGCCCGCCTTCCACGCGCTCTTCGCCGCGTTCACCGCCCGCCGCGTCGAGCGTTCGCTGCCCCGGTAGCCCATCTTCACGAGCTTCTCGTGCACCACATCGGCTCGGATCGTCGCCTTCGACTGCTCGACCCACTCCTCGACCTTCTCCCCGAACGCGTCGATCATCTTCGGCCGCGGCTCTCGCTCATAGGGATTGCGCCCGCCGTTGCGGGCCTCGACATACCTCTTGACCGTCTTCGGGTCGTGCCCCGTCAAGGTCGCCGCCGACCAGACCGTCCCGGTCAGGTCGTACGCCTCAAGGATTTCCATAATCTCCGTGTCAGACTTCGTCACAGGACCTCTCCGGCCGGTAGCTGATGCGTGCAAACACCAGCAAACGGGCGGAGGGGTCTCCTCCAGTTAAGGAAGTGATCAGGAACACCACTGGTCAGACGGCCATCCACCTGGACTTCCGGTGGCCATCAGCCTGGACTCGGCTGGCCGCACATCTGGACTTTGCCACGGCCGCCGTCATACGCGAAGGATGGACCGAAGTGCGCCATGCTTGACAGGTGAAGCACGTCCTGAATCCGCAAGGCACCCGTGCGGCGAAGACGGATGTTGACGGCGACAACTGTCCAATGGCGAACAGGAAAAGGCGTCGTATCTGAGGAACCCCCCACTTTTTGGCACGGCCGATAGGCGTTCCTGGCTGGGGCGGCTTGCGCATGGACAGGTCAGCCGGCGGCTGGCACTGCGGTTGCGAGATCCGTCGGGAGCGCCCGCCCCGGGCTGTGTACGTGGGCGACGGGTGTGGGCGGCCAGCCGGCTCACCGCTCAGCCGCAGCAGTCGCGCCGCGTCGTGGGCGGTGATCGTGCAGCGTCACCGCAACTACGGGAGGTGTGCGTGGGGCCGACCCGCTCGGGAGGTCTTCGCGCTTCCCTGCGCGGAAGCGAGCCGGCCCCGGCCCTGGACGACTACCCGGCGACCGGGTGTCGTGCACCCCTGCCCCTGCACCCATCGCGATCGCCCCCACTTGGGCGCTGCAGTCGCCGATCAAAGTCACCATGAGCTCCCACCAACGGCGCTGCCGCAGGTCTTCGCGGCATGCTGGCGGGGCGCGTTCTGCGGTGGGAGAGGAAGCGCCGAGCTTGGGGGGATGCCGGGTGGCGGTGCCGTGCCCGGGCCCGCCGCGGCGGCTTCCTCTACGCCAGTCCCGTATCGGGGAGCGCGACCCAATAGGCGTCGACGTGACGGACGTTGGCGGCCCGCCGCCCGCCGACGTCCTCCCAGATATCGAACTGCACCCTCTCGCCCCGGAACAGCTCGCGGCTGCCGTGGACAGTGCAGCGGTGTACGCACACCTCCCGGCCTGAGCCATCAGGTGTGATGACGCCGATGCCTTCTACGGGGTCATACCACTTCACGCCGCCAACAGGCATGCACCCGTTACCTTCCCTCGCACATCGCGGCGGACAGGGGAACCATAAGGGGACTGGGAGATTGCGCACCACTGCCCCAGCCTCTGCCGCTCCAGGACGTTGCTACTCGGGCGCTACGGCGTCGTGTATGAGGTATTCGAGGGTGGGGAGGTCGTTGAGGAATCCGCTCCCGTCGGGAGCGGTCAGCCACCGCAGGCGTGCGGTGGACCGAAGCGGCAGAGGGATGGTGATCCAGGACCCGGCGCCGGCGCAGCGGATTCCTGAGGCGATCCAGCGGGTGGTGGTACCCGGGGGCACGAAGAAGCCGGTCCGTCTGGTGCAGGCGTCGAGGAGAACCGGGCCCGGCCGCACGTGGCGGGCGCTTATCCCACTCAGCATTCCAAAGCCCAGGTGTTCGGGCGTGATCACCACGTCCCGTCGACGCCCGGCCGGGAGCAGAGTGACACCCCTCTCCTGACAGTTCCAGGCGCGCTTGCACGCTGCGGGATCAAGTGCCGCACTGGCAAGCCAATCCACTGCACCTGCGTTCTCCATCCGGACCGCCCCTGCCTGCCGGGCCGGTCGGAGCATGCTTGCACAGCGCCCCGACCAGCGGTCATCCACTATCTGCATACATGTTGTCACCCACTGCTACCGGCGCCGCAAGGGTTGTGCACCGAATGTTTGGGCCAGAACCACGGCCTGGGCGAGGCGTTCGAACCATCTGCTCACCAATGACGGGAACGCCCTTTCGGTGACCATCAGCCACGGCAGGGGCCGGCGGCGGGGGTTCTTCGTGAGCACGACCCGAAGGCGTACTGGATCCCGAGCAGCAATGCCAGGGGCTGCCGGTGAGTGAACCCTCCAAGCTGGCGCAGTCGCACGAAGGGCCACTCCGTGCGGCATCGCCCGTGTGGCGGCATGACGGAATCGAGGCAGGGTGCAGTGGGAGTCGTTCACCCGTGCAATGACCGGCGCTCACCTCCAGCTTGCGTGATTACCTCCGTTTCCTCACCCGCGTCAGGCCGGGCGTCACGGAAGGGGCGGTGGCCGGCGTCTGCAACTACCCCTCTGCTCTTCACCAGTACCACCGGATTGGTTGGGCATCCAGCCAGATGCGGGGGTACCCGGCCGTACGCATATGAACGGGGAGCGAGGCGCGGATCGAGGACTGACGGCATCCGAAGCCGGCATCCAGGAAGATGCTCCCGCCCAAGATCCCCTGATCGAAGCTCCATCCGGCCGACCCGCGCAGCACCCGGACGCTGAGTCGTCGGCTATCCGCCTCTCACCACACGGATCAGGCCGACCCTCTGCCGGATACGGGCCGGGTGCGCGATGGTCTCCCTCCATCGACGGCACGGGCGAAGGGGCGGACATGGGCGAGGGCAGGCGGATCACCGGCGCGGCGCGCGACAAGCTGGCCGCCCAACTCAAGGCGGGCTACGAAGCCGGGGCAACCATCCGAGCCCTCGCCGAAGCCAACGGGCGGTCCTACGGCTTCGTACACGCCCTCCTCCTCCAGGCCCGCGTCACCCTGCGCGGCCGGGGCGGAGCCACCCGCCGTCAGAAGGGAACGCCGGGGTGATCGGACCGTGAAGCGGCATGGCCTTGTCCTCGGCCGTCTTCACTCCTGAGCCTGGTGGCAGAAGAGCGGCCACGCTGAGTGCTCCGCTCCAGTGCACGCATCATGGCCCGGCCTGGCGCCTCACGGCCGGCACAGGCAAGCTGGTAGAGGGAGGGCACATCCCCTGCGCCGACCGGATGTGGCAAGAACCGCAGGCGTGGTGCCCCGAGAAGGTGATCGTGACATGAGACTCGTCGTTCTCCTGATCCTGGTGGCAGTCGTGCTGGGGATCGTTGGAGCGGCCGCCGAGGGGCTGGGCTATCTGCTGGCCATCGCCGTGCTGCTCTTCGTGGGCACCCTCTCTGCAGCCGCTGTGCGCCTGCCCTGGGGGCACGGGCGGGGGAAGCGGCGGCGCACGCTCCGGTGACCGCGTGCTCACCGACCGACCGCCAGAGCGATTCACACTGAGCAATGGGCAGGCATTGCTACACCATTGCGAGTGCTCCGAGAGCGCGAGCCCCGTTGAGGAGGTGGCTTCCGGTGACGGAGCCGACCAGTGCATCCGCAGGAAGGACCGAGCCCCGCGCAAGCAGCCCGCAGGTGGAGCGGACCGGACGAGGCGCTCCCCCCGGATCCCGGGGGAGGACGACGGTCGCGGACGGGGTGGTGGCAAAGATCGCGGGGATGGCGGCCAGGGACGTTGCGGGCATTCACGCCCTCGGAGGCGGGCTGACCAGGACCGTGGGCGCGGTACGCGACCGGGTTCCCGGCGGGCGCGCGAGCGTCACCCGCGGGGTCAAGGTGGAGGTCGGCGAGCGCCAGAGCGCCATCGATCTCGAGGTGGTCGTCGAGTACGGCATCGCCATCAGCGACGTCGCCGGCGATGTCCGCGAGAACGTCATCGAGGCGGTAGAACGCATGACGGGCCTGGAGGTGGTCGAGGTAAACATTTCCGTCAATGACCTTCACCTGCCGGACGAGGAAGACGAAGAAACCCCGGATACACGCCTCCAGTGACCGCACCGCCGACTGCGACAGCATCACCGCCGCACAGGCCAGGCCAACCGCAGGTGGGAGCGGTGCAGAGCCCCTTCCACAAGCCCGCTCGGGTTGATGGCGCTCTTTGAAAACGGCCAGGGCCGCTCGCGCTCCTCAGGTGGTTGTCCCAGCAAGCAAGTAAGGGGCGATCGTCGGCACTGGTGGCGTTGGGTCTGGGCGGACGCCTACATCTGCTCGAAGTGGAAGGAGCGGATGAAGCAGTCTCGCGGCTGGCCGATCGCGAACAGGACGCAGTCGAGCACGGATTGGGCGGTCAGCGGGTCGCCTGCAGTCCGGGAAGCCTGATCCCAGGTGGAGTGGAGTGGGTCGCCGTCCATGAAGTCCGGCGGGTAGAGCGAGATGACACGGATGCTCTCAGGGCGGAGCCGGTGGGAGAGGATGTCGGCGAAGCCGGCCTGGGCGGCTTTGGCCGCGTAGAACGCGGGGTGCGCCTGTGAGCGGTGGTTCCGGGCTTCCGCGGCCGAGGAGACCAGGTTGACCACGTCCGCACCAACAGAGGCGCGTAGCAGCGGGAGGAAGTGTTTGACCGTCAGCACTGTGCCGGTGGCTCCGGAGGCGATGGTGTCGGTGATCGCGTCGTCGTCGGCGTCCCACAGATCGGGACCTTCCAGGTAGCGGGCGCCATTGTTGATCAGTACATCCACCCGGTCGGCGTGGGCGGTGATTCCATCCGCGAAGGCACGTATGGAGGCCGGGTCAGCCAGATCGCAGGCGAACGCGTCAGTTTTCGCCCCACTGTCGGTCGCCACCTCATCGGCCACTCTCTGGGCTGCAGCCAGAGAACGCGCGGACACGAACACGCGCGCACCCAACCGACCTGTCTTCAAGGCCAACGCTCGCCCGAATCCACGCCCGGCCCCGGTAACCACCACCGTGCGTCCAGTGAGATCCACTCGCACACCTCCTTCTACCCTGTGTTGATCACCGTGAGCGTAGCCGTGCTGTCCAACCCGCTGAACCCCTCAGCCGAAGCACGAGTGGGGAGATCCACTGAGCACGTCTGGGTAGGACATGAGCATCACCTGGCCGTTTTCACAGAGCGCCATCAGGGTGGCGGCCGACCTTTCATCTTGTACGGAGAAGTGATGTCGCGTATCGCGAAGGCAGCCGCAGTCATCGCCGGCACGGGTGCCATCATGGCCGGTGGAGCCGGTATGGCCACCGCTGACGCCGGAGCGCAGGGTGTTGCCGCACACTCTCCCGGTGTCCTTTCGGGCAACCTCGTTCAGGTGCCCGTCTACGTCCCGGTCAACGTCTGTGGCAACACCGTGAACGTGATCGGTCTGCTCAACCCCGCGTTCGGCAACACCTGCATCAACGGCTCGAGCTACGACAAGCACCACGGCGGCTACGGCGGCTGATCCCTCCGGACACAACTGCGGCCTCCCTCCCTCACGCCCGGGGGAGGCCGCAGTTGTGTCCGGTCCGGCAGATCCGGTCGCTGGTCCGGCCCAGCGGATACGCCGACGTTACCTAGGCGTAGCGGTAGTACTTCGTGTGGTCGAGCAGTTGCGCGGGGGTCACGTTCCACGGGGGCATCGGATCTTGGAGGCTGAAGACACGGCCCTGCTCCGGGTCGGACTCCGGCAGCTTCCTGCGCGGCAGGTATCCGGCGCGGGGGTGCGCCTTCTGCCAGCGGATCCAGAGCAGGTCCATGAAGGAGTGGTGGAGCCAGAACACCGGGTCGTTCGGCGAGGTGGCGCCCATCATCTGGCCCCCGACCCAGCGGTGGACCCGGTTGTGATTGAGCCACTTGTCGGGCCCGCCGGGCCCCCAGCCCTCGATCTTGTTGCGGAAGCCCCTGGAGACGGTGCTGTCCCATGGGACGGCGTCGTAGACGGCGTCGCTCACTGCCTTGGCGACGTCCCGCTTGGTGGGCAGTGCGACCGGGTCGGCGGGCCGGCCGAGGTTGCGGGTGAGGAATTTGCCGTCGGTGACCCGGGTGTTGATGTTCCAGTTGCCGCTCGCGTGAGCGAAGGGCCCTGTCATCGCCTGCCGGTCGCCGCGCCTGCCGCTGCCCCCGAGGAAGTCCTTCGCCCACAGCGACGCGGCGGGGGTGTTGTCCGTCGTCCAGTCCCAGTAGGGAACGGAGACCGCCGGGTCGACGGCCCGCAGGGCCCGCTCGAACTCCAAAAGAAATTTACGGTGCCACGGGAAGAAGGAGGGAGTCATGTGCCCGACCCTTGGCCCGTCCTCACCGTCGGAGACGTAGTAGTGGCCGTGCATCGAGACGAAGTCGTCGTACCGGCCTGAGCGCTTGAGTTTCAGGAGCGCGTTGACCAGGCGCTTCTTCTCCGCGCTGGTCAGGTTGCGCTGATTCTTGCGAGTGTGCACCGGTGCTGGCCCTCCTGGCTCAGATTCTGTGCGGAGGCGACTTCGACAGCTGGGCGGACCTCAGCTCGTCGACTGCGGCGCGGGCCGCTTCGAGCAGTGTCGGGAACGACTCGTAGGCTCAGATAGCTGCCGCCGGCGCGCTTCATGATGTGCAGCGGCCGGCTGTCGATGAGGATCTCGACGTCCGGGCCGGCGACCGCAGTCATGGTGCCGCCGGCCCATTGGGTGCCGTCCGCCCTGCGGGAGCCCGCGGGCACCGCGGCCTTCTCGGCCCACTGGATGTGCCGGCCGCGGTACACCTCGGCGAAGCTCTCCGCCTTCGCCTCCAAGCCTCCGCCTCCTGCGGACCATGGCCCGGGGTCTCTTGGCGAGGATCGGCGCGAGTACCCCGGCGTGCTGCCCGCGACCATGCCCAGGGCAAAGGCCGCGCGCAGCACGATACGGCGAGTCGCCAGGCCCCCTCGCGCGAGCGTGGCACTGCTTCTGGTCCCCATGGCGTACGCCTCTCGCGTTGGCCCGCTCTCCCGACGTGCTCGTGCCTCAATGTTGACAACGACACGACGGCGAAACGGTTCTCGTCCGGGCATTTGGGTCGGGCGCCACGGCACGGGGCGGGTTCATCTCAGGGATATCCGCCATCGGCACCCCGCGCGGGCCGCTTGCTGCGTGCATGGCGTGGACCGCGTCAGTGGCAGGCACGGCCGACTCCGCCCCTTTCCGCGAACCGATATTTTGGTCTAAGCGTCAGCTCAAGTGGGAGTGGGGGCGCGTGTTGCACTCCCTGTTGCAGTGGCTGGCTTCTGGCAAGACCGGCGACGGCACGAGGCCCCGCAGCTTCTTCTCGCCGGGTTGTCCTGCGGTGGCACGCCTCGGATCCGGTTGCTGTTAGAGGGGGCGTTGGGCGTGAATGCTTTTCGCCGGGGCCGGTGGTGATGGTCAGGTGGTTGGTGAGGCGGCGAATCATGTGCCAGCCGAAGCCGCCGTTGCCGCCGTTGAGGGGTGCGCTCGCGGGGGTGTGCCGGGTTCGGGTCGCTGACTGCGGCGGTCACCGTGCCGGGGCCGGCGGAGAGGCGGAGGGTGCAGCAGCCGCCGCCGTGGCGCAGGGCGTTGGTGACGAGCTCGGAGACCACCAGGACGAGCGTGTCCGCTGTGTCCGGGCCGGGCGCCGGGGCGAGGCAGTCGGTGAAGGTGCGGGCGGCCTGGCGGGCCCGGCTGATGCCGGCTGCGCTGTCGCCGCGCACCACGGTCGGTACGGGGGGCGTCGAGCAGACGATTCCTTCGGCCGTCTCGATGACGACGACTATCCCGCCTACACCATGGGACGGGCCGCCGAGATGCTCGGCGCCACACCCGCCTTCCTCCGCGCCATCGGCGAAGCCCGCGCGGTCACCCCGCTGCGCTCCGAGGGCGGACACCGCCGCTACTCCCGTTACCAGCTGAAGATCGCTGCCCGTGTCCGCGAGCTCGTCGTCCAGGGGATCTCGGTCGAGGCGGCCTGCCGCATCGTCATCCTCGAAGACCAGCTCGATGAAGCACAGCGCATCAACGAAGAACTGCGTCGGCTCGCCCTCCACGCCCCGGCGCAAGGCTGACGCCTGACAGGGCCAGTCCACGCTCCGCGACTATGCTCAGAAATACGCCAAGCCGTACGGACACCGGTTCGGCCTCGCCGCCGACCACGATTTCTTCGCTGTGCGCTCGGCACACCGGCTTGCCCGCGCCTCCCGCGCGATGTACTGCGCCAGGGCCGCCACGCCCCGCGTGAAGGCCGCCGACGCCTTGGCCGGACCCGCCACCGCACTCTTCATCGCCGGGGCCGCAGCGGGCTTCACGCCCAGAGTGCTGACAGCCGTTCCTGCTGCTCGGGCGAAAAGCGCTGTCCAGTCACGGGCCTGCCGCTTTAGCCACTTTCCCATCCAGCGGCCACGGCCCGAACGCGGGTCGTCAGGCGCGGCGTCGGCGTTTGGTGAGGGTGTAGCCGATGGCCAGGCTGGCACCGACGGCAGTGAGACCGACGCCGAAGCTTGTCTCAAGGGTACTGGTGCTGGATGTGCCGCCGAGGCCTGCGGCGACTCCGCGGGTGGGCAGCGATGTTGGGGCGGTAGGAGGTGTGGAGGTGCTGGTGGCCCTTCGGGGGAGCACTTCGCAGGCGATGCCGTCGTCCGGCCCCTGGTCCTCGTCGAGCCGATTAGGGTCGCTCGGGCTCCTGTCGAACTCGGCCTGGGCGTCTTCCTGGAAGGCGAAGTCGCGACAGTCGAGGTCCGGCTGCGCATGCGCCACGCCTGACAGTGGTGCGAGCGAGGCGACGGCCAGAACTATGCCGGCCACAGCGTTACTGCAGTGCATGGTGAACCTCCTTGTGGTCTTGTGAGCATCGGCTCGACCGTATGGAGGGCCGTGCTTATCGGCGAGTGGTGCTAGGCCGACTGAGCGGGCAGACTTGACCTCGAAGATCAAGTACTCGGTGAACTGATGGGCGGCCTGGCGGACTCATCCGTCCGGCCGCTGCCTGTCACTCTGGAGTGTGCCGCTGCGGTGGCTAGCGGCCGATAGCCTTGCGCAGCTGGTCATTGTTTCATCGATGACCGAACCTCGACGTTCTTCTTTCTCGCCTCTTCGTGAGCTGATCCCGCGTCGGTCCCTGCGAGCCGCTGTGGGATCGCTCCCCGCCACGCTGCGATCGGATTTGGGGTCGCGGGTGGAGGTTTTGCTCGCGGACTTGGCTCACCCGGACGGGCCCGTTCCATATTGACGGTGCGCGACGCAAGCTCCTTCGCACGCCCTTCGGAGGCTCCCCGCTTCTCGGCGCCCTCCCTGATGTGCTCGTACTGCCTCTCCCGCTTCGGGCTGGCTACGGCCGGCATGACGCACTGCCTGCTGACGGCATAGGTGGACTCATCGTGTGCGTACCCGCGACCGGGGCGGTTCTCTTGCCCCGGTCGCGGCGCCCTCCCACTTCACCCCACAGCTCCCTGGGATCGAGCGAACGTTCTTGTTGGGGCGCTGAGCCAACACGAAAGTGCGTGCTGATTGACCGGAACCGTCGGCGGCAGCCGGGAAACTGGGTGTATATGGCGACAGTATTCTTTTCCATTTCGAGCGACTCTCGTGATTCACCTGAATGCGGTCCCCGTCCGCAGTGTTTTTGTGCGTAATATGCCAGCGACAGAATCGGCGGTTCTCAGACCGCGAACGGCCGGACATGACACCGTCTCCCCCTAGGAGTTGGCCTCTCAATGACGCCGAATTTTCTGCGCGCATCTCAACGGCGCAACATGCCGAAATGGCTCGCGGTGGCATTCGCCCCGCTGGTAGCTGTAGCTGTAGTTGCAATGACGTCGACACAGGCGAGCGCTATCGCTACGCCGGTGCCTATGGGTACGGCGGACAGTTTCGCCGTGCTGGCAGGTGAGTCGATCACTAATACCGGTCCTTCGGTGATTACCGGAGACATCGGGGTGAGTCCGGGAACGGCCATCTCCGGTTTCCCGCCCGGCCTGGTGAACGGGGCTCAGCACTCCGCTGACGCCGTGGCTCTGCAGGCCAAGTCGGACCTGGTCGCCGCGTACAACGACGCAGCGGGACAGGCGACGGCCGGAGCGCTTCCGCCGGACGCCGGTGGTCTGAAGCTCGTCCCCGGTGTCTACACCGCCTCGTCCACGCTGGGGCTCACCGGCACCCTGACCCTGGACGCCGAGGGTGATCCCAACGCGGTGTGGGTATTCCAGGTCGGATCGGGGCTGACAACGGCATCCGCCAGCCGGGTGCTGCTCGTCAACGGCGCTCAGCCGTGCAATGTGTTCTGGCAGATCGGCAGTTCGGCCACGATCGGCACCGATTCCACGTTCGTGGGTAACATCCTGGCCCTGACCTCGATCTCAGCCACCACGGGGGCGAGCATCGACGGCCGGGCGCTGGCGCGCAACGGATCGGTGACGCTGGACAACAACAGGATCACCCGGGCGACGTGCGCCGCCGGCACCACGGGCGGTACGACGGGCGGCCTGATCACAGGTGGGGTGATCGCGGGCACCACGAACGGTGGCACCACGAACGGTGGCACCACGAACGGTGGCACCACGAACGGTGGCACCACGAACGGTGGCACCACGAACGGTGGCACCACGAACGGGACCACCGGCGGTGTGCTCGGTGGAGTGCTCGGTGGAGTGACGACAGGTGGCTCCACCGGCGGCGCCCTGGGCGGCCTGATCGCCGGAACCACGGGCGGCTCCACAGGGGCCACCACGGGCGGAACGACCGGCGATCCCGGAAAGCCTCCCCACAAGCCCCCGCACAAGCCGCCGCACAAGCCCGGTGGCTACGGCGACGACGGGCATCACGGCGAGCACCCGGGCCAGCACAAGGGCTACGGCGGATAGGGAACACCCGCGGGAGCCGCTCGGCGCTCAGCGGTGAGGAGCGGCGCGCGGCGGAATCGACCATGATTCCGCCGCGCGCTGTCCGTGGCGGACCGAGAGAGAACAGATGCGAGCAGCCAAGAAGCGGGAAAGGGCCGGGTGGGGCTGTGCCGGACAGCAGCGAAGCAACGGATGTCAGGGAGCGGGAGCCGGCCGATGCCGAGCCGGCCACTTCGGAGCGGTACGGAAAATCACCTGAGCCCGGCAGTCCGCCCGGACTGGCCGGCCCGCTGAAAGCAGGTGTGGGGGTCGCCGTGGCCCTGTGTCTGACGGTGACTCTGGTCCACACACTTCTGGTGTTTCTGCATGTAGCTCCACCTAATACGATCTCGCAGCAGTACAGTCGGCAGATCAATGCATGGGTTTACCCGCTGTTCGAGCAGAATTGGCGGCTTTTCGCCCCAGATCCGGAATCGGTCAACCAGCAGATTTCGGCAAGGACCATGCATACGGGTCCGGACGGCGCTGCAAGAGTGAGCGGATGGGTCGATCTGACCGCCGTGGACCATTCAGCTGTCGAACACAACGTCTTCCCGAGTCATACGTCGCAGAATATGCTGCGACGGGCCTGGACCTCATATTCTGAATCACACGGCGGCGACGACCGATCGCGTTCGGAACGCGCCGTGATGATGCAGCAGCATCTTCGCAACATCGCGGCCGATCGGGTCGCCGCCCACCAGGGCACCTTCGAGTCCATCCAGCTCCGCGTGATCACCCTGCCCATCGGTGCGCCCGGCACGGCGGAGCGTTCCCGCGTGGCGCCGACCGCGCCGGCACCTGCCGATGCGCGCTATCTGCCCTGGTGGAAGGTGACCTCCCATGGCAACTGAACAGGCGCCTGCCCCGGCCCTCGACCGGATCAACGGGCTACTCGCCCTTCTGACCCGACGGCCGGTGTCCCTCTACGCCACAGCCGTCCTGCGTATCGGCTACGGCCTGCTCTATCTCGTCTTCCTGCTGCGCGAGTTCCCCCACCGCGACGAGATCTGGGGCCCGGGATCGCCCTGGACACCCGACATGGCCCGACAGCTCTTCGACCAGACCGGCTGGTCCAGCATCCTCACCCTGTCCGACAGCAGGCTCTACTTCGAGATCTGCTACGCGGCAGCTCTTGTCACGGCCGCGCTGTTCACACTGGGCTGGCACACCAGGGCGGTGTCGGTCCTCTTCGCCGTCGTCGTGGCGTCGTTCCACGCCAGGGCGATCTTCATGACGGACGGAGGGGACAACCTGATCCTCCTCATGGCCGTCTACCTCGTCTTCACCGCATGCGGGCGCCGCTGGTCCCTCGACGCACGCCGGGCCCGGCGCCGCGCGACCCCCGCGATCAGCACGGTGAAACCGGAAGACGAATGGCTCAGGCACCAACTCCAATGCTTCCGGGAGACCTTGACCGCGGTGATCCACAACTGCGGTGTGCTCGTCATCGCGGCACAGGTCTGTTTCCTCTACGGATCCGCGGGCCTCTACAAGGTCCAGGGCGCGTCCTGGGGCAACGGCACCGCCCTGCACTATGTCCTCAACCTGCAGCTTTTCCAGCCCTGGCCCGGCCTGTCCCACATCGCGGCCGACCATGCGGTACTGCTCGCCGTCGTCGGCTATCTAACCGTGCTACTCCAGGTCGCCTTCCCGTTCGTCCTGTTCAGCAGGCTCAAATACCCGGTCCTGGCGATGCTGCTCGGCATGCACCTCGGGATCGCGGTGTTCATGGGACTGCCACTCTTCTCCGGCGCGATGATCATCGCGGACGCCGTCTTTCTCCCGGACCGCTTCCTACGTCCCCTGGGCCATGGGGCGCGGCGAGCTGTCCGGCAGATGGGCGGACGGAGGCCGGAGCCCTATCAGGTCACCGAGCCCACCCCCGTCCCCCAGCAGGCCGCTCCACCGCAGGCCGTCCGACCCGCGCGCCGGGCCCAACACCCTCAGTGAACGCACCTGCGAGGCCTTCGTCATGCGTCCGGCCGGAGGAGCCATGCCATTCCCCCGAAGCGGGGGTGCCCCCGTGTGGCAGCAGCGTCCAGCCTGCAGACCGGCCGGCGAGCGTCAACCGCCCCCGAGTGCCAACCCGCATGTCGTCATCCTCATCGCCCCGCGAGCGCCAGTTCGGCACACGGCACATATCCGGCACTCACTCCCAGGCCGGTCGGCGCAGCACGGCCGTCATGATGTCCGAGTCAGTAGTTGGAGTGATCCGTGGGTCTCCTCGGGTTCACCTTTACCACTCAGGAAAGCGTCTGCGTTGATGTAGGTCTTGATGGCGTCAGCGATGAAGTGGCGGGTGCTGTCCGGGCTGAGGGCCTGGGCCTGGAGGTGAGCGTACATCGCGCTGTAATGCTGCAGGTCGGATCGTTTCTCCAGGTAGAGGTCGCTGGTGAACCTCTCCAGATACACCACGCCCGTGTCGGAGGTGTCGGCGAACTTCAGGATGGAGAACTGGCCCGAGATGCCCGGGTGGGCCCCGGCGTCGTGGGGCAGGACCTGGACGCTAATGTGCGGCTCGGTACTGAGTGCGTTCAGGTGCTCGAGTTGTTCGCGCATGATGTCGGGGCTGCCGACGACGCGACGCAGCGCTGATTCGTCCAGGACGACCCACAGACGCAACGGGCAGCCTGGGTCGTAAATCCGGTGCTGACGGCGCAGCCGCACTCTAAGGCGCGTGGCGGCCTGCTCGGCCGTGACCAGGGGGATCGTCTTGCCGATGACCGCATGGGCGTACGCGGGAGTCTGCAGCAGTCCGGGGATCACCATGGGCCCGTGGGCGTGGATGGAGACGGCGTCCGTCTCCAGGCCGATATAGACGCTGTACGGGATGTCCTCGTAGACGTTCCACCAACCCTGCTGGCCGGATTCCCTGGCCATCCTCATCAGGGAATCGACGACCTTCTCGTCCGTGACTCCATAGAGCTCGCACAGATCGCACACATCGCGGGGGCTGACGGCTCGGCGGCCCGTCTCCATGTGACTGATCTTCGGCTGGGAGACCGACAAACGCTGCGCCACCTGCCCACCGGTCAGGCCACTGGCCAGGCGGAGCCGGCGCAGCTCCGCGCCCAGACGGCGTCTTCTGACGGTGGGGTTTGCATTCACAGCCACGGGCGGTGCACCTCCGGCTCC
Organism: Streptomyces changchenzhani; assembly: GCF_039766235.1. Taxonomy (NCBI): domain Bacteria; kingdom Bacillati; phylum Actinomycetota; class Actinomycetes; order Kitasatosporales; family Streptomycetaceae; genus Streptomyces; species Streptomyces changchenzhani. The sequence continues at coordinate 167,273 of NZ_JBDHNH010000010.1, read as the reverse complement.
CAGGCCCCTCTGACAGTCGGCAGCCTGCCGCGATCAGACTCAGTGAGCGCATTCTGTACAGCCCTGTCGGGGCCGTGTGTGACTGTCTGTCGGAGTCCACCTATCTGGCTCAATACTCTGTTCCAGAACTGGGGCGTTGGTGAGACAGGGCCTTGACCCCGGATTTTGGGGTCTGGCACAGACACGGCAGCTGTAGTTCGTGACGTGTGAGGTTCCTGGTCATGTGGTGGCTGCTGCGCTGATCTCGTTCCAGCGGCGGTGGCAGGCCGTCGCGCGGTGTTGGTGATGGCGACGCCATCGTGACCAGCGCAAGGCATGTGCCGGGTTGGTGTCCTGGCGGGGTCGGGGCAGGGCGAAGACCCGGAGCAGGGCGAGGAGTTCACGTGGGCTGACGGGCACCATGACCATGTCGTCGGCGTTCACGTCGATCATCGCCCAGTCGTAGAGCCGCTCGCCCTTGGTGCCGTTGCCGGTCTTCAGCCGCATCCAGGCCCGCTTCGGAACCCGCTCCAGCAGCGCGGTGACCTTCGACTTCCCGCCGCCCGGTGTGGTGACGCGGTGGCTGGTGGGCACGGCGATCGCGTACCCGTAGCCCAGGGTGCGGATGCGGGCACGCAACTCGCGTCCGCCGTAGACCTCGTCGGCCGCGACCCATGTGGTACGGATGCCCGAGGCGTGCGCGGCCTCCAGCATGTCGCCGGCCAGCTGCGGCTTGGTGGCGAACGCCGTCTCGTCGGGCACGCCGGCCAGTTCACGGCGTTCGTCATCGGCGGCCCATGCCTCGCCGAGGTAGAGACGGCGGTCGATCAGCGCGTGCGCGTCGGCGCTCACGGTGCCGCGTTGCTGCCTGCGTTGCCCGGCCTCAGCAGGCCGGCCACCGGCTCCCCGCTCCCACCGCTTCCGTGATCGACGAACCCCATCAGAGGATGGTGTCCGAAGGTCTTCTTCCAGGTCGCGGCGGCGTCCTGCTTCTCCGAGTGGGCCACAACGAGCACCCCGTCCAGGTTCACGATCACTTGCCCCCCGGCATCCGGGGCTGCGGTCTTGGCCATGCTCCAGACGTGCTCGCGCGCTTCGGCCCGCGCGGCCCGTATCGCGTGAAGGGCTTTGGGCCCAGCCGCGGCGAGGGTATCGATGAGGCGGGAGACCGTCGGGTCGGAGGCCACCGGCCCGAACGCAGCCGACTCGGCCCGCAGCATCCCGACATCCGCGAGGCAGTCCCCGCTAGCGCGACCGCGAGAGCCACATCCAGCAGGATCTTCCCCGGATCGTGCACCGCCCGCGACTTACGCCAGGGTGTCAGTGCCGCCGATATCGCCTGATCCAGTCCGGCCTTGCGGACTGTCTCGACCAGCAGCACAGCCCCAGCCTGGGACACCACCGCCCGACCGCCGCCCTCAACGCGGACGCGGGGATAGGACCCGATACGCTTCTTCACCTGGGAAGTGCCTCCGACAGTGGGCCTGTGCGCTCAGTGGTGTCGCGCGCTGAGCCTTGCGTTCACGCGCTGACGAGCGCGGAGTAGTCGGCTTTGGGCGGCCCTCTCGGTAGCGCCGAGCGTGTCGGCGATCTCCTTCAGTGAGTAACTCTCAGCTGTCATTCTGAGGATCTTCAGCACGTTGGACGGCAGCGTGCCGAGGAGACGTTCTGCCTCGTCATGGTCCGCGACAGTCGCCGCTGGTCCGCGTTCCCCGGTCAGAGGATCGACCGGCATGTCGTCCACGAGCGTCTCCTGCGTCGCGCGATGCTGCCTGACCGAGACCGGACTGGTCAAGCGAACGGAATGATCACCGGATCCGCCACTGCGAGTTGCACCGCAGTGAGCCAACTCCACGAGGCGGGATGTCTCGCGTGGCTATTCGCTGGTGCGGCATGATGCTGAGTCATGAAGCGTTGATCTGTCTCGTCGGCTGGTTCCGGATGAACTGTGGAAGCTGACTGCTCCGTTGTTGGCAAGGTTCATTTCCCGTCCGCAGGGCGGGGGTACGGCTCTAACGCGGGGCACCCCCAAAAAAGCATGGCAGCTCACGTGACACGAAGGTCCGGCCCGTGCGACTTCTGGTGGCGATCATGGAAGCTGGAATTCGCCCCGCACCACCGGCGTGTGCGTATGGTGCGTGTCGGTCCTCGGACACACTTTTCGTACGCGCTGCGCAATTTTGGGGCAGCGGTCTTCGGCGCCCGTTCCTGGCTTTGGTCAGGGGCGGGCGTTTGTCGTGTACGGCCTCCATCCGTGGGTGGGCCGGGGTGGTGCGGGGACCGTCTGCGCGGACCGTCGGTCCTGATCATGCCCCCTCCTTTGAGGAGAAGGCACTCACCGCTCCGGCCTCTGATCCGCTCTGATGGCGTTCTCCCCAGTCCGGTGCTTCACGCCGGCACCCCGGCGGAGAGGTCCCTCAGCAGGTCCTCCAGCACCGCTTCCTCCTCCAACCGGAGTCCGAGTTCCGTGAGGGCCTGGGGCAAGGAGCTGTCCCAGGGAGCGTCCGCTGGGGTTCCCGCCAAGGGCGGGGCCTGGGTGATGCGCGCGGCCGCTGTGCGGTAGTCGGTGGCGGTGAACCTCCATGGCTGCCAAGGGACTTGGCGCAGGAGGCCGGCGGCGATGCGCAGGCCGCCCCAGTCGAAGTCGCCGTGGTAGCGCAGAGTCGCACCGTGGTGATGGAGATGGTGCAGGAGAGCGAGGGCGGCTGCCGAGGGCTGGCCCTGGAGGCAGACCAGGGTGGGACAACCGGGGCCGTAGGCATCGGCTGCGGCTGTGAGTACGGCCGGGTTCTCGCAAATGTGGACGAGGGGTGGGACAGCGGTTGCGGCAGGGGGGTGGGAAGTGAGCTGGCGAAGAGTGAGGACGGCGGGCTCGCCGGTGTCCGCGTGCCAGTCCAGGGCCGGAGTGCCGCGCAGGTTCAGGACAAGGACAGTGGAGGAGAGGTCGTCCCTGAGCAGACCTGCCGATGCCCATGCCTCGCGCCGCCACTGGGCTCCCGTACCGTCCGGGAAGCCGGTCAGGGCGCGGATGCCGGACAGGACGAGGGTGGCGAGCTGGCTGCCGTTGTCCAGGGCGTGGGCGTCGTTGGCCGTGCGGGCGGCGAAGGTGGCGAGGGACACGGGCTGTGCGAGGGGGAGTGCGCGGAGGGCGGCTGCCGTACGGACAAGGAGGGCGCCCGTGGCTTCGGGGGTTCGAGCGAGACGGCGAGCCGTCCCGCTCGCGCGCAGTCGGCCTGCCCACTCGGCCAGTTGCGGCGGAAGGGTGTCGAGCGGGGCGTACGCCCGTCGCCAGGCGCTCTCTTCCAGGTCGCGGACCTCACGCCGGGGAGTTACCGGACCGGTGAGGGTGAGTACGGCATCCTCCAGGCCGGCTGGGCTGACACCTGAGTGGCGCAGTATCGCGTCCACCGCGGCGAGTGGGACGGTCAGTGACCGTCCGGAGCCCGGAGGTCGCCCCAGTAGTCTCTCTGCCGCTGCTCGCTGTGCGGGAGTGGGGCGGGTCAGTGTGAGGGAGGCGGTGAGTGGCTCCTCGCGTTCCAGACGGCGTCGTATGCGCTCCACCAGCCACGCTGTGTCCTGGCCGCCGAGCAGACGATTCAGGCGTGGGAGGTCGATCGCTGCCTCCGCGGGAATCTTGTACCGTTCCGGGGTCAGGTCCACAGCGCCCCCTGGTCCTGCGCAGGGGCCGTCGGCTCGGGTGGTGTGGGGCCGCCGGGGCGGACCGGTTCCATGCCGTGCGTCCGGTTCGTGCCGTCCCACTCCCAGCGGGTGACCAGTACGGCCGCGATCTCGTCCGTACGGGACAGCTGGGCGATGGCGATTCCCGGGACCTGCGGGTAGCACGCCCATTCGCGTTCGCTCGTCATGACGACGTCGAGGTCGAAGGCATGCAGCAGACCCAGGCACTTGGCGCGCGAGTCGTCGTCCACGCCCGCGAACGCCTCGTCGAGAGTGACCAGGCGCGGTGCGTGCGGGTTTGCCGCGGTGGCGTAGTGCGAGGAGGCGGCGGCGAAGAGAGGGACCGACACCGCGAGTGCGCGCTCGCCGCCCGAGGCCGGGCCGGTCGCCGGGACCCAACTGCCGTGCTGGTGGCGCTCGATGCCGAACTCGTGCCAGGAGCGGTAGTCCAACGCTGAGGTGAGGTGGTCCAGCCAGCTGCCCGCGCTGTCGTCCGTCTGCTGCTGGGCGATCTGCGCCTGGAGGAACTCGCCCACCGAGGAACGGTCTTCGGGCGACCAGGCATCCGCCGACTGGCGCAGTTGCGTGCGTGCCTGGGTGAGCCCCGCCGGCGCCTTACGGGACGGCCGCCATACCAGGCGCAGCTTCATGCCGGTGGATGTGGGGCGCTCGTCCAGCTCCCTGTTCATCGCCGCCACCTGGCGTTCGGCCGCGCCGATCAGCTCCTGGAGGGTGCCCGCGACTTCGGTGAGGAGGTGGGTTTCCAGGATCTCGCGTTCGTGCGCGGACAGGATGCGCTGGAGTTCGCCGACTTCGGTGGTGAGGGCCTCCGCGAGTTCCGGCACCGCCCGGTCGCGGCCCTGGTAGACGATGTCGACGACCATGCCGTCCTCGACCATGCGGGCGGACGCGGAATGTCCGTGCCGGGACAGTGCGTCCTGGAGCTTCTTGTACTCCTCGCTGAGATGGCGCTGCACCCGTTCCCAGGCGCCGTCCGAATCGTCCACCGTGCCCAGTTCGCTCTCGATGGTGCGGGCCAGCGTGATGGCCGGGGTCGCCGCCCAGGGGCCACCGTCCATCGGCGGTACCACTGCCTCGGGCAGTGCGACGCCGAGCAGCCCCGTCGCCGTGAACCGCCGCAGGGCGCCGATTGCTTCCGTACGGGCCTCGGCCACGTCCGTGACGTCGCTCTCCAGCTGTTCGATACGGCCTTCGGCGCGGCTCGCCCACCGGTCCGCCGCGGTGTGCAACGCGCGGGTTCGCTGCTTCTCCTCGTCGCAGGCTCGCAGCGCCTGCCCTGTCTCGGTGAGCCGCTGCTGCAGCTCTGCGACGGCCGCGCCCACCGTCGAACGAAGGGTGGCGTGGCGGGAGTCGGCGGCGACCGCCTCGTGGCCCGCGGTCTCGGCGCGTACGGCGAGTTCCTCGACCCGGGACGCTGCGGCGGCGGTCTCCGTCCGCTCTTGTGCCACATTTCCCGTTGCGTCGGTGCGTTCCCGCAGGGCGGGCCAGAGGGCGGCGAGCGCGGCAGCGTGATCTGCCAGCGCGGCCCGGACCACGGACAGTTCGGAGCGTTCCGCCGGCAGCCCCAAGTCATCTGCAGTACTGGTGAGTTGATGTTCAGCTGAGTTCGCCACGTGGGTGGCTCGCGTCAGATCGTCCGACCGCTGGTCACGGCGGGTGAGCGCCCGGCGGGCCGTGTCGTGCGCGGCTGCCGCCTGTGCGTGCGCCTGTCGCAACTCCGCATCGTCGGGTACGGAGTTCAGCTCGGTGTCCAGCGTTTCACGACGGGCCGATACCGCCTCGTATTGGTACTTCGCTGCTGTCATCTCCTCTTCGATGGTGCTGAGCTCGGTGCGCAGATCGATGATGCGGGACCGCCTGGCCTCCTCGCGGGCTCCCTCGCCGATGTACTCGGCAGAGGGTTTGGTCCAGCTGCCGGTCAGCGCACCGATACGGAACCGGCCGTCCGCGACGACCCACGTTCCGTTCGGGCCGGAGCCGAGCCCGATGCCTTCCAGCAGGCTTACGATCCCGGCATCGCCGACCGCCGCGGCGTGCGGGTCCCCATGGTCGACCGCGGGGCGCAGCGCCTGCGCCAGTGACGCCCCGGCGGCGGGTCCTGTGCCCGGTGCCAGCAGTACATCGTGACCGTTTGCGGACAGGGCTGCCCCGTCCGGTGTCACCCAGGCGTCCAGCAGGCCGGAAGCCTCCAACGCCGCCTCCAGGCCTGCCCTTTCGGCGGTCGTGAGTGCCTCGTGGAAATCGACGAGCCGCCACAGTGGTGCGCCGGGAGCCGTGTCCCGCACGCCAGGTGTACGGGTGTGGGGTGCGTCCGGGCCGCGCTGGCCGCCCGCTTCGAGGCCCGCCAAGTCGGCGTTCGCCCCGGTCCGACGTTCGTTCAGCTCCGACCGGAGCCGTGTCCATGCCGCCGCCTCGTCGGCCAGGGCCCCTGCCCATGACCGATGTGCCGCCGAGGCCTCCGCCAGTGCCGGACAGGGGCCGGACAGCCGAGGTGCCCAGTCCTGCAACCTGTCCAGCAGGCCGATCGGATCGGGGACTTTCAATTCGGTGCAGGCGTCGAGGTGTTCGCGTACGAGACCGAGGAGAAGGGTGCCCGCTCGGGACGTTGCGAGGTCCGCCTCGGCCCGCAGCTCTCCGGTGAGCCCGGCCTCCGACTCCGCCTCGTCGAGACGCCGGGACGCGGCTGTCCGGTCCGCCGCCGCCTGCTCCGCGAGCGTCGCCAGTTCTTCCACATGCTCAACAGTGCGCCGTCTGCGGGCCACCGACTCCTCGGCGTCACGCCGCAGTTCGGGCAGTGCTGCACCCTCAGTACGCAACTCGCCGTCCAGTCTGGCGTCACGTGCCGACGCTGCCGCACGCTCCGCGGTCTCGGCAAGGAGTTCTTCAGCCGAGCGCAACCTCTTCTGAGCGGTGCCGAGTCGGCCCAAGGCCCTGGTGTGCGCCTGAGCGGACTGTTCTCGGTCGGCCTCGGCGCGGTCCCGTTCCCGTACGGTGCGTGAGGCGTCGTCCGCCGCCTGCTCCAACTCCCGTGCGCTCCGCATCTCGGGGCCCGCGCGAAGGGCCGCGACCTCGGCGCCGAGACGCGTCCCGGTCTCGTCCAGGGCCGTGATCCTTTCCGCCGCCTCGGCCCGGTCCCGCTCGGCTTTTTCCCGTTCGGTCTGGGCCCCGGCGAGCTCCCGATGGAGGTGCTCGTAGCGCGCGTGCTCACTGCGCGGCAGCCTGGCCCGGCGGCGCGAGGCAACTCTCGCGTACCGCCTGTAGTAGTCCAGGAACGCGGTGGCGGCCCGCTCCGCCTCGGTCGCGGCCCGCAGGTCTTCCTTCTCCTCGTCCAGTGAACGGAACGCCTCCGCCACATCAGCGATTACGGCCTGGTCCATCGGCGGCAGTGCCTCGGTCAGCGCTTTGGAGAGCGCGGTCTCGTTGGGGCGCTTCGACAGCTGGGGCTGGCGCAACTGCACCAGGAGGTCCACCAGCGCCGCGTACCGCTGCTCGCCCAGACCGAACAGCGCTTCGTCGACCGCCCTGCGATATGCCTTGGCCTGGTCGAACACCATGCCGTGCCCGGCCACCGCCTCCGCGAGACGGTCCCGGGACAGGGCGGTGCCGGTTGCGTCGAGGAGGTTCAGCTCCGGGCCGACGCGCTGGTCGGTGACCGTGTACCAGTGCCGGGCGATGCCCCGTCCCGAGACGGCCTTCAGACCGCAGGCAAGGGTACGGAAATGTTCCTGCCCGGTGGTCTCGTCGAGTCTGCCGAACTCGATCCAGGTGTACCCGAGCCGCTCCGCGTGCGGATGCTCCCCGCCGAGGAGCAGATTCCACTCCATCCGCTTGTGCGGATCCCCGTCGGGCTCCACCCGGCGGGCGGAGAGGTCGCCGTCGAGGAGAAACGGCAGGGTGAGGGCGAGGACTTTGGACTTGCCCGTGCCGTTGTTGCCGCGCAGGAGCAGTCGCCCGTCGCGGAACCAGAATTCCTCGACGTCGTAGTAGAAGAGGTCGACAAGCCCGATGCGCAGCGGCTGCCAGCGGGCCCGGGCGGGGGAGGGGAGGGCCTGAGAGGGGACGGCGGCAGCTTCTTCGGGGAGGGCGGTCACTTCTTCGCCTTTCGGGGAGCGGCTGCGCCCGCTTCGAGGACAACGGTCTCGCCCACCGCGTACCGGGCGAGGGCGGGGCGAGGAGCGATACCTTCGGAGGTGCGGGCTATCAGGCCGAGGGAAGCGAGCTTCATCAGGGCCTGCTCGACCAACTCCGGTTCCGCACCTGGTTCTCTGGCGGATTTCGACCAGAAACCGCCGTGCTCGGTGGCGAGTTCACGCACGCGCCGACGCAGTTCGGTGACGGGCACCGGAGTCGATGCCGTCGCGAGATGCTCGGCGAGCAGCAGAGTGATGTGCCCGTGGGTGCCCTGCTCCGGCATGCGTACGTCGGTGAGGTCGTCGAGCGGGTCGACCATGGCGATCCCTTCGGCCCGTACCTCGGCCACCAGGCCGGTCAGTTCGGTGATACGGCTGGTGAGGAAGGCACGCTGACGGGTGAGGTAGGCCAGTTCCGCGTCGGACAGTTCGTCGTAGTAGAGGACCGGGTCGTCGAGGAGACGGCGGGTCAGGCGGTGCCGGGTCGCCCGGAACCGCAGCTCGTCGCTCTCCAGCGCCGTCTCGACGGCCAGTTCGGACATTCGCTCTTCGAACGCGGCGGCCTGGACGAGAGAGGGGCCGCGGCGCGTCGCGAGCAGCCCGGCCAGGACCCGGCGCTCCACGTCGTACAGCACATCGCCCGCACCGCTCACATAGGCGTCTTCGTCACCCGCGACCCGCCGCAGCACCCCGAGGTGGAGGAGGACCTTCACCACCGCCGCGAGGTCGAGGCGCTCGTCGCGCCGTTCCAGGGTGAACTCGATTCCCGCTGCTGCCAGTTGCGGGTCCGAAGTGTCCACCACCACTTGCTCCGCGAGCCGGCCGAGCGCGATCTGCGACTCACCGCGCTCCAGGGCGGCCAGCGTGAGGCACAGGAGCACGTACCGGCGCCGGCTGAAGGGGGCCGCCGCCCGGGACGTCTCTCTCGCGGGGTGGGTGGCATCGGCCGGAGTACCGGGGATCTTGCGCAGCCGGGCGGATTCCGTGTCGATCTGGAGGGGCCACCCGGTGTTCCGGTCGAACCAGTCCCGCAGCTCCGTGGCATGGCGGCGCACCAGCCGGAACTCGTCGGTGCGCGCGCCATGGGCGAGCAGCAGCGGCTCCTTGAGCAGGGCGCGGGAGGCCCGCCGGATCTCGGCGGCGTGCTGCCCCTCCAGGACCTCGGTCAGTGGGGTGGTCATGCGAGCTCCTGGGGCGGTCGGGGTGACTGGCCGGAGGCGGTGAGGTCGATAATCTCCACGGAGTGGTCCGGTCCGTGGAACACTCCGCCGTGCGTGCGCACCTCTGCCGGCAAGGCCCGGGGGAGGACACCGAGCCGAATCTCCATCGTGCCGTCGTTGCTGGTCGCGACGGTGTGCGTGGTGCCGGGCCGCCAGGTGGCGAGGGCGTCGCCGAGCAGTTGGAGGAACAGCCCGAAAGCCAGCGGATCGAGTTCGCCGAGCGACGACAGCCTTGCCTCGCCCCGTGTCGCCAGCCGCGCGCGGGCCGCCGTGATCTCTGCGGTCTGCTTGGCGGCGTACTCGGCGAGCCGGCGCCTGCCCTCGGTCCGGTCCTCGACCCGGCGTGGTTTCCCCCGGCGTTCGTAACTTCCCGTACGTCGTAGCTGAGGGCTGATACGCAGCGGAGCGGCCTCGGCCCAGGACGTGCTTGCCTGGACAGGGTGAGCGGCTCGCGCCGCGAGCGTATCGGCGTCGACGCTGAGATGCCGGGACGGGTACAGGCCGAACGCGGTGCGCCACAGCCGGTGCCGCGCGTCGTCGTCCGGGGCCTCGGCGAACCAGCGGGCGAGGGTACGGAAGTCGGCGGAGCGGTCCGAGCGCCCCGAGCGGCGTTCGTTGAGCACCCGTACGACCGCGAGGAGCTGGGGGATCGCGCCCAGCGCCCGCCCCCGCAACAGTCTGGACTGTGACTCCCGCCCCTCGTCCGACACGAACCAGGCAGCGAGCCCGGACCAGCGGGCGCCCCACCGCTCGTGGGCCTCTGCCTCGGCCCCTGCGGACTCCTCGGGCGATGCGTCGGCGGCTTCCCGGACGGCGGCCAGCTGTAGCAGCGGTACGATGCGGGCGTCGAGCTGAAGGATCAGACCTGCGATACGGCTGCCGAGCGTGATCAGATCGTGGATGAACCGGTCCAGATACTGGATGAGCTGGTCCTTGTACGCCAGGAACACTTCGACCTCGACATCGTGCAGGTCGATGGTCCGCTGGAGAGAGCTCATGAAAGCCCGTGCGTTCTCAGCGAGCGCGGCGAAACGACTGGTCAGGGCGTCCAGTGCGAGATGGACAATGGCCGGATCCGGGTCCGGTTCGCTGCTCAGTACAAGCAGTGTCCGCAGCTGCATGACGATGTCGTGCAGTGCGACGGCCTGGAGCGCGCCCCGGCGGCCGAGGGCTGTGTCGTACGACTGGAGGGCTTCCTCGGCTGCTTCGCCGGACTGCGTGAGCTGGTAGATGAACCGCTTGCGGTAGAAGTCCTCGACGGCCGTCACCCGTGCCGTGTCCGGGTCGGCCCGCAGGTTGCCCCACTTCACGAGGGAGTCGAGCTTGCTGACGACTGTGCCGGGATCCGATGGACGATCGGCCGCGGGCAGCGCGGCATGAACGTCCTCGGGGCGCAGATGCACCACGAACCGCTCTTTCGCCGCCAGGAACACGGACATCACCTGACGGTAGAGAACCGAGTCGGGGGCGGTCAGGTGCGCGAAGGGTGAGTAGTCCGCCGAGACGTGCTCGGAGGGTGGGATCGCTCGCATCGTGCGTCATTCTCACCCATACGGCCCAGGGTCCGAAATGCATGGCCATGGATTCGGCCGCTTTGCCGTGGCAGGTCCGCCCCTTGCGCGTGGTGAGGCCGTTCAGGATGGTGGTGTATTTGTCGACGATCTGGTTCAGCCTGGCCGTGTCCAGATTCAGGACGGTCTTGATGTCGAAGCTCAGGACCAACCCCACCCCCTTCCCCACTACCTCAGCGTCGCGAAGCCGACTGTTATGCGGTCGTCGTCCGACGACATGGGTGTCCCCCTGATGTCACAAGTCGCTGAGGCCGCTGTGCGGCTTCGGCGGGGCCGGCACCCCGGCGAGCGTATGGGGAGTGGAGAGTGCATCCGCCTCGGCGTCCACGTCGATCGAGCCCTGGAGCCGCCGGAAGCGCTCCAAGACGTCCAACTCCTGTTCCGTGAAGCCGTCCCGGCTCAGGCGAACGGCCTGTGCCAGCGTTTTCATGACCTCACGGATGCGTACGGCGTCCTTCGCCGCGTCCCGGTGAAGGGACCGGTAGGCGTCGGCCGCGGGACCGCGCCAGCCTGCCTCGATGGAGTCCACGACCTCGTCCATGCGCTTGACCTGATTGTTCAGGTAGCCCTGCATGTCGTCGAGGTCATTGGCAAGGTCGGTCAATCTGTCATGGCTCGCCCGGAGACGGGGTTCGTCCATTGGCTCGCCCGCCCTTTCCGTACGTCAATACCGGTGCCCCACGAGCCGCTTGAGTGATCCTAACCTCGATCATTCATGCGAAGCCGCCGGTCGCCTTGACCTCCGCGTGGGGTAGGTGGTGTCCGGTGACTTCGACGGGTGCGGGTGTGAGTAGGAAGCGGACTGGAGGTTGGCCGTCGACGAGGGAGAAAACGAGGGAGCTGAGATCGCCGAACCGCCTGACGCCGGAACTTGCCGTTGACCACAATGCGTATATGCGTGATGACTGGAAGCAACGGATCGACGAGGTCGGCGCCGAACTGCTGCGTCGTGACGACCCGTCGGCCATGGTCCGTGAGATGGACGCTCTCGACGCCTCGGACCGTTACCCGTACGTGTGGCCGCGCGGGGCCGTGTTTGGCGTGGCCGCTCTCGGGCCGGAGCCCGATGCCCAGTGGCGGCTGGTCGAAGCGGTGACCGAGGGGGCTCCGCAGGATGCGCGGGACAGCCTCAACTCCCTGCTGTGGTTCAAGGCGAAGGACGATGCGGAGACTCCCGCTGAGCGCCGTGAACTCCTCGCCGCAGTAGGGGCACTTGAGCGCGAACGCATCAACGAGCTCACCGTGCTCGGCATCCGCTACCGCATGGTGCGCGGCGACGAATACGCACGTTGCGGCACGGAGAGCGGTCCGGAGCCGCCCCGCCCCACGGACCGCGAGCCCACCGACCGTTCCTGGAAGCGTCCGCCCGGTCACGACAGCGCGCTACCCGACCGCGGTTTTGTCCTCGACCCGGGCCGCACGCAAGGCCTCATGGCGGAGGCTGCCCGGCTCGGCCTGCAGGACTTCTCGTACGAGGGAGAGCACATCCCGCCCACCATGCGCGCGGAATCCCGGCAGGCGGTCCACGATCACCCCGAACTGATCCTGCTCCCCGTCGGGTTCGGCCTCATCGAACGCGTGGGCAAGGGCTGGCGGCCCTGCAGCCGCATCCAGCCGACCCCGCACGACGTGCGCCGCGTCCTGTTGGACGGCCTGGCCGAAATCTGGCCCCAGATGTACGACCTCGACACCGCCACCACCAAGGCTTACGCGCGAGCAGCCGAACGCCTCAAGGCAGCGCCCCGGTCGAACGAGGTCGCCGTACGAGGCGAGACCTTCCGCGTCTGCCGCGTGGAACGCATGCTGCGCACCGGCCCGGACGGCCCCGAACCACCCCGCCCCTCGGACCCGGAGACGACCGAGCCGATGCAGATCCGCCCCCGCCTGGACGACCAAGGTGTCATCCGGCCCGAGGGCGAGGCATAACCCCGGAGACGGCCGAGAGCCCTGCCGTCCCAAGAGGGTGGCAGGGCTCTCGTGCTGGGTGCGGCTCGCTCAGGTCACGGTCTGGCCGGCAGTGACGCCCACAAACTTCGCCCAAGTCTTGAGCGAGACAGTCAGGACCGGCCCAGCTGTGACCTTGGAGTCCCGCACACACACGGCCTCCGCCGTGGCTGCAACCTCCACACAGTCGCCGCCTTCGGCACCGCTGTAACTGCTCTTGAACCAGGCGAGCTCCGGAAGGGAGGCCAAGTTCCTAGCGATGTTCATAGCTCTCCCAGCAACTTCTCGATGAATCGCAGTGACTCTCGCGGAGTGAGAGCCTGGGATCGGATGATCCCATAACGTGCGGCTGCGAGCTGCACGTCCTCACGATCCGTCAGCATGCTGCTGCGCCCCTGAACCTCCGCGTACACCAGCTGGTCACCGCCCTTGCGTGTGATCAGGGTGAATGGCCCGTCGACACCCGCGTTGTCTTCGCAGTCGAGTGGCACCACTTGGATTTCTACGTTCCGCTGCTGGCCGATGAGTAGGAGCTGTTCAAGTTGCCCCTGCTGTACTGCCTTGCCGCCAAGCCGCTTACGCAGGACGGACTCTTCAAGTACGAAGCTGAGCAGGGGGGCGGGCCATCTGCTGAAGATTCGTGTCGCGCGAGCCGTGCCGCAACGCGCTGTTCGATCGTCTCTTCGTTCAGGAGTGGCCTTCGCATCCTGAGTAGCGCCCGCATGTACTCCTCGGTCTGCAAGAGACCTTTGACCACATGGGAGTCGTAGGACAGCAGCTCGACCGCCTCCGCCTCCAACCGCGCCATGTCCCGGAAGAACGCCGGGTATTGCGCCCGAGCCACCTCCTTCTTCAGCGCCTTCAGCATGCCTCCCGCGTCCAGCACATCGTCCGCCCTGTCGATGAACTTCGGCGGCGGAATCCGCCGAGCCTGCTCGAACGACGCGACCGTTGACGCCGAGTACCCCACGAGCCCGCCGAACTCGGGCCGCTCCAGCCCCCGCCGCGTACGCAGCAGCTTCAACTGCTGTCCGAACGCGGCGACGACACCCGTGCCCGGCTCCTCCTCGGGCCTCGGCCCGCCCGCGTCCTCCGCGCCCATGCTCTGCTCACCGTGCTCCACTCGACACCACCGCCTCCTCGGCCCAACGCGCGGCCCTGAGCCGTCGTCACGCCGTGCGCCCAGTACACGTATCGCACCCGCGCGCACAAGCCGGGCACGTCGGTGCGTCACCACTGGTCACGCTACGCCACCAACGGAAGCGTGGGCGGCATGACAAGTGAGCCCAGGACCCTCCCCGGCACCACAGCTCCCACACAACTCAGCCACCCCATCGATGACTTCGTCATGCGCTTCAGCTCGACCCCGCGCGGCGCCCGCCTGGCCCGTCGGCTGGCGGCGCTACGGCTGCACGAGTGGGGTGTGCCGTACGACAGTGAGGTGCACGACGCGTTGACGCTGATCGTGGCCGAGCTGTGTGCCAACGCCGTACAGCACGGGCACGTCGCCGGGCGGGATTTCCGCCTCCGGCTGGCCGCCGACGCGGCGACCGTACGTATCGAGGTCACCGACACCCGCACGGAACGGCTCCCCGCGCCTGGACCCGCACCCGCACCCGCAGACGCCGAGACGGGGTGTGGTCTGCTGCTGGTGGCCCGCCTGGCCACCCGCTGGGGCTGGTACGTCCGTATCGGCGCCCCGGGCAAGACGGTCTGGGCCGAGTGCGCGCTGCCGAAGGAGGGCGAGACCGCCCCTGCGTTCCGCAGCGGCTCGGCGATGGACTGGTCGGTGGGGCGCGGCGGCTACCCGGACGGGTTCGGCGCATGGCGGTCCTGATCGCTGGTGCCGGTGTGCCCCGCCCCCCGTTCGGCGTAGCGCGCATGGCGCGTGTCCGGGGCGACCAGCAGAGTTCGACCATGCGCGTCTTCCGTGTGGCGCTGTGCTGTGCGCCCGGAGCTGCGGCCGTCGGGCTCCTGCTGCTGTGCGCCACCACCGTGGACCCGGCGGGGTCCGTACGGGCCGACCGGCCCCTGTACCGGTCGATGATGCCCGCGGCCGCCGCTCCGGTGCGCCGGGCGTCCGGTGCGCAGACCGAGGTCCCGCTCATCATGTCCCGGGCGAACTGGCTGGCCGGCGCTGCGTACACCCGGCCGCCCGCCCGTTACGCCGACCGTGTCGACGCGGTCTTCGTGCACCACACCGACTCCCCGAACGGCTACGACTGCGCCGACGCCCCGCGCGTCATCCGCAATCTGTACGCAGGCCAGGCCGACGCCCGGCAGTGGGACGACATCGGCTACAACTTCCTCGTCGACCGCTGCGGCACCATCTACGAGGGGCGCGCGGGCGGCGCCGACCGCCCCGTCGTCGGCGCGCACACCCAGGGCTTCAACCGGCGCACGGCGGGCATCGCCGCGATCGGCACCTTCACCGCGGGCATGCCGGTGCCCAAGCCGATGACCGATTCCATCGCGGTGCTCGTCGCCTGGAAGCTCGGCATGTCGGACATCGATCCGCGCTCCACGGTGCGGCTGGTCTCCACACACAGCCTGAGCAAGTTCCCGGCGGGCACAAGTGCCCTGCTCAAGGCCGTGTCGGGCCACAGCGACGGCTACTACACGCACTGCCCGGGTTCGGCCCTGGCCGCCGAGCTGCCGGCCATCAGGGAGGCCGCCGCCCGTCTCCAGGGCCGATAGCCCGCGTAGATCCTCCAACTGGCCTTGGTGTACTGCCTGTTGGCTACGTCGCCCTCTCGTGCCACGCTGGTATCCGCCTGCGGGGCCGAGGGAGGACGCATGAGCAGCGGGATCGAGCGCACTCGGCACGACGGACGACCGGCGCAGCCGGGCAAGGGCGAGCGGGTCGCCGACTGGGCCGACGGACGCCTCGGCATCCACACGCTGGCGAAGAGCCAGCTGCGCAAGATCTTCCCCGACCACTGGTCGTTCATGTTCGGCGAGATCTGCCTCTACAGCTTTCTCATCCTGATCCTCACCGGGGTCTATCTGACGCTCTTCTTCGAGCCGAGCGGTATGGAGGTCGTCTACGACGGTGTGTACACACCCCTGAACGGCATCCGCATGACCCGGGCCTTCGAGTCCACGGTGGACATCAGCATGGAGGTGCGCGGCGGGCTGCTGATCCGGCAGATCCACCACTGGGCCGCGCTCATCTTCGTCGCCGGGATGCTCGCGCACATGATGCGGGTGTTCTTCACCGGAGCCTTCCGCAGGCCGCGCGAGATCAACTGGCTTTTCGGCTGGACCCTGTTGATGCTTGGCATCATCACGGGGCTGACCGGCTACTCGCTCCCCGACGACCTGCTGTCCGGCACGGGACTCCGCTTCGCGCAGGGCGCGATCCTGTCGGTGCCGGTGGTGGGGACGTATCTCTCCTTCTTCCTCTTCGGCGGAGAGTTCCCCGGCGACGACATCATTCCGCGGCTCTTCTCGGTGCACGTACTGTTGCTGCCAGGGATCATGCTGGGGCTGGTCGTCGCCCATCTGATCCTGGTCTTCTACCACAAGCACACCCAGTTCGCCGGTCCCGGACGGACCGAGAAGAACGTGGTGGGCGCGCCGTTCATGCCCATCTACATCGCCAAGGCGGGCGGTTTCTTCTTCCTGGTCTTCGGTGTCGTCGCGATCGTCGCCGGACTGTTCCAGATCAACCCGGTCTGGCTGCTGGGCCCTTACCGTCCCGATCTGGTCTCCACGGGGGCCCAGCCCGACTGGTATCTGGGGTTCTCCGAGGGGCTGATCCGGGTGATGCCCGCCTGGGAGATCAGTGCGTGGGGGCACACGCTCCAACTCGGGGTCTTCATCCCCTTCTCGCTCTTCCCGCTGGTCATGATGGCCATCGCGGTGTATCCGTTCATCGAGGCCTGGGTCGCCGGGGACAAGCGCGAACACCACATCGCGCAGCGCCCGCGCAACGCACCGGTCCGTACGTCGCTCGGCGTCGCCTGGCTGACGCTGTACTTCGTCCTGCTGATCGGCGGCGGCAACGACATCGTGGCCACCCGCTTCCAGCTCTCCATCAACGCGATCACCTGGCTTGTGCGGATCGGGGTCTTCGTCGGCCCGGTACTGGCCTTCATCGTCACCCGGCGGATCTGCTTGGGACTTCAGCGCCGCGACCGGGACAAGGCATTGCACGGCAGGGAGAGCGGCATCATCAAGCGGTTGCCGCACGGCGAGTACGTCGAGGTCCACGAGCCTTTGTCGCAGGCGCAGTTGCACACCCTCACCGCGTACGAGCAGCCCGCGCCCTTCGAGTTGGGGCCGCGGGTCGACGCCAACGGAGTCAAGCGCAAGTTCAAGCGCTCCGAGCTGCTGCGGGCCCGTCTCGCGCGGGCCATGTACGGCCCCGGGTCGCACGTGCCCAAGCCCACCGTGGAGGAGTACCGGGCCATCAACAGCGGTGACGGGCACCACTGAGTAGCGGCAGAGCGCCGAGGAGCGGGCGCGTACCTCTCATGTGTTCTTCACGCAGTGCTCCTACGGTGAGTTCCGTGACGCATCAGACTCCGCCCGGCTGGCACTCCGACCCCGGGCACACAGGTGAAGGACCGGTCCTCCAACGCTGGTGGGACGGCAGCCGGTGGACCGACGAGACACGCCCCGCGCCCCCGCCGCAGGTGCCCGAGATACCCGGGCCCGGAGCCGCGTGGCCTCCCCCGGAGCCGAAGGCGCAGAACCGTCGGGCCCGTACGGCAGTCGCCGCGGCCGTGGCCGTCGCGGTGCTGGCCGCGGTCGCGGGCGGCGCGTATCTGCTGGGGAGTTCGGACGACTCCGGGCGGGACCGTAGGGCTGCGGGCTCCTCGGCCGCGCCCTCGCCGGACGGCGGCGACAGAGGCAACGGCGGCGGTGAGGGGCAGGCCCCGGAGGCGCCGAAGGTGCCCGGCGGTCCCGGTGGCGAGAGCGCCGCGCCCGAGGCGCCGCCCGCCGAGGACGGATTCGCCACCGACGGGGCTGCGGGCGTCAGCCTTCCGGTGCCCGACGGCTGGACCGGAAAGTCCGGGCAGGTGGGCGCGACTCTGAGTACCGGCGAGCACCCCTGCCCCGGCGACGCCAAGGAGTCCTGCCAGCGCGGTGGGGTCTTCTCGGCTCCGGCGCTCGCCCTGGGCTCCAAGGCCACCGGCGCCAAGGCGGCTGCCGAGGCGGACATCGCGGGCAACGCGAAGGAGTCGTACGGCGGCAAGAGCTACGGAAAGATCACCTCGCACGAGCAGCTGAAGGCCGAGGCCGTCGAGGTCGCCGGGCAGAAGGGCTATCTGGTGCGCTGGAAGGTCGTGACGCAGAAGGGCGACGACGGCTATGTGCAGTCGCTCGCCTTCCCGTCACCGAGCGTCAAGGGTTTGCTGGTCATCGTCCGTTCGGGGTTCGACGTCAGCGACAAGGCGCCCGGTCTGCCCGTCATGGACAAGATCACGGACGGCATCAAGGCCGCCAAGGGCACCGGAAACGGGCAAGGCGTATGACGTCGCGCACCGGGTCGTGACGCGGGTCGTGAAGCTCCGCTGTTGACCCGGTTAAGAAATCCTCGATGGACTCGGCGGTCCGGGCTCGGCACATTGGGGGACGTTCACGATCAGTCCCCCACGCCTGGAGCCGCAGCGATGAAGGCCCTTGTCAAGCAGAAGGCCGAGCCCGGCCTGTGGCTCATGGATGTGCCCGAGCCCGAGACCGGCCCCGGCGATGTGCTGATCAAGGTGCTGCGCACCGGGATCTGCGGCACCGACCTGCACATCCGCTCGTGGGACGGCTGGGCCCAGCAGGCCGTCACCACGCCCCGCGTCCTCGGCCACGAGTTCGTCGGGGAGGTCGCCGCGGTCGGCTCCGACGTGCGCGACAGCGACATCGCGGTCGGTGACCTGGTGAGCGGCGAGGGGCACCTGGTCTGCGGCAAGTGCCGCAACTGTCTGGCCGGCCGCAGGCACCTGTGCCGCAGCACCGTCGGGCTCGGGGTCGGCCGCGACGGCGCCTTCGCCGAGTACGTGTCGCTGCCCGCGTCGAACGTGTGGGTGCACCGGGGCAAGGTCGACCTCGACATCGCAGCCATCTTCGACCCGTTCGGCAACGCCGTGCACACGGCCCTGACGTACCCGCTGGTCGGCGAGGACGTACTGATCACCGGTGCGGGTCCGATCGGCATCATGGCGGCCGCGGTCGCCCGCCACGCGGGCGCACGCAGTGTCGTGATCACCGACATCAGCCCGTCCCGCCTCGAACTCGCCCGCAGGGTCGGCGCGACCCTCGCGGTCAATGTCGCCGAGACTTCCATCGCCGAGGCGCAGCGGCAGCTCGGCCTCAAGGAGGGCTTCGACATCGGCCTGGAGATGTCCGGCCGCCCCGAGGCGATGCGCGACATGGTCGCCAACATGACGCACGGCGGCCGGATCGCCATGCTGGGACTGCCCGCCGAGGAGTTCGCGGTCGACTGGTCGAAGATCGTCACCTCGATGATCACGGTCAAGGGCATCTACGGCCGCGAGATGTTCGAGACCTGGTACGCGATGACCGTCCTGCTCGAAGGCGGCCTCGATCTCGCCCCGGTGATCACCGGCAGTTACGGCTACCAGGACTTCGACGCCGCGTTCGACGAGGCCGCCACGGCCCGCAGCGGCAAGATCATCCTCGACTGGACCGCCTGACACGCCTGACACGCCTGACACGCCTGACCCAACTCACACGTCCGACCGCTCGACCGGTCCCGCGCCCGACCGGCCATTCCCCGGAACCTCGCAAGGAGCCCTCCATGTACGCGTCCGTCCGCGACGACCTGCGCACCGACCTCGACGAGATCCGCTCCGCCGGTCTCTTCAAGCCCGAGCGGGTCATCGGCACCCCGCAGTCCGCCTCCGTCGCCGTCACCGCCGGTGGCCGCCCCGGTGAAGTCCTCAACTTCTGCGCCAACAACTACCTCGGCCTTGCCGACCACCCCGAGGTCGTCGCCTCCGCCAAGGCCGCCCTCGACCGCTGGGGCTACGGCATGGCGTCCGTGCGCTTCATCTGCGGCACCCAGGAGATCCACAAGGAGCTGGAGCAGCGCCTGTCGGAGTTCCTCGGCCAGGAGGACACGATCCTCTACTCCTCCTGCTTCGACGCCAACGGCGGCGTCTTCGAGACCCTCCTCGGCCCCGAGGACGCCGTCATCTCCGACGCCCTGAACCACGCCAGCATCATCGACGGCATCCGCCTCTCCAAGGCCCGCCGCTTCCGGTACGCCAACCGTGACCTCGCCGACCTGGAGCAGCAGCTCAAGGAGGCGCAGGGCGCCCGCCGCAAGCTCATCGTGACCGACGGCGTCTTCTCCATGGACGGTTACGTCGCCCCGCTCGCCGAGATCTGCGACCTCGCCGACCGCTACGACGCCATGGTCATGGTCGACGACTCGCACGCCGTCGGCTTCGTCGGCCCCGGCGGCCGCGGCACCCCCGAGCTGCACGGCGTGATGGACCGCGTCGACATCATCACCGGCACCCTCGGCAAGGCACTCGGCGGCGCCTCCGGCGGCTATGTCGCCGCGCGCGCCGAGATCGTCGCCCTGCTGCGCCAGCGCTCCCGCCCGTACCTCTTCTCCAACTCCCTCGCCCCGGTCATCGCCGCCGCCTCCCTCACGGTCCTCGACCTGCTTGAGTCCGCCGGTGACCTGCGCGAACGGCTCGCCGCGAACACCAAGCTGTTCCGTACGAAGATGGGCGAGGCCGGCTTCGACATCCTCCCCGGCGACCACGCCATCGCCCCCGTGATGATCGGCGACGCCGCCGAGGCCGCCCGGATGTCCGACCTGCTGCTGGAGCGCGGCGTATACGTCGTCGGCTTCTCCTACCCGGTCGTCCCGCACGGCAAGGCCCGGATCCGGGTCCAGCTGTCCGCCGCGCACTCCACCGCCGACGTGGAGCGGGCCGTCGCCGCGTTCATCGACGCACGGGAGGCGTTGGCCGCCGAATAGCTCCCGGCAGGTCACGGCAGCTCCCGGCAGCTCCCGGCAGGTCCCGGCAGGTCACGCGCCGAGGCACCCCATTCGCGGTTCCCGCCGCCGGGCAGGGAGAATGCGGGAGTGATCGACCCCCGGCGCCTGCGGATCCTGCGGGCCGTGGCGGACCACCGAACGGTGACCGCCGCGGCCGCCGCCCTGTATCTGACGCCCTCCGCCGTCTCCCAGCAGCTGGCCGCCCTGGAGCAGGAGACCGGCCACAGCCTGCTGACCCGCAGCAGCCGCGGCGTCGGCCTCACCGCCGCCGGTGAGATCCTGCTGGCGCACACGCACGCCGTGCTCGCGCAGCTGGAGCGCGCCGAGGCCGAGCTCGCCGCGCATGCCGGGGGAGAGGCGGGCGAGGTCAGGGTGGCCGCCTTCGCCACCGGCATCGCCGAGGTCCTGGCCCCCGCCATCGGACACCTCGCCGACCGGCACCCGGGCATCCGGGTACGGGTGCGCGACGCCGAGGGCGACGAGAGCCTTCCGCTGCTGCTCGACGGGGAGGCCGACCTGGCGCTCGCCGTCGAATACCGGGGCGCGCCCCACAAGAACGACCCCCGGCTCGCCCGCGTGCCGCTCTACGCCGAGCCGTTCGACGCCGTGCTGCACGCCGCGCATCCGCTGACCCAGGGCGCCCATGTGTCCCTCGCCGAGCTCGCCGACAGCGACTGGATCGGCCCCTACCCCGGCAACCCCTGCCACGACGTGATGCTGCTCGCCTGCGAACTCGCCGGATTCCAGCCGCGGTTGACGCACTCGTCCGACGACTTCCGGGCCGTGGTCGCCCTCGCCGGAGCGGGCGCCGGAGTGGCACTCGTCCCGCGCTCGGCGCTGCGTGGCATGGAGCTGAAGGACGCGGTCGTACGCCCGGTCGCGGGCCCCGCGCCGACGCGCCGGGTGTTCGCCGCCGTACGCCGCGGGGCCGACCGGCATCCGCTGATCCGGCCGGTGCTCGACGCCATGGCGCACGTCGCCGAGGGCCTCTCCATCGACTGACAACGGCGCTGCCTATGCTCGGCGCGTGAACCGAACCGTGAGGTACTCGACCGTGACCCAGGCGCTGGACGAGCCCATGGAGCGGCTCGCGCTGCCGGCGGACCCCGGCAGGCCGGTGCTGTGGGCCCTCGACGCGGTCCGGCACGGGGATGCCGCCCAGCGGCTCGCCGCCGCGGTGCTCGACGCCGAGGAGAAGCGGCGGGCGGCGGCGTTCCGGCGGGAGGCCGACCGCAGGTGCTACATCACCGCGCACGTCGCCCTGCGGGTGTTTCTCGGCTCCTGCCTCGGCGTCGGACCCGCCGAAGTGCCGCTGCGCCGTGAGCCCTGCGTGTCCTGCGGCGGTCCGCACGGGCGGCCCGTGACGGGGGACGGGCGCATCCACTTCTCGCTGTCGCACAGCGGAGACCTGGCGCTGCTCGCCTGCGCGGCGCTGCCGGTGGGAGTGGACATCGAGGCCGTCCCGCGGCCCGAGCACGCCCGGGAGATCACCGGCGTGCTGCACCCCACCGAGATCGCGGAACTCGCGGCCCTGCCCGAGGCCGAGCGGCCGGCCGGCTTCGCGCGGGCCTGGTCGCGCAAGGAGTCGTATCTCAAGGGCATCGGCACCGGTCTCGCCCGCAGCCCCGCACTCGACCTTCTCGGCACCGGCCCGGTGCCGGTGTCCCATCCGGTGGGATGGACCATCCATGACGTTGACGCGCCGGAGGGGTTCGCCGCCGCGGTCGCCGTCCGGCACGGTGACGGGTCGTGACCCCGGGGCTGACCTCGGGCGCGGCAGCCGAGAACAGCCGCGCCGCCCCGGCCCGTAACGGACCCGTTCGCTCCGCCGCACGCGACGGGAGGCGTCAACGGCCGTCACCCGTCCCGGCCCAAAGTGGGTGGATCGATTCCGCCGACCGCCCCGCGGGCATACGCTTGAGGTCCGCCACTGTGGGGGAGGGATGATGGTGCCCCTGCCGGAGCACCCGGTCACCGTCCCGCTGTTGGAGCGTGAGACGGAGCTCGCCGCTGCCGCGCGAGCCGTTGAGGCCTTGTGCGCGGACACACCCGCCGGTGGAGTTCTGGTCTACAGCGGTGAGGCGGGACTGGGAAAGACAGCGCTGCTGTCCGAGTTACGGCGGATCGCCGCCGGGCGTTGCACGGTGTGGTCCGCGCGTGGCGGCGAGACGGTCACCTCCGTCCCTTTCCACGTCGTACGACAGCTGATGCAGATCGCCCTGAACGTGCAGGGAGTCGTGGACCCCCGGGAACTGCTCGGCGACTGGTACGACATCGTGGGACCCGCGCTCGGCGTGACCCCACCGGGCGGGCAGGCCGACCCGCAGGGTGTCCGCGACGGCCTGGACGCCCTGGTCCTGCGGCTCGCCGACATACACCGCCCGCTCGTCCTGGTCATCGACGACGCGCACTGGTCCGACCGGGAAACCCTCGGCTGGCTGGCCTCCTTCGTCCAGCGCGGTGGCGGGCTCCCCGTGCTCGTCGTCATCGCGTACCGCACCGAGGAACCGGTCGGTGACACCGCGGAGTACATCCGCACCATCGAATCGGCCGCACGGCAGTGCGTGGTGCTGCGGGAACTCACCCCCGAGGCCACCGCGAGTCTCGCCAGGGCCACCGTCGGCGAGCACGCGGACGACCCGTTCTGCCGCGAGGTGTGGGCGGTCACCGGCGGCAATCTGTACGAGACCGTGGAACTCCTCGCCAAGGTGCGCGACGAGGACCTGGATCCCGTCGAGGGATCGGCGGGCGCGCTGCGCGCCCTGGGGGCCTCGGCGCGCGGCACCGGGCTGATCGCCAGGCTGGAGGAAATGGGCACCACGACCACCCGGTTCGCCTGGGCGGCGGCCATCCTCGGCACCGACATCTCCCTGGAACTCGCCGCCTCGCTGGCCGTGTTGGGCCCGGCCGAGGCAGCCGAGTGCGCCGATCGGCTGCGGGCGGCCCGCATCCTGATCGGGACCGATCCGATGGAGTTCGTCCACCCGCTCATCGCCGGCGCCGTCTACCGCGCCATCCAGCCCGCGACCCGCACCGCCATGCACGGCCGCGCCGCCTGGGCGGTCACCCGGGCCGGGCGTGGCCCGGCAGCCGCCGCCAGGCACCTGCTCGAAGTGCATCCGGACGACGATCCGGAGCTCGTCGCACAACTGCGTGACGCCGCTGCCGAGCATCTCGCGGTGGGCGCCCCGGACGCCGCCCGGCGCTGCCTGGAGCGGGCCCTGCAGGAACCGCCGTTGCCCGAAGTACAGGCCCACGTGCTGTACGAACTGGGCTGCGCCACCCTGCTGACCTCGCCCGCCACCACGGTCGGCCATCTGCGGGCCGCGCTCGACATGCCGGGTCTTGACGCCGCCCAGCGCGTCGACGTCGTCTTCCGGCTCTCGCAGGCGCTCACCCACAACAACCAGACCCGCGAGGCGGCGCAGGTGGTCGCCGCCGAGGCCGCCAGGACCGCTCCCGGTCCGGCCAGGATGCGCCTGCAGGCCGTGCACTTCCTCTGGGAAGGGGTGCAGGCGAGCGAGGACGACGGCCCGGGGCGCTCCCGCAGGCTCGCCGAGATGGCCGACGGGCTCCCCGGCCGGGACAACTCCGAACGGGCCCTGCTGATACTGAGGGCCTTCGACAGGGCCGCCCGCGGGGAGAACGCCGAAGAGATCATCCAGATCTGCGACCGTGCGCTGCCCGACGGGAAGCTCGCGCCCGGCCTGGGCTGGACCAACACGGAGTGGGGCTTCGAGCCGCCGGCCCTGCTGGGGCTCACCTACGCGTTCGCGGACCGGCTCGACCGGGCCGAGAGCCTGTTCAGTGAGGCGCTGCGGGCGTTCGAGATCTCCGGCTGGAGCGGCGGCCACCTGGCCTTCGCGCATGCCCTCATCGGCTATCTGCAGCGCAGGCGCGGCAACCTCGCGGAGGCCGAGGCGTATCTGCGCGAGAGCCTGCGTCTCGCCGAGCGCGTCGGCAACGGCCTGCCGATGCACTGGGACGCCGCGTGCATGCTGATCGACACGCTGCTCGCCCGGGGCCGGATCGACGCGGCCCAGGAGGCCGCCGACCGCTGTGCGTTCGTTCCGCCCTACCCCTCCTCGATAGTGATCCCGGACGCGATGTCCGTACGAGGTCGGCTGCTGCTGGCCCAGGGCCGTACCAAGGAAGCCGTCGTCGAGCTGGAAGCGGCGGGTGAGGTGCTGAAGGCGCGCGGCCGGCACAACGGGGTCATGGCCCCGTGGGCGAGTGACCTGGCCCGCGCGGTGGCCGCGGACGACCCGGAGCGCGCGGCCGATCTCGCCGCCTACGTCCGCGACCGCGCCGAGCGCTTCGGCACGGACACGGCCATCGGCGAGTCACTGCGCTGCGCGGCCGCCCTGGAGACGGGCGAGCGGGCCGTCGAACTGCTGGCCAAGGCAGTGGCGTTCCTCGAAGCCTCCCCCTGCAGGTACGAGCACGCACTCGCCCGCGTCGAGTACGGGATCGCCGCCGGGTCCGCCGCCGAGCTGACCCGCGGTCTGGCCCTGGCCGAGGTGTGCAGCGCCGACGGCCTGGTGGCGCTGGCCAGGCAGGCACTGGCCGCGGGGCCGAAAGCCTGAGGCACCGAGCGGCCGGAGGCTGTCCGGCGCTCAGCGCTCCAGCTCGTTGTGCGCGCTCTCCGGCAGCCGGAAGTACACCGCCGACGACACCAGGCACAGCACGGCCACGTACCAGGGGAAGAGCCCGGGACGGCCCATCTCCTTGAAGAGCGTGCCCACATACGGCGCCGTACCGCCGAAGAGCGCAACCGTGAGCGAGTACGGAAAGCCGATGCCCGCCGCGCGGACCCGGGCCGGGAACAGCTCCGCATTGACGGCCGCCGAGATCGATGTGAACCCGGTGAGCAGCACCATGCCCGCGCACTGCACCAGCAGCAGCGAGGTGAAGGTGCCGTTGAGGGAACGCAGCAGCGGGACGCTGAGCAGGGCGAAGCCCAGGCCGAAGAAGAGCAGCAGCGGTTTGCGGCCGAAGCGGTCGGAGAGCATTCCGCCCAGCGGCTGGAGCAGCGCGAAGAAGGCCAGTGAGAGCGTGCCGGCGAGCAGCGCGTCGGACTTCGATGTCCCCGCGTTGAGCTCGGCGTACGTCGGCAGATAGGACGTCCAGGTGTAGTACGCGAGAGTGCCGCCCGCCGTGATTCCGCAGATCAGCAGGGACTGGCGCGGGTGTTGCCGCAGGGCGTCGAAAAGACCGGGGCGCGGCCCTTTCGAGCGTTCCTCGGAGAGCGTCTCCTGGGCCCCGCGCCGAATCCAGAACCCGACCAGGCTCAGGACGGCGCCCAGCACGAACGGGACGCGCCAGCCCCACCCCTCCATCTGCGGGTCGGCGAGGTTGCCGACGAGAAGCGCGGCGATGCCGGACGCGGCGAGCTGGCCCGCGGTGGTGGAGACGTACTGGAAGCTGGAGAACAGACCGCGCCGCCCCGGTCCCGCCGACTCGACCAGGAAGGTGGTGGAGGCGGCGAACTCCCCGCCCACGGAGAGCCCTTGGAGCAGCCGGGCGCACACCAGCACCACCGGAGCGAGGACGCCCACGGATGCGTACGTCGGGGTCAGGCCCACCAGCAGGCTGCTGCCGCCCATCAGGAGGATGGTGACGGTCAGCGCGGCCCGTCGGCCGTGCCGGTCCGCGACGGCGCCCATCAGCAGTCCGCCGACCGGCCGCATGAAGAAGCCCACCGCGAAGACGGCGAAGGTGGACAACAGGGGGACCAGCGAATTCCCGGCGCCTGGGGGGAAGATCTGGCCCGCGATATACGTGGCGAGGAAGGTGTACGCGTACCAGTCGTACCACTCGACGGCGTTGCCCACGGAGGCGGCCATCAGCTGCCGGACGGGTCGGCGGGTCGGCGCGAGGGTCTGAGTCATGATCACGACCCTGTCCGGGGACGGGCTCCGTACACAAGTGGTGCGGTGTTACGGCTTTGTGGCGCGGGGGACGCGGGATGATGCGTACGCCACCGAGCGGAACCTCTCGAAGGAGTCGACACCGTATGCCGCAGTCCAGGCAGTCCAGGCAGTCAGACGCGGGCGGGGACGCCCCTGTCGTCGTCAGCAATGCCGCAGGTTCCTTCGCCCGGAGCGTCCTGGTCGAACGGCACCCCGCGCTGATCGAGCGGGTACGCCGGGCCACCGCCTATCCGCCGGAGCAGCAACGCGCCCTGGACGGGCTGCTGCAGGAGATCACCAAGGATGTGATGGAGCCCATCGGCGAGGACGAGGCGGACGCCGCTGGGTGGCGGCAGTGGGACGAGGGATACCTGGGGCGCCCCTGGACGGACGCGCCGTTCCTGTGGGCGGAGAGCTTCTTCTACCGCAAACTGCTCGGAGTGCTGGGCCACTTCGCGCCGGGGGCCTGGCAGGGCATCGACCCGTTCGCACCGTTCAAGCACGCCGAGCTCGCCGGAGCGAAGCTCGACGCGGAACTGGCCGCGCTCGACGGCGTCCCCGAACTCCCCCCGGAACAGCAGGACATCACGCTGCTGCACGCGTCGCTCTGGGGAAACCGCGCCGACCTCGGATTCCAGCTGTCGGCCGGGGAGGCGGGCCTGGGGGAGCGGGTCACCGGGCTGGTCGCGGACGACACGGCCGCACTGTGGGGCCTGCTGGGCGACGGGCGGCCGGGGAAGGTGTGCCTGGTAGCGGACAACGCGGGGGCCGAGCTGCTGCCCGACCTGGTGCTCGCCGACCATCTGCTCACCACGGGCCGCGCCACATCCGTGACGCTGCACATCAAACCGCACCCGTACTACATCTCCGACGCGACGACGGCCGACGTACTCGGGTGCCTGGCGCGGATGGCGGCCGCGGGCGGCCGGGCGGCGGGCATCGCCGAGCGGCTGCGCGGGGCCGTGACCGACGGGCGTCTGGTCCTGCGGGCGCATCCGTTCTCGTGCGCGCCCCTCCCGTATGCCGACATGCCCGCCGACCTTCGTGAGGACTTCGCGTCCGCCACGCTCACGATCATGAAGGGTGACCTGAACTACCGTCGCCTGGTGGGCGACCGGCACTGGCCGGCCACCCTCCCCTTCGGCGAGGTCACCGGCTACTTCCCCGGCCCGGTCGCCGCGCTGCGCACCTTGAAGTCCGACGTCGTCACCGGTCTCTCCGCGAGTACGGTCGCGGAGCTCGACGCGACGGGGCGCCCGTGGCGCACCAGCGGTACACACGCCCTTGTCCGGCTCAGAGCCTGAGCCGGCCCGGATGACAGCGCGGGCCGGGGCGCGAGGGCGGGGGCGGGTGATGGTGCCGGGATCGGCGTCACCAGTGGTGCTGCCGGTGCCGGTGCGCGGGTCAGCAGGAGTACGCCGCGTGTCGCCGCCGCCGCACCCACGAGCGCCAGGAGCAGGCCCACGGGTCCCCCCTGGAGGCGCTCGCCGAGCAGCGCCAGACCGATGACCGCGGCGGCCACCGGATTGGCGAGGGTCACCATGGCGAGCGGCCCGCCGAGGCCGCCACGGTAGGCGGTCTGCGACAGCAGCAGTCCACCCGCCGCGAGCCCCGCGACGAGCAGCGCCACAATCGCGATACGCCAGGTCAGCAACGGTCCGGCGCCATGGGCTGCGGCTGCCACCGTCACGGTCTGGGTGAGCGCCGACGCGACTCCGGAGGTGAACCCGGAGGCGGTGGCGTGGCGCAGCCCCGGGTGGCGGGAGCCGGTCCGGGTGAGCACGGTGACCAGCGTCATGGTGACGGCGGCGACCCCCAGGGCTTCCGGCAGACTGAGCGTCTCGTGCGGTGCGGCGCCCTGCGCCGCGAGCAGCAGGGCGCCGAGCCCGAGCAGAGTGAGGACCGTGCCGCGCAACTCGACGAGGGTGACGCGCCGCCCGGCGAGGCGCGCGCCCAGCGGTACGGCGGCGACCAGGGTGAGTGCGCCGAGCGGCTGCACGAGGGTGAGCGGGCCGAAGCTGAGGGCCGCCACGTGCAGCAGCGCCCCGCCCGCGTTCAGCCCGACAGCGCCCCACCAGGCGGCGCGGCCGAACAGGGCGAGTACGCCCGCCGAGGGCTCGCTGCGTGCGGCGAGACGCTGCTGCGTCACCGCCGCGCTCGCGTAGGCGACGGCGGAGGCGAGCGAGAGGGCGACAGCCACGACGGTCGCCGTCACCGGGAGCCCCCGGTGACGGCCAGCGGGGCCACTGACGCGGTGGCGACCGGTGCGGGGGAGGGGCGGCGGGCACTCGGGGCGGTGACGCGGTACGGCTGCCGGGTGACGGCGAGGGCGACGCCGAGCAGCACCACGGCCACGATCGCGTCGATCCAGTAGTGATTGGCCGTGCCGACGATCACCAGAAGCGTCAGCAGGGGGTGCAGCAGCCACAGCCACCGCCAGCGCGCGCGGGTGGCGGCGATGAGGCCCACCGCGACCATCACGGCCCAGCCGAAGTGCAGCGAGGGCATGGCCGCGAACTGGTTCGCCACCGAGTCGGTGGTGGGTGTCGCCCCGTACACGCTCGGCCCGTAGACCTGCCCGGTGTCGATCAAACCGGCCGCGCCGAGCATCCGCGGCGGGGCGAGGGGCATGAGCAGATGCAGCGCGAGCGCGGCGCCCGTCAGCACGGCCAGGGCGCGCCTGGCGCCCGTGTAGTGGCCCGGACGGCGCCAGTACAGCCAGACCAGGAAGGCCACGGTCGCCGGAAAATGCACGGTCGCGTAGTAGGTGTTCGCGAACCGGACCAGCGACTCACTGTGCAGCAGCACACCCTGCACGGAACCCTCGTCCGGCAGGTGGACGAACCGTTCCAGGTCCCAGACGCGGTCCGCGTTGCGGTAGGCGTCGGAGACATGGCCGTTCGCGGCCTGACGTCCGAGCTTGTAGACGATGAAGAGTCCCGCGACGAGGAGGAACTCGCGCACGAGGGGTGGTCGGGCAGTAGTGTCCGGCTCCCGTTCGGCAGGCTCAGTGCGGGTGTCCATCACCCGGCCCCTTTGCATTACGACACGATGTGCGGTTGCGGCGGCCTGGTCTGCACCATGCCCTATCGATACGCGAGTGTACCGATACGCGAGTGTACCGATACGGCGCCGTATCGGTACACTGGCGTATCGGTACAGTGTGGAGAGCCCCGAAAAGGAGCCGCGCGGATCGTGGAGAGGACAGGTCATGCCGTCGCAACCGCCGTCACCGTCGCCGCCGCAGGATCCGGTGGTCGCAGTGCGCCGTTCCAAGATCACGCCGGAGCGCGAGCAGGAGTTTTTCCAGGCCGTACTCGACCTGCTCAGGGAGAGCGGTTACGACGCCCTGACCATGGAGGGCGTCTCGGCGCGCATCAGGTGCGGCAAGTCGACGCTCTACCGTCAGTGGAAGACCAAGCCCCAGCTCGTCGCCGCCGCGCTGCGCGGCACCCGGTGCGTACAGCTCGCGGACGTCGACACCGGGTCACTCGCCGGTGACCTGCGCGCCGCCGCGGGTGCGGCGGGTGCGGCCGCCGGCCGCGACACGCTGTTGATGCACTCGCTCAGCCATGCGGCCCTGCACAACCCGGACCTGCTTGAGGCCATGCGCGAGGCGCTGGTGGAGCCGGAGGTCGCGGCGATCGAGGCGATGATCCGGCGCGGGGTGGCGCGGGGGGAGATCACGGCGGGCAATCCGGCGTGCGAGTTCGTCGCGGCGCAGTTGCTGGGGGTGATGCGGGCGCGGCCGATGCTGGAGGGGACGTACGCGGACGAGGCGTATCTGGTGCGGTTCCTGGAGGCGGCGGTCCTGCCGGGGCTGGGCGTGCGGGGCTGAGGGGTCGCCGAGCTGCGGGTTGCCTGCGGCGCTGTCCCCTACCCGCCCCTTCCCGAACTGGGGCTCCGCCCCAGACCCCGGTCCTCAAACGCCGGACAGGCTGATTTTCGGCGGGTCGGGGACCAGCCCCGCGCTGCGGCGCCCCCACCCCGCTACCGCCCCGCGCAGCCCAGCGCCCTCACGTCGACCGTGTCGCTCATCAGCCGCATGCCCACGTCGTTGGGATGCAGATGGTCGCCGCTGTCGTAGGCGGGCAGCATCCGATTCGGGGCGACGGGGTCCTTGAGCGCCTCGTCGAAGTCGACGACGGCGTCGAAGGCACCGCTGTGCCGGATGAAGGCGTTGACCTCCTGCCGGACGGCCTCGCCGCTCTCGCTCCACTCCCGCCAGCCCTCGTACGGCATGACGGTCGCGCCGACGACGCAGATGCCTGCCGCGTGCGACCGGCCGATGAGCTGCTCGTACGCCGCGATCAATGCGGCGGCGGTCGGCGCGGGGTTGGCCTTGATGTCGTTGACCCCTTCCAGTAGGATCATGGTCCGCACACCCCGCTGCGACAGGACGTCCCGGTCGAGCCGCTTCAGCGCGCTCTGCCCGGAGCCGTCGGTCAGGATCTTGTTGCCGGAGATCCCCTCGTTGGCGACGCCCTTGATGGGCGAGCCGGGGTCGGCGAGCAGCCTGCGGGCGAGGAAGTCCGGCCAGCGGCGGTTGGTGTTCGCGGTCGAGATGGCTCCGTCGGTGATCGAGTCACCGAGCGTGGCCACCGCCCCGGTGCCGCGCCCGGCGCCCACTGTCACCGCGTCGAGGTAGAACCAGGAAGTGATCTGCTGGGTGTACGGCGTGGCGGAGACGTCCGCGGCGTGGTTGCCGACGGGGGCGATGTACGAGGTCTGGAGGGCCATCTTGTGGCCGGTCGCGGCGCCGCCCGCGCTGCGCACATAGAGGCTCACGGCCAGATCGGACTGCGGCCGTACCGTGCCGGGCAGCGGATCGCTGTACACGGAGCCGCCGGGCGCCACGGTCACCGTCGGTGCGCCACGAAAGGCCAGCGGCCGGTTGCTGCCGGGCACCAACGCGGCCCCGGTGGAACGCAGTCCGGCATACGCGCGGCCGAAGGTCACCGGCTGGTCGCCGAAGGTGTTGGAGAGCCGGATCCGCAGCCCGCTGCCGCCGGCGCTGGTGCGGACGATGAGCCGGTACGTGCGCTCCGGGGCGGCGCCCGCGGTGCTGAGCCGGTCGGTGCTTGCGGCCCAGGTGACGACGGGAGCGGTGGCGGCGGGAGCGGCCGGTGCGGTGTCCGGGGCGGCGTGGGACGCCGTCCCGGCCGTGAGGACGGTGCTCGCCGCGACGGCGACGGCGGTCAGGATGTGGACGACGGGTCT
Organism: Streptomyces changchenzhani; assembly: GCF_039766235.1. Taxonomy (NCBI): domain Bacteria; kingdom Bacillati; phylum Actinomycetota; class Actinomycetes; order Kitasatosporales; family Streptomycetaceae; genus Streptomyces; species Streptomyces changchenzhani. The sequence goes on along the minus strand of NZ_JBDHNH010000010.1, from coordinate 135,620 downwards.
GCGCAGCCTCGGTCTGTTCATGGCGCGGAGGTTCCTCCCGGTACGGTGCCCGATACGGTGCGGGCACGGCGGTGCCGCTGAAGGCACTGGAGGAATTCACTCCCGCTACGGCGCGCACTGTCCAGAGCGCCGCATCGTTCGGGTGACGGTGTGTCCGAGAACCGACGGGTGCGGGGCCGCCGTGCTTCAGCGGCGCCGAGAGGCCTCGGCGGCGCCGGTCCGCCTCAGGGGCGCCGCCACGACGCCGAGGACCAGACGGGCGCGGTGCCCGCGAGCCGGCACACCATCAGGTACAGCGGGATCGGCGGGGTGTACGGCGCGGTGCCCTCGGGCGAGTGGATCAGGCGGGGGTGCGTGGCCGGTACGTACGCCCCGGTGACATAGCGGGCCGGCGACGGCCAGGGGAGCCCGAGGTCCGACTGGGAAGGGACGATCCACCACCACAGGTCGGCGTCGGCGAAGACGCAGCCGGGCCGCGTCAGATGCGACAGGAGCCTGAATCCGTGCCGGGCCGGCAGCCCCACCGCGTCGCAGCCGAGCGGGGTGGCCAGGCCGGGCGGGACGGGCAGCCGGACCCGCCCGCCGTGGCTGGTGCGGCGTACCCGTGAGAGGCGGCCGGCCGGCAGGTTGGTCATAGCGGTCCTCAGCAAGGCAGCTCCGCCCAGACCACGCGACCTGGCCCGTCCTCGACGTCACGCGTTCCCCAGAAGCTGCTCAGCGTGTCCACGAGCTGGAGCCCGCGGCCGTGTTCGTCCTCGGCGCCCTGGCGCAGCCTGGGGCCCGTCGGCCGCTGTCCCTGGTCCTGAACGGCGACGCGCAGCCTGCCGTCGCTGTCGCGCAGCTCGCAGGCGAAATGCTCACTCCCGGTGTGCAGCACCGCGTTGGTGACGAGCTCGGAGACGATCAGTGCCGCGATGTCGCAGGTGTCCTCGTCGATTCCCCACCGGGTCAGCTGAGTGCGGGTCAGACGCCTTGCTCGCGAGACATATTCGGCTCGTGCGGGTAACTCGAAACCGTACCGCCGTATGTCCGCACCCCGGCATTGGTCCATGAGTCGGGGTACAAGTGTGTTTCCTGGTGCCACGAGCGATCCTCACGGTGGGGCAGCGCCGATTGCGCTTCCCCCGTGGCAGCGCGCGGCATCCGCGTGAAGTGTTACACCGGGTAACTCTCCCTCCGAACGCGACACTTGGCAAGGGGCACTCTGAAATATCCACAGTGGCATTTCCTTAGCCGCAGGTGCGTGGCACACTGCTCGGCACCAGCACAGGGGAGGTCTGAAGTGAGCGAACCGCGGTCTGCCCCGACTGTGGGCCAGGTCGTTCTCGGCAAGCGCCTGCAGGATCTGCGTGAGAGAGCAGGCCTGGGCCGCGACGAGGCCGCCAAGGTGCTCCGGGTCGCCCCGGCCACCATCCGCAGGATGGAGACGGCCGAGGTCGCTCTCAAAATTCCTTATATCCAGCTGCTGTTGAAGGCGTACGGGAACTCCGAGGACGAGGCCCAGGCCTTTGTCGAGCTGGCCGAGGAGGCCAACAAGCCCGGCTGGTGGCAGCGCTTCCACGGCATCCTGCCCGACTGGTTCAGCATGTACGTCAGCCTGGAGGGCGCGGCCGCGCTCATCAGGGCGTACGAACCGCACTTCGTCCCGGGCCTGTTGCAGACCGAGGACTACGCCCGCGCGATCATGCGCACCGGGGCCATGGGGCAGACGAGACCCGAGGACATCGAGCGGCACGTGGCCCTGCGCATGGAGCGCCAGAGTCTGCTCACGCAGCCGGGCGCCCCGAAGCTGTGGGTGGTCATGGACGAAACGGTCCTGAGCCGGCCCGTCGGTGGCCCGGGTGTCCAGGCGGCGCAGCTCGACCGCCTCATCGACGCCGTGGAGATGCCCAACGTCACGGTGCAGATCGCCGAGTTCGCGACCGGTCATCACCCCGGCACGTACGGCCCCTTCGTCCTCTTCCGCTTCGCCGTACCGGAACTCCCGGACATGGTCTACAGCGAGTACCTGACCGGCGCCGTGTATCTCGACGCGCGCCCCGAGGTCGCAGCCCACCTCGAAGTCATGGACCGCATGGCGGCGCAGGCCGCCACCGCACATCGCACGAAGGAGATTCTGAAGAATCTCCGCAAGGAGCTCTGATGGACCCCATATACAACGGCATGCCGGCGGGCCAACTGCCCTCCGAAGGCTGGTACAAGCCGTGGAGCGGCGGCAACGGCGGCAACTGCATCGAGGCCATGAAACTGGCCGACGGCCGGGTCGCGGTCCGCCAGTCCGCCGACCCCGACGGACCCGCGCTGATCTACACCAACGGCGAGATCGCCGCCTTCATCCAGGGAGCCAAGGCCGGCCGGGCCGACTTCCTGCTCACCTGACCCCGAGTACCTGATTCTGCTGATCCCTGCTACCCAACGAAACCCATGGAGCGTCGTATGACCGGGCCGGACCCCACCGCTGTCGTGATCGACACCAGCAAGCCGCACCCCGCGCGCATGTATGACTGGTTCCTGGGCGGCAAGGACAACTACCCGGTCGACGAGGAGATGGCGAAGGAGCTCCTGGCGCTCGATTCGCGGGGCCGCGACATGGCGCGGGTCAACCGTGCGTTCATGCACCGCGCGACGCGCGGGCTCGCCGAGAGGGGTATACGGCAGTTCCTCGACATCGGCACCGGCATACCCACCGAACCGAACCTGCACCAGATCGCCCAGCAGACGGCTCCGGACGCGCGCATCGTCTACTGCGACAACGACCCGATCGTGCTCGCCCACGCGGAGGCCCTGCTGCGCAGCACCCCGCAGGGGACCACCGATTACATCCAGGCCGACGCGCGCGAGCCGGCGGCCATCCTGGAGCAGGCCGGGAAGACACTCGACTTCACGAAGCCCGTCGCGCTGTCGCTCGTCGCGCTGCTGCACTTCGTGGACGACGAGGACGGCGCGCACGAACTGGTGACCTCCCTCATGGAGCCTCTGCCGTCCGGCAGTTACCTGGTCCTCTCGCATGTCACGGGGGACTTCTTCCCCGAGGGCGCGATCAAGGCCAGGGAGATGTACCGCGCCAAGGGCCTCACGCTGCGACCCCGCACCCGCGACGAGTTCGCCGAGTTCTTTAACGGCTTCGAGTTGCTGGAGCCCGGCGTCTCGCTGGCCGCCGACTGGCGTCCGGAGCTCGGCGAAGCGGTGCCGGTCACGGGCGACGCCCCGATCCCTGGGTACGCGGGCGTGGCACGCAAGGCCTGAGTGCGACGAGGTATTGCCCGACGGGCTCGTCGACCGCGCGGTCGGCGCCGATACTCACCGAGGCCCGCAGTTCCTGGCCGGGCGGTACGTCCACCGGTACCAGCGGTGCTCCGAGAACTTCTCGCGGTCGGTGTAGAGACCGGGCTTGAGCTGCCGTCCACCAACTGTTTGACCCGGCCGGAGAGTTCATCGGTGTGCTGGACCGCCGTGTACGTACCGCGGCTGGTCGCGGGGGAGGGGGCGAGGGGTGCGGCGGGCACAGGACCGCCGCAGGCGCCGCCCTCAGAGCTTGTGGCCCGTCGTCGCGTCCACGTGCGCCGGGACCGGGTCGTGGCGGTCACCGACCGTCGACGTGCCCGTCGGCTCGAACAGGAGAATCGACGCACCGTGCGCCGACGACGGCTTGTGCTCGATGCCGCGCGGAACGACGAACACCGACCCGGCGGGCAGCACGACGTACCGCTCCACTCCCGTCGCACCCTCCGCACCCGCCTCGCGCAGGCCGATAGTCAGCTCGCCCTCGATGACCTGGAAGAACTCGTCCGTGTCGTCGTGCACGTGCCAAATGTGCTCACCCGCAACCTTCGCGACGCGTACGTCGTAGTCGTTGACCCGGGTCACGATGCGCGGGCTCCAGAGGGCGTCGAAGCTGCCCAGGGCGTCGGCGAGGGCGATCGGATCGGCCGGCTTGTGCGTTGCCTCAGTGGTCATGACCTCATCCTCGGTCCTGGCGCCCACCGGGCGTGAGTGCTAGGAATCGCATATGACGCAAGATTCCTCGCACCGGGTCGTGGTGATCGTCGACGAGAACTCGAACCCCTTCGAGCTCGGCTGCGCCACCGAGGTCTTCGGCCTGCGCAGGCCCGAGCTCGGGCGCGAGCTGTACGACTTCGCCCTGTGCTCCCCGGAGCCCCGCACCCTGATGCGCGACGGATTCTTCACGCTCAGCGGTGTCGCGGGCCTGGAGGCGGCCGACGCGGCGGACACGCTGATCGTCCCCAACCGGCCGGACATCGAAGTGCCGCGCCGCCCCGAGGTGCTGGCCGCGGTCCGCCGCGCGCACGCGCGCGGCGCCCGGCTGGTGGGCTTCTGCAGCGGCGCCTTCACACTCGCCGAGGCCGGGGTGCTCGACGGGCGACGCGCCACCGCGCACTGGCAGTGGGCGGACTCCTTCCGGGCCCGTTTCCCCGCCGTCCGGCTCGAAGAGGACGTGCTGTTCGTGGACGACGGCGACATCCTCACCGCGGCGGGCAGCGCCGCCGCCCTCGACCTCGGGCTGCACGTCGTACGCCGGGACCACGGCGCCGAGGTGGCCGCCGCCGTGAGCCGCCGCCTGGTCTTCGCCGTGCACCGCGACGGCGGCCAGCGCCAGTTCGTCGAGCACCCGCTGCCCACTGCCCCCGACACCACGCTCGGCCCGCTCCTGGAGTGGGCCAGGGAGCAGCTCGCCACGCCGCTGACCGTGACGGGCCTGGCCGTACGGGCGGCGGTCAGCCCGGCCACCCTGCACCGTCGGTTCCGTACGCAGCTCGGCACCACACCGCTGGCCTGGCTCACCGCGGAGCGCGTCGTGCTTGCCTGCCGCCTGATGGAGCGCGGCGAGCTGGGCTCCGAGGCGGTGGCGCGGGCGAGCGGGCTCGGTACGGCGGCGAACCTGCGGGCGCAGCTGCGGCGGCGCACCGGGCTCACCCCCAGCGCGTACCGGGAACGGTTTGCCGCCGGGGGCTGAAACCGGGCCCCGGGGGTGGGGCGCGTGGTACACCGTAGGCGCGAAGCGGCACACGATCAGGGGGCACGGTGCGGGTGCGACAACTTCTCAGCTACAGCGATGCGGTGGCGATACTCGGCGGCGACAGTGCCGGACTTGCCGCGGCCGACCAGGCGCTCGGTGGCGCCCTGTCGATGGCCACGGGCGGGGCCAGTGACGCGCTGCTCAACCTGGCCAACGCGCAGGGGAGAGTGCTGCGGCTGGGGCGTGATCTGACGGCTGGGCTGCGGGCGAGGCTGGGCGGGTCGGAGCGGGCCGAGCGCACGGAGAAGCTGGCGGCGGCCCATGCGGTGCTCGTGGTCACCGCCTACTTCGAGGCCCTCGGTGAGTCGGAACTGCCCTTTGACCTGGCGGAGCTGCGACTCACCCGGCGCGAACAGATCGGGCTGGCCGGCGGGTCGGCGGACGCGAACAGCTTTGTCCTCGCCCTGGCGGCCGGCGGCATTCCGCAACCCGCGCCGCATCTGCCGACCGAGCAGGTCGTCGATGAGCTGGACAACTGGTACCAGAACCTCACGTTGAGGCTGGTCCGCTTCATGCGGGGGCTGGAGCTGTGGGACCGGGTGAGTGAGACGCAGAGGAGCACCGGCGTCGACGTACTCCTTGACGAGGTATCCGCCGCAGCCGTCCGGCGCTACCAAGAGCTCTACGCCCAACTAGCGTGTGAAGTACCGGAGTTCGGATTCTGGTCCGGTCAGGTCGAGCACCAGGCCACTCGCGCCGACTTCCGCCGGGCACTCACCGGGATCGAGACCGCCCTGGCCGGCCTGACCGTCGACCGCCCGCTCAGCCATGTGTCGGCCGGCCTCGCCGCCGGCTACCGCGCGGCCCTGCTCAAGCCGATCCTCACCGAGGGCAACGCCCCCACCGGTGTCTGCTTCCCCACCCTCGGGGACGGCTACGTCGACCCCGACTTCCGGGTTCGGGCCGTGTCCGAAAGCGCGCACACACCTGCCGCGGAGGAGTGGTGGGAGAATGTGCCCGTACGCTCCGATCTCACCGAATACCTGGCAGGCGCCCTCACCTCGCTCGCCTCCACCACAGCGCCCCTGGTCGTCCTCGGCCAGCCCGGCGCCGGCAAGTCCGTACTCACCAAGATCCTCGCCGCCCGGCTGCCCGCGGCCGGATTCCTGCCCGTGCGCATCGTCCTGCGCGAAGTGCCCGCCGACGCCGACATACAGGACCAGATCGAGTACGCCGTCCGGGCCCTGACCGGTGAACGGGCCTCCTGGCCGGAGCTGATCCGGTCGGCCCAAGGGTCCGTTCCCGTCCTGCTCTTCGACGGATTCGACGAACTGCTCCAGGCCACCGGAGTCAGCCAGTCCGACTACCTGCTGTCCGTGGCCCGCTTCCAGCAGCGTGAGGCGGACCAGGGCCGCCCGGTGCTCGCCGTGGTCACCAGCCGCACCGCCGTCGCGGACCGCGCGCGCTACCCGGACGGTGTGGTGGCGCTGCGGCTGGAACCGTTCAGGCAGCAGCAGATCGAGACCTGGCTCGACCTGTGGAACCGCATCAACGAGCCCTATCTGACCGCGAACGGACTGCGCCCGCTGTCCGCCGCCGTGGCGGCCCGCCATCAGGCGCTCGCCTCCCAGCCGCTGCTTCTGCTGATGCTGGCCCTGTATGACGCGAGCGGGAACGCCTTGCAGCGCGGGGCGGACGGCGATGAACCGCTGGGCGAGGCGGAACTGTACGAGGAGCTGCTCGCCTCCTTCGCCGTGCGTGAAGTCGGCAAATCCGAAAAGGCCTTGAACGACCGGCAGTTGGCGGCGCGGGTGGAGCAGGAGCTCCAGCGGCTCTCCCTGATCTCCTTCGGCATGCTCAACCGGCGCCGTCAGTGGATCACTTCGGCCGAGCTGGAACTGGATCTGGCCGCGCTCCTCGGCCGCAGCGAACCCACCACGACCGATTTCCGGGCGCGCCTCGACCCGGCCGAGATCGCGCTCGGCCGGTTCTTCTTCATCCAGCGGGCGCAGGCGCTGCGGGACGACCAACGGCTGACGACGTACGAATTCCTGCACGCCACCTTCGGCGAGTATCTGGCCGCCCGCCTCGCCGTGCAGCTCCTCGAGGGGCTGCTCGACCAGCGCCCCGCGCTGTCCCTCAGCCGCGTCGGCGTCGACGACGACCTGCTGTACGTCCTGCTGTCCTACGCGCCGCTCTCGTCGCGCCAGATGCTCCGCTTCGTCGGCGCCCGTATCCGGCTCATCGCCCCGGAAAACCGGCAGCGGCTCGGCGAACTCCTCGTCACCGTGATGGCGGACCACCGCAACCGCACCGAGCACCGGTTCGCTGAGTACCGGCCCACCGTCCGGGCGACGTCGTCGCGCCACGGCCTGTACGGCGCGAACCTGATGATGCTGACCCTGCTCGTCACCGGTGGGGTCAAGGCGAGCGAAGTGTTTCCCGACGACGTCAACCCGGCGGGGGCCTGGCACGGACGGGTGCTGCTGTGGCGTGCGGCGTTCACCGAACCGGAGTGGACGGATTTTGCGATGGCGCTGAGCATCCGCCGCACCTGGAACGGCGACTCGCGCGAGCTCGACATCCGGCCCACCGATGACGGCATGGATTCCCCGGAACCGGTCGACGCCTACTGGCTCTACGGCCGGCCGCCGGGCCACGGCGACCGGAACGTCAACACCAGCTGGTCACGGCCCTACCCAGATCAGATCCGGCACAAGTTGGCGATGTCCGGAGGCACCAACGACGCCGTGGTCCTGCACGCCGTCGACCCGCTGTTCCGCTGGCTGGGGCCCGCCGTCACCAGCTTTGTCGGCTCTCCGGAGACCGGTACTGCCACGTCCGTCGCCCATGGTCTGACGTCGCTGTGGCTGGCGAGTGGGCTGGGTGCCCCAGCGGCGGAACTCACCGCTCTGTACGAACGCTGCGGCACGCTGCTGGAGTTGTCGTCCGGCTTCGATCAACAGATGAAGGGCCACGCCAGTCTGCTTCTTCTCGGCCAACTGGTCACCGACGTGGCCCTGCTTCCGGAATCCGTAGTGGCGGGTCTGCTGCGGACGCTGGCACTGGGGGAACTTGATGTGCGCGGTTGGGAACTGATCGTGCGGGCCACGACGAAAGCGCTGAACTCGGGTGCGTCCGGGCAGTACCGCAGTCTGCTCCTCAACCATTGGGAAGCAAGCTTTCGCCTGCTGCAGATGGAGTCCCCCGCTCGCGTGCTGACTCTCTGGGCGGAGAATGGGGGAGAGGGCTGGGCGCGCTACTGGTTCGATGTCGCTCTTCCTGACATGGTGGACCGGATGTCCGACGACGAGTTGCGTGGTGTCCCGCCGGAGATCCTGGCCGAGGTGCGCAGCCTGGCCCGCCGCCACGCCCCCGGCCCACCCGACGCCACCTGACCCTCACCCCAGGTCGAGCGCGTTCCGCAGCCCCAGCCGGTACCGCGTCCGGTCGTGCCGCTTCAGGAACTCGATCGCCGGCGGCCGGAACAACGGCGTGACCTTGCACCGGGCCGCCGTCGAACCGGCCCGGTCGAGCAGCGCGTTGACCGCCGCGCGGGCCGACGCGTTCGCGCCCTCCATCGTCGCCAGGTCGATGGACACGGACACATAGTCGCCCGCCAGATAGAAATTGGGGATCTTCGTCGCCGCCGCCGGGCGGTTGTGGAGCGTACCCACCGGGTGGATGAGCAGCTCGTCCTCGTTGGTCGGGTTCGGGGTGCCGATTCCGTCCACGCCCGGGTCGAGGAACCACGAGTGCAGCGTGGCATCCCGAAGGACCGTCTTGCCCGTGTCGTTGAGCGCGGCCTTCAGCTGCGCCCACACCTCGCGCGCGACCTCCTCGCGGGTGCACTGCTTGGCAGTCTTCCCGTACAGGATCCCGCGCTTGTCCCACTCGGAGATGTCCACCGACAGGCAGTCCGCGACTGTGCCGTCGCCGTAGTCGACGGGGAAGTTCCGGCCGGGCCAGTGCTGGGCCTGTGCGATCGCGGTCAGGGACCAGGGGGAGTCGATGCAGTTCAGATGGCCGTGCACGATGGGGGTGCGCTCGGTCAGATAGAACTGGATGCCCGTCATCCAGTCCGTCCGGAGCTTGTCGCAGCGGGCCAGTTGGGGGTCGGCCGCGCGCATCGCCGCGCTCCAGGTCGGCCGCGCGTGCTCGACCGGCAGGGCCGAGATGTAGTGGTCGGCGGTCACCGTCTGCCGTACGCCGTCGGAGTCCTCGATCAGCGCCGCCGCGATCCGCCCGTTCGCGTACTTCATCTCCCGTACGGTCCAGCCGATCCGGAAGTCGACGCCGAGGCCGCGCAGATGGGCCACCCACGGGTCGATCCACGCCTCATTGGTCGGGGCGTTGAGGATTCGGTCCGGCGGACCGTCCGCGCCCTGGCCCAGCGCGTTGAGCACGAAGGCCTCGCCGAGGGTGCCGACCGTGCGGGTGCTGGCCTCCTCCGCCTTCGTCGCGACGATGTTGCGGGTGACGCCGACGGCGAGGATGCGCTGGTAGTCCTGGGACATCTGCGCTGCCCGCACAAAGTCCCACCAGGGGGTGCGCTCCCAGGTGTTGTCACGCCGCTCGTCGCAGCTGGTGAGGTAGACGAGGGCGCGGTTCACGAAGTACGCGGTCTCGTGGGCGGGCAGGCCCGCCGCCGTCTCGACCAGGGCGGCCAGGGCGCGGCGGATGTCGTCGAGCGTGAGGTCGGCCGGCTGGTGGCCGGGCCAGGGGATCGGTATCCGGATGTTCTCGCGGCCCGTGCGGGCGAACATCATCTCCTTGGGCGCGACGAGGTTGTCGTGAACCCCGTTGGCGTTGCCCGGGAAGGGGATGCGGCGCATCGTGTCCGGCAGGTTGTGGTAAATGCCGGGGATGAAGCGGAAGCCGTGCTCCGCGGGCAGTGGCCGGCGGCCGCCCTTCGCGCTCGCGGGTACGTCCATGCTGCGGGCCTTGCCGCCCAGCGCCCGGCGTTCGTACACGGTGACCGCGAAGCCGCGCTCGGCGAGCTCGTGCGCGGCGGTGAGACCGGCGACACCGCCACCCAGCACGGCGACCGACTGCCCTGCGGTACGTCGTCCGGGTCCCGCGGCGGCGGCCGTGGGCGCCGCGCCCAGGGCGACCGCGCCGCCCACCGCGGCGGCCCCCGCCACAAAGGTGCGCCGGGTGCTGCCCGTACCGGCTGTGCTGTGCGCGTTCTCCGCATTCTCGGCCCGGTCCATGCCGCGCCCCCCTTACCCTTGGTAACAGTCGCGTCAGGCGCAGGAGCCTACGGTCGCCCCGGCAGACCCGGAAGGCGCGTACGGGCCCACCCGCACATTGGCGCGAAAGAGCCCCACGGGCCGCGGGCACAATGGGGGCATGTCCCGACGCAGCAGCCCATGCCGCCCGCAGCGGCCGTCCCTCACCGCCGCCTCGCCGTGCCCCTGTGGGCTCCCGGCCACGTACGCCGCATGCTGTGGGCGGCTGCACACGGGAACGGCAGCCGCGCGCACCGCCGAGCTGCTGATGCGCTCCCGCTACAGCGCGTTCGCCGCGCAGGACGCGACGTACCTGCTGCGCACCTGGCACCCCGACACCAGGCCCGCCGCCCTCGACCTGGACGCTGCGATGCACTGGACGGGCCTGGAGATCCTGGCCGCGACCGACGGCAGCGCCTTCCACACCACGGGAACGGTCACCTTCCGCGCCCACTACACCCACCGGGGCGAAGCCGGTGAACTCCATGAGCAGAGTCGCTTCGTGCGCCAGGACGGCGCGTGGGTATATCTGGACGCGGTGTTCACGGACTGACCCGAGGGTCCGACCCGACGTACTGACCCGGGGGACCGACTCGACGGATTGAGCCAACTCGCGAGCCACCGCGTTACGGGCCGGTCCGGCCGGGGCCCGCGGGCCATCGACCGGGCCCGCGCGCCCCGCCCGCCCCACCGGCCCGGGTGATCACCGCGGGTTCCGAACGCCTTGACCGACAGGGCACCCTGGGGGCGTGTCCTCACTTCCTCACCAGGGCCAACACGGCCCCCGCGAGCACCACATGATTGTCAGTGGCGACGGCGCGCTCGCCAACCGGCTGGCCGTCGAGCTGTCCGAGGTGTACCGGGCGCGGGTGACCCTCGTCGTGCCACCTGCCCGGGACCTGCGCAACCCGCCGGACCCGGTCACCGGCCGGGTGCCCGGCCGGGCCTCCGCGCTCTTCGGCCGGGTGTCCGCCGCCATGAGCCGCACGCCACCCGCGCCGGACGGCGACGGCGAACCGCCGGACCCGGTACGGCTCATGGAAGCGTTCGTCGTGGACGACGCCGTCCTGGCCGAGGCCGGTGTGCAACGGGCCACCGCACTCGCTCTCGTGCATGGCGACGACGAGACCAACATCCGCGCCGCACTGACCGCCCGCCGCCTCAACCCCCGGCTGCGCCTGGTCATCCGGCTCTACAACCGCAAGCTCGGCCAGCACCTGGAAGACCTGCTCGACCAGGCCGCGGCGGTCGCCGCGCCCGGCCTCGACATCGCCGACCTGGACGCCTCCACCACCGTCCTGTCCGACGCCGACACGGCCGCGCCCGCGCTGGCCGCCACCGCCGTCGCCGGCACCAGCAAGATCGTCCAGGCCGACGGGCTGCTGCTGCGCGCCGTAGAACGCAACCCGCCCGCGCACGGCGAGGTCGCCGACCCGGGGCTGTGCACCCTCGCGCTGCTGTCCTCCACCACCAGCGACCCGGCGGGCAGGGAGGGTTCCGAGCGCAGCGGCGACGGGCCGCAGTTGCTGCCCGACGACCGCAGTGTGGCCGCCGCGACGGGCCGGGGCACCATCGTGCTCGAAGCCGTCTCCCACACGACCACCGCACCGCCGTCCGGACCGCTCGCGGGCCGCGGTCTGCCGATCGCCTCGCTCTTCTCCCGCCGCCTCCTGTGGTCCCTCGCCGGCCTCGCCGCCGCCGTCCTGGGCCTCGCCGTCGCCTCCTGGGCCACCACCGACGACCACCCGCTGCACGCCGCCTACATCACCCTGCTCGACCTCTTCGGCATCGGTGATCCCGCGGTTGGCGAGCCGCTCGACCGTCAGCTCCTGCAACTCCTCGCCGGACTGGCCGGGATGCTGCTGCTCCCCGTCCTCTTCGCCGCCGTCCTGCAGGCGCTCGGCGCCCTGCGCAGCGCATCCGGGCTGCGCCGCCCACCGCGTGGCATGTCCGGCCACGTCATCCTGCTCGGGCTCGGCAAGGTCGGCACCCGCGTACTGGCCCGGCTGCGCGAACTCGACATTCCCGTGGTGTGCGTGGAGGAGGACCCGGAGGCGCGCGGTATCGCGCTGGCCCGCCGTCTGCGTGTGCCGACCGTGATCGGCGACGTCACCCAGGAGGGCGTACTGGAGGCCGCGAAGATCCACCGGGCGCACTCCATGCTCGCCCTCACCAGCATCGACACCACCAACCTCGAAGCGGCCCTGTACGGTCGCTCCGTCAAGCCCGACCTGCGGGTGGCCCTTCGCCTGTACGACGACGACTTCGCCACCGCCGTCTACCGCACCCTGCGGGCCGCCCACCCGCGCGCCCTGACCCGCAGCCGCAGCGTCTCCCACCTCGCGGCGCCCGCCTTCGCCGGGGCCATGATGGGTCGTCAAATCCTGGGCGCCATACCGGTGGAGCGCCGGGTCCTGCTGTTCGCTGCCATCGACGTGGCGGGTGTGCCGCAGCTTGAAGGGCGCACGGTCGGCGAGGCCTTCAGCTCCGGTGCGTGGCGGCTGCTCGCCCTGGACACCGCGACCCCCGACGACCGGCGCACCGACCTGAACGCGGCCCGCGCGGCCCGCGTGGACGACGGGGAGGGCGGCAACGGCAGGGAGACCCCGCCCCGCCTGATCTGGGACCTGCGCCCCGGCTACGTACTGCGCCCCGAGGACCGGGTCGTCCTCGCCGCCACCCGCCGCGGCCTCGCCGAGCTCCTGGGCAGGCGACCCGTTCCGCAGCCCGACGCGGGGGCGCTCTGAGCCCGCCCGGTGGTCCGGAGCTGCCGACCCCTGTACGGCAGCTCCGGACCACGCTCGTCGGCGTGCGGTTCGGATGGTGGCGCATGCGTCGTCGGCCACCGGCACGAGCGTGGGGTCCGACAGTCCCAACCGATCCGCGGGGCCCGGCAATTCCCGGATTCGCCCCGCAACCGAAACGCGGCCGACCCGAAACCGCCCCGCAATCGAACCGAGTCCGACCGGCGTACTTCGCGAAGCAGGCGCACCCGGCCACCGACGGAGGCCGGGTCGCGATCGGCCGGGCGCATCCGGGCGCGGGCGGCGCGTCAGCCGCGGGAGGGGCCACGGGCCGCGGCACCCCCGGCTGTTCACCGCCCGGCGGGCACCTCGTGCGCCAGGTCTTCAGCGAGCAGCCGCTTGGCGATCGTGTCGACGGCGGCCAGCAGTTCCGTGCTGCCGGGCCGGCCCCCGTCGTCCTGCTCCAGCTGCTCACCCAGCCACCGCGCCCAGGCATGCGCGATCAGTTCGGCCTCGCGCTCTCCGGCCGCCGTGTGCGACAGCAGGTTCCCGTCACGGGTGAGGTAGCCCTCCTCCACCATCCGGTCGAAGACCGGGAGCAGCACCTCGGGCGGGATGCTGCGGCGGGCTGCGATCAGGCCGAGGCTGGCGTGTCCGACCATGCGGGTGAACAGGGCGACCTGCATGACCGCCCAGGCCCCCGCGATGTCCAACCGGCTGTCGGAATCGCTGATGATGCGCCGCGCCGTGTGGTCGCCCTTCCTCTGAAGGATCTTCGCGACGGACAGTTCGAGATGCTTGGACGAGTCGCCCGAACTCGGCGAGGCGAAGCCCTCGCCCATGTTCGTGGAACCGGCGCGGGCGGTGTCCCGCAGCTTGACCTGCTTGAGGAACAGCGCGACCAGGAAACCCACGATCGCGACGGGCACCGTCCACAGGAAAACGGTGTGCAGCGAGTCGGCGTACGCCCCGATGATCGGCTCGGCCTGAGCGCCCGGCAGCGTATGCAGTCCCTCCGGGCTCTGGGCGGCCTTGGCCACGGCGGCCGGGTCCGCCCCGCCGCTCACCCGCGCGGCCTCGGCGACGCCCTCCTTGAGGTTGGGCGTAAGGGAGTTGGCGTAGATCGTGCCGAAGACGGCGGTGCCGAACGAGCTGCCGAGCGTACGGAAGAAGGTCACACCGGAGGTCGCGGTGCCAAGGTCGGTGTACTCCACGGTGTTCTGCACGGCGATCGTCAGCACCTGCATGGACAGGCCGATGCCGACACCCAACACGAACATGTAGAGCGACTCCAGCCAGGCACTGGACTCCGTACCCATCAGTGAGAGCAGATACAGGCCGACGCCCATCACCAGCGAGCCGACGATCGGGAAGATCCGGTACTGGCCCGTCTTGCTGACCACATTGCCGCTGAAGACCGACGCGATGAGCAGACCCAGGACCATCGGGAGTATCCGGACGCCGGAGATCGTCGCCGAGTCACCGTCGACGTACTGCAGGAAGGTCGGCAGGAACGTCATGGCGCCGAGCATCGCGAAGCCCACGATGAAGCTGAGGACCGAGCAGACCGTGAAAACCGGATTGGAGAACAGCCGCATCGGCAGCATCGGTTCGGGGGCGCGCGTCTCGACCACGCAGAACAGGGCCAGCGAGACGATGCCGCCCGCGAACAGGCCGATGATGATGCCCGAACCCCAGGCGTACTCGTTGCCGCCCCAACTCGTCGCCAGAATCAGCGCGCTGGCGCCGATCGCGACGAGGGCGATGCCCAGGTAGTCGATCACGGGCTTGGCTGCGGAGCGTATGGCGGGGATGTTGCGGGCGGCGGCGATGACCACGACGATCGCGATCGGCACATTGACGTAGAACGCCCAGCGCCAGGTCAGATGGTCCGTGAAGAGACCGCCGAGCAGCGGGCCGATCACCGTGGCGATACCGAACACCGCCCCGATGGCGCCCTGGTACTTGCCGCGCTCGCGCAGCGGGATCACATCGGCGATCAGCGCCATCGACGTGACCATCAGGCCGCCCGCGCCGATGCCCTGCATGCCCCGCCAGGCGATCAGCATCGTCATGTTGCCCGACAGGCCGCACAGGAACGAGCCGGTGATGAAGATGATCGCCGAGACTTGGAAGACCACCTTGCGGCCGAAGAGGTCACCGAATTTGCCGACCAGCACGGTTGCGACGGTCTCGGCCAGCAGATACGCGGTGACCACCCACGACATGTGCGCCGCGCCGCCGAGCTCCGAGACGATCGTCGGCAGCGCGGTGCCCACGATCGTCTGGTCGAGGGCGGCCAGCAGCATCCCGAGCATGACCGTCCCGAAGACGATATTGCGCTGCCGCTTTTCGAGCACGGGCGGCTCCGCGGCCGGCGCGGCGGGGCGGGTTTCGCTGGTGGTGGTCACCCTTGCACCCTCACACCGGGGGCGGTGCGGCGCATGCGGTGCGGGCCCATTCAGGCGGCCCGCACGACCGCCCGGCGTCCGACCCGAAGGGCACGCTCATGGCGTCCCGAACACGTCCGCCAGGTCGTAGCCGACGGGCTCCTCCAACTGGGCGTACGTACAGCTCTCCGGCGTCCGGTCGTCGCGTCGGCGGCGGAAGCGGGCGGTGTGCCGGAACCGGTCGCCCTCCATGTGGTCGTACGCGACCTCGCACACCGTCTCCGGACGCAGCGCCACCCACGACACGTCCTTCTTGCCGGACCAGCGGCTCGGCGTACCCGGCATCCGGGTCTGCTCGTGGGCCGACGGGTCCGCCCAGGCGGCCCAGGGGTGGCCCTCGGTCTCGGGCGACTCCATGCGCAGCGGCTCCAGCTCGGCCACCAGCTCCGCGCGCCTGCTCATGGAGAACGCCGCGCACACCCCGACGTGCTGAAGCACACCGGCGTCGTCGTAGAGGCCAAGCAGCAGCGAGCCGACGACGGGGCCGCTCTTGTGCAGCCGGTAGCCGGCGATGACGCAGTCCGCCGTCCGCTCGTGCTTGATCTTGTACATCAGACGGGTGTCCTGGCGGTACGGAATGGTCAGCGGCTTGGCGATCACGCCGTCGAGCCCGGCGCCCTCGTAGCGCTCGAACCATTCGCGGGCCACCTCGATGTCGGTGGTCGCCGGCGCCAGATGGACCGGGGCCGGTACACCGTCGAGGGCCTCGGACAGGGCCTCGCGGCGATACCCCAGCGGGGCGTCGAGAAGCGCCTCGTCCCAGAGGGCCAGCAGATCGAACGCGACGAAGCTGGCGGGCGTCCGCTCGGCCAGCATCCTCACCCGGGACTCCGCCGGGTGGATGCGCTCGCTGAGCCGGTCGAAGTCGAGCCTGCCGCCGTGGGCGATCACGATCTCGCCGTCCATCACGCAGCGGACGGGCAGCGCTTCGAGCAGCAAAGCCACCAGCTCGGGAAAGTAGCGGGTCAGCGGCTTGCCCGACCTGCTACCGATCACCAGCTCGTCGCCGTCCCGGTGGACGATCGCCCGGAACCCGTCCCACTTCGCCTCGTACTGCATGTTCGGGCCGGGCGGAATCTTGGCCACGGCCTTGGCCAGCATCGGTTTCACGGGGGGCATCACCGGGAGATCCATGGTCCGATTCTGCGACCATTCCTGCCGATGCGCCCGGTATGCCGTCCCGACCGTCTGCCCGGTATGCGGCAAAAGCCAGACCGGCCTACCGTGGCGGACATGGGTGACGCGGTGGAACTGCAGGCCGGTGGGCGGACCGTAAGACTGTCCAGCCCCGACAAGATCTACTTCCCCGCGCGCGGTTACACCAAGTGGGACGTGGCGCAGTACTACCTGGCCGTGGGGGAGGGAATCACCCGCGCCCTGCGCGACCGCCCGACCACCCTCGAACGCTTCCCCGACGGCATCGGGGGCGAGTCCTTCTACCAGAAGCGCGCCCCCAAGAACCTGCCCGACTGGATCCCCACGGCCAAGATCGCGTTCCCCAGCGGCCGGGAGGCCGACGAGGTGTGCCCCACCGAGCCCGCCGCCGTCCTGTGGGCCGCCAACCTGGGCTGTCTCACCTTCCACCCCTGGCCCGTACGCCGGGAGGACACCGATCATCCCGACGAACTGCGCATCGACCTGGACCCGCAGCCGGGAACGGACTTCGGGGACGCGGTCAGGACCGCCCACGAACTGCACACCCTGCTCGACGAGCAGGGGCTGCGCGGCTGGCCCAAGACCTCCGGCGGCCGAGGGCTGCATGTCTTCGTCCCGATCGAACTCCGCTGGACCTTCACCGAGGTACGCCGCGCCGCCATCGCGGTGGGCCGTGAACTGGAGCGGCGGATGCCGCAGCGGGTCACCACCGCCTGGTGGAAGGAGGAGCGCGGCGAGCGGATCTTCGTCGACTACAACCAGACCGCACGCGACCGCACGATGGCCTCCGCGTACTCCGTCCGGCCGCATCCGCACGCGCCCGTCTCGGCACCTCTGAACTGGGACGAGCTCGACGACGCCGAGCCCCAGGACTTCGACGTGGTCACGATGCCCACCCGCTTCGCCGAACTCGGCGACATCCACGCGGACATGGACGACCACGCCTTCACGCTGGACGGGCTCCTGGAGCTGGCCGACCGCGACGAGCGGGACCACGGGCTCGGCGACATGCCGTACCCGCCGGACTATCCGAAGATGCCGGGCGAGCCCAAACGGGTCGCGCCCAGCCGGGCGAAGCACGACGACGCATGAGCGGGGATGCTCGGCGCCCTCGACCTGCCGACCCGCACCCGCCCACGCGGTCGCGCCCGCGGGCTGAGGACGCCGCACACGCTGAACGCGACGAGGCCCCCGTCCTGCTCTCGCAGGACGGGGGCCTCGCCAACTCAAGTACAGCTCAACTCAAGTACAGCTAGAGCTGTTTGATGCGGATGTCGCGGTACGAGATCGTATCGGTGGTCCCGTGGACCTGGAGCCCGACATAGCCGGAGGCGTACCGCCGGCCGTCCGTCCCCGGGTCGTCGCCGCGCGGCGGGGTGAAGTTCTGCCCGCCGGTGTTCTCGAACTCATTGATCAGGACACCGTCGCGGAAGATCGAATAGTGCTGACCCTCCACCCGGATCTCGTAGTCGTTCCAGGTGCCCTTGGGCGTGACGCCCGCGCCGCCCAGACCCACCCGGTCGAAGCCGTAGATCGAGCCGGTCTTGTACATGTCGCCGTCGGGACGGTCGAGGATCTGCACCTCGTGGCCGTACTTGATGGCGACCCACTCCGGTCGTGACTCCTCCGGGTGGTCGTGGACCTGCGGGAAGCGTACGAAGACACCGCCGTTGGCGTTCCCGGTGGCCGGGGCGTCGTCCCGCCACCGCAGCTTCAGGGAGAAGTCCTCGTACTTGCGCTCCGGGAACCACAGCATGCCCATGCCAGCGACCGTGGTGCTGCTGGTCATCGAGCCGTCGGGGTTCAGACCGAACGAACCGCCGCCCACATGCTGCCACTTGTTGAACGACGACTGGCTGCCGTCGAAGAGGTCCCGGTAGCCCTCGGTCTGGCCGGGCTTGCCGATGCCGGACTGCTTGGCCGCCTTATAGATCTTCTTGTGCTCGCGCGTGTCGATGACACCGTCACTGAGCAGCTTGTCGAGCACCTTGTCGACGTGCTTGAGGAAGAGGGCGTGGGACGTCCACTCCTTCTCGTCCTCGATCAGCTCGTTGATGGTGCAACGGCTGCGCGTGATGCGGTTCGGCACACCGGTGTCGACCGCGCCGACGATGACCGTCAACCGCTCGTCGTGCTCGGCGCAGTTGGGCGCCGGAACGCCACCGCCCTCCGCGACGGTGAGCGCCACCTGCTTCGCCGGTGACGTGTTGCCGGCCTTGTCCGTCGCACGGTGGGCGACGGTGTGCCGTCCCACGCGGTCGACGATCACGGGCACCGTGTACGCGAGGTACGGGCCGCCGTCGAGCGAGTACTCGACCTTGTCCACGCCCGAGCCCGCGTCCGTCGCGGTGAGCGCCACCTTGGCGCTGCTGATGTACGCGCCGTCGGAGTTCTTGGTCCCGGTGACGGTGGCCGAGGTCTCCGGCGGTGTCTTGTCCTCGGTCGGCGGTGCGACGACGGTGAAGTCGACGGCCTTCTCGGCGGCGACGTTGCCCGCCTTGTCGGTGGCCCGGTAGCGGACCTTCTGTACACCGACCTGGTTGACCATGACCGGTGCGGTGTACGGCTGCCAGGCGCCGGCCGCCCCGATCGCGTACTGGATGGTGTTGACACCCGAGCCGGTGTCGGACGCGGTCACCGTGACCGTCGCCGTGCCCAGGTACTCACCCTGCGGATTCTTCTCGCCGCTGACGGTGGCCGAGGTCTCCGGCGGTGTCTTGTCGTCCGTCGGCGGTGCGACGACGGTGAAGTCGACGGCCTTCTCGGCGGCGACGTTGCCCGCCTTGTCGGAGGCCCGATAGCGGATCTTGTGGGTGCCGACCTCGTGGACCATGACGGGTGCGGTGTACGGCTGCCAGGCGCCGGCCGCCCCGACCGCGTACTCGACCTTGTCCACACCTGAACCGGCGTCCGTGGCTGTCACGGCCACCGAGGCATGCCCGATGTACGCGCCGTCGGCGTTCTTCTCGCCCTCGACCTTCGCTGAGGTCTCCGGCGCCGCGGTGTCCTCGCCGCCGCCCTCGGTGACGGTGAGGATGCCCTCCATCGAGCCGTGGCCCGGGATGGTGCAGTAGAAGCGGTACCTGCCGGGCTTGAGCGTGACCGTCGCGGAGTGCTTGCCCGCCTGGTCGTCGCTCGGATTGGCGAGCAGGTTGAGCTGTACGTCGTTGTTGTACTCGGGGTCGGACACGTCGAACGTCAACGTGTGCGGCATCCCGGTGGTGTTGCCGGTCGTCTTGCTGTTCTCGAAGACGATCGTCGTCTCCCCGGCGACCGCCGTCGTCGGGAAGCTCAGATAGCGGTCGATGGGGTCGCCCGCGGTCCAGTTGAGCGTCTGCGCCGCGGCTTGCGGGGCCGCCGCCTCGTCGTCACGCCCGTACGCCGATGTCGACGTCAGCCCGAGGACCATCAGCAGGGCGGCGGCGAGCGCCGTCCACAGCCGGGGGGCCGGGCGGGCCCATGGGGACGATCCTGGTGATGATCGTGGGGTTCTTCGCCTCACTGGCTACTCCGCCTTCCTGGCAAGGTCCTTGGCGGCCGGGGTCGGTCCGCCGCCCTTGTATGTCACGTGCCACAGCGCCGACTTGGAGTCCGAGGTGAAGAAGCCCCGCCCGTAGTCCAGGACATAGAGCGAGCCGTCCGGCGCGAACTTCCAGTCCATGAGGTTGCGGATACCGTCCGCACCCACCGGGATGATCTTCTTCAGGGACTCGGCGTGGGTGGGCAGCCCGCCCTTGCCGACGGTCTTGGGATCGGTGAGCACCGCGTGCCGCGGCTGGTCGGCGTCGTAGAAGTCACCGACGAACCACTTGCCGTCCCAGTACGAGGGCCACTTCTGCGCCCCCGCGGCGGCCGCGCCGAAGCGGTAGACCGGGCCGTTCATCGTGGCCTGGCCGCCGCCCTTGAGCCACGGCAGGAGCAGCTTCTGCTCCGCCATCTTGTAGCTGGGGATGCCGTTGGCGTCGCGCGGGTAGTCGGGGCCACCGCCCTGGGGTGAGTACCAGATGGTGTTGGGTGTGACGGGCGGCAGGTTCACCAGGCCGTCGTTGTTGGGCGACTCGTTCTTGGGCGCGGCGCAGTTGTACCAGCCGAGCGGCTTGCTCGGGTCCGGCAGATTGCGGTCGCGGTAGGGCTGGTTGTTGCCCATGCAGTACGGCCAGCCGTGGTTGCCCGGCTTGGTGATGGCCGCGAACGTGTCGTACTTGGCCGGTCCCCATGTCGTCGAAGGCGCCCCGGCGTCCGGGCCGACCCATCCGGCGTACAGGATGTCGGTCTTGGCGTCGATGGAGATCCGGGCCGGGTTGCGCACACCCATCACATAGATCTCGCCGCGTGTCTTGCCGCCGCCCTCGTCCGGCTCCTGGCCGGTGAAGAGGTTCCCCGCGGGCAGCGTGTACGTACCGTCGTCCTCGGGGTGGATGCGCAGGATCTTGCCGTTGAGGTTGTTGGTGTTGCCCGCGGTGCGGCGCGCGTCCGCGAAGGACACGCCCTTGAAGTTCGGCTCCGGGTTGTTGCCGGAGTAACCGTCGCTGAATTGCGAGGAGTTGTTGTCACCGGTGGCGATGTAGAGATTCTGCTTGGAGTCCCAGGCCAGTCCGCCGCCCGAGTGGCAGCAGCTGTGGATCTGGACCGGCCAGTCGAGCAGGACCTTCTCGGAGGCGAGGTCGAGCTTGTTGGTCGCCGGGTCGAGCGTGAACCTGGACACCCGGCGCTCGGCCATGTGCGTGTCGCGGTTGATCTCCGAGTGGGGTGTGTAGTGCAGATACACCCAACCGTTGGAGAGGTAGTCGGGGTCCAGCTCCATCCCGAGCAGACCCTCCTCGTTCTTGGTCAGCTCGCCGCCGCCGCCCTTGTTGCCGAAGACGGTCAGCGCACCCGCGAGGGTCACCTTCTTGGTCTTCGGGTCGTAGACGTGGACCTGGCCCTGACCCTTGCCGGTGTCCGGGTTGTTCCAGTCGGTGACGACGGGAGCGCTGTTGTCGCCGCCGCCGCGTCCGATGTAGAAGATCCGGCCGTCCTTGGCGGTCACCAGGCCGTGCGGCTCACCGATCTGGTCGGACTGGCCCGGCTGGTTGGGTGAAGTGACCCGCTCCGCCTTGTAGTTGGCGTTGATGGAGGCTGAGCAGTCGGCCTGCGCCAGGCGGGTCGTCCACTGGAGGGCGCCGCGCAGGTGGTCGCGGAAGTCCGTCTCCTGGAAGGAGTCGACCGTGCCGCCCATGCCCGTGTAGAAGGACCGGCCGCCGTCGTAGTCACGGCACCAGGAGACCGGGTGGTCGGCGCCGTTGGCGCTTGTTCCCGGCTGGTACGTCCCCTCCCGTACTCGGGCCACGGTGTGCACGTCACCGGACGGATTCTTCGTCCAGTTCAGCCACTTGTCGGGCCGCTTCCACTCCAGTGGCAGGCTTTTGGTGGCCGGGTGCTGCCGGTCGCCGATCTCCACGGTCGCACGCTGCGCGGTCGTGGGACCGCCCGCGGCCGGCCGTGCGCCGATCAGACCGGTGAACCAGTCCGAGTACGGCTCGGTGCGCGCCGCGTCGTGGAGCCCGAGGAACCCGCCCCCGGCCTCCATGTAGGTCTCCAGGCCGGCTTCCTGCTCCGGGTCGAGCACATCGCCGCCGCCGGTCAGGAAGACCACGGCATTGAACTTGCCGAGCTTCGCCTGGGTGAAGACGGACGCGTCGTCGGTGGCGTCGACGCGGAAGCGCTGCGCGGCGGGCCCCGACTGGCCGATTTTCTCGATCGCCTCGATGCCAGCGTTGACGATGGGGGACTCCTCGCCGGCCGAGGCGTGGAAGACGAGTACCCGGACATTGGCGCCACCGGGCGGTGACGGCAGGGACAACGTTGTCTTGGGAGGCTCGGGATAGGGCCTGGCGGCGGCTGTGGTGCCGCCGAGCCCCCCGAGCAGGGACGCGGTTACGGCGGAGGCCAACAGGCCCGCCGCCAGAGCGCGTCGAGGCCTTGGCCGTCTGGGCCGCGAATGTGGTGTGCGGAGCATGCGTTCACCCACCCCTCTCAGGTCACAGCAACAGCCGCTGAAACTAGACCCCTTTTCGCGGTCCGCCAATAGATATGACCGGGATCCCGTCAACTTTGTCCTGGGTGTGGATAAACGAAGATCGGCCCGTTACCGTGTGGCGTCCCAGTGGCCACCGTGGTCACTGCGCAAGCCACAGTCTCCGTTCCACAGTGGGGAGTCCGGCATGGACCGACGCAGTTTCAACCGACGCATGCTGGTCGGTGGTGGCGTGGCCGCCGCGACCGGAGTGACATCGTTGTCCGTCGCCGGAATCGCCGAATCGGCCCCGGCCGCGGAGAACCCGCCGCCCACCGCGCCCGCCGGTGGGCAGGTGAAACACCTGAAGATGTACGCCGAGAAGCTCCCCAACGGCCAGATGGGCTACGGCTTCGAAAAGGGCAAGGCGTCGATCCCGGGCCCGATGATCGAGCTGATCGAGGGCGACACCGTACACATCGAGTTCGAGAACACGATGGACGTACCCGCCAGCCTCCATGTCCACGGCGTGGACTACGACGTCGCCAACGACGGCACCAAGCTCAACAAGAGCCATGTGGAGCCGGGCGGTACCCGCACGTACACCTGGCGCACCCATGTCGCAGGCAAGCGCAAGGACGGCACTTGGCGGCCGGGCAGCGCGGGCTACTGGCACTACCACGACCATGTGGTGGGCACGGACCACGGAACGGGCGGCATCCGCAAGGGGCTCTACGGGCCGGTGATCGTGCGCCGCAAGGGCGACATCCTGCCGGACAAGACCTTCACGATCGTCTTCAACGACATGTCGATCAACAACAAGCCCGGACACCAGAGCCCCAACTTCCAGGCCACGGTGGGCGACCGGGTCGAGATCGTGATGATCACGCACGGCGAGTTCTACCACACGTTCCATATCCACGGTCACCGCTGGGCGGACAACCGGACGGGTCTCCTGGAGGGCCCCACCGACCCCAGCCGGGTCATCGACAACAAAATCACCGGACCTGCCGACTCCTTCGGTTTCCAGATGATCGCCGGTGAACACGTGGGCGCCGGCGCCTGGATGTACCACTGCCACGTCCAGAGCCACTCGGACATGGGGATGGCCGGACTGTTCCTCGTGGCCAAGCCGGACGGCACGATCCCCGGCTACGAGCCGCACCACCCGGCGGAGCACGGACACTCCTAGGGGTATCAGTTCCGGGCCTCTCGGGGGTGAACATCCCCGGAACCGCGATGGGTTCTCCCCGCGTATTGAGTCAATACAGGGCAAGGAACGTACTCCCTTGCGAGGCCATCGAATTGGAGGTGCGCCATGTGTCAGCACCAGCCCCCGTGCCCGTCCGCCGACCGCATCGACCGGGGCGCCGCGCGCACCGTCGAGTTCCACCCCGAGCAGGGGTGGAGCCGGCTGTGCAACGGTGCGATCGTTTTCGACGACCTGGGGCAACTCCTGCCCGACGGCCGTGTCTTCCCGCCCGGAGGCCCCGCGCCCCGGCAACTGCTCACGGCGGTCTGAGGAGATGGGTGCGATGAAGGTGACCCGTATCCGTATCGCCAGGACGACAGCCCGTCCGAGGGAGGTGCGCGAGCTCGATCTGCGTACGCCCTCGGGCCGCGTGCTTCCGTACTGACCCGCCACCGCCATCGTTACTGCCACCGGCGAAGGCGATCGTTGATCGGACGTTCAACGGATGTTGATCGCGCCGGGGCAGCGTGTCCGGCATGCCGATCAACATCACTACCGAACACGAACTCTCCTGGCAGGAGACAGCGTTGTGCGCCCAGACCGGGCCCGACTTCTTCTTCCCCGCCCCCGGCAGCTCCACCCGTGAGGCCAAACAGCTCTGCGGGGCGTGCCCGGGGCGGGTGGCCTGCCTGGACTACGCGATGAGGAACGACGAACGGTTCGGCGTCTGGGGTGGTCTCTCCGAGAAGGAGAGACTGCGCCTCAGGCGCGGCCGAGGCTGAGCACCGCCCCTCGCTCCTCCAACTGCCCACGCCCCCTGGCCCCGTCGCGTCACGCCGAGCATTCCGGGTCCGCACCGGCCCGCGTTCGTGGACATGTCCCGGAGACCGCCCGAGGGGATCTCGTCAGGCGCACGCGAACGCCGGACAGGCTGAACATTCCAGCCTGTCCGGCGTTCGATGGACCACGTGCGGGGGACCAGGGGTCCGGGGCGAGCCCCGGATCAGGACGCGGCGGCCGCCCGTGCGGCCATCCGCTCCTTGCGCGCGGCCAGCTTCGCGTCGAGCTTGCTCGCCTCCGCGTCCAGCCCGCCCATGTACAGGCCGAGCTCCTCCTGCGCCTTGAGACCGTCGGGGCCGAGCCCGCCGATGTCCATGACCTTCAGGTAGCGAAGGACCGGCTGCAGTACGTCGTCGTGGTGGATCCGCATGTTGTAGATCTCGCCGATCGCCATCTGGGCGGCGGCGCGCTCGAAGCCGGGCATGCCGTGACCGGGCATCCGGAAGTCGACGACGACATCACGCACGGACTGCATCGTCAGGTCGGGGGCGAGCTCGAAGGCCGCGCCCAGCAGGTTGCGGTAGAAGATCATGTGCAGGTTCTCGTCGGTCGCGATCCGCGCCAGCATGCGGTCGCAGACCGGGTCGCCCGACTGGTGTCCGGTGTTGCGGTGCGAGACGCGCGTCGCGAGCTCCTGGAAGGCCACGTACGCCACCGAGTGCAGCATCGAGTGGCGGTTGTCGGACTCGAAGCCCTCCGCCATGTGCACCATCCGGAACTGCTCCAGCCTGTCCGGGTCGACGGCCCGCGAGGTGAGCAGGTAGTCGCGCATCACAATGCCGTGCCGGCCTTCCTCGGCGGTCCAGCGGTGCACCCAGGTGCCCCAGGCGCCGTTGCGGCCGAAGAGGGAGGCGATCTCGTGGTGATAGCTCGGGAGGTTGTCCTCGGTCAGCAGGTTCACGACGAGCGCGATCTTGCCGATCTCGGTGACCTTGGACTGCTCGGGCTCCCAGGCCTTGCCGTCCTCGAAGAGTCCGGGGAAGTTGCGGCCGTCGGTGAACGGGACGTACTCGTGCGGCATCCAGTCCTTGGCGACCTTGAGATGGCGGTTGAGTTCCTTCTCCACCACCTCCTCCAGTGCGAACAGCAGTCGGGCGTCGTTCCACGCGTCCGAACTGCCGAGTTGGGGAGAGGCGATCGTCACGGGTGCTCCTGGGGACGGGGGCGGGGGATACCTACGGCTTCGTAGGTTACGTGACCGTAGGTTAAGCGCGTCGTAAGAGCTGAGCCAAGTCCAGGATTGTAATGTCCCGTTACGTTAAGTTATGCGTACAGGTCACGGAGGCGTACCGAGAGGCATGTCACGCAGCCTTCCAGCTTCTCGAACTCGCTGATTTCCACCAGAACGGGCTCGTGCCCCAGATCGGCGAGCAACTCGGCCGTCCTCGGCGCGCTCGCCGCCATCAGCAGCTTCCCGCCGCCCAGCAGCACCACGTGCGCCCCCGACTCCTCCGGCACGGGCAGAAAGCGCGGAAACAGTGAGGGGGTGTCCACCAGCGGCTCGTAACCGATGACCGTGCCGTCCGGCAGCGCGGTCACGGCGGACTTCAGGTGCAGCGCCTTGCTCATCGGCACGGCCACCACGCGCGCGCCGAGCGGCTCGAAGGCGGCCCGCAGCTGCAGCACGCCCGCCGCGTTCGTCCGGCCGCCACGCCCGACGTAGACGGTGTCGCCGATCTTGAGGACGTCGCCGCCCTCCAGGGTGCCCGGCTCCCACACCCAGTTCACCGAGCACCCGAGCCGGGCCACCGCCTCCTCCACGCCCGCCGTCTCCGGCCTGCGTGTCTCCGCCCCAGGCCGGGCGATCAGGGCCACATTGCGGTACATCACCACCGCGTCCTCGACGAACACACCGTCCGGGCAGTCGTCGGCCGGATCCACCTCCACGGTCTCCCAGCCGTGGGCGCGCAGCGTCGCGACGTACGCCCCCCATTGCTCGACGGCCAGTTCCTGATCGACGTGACTGCGCCCGATGTGGGTGACGAGCCCTTCGGCCAGGCGCGGGCTCGGGCGGCGGACGAGTGCTTTGCTGCTGGGCACGGCGGACTCTCCATCTCGGATCGGCGACGGGGTAACGGCTGTCGCCCATCATGGACCGTCGTACCCGGGCCTGGCCCGGGCCGGGCCGGGCCGGGAGCAGACGGCCGGCGCGAGGTGCGGGGAGCCGACTGTTGTTCTGGTGACCCGGCTGTTCTGGTCACCCCGCTGTGCTGGCGACCCCGTACCCGCACGGCTCCGTCACTCCCGTTCCGCTGCCGCCCCCATCTCCAGCCGGCGGGTGATGCCGATCGACTCCAGGAACGGCTCGTCGTGGCTCGCCACGATCAGCGCCCCCTCGTACGACTCCAGGGCCTGGGTGAGCCGCCGTACGCTCGCCATGTCCAGGTTGTTCGTCGGCTCGTCGAGCATCAGCAGCTGCGGCGCGGGCTCCGCGAGCAGCAGCGCGGCCAGCGTCGCGCGAAAGCGCTCGCCGCCCGACAGCGTCCCGGCCGGCTGATCGGCCCGCGCCCCCTTGAAGAGGAAGCGGGCGAGCCGCGCCCTGATGGCGTTGTTGGTCGCCGAGGGGGCGAACCGCGCCACATTCTCGGCGACGGTCAGCCGGTCGTCCAGCACATCGAGCCGCTGGGGCAGGAACCGCAGCGGTACGTGCGCCACCGCCTCGCCCGACACCGGCTCCCACTGCCCTGCGATCGTCCGCAGCAGGGTCGTCTTGCCCGACCCGTTGCGCCCGACCAGCGCGATCCGCTCCGGACCGCGCACCTCGAACTCGCCGCCGACCGCGGCTCCGTGGCGCAGTCCGACATCGCGCAGCGTCAGCACCCGGCGGCCCGGATGCACCGTGGTGTACGGCAGCTCGACGCGGATCTCGTCGTCGTCGCGTACCGCGTCCGCCGCGTCGCTCAGCCGGTTCCTGGCCTCGGCCAGCTTCTCGGTGTGCATGATGCGGTGCTTGCCCGCGGACTCCTGCGCGGCTCGCTTGCGGGCACCCATGACGATCTTGGGCTCGCGTTTGTTCTCGAACATCTTCTGCCCGTACCGCTTGCGGCGGGCCAGCTTCACCTGGGCATCGGCCAGTTCCTTCTTCTGTCGGTGTACGTCGGCCTCGGCGACCCGCACCATGCGCTCGGCCGCCTCCTGCTCGACGGCCAGTGCCTCTTCGTACGCCGAGAAGTTCCCGCCGTACCAGTGGACTTCGCCGTCGCGCAGATCGGCGATCTGATCGACCCGCTCCAGGAGTTCACGGTCGTGGCTGACCACGACCATCACGCCCTGCCAGGCCTCGACCGCCGCGTACAGGTGCTGCCGTGCGTGCAGATCGAGATTGTTGGTCGGCTCGTCGAGCAGGAGCACGTCGGGGCGGCTCAGCAGCAGCGCGGCGAATCGCAGCAGCACCGACTCGCCGCCCGACAGCTCCCCGATGGTCCGGTCCAGGCCGATCCCGGTCAGCCCGAGCTGGTCGAGGGTGGCGCGGGCGCGCTCCTCGACGTCCCAGTCGTCGCCGACCGCGGAGAAGTTGGCCTCCGTCGCCTCGCCCGCCTCGATCGCGTGCAGTGCGGCGCGTGCCTCCCGGACGCCCAGCGCCTCGTCGACGCGCAGCGCGGTGTCGAGGACCAGATTCTGCGGCAGGTACCCGATCTCGCCGGACACCTGGATCTTTCCTCCGGTGGGGACGAGTTCACCCGCGGCGAGCCGCAACAGGGTGGATTTTCCCGAGCCGTTGAGCCCGATGAGCCCGGTCCTGCCGGGGCCGACCGTCAGCTGGAAGTCGTCGAACACGGGCGTACCGTCCGGCTGGCCGAAGGAGAGCGCGGTGGCGGTGACAAAGGTGGGGAAGGTAGACACAGGGGCCTCCCGGTTGCTGAGAAAAGATCAGGGGCAACGGGTGGAGACACCGCGAAACAGGTACGACGACACGACAGCGAAAAGGCCCCGGGCGGGGGAGTGGGGACAGCTCAGGCGTCGAGGTCGCACACGGCGCGCACGGACTTGTCGGTCCGTACAGCACGGTGACTCAGAACCTCAGACGCGCAACGTCCCACTCCGATCGACGACAACAGGGCCACCGCCAAAGTACAACGCGGCGGTGAGGGTGCCAAACGATTTAACGCGCGACAGGCTGCGGTACGGCCGGGCGGACGTGCGTACCTCCGGACGTTGTGCCGGACTTCAGGCGGCGTCGCGCAGCAGCTCGGCGAGATCGTGGTCCACGTCGAGATGCAGGTGCTCGCCGCCCACCGGGACGATCTCGTGGGTGCGCTTGAGGAAATGGCGCAGGTCTGAGGTGCGGATGTGGACCATCGCGGTGCCCTCGGCCGCGTGGAACTCCAGCACGGTCCTGCCGTACCCGTAGGGCCGCACCTGTACGTCGCCCACTCCGGCTCGTGCGTCCACGCCTTCTTCCAGCAGCTCGCGGGCGAACGCCCAGGACACCTCGATGCCCTCCAGTGTCGCCGGCGGCGGGAAGCACATGCGCACGGCGAAGGGATCCTCGCGGTCGTACCGCAGGGTCGCGGGAACGGTCTCCATCCGGGGAGTGGACGAGACCAGGCGGGCCTGCACCGCTTGTTCGATCATGATCGCCAATGCCTGCTCCCTCTCATGCGTCCTGTCACAGAGACAGACGACGGAATGCATGATTCCGTGCATGCTCGGGGTGCGTGACCTACGTCACTATTCAGACGGCCAGAGCGCAATTCAGGCCACTTACGTCACTCGCGCCGCTTACGTCACTTCCCGCCGCACGGGCCCGCATGATCGCAGTACGGCTGATTCCCGCTCGCCCCGCATCCGCACAGCATCACCCGCGTCTCGTGCCGGGCACCCTGCGCCGTGTCCACCACCAGCTCGCCGCGGAGCAGCAGTTGGCCCGCCGGATTGCGGCTGACGACGGCCGGATGCTCGCCCGCCTCGGCGGGACCCTCGGGGAACCGGTACTGCAGGGCGCCGGTGGGGCAGCGGCGGACCACTTCGGCGACCAGGTCGGCCGGCCCGCCGTCGGGCTGGATCCACGGGCGTTTCTCCAGGTCGAAGACGTGCGGCAGGCCCCTGATGCACTCCGCCGTGTGCAGGCACCGACCGGGCTCGAAGGTGACGTCGACGAGCCTGCCCGTGTACTGCTTGACCTTCGCGGGCTCCGCGCTCATGGCGGCGCTCCTTCCTGCCGCTCAGTCCGAGACCTGGCTGCGGCTCTGGTAGGCGAGATCGGCGTACTCCGGATCGCGGGCGAGGTATCCGCCGTAGAAGGGGCACACGGCCAGCACCCTCAACCCTGCCGCGCGTGCCGCGTCCAGGGACTCGCGGGCGAGGGCGGAGCCGACGCCACGGCCTTCGTGGGCGGCGCCGACCTCGGTGTGGACGAAGGCGATCAGCTCGGGCGTACGGATGTACTGCGCGATCCCCGCGACGGTGTCCGAGCCGTCCAGCCGGGCCTCGTAGCGGTCCGCCTGCGGGGCGTCGGTGACCGTGACTGTCATGAACAGCTCCTTGCGCGCGTCCGAGGTCCACCGCACCCCACCTTAGGAACGTGCGGTGCGAGGCGCACGCTGGACGGCATGGGAGCGGTGGGCTAGCTTCCAGCGCTATGAGGCCCATGGGGAGTTTGCGACGCGTGATGTCGGCGGGACTGTGCGGGATGGCGGTGACCGCGGCGCTGGTCACGCCGGCCGAGGCACGGACGGACGGATCCGCTGATGCCGCTGGTACCGCCGGTTCCGCCGGTTCCGCGACCGGAGCGAAGCTCGGCTGGCAGCTGACGGACACCGGCACGGACGCACGGTTCAGGGGCCTGGCGGCGGTCAGCAGGAAGACCGCGTGGGTGGCCGGATCGAAGGGCACCGTACTGCGTACGGGAGACGGGGGTCGCAGCTGGCGAAACGTCTCTCCGCCGGGCGCGGGCGAGCTGGAGTTCCGCGACGTCGAGGCGTTCGACGGGCGGCGCGCGGTGGTGCTGGCCATCGGGGAGGGCGAGGCGTCGCGGGTCTTCCGTACGGACGACGGCGGTGCGACCTGGAGCGAGAGCTTCCGCAACACCGACCCGAAGGCGTTCTACGACTGCATCTCCTTCTTCGACAGCCGCCACGGCCTGGCGATGAGTGACCCGGTGGACGGCAAGTACCGCATCCTGTCCACCGGTGACGGCGGCAGGTCGTGGAAGGTGCTGCCGAGCGCGGGCATGCCTGCCGCGCAGCCCGGCGAGGCGGGGTTCGCGGCGAGTGGGCAGTGCCTGGTCAGCTCGGGGTCGCGGGACGTATGGCTGGCCACGGGGGGCGCGGCCACCGCGCGCGTCCTGCATTCCAAGGACCGCGGCCTGACCTGGACCGCCACCGAGTCGACGATTCCCGCCGGCGACCCGGCCAGGGGCGTATTCGGGCTCGCCTTCCGCGACCGCCACCACGGCATCGCGGTCGGCGGCGACTACCGCGCGGGCCAGGCCTCCCCGAAGGCCGCAGCGATCACCGGCGACGCGGGCCGCAGCTGGCACCAGGCCAAGACACCGCCGCCCGCGTACCGCTCGGGGGTGGCCTGGCTTCCCCGTAGCAGGAACGCGGCGCTCGCGGTGGGCCCGGAGGGCACGGATCTGACGACGGACGGGGGGCGCAGCTGGCGGACGATCGACGGCGGGTCCTACGACACGGTCGACTGCACGCAGGACTTCGGCTGCTGGGCGTCGGGGGAGAAGGGCCGCGTAGCCCGCTTCGGGGGGTAGTTCCGCCAGGCTCAGGGGCTCCGCCCCGGACCCCGGTCCTCAATCGCCGGGCAACTTCAGCCCGTCCGGCGTTTGAGGACATGCCCGCAGGGCGTCCCGGGGGTCTGGGGGCTTACCCCCAGTTTCGGGAAGGGGCGGGGTAGGGGACTAGCGCCGCAGGCACCCCGCACCCGCACCCACGCACCCCGCCCCCCACCCAAGGCCCCGCCTACGAGGGCAACTGCTCCCGATACCCGGCCAGTTCCTCCGCCGTCTTCGTCGCCACGAACTCCGTGATCCGGTACACACAGACGCCCGCCACGGTGAAGGGATCCTCCGCCGCGATCCGCTCGACCCGCGACCGGTCGACCCCGACGGCCAGGATCACGCCGCCGTCCCGCGGCACCTTCCGCCCCGAGGCGATGAAGACGCCCGCCGTGTACTGCGCGTCCAGCCATGCGACGTGCGCGTCCAGCAGCTCGTTGACGCGCTCAAGAGGCTCGGTGTAGGTCAATTCAAGTACGAACATGATCGGCAGGTTACCGTTCAGCCCGCTCTAGGGTGGTCGTCACCATGACGACCATAGAAGCCCCCGCCGACGAGGCCGAAGCCCGAGCAATTCAGGACGCACTGCGCACCCGAGTGGTGCTCGACCAGCCGGGGCCCCCGCCCGGCACCGGCCGGGTGACAGGTGTGGATGTCGCGTACGACGACGAGCGTGACGTCGTCGTCGCAGCGGCCGTCGTCCTCGACGCCGCCACGCTCACCGTGCTCGACGAGGCCACCGCCGTCGGCCGGGTCGCCTTCCCGTACGTACCGGGGCTGCTGGCCTTCCGGGAACTGCCGACGGTGCTCGCCGCGCTCGAATCCCTGTCGGCGGACCCCGGCCTGGTGGTCTGCGACGGCTACGGGCTGGCCCACCCGCGCCGCTTCGGCCTGGCCAGCCACCTCGGCGTGGTCACCGGACTCCCGACGATCGGCGTCGCCAAGAACCCCTTCATCTTCCGGTACGAGCAACCGGGCACCCGGCGCGGCGACGCATCACCACTGCTCGACGACAACGAGGAAGTGGGCCGCGCGCTGCGCATCCAGGACGGTGTGAAGCCGGTCTTCGTCTCCGTCGGGCACCGGGTGAGCCTGGACAACGCCTGCGCCCACACCCTGCGCCTGGCCCCCGACTACCGCATCCCGGAGTCCACGCGCAGAGCCGACACCCTGTGCAGGCAGGCCCTGCGCGAGGCAACGGCCTGACCCGGCGGCCCACACCAACCGCCCCTACACCTGACGCACGTCCGCGACCCGGAAGCGGATCCCCGCCCCCTGCAACCGCTCAAGCAGCGCGTCCCCCATCGCCTCCACCGTCGTCACCTGCCCGGACGTCTTGGGCAGGTCGTCGAAGGCGAGGCACAGCACCGACTCCGCGAGCATCTTCGCGGTCTCGTCGTACCCGGGGTCGCCGCCGGACACCTCGGTGAAGACCCGGCGCCCGCCGCCCTCGCCCACGAAGCGCACCGAGAACCAACTCCGGTCCCTGCGCTCGGCGTCGGGCCCCGCGCCCGCCCCGTACCGGCCCATCAGCCAGGCACGCGCGGCCGGTATCTGCGCGATCGCGAACAGGGCGCCCATCGCGGCCACACTCGCGCCCGCTACCGGCAGCCACTTCACCGACGCGTAGTGCCGGTAGCGGAAGTCGGGTCCGTACCGATCGAGCGCGGCCGCCGAGCGGGCCACCACTTGCGGGTCCAGGGTGCTCAGCGGCAGCGCCCAGGTGCCGGTCTCGCGGCTGCGCCGCGGGGTGCCGAACGGCGCCCGCGCCCGCCGGCCCACCAACTGCGGTTCGTGCTGCCGCCGTTCCTTCGCGGCCCGCAGGATCTGCGGGCCGCGACTGAACGCGGTGAGCGCCGAGGCGAAGGTCCCGCCGGAGAACATCGCGCCCGCGCGTACGAACCCGTCGATCCGCAGCGGTACGCCCTCGGGCAGCTGCCGCACCGTGTAGTACACGCCGAGGTCGTGCGGGATCGAGTCGAAGCCGCAGGCGTGCACGATCCGCGCTCCGGTCTCCCGGGCCCGTGCGTCGTACCCGACGTACATCCGGTCGGCGAACTCGGACTCGCCCGACAGGTCCGCGTAGTCCGTCCCCGCCTCGGCGCACGCGGCGACCACGCCCTCGCCGTACCACACGTAGGGGCCGACCGTCGTCGCCAATACCCGGGTGCTCACGGCGAGTTCGCGCAGCGATCCCGGGTCGGACACATCGGCGCGCAGCAGGGGAAGCGTCGCGCAGGCCGGGTCGATCGCGGTGAGCCGCTCGCGCAGCTTCTCCAGCTTCGCTGTGCTGCGCCCCGCCAGCGCCCACCGGCAGTCCCGGGGGGCGTGCCGCGCGAGGTACTCCGCCGTCAGCTCTCCGACGAAGCTTGTCGCCCCGAAGAGCACGATGTCGTATGCGCGACCGTTCGCGCGCCCTGATCCGCCTGGCACTGTCTCGCCCATGCACGCCTCCGCAGTCGGTACCGAGTCACTGTGGGTCGCCGAGGTTAGCGTGATCCGTGAGGAAAAAGAACTAAGCGCTTGCTCGCCCGAAGGGCTTGTGCAGAGTGGAACACGTTCTTAGCATCATTGCTGTTACATCGGTTGTGTCACAGTGCTGGGGGCTTGATGGCAGCGTCAGTGAACGGCCCGCTCGCCGGGGTGCGCGTGGTGGAGCTGGCGGGAATCGGCCCCGGCCCGTTCGCCGCCATGCTCCTCGCCGACCTGGGCGCGGATGTGGTCAGGGTGGACCGGCCGGGCGGCGGAGCCCTGGCCGTCGACCCGGCGTACGACCTCACCAACCGCAACAAGCGCTCGGTCCTCGTCGACCTCAAGTCCGAGGACGGCCCGGCCCGGGTCCTCGACCTGGTCGAGCGCGCGGACATCCTCATCGAGGGCTACCGGCCCGGAGTCGCCGAGCGGCTCGGCGTCGGACCCGATGTGTGCCTGGCCCGCAATCCGAAGCTCGTGTACGGGCGGATGACCGGCTGGGGGCAGGACGGCCCGCTCGCGCAGAGCGCCGGGCACGACATCGCGTACATCGCGGTCACCGGGACCCTCGGCATGTTCGGCAGGCCCGAGGAGCCGCCGACGGTCCCGGCGAACATTGTCGGCGACTACGCGGGCGGCTCGCTCTACCTGGTCGTCGGCGTACTCGCCGCGCTGCGGCACGCCGCTGCGCCCGGCGGCGCGGGACAGGTGGTCGACGCGGCGATCGTGGACGGCGCAGCGCACCTCGCCACGATGATCCACGGAATGGTGGCCGCGGGCGGCTGGCAGGACCGGCGCGGGGCGAACCTGCTCGACGGCGGCTGCCCCTTCTACGGCAACTACGAGACGTCGGACGGCCAGTACATGGCGGTCGGGGCGCTGGAGCAGCAGTTCTACACCGAGTTCGTCCGGCTCCTCGGCATCGAGGACCAGGCCCCGGCGCGCAAGGACATCGCCCGCTGGGACGAGCTGCGCGGCGCGATCGCCGCCCGCTTCAAGGAGCGGACCCGCGAGGAGTGGACAGCGGTCTTCGAGGGCTCGGACGCCTGTGTGGCCCCCGTCCTGTCACTGCGCGAAGCCCCCTCGCACCCGCACCTCGTGGCCCGCTCCACCTTCGTCGAGCACGGCGGGCTCACCCAGCCCGCGCCCGCGCCGCGCTTCTCGGCCACCCCGGGCTCGGTGCGCCTGCCACCCGCGCAGCCGGGCGCGGACACCGCGGAAGTGGCCCGCGACTGGGACGTACCGAGCATCGGCAATTCAGAAAAGCCAGCGTCGGCGCCACAGACACCGACGGACAGGGCCGGCTCCAGGAGGCAGAGTTGAAGCGTCAGATCTTCACCGCGGAGCACGAGGCCTTCAGGGAGACCGTGCGTACCTTCCTGACGAAGGAAGTGACACCGCACCACGAGCAGTGGGAGCAGGACGGCATCGTCAGCCGCGACGCGTGGCTGGCGGCCGGCCGGCAGGGGCTGTTGGGGATCGCCGTGCCCGAGGAGTACGGGGGCGGCGGCAACGCCGACTTCCGCTACAGCGCCGTACTCGCCGAGGAGTTCGTCCGGGCGGGGGCCTCCGGGCTCGCGGTCGGGCTGCACAACGACATCATCGGGCCCTATCTCACCGGGCTCGGCACCGAGGAGCAGAAGCGGCGCTGGCTGCCGGGCTTCTGCAGCGGCGAGACCATCACCGCCATCGCGATGACGGAACCGGGCGCGGGCTCCGACCTTCAGGGCATCCGCACCACCGCACAGGACCGCGGCGACCACTGGCTGCTCAATGGATCCAAGACCTTCATCTCCAACGGCATCCTCGCCGACCTGGTGATCGTCGTGGCCAGGACCACCCCCGATGGCGGGGCCAAGGGCCTGTCCCTCCTTGTCGTCGAGCGCGGCGCGGAGGGCTTCGAGCGCGGTCGCAACCTCGACAAGATCGGCCAGAAGGCCCAGGACACCGCCGAGCTGTTCTTCAACGACGTACGCGTGCCCAAGGAGAACCTGCTCGGCGAGCTCGACGGCGCCTTCATCCACCTCATGACCAACCTCGCGCAGGAGCGGATGGGCATCGCGGTCGCCGGGATCGCCGCCGCCGAGTACCTGCTTGAGATCACCACGCGGTACGTCAAGGAGCGCGAGGCGTTCGGCCGGCCCCTGTCCAAGCTTCAGCACATCCGCTTCGAGATCGCGGAAATGGCCACCGAGTGCGCTGTTACGCGCAGTTTCCTCGACCGCTGCATCGCCGATCACTCGAACGGGGAACTCGACGCGGTACACGCGTCGATGGCCAAGTGGTGGGCCACCGAGCTGCAGAAGCGGGTCGCGGACCGCTGCCTCCAACTGCACGGCGGCTACGGCTATATGACCGAGTACCGCGTCGCCAAGGCATTCACGGACGGCCGCATCCAGACGATCTACGGCGGCACCACCGAGATCATGAAGGAGATCATCGGCCGTTCCCTGCTGGCCTGACCGCCACAACCTCTCATGTACGTCACCCTCGAAAGGCAGTTGTCTTGAGTACCGAAGCGTTCGTGTACGACGCGATCCGCACCCCGCGCGGTCGCGGGAAGGCCAATGGCGCCCTGCACGGCACCAAGCCGATCGACCTCGTCGTCGGTCTGATCCACGAGATCCGCCGCAGGTTCCCCGACCTGGACCCCGCCGCCATCGACGACATCGTGCTCGGCGTCGTGGGGCCGGTCGGCGACCAGGGCTCCGACATCGCGCGGATCGCGGCCATCGCGGCAGGGCTGCCCGACACCGTCGCGGGCGTCCAGGAGAACCGCTTCTGTGCCTCCGGCCTGGAAGCGGTCAACATGGCGGCCATGAAGGTCCGTTCGGGCTGGGAGGACCTGGTCCTCGCGGGCGGCGTGGAGTCCATGTCGCGAGTGCCGATGGCCTCGGACGGCGGCGCCTGGTTCGCCGACCCGATGACCAACTACGAGACCGGCTTCGTCCCGCAGGGCATCGGCGCCGACCTCATCGCCACCATCGAGGGCTTCACCCGCCACGACGTCGACTCCTACGCGGCGCTCTCCCAGGAGCGGGCCGCCGAGGCATGGAAGGACGGCCGCTTCAAGCGCTCCGTCGTCCCCGTCCTGGACCGCAACGGACTCACCGTCCTCGACCACGACGAGCACCTGCGCCCCGGTACGACGGCCGAGTCCCTCGGCGCGCTCAAGCCGTCCTTCGCGATGATCGGCGAGCACGGCGGGTTCGACGCCGTCGCGCTCCAGAAGTACCACTGGGTCGAGAAGATCGACCACGTCCACCACGCGGGCAACTCCTCGGGCATCGTGGACGGCGCGGCCCTGGTCGCCGTCGGCTCGGGCGCGGTCGGCGAGCGATACGGCCTCACACCCCGGGCCCGTATCGTCTCCGCGGCGGTGTCCGGCTCCGAGCCGACCATCATGCTGACGGGCCCCGCGCCCGCCACCCGCAAGGCACTCGCCAAGGCGGGCCTGACGATCGGCGACATCGACCTCGTCGAGATCAACGAGGCCTTCGCGGGCGTCGTCCTGCGCTTCGCCAGGGACATGGACCTCCCGCTGGACAAGATCAACGTCAATGGCGGCGCCATCGCCATGGGGCACCCGCTGGGCGCCACCGGCGCGATGATCCTGGGCACGCTCATCGACGAACTGGAGCGCCGCGACCAGCGCTACGGCCTCGCCACCCTGTGCGTCGGCGGCGGCATGGGCATCGCCACCATCATCGAGCGTCTCTGATCCCGTCCCTTCCCTCACGGAGTAGCCACCACATGAGCGAGTCCACCACCATCCGCTGGGAACAGGACGAGACCGGTGTTGTCACCCTCGTCCTCGACGATCCCAACCAGTCCGCCAACACCATGAACCAGGCCTTCAAGGCCTCCATCGCGGCGATCGCCGACCGCGCGGAGGCCGAGAAGGACTCCATTCGCGGCATCATCTTCACCTCCGCCAAAAAGACCTTCTTCGCGGGCGGCGACCTCAAGGACATGATCAAGGTCGGTCCCGAGCACGCGCAGCAGGCCTTCGACACCGGCACGGCCATCAAGAAGTCCCTGCGCCGTATCGAGACCCTCGGCAGGCCGGTCGTCGCCGCGATCAACGGCGCGGCGCTCGGCGGCGGTTACGAGATCGCGCTGGCCTGCCACCACCGCGTCGCGCTCGACGCCCCGGGATCCAAGATCGGCCTGCCCGAGGTCACCCTCGGTCTGCTCCCGGCGGGCGGCGGAGTCACCCGCACCGTACGGCTGATGGGTATCGCGGACGCCTTGCTGAAGGTCCTCCTGCAGGGCACCCAGTACAACCCGCGGCGCGCCCTGGAGAACGGTCTCGTCCACGAGGTGGCCGCGACCCCCGAGGAGATGCTCGCCAAGGCGCACGCGTTCATCGACGCCAACCCCGAGTCCCAGCAGCCCTGGGACGTCAAGGGGTACAAGATCCCCGGCGGCACCCCCGCCAGCCCGCGCTTCGCCGCGAACCTGCCCGCCTTCCCGGCCAACCTCAGGAAGCAGACCGCGGGCGCCCCCTACCCCGCCCCGCGCAACATCCTGGCGGCGGCCGTCGAGGGCTCCCAGGTCGACTTCGAGACCGCGCTGACCATCGAGGCGCGGTACTTCACCGAGCTGGTCACCGGGCAGATCTCCAAGAACATGATCCAGGCGTTCTTCTTCGACCTGCAGGCCGTCAACGCGGGCGTCAGCCGCCCGCAGGGCATCGAGCCGCGCCCGGTCCGCAAGGTCGCGGTGCTCGGCGCCGGAATGATGGGCGCGGGCATCGCGTACACCTGCGCCCGCGCCGGCATCGACGTCGTACTCAAGGACGTGACGGCCGAAGCCGCGGCCAAGGGCAAGGCGTACTCCGAGAAGCTCCTCGACAAGGCGCTGTCGCGCGGCCGTACGACCGAGGCCAAGCGCGACGAGCTCCTCGCCCGCATCACGCCCACCGCCGACCCCGCCGACCTCGCGGGCTGCGACGCGGTGATCGAGGCGGTCTTCGAGGACACCGCGCTCAAGCACAAGGTGTTCCAGGAGATCCAGCACATCATCGAGCCCGACGCACTGCTCTGCTCCAACACCTCGACGCTGCCCATCACCGGCCTCGCCGAAGGGGTGTCGCGCCCGGTCGACTTCATCGGGCTGCACTTCTTCTCGCCCGTCGACAAGATGCCGCTCGTCGAGATCATCAAGGGCGAGCGCAGCGGCGACGAGGCACTGGCCCGCGCCTTCGACCTGGTGCGCCAGATCAAGAAGACGCCGATCGTGGTGAACGACTCGCGCGGCTTCTTCACCTCGCGCGTGATCGGCCAGTTCATCAACGAGGGTGTGGCGATGGTCGGCGAGGGCATCGAGCCCGCCTCGATCGAGCAGGCCGCGGCCCAGGCCGGCTACCCGGCGAAGGTCCTGTCACTGATGGACGAGCTGACCCTCACCCTGCCGCGCAAGATCCGCAACGAGACGAAGCGGGCGGTCGAGGAGGCGGGCGGCAGCTGGCCGGGGCACCCGTCGGACGTGGTCATCGACCGCATGGTCGACGAGTTCGGGCGCCCCGGACGCAGCGGCGGCGCGGGATTCTACGAGTACGGCGAGGACGGGAAGCGCACGCGGCTGTGGCCGGGCCTGCGGGAGCACTTCACCAAGCCGGGCGTCGAGATCCCCTTCGCCGACATGTTGGAGCGGATGCTGTTCTCCGAGGCGCTGGACACCGTCCGCTGCTTCGAGGAGGGCGTGCTGACCTCGGTCGCCGACGCCAACATCGGCTCCATCATGGGCATCGGCTTCCCCGCCTGGACGGGCGGCGCGATCCAGTACATCAACGGCTACGAGGGCGGCCTGCCCGGCTTCGTAGCACGCGCGCGTGAGCTCACCGAGAAGTACGGCGAGCGCTTCACCCCGCCCGCGCTGCTGCTGGAGAAGGCCGAGCGGGGCG
This sequence comes from Streptomyces changchenzhani, assembly GCF_039766235.1. NCBI lineage: Bacteria > Bacillati > Actinomycetota > Actinomycetes > Kitasatosporales > Streptomycetaceae > Streptomyces > Streptomyces changchenzhani. The sequence goes on along the minus strand of NZ_JBDHNH010000010.1, from coordinate 95,925 downwards.
AGAAGTTCAGCGACCCCGACCGGACCTGACCGGCCCGGAGGGCGTACGACGCGGCGGGCGGGGCACTGCCCGCCGCGTCGGGATGGGCCAATGCCCGGTCAGCTGTCTGCCCGGTCAAGTGTCTGCCCGGTCAGGCGACGACCTGGTCCACGAAGCCGTGCACATTGCCGAGCGTGCGGGCGATCTGCTCCTCCGGGGTCAGCGACTCCTCAAGCCGCTTCGCCAGCGCGTTCTTCTTCCTGCCGCGGACATAGAGCGAGCAGGCCAGGTCGGCGCAGACGTAGATGCCGAGCGTGTCGCCGTTGCGCCCTGCCGGGCCCGCCTTACGGGCGCTGAGCAGATCCACGCCGGACCCCGAGTGCGAGGTCACGCAGAAGGAACACAGGCTGGTCCTGAGCAGCGACCGCCGGCTGCCCGGCGCCGCGCGCAGGGTGAGGCCGACGAGTCCGCCCGCCCGCCCGATCACCAGATAGCCGCGGTCGGCCGCACCCGGATCGCGCCAGCCGAGGAAGTCGAGGTGCTCCCAGGGCACGTCGGCGAGATCCCGGGGCAGGTTGATCCGGCGTGCCTCGCCCTTGGAGCAGTTGACGAAGGACGTACGGATTTCTTGTTCGGTGAGCTGTTCCACGGTGCCGGAAACTAGCACGCCGACCAAGTACGTGTCGTACGAATATATGCGGGCGGGGGCGGGGACAGGGGCGGGTGGCGTCCGTGTACCGGCGCCGCTCACTCCGCGACGAAGGCGGCCCGCAGCTCTTCCTTGAGGGACCGCTGGAACGCCGTGACCAGCGCCTGCAGCACCATCGGCTGCATATGGGCCGACAGCGACTTCATCGCCTCCACATGCTCCGGGTCCGACTCGCGCTCCCGGTAGGGCCCCCACACCTCGTCCTTGAAGAGGTGGGTCAGGGCATGGGCCGCCGACCTGGTGTGCTCCAGCAGAATCGTGCGGGCGGCCAGGATCGTCTCGTGCGCGATCGGTACGCCGAGGAGTTGTACGCCGAGGGCCAGCAGCCCGGGGTCGACGTGGAAGGTGTCGGGGGTGTCGGCGCGCCGCAGGACGTTCATCGCGGCGAGCCGGTCGATGTCCCCGTCCGACAGGTGACGCCCGGCCCGGCGCTCCAGCTCCGCGCGGGTCGCGTCCTCGGCCGAGTCGGGGACCCAGGACGCCACCAGGGCGCGGTGGATCGCCAGATCGTGCGCGCTCAGGTCGGGCGGCAGCTGCTCCAGATACCGCTCGATCGCGGCCAGCGTCATGCCGTGGTGCTGGAGCTCCTCGATGAGCGCCAGCCGGGAGAGGTGCGCGGGCCCGTAGTGGCCGACACGGCGAGCGCCGATCGCGGGGGGCGGCAGCAGCCCGCGGGTGCTGTAGAAGCGGATCGTACGCACCGTGACACCGGCCCGTGCGGCCAGCTCGTCAACCGTGAGCGTCTGCTCCTCGGTGTCCGTCGTCATACCTGCGCCTCGCTTCCACTGCTGCTGTCGCTGCCGTGCTCCAATTCAGTGCAACAGTATTGCTGTCTCACCACTGTTGTGAAAGCGTCCGGCCATTCCATGGCGACATTGCATGGCGACCGGAGGCGGTCATGACCACGATCCTGCGACTTCCCGCGGAGCAACGACCTGGGCGGCTGGGGCAAGGGCTCTACGATCACGGAGGGTGATCGCCCCGGAGCTTCGCGGCCTCTCCCGGCCCGCCCGGCCCGGCCCGCCCGTCCCGGTCTCCTGCTCCCGGGGCGGACGAGCCGGTGCGCGAGGTGGTGTCGGCCCGCGCCGTGCGGTCAGCGGCCGCTCGCGATGACCGGGTAGTGGTCACTCAGATTTGTGTACGTGTAGTTCTTGCCCCAGCTGGAGACCGTCCAGGGAGCGCTCTGCTCCTTGATTACGTCGTTCTTCCAGGTGGCCGGCTTGGCGTGGCCCGCCCGGTGCAGGACGTAGTCGAGGTCCTCGCGCGGGTCGTCGGGATAGCGCTCCGCGGCGATCGAGTTGTCCGCCGTGTCGAAGGAGTACGGGTGGCCGGTGCGTGAGTCGGCGGCGGCGAGGCCCGCGTCGCTGAGCATCGAGGCGTACTCGGGGCTGTGCGAGTCGACATTGAAGTCGCCCGCCACAAGGACCTGCTCCGAGGCGGGGATGTTCTTGCCGTCGAGGAAGGTGTCCATCGCCTTGAACTGCCGGCTGCGCATCTGCGCGGCCTCGCCCGCCCCGCAGCCCGGGTCGGTCGACTGCGCGTGCGTGCCGACGACGTGCACCTTGGCGCCGTTCACATTGAGGACGGCGTATACGAAGCCCTTGTTCGAGTACCAGTCGGAACCGCACGCGTCCTTGTAGACGTACTGCTCCTTGCGCACGACCGGCCACTTGCTGAGGATCGTGACGCCGCCGTCCTCGGGCGTCGTGGCGGAGTAGGACCCGCCGGTCATGTCCCAGCCGTTCTTGCTGCGGCCCATCACGGGCGTCTGGTACGGGTACTGCGCGGCGGCATTGCTCTTGAGCGCGTCGGAGGTGCCGTTGTCGAAGGCCTCCTGCACGACCACCACGTCGTTGCCCTGGAAGAAGGAGGCCTCCGGGATCGCCTTCGCCCGGTGGTCCTGGCCCCAGTTGGGGTAGAGGGTCTTGCTGAAAAGAAATGCGTTGTACGACAGGACCTTCAGCGACGGCACGTCGGCCGCGGGTGCCGCCGGTGCCGCGGGTGCCGCCGAGGCGGACGGGCCGGTCGTGGCCAGAGTGACGGCTGCGAGGGCGGTGGCCAGGGCTGCGCCAGGAATACGGCGGAGCGCGGAGTGAGGCACTGGATCTCCCGTTGCTGGTGTGGGGGTTGGACCGGCGCCGCACATCAAATCAGCCAGAGTTACTTCCCGGTAGCCATTGGGCACCATGGAGTCGGCCGCTTGCCTGCGATCAAGCAAACTCTCACCCGGAAGGGCCGGGGAAGGGCCGGGGAAGGGCCGGGAAAGGGGGCCGGGAAGCGCCGGAAAAGGGGCCGGAAAAGCACTGGGACGGCCTCGGAAAGGCAAGGAAACAGGGCTCGGCTCGCCCGGGTGCGGCGGCCCGAGGCTCGCCGGGCCGCCCACGATCGCATACTGGATCACACGCCCGCCGACCCTTGGAGTCACCACATGAAGACCGGTGGACAGGATCCGGCGCCGCCCCCGCCCGGCGGTGTGCTGTGGAGCGTCGCGGGTGACGTGCGCGCGCTGCTGATGCTCCCCGCCGCGCTGACCATGCAGGTCGCGCACCCGGCCGTCGGCGCCGGAGTCGACGAGCACTCCGTCTTCCGTACGGACCCCTGGGGACGCGGGGAGCGATCCGTGCGCTCCGTACAGCTGTGGGTGTACGGGGAAGAGGCGGCCGCCGAAGAGGGCCGCAGGCTCCGGCAGCTGCACAGGAGCATCCAGGGCACCGACGCGCACGGCCGCCGCTATCACGCGCTCGACCCGCACCACTACGCATGGGTCCACGCCACTGGCTTCCCCTGCTACCGGCACTCCCTGCGCTACCTCGCCCGCCCGCTCACCGACGCGCAGGAGCGGCAGCTGTACGCGGAGTGGCTCCAAGTCGGCCGGATCCTCGGCATCAACGACCGGGACATGCCGCAGACCGTCGAGGAGTTCTGGCCGTACTACCGCAAGATGCTCGCCGACGAGATCGAAGCGACCGTGGTCGTACGCGAACTGCTCGCCCCCGACAGCCCGGTGCCCGCACCCGCCCGCGGCCCCCTCCTGGTGCGCCTGCTGCTGCGGGCCCTGTGGCCCGTACTGCTGCCGCCGCTCGCCCGCTTCCGGGCCTTCGTGACCGTCGGCTACCTGCCGCCCGACGCGCGCGAGGCGATCGGTCTGGAGTGGAGCGACGCGCAGGAGCGCAGGCTTCGGCGGTTCAGCCGCATCGTGCGGGTCGTGGTGCCGCTGCTGCCGGAGCGGCTGCGCTATCTGCCCCGGGCCCGGGCGGCGAGGGCACGGTACCGCGCCGCACAGTCGGCGGGGCAGCAGGCGTGAGAGCGCTCTCACGAAGTTGAGTCAGAGAATGCCCTGATTGCTCTCGATCCGTCAAGATTCAGCAATCCGTCAAGACTCGAACGCATGGCGACGACGGGTAGTCCCAACTGCCGTGTGTGTCACAAGTATTGACACTCCCGTTACAGGAGTTTTACGTTCCCTATCATCTGAGAGCGCTCTCAGACGCCCGTTCCTCCACGATTTCGAGGTGCCGTCCATGCCAGCCCCCCGCCTCAGATCGGCCTCCGCGCTGATCCTGGTTTCCGCTCTGGCCGCAGTCGGTCTGGGCTCCGCCGCCACACCGGCGGCAGCCGCCACCATCCCCGTCGGGTCGGGCAGTTACTCCGATGTGCGCCCCGCCGGCACATCGGGCCCCACCACCAACACCGGCGCACCCGTCACACCCAAGCTGACGCCGGCCGCGAAGGACAAGCCGGTGCCCACCAACGACTGGTGGTCCTCCCTCGCCTTCCAGCGCTACGGCGACAACCCGCACTCCACGCCCATGTACGGCCACCCGCTCACCTACCAGGCCACCCGCGGCGGCCTCGAAGTCGGCTACCCGACGAGCCCCGCCATCGTCGGCGACGGCCGCCAGTACGAGTACGCCCACAAGGCCGACCTGACCCTCGGCCTGACCGGGCTCAACTCCCCGGACACCAAGGCCGACGACTGGTCCGACTGGACCGTCACGCCCTACTGGTCCGACGGCACCCGCACCCTGCGGACCACCATCGGCCACGGCATGCCCTACGTGTACGCCAAGGGCTCCGGCGGCAACGCCCAGATCACCACCGCCGCCGCGCCCACCGTCTTCGCCGACCAGGGCAACGTCCTTGGCATCACCGTCGCGGGCCACCACTACGCCCTCTTCGCGCCGACCGGCAGCGACTGGAACGTATCGGGATCCACCGTCACCGCCGGCCTCGGCTCCAAGGACTACTTCTCGCTCGCCGTGCTGCCGTCCACCGACGCCCTCGCGACCTTCAAGAAGTACGCGTTCAGCTTCGTCACCGGTTCCAAGGCGACCTGGAGCTCGGCGGCCGGCACGGTCAAGGCGACGTACGCCCTCACCACCGAGGCCAAGGAGGGCACCGAGAGGGGCACGCTGCAGGCCCTCTACCGCCACCAGTGGCTGCACACCACCGACCCGCTCACCCCGTACACCTACGTATCACCGCGGGGCACGATGAAGGTCCGCGAAGCGGCCTCCTTCAGCACCAGCCAGCGGGCCTCGGGCGTGCTGCCTGCGCTGCCGAAGTCGAGCGGCGTCGAGACGGCCAGACTCAGGGGCTCTCTGAACGAGGTGGCGAACGCCTCCGACCCGTTCTCCGGCGCCACCGACACCTACTGGACCGGCAAGGCGCTGGGCCGCCTCGCCCAACTCGTCCCCGTGGCCGACCAGATCGGTGAGACCGCCACCCGCGACAAGCTGCTCGGGCTCATGAAGGGGCGCCTCCAGGACTGGTTCATAGCGGGCGGCGTCAGCGAGTTCAGCTACGACAAGGACTGGAAGACGCTGACCGGCTACCCGGCGTCGTACGGCAGCGACACCGAGCTCAACGACCACCACTTCCACTACAGCTACTACGTCTACGCGGCCGCGATCGTCGCGCAGTACGACCCGGCCTGGGCCGCCGACTCCGCCTGGGGCGGCATGGTCAAGACCCTGGTCCGCGACGCCGCCAACCCCAGCCGCACCGATGCCGCGTTCCCGTTCCTGCGCGGCTTCGACGTCTACGCCGGGCACAGCTGGGCCTCGGGCCACCAGGGCTTCGCTGCGGGCAACAACCAGGAGTCGTCGTCGGAGTCCACCAACCTCAGCGCGGGACTCGTCCTGTGGGGCGCCGCGACCGGCGACACCTCGCTGCGCGACCTCGGCACGTTCCTGCTGACCACCGAGGCGGAGGCGATCTCGCAGTACTGGTTCGACGCCGACGAGCAGGTCTTCCCGTCCTCCTACGGCCATGACACGGTCGGCATGGTGTGGGGCAGCGGGGCGGCATACGCCACCTGGTGGACCGCCAACCCCGAGGAGATCCACGGCATCAACGCCCTCCCGGTGACGGGCGGTTCGCTGCACCTCGGTCGTAAGAAGGACGCGATCAGGCGCAATATCGCGGAGATGGAACGTGAGAACGGCGGCCCGGCCGTCGAATGGCGCGACATCCTCTGGGAGTTCCAGTCGTTCGCCGACCCGGGAGCGGCGAAGGCCAAGTGGGACGCGGGCCACGCGGGTTACACCCCGGAGCAGGGTGAGTCCAAGGCGCACACCTACCACTGGCTCAGCACGCTCGACACGCTCGGCGCCCCCGACGCGTCGGTGGCCGGTGACATCCCGACCTCCGCGGTCTTCACCAAGGGCACGGTACGGACCTACGCCGCGCACAACCACGGCTCCACGGCCCGCACGGTGACCTTCTCGGACGGCGGCAAGCTCACCGTCCCGGCCCGCTCCACGGCGACCGGCACGGGCACCGGTGGCGGCGACCCGGACCCGGATCCCGATCCGCCCACCGGCAACACCTTCCAGCTGCGCACCGGAGGAGCTCTCACCACCGCCATCGGCACCACGGCGGGCAGCGACACCATCGCCTCCGCGGGCGGCGGCAACTACGACGGCACCCCGCACACCCCGCAGACGTACGAGGTCGAGAATGTCACCGGCGCGCTCAAGGCCGGCGCGTCCACCTCGTTCCGCCTCCAGCTGGATGCGGGCTCCGCGGTCGGTCTCGGCCAGCAGGCCAGGATCAGCTACGACCTCACGGGTGACGGCACCTTCGAACGGACCGAGACCTACAACTACTTCGCGACCGACCCGGTGGCGGGCTGGGAGGAATACGGGCAGGCCCGCGGCCTCAAGTCGGCGACCGGCACACTCGGCGCCCTCAAGGGCGGCATCGTACGCCTGGAGGTCTGGAACGCGATCGGCAACGGAACGGCGAAGATTCTGACCGGCACGGACCGTTCGGCGCTGGTGATCCCCTTCCAGTGAACAACCTTCCGCCACCGGTCCGTTGACCGGTAACACCCACGCGGCGGGTCCCGGCCCTCAGGCCGAGGCCCGCCGCACCAGTTCGGTCGGCATGATCACCGAGGCCGGCGCGACCGACTCTTGGCTGCCTTTCTCGCTCAGCACCCGCATCAGCAGCCTGACCATCAACCGGCCCATGCCTTCGATGTCCTGACGGACCGTCGTCAATGGCGGCTCCGCCGACTCCGCGAGCGGCATCACGTCGTCGAAGCCGACCAGCGCGACATCCTGGGGCACCCGCCGGCCCCGCTCGCGCAGCACCCGCAGGGCGCCCGCGGCCATCAGGTCGTTGGCGGCGAAGACCGCGTCCAACTCCGGTCGGCGTTCGAGGAGTTCCGACATGGCGAGGGCCCCGCTCTCCACGGTGAAGGCGCCCTGCGCGATCAGCGCCGGATCCGCGTCGAGCAGCACATCGCGGTAGCCGTCGATGCGGTCGAGGGCGGAGGTCTGGTCGCGCGGGCCCGCGATGTGCGCGATGTGCTCGCGGCCCAGGGCGACGAGATGGTGCACGGCCTGCCGGGCGCCGCCGCGGTTGTCGCAGTCGACGTACGGGACCGCGCGCTCGGAGTCGGTGCCCGCCCAGCCGGGGCGCCCGCCGAAGACGGTCGGGAGCTTCACTCGGCGGATGACGGCGGGCAGTTCGTCGTCGTTGTGCAGGGAGAAGGCGAGCGCGCCGTCGACATGGCCGCCGCCGAGGTAGCGCGCGATGCGGTCGTAGTCGCCGGGCCCCTCGACCCACAGCAGCACCAGCTGGGAGTCGTGCGCCGTCAGTTCCCTGCTGATCCCGCGCAGCTGCTGCTCGAAGAACGGGTCGGAGAAGATCCGGAACTCCGGCTCGGCGATGATCACGCCCACCGCGCCGTTGCGCCGGGTGACCAGGGAGCGGGCCGCGTGGTTCGGGACGTACCTCAGATCGTCGACGGCCCGGCGGACCTTGTCGACCAGCGGCTGCCGCACCCCGGCGCCACCGTTGACGACGCGGGAGGCCGTGGCGCGGGAGACGCCCGCACGGGCCGCGACAGCTTCCAGAGTGGGGCGGGACCCAGGGGACTGCTCGGGCAAGGCGGACGCTCCTCTGGCTCTTGGCGCGACAGCGGGAGAGGGCTGCCGGATGGCAGGCTACCGGGTCGCACCGATCTTCAGAGAGCGCTTCCAGGAGCCTGGCCGCCCACGGTACGCGGGAGTGCGTACCGCGCGCATAGCGGGTGTGTACGAGGTGTCTACGACGACAACCGCGCCGTCGCCCCTTCTGAAGGGGCGACGGCGCGGTGTCCACCGGTCAGCGGTGGCCGTGCCCGTGACCCTTGCCGTGATCATGGACCGAGTTGGTCGCGGCGATCTTCTTCCACGACTTGGGCTGCGCGGGCTTCGCGTCCGCGCCGCTCGCGCGGGCGATCCGCGCGTCGGCGGCGGCCGGGACGGCCGGCTTCGACGGCTCGTACAGCCAGGTGTCGAAGAGCTCGGCGAGGGGCTTGCCCGAGACCTTCTCCGCGTACTTCACAAAGTCGCCCACATTCGCGTTGCCGTAGGCGTACTTGGCCGTCCAGCCCTTGAGGATCCTGGAGAAGTCCTCTTCGCCGACCTCGTTGCGCAGCGCCTGTACTGCGAGCGCGCCCCGGTCGTACACGGCGATGTCGAACTGCTTGTCCGCACCTGGGTCGCCCGGCTTGACCGTCCAGAAGGGGTCGTCGGCCGCGCGCGTCTCGTAGACATAGTCCGCGAGCTCCTGCGCGGTGCCCTCGCCCTCCTTCTCCGACCACAGCCACTGGCTGTAGCGGGCGAAGCCCTCATTGATCCAGATGTCCTTCCAGCCCTTGACCGAGACGCTGTCGCCGTACCACTGGTGGGCCAGCTCATGGACGACGACCGAGACGTTGGAGCCGTTCGCGAACTGCCGCGGGCTGTAGAACGGCCGGGTCTGCGTCTCCAGTGCGTAGCCGCTGGTCACATTGGGGACGTAACCGCCCAGCGCATTGAAGGGGTAGGGGCCGAAGACCTCGGTGAGCCAGTCGGCGACCTCCCCGGTGCGCTCGATGCTGGTGCGCGCCGCGCCCGCGTTGTCACCGAGGTCCTTGCTGTACGCGTTGAGGACGGGCAGGCCGCTCTCGGTCTTGTCGGTGGTGATGTCGAACTTGCCGACCGCGAGCGTCGCGAGATAACTGGCCTGCGGCTTGTTCGAGCGCCATGCGAAGCGCGTCCAGCCGATCTTCGAGCTCTGCGACTGGAGTACGCCGTTGCTGATCGCCTGGGTGCCGTCCGGCACCGAGACCGACACGTCGTACGTCGCCTTGTCCAGCGGGTGGTCGTTGCTCGGGAACCACCACACGGCCGAGTCGGGCTCCTGGGCGGCGACACCGCCGTCCGGGGTGCGGTGCCACGCCGTGTAGCCGCCGATCTTGAGCTCGGAGGGCTTTCCGGCATAACGGACGACGACGACAAGTGTCTTGTTCTTCTCCACCGGCGACGCAGGGGTGACGACCAGTTCCTGGTCGCCCTCCTTGAGATACGTCGCCTTCTTGCCGTTGACCCGGACCTCGCTCACTTTGAGACCGAAGTCGAGGTTGAAGCGGGAGAGGTTCTGCTTGGTGGTGGCGAGGATCGTCGCCGTACCCTCAAGCAGGTCCGTCTTGGGCTGGTACTTCAGGCGCAGGTCGTAGTGGGAAACGTCGTATCCGCCGTTGCCGCTGGCCGGGTAATAGGGGTCGCCGATACCCGGGGCGCCCGGAGTGCTGTGTTCTCCGGGGGGAAGTCCCCCAGCCCCCCTTGTTGCGGCCGATGCCGGGATCGTCAGGAGCAAAGAGGCAGCGAGTGCGCTCGGGGCGATGAGTCTGCGGTGCACGGATGCTCCAAGTGGTCAGTCCGAAGGATCAGTTCGCACTCTATTCAGCCCTCCTGTCACCAGTCATGTCCATGGTCGGTCCTGTCACCTGACTGCCATGTGGCCGACATGTCACCTCTCGACCGGTTAGGGGGTGTGTGGTCGTCCCACTGTCCACTGCTGCCCTCTTTTGCACGGCAGTTGACCGGAGTACCTTCCGGCCATGCCGATACCTGCGCGGGGCACCCGAATGAAGTGGCACAGACTCATACCGGTGGCCGCGGCCGCCATGATGGCCGTACTGATCTCCCCGGCGGGCGCCCAGGGCGCCGCGGCCGGGCCCAAGGAGAGCAAACCCGTCTACTCCTACGACGACGCGATACGCGAGTCCGTGTGGGTGGACACCAGGATCGACGGCGACTCGGACGGGAAGACCGACCGGGTCGCCGTCGACATCGTCCGGCCCAGGGAACCCGCTCAGCAGGGCCGTAAAATACCGGTGATCATGGACGCCAGCCCGTACTACGCATGCTGCGGGCGCGGCAACGAGAGCCAGAAGAAGACGTACGACGCGAACGGCAAGCCGGTCCAGTTCCCGCTTTACTACGACAACTACTTCGTGCCCCGCGGCTACGGCTTTGTCGCCGTCGACCTCGCCGGAACCAACCGCTCCGACGGCTGCGTCGATGTCGGAGGCCGCTCCGACGTCCAGTCCGCCAAGGCCGTCGTCGACTGGCTGAACGGGCGCGGCAAGGCGTACACCACCCGCACCGGCGGCGCGCCCGCCAAGGCCGGCTGGACCAACGGCAACACCGGGATGATCGGCAAGAGTTACGACGGCACCGTCGCCAACGGCGTCGCGGCGACCGGCGTCGAGGGCCTCAAGACCATCGTCCCGATCGGCGCCATCTCCTCGTGGTACGACTACTACTTCGCCCAGGGCGCCCCGCTCTACGACAGCGGCCCCGAGTGGCTGTCGGACTACGTGGAGAGCCCCGAGGCCCGGACGCGCTGCAAAGCCGTCCAGCAGAAGCTGATCGACGAGGCGCCGCGCACCGGTGACTGGACCCCGCTGTGGAGCGAGCGCAACCATGTGCCGGACGCGGACAAGGTCGAGGCGTCCGTCTTCGTCGTCCACGGCATGCAGGACCTCAACGTCCGCACCAAGCACTTCGGCCAGTGGTGGGACGCGCTCGCCGACGAGGGCGTGGACCGCAAGATCTGGCTGTCGCAGACCGGTCACGTCGATCCTTTCGACTTCCGCCGCGGAGACTGGGTCAAGACCCTGCACCGCTGGTTCGACCATGAACTCCTGGGCTACGACAACGGCATCGACCGCGAGCCGATGGCCGACATCGAACGCGCCCCCGGCCAGTGGTCCACCGACAAGGTCTGGCCGCCCCGCTCCACCGACGCCACCACCGTGCGCCCCGGCAAGGGCGCCGCGCCCGGCGTCGGCACCCTCGGCCTCAAGCGCGCCAAGCCCGGCGCCACCGAGACCTTCACCGACGACCCCAGCCTGAGCGAGACCGACTGGGCCGCGCAGATCGACCGCTCCACCCCGAACAAGGCCGGATTCACCACCAAGCCGCTCACCCGCGACCTGCGGCTGTCGGGATCCTCCAAGGTGACGGTCACCGCGACGCCCTCCACGTCGACCACCCACCTCTCCGCGGTCCTCGTCGACCTCGGCCCCGACACCATCCGCGACTACGCCGCCGCGGGCGAGGGCATCAGCACCCTCCCCGAGCGCACCTGCTGGGGCCCGAGCACCGCCGGTGACAGCTCCTGCTTCAAGGAGACCGCGGCCAAGACCGCGGACGTCGACTACACCGTCTTCAGCCGCGGCTGGGCCGACCTGGGCACCTACGCCGACCCGGGCAAGGGCCGCCCCCTCACGCCCGGCAAGCAGTACACGATCACCCTGGACCTCGCCGCGAGCGACCATGTCGTCCCGGCCGGCCACCGGCTCGCGCTGATCGTCGGCGGCACCGACGCCGGGCTCATCGACCCGCCGTCCACCACCCCGACCCTGGGCATCGACCTGCACCGTACGGGTGCCAAGCTCCCGTTCGTCGGCGGCGACAAGGCATTCGCCCGCGCCACCGCGGGCTCAGGCGCGCACACTTCGTCCGGCGCACTCCTCGACGGCGTCGCCGAACCGCGTTCCATCCGTCCCATCCCGGGAGGCACCCGCTGATGCTCGCCGGAATCCGCGCCCTGGCGCTCGGCGTCACAGCCGTGGCCCTCGCGGCCCCGCTCCTCGCGGCGCCCGCACAGGCCACGCCCGCACCACCCCGAACCGGGTTCGAGAACAGCGATGGCGCGCGCTGGACCACCCAGCCCGAGGAGCAGAAGTTCCTGGCGGCCGTCGACCGCGGGAGCGAGCGCGTCACGATGTCGGCGATCGGCGCCACGAAGCAGGGCCGCCCGCTCCAGCTTGTACGCATCGGCACGCACCGCACCCCCAACACCGCGCTGCTGATCTGCTCCCAGCACGGCGACGAACCCTCCGGCCGCGAAGCCTGTCTGACGCGGGTGCGGGACCTCGCGTACGCCAAGGACAAGCAGACCCGCGACTTCCTCAAGCGCACCACGGTCCTTGTCATCCCCACCGCCAACCCCGACGGCCGCGCCGCCGACACCCGCGGCAACTCCGACGGGGTCGATATCAACAGGGACCACATCGCCCTGCGCACCGCCGAGGGCCGCGCCATGGCTGCAGTCCTGCGGGACCACCGCCCGGACGTCGTGTACGACCTGCACGAGTACGGCGCGACCGTGCCGTACTACGACAAGGACCTGCTGGCGCTGTGGCCACGCAACCTCAACACCGACGACCGGGTGCACGCGGAGGCCCGCACGCTCTCGGAGTCATATGTGCGGCCCGGCGCGGAGGACGCCGGATTCAGCACCGGCATCTACGGGATCTGGACCGACCCGGTGACGGGGGAACCGGTCAAGCAGGTGGCGGGCGACGGCCAGGAGCGCATCCTGCGCAACACGGCGGGCGCCAAGCACTCCGTGGGGCTCCTGGTGGAGACCCGCGTCGACGCCCTCACCGACGCGGAGAAGAAGGACCCGGCCCTCAACAACCGGCGCCGCGTCGACTCCCAACTGGCAGCCCTCGACGGTGCGTTCACCTTCGTCGGGCAGCGGCGTGGCCGGATCGAGACAGCCACGAGCCTGGCGCGGCTGGCGGGCTACGCCGACCGCGGTCCCGTGTACCTCGGCGGCGCCGACAATGACCCGGCCGAGCCCGCCGAGATCATCCAGGACCCGCCCTGCGGCTACCGGCTCACAGAGGCGCAGTACGCGGACGTCAAGGATGAACTCGCTCTGCACGGTGTCGTGTCGGAGCGTGACGGCCCGGGTGCGTTCGTATCGTTGCGTCAGAGTCTGCGTGACCTGGTCGTATCGCTGCTCGACGAGCGCGCGGCGTATCACCTCGCTATCGGTCGGCCCGACACTCGCTGTTAGTCAGTTGTGATGTGCAGCACCTGTGCTACGGGGTAGCGGTGACTGAAACGATCCCCTGTGAGAGGTACCGCCTGTGACGCACGACGAACCACATACGAGTGATGCGGGGAAGGCGGAAGTACCTGTCCACCTTCCCGGCAGCCCTCATTTCACCCCGGCTCCCCAGACCGACCGCATCGTGTTCGGCGTCACCGCCGCCTTCACGGTGGCTTTCGTGGTCTGGGGCGCCGTGGCGACCGAGCAGCTGGAAAGCGTCTCGGGCAAGCTCCTGAAGGGATTGATGCACAACGGCGGTTGGGCCTTCATGCTCGCCGCCTCCGGCTTCGTCGTCTTCGCGCTGTGGCTCGCCATCAGCCGCTACGGGAAGATCACCCTCGGCGAGGAGGGGGAGAAGCCCGAGTTCCGCACGGTGTCCTGGGTCGCGATGATGTTCAGCGCCGGTATGGGCATCGGCCTGATGTTCTTCGGCGTCAGCGAGCCTCTCTCGCACCTCAGCTCGCCCCCGCCCGGCACCGACCCCGCCACTTCGGCGGAGGCCATGCAGACGGCGATGGCCACCACCCTGTTCCACTGGACGCTCCACCCGTGGGCGATCTACGCGGTGGTCGGTCTCGCCATCGCGTACAGCACTTTCCGGCGTCGCAGGCGCCAGACGATCAGCGCGGTCTTCACCCCGCTCATCGGCGAGAAGCACGCCAACGGCGGTGTGGGCAGGGCGATCGACATCCTCGCGATCTTCGCCACGCTCTTCGGCTCCGCCGCCTCGCTGGGCCTCGGCGCCCTGCAGATCGGCAGTGGAGTCCAGGAGCTGGACTGGAAGAAGACGGTGGGCACCGGCCTGCTCGTCACGATCATCGCCGTGCTCACCATCGCATTCGTCGGCTCCGCCGTCACCGGTGTGGAGAAGGGCATCCAGTGGCTGTCCAATATCAATATGGTGCTGGCCGGACTGCTGATCCTGTTCGTCTTCGTCGTGGGCCCGACCATCTTCATCCTCGACCTGCTGCCGACCTCCCTGGGCGCGTATCTGGGTGATCTGCCGCAACTCATCGGACGGACCGAGGCGACCGGCAACAAGGACGTAGCGGACTGGCTGGGCAGCTGGACGGTCTTCTACTGGGCCTGGTGGATCTCCTGGACGCCCTTCGTCGGCATGTTCATCGCCAGGATCAGCCGCGGCCGTACGATCCGTCAGTTCGTCGGCGGAGTCATCCTGGTGCCGAGCACCGTCAGCCTGCTGTGGTTCGCCGTCTTCGGCGGCACGGCCATGAAGCTGCAGGAAGCCGGAAAGCTCACCGACGAGACGACCTCCGAGGGCCAGCTCTTCGGCGTACTCCAGGAGTACCCCATCGCCACCGCGACGAGCCTGCTCGTCATGATCCTGGTGGGCATCTTCTTCGTCTCGGGCGCCGACGCGGCCTCCATCGTGATGGGCACGCTCTCGCAGAAGGGCTCCTTCGAGCCCAGCAAACTCGTGGTCATCTTCTGGGGTGTGCTCACGGGCGCGGTCGCGGCCGTGATGCTGCTCATCGGCGACGGCGAGAGCAACGCACTGGCCGGACTGCAGAATCTGACGATCCTCGTAGCGGCGCCATTCGCCGTCGTGATGATCGGCATGTGCTTCGCGCTGATGCGTGACCTGCACAGGGACCCGCTGATCGTGCGGGGCGAGAAGGGCGTGGAAGCCATCGAGACGGCCGTGATCGCGGGCCATGAGCAGTACGACGGTGACTTCGAGCTCCAGATCGGCCCGGGCACCGGCGACACCAACGGCGAAACAGGCACGAACGGGGAAGAGGAGCACGCAGGGCGCTCCTGAGACGGTGGCCGCCGACCGTGCGGTGCCGCTCGCGCGGCGCGGCCGGCGGCCCCGCCCGCTCCCGCCTTTCCTCAGCCCGCGGCCAGCCGTGCCGCATCCCGCGCGCAGCCCCACGCGACGGTGATTCCCGCGCCCCCGTGCCCGTAGTTGTGCACGCACAGCGCCCCGGAAGGCAACCGCTCCGCCGCCAGCCGCACCCCGCCCGTGCGCACCGGACGCAGCCCGACGCGATGCTCCAGGATCCGGGCGTCCGCCACCTCGGGCCTGACCCGGGAACAGCGCTCCACGATCGCCCGCGCGACCGCCGGATCGGGGTCCGTGTCCCAGTTGTCCTCCTGGGCGGTGCCGCCGAGGATCAGACCGTACGGCTGCGGAAAGAGATACACCGACTCCGCGCCGTGCGTGGCCGCCACGTACCACGTGTCGACACCCGGATTCTCGACCACCACCAACTGGCCGCGCACCGAAGCCATTTCGAGGTCCGGCACCAACTCGCGCGCCCCGAGGCCGGTGCAATTGACGACGACGGGACCCGCCTCGTCGAGGCGCGTGACGGCGCGCCGCTCCAGCACACCCCCGGCCGCCTCCAACCGCCTGCGCAGATACCGCAGATGCGCGGGCATGTCGATCAGGGGGAGCGAGGCCCGCAGACCGTACGGATCCTCCCGCAGCCCCGGTACTTCGGCGGCCCACGGCCCGAGACCGGCCAGTGCGGTGTCCGCCATGACCCCCGCCGTCAGCCGCACACCCGTCTCGTCGGGGGAGCGCGCCAGTTGCTCGTACACCCGCAGTGAGGCTAGCGACCAGGCGCCCACCCGCTCCTCGGGCTCGATGCGATACGGCCACCACAGCGCACCCGCCACCGCGGACGTCGTCGCGTCCACCGGCTCCCTGCTCCACACCCGTACCTGAGTGCCACTTTCCGCGAGAGTCACGGCCGTCGTCAGCCCGATCACTCCGCCGCCCACCACGATCACTTCGCTGCTCATGGACGGACCCTAGGGGGTGTCCGGTCGATCTCCGGTCGAACTCCGGGGGACGGACGCCGACGGAATGTGTGATGCCGCGCTCACCACACGTCATCCGTGGGGATACTCAGGACATGTCTGTCGAGTACGCGACCTTCGGGCTGGCTCCTGCGATGCGCGCCGGGGGAGTCCTCAGCAACGGCGCCTACCAAGTACACCGTGAATTCATGGACTTCGTCGTCGACGGCCGACCCCTGCTGTACCGGCTCTCCGACCTCGACGCCGTCTCCCCGCTCGCCTCCGACGTACCGCCCGCCATCTTCACCGAGCATGTGCGCAGCCTGCTGCTCGAAGCGGACGCACCGCTGGCCGGCGGCCGGTACATCATCTACGGCTGCCCCGAGTGCGAGGGCCTGGAGTGCGGAGCGGTCACCGCCGTCATCGAACGGGCGGGGAAGGACTTCGTCTGGCGCGACTTCGCCTGGCAGACGAGCGAGACCGCCGACCTGGAGATGAACGGCTACCACGGGATAGGCCCCTTCCGCTTCGACGGCGAGCAGTACCGCGCCGCACTGGAGCGGCTGGCGACCGGCGCCGACGAGCCGCCCGCCCGCCGCCGAGTCCTGCTGATCGGCGCCCGCGTCGCGGTCCTCGCCAAGCTCGCCGCGGCCCTGCGCATCATCAACATCGGCGCGGACATCACCCATGACGCGGCGCACGCCCCCGACGAGGAGCTGCGGGAGTACGGAGCGGTGGCCTTCGGGCAGTCGGTCGACGACGAGGAGCGTACGGCCGTGCAGGCCGCCTTCGCGCGGGCCGGTGCGGACGTCGCCTACGTCGACGGGCTGGCGCCCATCATCCCGCTGCTCGTCGCCCAGATCGAGCAGGCCCTGGACCGCAGCCCACTGGAGCAGCGCCGCCTGACCCGGCTGGTCGCCGTCGAGGGCGAGGCGGGTGTGGAGGTCACCTCGACCTGCCGGGTGCAGCTGATCTCGTACCGCCTGGACCGCCTGCACCGGACCCACACTCATGACGTGTTCGACGACATGCTGGAGCCGGGCAAGCACCGGATCGTCCTTGACGAGCAGGCGACGAAGGGGCGGTCCTTCATCGTGGCGCGCACGATGGGAGGCGTGCTCGTCGCCCCCATGGTGCGCTGAGCCCCAAGGGCCGTTCGATAGGATCCGTGGCCTGATGACTGCAACTCTCGTCGCCAAAGATCTCGCCGCGGGCCACGGCGACCGCTCACTCTTCTCCGGCCTCGACCTGGTCGTCGCACCCGGCGACGTGATCGGTCTCGTCGGAGTCAACGGCGCGGGCAAATCCACCCTGCTGCGCCTCCTCGCCGGGCTCGACACCCCCGAGGACGGCGAGCTGAGGCTCTCGCCGCCCACCGCCACCGTCGGCCACCTCCCGCAGGAGCCCGAACGGCGCGAGGGCGAGACGGTACGGGCCTTCCTCGCCCGGCGTACGGGAGTCGCCGCCGCGCAGCTCGCGCTGGACGAGGCGACACAGGCACTCGTCGACGAGACGCCGGGCGCGGACGACGCGTACTCCACCAGCCTGGAGCGCTGGCTGGACCTCGGCGCCGCGGACCTCGACGAGCGGGCCGAGGAGGTCACTGCCTCGCTCGGTCTGACCGTCGGCCTCGACCGGCCGATGTCCGAGCTCTCCGGCGGCCAGGCCGCCCGCGCGGGCCTCGCCTCGCTGCTGCTGTCGCGCTACGACGTCTTCCTGCTCGACGAGCCGACCAACGACCTCGACCTGGACGGCCTGGAGCGGCTTGAGCGCTTCGTCGCCGGACTGCGCGCCGGAACCGTCGTCATCAGCCACGACCGCGAGTTCCTCACCCGCACGGTCACCAAGGTCCTGGAGCTCGACCTCGCCCAGCAGCAGATCACGCTCTACGGCGGCGGCTACTCGGCGTATCTCGAAGAGCGGGAGACGGCCCGCAGGCACGCCCGCGAGGGGTACGAGGAGTACGCCGACAAGAAGGCGGGTCTCGAAGCGCGCGGCCACATGCAGCGCTCCTGGATGGACAAGGGCGTCAAGAACGCCCGCCGCAAGGCGACCGACAGCGACAAGCTCGGCCGCAACGCCCGCAGCGAGGCCAGCGAGAAGCAGGCGGCGAAGGCCCGCCAGACCCAGCGCATGATCGAGCGCCTGGACACGGTCGATGAGCCCCGCAAGGAGTGGGAGCTGCACATGGAGATCGCGACGGCGCCGCGCTCCGGGGCGGTCGTGGCGACCCTGCGGGAAGCCGAGGTGCGCCGCGGCGATTTCACCTTCGGCCCGGCGTCACTGCAGATCGACTGGGCGGACCGGGTCGCGATCACCGGAGCCAACGGCGCGGGCAAGTCCACACTGCTCGCCGTCCTGCTCGGCAGGCTGACGCCGGACGCGGGATACGCGACGCTCGGCCCCGGGGTGGTGGTCGGCGAGGTCGACCAGGCCCGTGGCCTCTTCTACGGCACGGAGACACTCCTGGCCGCGTTCTGTGCGGCGGTCCCGGACACCGAACCGGCGGAGGTACGTACTCTGCTGGCCAAGTTCGGCCTCCGTGCGGACCACGTCCTGCGCCCCGCCACGACGCTCTCACCGGGGGAGCGGACCCGGGCTGCGCTGGCGCTGCTGCAGGGCCGGGGCGTGAATCTGCTGGTCCTGGACGAGCCGACGAACCATCTGGACCTGGTGGCGATCGAGCAGCTGGAGTCGGCGCTCGACACGTACGAGGGCACGCTGCTGCTGGTCACGCACGACCGCCGGATGCTGGACGCGGTCCGCACGACGCGGCGCGTCGAGGTGACGGACGGCAAGGTGCACGAGCACTGAGGGGTGGGGTGGGGGGCGGGTGCCTGCGGCGCTGTCCCCTACCCGCCCCTTCGCTGTGACATTTGGCAGCTGCCGCCGCGTGGCGAGGGAAGCCCCCGGAACCCCGGACGCCCTTCGGGCGTGTCTTCAATCGCCGGACGGGCTGAATTTGCGCCGCATCCGGAAACTTTCAGCCCGTCCGGCGATTGAGGACCGGGGTCTGGGGCGGAGCCTCAGTCACGGGAAGGGGCGGGTAGGGGACAAGCCCCGCGCACCCGCACCCGCTCCCGCCTCAGCCCCGCTTCGGGTCCGTAAGCCCTGCCTTGCGCAACGCATCCGCCATCGCGCTGTTCGCCGGAGCAGGCGCCGGACGGCCACCTCCACCGCCGCCACCTCCACCGCTCCCGCCCCCACGCTGCTGCGGCCGCCCCTGCCGCTGCTGCGGCGCCCGGCCACCCGAGCCACCGCCCGAGCCGGCCGAGCCACGCTCACGCTTCTGGCCGCCACCACCACCACCACCGCCACCGCCGCCCGGCTGCGACGCATCGTCGTCCAGCCGCAGCGTCAGCGAGATCCGCTTGCGCGGAATGTCCACGTCCATGACCTTGACCTTGACGACGTCGCCGGACTTGACGATGTCCCGCGGGTCCTTGACGAAGGTCTTGGACAGCGCAGACACATGGACCAGACCGTCCTGATGGACGCCGACGTCCACAAACGCACCGAACGCCGCGACGTTCGTGACGACACCTTCGAGCACCATCCCGGGCACCAGGTCGCCGAGCTTCTCGACGCCCTCCTTGAAGGTCGCCGTCTTGAACGCGGGCCGCGGGTCGCGACCCGGCTTCTCCAGCTCCCGCAGGATGTCCGTGACCGTGGGCAGCCCGAACTTCTCGTTCGCATAGTCGGCCGGCTTCAGCGACCGCAGCACCGGCGCGTTGCCGATGAGCGTGCCGACCCCGCTGCCCGCGCTCTTCACCATCGCCCGCACCACGGGGTACGCCTCGGGGTGCACGCTCGACGCGTCGAGCGGGTCGTCGCCCCCTTGGATCCGCAGGAAGCCCGCGCACTGCTCGTACGCCTTGGGGCCGAGCCGTGCCACGTCCTTGAGACCCTTGCGGGACCGGAACGGGCCGTTGGCGTCCCGGTGCGAGACGATGTTCTCGGCGAGCCCGGACCCGATGCCCGAGACCCGCGAAAGCAGCGGTGCGGACGCGGTGTTGACGTCGACGCCCACCCCGTTCACACAGTCCTCGACGACCGCGTCGAGCGAGCGCGACAGCTTCACCTCGGACAGGTCGTGCTGGTACTGGCCGACACCGATCGACTTGGGGTCGATCTTGACGAGCTCGGCCAGCGGATCCTGGAGCCGGCGCGCGATCGACACCGCGCCCCGGATCGTGACATCGAGGTCCGGCAGCTCCTGCGAGGCGAAGGCGGACGCCGAGTACACGGACGCGCCGGCCTCCGAGACCATCACCTTCGTCAGGTTCAACTCCGGGTGCTTTTCGCACAGTTCACCGGCGAGCTTGTCGGTCTCGCGGGACGCCGTGCCATTGCCGATCGCGATCAGCTCGACATTGTGGTCCTTGGAGATGCGCGCCAGCTTGGCGAGCGATTCGTCCCACCTGTTCTGCGGGACGTGCGGGTGGATCACGTCCTGCGCGACGACCTTGCCGGTCGCGTCCACGACGGCGACCTTCACGCCGGTACGGAAACCGGGGTCGAGTCCGAGCGTGGCGCGGGTGCCCGCGGGGGCCGCGAGGAGCAGGTCACGAAGGTTCGCCGCGAAGACCTTGACCGCGTCGTCCTCGGCGGCCGTGCGCAGCCGCAGCCGCAGGTCGATCCCGAGGTGCACCAGGATCCGGGTCCGCCACGCCCAGCGCACGGTCTCGCCGAGCCACTTGTCGCCGGGGCGGCCCTGGTTGGTGATCCCGAAGCGGTGGGCGACCATGGCCTCGTACGCGGAAGGACCGGGCTCGTCGGACGGCTCCTCCGGCTCCAGGACCAGGTCGAGCACGTCCTCCTTCTCGCCCCTGAGCATGGCCAGTACCCGGTGCGAGGGCAGCGCGGTGAAGGGCTCGGCGAAGTCGAAGTAGTCGGCGAACTTGGCGCCCGCCTCCTCCTTGCCCGCCCGGACCTTGGCGGCCAGCCGGCCCCGCGACCACATGCGCTCGCGGACCTCGCCGATCAGGTCGGCATCCTCGGAGAAGCGCTCGGTGAGCATCGCCCGCGCGCCCTCCAGCGCGGCGGCGGGGTCCGCGACGCCCTTGTCGGCGTCCACGAACGTGGCGGCCACGGCCAGTGGATCGCGGCCCGGGTCGCCGAGCAGGCCCAGGGCCAGCGGCTCCAGGCCCGCCTCACGCGCGATCTGTGCCTTCGTCCTGCGCTTGGGCTTGAACGGCAGGTAGATGTCTTCCAGCCGGGCCTTGGTGTCGGCGGCCCTGATCCGTGCCTCAAGGGCCTGGTCCAGCTTGCCCTGTTCGCGTACGGACTCCAGGACCGCGGCCCGTCGCTCCTCCAGCTCGCGCAGATACCGCAGCCGCTCCTCAAGGGTGCGCAGCTGCGCATCGTCGAGCTCCTCGGTCGCTTCCTTGCGGTAACGAGCGATGAACGGCACGGTCGAACCGCCGTCGAGCAACTCGACGGCGGCCCTGACCTGCCGCTCCTTTACGCCGAGTTCCTCGGCGATACTGCCTTCGATGGACGTCGTCACGATGTTCCCGACTCGCCTTCTCCCGCGGGCTGTGCCTGAGCCTGCATTGTGCAGGGTTGTCGGGTCCGCTGTCGCGCGCCCACCGGCCGATCAGGCCCGGCGCCCTCCGCGCGAAGCGGTGCTCGACGCACCGCCGAACAGCTTGGCGACCAGCCGGAACGGCAGTGTCACTACCGTGGCGATGGCTGAGCCGACCGTACGGAATACGTCTCCTATCGCACGCAGCATGTTGTACCTCCTGATGTCTCGGTGTCTCGTTCTCGACATCAGTACGGGTTGCCGTGATATCCGCGTGCAAACTTCGCGGACCGGGCCTGCCCCATCACCGGGGCCATGGGCGGTCAGCCGTTCAGATCGGCGGGGAAGGCGCCCGCCCCGAGCGCGGCTCCGAGGAAGACGCGCCCCACCTCGGTGAGCCGCTCGACGCCTGCCGCGCCCAGGTGCTCGTACGGCGCCGCGTCGAGCCGGTCCGTCGTTTCCTCCAGCTCCTGCCGCAGCTGTACGCCGGCCTCGGTCAGGGCGCCTTCGCCGTCCAGCAGCCCGCGCTCCCGCAGCCGTCCGGACGCCGCGTCCCAGTCCGTCCGGCGCCAGCCGCGGGTGGCCAGGACCCAGCGGGGAGACATGCCCTTGCCTGTGGCGGTATGGCTGACCAGCGCCTCCAGCGGGTCGAGCCCGGCGCCGAGCAGCGCGGTCAGGTGGCCGTCGCCGCGGTGCTCGCGCAGCAGCGTCGCGGCGTGCCAGTACGCGAGGTGGGGCTGCTCGGGCACCGGCAGATCGGCGTGCGCGGCGTACAGCGGGCGGGCGTGCCGGGTGCACGCCTCGGTGGCGCGCAGGGCGAGCCCGGCCGCCTCCGCCATCAGGTCGGAGGCCACGGCCTGCGCGCCGAGCAGCCGCCGCAGGGTGCTGTCGGCGGCGCGCAGCCGCGCCGCGAGCACGGTCTCGGGCGAGGCGGTCCGCCACACCTCGGGGACGTGGCGGGCGACGAGCTCATGGCTGAAGTTGTAGAAGGTGGCGGTGATCACGCCGGGCCCGACCGCGCCCATGGCGGCGGCGCGGCCCGCGAAATAGGCGGCGTTGTTGTCCTCGACGCCCACTCCGGCGAGCTCCTTGGCGAAGTCCGGGGAGAAGTACACCGTCGAGTGCAGCGGATTGAGGGCGTTGTGGCAGCGGCGGCCGGCGCGCGCGGGCAGAGAGGTCATACCCGTACGTTACCGACTGGTCGGTACGCTTGGAAGTGGTGGGCCCGCATGGCAGTAAAGGTGGGGTACTCGTCATTGCGGACAGCGACCAACTGACCGCCACCACCCACCCGACCAGCCCAGGAGAAGGACCCCATGACGCAGATCGCCATCCCGCTCTTCGACCGCTTCACCGCGCTGGACGCCGTCGGCCCGTACGAGATCCTCTGCCGCCTGCCGGACGCCGAGGTGGTCTTCGTCGCCGAGCGGACCGGTCCTGTGCCCAACGACAGGGGCCAGCTCGCGCTGGTCGCGACCCATACGTTCGCCGACGTCACGAGCCCCGACATCGTCGTCGTGCCGGGCGGCCCGGGTCAGTCGGACCAGATGGAGAACGAGACGCTGCTCGGCTGGCTGCGCGCCGTCGACGCCACCACCACCTGGACGACCTCGGTCTGTACGGGCTCGCTGCTGCTCGCCGCGGCCGGACTGCTCACCGGCCGCCGGGCCACCTCGCACTGGCTGGCCCTCGACGGCCTGAAGGCCCTGGGTGTCGAGCCGACCGGGGAGCGGGTCGTCATCGACGGCAAGTACGTCACCGCCGCGGGGGTCTCGTCCGGCATCGACATGGGGCTCACCCTGAGCGGCAGGATCGCGGGCGACCGGCATGCCCAGAGCGTGCAGCTGCTGGTTGAGTACGATCCCCAGCCGCCCTACGACGCCGGATCGCCCGACAAGGCGCCGGCCGATCTGGTCGCGGAGTGGCGGGAGCGGAGCCGCTTCAACCTCCAGTAGTCCAGGTGAAGCGGGGCGTGCGGCGCTCCAGGAAGGCGGCGACCCCCTCCGCGGTGTCGCCGCTGCCGCGCGCCTGCCCAGCCCAGTGGGGGGCACGGTCGGCCCGGCCCGCGACGAACTCCTTCGCGGCGGCCTGGGTGAGCTGCGAGCGCGAGGCCAGCACCCGGGTGAACTCGGCGACCCGCTTGTCGAGCTGCCCGGCGGGCAGCACCTCGTCGACAAGACCGGTGCGCAGCGCCCGCTCGGTGTCGATCAACTCGGCTGAGAACAGCAGGTACTTGGCGGCCGACGGCCCCACCAGGGCCGCGAGCCGCCGGGTGGACGACGCGGGGTAGACGATCCCGAGCCTCGCGGGAGTGACGCCGAAGGACGCGCCCTGCTCGGCGAACCGCAGATCGCAGGCCGCGGCGAGCTGGCAGCCCCCGCCCACGCAGTAGCCGCGTACGGCGGCGAGCGTCGGCTTGGGAAAGGCGGCCAGGGCGTCCTCGGCCCGTACCGCGAGATCCTGCGGGGCGTCATCGGGCAACCGGCCGTCCCCGGAGTCCGCGCGCAGTGAGGAGATGTCCGCACCGGCGCAGAAGGTGTCCCCAGCCCCGGTCAGCACCAGCGCCCGTACCTCCGGGTCATCGGCGAACCGCTCAAGCAGTCCGGGCAGCGTGCGCCACATCCGCGCGGTCATGGCATTGCGCTTGGCCGCATTGCTGATGACGACGGTGGCGACCCCGTCCATGACGCTGTGCTTCAGATGCGGCTCCATTGGCCGGATGCTATCCGGACCGTACGAACCTATGATCGATGAGGAGCCGAGAAGTGGACGCAGCTGTCTGAGGAGTGGTCATGGCCGGTCCGACAGGTGAGGGCAGGAAGCTCAAGCGCAGCTTCGGCTGGCTGACGCTGCTCGGGGTGATTCTGGTACTCGGAGGTCTTGTCGGCCTTGTGTACACGGGCGTCGCCACGCTGACGTCGATGCTTCTCTTCGGCTGGCTGCTGCTGATCGGCGGCCTCGTGGGGTTGCTGCAGGCGGTCCAGTCGCGCGGCTCGAACTTCTTCTGGCTCGGCGTGGTGGTCGCCGCGCTGAACCTCGCGGCGGGCATCGTCGTCATCCGGCACCCCGAGGGCACGGCGGAGGCGCTGACGATGTTCGCCGCGCTGCTGTTCCTGACCGGCGGTGTCTTCCGGCTGGCCGGCTCCGTGGTGGTGCGCGGCCCGCAGTTCGGCTGGACGCTCGTGCAGGGCGCCTTCGGTGTGCTGCTTGGTCTGCTGGTGCTCTTCGACTGGCCGCACAGCAGTCGCTACGTCCTGGGCTGCTTCTTCTCGCTCGCGCTGCTCTTCGACGGGCTCGGCCTGGTCGCGATCGGCACGGGTGGCCGCCGGATCGTCACCATGGTCTCGGACAGCATGACTTCGGACGCCGCGGTCCCGGACACCACGAAGATGGCGCCGGAGACCACGGAGAAGCCGGAGGCGCACGGGGAGCATGCACCGACTGCATCATCAGAAGGTCAGGAACGGTCGCAGAACTGACGATCCCGCAAGCGCACCGGTCACATTCTGTCGATTGCTGCTGACTTGTGTTCAGATCCCCGGTCCGGACCAGCTCGTTCCCAACACTCGAAGCGTGGTGACGAGCGAACAGGGTTCCACCGACCATGCCCCGGCAGTCTCGATTGCCCCGGCCGGATACGAAGGGGTCTGGAGGTTCACGGCCCCGGCGGTCGACGTATCGGTTCCCCAGGCCCGACACGCCGTCCGCGATCTGCTGAACCGTCAAGGTGTCCCGGTCCGCGACGAGTTGGTGCAGGGACTGCTGCTCATCGTCTCCGAGCTGGTCACCAACTCCGTACGGCACGCGGCACTGCTCTCGCCCGAGCTGGCCGTCGAGGTCGCGATCGGCACGGAGTGGATCAGGGTGTCCGTGGAGGACAACCACCCCTACCGGCCCAAGGCCCTGGAGCGGGACTACGCGCAGACCGGCGGGCGGGGGCTGCTGCTCGTACGGGAGATCACCCTGGAGGCCGGCGGAGTGTGCGATATGGAGCACACCGCGAGCGGCGGCAAGGTCATCCGGGTCGCCCTGCCGCTGGCGGGGCCGTTCACCAGCCCGCCGCCGGCCCCGTCAGCTCTCTGACCGCCGGGCGCGCGGCGTCCAGCACGGTGTGGAACCACGCGGAGAACGGGGCCTTCGCGTGCCGCTCGGCCAGCTCGTCCACGGTGACGAACGCCGTCTCGCCGACCTCCTGCGGGTCGGGCCGCAGCGGAGCCTGTGCCATGCCGACGAAGAGGTGGTTGTACTCCTGCTCGACCAGGCCCGAGTCGGGGTCCGGGTGGTTGTAGCGGACGGTGCCGGCCTCGGCGAGCAGCGACGGGGAGATGCCCAGCTCCTCGTGCGTACGCCGGGCGGCCGCGGCGAACGGCGACTCCCCGGGGTAGGGGTGCCCGCAGCAGGTGTTGGACCAGACGCCGGGGGAGTGGTACTTGCCGAGCGCGCGGCGCTGGATCAGCAGCCGGCCCGCCTCGTCGAAGAGGAAGACGGAGAAAGCGCGGTGCAGCCGGCCGGGAGCCTGATGGGCGGAGAGCTTCTCCGCGGTGCCGATGGTATTGCCGTCCTCGTCGACCAGCTCAAGCAAGATCTCTTCCACTGTGCCGTTCGGCGAGCTGTTCGCCGCGGTGACTGGTGTGCTCGGCATAACCATCCTTCGCTTCGATTCCCGGCCTCAAGTCTGCCGCACAAAAGCGTCTTGTCCGTACTTCGACGGCTTGCCGCATGTCTGCCCCCGCCGCGCGCACGCGGCGGGGGCAGACATGTGCGTCAGACTCCGAAGGCCGTCGGGTAGTGGATCGTGCCCTGCGCGACCGGCGCCGAATCATCGAGCACCAGGGCCATCATGGCCTCGTCGGGCACGTCGAAGCCGGGACGGATCTCGTACGCCGAAGCGCGCCCGAAGCCGAACTTCGGGTAGTACTCCGGGTGCCCGAGCACCAGGCCGAGCCGCTCGCCACGCGCGCGTGCCGCGTCGAGCACCGCCCTGACGACCGCAGCTCCCGCGCCCCGGCGCTGATGCCCGGGGGCCACCGCGAGCGCCAGGGCGGGGGCGTCCCCGACGCGGACCCGCCGGGCGCCAGCAGCCGCCCCCAGGTGCGCAAGGCGGTGTCGAAGCCGATGCTGTACACGGAGCTCTCCGCCCACACCAGGTCGAACGACCCGTCGGCGTAGGGGAGTTCACCCATGTCGGCCTGCTCGGTACGGACCGCTCCGCCGAGCCCGCGACCCTCGGCGGACTGCCGGTTCAGTGGCAGAGCTTCGCCTCGTGCTCGGCGTGACCGCTTGGCTCCAGCTGGAAGGTGCAGTGCTCCACGTCGAAGTGATCCCCGAGGCAGCCCTGCAGGGAGTGCAGCATCTTCTCGTGCCCCACCGAGTCGAGGGCGTCCTGGCTGACGACGACATGGGCGGACAGCACCGGCATCCCGGAGGTGATCGTCCAGGCGTGCAGATCGTGTACGTCCTCCACCCCGGGCAGCTCCACTATGTGCGCGCGCACCTCGCCCATGTCCACGCCCTGGGGTGCGGCCTCCAGCAGAACCGTCAGCGTCTCGCGCAGCAGCTTCCAGGTGCGCGGCACGATCATCAGGCCGATCACCAGGGAGGCGATGGGGTCGGCGGCCTGCCAGCCCGTCGTCAGGATGATGACGGCCGAAATCAGCACGGCCACCGAGCCCAGTGTGTCCGCGACCACCTCCAGGAAGGCGCCCCGCACATTGAGGCTTTCCTTCTGCCCCTTGACCAGCAGGGAGAGGGAGATCATGTTGGCGACGAGGCCGACCAGGGCGAAGACGATCGCCGTCCCGCTCTTGGTCTCGGCCGGGGTGATGAACCGCCCGATGGCCTCGAAGAGCAGGAAACCGCCGACCCCGAGCAGCAGTAGACAGTTGGCCAGCGCCGCGAGGATCTCCGCCCTGGCGTAGCCGAAGGTGGCGTTCTTGGTGGCCGGGCGGTTGGCGAAGTAGATCGCGAGGAGGGCCATCGTCAGCCCGAGTGCGTCCGTCGCCATATGGGCCGCGTCCGCCACCAGGGCAAGCGAGTTGGAGACAAGACCGCCGATGATCTCGACCGTCATCACGGTCAGCGTGATGCCCAGCGCGATGCGCAGCCGTCCCTTGTAGGCGGCGGCCGCGGTGCCCGTGGGCGGTGGTCCGTGAGTGTGCCCGTGATCGTGCCCAGCCCCCATGAGGGACGCCTCCCCGGATCCGTGAATGGTCTGACCGGGGCCAGTGAACTACGGGCGGGGGGTAGTGGCAACACGAGACTGAACACCGTTGTCATGTGCTCTGACCTGCGGAAATGACCGCAGGTCAGAGCCCTGACAAGATCAGTTCCGGCCCGCGTCCGCGTGGTGAAGCAGCCAGCCCTCCCACGCGGACTCGACCATCTCGCGCACCCCGGTCCTGGCCGTCCAGCCAAGCTCCTTGGCGATCAGCTCCGAGGACGCGACGGCCCGCGCGGCGTCACCCGGCCGCCGCGCCTCGATCACCGGCGGCTGGGCGAAACCGGTGACCTCGCTCACCAGATCGGCGAGCTCACGCACCGAGACACCCTCACCGCGGCCGATGTTCACCGTGAGATCCCCGACACCGTCCCGCGCGGTCAGCGACCGCGCGACGGACAGATGGGCGTCGGCGAGATCGGCGACATGAATGTAGTCACGTACACAGGTGCCGTCCGGCGTCGGATAGTCGTCCCCGAAGATCCGCATGGGCTCGCCGCGGGTGATCCGGTCGAAGAACATCGGGATGATGTTGTACACACCGATGTCCGCCAGCTCCGGCTTCGCAGCGCCCGCCACATTGAAGTACCGCAGACAGGCGGTCGAGAAGCCGTGCGCCCGCCCCGCGGCCCTGACCAGCCATTCTCCGGCCAGCTTGGTCTCGCCGTACGGATTGATCGGGTTGCACGGGGTGTCCTCCGAGATGAGCTCCGCCTCGGGCACGCCGTACACGGCGGCGGTGGAGGAGAAGAGGAAGCGCCGCACCCCGGCCGCCACGACGGCCTCCAACAGCACGGTCAGGCCGTACACATTCTCCCGGTAGTAGACCAGCGGCTGCTCGACGGACTCCCCGACCTGCTTCTTAGCCGCGAGATGCAGCACACCGGTGACGGCGTGCTCGGCGAGCGTACGGTCGAGCAGCTCACGGTCGAGCACCGAACCGCGCACCAGCGGCACCTCTGGGGGCAGTCTGTCGGCGATGCCGGACGAGACGTCGTCGAGTACGACGACCTGCTCACCCGCCGCCACCATGGTTCGCGCCACATGCGCCCCGATATAACCCGCACCACCTGTGATCAGCCATGTCATATCGCTCACCCTAGGGCCTGTGCGGGACAGGCCCCGGGTGGTGGTCGGCGGGAACACGGTTTGTCGGCCGGGGCATTGATCGACCAAGATGATCGCAGCGGGTTGCCCGCGCCCCGTGCCCGCCCGATCGGGGCGTGAACGGGCGGTGAATTCTCGCTTCCGTTCATCCGATAGCCTCTGCCGACATGTCTCCTGCCCGTGACCGGGTCGGAATCTCGCATGCCGCCCAGGTCAGTTCCAAGGAGTGAGTCCGTCTGTCGACCGCCATCCTCATCGGCCCGCCGGTACCCGGATCGCCGCTCGAAGGCGACCTGCGGTCGCTGGGTTTCGATGTACGGTCCGCCGCCGACGCGGATGAGACAGCTCAGCTGCTCGACGCGACGCCCGCCGGTGAGCGCATCGCGCTCGTCGACCCGCGCTTCGTCGGCCACGTCCACTCCCTGCGCCTCGCGCTGACCGACCCCCGCTTCCCCGCAGCCGCGGCCCCCGGCGCGCTGACCGCGCAGCCCGAGGCCCGCGCCGCACTGCTCCGCGCCGTGCGCACCGCACCGGCGGGGACCGACGCCGTCGCCGCCGCACTCGACGCCGACGGCACCACCGTGCAGCGGCCCGAGCTCGGCTCGCTGATCGCGGCCGTCCCCACGGGCGACGCCGAACGCGACCAGGCCCGCGCCGCAGTCGCCGCCGTCGACGAGGAGGCCGTACGGCTGCGTACCGCGGTGAAGTCCCGCGACGGCTTCTTCACCACCTTCTGCATCAGCCCGTACTCGCGCTACCTCGCCCGCTGGTGCGCCCGCCGGGGCTTCACCCCGAACCAGGTCACCACCGCCTCGCTGATCACCGCGCTGATCGCGGCGGGCTGCGCGGCGACCGGCACCCGCGGCGGATACATCGCGGCCGGTGTGCTCCTCCTCTTCTCCTTCGTCCTGGACTGCACCGACGGGCAGCTCGCCCGCTACTCGCTGCAGTACTCGACGCTGGGCGCCTGGCTCGACGCGACCTTCGACCGGGCCAAGGAGTACGCGTACTACGCGGGCCTGGCGCTCGGCGCGGCCCGTGGCGGGGACGACGTATGGGCGCTGGCGCTCGGCGCGATGGTGCTCCAGATCACCCGCCATGTCGTGGACTTCTCCTTCAACGAGGCGAACCACGACGCGCAGTCCAATACGAGCCCCACCGCGGCCCTCTCCGACCGGCTCGACAGCCGTGGCTGGACGGTCTGGGTGCGGCGGATGATCGTGCTGCCGATCGGTGAGCGCTGGGCGATGATCGCCGTGCTGACCGCGGTGACCACGCCCAGGATCGTCTTCTACGCGCTGCTCGTCGGCTGCGCCCTCGCCGCTCTCTACACGACCGCCGGCCGTGTCCTGCGCTCGCTGACCCGCAAGGCGCGCCGCACCGACCGGGCCGCCCGCGCGCTCGCCGAACTCGCCGACAGCGGGCCGCTCGCCCAGGGCGTGGCAGCCGCCACCAAGGGCGCGGTGCGCCGGCTCCCCACCTACGTCCCCCTGGCGATCGCCGTGCTCGGCGGCGCGGCCGTGGTCGCGACCGCCGCCTGCGCCCCCTTCGGCGGGCTCTGGCCCGCCGTGGCCGCCCTGGCGTACGTCGTCACCTCGGGCCTCGCGGTCGGGCGGCCCCTCAAGGGCCCCCTCGACTGGCTCGTCCCGCCGGTGTTCAGGGCCGCCGAGTACTGCACCGTCCTGGTGCTGGCGGCCCGGTCCGACGCGGACGGGGCACTGCCCGCGGCCTTCGGCCTCGTCGCGGCGGTCGCCTACCATCACTACGACACGGTGTATCGCATTCGCGGCGGCACCGGCGCGCCGCCCCAGTGGCTGGTGCGGGCCATCGGCGGCCATGAAGGCCGGACCCTGGTGGTGGCCGTGCTCGCCGCCGCGCTCTCGACGCAGAACGCACACTTCACCGTGGCGCTGACGGCCCTTGCTGTGGCCGTGGCGCTGGTGGTGCTCGCGGAGTCCATCCGATTCTGGGTGTCCTCCGGAGCGCCCGCGGTACACGACGAAGGAGAACTCGCATGATCGGCCTCGTACTGGCTGCCGGCGCCGGACGGCGCCTGCGTCCCTACACCGACACGCTTCCGAAGGCCCTCGTGCCCGTGGGCCCTGAAGGGCAGGGCGAGGACATCACGATCCTCGACCTGACGCTGGCCAACTTTGCCGAGGTCGGGCTGACCGAGGTCGCGATCGTCGTCGGCTACCGCAAGGAAGCCGTGTACGCACGCAAGGAGGAGTTCGAGGCGAAGTACAACCTCAAGCTCACCCTCGTCGACAACGACAAGGCCGAGGAGTGGAACAACGCCTACTCCCTGTGGTGCGCCCGCGACATCATCAAGCAGGGTGTGATCCTCGCCAACGGCGACACCGTGCACCCGGTCTCCGTCGAGAAGACCCTGCTCGCCGCCCGCGGCAAGGGCCAGAAGATCATCCTCGCCCTCGACACGGTGAAGAACCTCGCCGACGAGGAGATGAAGGTCATCACCGACGGCGACCAGGGCGTGCGGCGCATCACCAAGCTGATGGACCCGGCCACCGCGACAGGTGAGTACATCGGTGTCACTCTCATCGAGCCCGAGGCCGCCGAGGAACTCGCCGACGCGCTGAAGACGACTTTCGAGCGGGACCCCGACCTCTACTACGAGGACGGCTACCAGGAGCTCGTGAACCGCGGGTTCACCGTGGACGTGGCCCCCATCGGCGAAGTGACGTGGGTGGAGATCGACAACCACGCCGACCTCGCGAGGGGCCGGGAGATCGCGTGCCAGTACTGACCCGGCTCATCCCGTCCCCGGTCGTCGTCGACATCAGCCGCGGCGCCATGGACGACCTGGCCGGCCTGCTGGCCGACCAGCGGATCTCCGCCTCCGGCAAGCTCGCCATCGCCACCAGCGGCGGCTCCGGCCTTGCCCTGCGCGACAGGCTCGCGCCGGTCCTGCCGGGTGCGGACTGGTACGCCATCGCGGACGGGACCATCGACTCCGCCGTCAAGCTCGCCGACGACATCAAGGGCAAGCGGTACGACGCCGTGGTCGGCCTCGGCGGCGGGAAGATCATCGACGTCGCGAAGTACGCCGCGGCGCGGGTCGGGCTGCCGATGGTCGCCGTCGCGACGAACCTCGCCCACGACGGGATCTGCTCGCCGGTGTCCATCCTGGACAACGACAACGGCCGTGGCTCCTACGGCGTCC
This sequence comes from Streptomyces changchenzhani, assembly GCF_039766235.1. NCBI lineage: Bacteria > Bacillati > Actinomycetota > Actinomycetes > Kitasatosporales > Streptomycetaceae > Streptomyces > Streptomyces changchenzhani. The sequence continues at coordinate 63,761 of NZ_JBDHNH010000010.1, read as the reverse complement.
CCATGCCCATCGCCATGGTCATCGACCTCGACGTGATCCGGGACGCCCCGGTCCGCTTCGTGCGCTCGGGCATCGGCGACGCCATCTCCAACATCTCGGCCATCGCGGACTGGGAGCTGTCCCACCGCGTCACCGGCGAGCAGATCGACGGACTGGCCGCCGCCATGGCCCGTACTGCCGGAGAGGCCGTGCTGCGCCACCCCGGCGGCGTCGGCACCGACGAGTTCCTCACGGTCCTCGCCGAGTCCCTCGTACTGTCCGGCATCGCCATGTCGATCAGCGGCGACAGCCGCCCGTCGTCGGGTGCCTGTCACGAGATCAGCCATGCCTTCGACCTGCTGTACCCCAAGCGGGCCGCGAGCCATGGCGAGCAGGTCGGCCTCGGTGCGGCCTTCGCGATGCACCTGCGCGGGGCCGAAGAGGACTCCGCTCTCTTCGCCGCCGTACTGCGCAGGCACGGCCTGCCGGTGCTCCCCGAGGAGATCGGCTTCACCGTCGACGAGTTCGTCCAGGCCGTCGAGTACGCACCGCAGACCCGCCCGGGACGCTTCACGATCCTGGAGCACCTCAACCTGTCCGCAGACCAGATCAAGGACGCTTACGCCGACTATGCAAAAGCCATCGGTAGCTGAACTCCGCCCGGTCGTGCACCCTCCGGGCGTCAAGGACCGGCGGAGCGGCGAGCACTGGGGAGGCCGGCTCTACATGCGCGAGGTCTCCCTGCGCGTCGACCGGCACCTGGTGAACACGCGGATCACCCCCAACCAGCTGACCTACGTGATGACCCTCGCCGCCGCCCTCGCCGCCCCGGTCCTCTTGGTGCCCGGCATCTGGGGCGCCGTGCTCGGCGTGGTGATGGCCCAGCTCTATCTGCTGCTCGACTGCGTCGACGGTGAGGTCGCGCGCTGGAAGAAGCAGTATTCGATGGTCGGGGTCTATGTGGACCGTGTCGCGGCCTATGTGCTGGACGCGGCGGTCCTGGTCGGCTTTGGTCTGCGCGCCTCCGACATCTGGGGGTCGGGGCGGATCGACTGGCTGTGGGCCTTTCTCGGCACCCTCGCCGCCCTCGGCGCCATCATGATCAAGTCGGAGACCGACCTCGTCGGTGTCGCCCGTCACCAGCAGGGCATGCCTCCGGTCAAGGAGACGGCGTCCGAACCGCGTACCTCCGGCATGGCGCTGGCCCGCAAGGCCGCCGGAGCGCTGAAGTTCCACCGGCTGGTCATGGGGATCGAGGCAACCCTGCTGATCCTTCTCCTGGCGATCCTCGACACGGTCAGGCACGACATGTTCTTCTCCCGGCTCGGTGTCGCCGTGCTGGCAGGCATCGCGCTCCTGCAGTCGGTGCTCCATCTCGTGTCCATCCTCGCGTCGAGCAGGCTCAAGTGAGTACGCCGGTGAAGGTCGGCGCGGTGATCATCACCATGGGCAACCGCCCCGACGAGCTGCGTGCCCTCCTGGACTCGGTGGCCAAGCAGGACGGCGACCGCGTCGAGGCCGTCGTGGTCGGCAACGGCGCACCCGTGCCGGACATCCCCGCAGGCATACGGACCGTCGAGCTGCCCGAGAACCTGGGCATTCCCGGCGGCCGCAACGTCGGCATCGAGGCGTTCGGCCCGTCAGGCGCCGACGTAGACGTGCTGCTCTTCCTCGACGACGACGGTCTGCTGCCGAACAACGACACGGCCGAGCTGTGCCGCCAGGCGTTCGCCGCCGACCCGGAGCTGGGCATCATCAGCTTCCGGATCGCCGACCCGGAAACCGGGGAGACGCAGCGGCGCCACGTGCCGCGGCTGCGCGCCGCGGACCCGATGCGCTCCTCTCGCGTGACGACCTTCCTCGGCGGCGCCAACGCCGTACGCACGAAGGTGTTCGCCGAGGTCGGCGGGTTGCCCGACGAGTTCTTCTATGCCCATGAGGAGACCGATCTGGCCTGGCGGGCGCTCGACGCCGGCTGGATGATCGACTACCGCTCGGACATGGTCCTGTACCACCCGACGACCGCGCCGTCCCGGCACGCCGTCTACCACCGGATGGTGGCCCGCAACCGGGTCTGGCTGGCGCGCCGCAATCTGCCCGCCCCCCTGGTCCCCGTCTACCTCGGCGTGTGGCTGCTGCTCACGCTGGCGCGGCGGCCCTCGCGACCCGCGCTCAAGGCATGGTTCGGCGGTTTCAAGGAAGGGTGGACGACTCCCGCGGGACCCCGCCGTCCGATGAAGTGGCGTACCGTCTGGCGCCTGACCCGGCTGGGACGACCTCCTGTCGTCTGACAAGCTCGGGTCTGAAAGCATTGGGCGTACGCGGACTGCCGCCAGAGCCTGCGCCCCCACTGCCTGCGCATCTTGAACACGAAAGTTTCAACTTGTGAGTGAGACAACCCAAGACGGAGCGGTCGCGACAAGCGCCCCGCCGTCTCCCGACGACGGACTTACCCCGGCGCAGCTCGCCGTCAAGTACGGCCTGTCGGTGAGCGGCGCCCGACCCGGGCTGATGGATTACATCCGGCAGCTCTGGGGCAGGCGGCACTTCATCATCGCCTTCTCCCAGGCGAAGCTGACCGCCCAGTACAGCCAGGCCAAGCTCGGCCAGCTGTGGCAGGTAGCCACCCCCCTGCTGAACGCGCTCGTGTACTACCTCGTCTTCGGCATCCTGCTGGATTCCAAGCGAGGTATCGAGCACGACGTCTTCGTCCCGTTCCTGGTGACGGGCGTCTTCGTGTTCACCTTCACCCAGAGCTCGGTGATGGCCGGCGTCCGGGCCATCTCCGGGAACCTCGGGCTGGTCAGAGCGCTGCACTTCCCGCGAGCCTCGCTGCCCATCTCGTTCGCCCTGCAGCAGCTCCAGCAGCTGCTGTTCTCGATGATCGTGCTGCTGATCATCGTGGTCGCGTTCGGCAGCTACCCCTCGCTGTCCTGGCTGCTGATCCTGCCCGCGCTCGCCCTGCAGTTCGTCTTCAACATCGGTCTGGCCCTCATCATGGCCAGGCTGGGCAGCAAGACGCCCGACCTGGCGCAGCTGATGCCCTTCGTGATGCGTACGTGGATGTACGCGTCCGGGGTGATGTTCAGCATCCCGATCATGCTCGCCGACAAGGACGTACCGCCCTGGGTCACGGACGCGCTCCAGTGGAACCCGGCTGCCGTCTACATGGACCTCATCCGCTTCGCCCTGATCGACGGGTACGGCCGTGGCAACCTGCCCCCGCACGTGTGGCCGGTCGCGCTGGGCTGGGCGATCGTCCTCGGCGCCGTGGGCTTTGTGTACTTCTGGAAGGCTGAGGAGCGCTACGGCCGTGGCTGATGACTCGAACGACAACAATCCGGCACGCATCCCCACGGTCATCGCCGACGATGTGCACATCGTGTACCGCGTCAACGGCGGAGGCGGCGGGCGGGGCAGCGCCACGGCGGCGCTCAGCCGCATGGTGCGCCGCGGAAAGCGTGAATCGCCCGGTGTGCGCAAGGTGCACGCGGTACGCGGTGTCTCCTTCACCTCCTACCGCGGCGAGGCGATCGGCCTGATCGGGTCGAACGGCTCGGGCAAGTCCACCCTGCTGCGGGCCATCGCGGGCCTGCTCCCCACCGAGCAGGGCAAGGTCTATACGGACGGCCAGCCCTCGCTGCTCGGCGTGAACGCCGCCCTGATGAACGACCTGACCGGTGAGCGCAACGTCATCCTCGGCGGCCTGGCCATGGGCATGACGCGCGAGGAGGTGCGTGAGCGATACGACCAGATCGTCGACTTCTCCGGGATCAACGAGAAGGGCGACTTCATCACGCTGCCGATGCGCACGTACTCCTCCGGCATGGCGGCGAGGCTCCGCTTCTCGATCGCCGCGGCCAAGGACCACGACGTACTGATGATCGACGAGGCGCTCGCCACCGGCGACCGCAAGTTCCAGATCCGCTCCGAGCAGCGCATCCGCGAGCTCCGAAAGGAGGCCGGCACGGTCTTCCTGGTCAGTCACAGCAACAAGTCGATCAGGGACACCTGCGACCGAGTGCTGTGGCTGGAGAAGGGCGAGCTGCTCATGGACGGCCCCACGGACGAGGTCATCAAGGCGTACGAGAAGGAGACCGGCCGCTAGGGATGCCCGGTCGGTCTCCCAGCACGGCAGTGAGCCCCCGCCGGACGCGTCCGGCGGGGGCTCACTGCCGTGCATACGGCTCAAGGCCATCGGGCGCGGTTGCATCGGCTTCGCCCTCTTTCGGCCAGGCCTGTTCCGCACCGCCTTCTGCAGTCCCCGCTTCAGGGTCAGGGCGAGGGGGCGACGGGTGGGCCGGGGTGACTTGCGCCGGTCCCGAGCCCGAATGTCGGGCTTTTGCCCTGCTCACGGGCGTGCTGGACGCCCTGGCCGACGCGGGTCGGCTCTCCGCGCGCAATCGGCCGGCCTCGGAGGCCGCCGCGTGGGTGGGTGTGCCCCACGGGCTGTCACCGCTGATGCTCGACGGCCCGATGCGCCGACTGCCCGAGGCCGCGCGCGAAGGGGTGATCGAGCGCACCCTGGCCGTGGTGGTCGCGGGAATCGGCGCCCCGTAACGCCCTGGAATCGTCAACTCCGGCCCGCTTGAGGAAGGTTGGGGCTGATCGGTGCGGTCTTGTAATGCGCGCGACACCCCGACATGGTGCTGAGCGTTGTACAACGTAAGCTGTAACGGTGCTGATTCGCGGCAAGTGGGGCGATACCTCCTCGGGCCCCGGCCGAGGGGTGGTCCGCCACTCGCGAGGACCGGCGGCGTGTCCGAAAAGGGATGTATTGGATCGGCAGTGTAGAACGGGAGCTGTGACGGCAATGGCTATGGAATCTCTCCGGCTCCGAGAAGCCTCCGCCGTTCCCACGCCCGGCAGCCCGCGATGACCGGAGTCAGGCAGGGGCGTCCCGACGCCCACACGCGTGCCACGCTCTCCAAGGCCGCCGACGAGAACTTCCCGGTGGCCCCCTTCTTCCTGCCGCGTGCCTGGCGCGACGACCTGATGGCCGTGTACGGCTACGCACGCCTGGTGGACGACATCGGCGACGGCGATCTCGCACCGGGCGGCGCCGACGCCCGCCTGCTGGGCCTCGATCCCGCGCAGGCCGACGACCGCCTGACGATGCTCGACGCCTTCGAGGCCGACCTGCACCGCGTCTTCGCCCCGGCCGGAGACGCCCCGCGCCACCCGCTGCTGCGCGCGCTGGGCCCCACCGTGCGGCGCTGCGGCCTCACCCCCGAGCCCTTCCTCGGCCTCATCGAGGCCAACCGGCAGGACCAGGTGGTGCGGCGCTACGCGACGTACGACGAGCTCCTCGCGTACTGCGAACTGTCCGCCAACCCCGTCGGCCGACTGGTCCTCGCGATCACCGGAACCGCGAGCCCCGAGCGCATCCGCCACTCGGACGCGATCTGTACCGCGCTGCAGATCGTCGAACATCTCCAGGACGTCAGCGAGGACCTCGGCCGCGACCGGATCTACCTCCCTGCCGACGACATGGCACGATTCCACGTAACCGAGGCCGACCTGGCCGCCGTGAGCGCCGGCGCATCGGTGCGCGCGCTGGTCGCATTCGAAGCAGAACGCGCCGGGCGCCTCCTGAATGAAGGCACCCCACTGGTGGGTAGCGTCCACGGCAGACTCAAGCTGCTGCTCGCCGGTTTCGTGGCCGGCGGACGTGCCGCCCTCACGGCGGTCGCGGCCGCCGGTTATGACGTACTGCCCGGACCACCCAAGCCCACCAAGCTCAGCCTGCTGCGCGCAGTGGGAGCTGTCTGGCGATGAAACCGAAGAGAGGGGTGAGCCGGACCATGGAGGGAACCGCACAGGTGTCCGCACCGGTACTCGCCGCATACAGCTACTGCGAGGCCGTGACGGGACAGCAGGCGCGCAATTTCGCATACGGCATCCGCCTGCTGCCCACGGACAAGCGGCACGCGATGTCGGCGCTCTACGCATTCTCGCGGCGCGTCGACGACATCGGCGACGGTGTCCTCGCGCCCGAGGTCAAGCAGGTACGGCTCGAAGACACCCGGGCGCTGCTCGGGCGCGTCAGGGCCGACGCCGTCGACGAGGACGACACCGACCCCGTCGCGGTGGCGCTCGCCGACGCCGCGCGGCGGTTCCCGCTCCCGCTCGGCGGCCTCGACGAGCTCATTGACGGCGTCCTCATGGACGTACGCGGCGAGACCTACGAGACCTGGGACGACCTCAAGGTCTACTGCCGGTGCGTCGCGGGCGCCATCGGGCGGCTCTCGCTGGGCGTGTTCGGCCCGCAGACCGGCGCACACGGGGCGGAACGCGCCCCCGAGTACGCCGACACACTCGGCCTCGCCCTCCAGCTCACCAACATCCTCAGGGACGTACGCGAGGACGCGGACAACGGGCGCACCTACCTGCCCGCCGACGACCTCGCCAAGTTCGGCTGCTCCGCCGGTTTCCACAGCTCGACGCCGCCCGAGGGGTCCGACTTCGCGGGCCTCATCCACTTCGAGGTCCGGCGGGCCCGCGCCCTGTTCGCCGAGGGCTACCGGCTGCTGCCGCTGCTCGACCGGCGCAGCGGAGCCTGTGTCGCGGCCATGGCCGGCATCTACCGGCGGCTCCTCGACCGCATCGAGCGCGACCCCGAGGCCGTGCTGCGCGGCCGGGTCTCGCTGCCCGGACGCGAGAAGGCGTACGTCGCGGTGCGTGGCCTCTCCGGCCTCGACGCCAGAAACGTTTCGCGGCAGACCGCCAGGAGGCGTGTCTGATGTGCGGCGATGCAGTTAGAGGGACGAATGAGCACAACCAGCGCGCAACCTTGCCGTGGGCTGACGCGTCCCTGACTGCAATGGCCCGCCATCAGTGCATCGCCGGCGCGGCCCGAGGGGAGGGCGTATGACAGGCAGCAGGCCGACCGCGCCCGCGGGGACGCCGGCGCACGCGGTCGTCGTCGGCGGCGGCCTCGCCGGTGTCACGGCGGCGCTCCAGCTCGCCGACGCCGGAATGCGCGTGACGCTGATCGAGGGCCGCCCGCGTCTGGGCGGCCTCGCCTTCTCCTTCCGCCGCGGCGAGCTCACCGTCGACAACGGCCAGCATGTCTATCTGCGCTGCTGCACCGCCTACCGGTGGTTCCTCGACCGCGTCGAAGGAGCCGCACTGGCCCCGCTGCAACGACGCCTCGACGTGCCTGTGCTGGACGTCGGCCGGGCCTCAGGACCCCGGCTCGGCCGCCTGCGCCGCACCGACCTGCCCGTACCGCTGCACCTGGCCGCAGGCCTCGCCACATATCCGCACCTCTCCCTCGCCGAACGCGCGAGCGTGGGCCGCGCCGCCCTCGCCCTCAAGCGGCTCGACCCGGCCGATCCGGCGCTGGACGGCGTGGACTTCGCGACCTGGCTCGGCCGCCACGGCCAGTCGAAGCGGGCCATCGAGGCCCTCTGGGACCTGGTCGGTGTCGCCACGCTCAACGCGCGGGCGGCGGACGCCTCGATGGGGCTCGCCGCGATGGTCTTCAAGACCGGGCTGCTCTCCGAGCCCGGCGCCGCCGACATCGGCTGGTCGCACGTACCGCTGGGCGACCTGCACGACACACTCGCCCGCAAGGCACTCGACTCCGCGGGCGTACGCACCGAGCTGCGCACCAAGGTGGGCGCCGTCTCCCGCACCGGCGACGGCCGTTGGACCGTCGAGGCGGAGGGCGAGCAACTGGAGGCCGACACCGTCGTGCTCGCCGTACCCCAGCACGAGACCCACGCGCTGCTGCCCGACGGCGCACTCGACGACCCCGGCAAGCTGCTGGACATCGACACCGCGCCGATCCTCAACATCCATGTGGTGTACGACCGCAAGGTGCTGCGCCGGCCCTTCTTCGCCGCGCTCGGCACCCCCGTCCAATGGGTCTTCGACCGCACGGACGCCTCGGGCCTGCGCGGCGGCGGACAGTATCTCGCCCTGTCGCAGTCCGCCGCCCAGGACGAGATCGACGAGCCGGTCGCCGTCCTGCGCGCCCGGTACCTCCCCGAACTGGAGCGACTGCTGCCCGCCGCCCGCGGCGCCGGCGTACGCGACTTCTTCGTCACCCGGGAGCGGACAGCGACGTTCGCCCCCACCCCCGGCGTCGGACGGCTGCGCCCCGGCGCGCGTACCCACGCGCCCGGCCTCTATCTGGCCGGCGCGTGGACCGACACCGGATGGCCCGCAACCATGGAGAGCGCCGTGCGCAGCGGCTTCAGCGCCGCGGGCGCTGCGCTCTCCGAACTCGGCCGCCCCCATGTACATCCGCTCCAGGAGGCGGCATGAGCATTGGCATTGGAACAAGAGGAGAGCCTGTGACCCCGGTGAATCCGGCTGGCACCACCACGGTGGACATCGCCGCGCTTCTGGAGCGCGGCCGCACCCTGTCCACGCCGGTGCTGAAGGCCGCCGTGGACCGGCTCGCGCCGCCCATGGACACCGTCGCGGCCTACCACTTCGGGTGGATCGACGCGGAGGGCAGGCCCGCCGACGGTGACGGCGGCAAGGCCGTGCGCCCCGCGCTCGCCCTGCTCTCCGCGGAGGCCGCGGGCGCGACGCCCGAGACCGGTGTGCCCGGCGCCGTGGCGGTGGAGCTCGTACACAACTTCTCGCTGCTGCACGACGACCTGATGGACGGCGACGAGCAGCGCCGCCACCGCGACACCGTGTGGAAGGTGCACGGCCCGGCCCAGGCGATCCTCGTCGGCGACGCGCTCTTCGCGCTCGCCAACGAGGTGCTCCTTGAGATCGGCACCGTCGAGGCGGGGCGCGCGACACGCCGGCTCACCACCGCGACCCGCAAGCTGATCGACGGCCAGGCGCAGGACATCTCCTTCGAGCACCGCGAGCGGGTCACCGTCGAGGAATGCCTGGAGATGGAGGGCAACAAGACGGGCGCCCTGCTTGCCTGCGCCGTGTCCATCGGCGCGGTACTCGGCGGCGCCGACGACAGGACGGCCGACACCCTGGAGGCGTACGGCTACCACCTGGGTCTCGCCTTCCAGGCCGTCGACGACCTGCTCGGCATCTGGGGCGACCCGTCGGCCACCGGCAAGCAGACCTGGAGCGACCTGCGTCAGCGCAAGAAATCCCTGCCGGTCGTCGCCGCGCTCGCCGCGGGCGGCCCGGCCTCCGAACAGCTCGGCGAGCTGCTCGCCGCCGACGCCAAGAGCAACGACTTCGACAGCTTCTCCGAGGCGGAGTTCGCCACCAGGGCGGCTCTGATCGAAGAGGCCGGCGGCCGCGAGTGGACCTCCCAGGAGGCCCGCAGGCAGCACGCCGTCGCGATCGAGGCGCTCGACGGCGTCGACATGCCGCACCAGGTACGGGCGCAGCTCACCGCGCTCGCGGACTTCGTCGTCGTACGGAAGAGATGATGACCACCCGGCTCATAACCGCTCTCTCCGGGGCCTAGCCTCCCGGACCCCCAGCACAGCAGAGGACCAACTGCAACGGAGGGGAAGCCATGACAGCGACGACCGACGGAAGCACCGAGGCCATGGGGCCCCGGGCAGCCGCGGCCAGCCACACCACCGAACCCGCCGCCGCCGCGGACGTCCTTGACGCCGCGCGGCGGGCCACGGATCGGGCGGTCGAGCATCTGCTCGCCGCGCAGGACGCCCAGGGCTGGTGGAAGGGCGACCTCGAAACCAACGTGACCATGGACGCCGAGGATCTGCTGCTCCGTCAGTTCCTCGGTATCCAGGACGAGAAGACCGTCCAGGCCGCCGCGCTGTTCATCCGCGGCGAGCAGCGCGAGGACGGCACCTGGGCCACCTTCCACGGCGGTCCCGGCGAGCTCTCCACGACCATCGAGGCGTACGTCGCCCTGCGGCTGGCCGGTGACTTGCCGGACGATCCGCACATGGCGCGCGCCGCCGCCTGGGTCAGGCAGCACGGCGGCATCGCCGCGAGCCGGGTCTTCACCCGGATCTGGCTGGCCCTCTTCGGCTGGTGGAAGTGGGACGACCTGCCCGAGCTGCCGCCCGAGCTGATCCTGCTGCCCAAGTGGGTGCCGCTCAACATCTATGACTTCGGCTGCTGGGCCCGGCAGACCATCGTGCCGCTGACGGTCGTCTCCGCGAAGCGCCCGGTGCGGGCCGCGCCGTTCGCGCTCGACGAACTGCACACCAATCCGCAGGTGCCCAATCCGCCCAGGCGCCTTGCGCCGCCCACCAGTTGGGACGGCGCGTTCCAGCGGCTCGACAGGGCCCTGCACATCTATCACCGGTTCGCTCCGCGGCTGCTGCGCGGAGCCGCGATGAAGAGCGCGGCGCGCTGGATCGTCGAGCGGCAGGAGAACGACGGCTGCTGGGGCGGCATCCAGCCGCCCGCCGTCTACTCGTTGATCGCGCTGCACCTCCTCGGATACGACCTGGACCACCCGGTGATGCGCGCCGGCCTGGAGTCCCTCGACCGGTTCGCCGTATGGCGCGAGGACGGCGCCCGCATGGTCGAGGCCTGTCAGTCACCGGTGTGGGACACCTGCCTGGCCACCATCGGGCTCGCCGACGCGGGCGTGGGCGCCGGTCATCCGGCGCTCGTCAAGGCGGCCGACTGGATGATGACCGAGCAGATCGTGCGGCCCGGCGACTGGGCCGTGCGCAGGCCCGGCCTTGAGCCGGGCGGCTGGGCGTTCGAGTTCCACAACGACAACTACCCGGACATCGACGACACCGCGGAAGTCATCCTCGCGCTGCGCCGCGTCGCCCACCCGGACCGTGCGCGCATGGAAGCGACGATCGAGCGCGGGGTCCGCTGGATCCTCGGGATGCAGTCCAAGAACGGCGCCTGGGGGGCCTTCGACGCGGACAACACCAGCGCGTTCCCCAACCGGCTGCCCTTCTGCGACTTCGGCGAGGTCATCGACCCGCCGTCCGCCGATGTCACCGCGCACGTGGTGGAGATGCTGGCCATCGAGGGACAGGCGCACCATCCGGGCACCAGGCGAGGCATCGAATGGCTGCTCGCCAACCAGGAGACGAACGGCTCCTGGTTCGGCCGCTGGGGCGTCAACTACGTATACGGGACAGGGTCGGTGGTGCCGGCGCTGACCGCTGCCGGACTGCCTGACGCGCACCCCGCGATCCGGCGCGCCGTCAGCTGGCTCGAATCCGTCCAGAACGACGACGGAGGATGGGGCGAGGACCTCCGTTCGTACCGGGAGAGGCAGTGGGCCGGGCGCGGCGTATCAACCGCGTCGCAGACCGCCTGGGCGCTGCTCGCGCTGCTCGCGGCGGGGGAGCGGGAGGGCAAGTCCGTCGAGCGGGCCGTCGCCTGGCTCGCCGAGACCCAGCGCGAGGACGGGTCCTGGGACGAGCCGTATTTCACCGGCACCGGTTTCCCCTGGGACTTCTCCATCAATTACAACCTCTACCGGCAGGTCTTCCCGCTCACCGCTCTCGGGCGGTACGTCCACGGGGAGCCCACCTTCTGCGACCTGCGCGAGGGGGGCCGATGACCGGCCCCGGCGCGCCCCACGGCCCCACACCCCTGCTGATCGCCTGCGCGCTGGGCATCGAGAGGTTCGCCCTGCGCGGCGGCGACCGCAGGGGCGCGCCGGGGCCCGTGACCGTGCTCCGTACGGGCATGGGGCCCCGGGCGGCGGAAGCGGCCGTCACCCGGATGCTCGGCGGCTCCCAGGACCGGGGCACGGCCGTCATCGCGTCGGGCTTCTGCGCCGGCCTCGCCCCGGGGATGCGCCCCGGGGACCTGATCGTCGCCGAGGAAACCCGCGACTTTCGCGGCAGCACGCCCTGCACGGGCCACGAGCTGCTCGCGGAGGCACTGGCCAGAGCGGTGCCCGGGCGCACCGTACACACCGGCCCGCTGACCGGCTCCGACCATGTCGTACGTGGCGTGGAGCGGGCCGAGCTGCGGGCCACGGGAGCGATCGCGGTGGACATGGAATCCGCCGCGACGCTGTGGAGCGCTCTGCGCGCGGGGCCGCGCCCGGTTGCGGCCGTACGAGTGGTCGTGGACGCTCCAGAGCATGAGCTCGTCCGCATTGGGACGGTTCGGGGTGGAATATCAGCCTTTCGAGTTCTCCGCGCCGTCCTACCGGCTTTTCATGAATGGCACCGTTCTTTGCTGCTCCCCAGGAGGTGAGCTAGATGGCCATGCCGCTCCGTCAGACCATCAGGGTCGGGACGTACCTCTTTGAACAAAAGCTCCGCAAGCGAGAGAAGTTCCCGCTCATCGTTGAGCTCGAACCGCTCTACGCGTGCAACCTTGCATGCGAGGGCTGCGGAAAGATCCAGCACCCGGCGGGGGTGCTGAAGCAGCGTATGCCCGTGGCCCAGGCCGTGGGCGCGGTGCTGGAATCCGGCGCCCCGATGGTCTCCATCGCGGGTGGCGAACCGCTGATGCACCCTCAGATCGACGAGATCGTGCGGCAGCTGGTGGCGAAGAAGAAGTACGTCTTCCTCTGCACCAACGCGGTACTGCTGCGCAAGAAGATCAAGAAGTTCACGCCTTCGCCCTACTTCGCCTTCGCGGTGCACATCGACGGGCTGCGCGAGCGGCACGACGAATCCGTGGCGAAGGAAGGCGTGTTCGACGAGGCGGTGGAGGCGATCAAGGAGGCCAAGAGGCTCGGCTTCCGGGTCACCACCAACTCCACCTTCTTCAACACCGACACCCCCCAGAACATCATCGAGGTCCTCAACTACCTCAATGACGACCTGCACGTGGACGAGATGATGATCTCGCCCGCGTATGCCTACGAGAAGGCCCCGGACCAGGAGCACTTCCTCGGCGTGGAGCAGACCCGCGAACTGTTCAAGAAAGCCTTCGCGGGCGGCAACCGGCGGCGCTGGCGGCTGAACCATTCGCCGCTCTTCCTGGACTTCCTGGAGGGCAAGGTGGACTTCCCGTGCACGGCGTGGGCGATCCCCAACTACTCGCTCTTCGGATGGCAGCGGCCCTGCTACCTGATGAGCGACGGATACGTCCCCACGTACCGGGAGCTCGTCGACGACACCGACTGGAGCAAGTACGGCCGCGGCAAGGACCCGCGGTGCGCCAACTGCATGGCGCACTGCGGCTACGAGCCGACGGCCGTCCTCGCCACCATGGGCTCGCTCAAGGAGTCCCTGCGTGCGGTGCGTGAGACCGTCTCGGGAAACCGCGGGTGACGTGATGACCGTTGGAGAGCCTGTTGTACTGGGGCTCCCCGAGCTGCCGGCCCGGCCGCTGGCGGTGCGCCGCATTTCGCGGCGCATCCAGGTCGGGTCGGTGGCGGTCGGCGGGGATGCGCCGGTTTCGGTGCAGTCGATGACGACGACGCGGACGTCCGACATTGGGGCGACGCTGCAGCAGATTGCGGAGTTGACGGCTTCGGGTTGTCAGATTGTGCGGGTGGCGTGTCCGACGCAGGATGATGCGGATGCGTTGTCGACGATCGCGAGTAAGTCGCAGATTCCGGTGATCGCGGACATTCATTTCCAGCCGAAGTATGTGTTCGCGGCGATTGATGCCGGGTGTGCGGCGGTGCGGGTGAATCCGGGCAATATCAAGCAGTTCGACGACAAGGTCAAGGAGATCGCGAAGGCGGCCTCGGCGACGGGTACGCCGATCCGTATTGGTGTCAATGCGGGGTCGTTGGATGCGCGGTTGATGGCGAAGTACGGCAAGGCGACGCCGGAGGCTCTGGTGGAGTCGGCGTTGTGGGAGGCGTCGTTGTTCGAGGAGCACGGGTTCGGCGACATCAAGATCTCGGTGAAGCACAATGACCCGGTGGTGATGGTCAATGCGTACCGGCTGCTGGCGGCGAAGTCGGATTATCCGCTGCATCTGGGTGTGACGGAGGCGGGTCCGGCGTTCCAGGGGACGATCAAGTCGGCGGTGGCTTTCGGTGCGCTGTTGAGTGAGGGCATCGGGGACACGATCCGGGTGTCGTTGTCGGCGCCTCCGGTCGAGGAGGTGAAGGTCGGGCTGCAGATTCTGGAGTCGTTGAATCTCAAGCAGCGGCGGCTTGAGATTGTGTCGTGTCCTTCGTGCGGGCGGGCGCAGGTGGATGTGTACAAGCTGGCTGATCAGGTCGCTGCGGGTCTGGACGGCCTGGAGGTGCCGCTGCGGGTGGCGGTGATGGGCTGTGTGGTCAATGGTCCCGGTGAGGCGCGTGAGGCCGATCTGGGGGTGGCTTCGGGTAATGGCAAGGGGCAGATTTTCGTCAAGGGCGAGATCATCAAGACGGTCCCCGAGTCGAAGATCGTCGAGACCCTCATCGAAGAGGCCATGAAGATCGCCGAACAGATGGAGAAGGACGGCATCGCGTCGGGAGAGCCCGCCGTCACGGTGAGCTGAAGAGGATCAGAGAGGCAGGGGGACCGAGCGTGACGATCTTGGAAGACATCCGGGGACCGCGCGACCTGAAGGCGCTGACAGAGGACGAAATCCGCCGACTCGCGGCTGAAATCCGCGAGTTCCTGGTCCACGCGGTGGCCAGAACGGGTGGGCATCTCGGGCCCAACCTCGGGGTGGTGGAGCTCTCCATCGCCCTGCACCGGGTCTTCGAATCGCCCGCCGACCGCGTCCTGTGGGACACCGGCCACCAGAGCTACGTACACAAACTGCTCACCGGCAGGCAGGACTTCTCGAAGCTGCGCAGCAAGGGGGGACTCTCCGGCTACCCGTCCAGGGAGGAGTCCGAGCACGACGTCATCGAGAACTCCCACGCGTCGACCGTCCTCGGCTGGGCCGACGGGCTCGCCAAGGCCAACCAGGTGCTCGGCAGGACCGACCATATCGTCGCCGTCATCGGGGACGGGGCACTCACCGGGGGAATGGCCTGGGAGGCGCTCAACAACATCGCCGCCGCCAAGGACCGCCCGCTGATCATCGTCGTCAACGACAACGAGCGCTCGTACGGGCCGACCATCGGCGGCCTGGCCAACCACCTCGCCACGCTCCGCACGACCGACGGGTACGAGCGGTTCCTCGCCTGGGGCAAGAGCGTGCTCCAGCACACCCCCGTCGTCGGACAGCCCCTCTACGAGTCGCTGCACGGTGCGAAGAAGGGCTTCAAGGACGCCTTCGCCCCGCAGGGCATGTTCGAGGACCTCGGGCTGAAGTACGTCGGGCCGATCGACGGGCACGACCACGCCGCCGTCGAGTCGGCGCTGCGCCGGGCCAAACGTTTCCACGGGCCCGTGCTCGTGCACTGCCTGACCGAGAAGGGCCGCGGATACGTCGCCGCCGAGCAGGACGAGGCCGACCGTTTTCACACGGTCGGCGCGATGGACCCGCTGACCTGCGAGCCCCTGGCGCCGTCCAACGGGCCTTCCTGGACCTCGGTGTTCGGCGAGGAGATCGCGAAGATCGCGGCCGAGCGGCCGGACGTGGTCGCGATCACCGCGGCCATGCTGCATCCCGTCGGGCTGACCCGGTTCGCGCAGGAGTTCCCCGACCGGATCTGGGACGTCGGCATCGCCGAGCAGCATGCCGCGGTCTCCGCCGCCGGACTGGCCACCGGCGGGCTGCACCCCGTCGTGGCCGTCTACGCGACCTTCCTCAACCGCGCCTTCGACCAGCTGCTGATGGACGTGGCCCTGCACAGGTGCGGGGTGACGTTCGTGCTCGACCGGGCCGGTGTCACCGGCGTCGACGGGCCCTCGCACAACGGCATGTGGGACATGTCGATCCTCCAGGTCGTGCCCGGCCTGCGGATCGCCGCGCCCCGCGACGCCGTCCAGCTCCGCGCCCAGCTGCGCGAAGCCGTCGACGTCGACGACGCCCCGACCGTGGTGCGCTTCCCCAAGGAGTCGGTGGGCCCGGCGATCGAGGCGATCGACCGGGTGGGCGGCATGGATGTGCTGCATCGGGCCGACGAGCCCGAGGTGCTGCTCGTCTGCGTCGGAGTCATGGCGCCCGTCTGCCTCCAGGCGGCCGACCTGCTGAAGGGCCGCGGCATCGGCTGCACCGTCGTCGACCCGCGCTGGGTCAAGCCCGTCGACGAACAGCTCGCCCCACTCGCCCGGCGCCACCGCCTCGTCGCGGTCGTCGAGGACAACAGCCGCAGTGGCGGCGTCGGTTCGGCCGTCGGGCAGTCGCTGCGCGACGCGGGAGTGGACGTGCCGCTGCGGACGTACGGCATCCCCGAGCAGTTCCTCGCGCACGCCAAACGCGGCGAGGTGCTGGCCGACATCGGGCTCACCCCCGTCGAGATCGCGGGACACATCAGCGCCACCCTGGTGGCCAAGGAGGCCTCAGTGGTGAACTCATTGGTGAAGGAGAGCGGTCAATGAAGGACGGCGGGCCCAAAGGGTTCGACCTGGCGAAGCTTCTCGCCGAGCGCGGCGCCGAACGGTACGAGCTGCACGCACGGCACCTGAACCACCAACTGCCGCGCATGCTGCACACCATCGGCTTCGACAAGGTCTACGAGCGGGCCGAGGGCGCGTACTTCTGGGACGCGGACGGCAACGACTACCTCGACATGCTCGCGGGCTTCGGCGTGATGGGACTCGGCCGGCACCACCCGGTCGTACGCAAGGCGCTGCACGACGTGCTCGACGCCTCGCTCGCCGACCTGACGCGCTTCGACTGCCAGCCGCTGCCCGGACTGCTCGCCGAGAAGCTGCTCACGCACAGCCCGCATCTGGACCGGGTGTTCTTCGGCAACAGCGGCACCGAGGCCGTCGAGACCGCGCTGAAGTTCGCCCGGTACGCCACGGGGAAACCCAGGATCCTCTACTGCACGCACGCCTTCCACGGCCTGACGACCGGCTCGCTGTCGGTCAACGGCGAGGCGGGCTTCCGCGACGGCTTCGCGCCCCTGCTGCCCGACACCGCCATCGAGCTCGGCGACCTCGCGGCCCTGGAGCGGGAGCTGAAGCGCGGCGACGTCGCGGGCTTCGTCGTCGAGCCGATCCAGGGCAAGGGCGTGCACGCGTCCCCGCCCGGGTTCCTGCTCGCCGCCCAGCAGCTGCTCCGCCGGCACAAGGCGCTGCTGATCGCCGACGAGGTCCAGACGGGCCTGGGCAGGACGGGTGACTTCTACGCGTACCAGAATGAGGAGGGCGTCGAGCCGGACCTGCTGTGCGTCGCCAAGGCACTCTCCGGCGGTTATGTGCCGGTGGGGGCCACGCTGGGCAAGGACTGGATCTTCAAGAAGGTCTACTCGTCGATGGACCGGGTGCTCGTCCACTCGGCCAGCTTCGGCTCCAACGCCCAGGCGATGGCGGCGGGGCTCGCCGTTCTGTCGGTGATGGAGGACGAGGAGACCGTCGCGAACGCCCGGCGCGTCGGTGATCTGCTGCGGGAGCGGCTGGCCGCACTGATCGACCGCTACGAGCTGCTGCACGACGTACGCGGCCGGGGCCTGATGATCGGCATCGAGTTCGGCCGGCCGACCTCGCTGAAGCTGCGCAGCCGCTGGACGATGCTGCAAGCGGCCCGCAAGGGGCTTTTCGCGCAGATGGTCGTCGTACCCCTGCTCCAGAAGCACCGCATTCTGACCCAGGTCTCCGGCGACCACCTCGAAGTCATCAAGCTCATTCCGCCGTTGACCGTGGGGGAGAAGGAGGTCGACCGGTTCGTCGACGCCTTCACCGCGGTCATGGACGACGCGCACAGCGGCGGCGGCCTGATGTGGGACTTCGGCAGGACACTGGTGAAACAGGCGGTCGCCAACCGGTAGCCGGGGACGGGAAGCCCGCGCTTTTGCCTCAGGGGTAAGAAATTTGCCTCTGAGGCAATGGGTCTGGCTCAATGGACAGCATGACCCCCCGCCTCGAAGACGAGGCGCCCGACGGGCTGCCGTCGGTCGCCCCGCGACTGCGCGACCTGCGCCGGCACAGTGGCCTCACCCTGGAGGCCGCCGCCCGGCGCGCCGGGCTCTCGCCCGCGCACCTGTCCCGCCTGGAGACCGGACACCGCCAGCCGTCGCTGCCGATGCTGCTCACCCTGGCCCGTATTTACGGTACGACGGTCTCCGCGCTGCTCGGCGAGAGTGCGCCCGACCGCGACGCGGTGCTGCGGGCCGGCGAGGCGCAGGCCACGGAGGCCGGCGGGTGGACGTACCACCGGGCGGGCGGCTCCGGGCGCGCCATGCAGGCGCTGCGGGTGCATGTCCCGCACGGCGCACAGGGCGACCTGGTGCGCGTACACCCGGGTGAGGAGTGGCTGTATGTCCTGTCGGGGCAGCTGCGGCTGGCCCTCGGCGAGAGCGTGCATCTGCTGGCTGCCGGGGACAGCGCGCACTTCGACTCGCTGACCCCGCACCGCATCGCCGCCACCCACGCGGACGGGGTCGATCTTCTGTTCGTCCATACGCTGCTGCAGAGCGCCGCCGCCGGGCTCTGCCTACCTCAGGAGATCTGACATGCCGGACGAAACGATCGATGAGAAGGCCATCGACGAGAAGGCCGACGACGAGCAGGCCGGCGAAGAGGCGGGTGTGAGGCCCGCCAAGCGCGGCATCGTCGAGGACAAGTTCCCCAGGGGGCTGATGATCCGGCTCTTCGTGTACGTGGTCGCCGGTCACCTCTTCGCGGCCTTCGTCTATCTGCTCTTCACGCTCGGCGCCGAGCGCTGACCGAGTCGAGCGCCGACCGAAGCGGAGCAGCGAAGCGCTCAGCCCGCGTCGAGCAGCCGCAGCCGCAGCCGCTCGCGCGTCTCGGGGGAGACGCTCAGGCCCTCCGCGAGGTAACGCTCGGTGCCGCCCCAGACCTCCTCGATGGTCTCGAAGGCGGCGTCGAGGTACTCGGCGCGGGCCTCGAAGAGCGGGCTGAGCAGCTCCATGACCTCGGGGGACATCCCGACGGGGGAGTTGTCGCTGCGGCTGACCTTGTAGCGGCGGTGCAGGTCGTTCGACTTGAGGTAGTCGGCCACGATGGCCTCGCGCTCGACACCGACCGCCAGCAGCGACACCGCTATCGAGAGCCCCGCGCGGTCCTTGCCGGCCGCGCAGTGCATCAGGGCCGGGACGCTGTCCTCGGCCAGTGCGTGCAGCACCCGGCTGTGCTCGCCGGTGCGCTCCTTGATGATCTCGCGGTACGTGTCGGACATCCGGCCCGCGGCCTTGCCGTCCGCGAGGATCTCGCGCAGCTCGTCGAGGTCGCCGTCGCGGACCATCTTCCAGAACACGGCGCCGTCGGCCGGGTCGGTCAGTGGCAGGTTCACATTGCGTACGCCCGCCAGCTCGACGTCCGGGCCCTCCAGCTTCTGGTCCGCCTCATTGCGGAAGTCGAAGATCGTGTGGAGGCCGAGTGAGTCGAGGAACACCGCGTCGGCGGCGGTGGCGTGCGCCAGGTGCCCGCTGCGGAAGAGCACACCGTGCCGCACCCGCCGGCCGTCCACGGTCGGCAGGCCACCCACATCACGGAAGTTGCGCACTCCGGCAAGGTCGGGCTCTGTCGACGGGACCTGCGGCAGCTGCTGCGTCACGGTGGCTCCTGAAGTGTCTGCCGTCGGCGTTGCTCGCCGATCTGGGCACCATTCGACGATACGACATGAGTACTTGAGGCAATCGTCGTCTCGGCCGTGCCCGCCCGGGGAAGTGGTGGTGACGGCACTGGTCGGCCGCGACCAGACCCACCTGGAACGGTCCGGCGTCCGGCAGCGGACCCTGGTCGTCGACTGCGCCGGAGTGCGGATCACCGACTTCGGGATCGCGCCGGACGAGCGTGACGCGCTGGTGGAGGAAGGGCGCCGGGCGGCAGGCGAATTCGTACAACGGTGGCGCGCTTCGGGAGGTGTCTAGTACTTCGGGCGAATCGGTCTATTTGTGGGTAACACCCCTTGTGAGTAAGGGGGATTGCGGGCCTGCTGGTGAGCAGGATCATATTCGTGACGGTGTGTGGCGAAGCCGTGAAGCCGAATACCAGGTCGTGGGCGGGGCGTGGAGATCCGTAGTCCACGGAGTGTGACGACAATTCCCCGTGGGACCGCCGCAGGGCGATGACCAGCCATGGCCGATTGTCCCGATCGGCTTGTTCGGGGGCGCCTCGTCGGCTTACGGTCACCGTCAATCCGGGTGGATCGCCGAATCCTGCCACCGCCCGGAAACCCCACAACACTCACGTGTGGCAGGAGCGGGGGACCCAGGTAGTACGCCGGTATCCGGAATTCCGGACCGGCTCGGGGTTAAGTCGCGCATTCGCGTGGCCGGGCATCTCCAGTCCGAACCCGACAGCTCACCTCGTAGGCGCCGGAGAGGAAATTCGCCATGCCCGCAAAGGGTAAGCACCGCCGCCCGAGGTCCAACTCGATCACCCGTGGATTCGTCGCCGCGGGAACGGGCGGAGCCGCACTCGCGCTTCCGTTCATCGCTGCCACCGGTGCCAACGCGGCGGAGAACGCCGCACCGGCAACCGCCCCCGCCGTGGCTCCCGAGAAGGCCGCGCCCGCCGCTGCCGCCTCGCAGATCTCGCAGCAGAAGCAGCAGCCGAAGAAGACCGGTAGCAAGACGTACGCCGTGGTCTCCGGCGACTACCTGTCGAAGATCGCCGAGACGCAGAACGTGCGCGGCGGCTGGCAGAAGCTCTACGAGGACAACCGGTCGACCGTCGGCGACAACCCCGGGCTGATCATGCCGGGCATGAAGCTCAGCATCGGCGCGAAGGCGGCAGGCGCCGCCCCGTCGTCCGCGGCCCAGTCGTCGGCCAAGGCCGCCGCACCCGCAGCGCAGCCGAAGTCGCCCTCCTCGCAGTCCTCCTCCTCCGCGAGCCAGCCCGAGAAGTCCGAGTCGGCGGGCACCGCCTCCACGGCGGCGTCCTCCTCCGGCTTCACCGCGCCGGTCTCCGCGGGCGTCACCACCCCCTACCGCGCCTCCGGCGGCAGCTGGTCCAGCGGCTACCACACGGGCGTCGACTTCTCCGCGTCCAGCGGCACCTCGGTCAAGGCCGTCGGCGCAGGCACCGTCGTCTCCGCGGGCTGGAGCGGCTCGTACGGCAACGAGGTCGTCATCAAGCACAACGACGGCCGCTACTCGCAGTACGCCCACCTGTCCTCGCTGTCCGTCTCGTCCGGCCAGAGCGTCACCGGCGGCACGCAGATCGGTCTCTCCGGCAGCACCGGCAACTCCACAGGACCGCACCTGCACTTCGAGATCAGGACCGGCCCGAGCTACGGTTCCGACATAGACCCGCTGGGCTACCTGCGCGGCCACGGCGTCTCCGTCTGACGCACGTCCCCTCTTCGGGCACCGGGCATCGCCTTCCTTACGCCCCCTTCCGCGCCGCACGCCGGCCCGGAAGGGGGCGTACGTGTTGACCGGGGTCGATCAGGCGTATTCCGGGGTTGACCCAAACTTGACCGGTGTCCTTTCTCACCGGCGTCAACCCCTCCCTACGGTGGCGTAGGTCACTTGGTCCAGTGGAGGATTGGCCGACGTGGGAGACGATGCGAGATCATTCAGGGCAGGGACCGTAGGGTCGTACGCGGCGATCGGGGACAGCTTCACGGAGGGGGTCGGAGACCCCGGACCCGGCGGTGCGTACATCGGCTGGGCGGACCGGCTGGCCGTTCTCCTCGACGATCGTGTCCCCGAGCACACATTCCGCTATGCCAACCTCGCCGTGCGCGGCCGGCTCCTCGATCAGATCGTGGCCGAGCAGGTTCCGCGGGCGATGGAGCTGGCGCCCGACCTGGTGAGTTTCTGCGCGGGCGGCAATGACATCCTCCGGCCCGGGAGCGATCCCGACGACGTGGCCCAGCGCTACGAGCGGGCCGTCGCCGACCTCACCGGCAGGGTCGGCACCGTCCTGGTGACGACCGGCTTCGACACCCGGCACATGCCGGTGCTGCGCCATCTGCGGGGCAAGATCGCGACGTTCACGGCGCATGTACGGTCCATCGCCGACACATACGACTGCCCGGTGCTCGACCTGTGGTCGCTCAAGTCCGTCCAGGACATGCACGCCTGGGACACCGACCGGCTGCACCTGTCCCCGGAAGGCCACACCCGGGTCGCCCTGCGCGCCGGCCAGGTGCTCGGCCTCGACGTACCGGCCGACCCGGACCAGGAGTGGCCGCCGCAGGTGCCGCGCGGCGCGATGGGCGCTCGCCGGGACGACATCCAGTGGGCGCGCGAGCACCTGGTGCCGTGGATCGGCCGACGGTTGCGCGGCGAGTCCTCGGGGGACCACGCCGCGGCGAAGCGGCCCGATCTGCTTCCGCTGTGAACTCCGACCTGACGACCTGACGACCTGACGCCCTGACCCGCTCTCCCGAGCCCGAGCCCGAGCCGGGTCAGGTCCTGGCGGGCAGCAGACCGCTCGGCGTGATCGGGTCGGTGTTGCCCTCGGTCGTACAGGCGTGGGCGCCCGCCAGCGCGCCGAGGCGGGCACACTCGTCGGGGTCGTGCCCGGCCAGCCGCCCGTACAGGAAACCGCAGACGTACGCGTCCCCCGCGCCGTTGGAGTCCACCACGGGACCGGGCACCGGCGTGGCCGGGACCGGCCGCGGGGTGCGGCTGCCGCCCCGCGTCATCAGGTACGAGCCGCCCGCGCCCGCCGTGGCGACCACCGTCTCGGCGCGGCCCTCGCGCAGGATCTCGCGCATCACGTCGGCGATACGCTCACCCGCGCCCGCCGCGCTGAGGAAGACCAGGTCGGAGCGGAGCGCGAACTCCCGGTGGTGGTCGCTGAGTCCGTCCCAGTCGTGCAGATCGGTCGAGACGGGTACGCCGAGCTCCTCGATGTCGTCCAGGAGGTGGCGGGAGAAATCCATGATGGACAGATGCACATGCCGGGCCCGCCGCAGGTGCGGCAGGTAGAAGGAGCGCGGCATCCGCAGATCACCCGGGTCGCGGGCGTCGTAGAACGACATGCGGCGGCCCGTCGAGGCGTCGACCACGTTCACCGCGCGGCGGGTGCCCGCCGGTGAGATCAGCGGCTCGAAGTCGACGTCACCCTTGGTGAGCCGCTCACGGACCTGCTCACCGATCCTGTCGTCACCGATGAAGTCGATGAACTTCACGCCGAGTCCCAGGGCACGACAGCCCACGGCGACATTGCCGCCGGTGTGCCCCGGCCACTCGCGGATGGGCGGCACCCCGAGGGAATCGGCGAGCGGCACCGGCAGCGAGTCGACGCGCACCACCGTGTCCACGCCGCTGCCGCCGACGACCAGGACGTCGTACCGCGCGGGGCCCGTCTGCTCCTCGTGCTGGGGCTGTTGGTGCGACAAGGCATCCCCTTTCGTGTCCCCCCGAACCTCAGTATGGCCGTAAGGAGATGGGGCAGGGCGGGAGTGGCGTCACTCGTCCGGCGGTGGTCGGTGCTGGGATGGCCCTTCGACTCCGGAAGGAACACCCCCATGCCCGTACGTACGTCATCGGCCCCGACCGCGCCGCCCGCCGGCTCGAACGTGATCAGGTCGTTCGCGGCGGCCGTGCTGGCCGGCGGGCTGCTGGCCACCGGCGCGGCGCCTGCCACCGCCGCGGCCGCCGCACCGCTCTCCGCCCCCGCGCCCGCCGCGGCCACCGTCACGGTCGCCGGTGAGGGCAGCGCGGCGGCCACCCCCGACCTGGCCGTCGTCACCGCGGGCGTCGAGGTCACGAAGCCCACCGCCAAGGCGGCCATGGCCGGCCAGTCCGCCGCCGCGCAGAAGCTGCTCGACGCCGTACGGAAGCAGGGCGTCGCCGACCGCGACGTACAGACCACGGGCATCTCCCTGAACCCCGTCCACCGTTACGAGGACGGCGCCTCCAAGCTGACCGGCTATCAGGCGGGCCAGACCTTCACCGTCAAGGTCCGCGACATCAACAAGACCGGCGCGCTCCTGAAGGCCGTCACGGACGCGACGGGCGACGACGGCCGGATCAACGGCGTCGTCTTCGACGTCTCCGACCCGGCGGCCCTGCGCGCGGCGGCCCGCGAGGCCGCCTACGGGGACGCGAGGAACAAGGCCGAACAGTACGCGCGGCTGAGCGGACGCGAGCTGGGCAGGCTCGTCTCGCTGACCGAGGGAGCGGGCGGACAGCACAGCCCCCTCGCGATGCAGCCGGGTGCCCTGGCGGACGCGAAGGTGCCGGTGGCGCCGGGCGAGATCCAGGAACAGGTGACCGTCACGGTCGTATACGAGCTGGACTGATCCCGAACGGGCATGAGCGCTCCTGAAGTGGGCTGATCCGACGGGCCTTCAGCGGATGGCGGCCGTCAGAGCCGTTCGATCGATGCCCAGTTCGCGGGCCAGCGCGTCATCGGTCCACTCCAGCACGGCGGTACGGGAGAGCGCCCCCGGGTACGACGTCATCTGGACGGCGAGACCGTCCAGCAGGGCGGTCAGCCGCCAGACCGTGGACACCGGGTCCTCGCACCGGAACTCCCCGCTCGCCATGCCCTGCGCGATGACCTCGACCAGCGCCGCTTTCCACTGCTGGTCGAGGTCGCCGGCCACCTCGCGGAGCACGGGCTCGCGCAGCGCGGCGGCCCAGCCCTCTATCCAGAGCTTCCATCCTTTGGCGACCCCGGTCGGCGCGTACCAGCGGACGGCGGCGCTCAGCCTGCGGACGGCGGTGGTACGACGGCCCAACAGCTTGCGCAGTTGGGCGAGATCACCCTCGGCGGCGTATCTGAAGGCCGCGGCGACGAGCTTCTCCTTGGTCGAGAAGTGGTAGAGCACCAGCGCGTTGCTCACGCCGAGAGCCGAGGCGACATCGGCGATGCGCACGGCGCTCACACCCCGCGCCTCGATCTGCTGGACGGCGGCACGCAGTATGTCCTTGCGCCGTTCCACCACACTCAATCGGACTCTTGCCACCCGGTAACCGTACACACGGGGCCGGCTGACCAGGGCGGGAACGGTGATCTTGGCGAGTGGGGCAAAGGCGCCGCAGCGGTCCACGCGACGCGGTGGCCCACGGGATAGCGTGCGCGGCATGGGCGATGTGTACGTATGGGTGGCAGACGTGGACGCCCGGCCGGAGGAAGCCGCGGGGCTGGCCGGCCGGGCCATGGACTGGCTGGAGGAGCAGGGCGTCGTCCAGAGCGAGTTGACGCAGTGCCTGCTCGGGGACGAGCTGGGCAGGGCGCCGGGGCCGTGCGCCGCGCGCGCCGTCGCCGGTGACGAGGTCGTGGATGTGCTGACGTCCGGCGTCGGGATGGAGATCGAGCGCCGTGTCTATGTGTGCGTCGACCTGTGGACCGCCACCTGCCCGCACTGCGGCGCCACGACCGAACAGCCCGACAGCGGAGCCGAGATGTGGAGCGACACCTGGTCGCCGCTGCTCGATGCCCTGTACGCCTGGTTCGGCGGCACGGGGCCCGGCCGGGCGGCCTGTGTGCGCTGCGGGGAACAGGCCGATTTCCTCGACTGGAAGATCGACCCGCCCATCGCGGTCGCCCATCTGGGACTCATCTTCTGGAACTGGCCGCCGCTGGCCGGGCCCTTCCTCGCGGAACTCTCAGCGGTCCTCGACGGGCACCGGCTGGTGACCGCCAGGACTGGGGTCTGACCGACGGTGTCACTAGCCCCCTTGCGTCCGCTACCGGTACCAGCCGTAGCGTTCCGCGATGACCGGCAGCCGGTCGGCGACGATGGCGTGGGCCGCCGCACGCGGTGTGCTTCCCTCGGCCTCGGCGCGTGCCAGGACCTGGTCGATCAGGGCGCGCATCGAGCGGCGGGTGTACGCGAACGCCTCGGCCGCGTCGGCCCCGATGTCGCCGAAGAGGGTCCACCACCACCAGGCGTTCGTCCCGGAGTTGACGACGACGTCCGGCAGGACGACGATCCCGCGCGCCGCGAGCAGCACCTCGGCGTCGGGCAGCACCGGCATGTTGGCCGCCTCCACGATCCAGCGAGCGGTCACACGGTGCTGGTTGCCGGCATCGACGGCGTACGACACGGCCGCCGGGACCAGGACCTCCGCGTCGGCGGCCAGCCAGGCGTCGGCGGGCAGCTGCCGGTCGCCGGGGCGCAGCGCGGAGCGGTCCACGGCCCCGTACGCGTCGCGGGCGGCGAGCAGCGCTTCGACGTCCAGTCCCCGCTCGTTGGCGATGGTGCCCAGCACATCGGCGACGGCGACGACGCTCAGCCCGGCGCGGGACAGGAAGCGCGCGGTGGCCCCGCCCATGGTGCCCAGGCCCTGCACGGAGACACGAGTCCCGCGGTGGCCGACCCCGGCGCGGTCCAGCGCCGCGAGCACGGACTCGGCGACCCCGCAGCCGCCGACCAACTCGTCGAGACCGATGCCGTCGACCTCGACGGCGAAGGCGTCGGTGAGCCGCCGACGAGCCGCCTTCTCGTCGTCGAGCAGCGGATAGACGGCCTGGACGCAGGAGACAAGACCGGCCTCGACGGCGGCCCTGTCGACGATGTCCTGGGTCAGGCCAAGGTCCTCGCCGGTGGTCCAGCAGCTCTCGATGTGCGGACGCATGGCCCGCAGGTATCGCACCAGGACGTCGTACGCCTCCGGGTCCCTCGGGTCGCAGTCGATGCCGCCCTTGGCGCCGCCCAGCGGGATGTAGCGGCCCTCCGGGTTGTAGTGCAGGGCTTCCTTCATCGTCATGCCACGGGCCAGTCCGGCGACCTCGTCGAGCGTGCAGCCCGCGCGCATCCGCAGACCACCGCTGGAGACACCGCGCACGAGCCGGTCGACGACCAGGAATCCCCGCCGCCCCGTGACGTGGTCGGTCCAGCTCAGCGAGATCAGGGGGGCGCGCATGCGGTGGTCTCCTCCGGAACGGTGCCGACGGCCCTGCCGGACCTCAACTGAACCGTCGGTCAGTATCTGGACCCGGCGGCGCCCCGTCAATCGCGATCCCGGCCCGGGTACGCGGCGCCGGGCGCGGGCGGTGCCGGCCCTGGGCGGCGTCGCGCACCCGGCCCGCTGCCCCGGAAGGAGCAGCGCGCCCGTCCGGCGGCCCGACGCGGCTCGGCGGAGCCGTCCACCGGGTCGCCCGGTCCTGTAACCGCTCCCGTAACGAGCCTGTTCCTGCGCTGTCGTACCGGCCGCACATAATGGAAGAGACACTGAGCTTCTGGAGGTCCTGTGACCGGCGCCGACCAACTGCAATCGCTGCGCTCCCGGGCGCGTGCGCTGAGGACCGCCGCCTTCGGCGCCGATCCGGCGGGGGAGCGCATGGAGCGCATCCGCCGCTCCCCGAACTTCGTGGACGGCGTCTTCCAGAACCCGGTGGGCGCACGGACCAGGCCGTCCGGATCAATGGTCGAATTCGCGAAGATCTACTTCCGTAAGGAGCAGCGGCTCCGCAGGGCCCCGTCGGGCCCCGTGCCCGTCCACGCCACCACCCTCGCGGACCTCGCCGCACCGCCCGCCACGGGGCTGCGCCTCACCTGGATGGGGCACTCAAGCGTGCTCGCCGAGATCGACGGCCGCCGGGTGCTGTTCGACCCGGTCTGGGGCAACCGCTGCTCCCCCTTCGCCTTCGCCGGACCCAAGCGGCTGCACCCCGTCCCGGTGGCGATCGCCTCGCTCGGCCCGGTCGACGTCGTGGTGATCTCCCACGACCACTACGACCACCTCGACATGCCCACGATCCGCGCCCTCGCGGGCACCCGTACGGTCTTCGCGGTGCCGCTCGGAGTCGGCGCCCACCTGGAGCGCTGGGGTGTGCCCGCCGAGCGGGTGCACGAGCTGGACTGGAACGAGACCGCCAAGGTGGCCGGCCTCGGCCTGACCGCGACCCCGGCCCGCCACTTCTGCGGCCGCGGACTGCGCAATCAGCAGCACACCCTCTGGGCGTCCTGGGCCGTCGCGGGCCCGGAGCACCGGATCTATCACAGCGGCGACACGGGCTACTTCCCCGGTTTCAAGGACATCGGGGCGGAGCACGGGCCCTTCGACGCGACGATGATCCAGATCGGCGCGTACAGCGAGTACTGGCCCGACATCCACATGACCCCCGCCGAGGGCGTCCGGGCCCACCTCGACCTCCAGGGCGGCCCGTCGAGCGCCCCGATGCTGCCGATCCACTGGGGCACGTTCAACCTCGCCCCGCACCCGTGGTCCGAGCCGGGCGAGGGCACCCTCACGGCCGCCGGTGAAGCGGGCGTCCGGCTCGCCCTGCCGCACCCCGGACTGCCGTTCGAACCCGCGGCGGAGACTGTTCCCGCCGAGCCGTGGTGGCGCTCGGTCGCCGTGCCGCCCGTCCAGGGATGGCCCGCCCGGCCGCCCGTGGTTTCTGCCCTTGAAAAATTCGTGGCGTCGGCTCGTGAAGACCGCGCGGCGGAAGCCGGAGAAGACCTCGTCGCTGAGCGCTGATGTGGCTGGTGTCGACGCCGTAGATAGGGGTGCGGTTCGAAGGCCGGGGCCCAGGTGTCGAGGTGGGGCCACATGGCTGTGCTGCGCTCCTGATTGACCCGGTCGTACTGCCGCATGATGGGGTCCCGCTGCCATTGGGCCATATGCCGGGCGATCAAGATGTACCCCTCGGGTTTCCGGGCCATGAGCCAGGACGTACGGGCCGCGCTGCCGCGCCCCCCCAGTCGGTGCACCGACGCGCTGGTGAAAGCCGAGCGGACCTCAAGGGCGCCTGGCACCGGGGCTGACGAACACGATCTCGCCGCAGCTCAGGAATTCGATACGCAGGGCCGGCAAAAGACCCCTGAGTCACTCGCGAAGACGCTGGTCACAGCTGCTCGTTGAGGACATCGACCAACGCAGGCGCCCGTAGCGCGCGACGGCGAGCTCGCCGTACCTCGTGGCGACGGCGCGGCGCCGCACGAGACGGTTGACCCCGCACCCGACGGCCTGTGTCCGAGCGACGTGCCTCGGACAGCCAACATTCCCGGGTGTCACGAACACGACGCTCTTGCCCGCCGTCGCCCCGGCTGCGGCGCTCCACCGGCACTCGGCTCTCGGCGTGCGAGCTCCTGGCGGAGGACGGAGTATGAAGCCGATGAGCGGAGTGTCAGTGACCAAGGAAGATGCCATGCCGGGCACGAACGATGCCCTGATCGTGCTGAGCAGTGTCAATAAGCACTTCGGTGCGCTGCATGTGCTCCAGGACATCAATCTGACCGTCGCCCGTGGCGAGGTTGTCGTCGTCATCGGGCCGTCCGGGGGCGGGAAGTCCACACTGTGCCGCGCCATCAACCGTTTGGAGGCCATCGACTCGGGCGAGATCGCCATCGACGGCAAGCCGCTGCCGGCGGAGGGCCGTGAGCTGGCCAAACTGCGGGCCGACGTGGGCATGGTCTTTCAGTCCTTCAACCTCTTCGCGCACAAGACCGTGCTGCAGAACGTGACGCTGGGCCAGCTCAAGGTCCGCAAGATGGGCAAGGAGGCGGCCGAGGAGCGGGCACGCTCGCTGCTCGACCGGGTGGGTGTCGCCTCCCAGGCGGACAAGTACCCCGCGCAGCTCTCCGGCGGCCAGCAGCAGCGCGTGGCGATCGCCAGAGCGCTGGCCATGGAACCGAAGGTCATGCTCTTCGACGAGCCGACATCGGCGCTCGACCCCGAGATGATCAACGAGGTGCTGGAGGTCATGCAGCAGCTCGCCCGTGACGGCATGACGATGGTCGTCGTCACTCACGAGATGGGATTCGCCCGTTCGGCCGCCAACCGTGTGGTCTTCATGGCGGACGGCCGGATCGTGGAAGAGACGACGCCCGACCAGTTCTTCAACCACCCGCGCAGCGACCGCGCCAAGGACTTCCTGTCGAAGATTCTTCACCACTGAGCCGGCCCCCGCGGGAACCAGTCCCGCTCCGTTCGCAGAGCCCCCCACTTCAATCCCTAAGGATGAACATCGTGAACGTTCGCAAGGTCACCGCCGCGGCCACCGCTGCGCTCGCGCTGTCCCTGACCGCTACGGCCTGCGGGTCCGACGGCGGCAAGGACAGTGATTCTGGCAGCAGCGACAAGATCACCATCGGCATCAAGTTCGACCAGCCGGGCATCGGCCTGAAGACCCCGGACGGCAAGTACACGGGCTTTGACGTCGAGGTGGCGACCTATGTGGCGAAGGAACTCGGCCACAAGGCCGGCGACATCGAGTGGAAGGAGGCCAAGAGCGCCGACCGCGAGACGCTGCTCCAGCGCGGCGACGTCGACTTCATCGCGGCGTCCTACTCGATCAACGAAGAGCGTCAGAAGAAGGTCGACTTCGCCGGCCCCTACCTCCTCGCGCACCAGGACATCCTGGTCCGTTCGGACGACGACTCCGTCAAGAAGCCCGCGGACCTGAACAACAAGAAACTCTGCTCGGTCACCGGGTCAACCTCCGCGCAGAACGTCAAGACGAAGCTCGCGCCGAAGGCGCAGCTGCAGGAGTACGGCGGCTACTCGGAGTGCCTGACCGGCCTGGAGAACAAGGTCATCGACGCACTGACCACCGACGACTCGATCCTCGCCGGCTACGCCGCGCAGGATGAGTTCAAGGGCAAGTTCAAGCTGGGCGGCTTCAAGCTGAGCAACGAGAACTACGGCATCGGCGTCAAGAAGGGCAGCGACCTCAAGGGCAAGATCAACACCGCCCTGGAGAAGATGGTCTCGGACGGCTCCTGGGACGAGTACGTCAAGAACACCTTCGGCCCGGCCAACTACAAGAACGAGCCTGCCCCGAAGATCGGCGTCGTCGTCAGCTGAAACAGGTCACTGACTGGCGCGCCGCCCGTCGTCGCGGCGCGCCACGCACTCCACACACGCGGAAATGTGGGAGATCGTGTTCGACTTTCTTGAGGGTTACAACCTGCTGGGGGCCTTCTGGGTGACGGTGCAGCTCACCGTCTACTCCGCCATCGGCTCGCTGGTCTGGGGAACACTTCTGGCTGCCATGCGGGTCAGCCCGGTGCCCCTGATGCGCGGCTTCGGCACCGGCTATGTCAACGTGGTGCGGAACATCCCCCTGACGGTGATCATCGTCTTCACTTCACTCGGCCTCTTCCAGACACTCGGCGTCAGCCTGGGCGCGGACGACTTCGGGACGATCAACTTCAGGCTCGCCGTACTCGGCTTCATCGCCTACACCGCCGCGTTCGTCTGCGAGGCGCTGCGGTCCGGCATCAACACGGTGCCCGTCGGTCAGACGGAGGCGGCGCGTGCCATCGGCCTGAGCTTTCCCCAGGTGCTGTCGCTCATCGTCCTTCCGCAGGCATTCCGCTCCGTGGTGGGTCCGCTGGCGAACGTGCTGATCGCACTGACCAAGAACACTACGGTGGCCGCCGCGATCGGTGTCGCCGAGGCTGCGGCGCTGATGCGGGAAATGATCGAGAACGAGGCTCAGCTCATTCTCATCTCCGCCATCTTCGCCTTCGGATTCATCTGCCTCACCCTCCCGACCGGACTGTTCCTCGGCTGGGTGAGCAAGAAGGTGGCGGTGAGGCGATGACGTCCGTCCTGTACGACGTCCCGGGGCCACGGGCCAAGCGGCGCAATGTCCTGTTCACGCTGGTGTTCCTGGCCTGCGGCGTAGCGGTGGGCTGGTGGGTGATCCGTAGTCTCGCCGACAAGAACCAGCTCGAATGGGTCAAGTGGGAGCCGTTCTTCACCGACTCCCGTGCCTGGACGACGTACATCCTGCCGGGGCTCGAGAACACCCTCATCGCCGCGGCCCTCGCCATGGTCATCGCGCTGCCCCTCGGAGCGCTCTTCGGTATCGCGCGGCTTTCCGACCACTGGTGGGTACGTGGTGCGGCCGGCACCGTCGTGGAGTTCTTCCGCGCCATCCCGGTGCTGATCCTGATGCTCTTCGCCAACGCGGCGTACTCCGAGTTCACCGACATCAGTCCCAACAGCCGGCCGCTGTACGCCGTAGTCAC
This sequence comes from Streptomyces changchenzhani, assembly GCF_039766235.1. Classification (NCBI taxonomy): domain Bacteria; kingdom Bacillati; phylum Actinomycetota; class Actinomycetes; order Kitasatosporales; family Streptomycetaceae; genus Streptomyces; species Streptomyces changchenzhani. Next base: position 32,123 of record NZ_JBDHNH010000010.1, on the reverse strand, counting down.
CGGTCTGGTTCTCTACAACGCCTCGGTACTTGCCGAGGTGGTGCGGGCCGGAATCCTGTCCCTGCCCAGCGGCCAGACCGACGCGGCCAAGGCGATCGGCATGCGTAAGGGCCAGACCATGCGGTACGTGCTGCTGCCGCAGTCGGTCACCGTGATGCTGCCTGCGATCGTCGGTCAGCTGGTGGTCATCGTGAAGGACACCGCGCTCGGTGGCGCGCTGCTCGGCTTCTCCGAGCTGCTGGCATCGGTCCGACCGATGAGCGCGAACTACGGTGCGAACACCATCGCCAGTTTCACCGTCGTCGCCGTGATCTTCGTCCTGCTGAACTTCCTGCTCACCACGTTCGCGAGTTGGCTGGAGGGCAGGCTGCGGCGCGGCAAGAAGTCCACCGGCGCGGTGCTCGGCGTCAACGCGGTCGCGGAGCTGGCGACGCCGGGTGAGCACGTCGTCCCGGGCGGGCTCGGTGGATCGGGCGGCGGACCGGCAGACGATACGAAGCGGCGAAGCGATGGGGCGAGGTGAGGGTCGATTTCGTGCCGGGATGCGCTGATGGCCGTCCAGCGGGGGGCAAGCGGCTCACCTTCGACCTGACGGACCCTGACCACGTGCCCCGGCCGCCCGTCATCACCGGCGAACCGGAGGCCGCGCCCGCCGTTAAGGGCCGACGCCGGGGGCGTCCGGAAAGCCCTCGGGATATCGGTCTGCAGTGCGAGACGTCATACCAGAGCAGGACGCTGCGTGGGCAAGTTTGGCAACTGCCCGTCGATCATGAAAGGTTGCCGACTACTGTGAGTGTCCGGTGATCAACATGGGGCCACATCGCCCGAGTTGAACCCAGTCCGACTCCAGCCCGATTCTTGGCCGACCGAGGTCTCGAACGGACGCAGCACGCCGATGCCTGGGGCCCCACGTACCAAGGACGCTTATGTCTCAACTTCGAGCACCCGCAGCGCGCGCAGACCGCCGCGAAGGCGGGCGGCACGGACGGCCGGGCCCCCGGCCCCACCCCGCGCAGTCGACGCCCGAAGTCCATATACGTTCCCAGCTCCTGCGCGCCGCGGTGCTGCCCGCCGTCGTCGTCGCGCTGAGCGGCGGCGCGGCGGTGCTCTTCACCCTGCGCTCCACCGCCACCGAGCCGACGCGGAACTTATGGGTGACGCTCGCCGCGGCCGCCGCCCTGGCCGTCGTCTCGCTGGCGGCGGCCGTCGTGGGCGCCGACCGCGCCGCCAAGTCCGTGCTCGACCGCTGCAACGCCCTGCGCAGAGCCAGCGCGCGCGGCCAGGCCGACCTGCGCGCGGTGGTGGAGCAGCTGCGCCGGGGCGAGGGCCCGCCGGCCCGCCGTAAGCCGCCGACCGGCAACCAGGGCGGTGACGAGTTCGACCTGCTGGCCCTGGAGCTGGGGCGGGCGCACGAGTCCGCCGTGGGCGCCGTCGTACAGGCGGCGCAGCTGTCCAGCAGCGCGGGCACCGACCAGAAGGTCGAAGTCTTCGTCAATCTGGCCCGCCGTCTCCAGTCGCTAGTGCACCGCGAGATCCAGCTGCTCGACGAGCTGGAGAACGAGGTCGAGGACCCCGAGCTGCTCAAGGGCCTCTTCCACGTCGACCACCTGGCCACCCGCATCCGCAGGCACGCCGAGAACCTGGCGGTCCTCGGCGGTGCGATCTCCCGGCGTCAGTGGAGCAACCCCGTCACCATGACGGAGGTGCTGCGCTCCTCGATCGCCGAGGTCGAGCAGTATTCGCGGGTCAAGCTGGTGCCACCGGTCGACGGCACCCTGCGCGGCCACGCGGTCGCCGACGTTATCCACCTCCTCGCGGAGCTCGTCGAGAACGCCACGGTGTTCTCCGCGCCGCACACCACGGTGCTGCTGCGCGCCCAGCGCGTCACCTCGGGTCTTGCCATCGAGGTCGAGGACCGGGGGCTCGGCATGTCCCTCACCGAGCAGAACAAGATGAACGCCCTGCTCTGCGACCCGGACCAGGTCAACGTCGGCCATCTTCTCCAGGACGGGCGCATCGGCCTCTTCGTCGTCTCCGCGCTGGCCCGCAGGCACGGCATCAACGTCCGGCTCCAGGCCAATATCTACGGCGGTGTCCAGGCCGTACTCGTTCTGCCGCAGGCGCTGCTCGGCACCGGCGACGAGGGCAGTCTGGGCAGGCCGGAGACGACCGCGCACCGCCAGACCCCGCCTACCCCCGCCGCCGCGCCCACGGCTGCCCCCGCGCATGCTGCCCCGGCCCCCGCCCCCACGGGCAGCGCCCCGCCGTTGCCGGTACGAGGCGAGCAGGCGGACCGGTCCACCCCGGCCGCCGCCCGTCCGGGCACCGGCCGGAGCAGACAGGACGTACGCAACGGCCAGGACGTCCAGACCGCGCCGACGGTTCAGATCGCTCCGACGGCGCGGACCGGCCGGAACGGCCATGCGGACCCCGCGGATCGCGACGCCCTGTCCGACCCGCCCGCCGAACCCACCGCGCACTCCCTGACCCAGCCGCGCGCGAACGGATATGTGCGCGGCAGCACGAGCCGCCCCCTCCTGCCCAGGCGCCGCAGCCAGGAACACCTGGCGCCGCAGCTCAGGGACGCTCCCGCCGTGCGCGAGGAAGAGGAATACCCCGCCATCCACGACCCCGGTCTGATGGCGGCCTTCCAGCGGGGCATCGGCCTGGCGGAGGCCCAGCCGGACCCGTACCTGGAGTCGCTGACGCAGCCCCGGGCGCCGGAGGCGTCCCAGCTGCTCCCGCCCTTCGAGTCATTTCCCTAGCCGTTCCCGAACACGCCCACGGCCACGCCCTCTCGACAGGAGGGCGACGCGGGCTGACGCCTGCCTGCCGTCCTGCTCCGCCCCCGCCCTGCCCCGCCCCTGTCCCGCAGTACCTCCAAGGAGTAGATGCACCATGGCGAGCGATGCGCCGACCGGCCAAGTATCCGATCTCGACTGGCTGTTGAGCGGCTTGGTCCAGCGTGTTCCCTTCACGCGCCACGCGGTCCTGCTCTCCGCCGACGGCCTGGTGAAGTCCGTGCACGGCCTCGACACCGACAGCGCCGACCACATGGCCGCCCTGGCATCCGGCCTGTACTCACTCGGCCGCAGCGCCGGCGCCCGCTTCGGCGACGGCGGCGAGGTGCGCCAGGTGGTGGTGGAGCTCGACTCCACCCTCCTCTTCGTCTCCACCGCGGGTTCCGGCACCTGTCTGGCGGTGCTCGCGGGCCGCGAGGCGGACGCGGCGGTGCTGGGCTACGAAATGGCGATGCTGGTCAAGAGCGTCCGGCCGTACCTGATGACACCGGCGAGGCAGCGGGCAGGCGTACCTGGCGCCTCGGGGCGCTGAGCGTGCCGACCCCGCAGGACGGGCCCTGGCTCGACGACGCGGCGGGCCGGCTGATCCGCCCGTACACGGTGATCGACGGCCGCACCCGTCCCACGGCCACCCTCGATCTGCTGTCCATGGTGCTGGCGACGGGTGCGGCGGCCCCGCCGCACCTCGGCCCCGAGCACCTGCAGGCACTGGACCTGTGCGAGAGACCCACCTCGGTGGCGGAGATCGCGGCGTACCTGAAGCTCCCCGCCGTCGTCACCAAGGTGCTGCTTTCCGACCTGCTGGACTGCGGGGCGATCACCACCCACGCGCCCAGCTACGACGACCAACCCACCGACCTCTCCCTGCTGGAGGCAGTCCTCGATGGCCTACGACGACGGCTCTGATCTGTTTCCCACCGCTCTCAAGATTCTTGTGGCCGGCGGGTTCGGGGTCGGAAAGACGACCTTCGTGGGGGCGGTCAGCGAGATCGCACCGCTGAGTACCGAAGAACTGCTCACCCAGGTGAGCGTGGGTACCGACAGTCTGGAGGGCATCGAGGACAAGACCAGTACGACCGTCGCCATGGACTTCGGCCGGATGACCCTCGACGAACACCATGTGCTCTACCTCTTCGGCACACCCGGCCAGGAACGTTTCTGGTTCATGTGGGACGAGCTCTCCAAAGGAGCGCTCGGCGCGGTTGTGCTCACCGACACCCGCCGCCTCCAGGACTGCTTCTCGGCCCTGGACTTCTTCGAGCGGCGCGGCATCGAATTCGTGGTCGCCGTCAATGAGTTCGACGGCGCCCACCGGTACGAACCGGACGAGGTACGGGCCGCGCTGGACCTCAGGCAGGAGACCCCTGTGGTGATCTGCGACGCCCGAATCGCCAGCTCCGGGATCCGGACGCTGGTCACCCTGGTCCGGCACCTGCTCACCCTCACCCCGGCCTCGCCGAGCTACGGAGCGTCCACATGACGTACGACAGGATCGGTCATCTGCTGCTCACCCCCGTCGACCGGGAGGCGCCCGCCCGCGTGCGGCGGCTCCTCCAACTGGGCATCGGAGACCGGGCCGTACCGGCCTTCGACACCTTCGCCGACCGGCTTGCTGAGGTGACCGGAGCCCCGTACTCGATGGTCAACTTCATCGACGAGAACCGGCAGTTCTTCGCCGGTCTGCACACCCCGACCGGTACGCACACCGGTACCGACCTGGGGGCGGTCGCCGCGGCGGGCAAGATCGGCCGGTTCCTTGCCCGCGACCACGGCTACTGCCCGTACGTCGTGGCCCGGCGCAAGGCGCTCGTCCTGGAGGACGTCTGCGACTATCCGCGGTTCGCGGGCAATCCGGTGGTCGACGAGATCGGCATCCGTTCCTACATGGGTGCGCCGCTCATCGACCGGACCGGCCTGGTGCTCGGCACGATCTGTGTCGTCGACACCGAGCCCCGGCGGTGGGGGCGGGCCGGTCTGGAGACGATCAAAGCGATGGCCGCCGAGTTGGTCGAACAGATCCACCGGGGCGAGGACGGGCTCTTCTGAACGGCCCGTATTGAAGGGTGAACGGCCTGTGCCGAAGGGCCACTTCGGATCAGCCCCGCTGCTCCAGTACATCGACCGCGAGTTCGCGTACGACCGACTCGTCGACCTCAACGCCGAGCCCGGGGGAGTCGGGGACCCGCGCCGTCCCCTTCTCGACGACGACCGTCCCCGCCGCGTACGGCGAGCCGATGAACTGACGGCCGTTGAGGTCGACGGGGGAGTCGATCCCGTACGCGGCGAACAGGTGCAGCGAGGCGGCGAGACCCAGGTCGGAGTCGGTGAGCCCCGACCCCATCAGCTCGACCCCGCAGTCCTCGGCCAGCGCGCACAGCCGCCGGGACAGGGTGAGCCCACCGCTGCGCTGCACCTTGGCGATGGCGACGTCCACCGCTTCCAGACGTACGAACGTGGCGAGGTCGCTGGGGTGGCGCAGGCTCTCATCGAGCGCGACCGGCACCGGCGACGACTCGCGCAGCCGCCGCAGACCCGCGATGTCATTGGCGGGCAGCGGCTGCTCGAACGCGGTGATGCCCAGCTCGTGCAGACGCCGGGCCATCCGCAGCGCGGCGGGCACGGTGTACGCCTGGTTCGCGTCGACCCAGATCGGCGCGCCCGCCGGCGCGTGCTCGCGCACGGCGGCGACCACCGCGGTGTCGGTGTCCTCGTCGTGCAGCCCGATCTTGACTTTGAAGGCGCGGTGGCCCGCGTCCCCGCCCTCGGTGACGCTGTCGGCCACCTCGGCGGGGGACTGACCGGAGACGACCCAGCCAAGCTCGATCGTCTCGCGCCTGCGCTGCCCCCACAGCACCCCGAGCGGTACGCCGGCCGCCCGGCCGAGTAGGTCGTGCAGGGCGACGTCCACCGCGCTCTTCGCGAGCGGCGCGCCGATGGAGAACCCGCGGTTGACGGCCCGGTCGAAGGCGGCGTCGACGGCGTCCAGGTTCCAGGCGGAGGTGCCGATGACGGCGGGCGCCAGATAGCGGTCGATGGTCGTGACGATGGACTCGGCGGTTTCGTACGTCCAGGCGGGGATGGGGGTGGCCTCGCCCCAGCCGTGCACCCCGTCCGCGCTCACCTTCACCAGGATCCGGATCGATGGCCGGCCCGCGACGGCGACCGAGCCGCCGGACACCCCGAAGGAGCGGTGGGTGGGCAGGGCGACCGCGAAGGTCTGGACGCGCTCGATCCGCAGACCGGAGAGACCGGGGGTCATCAAAGGGTCCTGTCTGTCCGGAGGGCGGGTGGCATCGTGCTGGCGCGCAGGACGACCTCGCCGGCGACCCGCTGCACACGCGAGCGCGCGCCGTGCGGCTCACGCAGGGCCAGAGCGATGGCGTGGCGCCCCGTCAGGGTCAGGGGGAGGGCGACGGTGGTCAGTGGCGGGGAGAGCTCGCGGACGAGCGGGATGTCGTCGAAGCCGGCCAGCGAGACATCCTCGGGGACGCGCAGGCCATGGGCGCGGAAGGCCGCCAGAGCCCCGACGGCCATCACGTCGGTGACGGCGAAGACACAGGTGGGTCTCGCGCCGCGGGCCAGGAGCTCGACGGTGGCCGCGTGGCCGCCGTCGCGGGTGAAGGCCCCCTCCACGACATGGGTGAGGGGGACACCGGCTGCTGCGAGGCCCTCTCGGAAGCCCGCGAGCCGGTCGGCGACGGTGGTCAGCGAGGGCGGCCCGGTGAGTACCGCGAAGTCCCGGTGGCCGAGGCCGAGGAGGGCGCGGGCGAGCGCGGCGGCGCCCTCGCGGTTCTCCGGCAGCACGGTGTCGACGCGCAGGCTCCGGTGCCTGCTGACGACCGCGACCCGGCCGCCGCCGCGTGTGTACGGGTCGAGCTCGGCGTGCAGAGAGCGCTCCCACTCCCGGTCCTCGAAGCCGGATCCGATCAGCAGGATGGCACGGGCGCGCTGGGCGCGGAGCATGGAGACGTAGGCGACCTCGCGGGCCGGTTCGCGGAAGGTGCTGGCGAGCATCACCAGGAGGTCCCGCTCGGCGGCCGCCCGCATCACGCCGCTCGCGATCGCGGCGAAGTAGGGGTCGCTGACATCGTGGCAGATGACGCCGACGGTGTTGTTGGAGGCGCCTGCGAGGGCCTGAGCATGGGCGTTGGGGATGTAGCCGAGCCGGTCCGCGGCGGCGCGGACCCGGACGCGCAGGTCCTCGCGGACGGTGGTGGTGCCGCTGAGCGCCCTGGACGCCGTGGCCAGCGAGACCCCGGCGGTACGGGCGACGGCCTCCAGCGTCACATGGGCCGGTGCTTCCCTCTCACACAACTCGACCCCCTTCAGGGTGCGGTGGTGGCAGGGCCCCGAAACTTCGGGACGACCTATTGACCGTACGTACAGCCAGTCATTAGCGTGGCGACACCTTACCAGAAAGCGCTTTCTGAAAGCGCTTCCCGGTTCAGCTCTTCGCAACTGCCTGAAGATTGCAGGGGAGTTCACAGTGAGTCAGAGCGTCATGCCGACAACGACGCCCAAAGTGGCAGGAGTTGCGCCCAGAGAGAGACCGGGGACCGGGGAGAGACTGCGCGCGGTGGCCGAGCAGAGCTGGCGGCCGGTCGTTCTCCTGCTGGTCTGTCTGGGCGCCTGGTGGGTGATCGCCGAGGCCGAACTGGTGGAGGCGTACCTCGTCCCCTCGCCCGGCGCGACTCTCGATGTGCTGATGGACAAGGGCAGTTACCTCGCGGAGCACACCTGGGTGACCACCTACGAGACGCTGCTCGGCTTTCTGATCGCCGGCGCCGTCGGGGTGTTCGCGGCGGTGGTGATGGTCTACTCGTCGACCGTCGAGAAGACGCTCTATCCGATTCTGCTGTTCGCCCAGGTCGTACCGAAGATCGCGATCGCGCCGCTGTTCGTGGTCTGGCTCGGGTTCGGTATCGCGCCGAAGATCCTCATCGCCGTACTGATCGCCTTCTTCCCCATCGTGATCTCCATGGTGACCGGCCTCAAGGCGGTCGATCCCGAAATGCTGCAACTGTCCTCCACGATGGGCGCCAGTCCCTGGCAGACCTTCGTCAAGATCCGCTTCCCCGCCTCGCTGCCCCATCTCTTCTCCGGACTCAAGGTGGCCGTCACACTCGCCGTGACCGGCGCTGTCGTCGGCGAATTCGTCGGCGCCAACGAGGGACTCGGCTATGTGATCCTCCAGGCCAACGGGAACCTCGACACCCCGATGCTCTTCGCCGGGCTGATCGTCATGTCGATGATCGGCGTCGTCCTGTTCGTGCTGGTCGAGATCGCCGAGAAGCTGCTGCTCCCGTGGCACGCCAGCCGCCGGGACGCCTCCGTCACCACCGCGTACTGAGTCACCACCCAGCAGGTGTTTTGAGCGCACCCACGCACGGACGAATCCACGTACGAACACTCCGAGAGGGCCGGCTCCATGCATGCGCGCAGACTTCTGATCGGGCTCGTACCGCTGATGCTGGTCGCCACGGCGGCCTGCGGAGACGACGGCGCCGGCACCAGCACGAGCGACTCGGGCAAGAAACTCGACAAGGTCACGCTGACACTCAACTGGTACCCGTACGGCGAACACGCGCCGTTCTACTACGGCAAGCAGAAGAAGATCTTCGAGAAGCACGGCATCGATCTGACGATCCGGGCCGGCCAGGGCTCGCAGAAGACCGTGCAGGCGACCGCCGCCGGCCAGAGCGACTTCGGCTGGGCGGACACCCCCGCCGTGCTCGCCGGGGTCGATCAGGGCATCAAGGTGAAGAGCCTCGGCGTCTTCCTCCAGACCACGCCCGCCTCGGTGCAGTTCTTCTCGGCGCAGGGCGTCCGTACGCCCGCGGACCTCAAGGGCAAGACCATCGCCGGGACGGCCGGGGACGCGCTCTCCAAGACCTTCCCGAGCTTCCTCAAGAAGAACGGCCTCTCGGAGTCCGACGTCAAGGTCCAGAACACCGACCCGGCAGGCAAGATCGCCGCAGTCATCTCGGGCAAGACCGACGCACTGCTCGGCTACGCCAGCGACCAGGGCCCGACCATGCAGGCCAAGGCCAAGAAGGACGTCGGCTACCTGCGCTTCTCCGAGCACGGACTCAACTTCTACTCCAACGGCCTCATCGCCGGGCAGAAGAGCCTGACCGGGAGCAGGGCCGCCGTCGCCAAGCGCATGGTGAAGGCCGTCAGCGAGTCGTGGACGGCGGCCGAGAAGGCGCCCGGCCCCGCGGTCGCGTCGATGGACGGCGCATCGGAGCAACTGCCGCCCAAAGCCGTGCTGTCGGAGCAGTTCAAGACCACCCTGTCGCTACTGCACACCGAGGCGACCGAGGGCAAGGCGCCGGGCGTCAACACCGAGGCCGACTGGCAGCAGACCATCGACGTATTCGCCGAGGCCGGGATGGTCAAGAACCCCAAGGACGTGTCGGAGTACTGGGATGCCACCACGGCCCTGAAGGGATGACGATGGCCAGGGACTCGACGCTCCGGGAGCCCGCAGTGAGTACAGCCAAGGACGGCACTGGCAAGAACACCTCAGCCGGTGTGGGCACCACCGCGGCGGTCCGCCTTCAGGATGTGGCTGTGCGGTTCCGTACGAAGGACAGGGACGTCACCGCGCTGCGCGAGGTGTCGCTCGATGTCGCGATGGGCGAATTCGTGGCGATCGTCGGACCGTCCGGCTGCGGCAAGTCGACCCTGCTCAAACTGGTCGCGGGGCTGCTCAAGCCCTCGTCGGGCCAGGTCAGGCTCCGCGACGAGCAGGTGAAGGGACCACGCCACGACATCGGCTACGTCTTCCAGCGCGCCGCACTCCTTGAGTGGCGGTCCGCTCGGCGCAACATCCTCCTCCAGGCGGAGATGCGCAAAATGCCGGCCCCGCAGGCCCGCCGGCGGGTCGACGAACTGATCGAGATGACCGGCCTCGGCGGATTCGAGGACGCCTACCCGCACGAGCTGTCCGGCGGCATGCAGCAGCGGGTGGCGCTGTGCCGCGCGCTGCTGCACGAGCCGCCCGTGCTGCTCATGGACGAGCCGTTCGGCGCGCTCGACGCGCTCACCCGCGAGCAGATGAACATGGAGCTCAACCGCATCTGGCGGGAGACCGGCACCACAGTCCTCCTTGTCACCCACTCCATCTCGGAGGCGGTGTATCTGGCGGACCGGGTGGTGGTGATGAGCGCCCGGCCCGGCACCATCACCGAGATCGTCGAGGTCGGTCTGCCCGCCGAGCGGGACTACGCGCAGACCGTGGTGCGCCCGGAGTTCCGGGACGCCACGACGCACATCCGCGGCCTGCTGGGCGCGGCCACCGCGGAGGACTGACCCGCGCGCGGGTCGGCGGTGGGCGCCTTCGCCCCGGCTCTCACTCCAGTGAGAAGGCGTCCGCCAGGGTGTTGATCTGGGCGGTCAGGAGGGTCGCGCCGTCGTTGCCCATGCCGGCGAATTGCCCGGCCACTTCGAGGCTGACCGTGCCGTGCAGCTGGGCCCAGGCGAGCACGGCGCCCGCCAGCGCCTGCCCCGCGATCCCGGCCTGCCCGGCCCCGCTCTCCCCGGCCCCGGCCTGCCCGGCCTCGGCCTCCTGCACGTACTCGGCCACCCAGCCCGCTACGGCCTCGTCCGACCGCGCCCAGTCGGTCGTCTGACGTACGACGGGCAGCACGGAGGCGCCGGGCGCCGCCCCGGCGAAGACGGGCAGGAACGGCCCGAGCACGGCCCGCGCCCGGTCGAGGGTGTCGCCGGGAGCGACATACCCCGGGACCGGGGTGCCCTGGATCAGCAGATAGCGGTGCGGCTGCGCGAGGGCCCACGCGCGGTAGGCGCGCGCGAGCACGTGCAGGCGCTGCCTGGGGGCCTTCGGCGGCGTACCGGCGACGGCTGCTGCTCCGACGGCCGTGGCGGCATCGTCGTACGCGTCCCTGATCAGCGCGTTCAGGAGATCGTCACGGCTCGCGAAGTAGCGGTAGAGCGCCGGACCCGACAGCCCCATCTCCTTGGCGATCCGGGTGAGGGCGAGCGCGCCGACACCGCCGTCGGCAAGCTGGCGCAGGGCGGCGTCCTTGATCTCGGTGCGCGTCTGCTCGCGGTACCTGGCACGGGGACCTTGCGGGGCTTGGACCATGACGGCTCTTTCGTTATGGGGAATCGCGTTGGTTACGGACGATAACACCGCCATGAACACCTCTTGTTATGGACGATCGCAACGGTTACTGTCTATAACAGAAGTGAGAGTGAATAACGGCGAAGGAGTAGGACCATGACAATCGGAAATAGCCTTCAGGTGGTTCTCGGCGCAGGACCGGCCGGCACGGCGCTCGCCCGGGAACTGGCCCACCGCGGCCACCCTGTCGACCTGGTGAACCGCAGCGGCGACGGACCCGCCATCGAGGGCGTACGGCGCCGCGCCGCCGACGTCGCCACACCGGACGGCGCCCGCGCCGCGGTCGAGGGCGCGGCGGTCGTCTACCACTGCGTGAATGTCGCCTATCACCTGGCGGTCGAGGTCATGCCCCGGGTCCAGGAGGCGGTCGTAGCAGCGGTGGAGGCGGTCGGCGCGCGACTCGTCGTCCTCGACACGCTGTATCCGTACGGCGAGACCCACGGCGCGGTGATGACCGAGGACTCGCCGTGGAACGCCACCAGCAGCAAGGGCCGCATGCGGGCCGACCTGGACGAGCGATACCTGGCGGCCCACAGCGAGGGGCGGATCCGGGTGGTGCTGGGCCGGTCGGCCGACTTCGTCGGACCCGGTGTCCTCAACTCCTCCCTCGGCGGCGCGGTCTTCCCCGGCGCGCTCACCGGCGGAGAGGTGCCCGCCCTGGGCAACATCGAACTGCCGCACAGCTACACGTACATCGGCGATGTCGCCACCGGCCTGGCCACCCTCGGCGAGAACCCGGACGGCGACGGCCGTGTCTGGCACCTGCCCACCGCGCCTGCCCTGACCACCCGCGAGATCCTCACCATGATCGAGCAGCGGGTCGGCCGTCCGCTGAATATCGTCGTCATCGACGAGCTGCGCCCGTTCGGCCCGTTCGACGCGGTGTTCGTGGACGCGTACGCCGAGATGTTTTACCAGCACACCGAGGCGCAGATCGTGGACTCGACGGCCATCGCGAAGGCGTACGGGCTGACACCTACGCCGCTCGCCGACACCCTGGACGCGACGCTCGCCTGGTACAGGGACCTGCTCGCCGGCAAGTGACGGGCATGGAGATGAGCGGGGGCGAGCCACGGCCCCGGGAACGCGCAATACCGGGACCGGCGGCACCACCTCGCTTCGCCCGTGGCTCAGTACCGCAGCCGGGACAGGTACCGATAGCTGCTCAGCGCGGTCGCGAACGGGTCGGCCGGCGCGTCGTGCTCGACCAGCCACTGTGTGACGCCGCCGCGCCGCGCGTCGTCGAACATCGCCGGGAAGTCGAGAACCCCCGAACCCACGTCCGCGAAGTCCCCGTTGGGGGCCATGTCCTTGACATGCAGGGCGGGGAATCGGCGGGGATGCCCGACGAACAGCCGGGCCGGATCGGCGCCGCCCTTCGTCGCCCAGTACACATCCAGCTCGAAGCCCACCAGCTCCGGATCGGTCTCGGTGAGCAGGATGTCGTACAGATTCACCCCGTCCACCACCACATGGTCACTGCCGTGGTTGTGGAAGAGCACCTTCATCCCCAGCTTGCGCGCCGCGAGCCCGGCCCGGTTGAACTGCCGTGCCGCTTCCCGGAATCCGGCCGGGCTGTGGAGCGATCCCGGCAGGCTCGGTACGACGATCCACTTCCCACCGAGGGTGCGGACTTCGTCGAGTGCCCGGGGCAGGCCGCTGCCCGAGACGACGTCGTACCCGACATGTTCGAGTACCGCCTTGAGCCGTGTCTCGTCGAGCATCCGCCGGATGTCCACCGCGCTGTGCCCGTGCCGGCCGCTGACCCCGACCGTGGCGTAACCCATCTCCGCGAGCCGGACCAGCGTCCCCTTGAAGTCCTGCGCCAGGGGTGTGCGCATGGTGTAGAGGTGCATGCCGATGCCCGACGGCGGTATCCGCCGCCGGGCATCGGCCGCGTCGACGGCCTGCGCGGGGCTGCTCAGCCCGGCCGCCGTGGCGATCCCGACGGCCGCGCCGAGGAATGAGCGTCGTGTGCCGTTCACTGCTGCCACCTCCCTCAACTCACGTTGATCCGGACAGCGCCGGAGGTCGTGTCGCCCTTGTCGTCGGTCACGGTCAGATGCGCGGTGTACGCCCCCTTGCGGGCGTAGGTGTGCTCGGCGGCCGGGCCCTCCGTGCCCGTGGGCTTGACGTTGTCGCCGTAGTCCCAGTGGTAGGAGGCGACGGTGCGGCCCGCGGCCGGCTTGACCTTGCCGGTGAGCTTCACCGCGAGCGGGGCGGTGCCACCGGTCGGGGCGGCGGTGACGGAGACCGTCGTGCCGCCCTCCTTCTCCACGCCCGGACCGTTGAAGTGCAGCCAGTCGACGGCGAACAGGTCGGGCTTGTCCGCGGACCACTGGGGGTTGCTGAACACGGCGTACAGCTTCATGCTCGCGCCGGGATCGGCCAGCTTGACGGTCGGCGATACGACATTGCCCCAGGCGCCCGTGTTCGGGACGCTCACCTTGCCGAGCAGTCGGCCGGTCAGGGATCCCGCGCGGAATTCGACGTCTCCGCCGAGACCGCCGGACGCGGCGCCCACTGTGACCGAGTCGATGCCCTTGAGATTCACCGGATCGAAGGCGACCCAGTCACCGTGCTCGATCTCGGTCAGCCGCTTGCCGCCCGAGGAGTCCGCGCGGGCGGTGACCACGGCGCCGTCGTGCGCGCCGCCCGTCGTGGTGAAGTGCTCGGCCTCGCGCAGCGCCGGGCGCAGCGTCAGCGACGTGGAGCCGGTCAGGGCCGGGACGCCACCGGGGCCGCCCTTGTCCGCGTACTGCGCGGTGATCCCGTAGTACAGATTCTGTCCGGGACCGTGGCTATCACCGGCGTCGGTCACGATCTCGCCCGTGCAGCCGGTGTAGTTGTCGAGCGGGTGCAGATGACTGTCGTGGCCGAGCTGGGACTGAACGACCACTCGCGAGCAGTCGATCTTCTTGCCGTCCTCCGGGTCCTTCACCTTGACGGTGAAGGGAATGGTGTCGCCGAAGCTGAACATCCCACCGTTCGGGGGCTGTTGGATGGTCACGACGGGCCGGGTGTTGCCCACGGTGATCTCCTGCACGGTGAGCCCGGTCAGCTTGTCGGGCGCGGTGACCGTGAGGCGGGCGGTGAAGCGGCCCTTGGTGCGGTACATGTGGGACGGGTTGGCCTCGGTGGAGTCGGTGCTGCCGTTGCCGTCGAAGTCCCAGGCGTACGTCACCGGCTTGCCGCCCGGCAGCCCGGACCCGGCGCTGGAGAACTTCACGGTCAGCGGCGAAGGACCGCTGTCCGGGCTCGCCGTGACCTTGGCGTCGGGGAGCCGGCCGTCCGCGACGTAGTCGATGCGGTAGATGCCCGCGCCCTCGTTGCTGCCGCCACGGCCGGTGCCGCTGCCAAGACCGAAGTCGATGACGTACATCGCGCCGTCGGGACCGAAGTCGGCATCGAAAGGCTGGTTCCACTTCATGTCGCCGAACACGCCGTTGATCGACTGGAGTTCACCCGCCTTGGCGGGCGGGAAGCGCGGGTCCGTGAACGTCTGGTCCTTCTGCTGGAAGGAGAAGGCCTTGAACCACTGCCGCGTCAGCTCGTAGTTCAGCCACTTCCCCTCGAAGTACTCGGGGAACTTGGTGCGGTAGGGGTTGGCCGGGTCGTAGTCGTAGACGGGACCGCTCATCGGCCCGCCGCCACCCGTGCCGACCTCGGGGAACTCGGCCGACGCGGAGTAGCCGTGCCAGACCGTGGCGGGCTGGGCGGGCGGCAGCTCACGCAGCCCGGTGTTGTTTGGCGAGTCGTTGACCAGGGCGCCGCAGTCGAATTTCGCACCCGAGGTCTGGGTCGCGAAGTCGTATTCGTTGAAAGGGGTGTTGTTGCCGATGCAGTACGGCCAGCCGAAGTTGCCCGCCTTGGTGACACGGGTGTACTCGACGGTCCCCTCGGGCCCCCGGTCGGGCTTCGCCTGGCGTGCGTCGGGCCCGTAGTCGGCGACCATCAGCGCGCCGCTCAGCGGGTCGGTGGTGATCCGGAACGGGTTGCGCATACCCATCGCGTAGATCTCGGGCCGCGTCTTGTCCGTACCCGGCGCGAAGAGATTGCCCTCAGGGACGGTGTACGTACCGTCCGTCTGCGGGGCGATGCGCAGTACCTTGCCGCGCAGGTCGTTGGTGTTGCCGGAGGTGCCTTGGGCGTCCCAGGCGCGGCGCCCCTCGCGCTCGTCGACCGGCGCGAAGCCGTCGGAGGCGAACGGGTCGGTGTTGTCGCCGGTCCCGACGTACAGGTTGCCCGCCTTGTCGAAGGTGATCGACCCGGCCATGTGGGAGTTGGCCCGGCCCTCACCGCGCAGGGTCGGGATGGTCAGGAGCCGCTTCTCGGTGGCGGGGTCGACGGTGTTGCCGCTGACCGTGAAGCGCGAGAGGTTCAGCCGTTTCTCCGTCTTGTCGGAGTGCAGCAGATACAGCCAGTTGTTCTTGGCGAAGCCCGGGTCGAGAGTGAGCCCGAGCAGCCCGTCGGACTGGCTCGTCATCTCCGGGGTGTACGCCAGGTCCAGCGCGGTGGTGACCTTGAGCGTCGTCTGGTCGATGACCTTCAGCTTGCCGGTGCGCTGGGCGAAGAAGACCCGCCGGTCGGGTGCCACGGCCAGCTCGAAGGGGTCGGCGAGGTCGTTCGTCGCCAGCGGGGTGCGCTGGAAGGCACCGGTCTTGGTGGCGGTGCAGTCACCGGGCTTGTTGCCCGCGGCCCACTGGATGCCACCGAGGATGTGCTGGAGGAAGTCCTTCTCCTGGAAAGCCGACTTGGCGTGCCCGCCGGCGGTGAACCAGGAGCGTCCGCCGTCGTAGTTCTGGCACCAGGACCACGGGTGATCAACACCTTCGTCCAGCCCGGTGACGCCGTCGCGCACCTTGATCTGCGCCAGGGTGTGCACCTTGCCGGTCGGATTGGTGCGCCAGTTGTACCACTCCTCGGAGCGCTCCCAGAGCTCCGGAAGGCCCTTGGTGGAGGGGTGCGCCTGGTCGAGGACCTTGACCCTGCCTGTCTGTACCTCGGGGTGCTTGTCGAAGATCGCGCCGACCAGGCCCTCGTACCAGCCCCAGTCGCGCTCACTCGCCGACGCGGCGTGCAGACCGACCCAGCCGCCACCCCCGCGTACGAACTTCTGCAGGGCGGCCCGCTGCTCCGCGTTCAGCAAGTCACCTTTCTCCGGCGTGGAGTTGGTGTTGTTGAAGACGATGGCTTGGAAGCGGGAGAGGTTGCTGTCCGTGAAGGCGGTGGCGTCGTCACTGGCCTCGACCTCGAAACCGTTCTCGCTGCCGAGCTTCTTGATCGCTTCGATGCCTGCGGGTATGGAGTCGTGGGCGAAGTTTGTGACCTTGGAAAAGACCAGGACGCGGAAAGGCGCCGCTTGGGCGGGGGGTGGCAGGGCCACGCCGAGTCCGAGAATCAGCGCGAGCAGCGATCCGAGGACGGTGAGAGGGAGTAGCAGTCTTCGTGCGGGATGGCTCATGGGGCGCTCCCGGGTGCTGGTGAGGCGGCTACGGGCGGTAGAAAGCGCTTTCTGAAGTGCGTCGCTCAGCGTAGGTTCCCGCCAACACAGGGGTCAATGGGTCGGCAGAGGACCGGTGTTACGAGGATTCCCACGGGCCGGGGTCCGGACAGAGCTTCAGTTCGGGAAGGGGCGGAGCGGGGAAGGAGAAGCTGCGCCGGGTGCGCCGGCCGGCTGGGCTGGATTGTCAGTGCCACGGCGTACGGTCGTCAGCAAGCTGAAATTCGCTCTCTCCCGCCAGAATGGAGACCGCCGATGGTGACCGCCGACGACGTACGCAGGATCGCGCTCTCACTGCCCGACGGGGCGGAGAAGCTCGCCTGGGGCATGCCCACCTTCCGGGTGGGCGGAAAGATTTTCGCCGCGCTCGGCGACGACGACAGCTCCATGGGGATCAAGTGCCCCAAGGAGGAGCGGGCCGAGCTGATCAACGCGGAGCCGGCGAAGTTCTTCCTCCGCGAGGGCCACGACGACAACTACGCCTGGCTGCGGGTGCGGCTCGCGGCGCTGGAGGACGAGCAGGAGTTGTCCGCGATCCTGCTCGACTCCTGGCGCCAGGCCGCCCCGCGCAAGCTGCTCGACGCCCACCCGGAGCTGGGCGGGGCGGTCACCGGCTAGAGCCGGCGTTCAACGGGCGTTCAACGGGCGTTCAACGGGCGTCCGACGGGACTGGACGGGAGCCCGACGGGCCTCGCGCTCGCCGCGAGGAAGCCGTCGATGCGCTCGCGCAGCGCCCGCGCGTCCAGGCCGTGCGCGGCGTCGTGCTCCTCGACCGCGCCGTAGCGCCGCAGCTCGCGTCGGCCGACCCCCAGCCCGAGGACCCGGTGCGGCACATCGGCGAGCGCGTCATTCGCGGCTGCCGTCGACGTACCCGCCAGGTACGGCTCGACGATCACCACATCGGTGTGCCCCGTCGCCCGCAGCGCCACCGCGTCGAAGGGCCGCACGGTCGTCGCGTACAGGACGGTGACATCGAGCCCCTCGGTGGCCGCGAGCACGTTGTCGAGCATCGGCCCGACGGCGACGACCACACCGGAGCCGCCCTCCCGCACCGTGAGGAACCCTGCCCCGGTGACCGCCCGCGCCCGCTCGTTCGCCTGCATCGACAGCCGTACGTACACCCGGTCATTCCCGGCGGCGGCCTGCCGCAGCAGCGTCTCGGCCTCGTCCGGGTGCCCCGGCACATGGACGGTCCAGCCGTCGAGCGTGTCGAGAAGTGCCACATCACCCGGCGACATATGGGTGAAGCCGTACGCGGGCCAGTCGTACGACGCCCCGATGCTGACCAGGACCCCGCCCGTGCCCTGGTGCCCGAAGTCCAGCTTCACCTGTTCGAAGGGCCGCTCCACCAGGAAGCTGGCGAAGGTGTGCACGATCGGCCGCATCCCGGAGAGGGCGAGCCCGGCGCCCGCCCCGATCAGCAGTTGCTCGCGGATCCCGACATTGATCACCCGGTCCGGGTGTTTGCGCTGTGCCTGCTGGAAACCGTCCCTGCTGATGTCGGCGAGGACCACGGCAAGCCGGGGATCTTCGTCGAGCAGCTCCGACGTGGTGGTGATGAACCGGTCCCGCATGGTGTCCATGAGCGGATTCCTTCCGTGCTTCGGCATGTCTGGGCGGTACGTCTGTGCTCATCAGCGCGTTAGCGCGTCAGCTTTTCGGCTCGACCCGGGCGACCACCGCGTGAGGCCGTCCCGGGTGCGGCGCGGTGAAGGCGGCGTACAGCGCCTCGTGGTCCCGGCCGTCCACCGTGGCGGCCGACCAGCCGGCCGCCTCGAAGCGTGAGGCGATGCCGCCGGGCCAGCCGAGGCTGGCGGAGGAGTTGTCGATCACGAGGGTGTGCAGTCGCTCAAGTCCGGCGGGCCCCGCGTACGCGATGGCCTCGTGGTTGCTGCCCTCGTCCAGCTCGGCGTCGCCGATCAGCACCCACACCCGCGGCTCGGTGAGTCCCTGGGCCCGCAGTCCGAGCGCCGTTCCGACGGCCAGCGGAAGCCCGTGCCCGAGCGACCCGCTGCCGATCTCGGCGCCCGGCACGAGCGTGCGGTCGGGATGGTGCCCGAGTATCGACGCGTACGCCCCGAATCCGGGCAGCAGCTCTTCGTTCAGGAAGCCCTTGGCGGCGAGCACCGCGTAGTACGCCATGGGTCCGTGCCCTTTGGACAGCAGGAAGCGGTCCCGCTCCGGCAGATCGACCGTCGCGGGCGATACCCGCAGCACCCGGTCGTAGAGGACCCAGAGGCTGTCCAGGGTGGAGGTCGCCGCTGGACCGTGCTTTTCGTCGCCCGTCATCAGGGCCATGAGCCGGTTCAGGTCCCGGTAGCCGTGGACCGTCGGGGTGGCTGTGTTTGTCATGCGACTCACCGTGCGACGTCAAGCGCACTTGAGGTCAAGCAGGGAAATGCGAAAAGGGGTTCGTGACCATCGGCCGAAGTGCGGTATCGTTCTCAAGCGCGTTCAGCCGGGGGGAAACCCCAGGCCAGGCGGGCACCGGGACGTGGCGCAGCTTGGTAGCGCACTTGACTGGGGGTCAAGGGGTCGCAGGTTCAAATCCTGTCGTCCCGACAGCGATGTCGGAAATTTCCGCAGCTCAGGGGCCATCCTCGGATGGCCCCTGAGGCGTTTCCGGGGACGTCGCAGCGCATTTGGCGGCCGGCTGCCCGGATCCCACCGGGCGCGTTCTACGCGCGGGTCCCGGCGTGAGCGGGGTCGACGGCGTGCCGCAGCGGCTCGTTGCTGACCAGGCGGCGGAGCTCGTCGCGGACCAGCTCGCCCAGGCGTGCCCGTTCGGACCCCATGGCGCCGGCCAGGTGCGGGGTGAGGACGACATTGGGCAGCGTGAACAGCGGCGACTCGGGCCCCGGGGGTTCGGGCCACGTCACGTCTAGGACAGCGGTGAGATCGGGCCTGCGGCGCAGGACATCGATGGCCGCGGGTTCGTCCAGCAGCGCCCCGCGAGCCGTGTTGATCACCGTTGCTCCCTGCCTGAGCAGGGAAAGCAGCCGGTCGCCGACCAGGGCCTCGGTCTCCGGCAGCAGGGGCGCATGGAGGCTGACGACCTCGCAGGTGGCGAAGAGTTCGTCCGTGTCGACGAGCCGTACGCCCAACTCCTGCGCGCCCGCGGCGTCGAGCGTGGGGTCGGCGGCCAGCACCTCGATGCCGAAGCTCCGCAGGTGGGCCGCGACGAGGCGGCCGATCTGGCCCAGGCCCAGCAGACCCACCCGCGAGCCGTACGCGCCGGGGACGGGCGGATCGTGCGGAAAGCTCCGGCTGTCCCTGACCTCGCGGGAGATGCGATGCACCTGCTTGAGCCCCAACAGGATCTGGGCCAAGGTGAATTGCGCGACCGGTACGGCGTTGGCGGCCGCCGCGGACACGATGGGGATCCGCCGGGCCCAGAACTCCGGCGTCGTCAGGTGCCGCACCGAGCCCCCGGCCACCAGCACCGCCCGCAGCCGGGGGGCGTGGCCGAGCAGCTCGGCGTCGAGGACCGGCGCTCCCCATCCGGAGATCAGGACGTCGACCTCGCTCAACACGTCCAGTTGGTCGGCGAGTTGGGCGCGAGTGAGCGGCGGGCCCTGCCACTGGGCGAGGTCGCCGATCTCCTTCAGGACGGCTGCCGGATAGACGTCGGCCCTGCGCCCCTCCTCCATCACGAGCAGTGCGGTCGGAGCCTGTGCTGCTTCAGCCATCTTTTCCGGTCCCTTGCATGTCTGTGCCGACTCGCTGCCGTGCGCTGCGATCGCACGATACGTCGGATGTGTTCAGCCGTACGACGCACCCTCGGTCCAAGCCGATGCCCAAATTTCCGCAGTCATCCGACTATTGACCCTCGTCCAGCCGAGACGTTAGCGTCCCCGGCAAGCGCTTTCTAGATTTGTGAACGCTGTTCATACAGGCGACCGGGAGAAGCCATGCGGAAATCAAAGTTGATCGGTGCGGGGCTCCTCGTGTCCTCGTTGGTCCTGACGGGCTGCTCGTCGGGACCCGTCGGGTCGAACGCCAAGCAGGACCCGGACGCCACCCTCGAACTGTGGACCAGAACCACGCCGGGCGGGCCCGGCGAGAAGGCGACGCTCAAGCTCGTCGCCGGTTTTGAGAAGGCCACCGGCAAGAAGATCAAGGTCACGGCGATCTTCGACGACTTCGAGACCAAGCTCCAGCAGCGTGCCGCCCAGAAGAACCTTCCCGACATCGTCCTCAACGACGTCACACAACTGGGGGCGATGCACAGCCAGGGCCTGGTCAGGGAGATCGACCTGAAGAAGATCAAGAGCAGTGGGGACATAGCCCCGCAGGGCCTCGCGTCCGGCAAGGGTCCTGACGCCAAGCAGTACGGCATTCCCTACTCCGCCCAGGCGGGCGCGCTGCTGATCCGCAAGGACTGGCGCGAGAAGCTCGGCCTGAAGGTCCCGGCCGACTGGGACGACTTCGCGGCGATGGCCAAGAAGTTCACCACCGGTGACCCCGACGGCAACGGGAAGAGCGACACCCACGGGCTGGCCGCCCCGCTGTCCACCAAGCGCGGCTATGCCTCCTGGTACTTCTCCAACTTCCTCTGGGCCGCGGGCGGCGACTTCATCACCGAGGTCGGCCGGGGTACGTACAAGCCCTCGATGACCACACCGCAGTCCGTCGAGGCCGTCCAGTGGTTCCGCGACCTCGGCTGCAAGGACAAGACCATCCAGCCCGGCGCCGTCACCATGGACTCCCCGCCGACCAACGAGACGTTCGAGGCCGGAAAGACCGGCATGTTCGTCGTCGGCCCCTACCTCATGCCCCGCTTCGACGAGACCCTCGGCAAGGACAAGTACGAGGTCGTCCCCATGCCCAAGGGCCCGATGGACTCCACGGTGCTCGCCGAGGGCGGCGCCGTCTATCTGATGGCCGGCTCGGAGAACCAGGCGGGCCAGGACGCCTTCGCCGACTTCGCGGTCTCCGTCGACGGCCAGAAGCTCGGCATGGAGGGTGAGACGGGCTACATCGTGCAGCTCCCCGTCAACAGGAAGGTCGACGTCTCCGAGGTCCGTTCGGACCCCCGCTGGAAGACGTACGCCGAGATCTACGAGTCCTCCGCCCGCTACGCGCCGTCCATCCCGAACTGGACCCCCGTGCGGCAGAGCACCGCCGACACCATCAACGCCCTGGTGGCCGACTGCGGCCTCGACACCAAGGCGGAACTCAAGGAGCTGGACGGCAAGCTCAAGGGCATCCTCGACGAGCAGGGGATCGCCGCGTCATGAGCGTCCACCAGGTGAAGCCGTCCGAGGCAGGAACGGTCGACGCGGTGGGTGCGGCCGGTACGGAGAGCGTCACCGGCCGGACCGCGCCACGGGCCGGTGCCCCCTCGGCCAAGGCCGGCAGGCCGCGCCGCAGCCGCAGAGGAGGCCGGTGGTGGACGCCCTGGCTGTTCCTGGCCCCGGCGCTGATTCTCTTCCTCTACTTCAAGTTCATCCCCATGGGCAACGCGGTCATCATGTCCTTCCAGGACGTGCAGCCCTACCTGGGCAACCAGTGGGTCGGCGGCAGCAACTACGCCACGATCCTCGCCTCGGACGGCTTCCGCGAGGCCGCCTGGCACACCGTGGTCCTCGCCGTCGGACAGACCGCGGGCTGTATCCTCCTCGGGCTCGCGCTCGCCCTGCTCATGGAGGGGCAGAGCCGCCGGCTCAGCTTCATCCGCTCCGCGGCCTTCCTGCCGGTCGTGGTGCCGATCGCGGTGGTCGCCGAGCTCTGGCGGATCATGTACCACCCCACCGGCGACGGCATGATGAACTCCCTCATCGGCCTGCTGGGATTCGGCCCCTCGGGATTCATCAACGACCCGGACACATCAATGGCCTCGATCATGCTCACCGGCATCTGGCGGGGTGCGCCCTACGACATGATGATCTTCCTCGCGGGCCTCTCCAGTGTCGACCGCGGCCTGTACGAGGCCGCGAAGGTCGACGGCGCCTCCAGGTTCCAGCGCGTACGCCACGTCACCGTGCCGGGACTGCGGTCGGTCTTCTCGATCCTGTTCGTCCTCGCCGCCATCCGCGGCCTGCGGGTCTTCACCGAGGTCTTCCTGCTCACCAACGGCGGCCCCGACGGCTCCACCGAAGTCGTCATGACGCTCATCTACAAGCTGGGCCTCGAACAGAACCGGCTGGGAGTCGGCGCGGCCGGCGCGGTCCTGCTGTTCTCCGCGACGTTCGTACTGACCGTCGGCGTCCACCTGTTCCGACGGAGGGGAAACGCATGAGCGCGCCGACCGAGACCGCGCTGGGGCTGACCGAGAGCAGGAGCGCGGGCAGCCGCGTACTCAAGGCGCTCACCTACGCCCTTGTCCTGCTCCTTTTCGCCGGGCCGCTGCTGGCCCTGCTCGTCGGAGCGTTCAACCACGTCAAGGACCCCACGCAGCTGAGCATCATTCCCTCCGGCGCCACCCTGGACAACTTCAGGGTGGCCTTCGACGAGGGCGTACTGAAGTACCTGATGAACTCGTTCTTCGTGGTCGGCTTCGGACTGCTGCTCCAGGTCGCGGTGTCCGTCCTGGCGGGCTACGCGCTGGCCAGGAAGGTCTTTCCCGGGATGACGGTGGTGTTCGTCGCCATCCTCGCGACGCTGATGCTGCCGGAGGAGATCCTGGCCATCCCGCTGTCGCTGATCCTCGCCGACCTGCCTGTGGTGCATTTCAACCTCATCGGGACCCTCGCCGGGATGATCGTGCCGCTGGGCGCCTGGGCCTTCTCCATCCTGGTCATGACCGAGTTCATGAAGGACGTGCCCCGCGAGCTGGAGGAGGCCGCCCGCATCGACGGCGCGGGCGACCTGCGCATCTTCGCCCAGATCATCCTGCCGATGTGCAAGCCCGCCCTCGGCGTCATCGGGGTCTTCGGCTTCACCATGATCTGGGACCAGTACCTGCTGCCGCTGCTCGTGGCGACGAACTCCTCCTCGTACACGCTGCCGCTGGCCCTGCGCACCCTGCGCATCGACCCCGCCGTCACACCGGGCGTGGTGATGGCCGCGTCGCTGCTGGCGCTGCTGCCGTCCGTGGTCGTCTTCCTCTTCTTCCAGCGCTCCTTCGTGCACGGCCTGACCTCCGGCGCACTCAAGGGCTGAGGCACCACACCGCGCCCCCGCCGCATCGCGCCCCCGCCACATCGCGACGACAGGATGAGATGACGACATGACGACAAAGGAACGACGCCTGTGAGCGCGAGCACCGACAGCACCTGGTTCACCACCGACCGGCTCGGCATGTTCATCCACTGGGGGCTGTACGCACTCCCCGCCCGGCACGAATGGGTCAAGAACCGGGAGCGGCTGACCGACGACCAGTACCAGGTCTACTTCGACCACTTCGACCCCGACCGCTACGACCCGGCCGAGTGGGCCCGTACGGCAAAAGCAGCCGGTATGCGCTATGTCGTCCTCACCACCAAGCACCACGACGGCTTCTGCCTCTGGGACAGCGCGCTCACCGACTACAAGGTCACCAAGACCCCGCACGGCCGCGACCTGATCGGCCCCTTCGTCGACGCCTGCCGGGCCGAGGGCCTCAAAGTCGGCTTCTACTACTCGCTGATCGACTGGCACCACCCCGCGTTCCCCGTCGACGGCACCCACCCACGACGCGACGACGCGGCGTACATCGAGGCCGCCGCCGACCGTGACATCCGCGACTATCAGGAGTATCTCCACGGCCAGGTACGGGAGTTGCTCACCACCTACGGGACCATCGACTATCTCTTCTTCGACTTCTCCTACGCGGGCCGCGACGAGTGGTGGGGCGGCAAGGGACCCGACGACTGGGACTCGCACCGGCTGCTCGCACTCGTACGCGAACTCCAGCCCGGCATCCTGGTCAACGACCGCACCGGCATCCCCGGGGACTTCATCACCCCCGAGCAGTACCAGCCGTCGGGGCCGATGACCGACGGCGGCCGCCCGGTGCTATGGGAGGCGTGCCAGACCCTGAACGGCAGTTGGGGTTACGACCGCGACAACCTCGACCACAAGAGCGCCGAGTTGCTCGTACGCATGCTGGTCGACGGCGTGTCCAAGGACGGCAACCTGCTCCTGAACGTCGGACCCACCGGCCGCGGCGACATCGACCCCCACGCCACCGCCGTACTCGCGGACCTCGGCCGGTGGATGGACCTGCACGAACGATCGGTGCGCGGCTGCGGCCCCGCCGAGTGGACCGCGCCGCCCGACTGCCGGTACACCCAGCGCGGCGACCGGCTCTATCTGCACCTGTTTGCCTGGCCGCTGCGCCACATCCATCTGCCCGGACTCGCCGGACGGGTCCGCTACGCGCAGCTGCTGAACGACGCGTCGGAGATCGTCCGGGTCCAGGTGGACCCCGACCTGCCCGCCCAGAACACCCGCATGGGCGGCCAGGCCCCCGGCACCCTGACCCTGCAACTCCCGGTCCAGCGCCCCGATACCCCCGTCCCGGTCATCGAGCTCTTCCTCGCGCCCCGGTCCGACCGGGCACTCGGCGCCTGAGCTCTCCGTACAACGTGCGGCCCTTCCGTACGACACCCGCACGACCGATCCAGCCCTGATCCAGCCCTGATCCAGCCCTGATCCAGCACTGTGGAGGCACCATGCAACGTCGTACGTTCCTCACCGGCACCGCCCTGGGAGCAGCTCTGATGGCCCTGCCCGCCACCGCGCGGGGTGTTGGCGCCGCCCCGGCGGGACGGGCCGCGGTGGCCGTCGACTCGCTGACCGCCCTGCAGACCGCGATCAACAGCGCGGCACCCGGCGCCGTGATCACCCTCGCCAACGGTACCTACACCGTGCCCAACGACAAGCCGATCAACGTCAAGGGCAAGCACGGTACGGACACCCAGCCCATCACCGTCACCGCCCAGTCCCGCGGCGGTGTCATCCTGCGCGGCCAGCGCAGCTTCGTCTTCGCCGACTCCGACAACGTCACCATCAGCGGCTTCTCGTTCCGGCAGAGCACCACACTGGAAATCCCGGCGAACTGCGCGAAGATCCGGCTCACCCGCAACGACTTCCAGCTGGCCGACGTCGAGGGGCTGCACTGGGTGATGGTGCGCGCCGACTTCAGCAAGGTCGACCGCAACCACTTCCACGGCAAGTCCACACTGGGCATCTTCCTCGGGATCGAGGGGGCCGGCACCGAGGGCATGGCCCAGCAGGTCCAGGTGTTCAAGAACTACTTCTCCGACCACTCCTTCGCCGGGGCCAACGGCGGCGAGCCGATCCGCCTGGGAGTCAGCGGGCGCGCGCTCACCAGCGCCAAGGCAGTCGTCGAACTCAACCTGTTCGAGCGGGCCAACGGTGACCCGGAGGCCATCTCGGTCAAGTCCTCGGGCAACACCATCCGCTACAACACCATCCGCGACAGCCTCGGCGGCATCGTCCTGCGGCACGGCAACGGCTCCACCGTCGACAGCAACTGGATCGTCAACGGCCAGGAAGGTGTACGCATCTACGGCAACGACCACAAGATCGTCAACAACTACCTGGCCGGACTGTCCGGGCGGGCCCTGGTCGTCGGCAGCGGTTCGGCCCGTGACCATGTCCCCGGTGAGTCCGTCGAGGCCCGGCGCGGCAACGACGCGGCCGACCGCGTGCTCATCGCGCACAACACGCTCCTGAACAACGCGGGCAGTCTCTCGGGCGAGACGCGCGCGCACGAACCCCGCGATGTCGTCATCGCGGACAACCTGCTGGTCGGCCGCTCGGGCGACCTGGTGGCGATGGGGGCCACGGTCCGCTTCACCTGGCAGAGCAACATCCTGTTCGGCGCCGCAGCCAATGGCAACATCCCGGCCGGGACCTTCACCCGCACCGACCCGAAGCTGGTGACCGGCTCCGACGGCATGGCCCGGCTGTCGGCGACCAGCCCCGCGATAGGCGCCGCCACCCTGAGGCAGCCGCCCGTCACCCTCGACATCGAGGGCCACCCGCGCGGTACGAGCCGGGACATCGGCTGCGACGAGTACGCGACCGCAGCACCCGTGTACCGGCCCCTGACGCCGGCCGACGTAGGCCCGAACGCCCCGTAATCTCCGGCCGATCAACGGCCGGGACGCCCCGTCCAGCGCCCCCGCAGGCGCTGGACGGGTAGGGCGTCCTACGGCGCGATTCCCTCAGCGGGTGCTCATCGGGCGCTCAGCGATGGGGCGCGCGATCCATTGAGCGATCCCGCCGCCCCCAGCCCCTGCTCGGCCAGCCACCAGAGCTGCTCCTGGGCCTGGGAGCCCCGGCCGCCCGCGTGGTCGCCGAACTCCCAGACCCGGATGTCCTTGGTGTCGTTCGCGTACGCGTTGAACGCGGCGAACACGGTGGACGGCGGACAGATGGGGTCCATCAGACCGACGCTGAACAGCGCGGGCGCCGTAGCCCGCACGGCGAAGTGGACACCGTCGAAGTAGGACAGCGTACGGAAGGCGGCCTCCGGGTCGGCCCGCTTGTGGGCACCCAGGTAGTGGGCAATCTCCGGATACGGTCCCTCCGCCGCGGTCTGCGCCCCGCGCCGGAAGTGGCACAGGAACGGCACATCGACGAGCGCGGCGGCGACGCCGTCCCCCAGAAGTCCGGCGGTGGACAGGGCCAGTCCGCCGCCCTGGCTGCCGCCGTAGACGACGATACGCTCCGGGTCGACGGCCGGATGCTCCTTCAGCGCGTCGACGGCACGTACGCAGTCGGTCATCAACCGCCGGTAGTAGTGGGCCCGGTGGTCGTCTATGCCGCGTGTCATGAAGCCGCGCACATACTGGGTGCCGACGGCCGGATCGGGGTCGGGGGTGTCGTGCCCCTGACCGCGGCTGTCGACGATCAGGTGGGCATAACCGGCGGCGCTGAACAGCAGCCCCTCGGTGTACAGGCCGCGCCCGCCGCCGTAGCCGAGGTAGTTCACCACGGCGGGCAGCGGCCCTGCGGCGCCGCGCGGCAGCAGGAGCCAGGCGGCGACGGGCTGGCCGCCCCAGCCGGGGAAGCGCACATCGTAGACATCGACGGTGTTCAGCAGGGACGCCCGCACCGGCTCGTACCGTGCGGGTCCGTCCGAGGCGGCGCGGGCGGTGGACAGGGTGCTGGTCCAGAAGGCGTCGAAGCCCTCCGGTTCGACCAACATGGGCCGGTAGTCACGCAGTTGGTCGAGCGGCATGTCGGTCAGAGGCATGGAGTGGTGCTCTCCCTAAGGGGAATCGAGGGACGGGAACGGTGGCGACGGTGAAGATCGTCGCCACAGAAGTCGATTCGCTCCGCCGGGTGCCTGTCAAGGGATCTGGCTGCAGAGTCTCGTCGCGAGACCCTCATATGCTGGGCCGCATGAGGCGGACTTCCTTTGCGAACTGGCCATGCTCGATCGCCCGCACCATGGACCTGCTCGGCGACTGGTGGACGCCGATGGTCCTGCGAGAGGCGTTCTACGGCATCAAGAGGTTCGACACGTTCCAACAGGAACTCGGAATCGCGCGGAACACCCTGACCGACCGATTGCGGCGGCTGGTGGACGAAGGACTGCTGGAGAAACGGCCGTACCAGCAGCAACCGGTGCGTTACGACTACGTGCTCACCGAGAAGGGCCGGGACTTCTTCGGCGTACTCGCCGCGATGAACCAGTGGGGCGACCGCTGGCTGTCCGGCGAGGAGGGCCCGCCGGTCGTCTTCCACCACGACCCGTGCGGTCACGACAGCCACGCCGAAGTGGTGTGCGCCGCCTGCAAGGAACCCATGACATCCGAGGACACCCGCCCGCTCCTGGGCCCCGGATACCCGCCCCGCCTGGCCGAACGCCCCGACGTACAGCGTCGGTTCAACAACCTCGACCCTCTTGACGAGTAAGTCCATCTAAGCAACTCTCGTGGTCATGGAGTGGACCGGCGTACGTTATGCGGACAAACCGACGGTCGAGGTGCGGGCCTGGATCGACGCCCCACCGGAGCGGGTGTGGAAGCTGGTA
Source organism: Streptomyces changchenzhani (assembly GCF_039766235.1). Lineage (NCBI taxonomy): Bacteria > Bacillati > Actinomycetota > Actinomycetes > Kitasatosporales > Streptomycetaceae > Streptomyces > Streptomyces changchenzhani. The sequence goes on along the minus strand of NZ_JBDHNH010000010.1, from coordinate 3,735 downwards.
TCCGACATCGGGCTCATGCCGGAGCTGAGCGCCGAACTGCAGTCGGTGCGGTGGCTGGACGGTGTGACGGGCCCGTTCCTCGGCGCCCGGTTCGTCGGCCGCAACAAGCACGAATCGCTGGGGGAGTGGACGACCACTTCGCACCTCGTGGAGTACGAGCCGGAACGGCTGCTCGCCTGGGCGGTCGAGGATCCCGAACACCCCACCGCGACCTGGCGGTTCAGCCTCGAACCGGACAAGGGCGGCACGGAGCTCCGCCAGTGGATGCGGATGGGCCCGGCTCGCTCCGGCATCTCCTTCGCCATCGACCGTATGCCCGCCAAGGAACAGAAGATCATCTTCGTGCGGCTGCGGGAGATCGAGCACAGCATCACCACCACTCTCGACACGATCAAGAAGCTGGCAGAGACACAGACACAGACACAGACATCGGCATCGGCAGACAAGACGGAAAGGCCGGAAGCGTGATGCGTACGTCAACGACGGTCGAGGCATCTTCGGGCAACTGGCGCGAGACGGTCGACTTCGTCACCGAGGCCGAGAAGCTCGGACTGGACATCTGCTGGGTGGCCGAGGCCTGGGGCTCGGAGGCCCCGTCACCGCTCGGGTTCCTGGCCGCGCGCACCGACCGCATGCTGCTCGGCTCCGGGATCATCCAGCTCGCCACCCGCACACCGGCCGCCATCGCGCGGGCGGCGATCACTCTCTCGCAGATCTCCGAGGGCCGCTTCCTCCTCGGCCTGGGCCCGTCCGGTCCACAAGTGATCGAGGGCCTGCACGGTGTCCCGTTCGCCCGGCCGCTGTCGCGGATGCGGGAGACCGTGGAGATCGTGCGGCAGGCGGTCGCCGGCGAGAAGATCTCGTACGCCGGAAAGGAATTCACCGTCCCCCTGCCCGGCGGCGACGCGAAGCCCATGCGCCTGTCGATGCGCGCCGAGTACGACCTCCCCATCTATCTGGCCACCCTCTCGCCCAAGATGCTGCGGCTGACCGGTGAGATCGCGGATGGCTGGCTGGGCACCAGCTTTGTTCCCGAGGGGGCGAAGGCGGCGTACTTCGACCACCTCGACGCGGGCCTGACCGCGTCCGGCCGCACTCGCGCGGACCTTGATGTATGTCAGGGCGCGGAGGTCGCCTTCGCGGACGACGAGGACACGCTGCGGGTGATGCTGGCCGGCCGGAAGAAGGAGCTCGCCTTCAGCCTGGGCGGCATGGGTTCCGCCACGACGAACTACTACAACAGTGCCTACAGCCGACAGGGCTGGGCCGAGATCACCGCCGAGGTGTACGAGCGCTGGCAGGCCGGCGACCGGGAAGGCGCGGCGGGACTTGTCACCGACGAGATGGTGCTGGCCACCACGCTCATCGGTACCGAGGACATGGTGCGCGAGCGACTGCGGGTCTGGCGCGCCGCCGGGGTGGACACGGTCCGCCTCTATCCCGCGGGCGACACCCTCGACGCCCGCCTCACCACACTCGGCAGGGCGCTCGACCTGGTCCGCGAGATCGACGCAGGAAGTCATGGCTGCTGAGCCCCCGGTCCCGGTTCGATCCGGGAATCCCGAGGATTCCGTACGGGTGGAGCGACGGGGGCCCGTATATACGGTGATCCTCTCCCGGCCCGAGGTACGAGGCGCGGTGGACGGCCCGACCGGGGAAGCTCTGTGCCTGGCCAACAGAGTCGTCCCGGTCGGGCGGGAACGCACGGCCGCCGAGGAGCTCGCCGCCGAACTCGCGCGCTTCCCGCAGACCTGCCTCCGCCAGAACCGGTTGGCGCTCCTGGAGCAGCAGGGACTGACGGAGGAGGAGGCCCTCGCCAACGAGTGGCGGCACGGCATGGTCTCGCTCGCTGCCGACACCCGCGAGGGCGCGGCACGGTTCGTCGCGGGCGTCGGGCGGGGCGGCTCGTTCACGTTTGACTGACCGGGGGGCTGATCCGTACAGTTCTCCGAGTTGCCCCGGAGCCGAAACGGTTCCGCAGCAGCCACTTGAGCCGTGCAAGCGGCAACCCAAACACAGCACGACTTCCCACTCGGGATGATTTCGGTATGCCGGAATTGATTCCACAGGCTCGATTGTGAGCCGCCCGGGAAATCCGCTAGAGTTCGGGACGTCGGAACGGCCCAACAGCCGGAAAGACAAACCCCGCCGACGGGGAATCGGGCACGAAAGCGTCTGGTAGAGTCGGAAACACGAAATACCGAAGGGAAGCGCCCGGAGGGCCCCGTGAAAAGGGACCAAAGGAAGCGTCCGTTCCTTGAGAACTCAACAGCGTGCCAAAAGTCAACGCCAAATGTTGATACCCCGGCCCATCCTTTGCGGGTGGGTTGGTGGTTCCTTTGAAAAGACCCGGACGGCCCTTTTGCTTCGGCAGGGGGTGCGGCCGGGCAACACTAGCGAGGACGCTGTGGACATCACGCCTTATTCCGGCTGTGGTGTCCCGCTCGTCGTGTGTGTCTCCCGATTACGGGAAAACATTCACGGAGTGTTTGATCCTGGCTCAGGACGAACGCTGGCGGCGTGCTTAACACATGCAAGTCGAACGATGAAGCCTTTCGGGGTGATTAGTGGCGAACGGGTGAGTAACACTGGGCAATCTGCCCTTCACTTCGGGACAAGCCCGGAAACGGGGTCTAATACCGGATAATACTTCCTGCCTCATGGGGGGGAAGTTGAAAGCTCCGGCGGTGAAGGATGAGCCCGCGGCCTATCAGCTAGTTGGTGGGGTAATGGCCTACCAAGGCGACGACGGGTAGCCGGCCTGAAGAGGGCGACCGGCCACACTGGGACTGAGACACGGCCCAGACTCCTACGGGAGGCAGCAGTGGGGAATATTGCACAATGGGCGAAAGCCTGATGCAGCGACGCCGCGTGAGGGATGACGGCCTTCGGGTTGTAAACCTCTTTCAGCAGGGAAGAAGCGCAAGTGACGGTACCTGCAGAAGAAGCACCGGCTAACTACGTGCCAGCAGCCGCGGTAATACGTAGGGTGCGAGCGTTGTCCGGAATTATTGGGCGTAAAGAGCTCGTAGGCGGCTTGTCACGTCGGTTGTGAAAGCCCGGGGCTTAACCCCGGGTCTGCAGTCGATACGGGCAGGCTAGAGTGTGGTAGGGGAGATCGGAATTCCTGGTGTAGCGGTGAAATGCGCAGATATCAGGAGGAACACCGGTGGCGAAGGCGGATCTCTGGGCCATTACTGACGCTGAGGAGCGAAAGCGTGGGGAGCGAACAGGATTAGATACCCTGGTAGTCCACGCCGTAAACGTTGGGAACTAGGTGTTGGCGACATTCCACGTCGTCGGTGCCGCAGCTAACGCATTAAGTTCCCCGCCTGGGGAGTACGGCCGCAAGGCTAAAACTCAAAGGAATTGACGGGGGCCCGCACAAGCAGCGGAGCATGTGGCTTAATTCGACGCAACGCGAAGAACCTTACCAAGGCTTGACATACACCGGAAAGCATCAGAGATGGTGCCCCCCTTGTGGTCGGTGTACAGGTGGTGCATGGCTGTCGTCAGCTCGTGTCGTGAGATGTTGGGTTAAGTCCCGCAACGAGCGCAACCCCTGTCCTGTGTTGCCAGCATGCCTTTCGGGGTGATGGGGACTCACAGGAGACCGCCGGGGTCAACTCGGAGGAAGGTGGGGACGACGTCAAGTCATCATGCCCCTTATGTCTTGGGCTGCACACGTGCTACAATGGTCGGTACAATGAGCTGCGATACCGCAAGGTGGAGCGA
>NZ_JBDHNH010000001.1:1117500-1742248 GCF_039766235.1 Streptomyces changchenzhani | reverse complement strand
GGTCCTGGAACTTCACCAGTCGGCGGCGCTGCGTGTTGTAGCCGTACGTCCGACCCTCCAGCTCAACTACGGTCGTGACGGTGGCGGTCGTGGTGATGCGCTCGCCCACGGTGCCTTGCGGCTTGGAGTTCTGGGCGGCCCGCTCGGTGGCTTCCTTCTCCTGATCGCGGTGCCATCCCGCGATGGCTGACACGAGCGTCGGGAGGTGGCGGGGGTCAACCGTGTCGGCCTTCGCCAGTTGGCCAACCTTGTGGCGGTAGTCGTTCAGGCTGCCGTACCCCTGGACCGCCCACGCCCGGACGGCGGCGGCGGTGCTCGGGGCGTCGGGCTCGGCGTCGACGGCTGCCCGCCACTCCTCGGGGGCCTTGCGGTCGAAGAAGTACGACTCGACCATGTCGGCGGTCGGCGCGGTGTTCTTCCACTGCTCGGATCGACTGTGGAAGCGGCCTTCCTGCGTCACGATTGCGGCGGTCACCCGCAGCACCTCGGCCACTGGCACGCGAAGATCGGCCGGGATGCCGCCTTCGCCGCCGTCCCAGTCGGAGTCCTTCAGCGTGCCGAACCGCCACAGGGCCTCTAGGCCCTTGATCGGGAGACCGGTGTACGGCTCAACGCACGTCGTGCCCAGCTGCCGGAATTCCCCGTTCTCGTGGCGGGCGAGATAGGTGGCTGTGCGGTGCCGAGCGATCTTGCAGCCGTGACAGAAGTTCTCAACTGCTCGGTATCCGCGCACAGCCTCGGCGTCCGGCTCGGGAAGTCCAGGGAAAAGGCTGAGCAGCGTCTCGCTGTCTCGCCCTCCTCGTCGTGGTCCAGTCGGGCGACGACGGTCCAGCCGTGGTGGCGGGGGATGTCTCCGGAGATCGTCACGGTGACAGTGGGGCGTTGGCCGATCAGGCGGCCGTCTGTGTCGCGGTGGTCGGCCAGGAACGGCGCGGAGGTGTCGAGCGAGTAGGCGGTGAGCTGGTGGACGGCGGCGCGGGCGTTGGCCGCCTCGACAAGCTGACGGACGCGAGACTCGGCCGTGGCGGGGACTGAAAACCGCATGGCTGCGCTGGTCATTGTGGGTGCTCCTGCTGGCGAGAGAGGAATCGAGTGCCCGGCCGGGCGGGTTGCCCTCCGCCTGCGGCCGGGGGGTCGGGCTGCTGCGGCCCGTGTGTCGGATGGGGTGTTGCCCTCCCCTTCCGACACAAGTAATTAAACCATGTTTTGTGGTGTGGGGCAAGCATCCCGGCCGGGGATGTCGAGTGCAGCGCGGTCGCGGAGATACGCGGCGAACAGAGCGGCGGTGTAGCTGTCGGCGGTGCCGTAGGTGCGGCGGCAGTCCAGGGCTCCGATGCGCTCGCCCCGGTGGCGGACGGGGAACGGCTGGCCGGGGGCGGGGATGGCGAGTGCGTACAGTCCGCGCGGGGTGTCCACGCGCAGGACGACGGCGGCGGCCTGGTGGTCGTAGGCGGCGGACCAGCGGGCGGGCCCGATGCCGAACTCCGCGAGCCCGGACGCAATGGCGCGGGCCTGCATGATGTCGGCGGTGGTGGCGGGGTCGGGCTCGGCGGGGGCGGGGATGCATCCGCAGCCGTGGTCGTCGGCGTGGATCTCGAACGTGGCTGTACGGGTCACTGTGGGGCTCCTGGGGTGGCCGGGGGCGGGATTCCCGCCCCCGGCGTCGGACGGCTGAGGGGGCTAGGCGGCGGCTTCGTCGTCGCTCGCCGGGTCGTCCGCCTCGGCCTCCGGCTCGCTCGACTCCCCTTCAGCGCCCGCCTGCTGCTCGGTCTCGGGCTCGCTGCCGGACGCGATCGCGGCGCGGGGCTTCTTCTTCGCCGGGTCGTACGGCTCGTCATCCACTACGGACTGCTCGATGGACGTGAGCGGGTACCCCAGCGATTCCAGGGCCTTGAACCACTGGCCGGTGGGCCTCCGCGTCCACGGGGCGTGCTGGTCGTCGGTCCGCCACGCCGACCGGCTCGCGCACTTCTCGCGGACGGCGGCGATGGCCGCGAACTGGAGCTGCGGGGCCCTGCGCGGGTCCTTGGCGGCGTGCGCGGCAAAGCGGGTCCGGTCGTTGGCCTGCTGGGCGTTCAGGCCCAGGAAGGCGGCCAGGATCTCGGTGGTGCCCTCCTTGTTCAGGTCGTCGGAGACACCCCAAGTGCCGCTGAGAAGAGCATCGTTGACGTGCCCGATCAATGCGTTCGTGGTGTTCTTCGTGGGGGTGCGGCGCTTGATCAGATCAGTGATCCACTTCCGGCGCAGCGCCTCGGAGGCGTCCCAGTCGATGTTGCCCTTCTTGACGGCGGCGCGGGCGGCGCGCTCGACCTCCTTCTCGGCGGTGGTCTTCGTGCCGCCGCTGCCGCTGGCGCTCTCGGGCACCGTGTGCCCGTACAGGCCGGGGGCGGAGCAGTAGGGCTCGTACCGATCGCCCCGCCGCTCGTCGAACACCCAGACCAGCCCCTTGCACTCGGCGTGCTCCTCGGTGCTGATGCCGCGCAGTCGCCACACGGTTGTGGCGCGGTCGGACAGCTCCTCGGCGTCCCTGATCCTCTGCCCGGCCGCCTCCAACTCGGCTCGGTGCGTCTCGGCCTGGACTCGCTTGTCACGCTTGGTTCGCTCAACGGCAATGGTCCAGTCAACGTCGCCGGGGTCCGCGTCGTCCTCGGCGGCGGCCTCGGTGATCGTGGCGAGCGCTTCGGGGTCGTCGGCAAACTCGGTGAGGGCAGCCATGTGCTCAAACGTCCACGCGTAGCTTGCGGCCGTGACGGCGGCGCTCAGCTTCTCGTCTGTCCGGACCCTGACCAGGGTCTTGACGTCCTTCTGTCGCACGCCTGCGGCCTTGGCGATGCGGCCGACCTGCGCGCCTGCCTCGGCGGCACTGAACATGGCCTGATTCATCTCCGACGGGGTCAGACTCTTGCGGTGCTGGGCGGTTGTGATCATGTCGAGGAACTGCCCGGCCTCATCGCGGTCGTCGTCGTCCCACTCGTACGGCACGTGGGTAAGGCCCGCGTCCTTGGAGCCGAAGAATCTACGGTTCCCGTCGTTGACCTGGAGGACTCCGCCGTCAAAGCGCTGGATCTTGACGGGGATGCGGCATCCCTCGGCACGGAGGGAGTCCACGAACGGCACGTTGATGTCGAGGTCTTCGCGGGCGTTCTTCGGGTGCGGAGTGAGCGCGTCGATCCGAATAACCGGACGGGGCGTGACCGGCAGGGTCTCCAGCCCTGCGGCGACGGCGGCGGCGAGACGCTGGAACCCGTCGATGATCTGCGGCACGTCGCCATGTGTCCGCACGACGTACAGCGGCTCTACGACACCACTCTCCTTCACGTCGGCCACCAGGTCGGCCGGGGCCTCGATGTCGCGGAGGTTGCCGGGGTGCGCGGCAAGTTCAGCGACAGTGAGGGTCGACCAGAGGGCAGGGGCAGCCTGGACGCCGGCCTGGGTCTTGATGTTGGTCATCGTTCCTTCTCTTTCTGGTGAGAGTTTGTCGGGGCCGTTCGACCCGGTGGGGATGTCGGTCGGGGGTGTTGCCCTCCCCCTCCGATACGCTTAATTAAACCATGTTTCGAAGGGCTGGGCAACCATGCTTCGCGTGACCGCCGCCACTCAGGTACGGGACTGCGGCGGCTCGGATCATCGCGGTGGCCTCGGCTGCGGTCCGCTCGGGCGCGTCTCCCCAGCACCACAGCAGGGTGCGACGGTAGGCGTCCTCGGTGAGTCGCAGCTTGCGCCACCGGACGCCGGACACGGGGCGGCCGTTGATGTGGTTGCTGAGCACCACAAGCGAATCGGCGAGGGCTCGACGGAAGATGTCCCACGGTTCACCGCGCACGGACCAGCCGGGCCGGGCGGCGCGGACGCCTCGCTCCCATGCGTGCAGCACGGTGCACGGTGCGTTCTCGCCCATCCGGCCGGGCTGCCAGAGGTGATCACCCTGATACAGGCCGACGCGTTCGATGTGGTCGGCGGCTGCGGTGAAAATGCGGGCGGGGGTGGCTGGCGGCTTGCGAGACGGCACGATCATGCTCCTGGGGTAGGTCGCGGGCAGGGTGGCCGGGGACGGCGGAGCCGCCCCCGGCCTGGATATGCCTACGCGGCTATGGACCCGGCCGTGGTGCGGCCGATCCGCTTACCGCCGATGTCGGCGCGGCTCCCAGCGGCCCAACCTGCTCCGTACCCGTTGCCGGTGATGGTGGTGGTGCCGCCCTTCCGGGAACGCGGGTACGCCTGCCGGTAGTTGCGCTCAACTACGGTCTTGCGGTCCGCGAGCACAAGGGCCGCGCTGCGGCCGGTGGTGGTGGTGGTCTCACCCTTGGCGTCTTCGCGTGCGCCGCGCTCGGCCTCCGCGATGCGGTCGCCCACCCGGTTGATAAAGCCGATGAGCCAGGAGCGTCGCCATGCGCGCGCCCCCTGCCCCGGCGGGACGGACTGAGTCACCAGGCCGCTGTTCATCTGGAGAAGGAGGGAGGTGTACAGCAGCTCGACGCGCTGAAGGTCGCTCGCGTACCCGAAGATGTGGACACGGCGGGACGGCCCGCTGCCGTCGCGGCCAAGGTGGATGAGTTCGCAGCCGAGTGCGGTAGCGATGCGGTTGATGAGGCGGACGCGCTCCATGGCCCACGGGTTGTCCAGAACGATCTGACGGTCCGTAGGGGCATCGCTGGACGGGTTGGAGTCGTTGAGCATTGCCTGCTCGACGCCGTACTTCGCCATCATCTCGAATGCCCGCTTCCGGGCCAGCTCCGCTTCCGCCTCGGGCGTGCGGGAGTCCTCCGCCGTGGCGAGCAGGGCCCGGATGGTTTCGAGTTTCATGGGCGTCTTGGTGGTGGTCACGTTCGTTCTCCTGGTGAGAGAGGTTCGCGGCGGCCGGTTGGCCTTCCGGTGCCGGTCGGGGGTTGCCCTCCCCTTCCGACATGACTAATTAAACCATGTTCTGGGGTGCTGGTCAACCTAAATAAGGGCTCTGACCTGCTCTTTCTCCACCACCGACCCGCACCCGCCCGGCCGGGCCCGGCCACAACGCGCCTGGGCGGGGTTCCCTCCTCGGTCGGACAGCTCCGCCGTACCAGGGTTCCGGGCGCGGTGTCCAGGCTCGCAAAGCGACCGCGCAGCGGCTCGGCCTGGACGCCGTGTCCGGGTTCCTGGTACGCCCCCTGGGGGTCCGGCCGAGGAGGGAACCCCGCCCTCACCTGCACCACAACGACACCGCACCCAACCAACCCGCCCCCACCCCCTCCGAGAGAGGACCCGCCAGAGGCACAAAATCCCTGACGTCGGCACCGACACCGGCGCCGCCCTCGTGGTTCGAGATGCCCGCAGACCTGTGCGTACGGTGCGCGCGATGAGCAGTGCATTTGAACAGAACTGGGGGCAAGAGTGAGCTCGACACCGGCAGCATCGGTAAGCGCGACAGAGCTGCGGCGGCGGGTTCGCGCGGTGGAAGCCCTCCAGGCGAAGACGCGGGAGATGGCCGCAGCGAACGTGTTGACCGCGCGCGAGACTGCGGCGAAGGCGGCGCGGGCGAAGGACGAGGCCGAGATTGCGGCACGGGAAGCCGCTGCTGTAGCTCTGCGGCTGTTCGACAACAACGCAGAGCTGGTTGCGGAACTGTTGGGTGTGCCGGCGGAGGAACTGGAACGCGAGGCGAAGCCTGTTACCGCAGCGCGCGCGAAGGAGATCATCGAAGTACTGCGGGCTCGCGTTGAACGCCCGCGCTCCAGCCGCGCCGGAAAGTCTCGGGCGGAAGTGTCGCTCCCGTCTCCCCCGGCCCCGGACACCTCGGCCCCGGTCTCCACGCAGGACGGCCGGCCGGGCTGATGCCGCCTGAGAACAATCTTGGGCCCGGACTTTTCCCGCTCTCGGCGGTGAACGGGTTCGGGCCCGCTCCGTTTGATGAACAGCTTGCCCTCATTGGTGAGCCAACGCCCGTACGCATAGCAGCGGTTGAGTGGACTGCCTGGCTTGCCGACGAGTCCGTTCGGGCCCGCTTCTTCGGCGGGATCTCCAGTACCGGCCACGCCAGCTTCAAGGCTGCCTCGCGGCCGGGCAGGACGCGACGCGGCACGGTGCCAGGCCACCTCTACGGGTACCAGCTCGCACACGGCGTCATCCCTCGGCTCGGCTGGGGAACCAACAGCCCAACCATCTGCCACCTTGGTCGGGCGCCGAGAAGGTCGCGGAAACATAACTTTCAGTGCCGTTCCCTGAGACCCCTCGGCCGTCGACTCATTCGCGGCGTCTGCGAAGACGCTTCCCGCTGAGACAGCGAAGCCCCTGAGACATCTGAGCTGTTCCTGACGCCGGGCGATTGAACTGCGGCACGTAACTGCTCGGGCTCGGCGGGCGCCGTTCGTCTGGGATCGGTGGGCCGCCGAGCCGGACGGCTAACCGATCCCGATGGCGGCTGTCTCACTGCAGGCTGGGGACCGCTGACTCTGTGGCCGGGAGTTGACCAGGCTGGGTGTCGGCAGCAACGCAGTCCTGTACGCGGTCGAGTTCGGCGACGCGGCCAGGAGGAAGCAGGGATCTGGTGGCTCGGATGCCGCTGCGGCTCTGGCTGAGGTTGCCAACTTTCACGTGGCGGATGCGGAGCCGGGCGTTCTGCTTGGCATGGCCTCCCCTTCCCCTCAAAGGGTGAAGCCTCGGAGCGACTACCCGTGTCGGGGCGACTGGTGACTGTCGCGGCGATCGGATGATTCGAAGATGAACGCCGGTGGCGTACCAGACGGGTACGCTAGCGGCGTACCTTCTGTAAGCCTCCACGTCATATCTCTTGGAGTCGGCGATGCGGGACACCGCGAGCCCGTTCGAGTTCGACGGGCCAATTCCTCTTGACCGCATGATCGACAGGCGGCGAGAGACCGACATGATCAAGACGTGGACCCGTGATGGGCGGCTGGTGGCGCTGGTGGCGCCACGGCGCTACGGCAAGACGAGCCTGATCCGCAAGATCGCAGCCGATGGCAAGCAGGGTGGGTTGGTGGTGGTTACCGCTGACCTGTTCGAAGTCGCCAGTCTGTCCGATCTGGTGCTTCGTCTGGAGCGGGCGTGGACGCAGCACACACCCGACACCCTGCGAGCGGCGGCCAGCAAGATCCTTGCCGCCGCGCAGACCGGCGTATCGATCACCGGCGCCGGATTCGCTGTGGCCCTGGCCGACAGGCCCACCGCCGACCCGGTGCCGGCGCTGCATACCCTGCTGGAGCTGCCCGCCCAGCTGGCCCAGCGCGAGGGCGGGCGGACTTTGATCGTGCTGGACGAATTCCAGTCCGTCGCTGGTGTGCCAGGGGCCGAGGAGCTGATCTGGCAGCACGTGTGGCGTCACCGGGACGCCGTCTCATATCTGTTCTCCGGAGGGAGGCCGGACATGCTGTCCGCGGTGTCCCATGGCGGGGAACAACTCTCTGGCAGGCAGGTAGAGACTCTGCGCCTGGATCGGCTGCCGACCGCAGAACTTCATGAGGTGATCAAGGAGCGGTTCGCCGCGCAGGGCCGTGACGTGACCAGTGTTCTGGGCGGAATGGTGACTATGGGTGAGGGACATCCGCAGCGGACCATGCTGCTGGCTCACCTGCTCTGGCTGGAGGTCCGCGCCGGGGAACGGGCCACCAGCGATCACCTTGAGGCGGCGGCCACTGCGGCGCTGCGGCAGATCGATCCCGAGGCCAGGGCCACGATGAGCGGGCTCACAGTGGGGCAGCGCAAGGTACTGCGGGCTGTGGCCGAGTACGGCACGCCCATGGCCGCGCGGGCCCTGCGGACGTTGGGCCTTCCCAAGACCACGGCACAGAAAGCGACGCCGCACCTGGTCGCTGCGGGGCTCATCGAAGACGCAGACCAGGGATGGCGAGTGATCGACCCGCTGTTGGCCCGCTGGATTCGGACGAACTACGGGACGCGCGCATGAGTATGCAGCCGGAGTACGAGATGGGGTTCGAACGCGGGCAGAGGGTGAGGGTCCGTGCCGCGGGAGTACCTGAGTTCGCCACCATCCGGTTCGCTCTCCCGGGCGACGAACCGGGGTCGTGGGACCTCATTCTTGTCGATGACCAGGACCGCCGGCACGAGGTGAACCTGTCAGTCGGAGACACCCAGACCGTGCGCCCCCTGGTCAGCGACGGACGAGCCGACTCCGCGCGGGTGCTGGCGGCCATGTGGACGCAGTGGATGCATGCGGCAGCCACCAACGCAGAGTCCAGTGCCATGGCGGCCACGCCGCTGAAGCCGTACGCGCACCAGACCACGGCCGTCTACGGCGCGATGCTGCCGCAGCCGCTGCTGCGGTTCCTGCTCGCTGACGAGCCGGGCACCGGCAAGACGATCATGGCCGGCCTCTACCTCCGGGAGATGCAGCGGCTGAGCCTGGTCAAGCGTGCCATCATCGTGTGCCCGGCGAACCTGGCCTCGAAGTGGGTGGACGACTTCGAGCGGCTGCTGGGGGGCGGGCTGCGGCAGCTCACCTCGGCCACGGTGCGTGAGAACGCGCTGAACTCCAACGACCTATGGGTGGTCTCGCTGGAGCTGGCGGCGGTCAACCCCGCCGTTCAGGAGGCCATTCGGCCGGACAAGGCCGGCTGGGACCTCGTGGTCTTCGACGAGGCGCACCGGTTGACCCCGACCGCGGCCGGGTTCCACCAGGTTGGCCGCCTGCTGGCGAAGAACACTCCACGGGCGTTGCTGATGACCGCGACCCCGCACCGGGGCAAGGAGTGGCTGTTCCGGCATCTGTTGCACCTGGTCGACCCGGCGATCTACCCGGATCCGGGCAGCGACCCCAATGTCGAGCTCAGCGCGCTGCGGCCGGGCCCGATCCACTTCCTTCGGCGGATGAAGGAAGACCTGGTCGACTACGACGGCAAGACACGGCTGTTTAAGGGCCGTTCCGCCCACAATCACAGTGTTCCTCTGTCGCAGACCGAGTACGGCTACTACCAAGCTGCCTTGGACATGGTCGACCGGTTCTTCCCCTCGACAGCGCAGCCGCTTGCCCGCATGGTGTACGGCAAGCGGACCGCTTCCAGCCTGCACGCGCTCGCCGAGACTCTGCGCCGACGCTACGACCACATGGGCGCGATGAGCGAGGCAGAGGCCGCCCTCATCGCCGACAGCGAGGACCAGGGCGACGAGGCGGAGATCGACGAGGCGAAGGTCATCCATACGGGCTCGACCTCCACCAGGGCCGAGCGGGCAGCGATCAAGAGCCTTGGGGACCAGATCAACGCCACGATCGGCGACCCCGTCTGGAAGCCGTCGAAGTGGAAACGGCTCACCGGCGACTGCTTGGCCAAACACGGGATTCTTCCCGGGAACGGCGAACAGGCCGTGGTGTTCACCGAGTACGCGGACTCGGCCCAGTGGATTGCAGAGCGCCTCGAATGCGAGGGATTCACCGCAAAACTCTACTCCGGACGACAGAGCAAGGCAGAGCGCGACGACGTGCGCCGGGCCTTCATGCGTGGAGAGTTTCAGGTCATCGTCACCACCGATGCTGGCAATGAGGGCATCGACCTGCAAGCCGCGCACGTGCTGGTCAACTACGACATCCCGTGGTCCCTGGTCCGCCTCGAACAACGGATGGGACGCATCCACCGCATCGGCCAGCTGCGGGACGTCCACCTGTACAACCTGGTCGCCACCGACACTCGTGAGGGCGAGACCCTGCTCAGGTTGCTGGACAACTTCGTCACCGCGGCGAACGAGATGCACGGTCAGATGTTCGACAGCCTGTCGGCCGTTGCCGAGATCACGGGCGTCGACTACGACAAGTGGCTGTCCGACCTCTACGGCAACGACGAGATCAAGAAGCAGCAGGCGATCGACGCCGCCCGGGCCATCCAGGCCCAGGAACTTACCCGGGCGGCCCGGCAGGTGCGGGACAACGAACGGCGTCTGGCCAGCCAGGTGGACGCGGTGGCCGCGCTGACGCTGCTTCAGCGTGATCTATTCGCGCGGATCAACCCGGCAATCGTCGAGGCGTATCTCGACCGGCTCGCCGCTGCCAACGTGCTGCAGTCGTCGCCGACCGCCGCCGGAGCCGGATTCCGGCGGCTTTCCCTCGGAGGCGGGGCCACGTTCCCGGCCACTCTCGGCAGCAGCAGCGAAGTCCACATCGCCACCAGCGGGGACGCGGTGCGGGAGGCGGCAGAGAGCATCGACGTCGGCGACACCATCACGCTCGGGCCCGGGGAGCCGGGATTCACTGATCTGATCGGCATGGTCGAACACACCCTGGCCGAGGACCTGCACCAGTCAGGTGCCGCCGCCGACCCCACCAGCCTCACACCGTACGACCTTTACGCATACACGGCGACCATGACCGAAAGCGACGGGAAACGCGCCAGCATCTGGGCGAGTCTGATCAAAGTCGACGACAGCGGCAACGCCCGCCCGGTGCGGTGGGAGGCTCTGGCCAACCTCGTGCCCACCGAGCAGCACGGCACCGCGCCCCATCCCGCACGCGAGGGACGGGCCTTCGCGGCGGCTGGCGAGGTGGCTGCCGTGACTGTCGAGGAGCACCGGCGGGTACGTTCCGACTGGTTCGCCCAGGCTCGCCGGGACTTGACTAACCTGCCGCTGAGTCTTACCGACGGCATCGGCGACCGAGCCGCCCGGGTCGAACTGCGACGTCGGCTTCAGGCTCAGACCGCTCAACGGCTCGACGAACTCGAACGGCTCGCTGACGTGCAGCTGACCGACCCGAAGCTGATCGGCCGGATCCGCGTCCTGGCCGCAGCCGACGTCACTGTTCAGGCCGAGATCGATGCCGAGTTGGTCTCCATGCGGCACGTCCAGCAGCTCCTCCAGGACGATGGGTGGGTGGTGGAGGACGTGCACACCGAGGGCCGGGGCTACGACCTGGAGGCCCGTCGTAACAGCCAGGTCCGGCACGTCGAGGTCAAGGGTGTGCTGGGCAGCGCGGCCAGCGACGGTATCCGGATGACCGGGAACGAGGTCCTGATCGCCACCCAGCACCGCAAGGAGTACTGGCTCTACGTCGTCGACCAGTGCGCCGACGGCCGAGGCCGCTTCTTCGGTGCCTACGAGGACCCGGCCACCCTCTTCGCCAACGACATGACCGGGAGCGCGGTCTTCCGCGTCCCCGGCAGCAGCCTCAAGAACGCACCGGGGAGCAACACATGACCAGGATGATCGAACGATGGTTTCCCAGTGCCGAGGTGTCGGCCAACAGCGACAAGGGCTGGGGATCGGGGAACAGCGAGATCTCCCTGTTCATGTGGTTCGCCAAGCGCCCCACCGCCCAAGCCAAAGCCGCCACGATCTGCTCGCTACTGCCCTGGCCCGACGACACTGAGGAACAGGCCCGGCTGCAGAACCTGGTCCGTGACGCCATGACGGGACGCTACGCATCGTGGAGCGACCTGCAGGCGGAGATCACCAAGGCGAACCCCGAAGGAGCGGCCACCCTCGACCCGTTCTCAGGGCGCGGCATGATCCCACTGGAGTCGGCGCGCTTGGGGGTCCAGGCGTCTGCCGTTGACTACAGCCCGGTGGCGGTGCTGGCGAGCCACCTGCTCACCTCGGCCCCGTTCGAGGACTGGAGCGAGGAACCCGAGCTTCCGTTCGGGGAAATCGGCCACCTGCTGACCTCCCGTACGGACCGGCTGCTCGGCGACCTTGAGAGCCTGTTCACGGAGATCCGGAGCCGACATGCAGCCGCGATGCGGGATGTCTACCCGCGGCACAACGGCGCGCTGCCGTGGGGGTATCTGTGGGCGGTCGAGATCCCCTGCCAGGAGTGTGGCCAGCAGTTCCCGCTCATCGGTTCCTACGAACTGATGCCCGCTCGGGGAAGCCGGGAGTCCGTGTCGTTCTACATCGACGCGGATCGGACCTCTGGTACCTGGGAGGCGGTCGTAGCGCCCGGGAAGCCCACCCGGGCGCCCACACTGACCAACGCCGTGGCGAACGGCAAGAAGGTGCCGGGCAAGAGTGCGATCTGCGTGTTCTGCAGCCACGTCCACCCGCTGGCCGTGCACCGGCGGCTGCTACAGGAAAGGCAGGGCCGGGACACTCTGGTCCTGGCCGCGGACATCGACTCCAAGAGCAAGAAGGCCTTCCGCCAGCCCACGTCCCAGGAGCGGGAGGCAGTCGAGGTCGCCAGCCAGGCGCTGGCCGCCGAGCCGGCGTTCAGCCCCTTCCTCCCGGCCGTCCCGGACGAGGTCATCGCCCCGGGGAATAACAACATCATCGGCCCGAGTATCTACGGGGCGAAGACGTACGGCGACTTCATGGTCGACCGTCAGACCCTCTCGTACGTGCGCCTGGCACGCATCATCAACCAGCTTGGGGACGAACTCACCGCAACCGGACTGTCACGGGACTACGTTCGCGCCCTGACCGGGTACGCGACGGCCGTCGTGGTCAAGAAACTGCGGCGTTCCACCCGCGGCGCCCGGTTCCAGAGCAAGGGCGGCGCGCAGGTCGGAGATCTGTTCGTCAACGAAGGCTCGATCACCTTCTCCCACGACTTCTTCGAGGCCGGCATTGGCGACGGCCCCGGAACGTGGAGCTCGATCTCGGACAACGTGTTGGCCGCCTGCCGCAACCTGTTCTCCGACCTGCGCGGTGCACCGGCCTCCGTCCAGCGGGGGACCGCCACCGCGCTGTCCTACCCGCCCGAGACCTTCACCGCAGTCGTCACCGACCCTCCATACGACCAGATGATTGCCTACGCGGACGCCTCCGACCTCTTCTTCACCTGGGCCAAGCGGTGCCTGCACAACACCTGGCCGGAGCTCGCTGTCACGGCCGACCCGCACGGCTGCCAGGACAAGAGCCAGGAGATCATCGTCAAGCGGGTCCGCGGCGAAGCCCCGGACGAGCACCGCACCCGCGCGCATTACGACACCCTCATCGCCGAAGCGTTCGCCCAGATGCGGCGGGTCGTACGTGACGATGGCGTCGTCACGATCGTCTTCGGCCACGGCGAACCGGAGGTCTGGCAGCGGCTGCTGCACTCGATCGAACACGCCGGGCTGGTCATGACCGGCTCGTGGCCGGCCAACACCGAGTCCGGCGGGCAGCAAGGCAAGGCCAACATCGAAACGACCTTGACCATGGCCTGCCGCCCCGCCCCTGCCGGCCGGCCAGCAGGCCGCAAGGGCGCTGTCGAGGCCGAGATCAAAGCGGAGATCAAGCGGCGTTACCCCGACTGGGAGCGGTGGGGCCTGGCCCCCGCGGACATGCTGATGGCCGCGGCCGGGCCTGCCATGGAAGTCGTGGGCCGATATAGCGAGGTCCTCGACGCCAAGGGCGAGCCCGTCGACATCTACACCTTCCTGCCGCTGGCCCGCACCGCAGTCCAGGAGGCTATGGCGGTCGAGGTCAACCACCAGCCGCTGGCGGCCTTCGATGCCCGCACCCGGTTCGCTCTGTGGTGGATCCGGCTCTACGGCCGGCAGGCCCAGGCGAAGTCCGAGCTGCGATGGCAGGCTCTCGCCTCCTCACTCGACCTGACCTCGGTCCGCGACCTGGTGGGCGATGCCGACAAGGGCGTCTGCTTCATCACGTCACGTGAGCACACCGGCAAGGTCAACGGGGACTCCGCCTCCATCGACGTCGCCCTGGCGCTCGCCGCCGCGTCGGACGAGGGTCTGCAGGCCATGGGGCAGGTGCTGGCGGCCTCGGAGCGGGGCGTCGACGACACCTACCTCTGGTCGACCGTCCAGTTCCTCGCAGACCGGCTCCCCGGAAACGACCCGGACTCCATCGCGTTCACCCGCGTCCTGCGCACCCGGCCCGGCATCAGCAACGCCGCCGAAGCAGTCACGGCCAGCAACCGCGAGAACGCCCGCCGACAGCAAAACCGCGAAGCCCAGCTGAAGCTGATCTGATGACAAGCACCCCACGAGCGCCCATGCCCACCATCCCAGGAGAACAGCAGTGACGACGAGCGTGACACCGTGGTGGAAGGCACTGAAGATCCGCCAGGAGATCTTGAATGCCTCCGGCGAGATCGACGACATGCAGATGTCGCTGTTCCGGGCCGTGCACGGCACCGGCACGGACCGGCCGCCGTACGCCGACGCTGGCTACTACGGTGACATCACCCACCCCGCCGGGCGACTAATCGACCTCCTCACCGAGATCGCAGTCCGCGTCGGGGGCGGTGACGACTACCTCAAGGCCCGGGCCGTCACCCGACTCGACCAGGGCATGGGGGGCGGCAAGTCGCATGCGTGCATCGGCGCCTTCCACCTGGCAGCCCACCCCGAGGCACTGCTGGCCACCGAGCTCGGCGAGAAGGTCGCCGAGCGGGCGAAAGCCAAGATGGGACGGCAGCTCGCGCACGACCTCGGACGGCCGCACGTGCTCGTCCTGCCGTGCGACAACATGACCGCTGGCGCCGGGGTGCAGGAGCTCGACGGTCCGGCTGTGAGCCTCTATGAGCGATTCCTGTGGCGGCTATTCTCCAAGGATTACGCCCTCTACGAGCGCTACCGGCCGTTCTGGAGCGACAAACATAAGATCGCCGAGGCCATCCGGGCAGTGAATCGGCCCGTGCTGATCATCGTCGATGAGGTCCTTGACTACATTGGCAACGGACTCGACGGCGCGAACAAGCCGGACCTCGCAGCTCAGGACATGGCCTTCTTGCGCGCTCTGCTCGACACGGTCAGCGACGTACCCCACGTGGCCATGTTGATGGTGATGATCGCGTCAGACGTCGACAAGACCGCGCTGTCGGCGGCAGCCAAGGAACGACGCGACGATCTGAACACCCTGCTCGAACGCAACGGGAAACCGGACACAGTCACCGAGGCAGGCGACTTCGCCGACATCCTGCGTCGGCGGCTCTTCGACACCGAGCCCGCCAACGAGGTCCTCACCGCGACGGCCGCCCTCTACGAGCCTGTGCTCAACGACAAAGCATGGAACAAGCACGTCTGGGAGCAAATGGGCGCCGACTGGCGGCGCGACTGGTCTGCCGAGGTCGCAGCCTGCTACCCCTTCCACCCCATGCTGATGAGCGTAGCGAAGGAGGAATGGAGCAGGGTCACCGGATTCCAGCGCGTCCGATCGACGATTAAGATCTTCGCCGCCACGGTCTACGCCCTGCAGCAGCGAGGCAAGGCGGGAGGGTGGGTGCCAGCGCTCATCGGGCCGGGCGATATCCCACTCTCAGAAGGGCCTGTCCGAGAAGCCCTCCTCGGAAGCGGTCTGGTCGAGGACGAACGTACGACTGCTAACTACCGGAGCCTGGCTGAGATCGAGATCGTCAACCACGACGGCTCCTCAGGAACCGCGTGCAGGCAGGACCTTGAGCGCCCCGAGACCCCGTGGGTCAAGGCCAACCCGCACGCGGCTGAACGCGCGGCCACCTTCATCTTCCTGGCGAGCATCGTTGGCACCCTGCGCCCCGGGCGTGGACGCGGCGCCAGCGCACCGGAGGTCAAGGCAGCCACCAGCGTCCCGGACACCAGCTACACGATCACCGACGCCGACAGCGTCGTCGACGAACTGGTCAACCCGGACCGTGGCATAAGCGCCCTCGACATCGTCCGCGGCCAGGGCAATAACAAGCCGGCCCGCTACTTCCTGTCCACTCGGCTCACTCACCGGATGCTGGTCAACAACATCCGGCGCACCATCACAGAATCCGAGCGGGACCAGGTCATCGCTGAGTTCGCCCAGAAGCTGGCCAACAGCGGCCCATTCCGCGAGCTCAAGTTTGTCCCCGCAGACCCTCATCGCACCGCGACCGAAGTCATGGCCACCAGCGGCCTGGACACTGCGTACACGGCCCGGCTCATCGTGCTCGACCCTGCGCAGTTCAGCCTGCGCAATGGCATGGAGAAGTCCACCCTCGAAGCGCTGAACGTCGCGATGGGGCTCGGGCAGGGCGCTCAGCAGCTCCCCGTGCAGTGGGCCAGCAGCGCTGTCTACGCGGTAGTGAACACCCAGCGCCGCAGCCTGGTGCGCGGCCTGGCCATCGAGTACGTGGCGAGGCAAAGGGCCCTGGCCGCCCCTGCGGTGCAGAACGACAGCGAGCTTAAGTCGACCGGCACCAAGGAACTCGCCGCCGCGAAGGACCAACTGGAAAAGGCCCTCAAAAGGGCCTACCAACACGTCGTCTTCCTGGCACAGCCCGACCCTGACGGAGAACGGTACCTTGACGAGGTCACCCACGACGACGACAACTTCACCGCGCTGAACGGCACCGCCGTCTGGAAAGCGCTGGCCGCTCGGGACAAGGTATTCGACGTAGGGGAATTCACCCCCAGAGCACTGCAGCACAACCTCCGCGAGCAGGACCACGGAAAGACCCTCTCCGACATCCGGGCCGCGTTCTACAGCGCCCCACGGCTGCCCCTGCTCTACGGCGGCGACCGCGACCTCCAGCAAGCGATCTACGACGCCGTGAACGAAGGCCTGGTAAGCATCGTCGACGGCGTGGGCACGGAAGTCGCTGTCACCGCAGCCGGACAAGTCAACCTCGCGAGTACCAGCCTGCGGTTGGCGAAACCCCTGCCCCCGGTGTGCCTGACTTGCGGAGAGCAGGCCCACGAGGGCCAATGCGCAGCAGGCAGTGAAACCTCACCCCCCAATGACTCTCCACAAGGCGGGACCTCCAGCTCCGTCCCGCCGAACGGGCCAAAAGACCAGGCAGCTGGCGCCGGTCGTCCACACGGTGGCGCGACACCACCCGCTAAAGACCAGAAGGTGGCATTTTCGTTCACCAGTAACCTGCTGGCCAGCAGCGAGAGCGCCGACGGCTTCGCCGCACTCTTCCGGGCGTTCTACATGGCCCTGGACGAGAGACAAATCAGCTATCTGCAGGGCACAGTCCAGATTGTGTTGCAGGCCGAGGCAGCCGAGCAGATCCAGCAGCGTCTCAACGACCTTGGTATCACCGCGACGTTCAAGGAAATCTAGGCGCCGGGTCAAATCGGCTGGGTCAGCATCCGCCATTTGAGTGGCGGATGGGCTTCCGGGTGGCACGGCTTCCGGTCCCAACCCTCGCGCCGCTACATGCCGGATCACGCTGGCCAATTAAGGCTGGCAGTAGCGAATCGGCGAACAGATGGAGAGTCCGCATCGGTAACCGGTGCGGACTCTCCTACGCTGCTGGTTCGGACGCAGACAACGCCACCGCTCGTGCCCTGGTCGACAGCCTGACTATCAAATGGCATCAAGCGTCTACCCTCGCGCCCGCCAGCCGCCAATGCGTGATCTACATCACGGATGGGGACTGTCGAACTGTCTCATCAAGGCCATATCTCCATCGACTGCCCGCCCGACGTTCGGGTACGGCCTTCGTAGGGCCGGACGTCTTGTGTCTCATGAGACATACGAAATATGGAGAACACTTCAACCACTCCTGCCACCAGCCGACGCACCTGCGACTGGGGACAGCGGCGGAGAACCGGGCCGAATGGCTGGCCCGCCGCAGAGACCCGGGTAACCCCCTCGCAGACCTTCGAGGCCCGGCCGGACGCTCCGCGCGATCGGCGCTGCTATCCGCGCCGGCCAGGAAGGCGGGAGGACCAAAGCGGAAATCGCGACAATCATTAAGGCAGCGATTACAGCGGGCCACCCACTTAGCCTCTGGTGACCTAGCAACCGACTGAGCATAGATCGCTAAACAACGTCCACGCTGAGACAACCGCCACTGCTACCTCCTACGCCTTCGGGCCTTAGCGACCGCGAGCGGTAGGTCAGAATTCCACGCGTGGGCGTTCGCTGATATCTCGGCCGAGCAGGGTTCGAATATCATCTTCCGGAAGCCCAGAGTGGTTAATGAAATCCGCGAAGGAAAGGCCGGTTGTTTCCATCAATTCTAGTGCCCTTTGCAGGAGAACCGGAACCTCTGGATTTCCAAGAGGGCCTGGCTCCACTTTCCTCCACCCCCGGACCGACAAGGCTTTCCACCCTTGCGCAAAGGCGTGTTCGCTCATGACACCAAGCGTCTTCGCTCTGACCAGTAGGGCGGCTAGCGAGACGTGCCATCTTGCCTTCAAGTGGAGAAGTGCAGGCCAGTCTAGCCGTTCGGGAAGTTCGGGTCTGATGTCCTCGGCTGGCATAAGAAACGCGGCGGCAAACTCGTGGGCCTGACTCTCAGTTCCCTTATCTCTCGTTTCCCCACGGAGGCCGTGCAGGACCAAATGACCTAGCTCGTGGGCCGCATCGAAACGGGAGCGGTCGCGCAGGCCCTTGTCGGCCCCGAGAGCAACAACGGGCCGGTCTGGGAAGTCGACACAGAATGCATCAACTTTTTCGATACTGACACGAAACCGGACGACAACCGTTCCATTAATTTCCAACAGCCGAACAACATCTTGAACTGGACCGCGTGAAACGTTCCAATGGTCACGAACCCGGGCTGCTGCTTGTTCGATGTCAGCGGACTGACAAGGTTCCCCTTCGCCAATCGGGTAGCGGGGCAAATTCAGATCGGGCAACACGACATGTTTTTCGAGCTCAAGCGCGAGCTCTCGCGCTAGGTGCACATAGGCAAGCGCCTGTTGCCGATCCCGGGGAGAGGTGGACCGCAGGCTGCGGAAGAATCCGTTCAACTGGTGTTGGGCAGGTGGGCGGGCAGGAGCGGCGAAGAACGACGGCGGCACCCGCAACGCGACCGCAAGCCGACGAAGCGTCGATGTGGCCGGCCTGCTGTGCCCGTTCTCAAACTGGCTGACCGAGGCCGCGGTGATGGAGCCGACTTCTCTGGCCAGCTGCACTTGAGTGAGTCCACGGAGTTCGCGCGCCATCCGCAATCTGGCGCGGTCGAACAGAGCCGCCACATCGCCGGGGTCCAGTTGCGGGCCGTTCATTGCGTTCGCCTCCGCGTCAGTCGACGCCCGCCGATCAGCGGACAGGTTTCGATCTTGAGGGTTTCGCTCGCATCTTAGGTCCCTCTTGGTTACCGAGCTGTAAAAACACACGGAACCCCGCACGACACGCCGAACCAGCTGTTCCGATTCACACGCCCCTCCTGTCGTGTACCGTACCGGCCAGCAGGAAAATGGTGTTCAAATCTGAGGTCATCTGCCCTTCGTGGGGACGGAGTTGAGGGTATGAAGGTTCAGGAGTGCGTGCTGTCGGACGAGTTGGTAACCGCTAACTCGCCAGAAGTCGCCTTGTGGGACGCCATCGTGGTTCCGAGGACGATCAAGGAACGACTCCGCAACCAGACCGTATTGTCGCTGCTGGTGCGGCCCGACCTTCCGTTCGAGGTGACGGCCTTGCACGGATTGTGCACTCTTTACGGCCCTCCCGGCACCGGCAAGACCACCCTGGCCCGGGGCCTGCCGGCGCAGGTAGCCAGCTACGTCCCCGGAGGCGAGGTCCGGCGGATCGAGATCAACCCGCACGGGCTGATGAGCGCCGAACACGGGCAGTCGCAGCAGCGGGTCAGCGAACTACTCGGCGAGTACGTGCCGGGTCTCGCGTCGGACGGCACGCCGACCGTGGTGATCCTCGACGAGGTCGAATCGATGGCGGTCGCCCGCTCGGCGGCATCACTGGCTGCCAACCCCGCCGATGTCCACCGCGCCACCGACGCGGTACTCACGGCCCTGGATCTCAACGCCACCCAGCACCCACACCTCTTCTTCGTCGCGACCAGCAACTTCACCAGCGCCCTGGACGAGGCCTTCCTCTCCCGCTCCGACGCTGCCATCCTCATTCCCCTTCCCGAGCCCGAGGCCCTGCGGGAGATTCTGACCTCCACACTCCTGACGTTGGCTGGCAAGTACCCGGCCTTGGGTGATCTGGCGCGCTCCTCCGCCATGGACCGCATCGCTGAGACCGCTCACGGCCTGGATGGCCGCCGTACGCGCAAGGTGGTCTTCGAAGCCCTGGCGCAGCGGCTGGACACGGTGCTGGACCCCGGCCGCCTCACCGAAGACGACTTGGCCGCTGCAGTACGCAACGCCGTCGGGGAGACGAGCCAGCCGGAGGTGCCCCGTGCGGCGTACTAGGCAGGTGGCAGCCTCTCCTATGCGCAGCGCCAGCGGAACCTGGGCAGTGATCGCGGACCTCGTGGCGGACACCGTGGAGCAGTCCTCCGAGCTGTCCCGCGACGAGGCGGTGCAGGCGATGTCGGCCGCCGAGCCGGTCGGACGGATGCTGATCGCGGCAGGACACCTGCAGCAGCACCCGATCACCTTGGTTGTCGGCAAGGTGCACTGCGAAATCACGACGGTGTCCGGCACAGATGCGCTGACGTTGGAGGAGAACCTCAGCCCTGTCCTCGGCGCGGCGGGCGCCGACGTTTTCACGATCTACCTGCCGCCCCCGGTCCCGCTCCAGGAGCAGGTGAAGGCAGCCGCCGACGGTCACGCCCGGTTGTCCGACGCTGTGCCGCCCGCTCCGGAGGCGAAAGCTGCCAACTCCGGTCCGCTGATCGACCGTGAGGCTCTGCGACGGGCGGTGGGCCAGCGATGACTTCCACCTATACCTACAGCTACACGCGGGCCCATACCGCCACGCACCTGACCGACGTCATCCTCGGCACCATCACCGACATCCTCGCCGACCTGGGGATCGACATGGACCGGCTGCATCACGACTGGATGCAGAACGAGAACGCAATCAAGGCGTGGATCGAGGAGGGTTCTCTCGACACGGTGGTCGTGGAGTGCCGCCAGCCCTCGGGCACCGTGGCGCCGGTGATCGAGTTCCCGGTGTCCTACACCACCTCTGGCGACGGCAACGCTGAGTTCACTGCCTCCCGTGCCCGGGCCGCCCGCTTCCGAGCTAAGTTCGACCAGGTACCCACGGGCACCACCCACCGGCTGTTCTGCACCTTCAACGGACCCCGCACCCCACAACCGGGTTGGGGCCCCGGCCAGCGGGCGAGCACCGACGGCCTGCGCAGCATCACCTTCGGCACTCTCGGTTCCGCTCCGCATGCCTCGACCGGCATGCGGTATCACCACAGCTGAGACCACGGGCAGGGAGACACCGGTATGGGATACATCGACGACGCCTTCACCAGGCTCAAGCACAACCTGGAGATCACCCAGACCGAGCAGGACCTGGCGAAGGCGCGGCACGAGGCAATCCGCGACTTCGTCCGGTCGCATTGGGACCTCTCTGACGACTTCCTCACCGGCAGCTACCGGCGCGAGACGAAGACGAAGAAGCTCAAGGACATCGACATCTTCGTGGTCCTCGACGCCAACGGCTCCCAGGCAGGTTTCCGCGACCAGGCCCCTATCCAAGTGATCAACGCCTTGGAGACCCTGCTCCGGCAGAAGTGGAGCTCCGCCGCCCGTGACGGTATGGCCGTCGTCATCCCCTACGGCCCCGACGACGAGGTCATGTCGATCGACGTAGTCCCCGCCTTCAAGCGAGCCGACGGTGGCTACTACATCCCCAACCCTTCTGCAGGTGGCTGGATTGCGACCAACCCCAAGCGCCACCACGAGCTGAGCATTGCCAAGAACGCCGGCTGCGACGGCAAATTCGTACCCTTCGTCAAGATGGTTAAGGGGATCAACCGCGAACTCAGCGAGCCGGTGTCGCCCTCGTTCCTGCTGGAGGTCATGGCCCAGTCACTGGTGAAGCCACCGATCGGGCGCTACCAGGACGAGGTCGTGCTGTTCCTGGCTACCGCTGCCGAACGCATTGGCGATGAGTGGCCCGACCCCGCCGGCTTGGGCGGTGACGTCAACGCCGTCATGAACGCGACTCAGAAACTCGCCGCGGCCAACGCACTCAACCAGGCCCGCGCCATTGCAGAACGGGCGGTCGACCTGGAGGACGAGGGCCAGGAGCGCGCCGCCTATGACGAGTGGAAGAAGCTCTTCGGGAACCGGATGACCAGGCCATGAATCTCTCCACCGATTCCGGCGGCGTGCATGGGATCCCGCCTCGGGCCATCCACGAGCGGCAGCTCGACGACGACATGCTGCTCCTCCAGCGCGCGGCGTCGGCAAGCCATCACCGCGGCCAGCTCCTCGAAGCCGTGCGCGTCACCGTCGCCGTCGCCCTCGCCGCCGCCGGCGTCCTGATCACCTTGATCGGCCACGGCCGGACAGTCATCTCGATCATCGGATTCCTCTGGTTCGTCGTTTCCGCGTTCCTACTCAAGGGCCTCGCTGGCAACACCGCCCGCCAGGGTGCGCTGCTCCAGGAGATGTTCGACATCGCTCTGTTCCACTTGCCGTGGCGCGCCACGGTTGCAGGCGATCCCATCCCCGAACCTGACGTCCGTCGTCTCGCGCGTAAGCTCCCCCGAGGTGGCGCAAAGGACAAGCGCATCACTGATGGCTGGTACGACCCGAGTCGAGTAGCCGGGGGGAGTTTCACCCCCCGGCTCTCGCAGAACCGTGCGTAAAGATCTCTCTTTACACGGCTCTTGCCGTTCTGATCACCAGGCTGAGGACGCTGCGGTGGTCACCTTCCAGTGCGCGAACATACGGGGGTATCGCTGGGCGATGTCCCGCATCTTCGAAAGGGCCTTGCGCAGCGCCGCGAGCCGCTTGTACTTCTTGCGGATCCATCGCACCAGGTAGGCGTTGATGCGCTGTAGGAGGGGGGTCAGGGCCGATTGGTAGAAGCGGCCGTAGTAGTTGACCCAACCCGCCACGATCGGGTTGATCCGTCGGGCGAGTTCCACGAAGGAGAGATCGGACCGTCGGTGAAGACGCCAGCTGCGCACTTCCCCGCTGATCCGTTTCAAGGCGTCCTTGCTGATTGCAGGCTCGAAGGACAGGAAACGCCTGCCCCACTTGTCCTGCGACTTGCGCGCGCGGAACGTGTACCCGAGGAAGGTGAACTCCATGTGCTCATAGGAGCCCTGGCGTTGCCCGTCCCGGCAGTAGACGATCCTGGTCTTGTCGGGGTGCAGTTGCAGCCCGACCTTCTCCATCCTGTCCGTGAGCGCGGCCAGCACTTCGCGGGCCTGACGCTCAGTGACGCAGTGCACGACGGCGTCGTCTGCATACCGTTCGAACGTGACGGTGGGATGCTCCCGGGCCAGCCACATGTCGAACGCGTAGTGCATGAACAGGTTCGCGAGCACGGGCGAGACCGCTGATCCCTGTGGGGTTCCACGGTCCCGCTGTTGCAAGGTCCCGTCGGGCAGTTGAAGCGGCGCTTGGAGCCATCGCTTCACATATAAAATCACCCAGACGGCATCGGTGTGCGCTTCCACTGCCTTGACGATGAGGTCCCATCGGACGCTGTCGAAGAACTTCTGGATGTCAAGCTCGATCACCCAGTCCTTCTTCCAGCAGCGTCGTCGGCAGGACTCCACCGCATCCAGCGCCGAGCGCCCCGGCCGGTAGCCGTAGGAATCCTCATGAAAGACGGGCTCGGCCCGGTCCATGAGGTGCCTGGCGGCTACGGTCTGGGCAACTCTGTCGGCCACCGTGGGCACGCCCAAGATCCTTGAGCCGCCGCGGGGCGACGACTTGGGGATCTCCACCGCACGTACCGGCGGCGGGAAATACGTCCCGGACGACATACGATTCCAGATCTTGTACAGATTGTTCTTCAGATCCTTGTCGAAGTCCTCAAGGGACTGCCCATCCACACCGGGCGCACCCTTGTTCGCCTTAACTCCCTTGTATGCCTCCCAGACTTCCCGCTT
Organism: Streptomyces changchenzhani; assembly: GCF_039766235.1. NCBI lineage: Bacteria > Bacillati > Actinomycetota > Actinomycetes > Kitasatosporales > Streptomycetaceae > Streptomyces > Streptomyces changchenzhani. The sequence continues at coordinate 1,718,694 of NZ_JBDHNH010000001.1, read as the reverse complement.
CGAGATCTCAAACGGCTTGCCTGTTGACTTCAACGTGTCCATATAGTTCCTCCCGGAGAGCGTCCGGTTGTCTAGATACACAACGTCACGAATAGCCCGACCCCTTCGCTCCACCTCTATTACAGAGGCTTCATCACTACTACGAGCCGGTCCGCCGGCGCGCCTCGTATCGGTACTCGATCCCTCGCGGTTTCAGCCGCTTGGGACACTCCCTCTCGCCACCCCTACCAGGGCAGACAGTGCCGAGGAGCGCCTTCTCCTGTTCCGTACGGAAGCGGCAGATCAGGCTCACGTCGTCTTCATGCCGGACACCGCCTGGCCAATAAGCGGGCACCCGCCAGGCTCATCCCGGAACCCGTTGTACGTCCCGGTTCTGATGTCGTCTAAGAATCTTTCGACACTTCAGCAACGATTCACTTGCGTTCGTCTTCCTGATCCCCACCTGACGCCTCTTACGACGCCTTTTCCTCAATCGCTCACCACGACAGTCATTAGCTAGCGCAGCATGAGGCGGTTTGAAGCCTCCCCCGCAGGGCGGCTCCGAAGGGCCAAACACCTTCATCTCCCGTACAGCACTACTTCAAGGCAGCTTTCCTACAACCAGCTCCTCTACGTATTCAGGACACACCCAACGAGGTTCACCACCCCTACGACGTGTTCATCGCCCAGGAACAGAACCTCGCCTGGGACGCCCGCCTCCGCCGCCGCTACGGTCACCTCATCGCCACCACCGCGATGCTGTGGGCCGCTATCGGTCTCATCGCCGGTCTGGTGGTCGCGGGCGTCACTCTGGGCGACACTCTCCTCAGCTTCTATGTCCCGTCTCTGGCGGCATTCCAGATCGCTTACGAGATTTGGTCCGGTCAGCGCAAGGTGGCCGACGAACGCGACCGACTCACCAAGGTCGTCAGCGCCGAGCTACACAACGGACGCCCCGGCCCCGTCCTCGACGACGAATGGCACCGCCTACGAAACGTCGCACGGGACGTGCAGGACGGCGTACTCCGCACCCGCCTGGATACCACCCGAGTACCCGAGTGGTTCTACAGACACTTCCGCGACGACGACGAATGCGACTTCGGCGACACCGCGGAAGGCCACCGCCTCCGCCTCGCCCAAATCACGCCACCACCCAGATAAGTTCGCGCCGTCACGCTCCAACCTCACCCAGCGAATTGTCCTCGCAGCACACGGAGGCCACATTGGCAACGCCCTACGGGATCACAGCTCCCATAGCCCACTCGACGGCGGCCACGACCTCGTCGTCCGAAGCTTCCAGTAGGTGCCCGTACCGGTCAACGGTCGTCGTGATCGACTCGTGGCCGAGGCGAGCCTGTATCACCGGCAGTGGAACCTTGCCGGCGATGAGCCAGGAAGCGTGGGTATGGCGAAGGTCGTGGATGCGCGGCCGCTTGGTGAGACCGGCTGTATTGGCCGCGTCCAGGGCGGGCTTCCAACGATGTGCGTAGAACACGCCGGAGTGCCAGGCCCCGCCCTCCGGTGCGGTGAAGACCAGGTCGGTTGGCTGCTTACCTAGACAGCGCCGCTGGAACAGTTGTACCTGCTCCGGGGTGAGCACGAGAGTCCGTCGCGACTTCTTCGTCTTTGGGGCACCGAGGAATGTCCCGCCCTCACCTCGCCGCTTCCAGGCACGCTGCACACGGAGCGTCGGCCGCTTCGACGCGAAGGTGAAGTCCCGGGGCTGTAGTGCCGTTATCTCACCCCACCGGAGGCCGGTGCTCACCAGGACATCGACAATGTCGACGGCGTCGGCACGCACATACGTCTTGAGGAGGGCGTACTCCTCGGGTTCGAGGAAGACCTCGTCATCCTCGGTGTCGTTGCTCTTGGGCAAGCGCGTGTGGGCGCAGGGGTTCGAGTCGCGCAGGGCGGGATCGGCGCTCACGGCGGACTGGAAGATGCTGTAGAGCAAGCCGTGGAGGTTGGCAATGGTCTTCGGGGCGTACGCCCGGCGCTTCGTACCCGCTGGGTGCAGAGGGCCGGGTCTCCCGTTCTGAAGGTCCAGAATCCACCGGCTGACGTGGTCCCGGGTAAGCCTGCTCCCGCGGTCGGAGACTGACAGCTCGCCGAACCACGGGATCATGTGGTTATCGATGAACCTTGTGTAGTTTATTCTGGTGTGCTCCGATATGTCCGTTAGCAGCCCCACGTAGGCGTGCGCATAGACCGGAAACTTCTCCGAGTCCGGCATCGGCGACCCGCCCGTCTCGACGAACCCCCTCCCCTTGAGCCACCCCGGCGGCCATTGCTGTCCGTGACCGTTGACCAGATCGCGGAAACGTTTCGCCTGATCCTCGTCATCGAAGGTCTCACGGCACCAGTCCCCTGTTCGGGACCCGCCAGCCCGCCAGACGATGGTGTACGAGGGGTCTCCCGACAGCCGGGAATTGGTCTTGATCGAAGCCATGGAGAAATCGTACGGGGATTCGGTGTGGCGTTTGTGTGGCGAACGCGACGCCTGCGCTAGCGTGAAACCTACATTCTCGCAGGTCACGACGTTTCTGCTGTGGTGGGGCGGGTGGGACTCGAACCCACGGCCGACGGATTATGAGTCCGCTGCTCTAACCGGCTGAGCTACCGCCCCTAACGGCGCGTCGCGCACATATGTGCGCGCCGTCTGCCGCAGCATAGCCGGTCATACGATCTCCTGCCTCGGATGGTCGGCAACGCCTGCCCATCAGGACTTCATGGCCACCTGCCCGGTTCCCAGGCACACGAAAAAGGACCCCTGAGGGGTCCTTTTCCTTGCTGCTCCCCCGACTGGACTCGAACCAGTAACCCTCCGGTTAACAGCCGAATGCTCTGCCAATTGAGCTACAGGGGACTGCGCTCCCCCGACTGGACTCGAACCAGTAACCTGCCGGTTAACAGCCGGCTGCTCTGCCAATTGAGCTACAGGGGATTGCTGCGTTGCACCGAACGTACCCACCGGATGGCGTCCCGGGAAGCGTGTGCTCGCTGCGACACATACATTAGCGCAAGCAGGGGGGTGCTCCGCCAATCGGTATGCCCCCTGGGTGATCACGGGTGCCTCCGGGTAGGCGGCCAGCACAGCCCCGCCGTCCGGAATGCCCCGGCAGCAGGGGACCGCCGACGTAAAGAAGGGTGGCAGCCATGCGCTACCGACTCACGTTCATCGCCGGACTGGCCCTCGGGTACGTGATCGGCACCAGGGCCGGACGCGAGCGCTACGAGCAGTTGAAGAAGTCCGCGCGTCAGATCGCCCAGAACCCGGCGGTGCGCAACGCCGCCGAGTCCGCGGCCCACAACGGCCGTGACATCGCGAGCAAGGCGTTCAACACGGTCAGCGACAAGGTCGGGGACCGGATGCCCGATTCGGTGGCCGAGCGGGTGCGCTCGCTGCGTGAGCGCAGCGGCCAGAGCGGCGAGGACGACTGGGGTACGACCAACACCTAGCCCCGCGCCCGACCCGTGGCGGGTCCGTCCCAGCCCCGAATAACCGCTCCACCTGCCGCGCCCGGCCGCCGATGGCCGGGCGCGGCGCACCATGCCCGGCACATGCGGCAGAATCTTGAGCATGGGGATAGTCGCCGGCTTGGACAGTTCGTCTGCATTTACGCGCATTGTGGTGTGCGACACCGACACGGGTGCCGTGCTGCGGCAGGGGTACGCCCCGCATCCCGTGGAGGCGAAAGCCACCGAGGCGGATCCACAGGTGTGGCTGCTCTCGCTGGGCGAAGCCGCGGCCGGTGGGCTCCTTGAGGGCGTCCAGGCCATCGGGGTGTGCGCGCAGCAGCACGGCATGATCCCGCTCGACGGGCAGGGCTCTCCGGTACGTCCGGCCCTCCTCGGCAATGACAAGCGCGCCCAGGTCTCGGCCGCCGATCTCATCGACGCCCTCGGCGGGCGCCAGCCGTGGGCCGAGGCCGTCGGGTCGGTGCCGCAGGCGCCGCAGCCGGTGGCGAAGCTGCGCTGGCTGGCGCGCAACGAGCCGGAGGCGGCGCAGCGCACCGCCATGGTGATGCAGCCGCACGACTGGCTGGTGTGGCAGTTGCTCGGGCGGCCCGCCCGCAGGACCACCGACCGGGGTGCGGCGTCCGGCACCGGCTACTGGTCGGCGGCCACCGGCACGTACCGGCCCGATCTGGTGGAGCTCGCGCTGGGGCACCCCGCCGCGCTGCCCGAGGTGCTCGGCCCGTCCGACGCGGCGGGGACCACCCCCGAGGGGCTGCTGATCTCCGCCGGTACGGGCGAGACGATGGCCGCGGCCTTCGGGCTCGGTGTCGGGGTGGGTGACGCGGTCGTGTCGCTGGGGGCCTCGGGTTCGGTGATGGCCGTGCACCACGAGGCACTGGTCGATTCGAGCGGGCTGATCACCTCGTTCGCGGACGCGACGGGGATGCATCTGCCGGTCGTCCACACCCTCAATGCCGTACGGGCGCTGCGGGGCACCGCCGAACTGCTCGGGACGGATCTGGACGGGCTCTCGGAGCTGGCCCTGAAGTCGTCGCCGGGAGCGTACGGGCTCGTACTTCTGCCGTATCTGGAGGGCGAGCGGACGCCGCAGCTGCCGCACACCGCCGGGACGCTCAGTGGGCTGCGGCGCGAGTCGATGAAGCCCGAGCACCTGGCGCGGGCGGCCTTCGAGGGCATGCTCTGCTCGCTCGCCGACGCGCTGGACGTGCTGCGGGGCCGCGGGGTGGAGGTCAGGCGGGTGTTCCTGCTCGGGGCCGCCGCCGAGCTGCCCGCCGTGCAGGCGGCGGCGCCCGCGATCTTCGGTACGCCGGTGGTCGTGCCGCAGCCCGCGGAGTACGCGGCGCTGGGCGCGGCCCGGCAGGCCGCCTGGGCGCTCGGCGTCTCGCAGGGCGCACTCTCCCCGCACACCCCGCCGGCCTGGCAGGGCGCGGCGGTGCAGGTGTTCGAGCCCGGCGAGGAACTGCCGATGGGCCAGGCCGTGCGACAGCAGTACGCAGCGACGCGGGACCAGATCCATCCCGGCGCGTTCGATTCCTGACCGGGATGCGGCGGTCCGCGAGCGGGCTTGGGCGGTTCCGGGGGCTTTGTGGATCCCGGCGCAAGTATTGACCCCTGGTTGACGTAATCCCTTGGAATTCCCGGGGTCCGGTGGCGGAAGATGGGGCGGTCCCCGATCTTGCCGACCGCCGCCCCGCCGACCACCGAGAGACTGCGTGTGCTCATAAGACTCCTGCGGGCCCACCTGGGCCCGTACAAGAAACCCATCGCCCTGCTGGTGCTGCTGCAGCTGCTGCAGACCTGCGCCACTCTCTATCTGCCCACCCTCAACGCGGACATCATTGACAACGGTGTCGTGACCGGGGACACGGGCTACATCCTGGAGTTCGGCGGTCTCATGATCGCCATCAGCCTGGTCCAGGTGGCCGGCAACATCGGTGCGGTCTTCTACGCCGCGCGGACCGCTTCGGCGCTCGGGCGCGACGTCCGGGTGGCCGTCTTCGAGCGGGTGCAGAGCTTCTCCGCGCGGGAGGTCGGCCAGTTCGGCGCCCCGTCGCTCATCACCCGGACCACCAATGACGTCCAGCAGGTCCAGATGCTGGTGCTGATGGGGTTCACGATGATGGTGTCGGCGCCGATCATGTGCGTGGGCGGCATCATCATGGCGCTCGGCCAGGACGTGCCGCTCTCGGGTGTGCTCCTCGCGGTCGTCCCGGTCCTCGGGATCTCCGTGAGCCTGATCGTGCGACAGATGCGACCGTTGTTCCGCACCATGCAGACGCGGCTCGACACCGTCAACCAGGTACTGCGCGAGCAGATCACCGGCAACCGGGTGATCAGGGCCTTCGTACGGGACGACTACGAGAAGGGCCGCTTCCGCAAGGCGAACACCGAGCTGACGGACGTGTCGCTGGCCGCCGGGCGGCTGATGACACTGATGTTCCCCATCGTGATGACGGTCGTGAACGTCGCCAGCGTCGCGGTGGTCTGGTTCGGCGCGCAGCGGATCGACAGCGGCGGGATGCAGATCGGGGCGCTGACCGCGTTCCTCGCGTATCTGATGCAGATCGTGATGGCCGTGATGATGGCCACCTTCATGTTCATGATGGTGCCGCGCGCCGAGGTGTGCGCCGAGCGCATCGAGGAAGTGCTCGACACCGCGTCGAGCGTGGTTCCGCCGACTGATCCCGTACGGGAACTGCGCAGGCACGGGCAACTGGAGCTGCGCGGCGCGGGTTTCTGCTATCCCGGCGCCGAGGAGCCGGTCCTGCGGGACATCTCCCTGGTCGCCAGGCCGGGTGAGACGACCGCGATCATCGGGTCGACCGGCAGCGGGAAGTCGACACTGCTGGGGCTCGTACCGCGGCTGTTCGATGTGACGGACGGCGAGGTGCTGGTCGACGGCGTGGACGTGCGCAGGCTGGAGCCCGTACTGATGGCGAAGACGGTGTCGCTGGTGCCGCAGAAGCCGTATCTGTTCTCCGGGACGGTCTCGACGAATCTGCGGTACGGGAAGCCGGACGCCACGGACGAGGAGCTGTGGCACGCGCTGGAGGTGGCGCAGGCCCGGGAGTTCGTGGAGGAGTTGGAGGGCGGGCTGAACGCGCCGATCGCGCAGGGCGGTACGAATCTCTCCGGCGGTCAGCGCCAACGGCTTGCGATCGCGCGGACGTTGGTGCAGCGGCCGGAGATCTATCTGTTCGACGACTCGTTCTCGGCGCTGGACTACGCGACGGACGCGGCACTGCGGGCCGCCCTGGGGCGGGAGACCGCCGACGCGACCGTGGTCATCGTCGCCCAGCGGGTGTCGACCATCCGGGACGCCGACCGGATCGTGGTCCTCGACGAGGGCCGGGTCGTCGGGACCGGACGCCATCACGAACTGATGGCGGGCAATGAGACGTACCGGGAGATCGTGCTCTCCCAGCTGACGGAGGCTGAGGCGGCATGAGCGGGCCTGCTGGACGCATGATGGGCGGACCGCCCGTCGAACGGTCCATGGACTTCAAGGGCTCCGCGCGGCGGCTGCTGAGGCAGTTCGCCCCGGAGAAGACCACGCTGTGCTGGATGCTGGCGGCGGGGGTGCTGAGCGTCGCGTTCTCGGTGATGGGGCCGAAGATCCTCGGCAGGGCCACCGACCTGATCTTCTCGGGCGTGGTCGGCCGGCAGATGCGCGAGGGCGGCACCAAGCAGCAGGTCATCGACGGCCTGCGGGCCAAGGGCGACGACGGGCTCGCCGACATGCTGTCCGGGGTGGACTTCACCCCCGGACAGGGCATCGACTTCGGCGCCGTTGGGGAAATCCTGCTGTTCGTGCTCGTGGTGTACGTGGCCGCGGGGCTGCTGATGCTGGTGTCGTCGCGGCTCTCCATCCTCATCATCAACCGGACCGTGTACCGGATGCGCGAGGACATCCAGGCGAAGCTGTCGCGGCTGCCGCTGAAGTACTTCGACCAGCAGAAGCGCGGCGAGCTGCTCAGCCGGGCCACCAACGACGTCGACAACATCTCGCAGACCATGCAGCAGTCGATGGGTCAGCTCATCAACTCGGTGCTGACCATCGTGGGCGTGCTGGGGATCATGTTCTGGATCTCGCCGCTGCTGGCGCTGGTCGCGCTGGTGACCGTACCGCTGTCGGTGCTGGTGGCCGCGAAGGTCGGCAAGCGGTCGCAACCGCATTTCGTGCAGCAGTGGAAGACCACCGGCAAGCTGAACGCGCACATCGAGGAGATGTACACGGGCCACGCTCTGGTGAAGGTCTTCGGGCGCGCGGACGAGTCCGCCGAGGCGTTCCGTGAGCAGAACGACGCGCTGTACGAGGCGGGGTTCAAGGCGCAGTTCAACAGCGGGATCATGCAGCCACTGATGATGTTCCTGTCGAACCTCAACTATGTGCTGGTGGCGGTCGTGGGCGGCCTGCGGGTCGCTTCGGGCACGCTGTCGATCGGTGATGTGCAGGCGTTCATCCAGTACTCGCGGCAGTTCTCGATGCCGCTGACGCAGGTCGCGTCGATGGCGAACCTGCTGCAGTCCGGGGTTGCTTCGGCCGAGCGGATCTTCGAGCTCCTCGACGCGCAGGAGCAGGAGCCGGACTCGGCGGACGCGCCGTTCCCGGTGGAGTCGCTGGGGCGGGTCTCGCTGGAGAAGGTGTCCTTCCGCTACGAGCCCGACAAGCCGCTCATCGAGAGCCTGTCGGTGAAGGTCGAGCCGGGCCAGACGGTCGCCATCGTCGGCCCGACGGGTGCGGGCAAGACGACCCTGGTGAACCTGCTGATGCGGTTCTACGAAGTGACGGGCGGCCGGATCACCATCGACGGCACCGACATCTCGAAGATGTCGCGCGAGGGGCTGCGGTCGGGGATCGGCATGGTCCTCCAGGACACCTGGCTGTTCGGCGGGACGATCGCCGAGAACATCGCGTACGGGGCGTCGCGCGAGGTCACGCGCGAGGAGATCGAGGAGGCGGCGCGGGCCGCCCACGCGGACCGCTTCGTGCGGACGCTGCCCGACGGTTACGACACGATGATCGACGAGGAGGGGTCGGGGGTCAGCGCGGGCGAGAAGCAACTGATCACGATCGCGCGGGCGTTCCTCTCCGACCCGGTGATCCTTGTCCTCGACGAGGCGACGAGCTCGGTGGACACCAGGACCGAGGTCCTGATCCAGAAGGCGATGGCGCGGCTGGCCCATGGCCGTACTTCGTTCGTGATCGCGCACCGGCTCTCCACGATCCGGGACGCGGACGTGATCCTGGTGATGGAGAACGGCTCGATCGTCGAACAGGGCACGCATGACGGGCTGTTGGCGGCGGGCGGAGCGTATGCGCGGCTGCATGCGGCGCAGTTCGCGCAGGCGGTGGCGGAGGTGGATTAGGGGCGGGCTCGCGGGGGCGGGCGCGGTGCCGGGGCGCGGGTGCGGTGCGCGGAGCGGATGCGGTGCGCGGAGCGGATGCGGTGCGCGGAGCGGATGCGGTGCGCGGAGCGGATGCGGTGCGCGGAGCGGATGCGGTGCGCGGAGCGGATGCGGTGCGCGGAGCGGATGCGGTGCGCGGAGCGGATGCGGTGCGCGGAGCGGATGCGGTGCGCGGAGCGGATGCGGTGCGCGGAGCGGATGCGGTGCGCGGAGCGGATGCGGTGCGCGGAGCGGATGCGGTGCGCGGAGCGGATGCGGTGCGCGGAGCGGATGCGGTGCGCGGAGCGGATGCGGTGCGCGGAGCGGTGTGCGGGGGCGGGCTGGGTGCGTGGGCGGGCTGGGTGCGGGGGCGGGCTGGGTGCGGGGGCGGGCTGGGTGCGGGTTGCCTGCGGCGCTTTCCCCTACCCGCCCCTTCCCGTAACCGGGGCAAGCCCCGGACCCCGGGACGCCTTACGGGCGTGTCCTCAAACGCCGGACGGGCTGAAAGAGTTCTTTCAGCCCGTCCGGCGTTTGAGGACTTCGGGAAGGGGCGGGGTGGGGAACAAAGCCCCGCGCCCCCCACCCGCACCCTCAGTCCAGATAGCCCCGCAGCTGGTCCGCCAGCGCGTGGTCGCGGAGCTTGTTCAGGGTCTTGGATTCGATCTGGCGGATCCGCTCGCGCGTCACGCCGAAGATCCGCCCGATCTCCTCCAGCGTCCGGGGCCGCCCGTCCATCAGCCCGTAGCGGAGCTGCACCACCTTGCGTTCGCGCTCGCCGAGGGTGGAGAGCACGGCTTCCAGGTGCTCACGGAGCAGCAGGAACGCCGCCGACTCGACAGGTGACGCCGCGTCGCCGTCCTCGATGAGGTCACCGAACGCGACATCGTCCTCCTCCCCCACGGGCGCGTGCAGCGACACCGGTTCCTGGGCGAGGCGCAGCACTTCGCTGACTCGCTCGGGGGTGAGTTCCAGATGGGTGGCGACCTCCTGGGGTGTCGGTTCGTAACCCCGCTCCTGAAGCATCCGGCGCTGGACGCGCACCACGCGGTTGATCAGCTCGACGACATGGACGGGGACCCGGATCGTGCGGGCCTGGTCGGCCAGCGCGCGCGACATCGCCTGCCTGATCCACCACGTCGCGTACGTCGAGAACTTGTAGCCACGGGCGTAGTCGAACTTCTCGACGGCACGGATGAGGCCGAGGTTGCCCTCCTGGACCAGGTCCAGCATCGTCAGGCCGCGGCCGACATAGCGCTTGGCCACGGACACGACGAGGCGCAGATTCGCCTCGATCAGACGGCGCTTGGCCATCCGGCCCAGGACCACCAGCTTGTCGAGGTCCACCGCGAGCCGGGAGTCCGGATCGGGGACCGTACGGAGCTTCTCCTCGGCGAACAGGCCCGCTTCGACCCGGCGGGCCAGGTCCACCTCCTCGGCCGCGGTGAGCAGCGGAATGCGGCCGATTTCGCGCAGATACTGCCGGAAGAGGTCGGATGACGGTCCGCCCGTGTCGGTGCGGCTGTTGCGCCGCTCGGTCACTTCGGGCTTTTCGGGGGTGTCTGCCGGATCGTCCACGAGGATTTCGGCCTCGGGTTCTGCGGACTCGGCTTCGGGGTGGTGTACGCCCCGGCTCTGCGGAGGGACCTTGGCAGAGCCGGCGACATCGGCATCGGCATCGGCGTCTTTCAAGGTCTGAGTCTGGGTCTGCACGGGGGCGACCTCCAGGGTGATCGCTGCCGGTTCGGGGGCGTGCGGCAACGGAACGGGGGCGGCGACCGGGCCGCCGTCCGTCCCGTACACATTGAGCGGATCCGCGGGTGTGTGGCCCACTCGGCGTGGGCCGGCCGCGCTCCGAGGACTCAGGCACCGCAACCAGTGTGGGGTACGACACAGCACCGCCACGAGGGGCGTGCGGTGACTTTTTGAGTCCGGTCCGTGACCGGCCGGTTACGCAGGGGGCGCCCGGTGCCTCCCGGGGCTGCAGGGCACTGCCCGTCAGAGCGCGGCGGCGCCGTTGTTGCGCAGGGCCTCGCCGTACTGCTGGAGGACCCACAACTCGCTCTGTACGGCGGCCTGGTGCTCGGGGTCCGCGCTCGGACCGAGGCGGGCGAAGGTGCCCTGGACGTCGAGGATGCGGCGCTCGACGGCGCGCAGCCGGACCTGGACCAACTGGATGCCCGCGTAGACGTCGTCGACGGTCTTGCGCATGATCGCCTCGACGGCGAGCTCGGTGACCAGGGCGCGCACCGTGTCGTTGGGTGCGGTGTCCCGCACCCGCGTCAGATAGTCGGAGGGGTCGATGACGCCCTGCTCGGCGCCGCCCGCGTCGTCGATGGTCTGGCGCACCGTGGCGTACGGCGGGGCGGTGAACTCGTCGATCCCGTAGGCGTCGAAGGCCGGGGAGACCAGGTCGGGGCGCTGGAGGGCGAGCTTGAGCAGCTCGCGCTCGGTGCGGTGGGCGGGGCTGCGCAGATTCAGCGCGGGACCCGAGGGACCCTGGTGACCGCCGCCGCCCAGGTCCTGCGCGGGCGTGGGGCGCCGGCTCTGGGGTGCGTTGGGGCCTCGGCCGCCGCGGTCGCGGGCCCAACGGGCCAGCTGCGCGACGCGCTTGACCACGAACTGGATGTCCATGATGCCGAGGATGCCGGCGAGCTGGACGGCGGACTCGTGCTGGATCGCGATGTTCTTGATGTTGGCGACGATCGGCGCGGCCTCGTCGAGGGCGGCGGCCCGGCCCGCGGGGGTCTCCAGGTTGTGCCGGGACACGACGTGCCGGATCGCGAACTCGAAGAGCGGCGTGCGCGTTTCGACCAGGGACGCCACGGCTGCGTCACCCTGCGCGAGGCGCAGGTCGCAGGGGTCCATGCCGCCCGGGGTGATCGCGATGGAGGTCTCGGCGGCGAACTTCTGGTCGTCCTCGAAGGCGCGCAGTGCGGCTTTCTGTCCCGCCGCGTCGCCGTCGAAGGTGAAGACGACCTCGGCCGACGCGTGGTCCATGAGCAGCCGGCGGAGGATCTTGATGTGGTCGCCGCCGAAGGCCGTACCGCAGGTGGCGATGGCGGTGGTGACGCCGGCCAGATGGCAGGCCATCACGTCGGTGTACCCCTCGACGACAACGGCCTTGCTGGTCTTGGCGATTTCCTTCTTGGCCAGGTCGATGCCGTACAGCACCTGGGACTTCTTGTAGATCGGGGTCTCGGGGGTGTTGAGGTACTTGGGCCCGTTGTCGTCGTCGCGGAGCTTGCGCGCGCCGAAGCCGACGACCTCGCCCGTAATATCGCGGATCGGCCACATCAGCCGGCCGCGGAACCGGTCGATGGGGCCGCGGCGGCCCTCCTGGGAGATGCCGGAGAGCGTCAGCTCCTTGTCGGTGAAGCCCTTGCCGCGCAGATAGCGGGTGAGGTGGTCCCAGCCCGCCGGGCTGTAACCGACGCCGAAGTGGTGGGCCGCGCTCTGCTCGAAGCCGCGCTCGGCCAGGAACTTGCGGCCGATCTCGGCCTCCGCGGAGTCCAGCTGCTCGACGTAGAACTCGGCGGCGGCCTTGTGGGCCTCGACCAGGCGGACGCGCTCACCGCGCTGGTGGGTGGGGTTGTACCCGCCCTCTTCGTACCGCAGGGTGATGCCCGCCAGGGCGGCGAGGCGCTCGACCGTCTCGGAGAAGGAGAGATGATCGATCTTCATCACGAAGGCGATCGTGTCGCCGCCTTCCTGGCAGCCGAAGCAGTGGAAGAGACCCTTGCTCGGGCTGACCTGGAAGGACGGGGACTTTTCGTCGTGGAAGGGGCACAGCCCCTTGAAGTTGCCACCACCGGCGCTGCGCAACTGAAGGTACTCGGACACAACGGCGTCGATCGGGACCGCGTCCCGAACCGCCTTCACGTCGTCATCGTTGATCCTGCCGGCCACGCGTGAAGTGTACGGCGGCGCTCGGACACTCCTGTCGGTGCGACGCTCAGCGGAGCAGGGAAGCCAGGTCGACGGTGGGGTCGGAGAGGGCGTCGGCGTCGACCCTGGCCCCGGTGCGGATCAGCTGCTGGATGTGTTCGGTGACTTCCCACACATTCACATTCATGCCCGCGAGGACCCGGTGGTCCTTCAGCCAGAAGGCGATGAACTCGCGTTTCCCCGCGTCGCCGCGGATGAGGACCTGGTCGTACGAGCCGGGGGGCGCCCAGCCCGAGTACTCCAGGCCGAGGTCGTACTGGTCGGAGAAGAAGTACGGAACACGGTCGTACACGACCTCCTGGCCCAGCATGGCGCGGGCCGCGGCCGGGCCGCTGTTGAGCGCGTTGGCCCAGTGTTCGACGCGCAGCCGGGTGCCGAGGAGGGGGTGGTGCGCGGCGGCCACGTCACCGGCCGCGTGGATGTCGGGGTCCGAGGTGCGCAGCGCGGCGTCGACGACGATGCCCCCGCCCTGCGCGGGGTCGAAGAGGTCGAGGCCGGCCGATTCTGCGAGCGCGGTGCGCGGGGCGGCGCCGATCGCGGCGAGCACGTCGTGGGCGGGGTGCTCCTCGCCGTCGTCGGTGCGGGCCGCGAGCACCATGCCGTCCTGGCCGATGATCTCGGTGAGGCGGGCGCCGAAGTGGAAGCGCACGCCGTGCTCGCTGTGCAGGTCGGTGAAGAGCTGGCCGAGCTCGGGGCCGATGACCTGATGCAGCGGGGTCGGCTCCGGTTCGACGACGGTGACCTCGGCGCCGTAACCGCGTGCGGCGGCGGCGACCTCCAGGCCGATCCAGCCGCCCCCGGCGATGACGAGGTGGCCGTTGTCGCGGCCGAGGGTGGCCAGCACGCCGCGCAGCCGCTCCGCGTGGGCGAGGCGGCGCAGGTGGTGGACGCCGGCCAGGCCGGTGCCCGGGATGTCGAGGCGGCGCGGCTCGGCGCCGGTGGCCAGCAGCAGCTTGTCGTAGCGGACGGTGGCGCCGTCGCCGAGCAGGACCGTCCTGGTGGCACGGTCGAGGTGGACGACGGTCTGGCCGAGGTGCAGCTCGATGTCGGCCTGGGCGTACCAGCCGGGCTCGTGGACGAAGACGCTGTCGCGTTCCTCGGTGCCGGCCAGGAATCCCTTGGACAGGGGTGGACGTTCGTACGGATGCTCACGTTCGTCACCGATGAGGATCACCCGGCCGGTGAAGCCCTCGGCACGGAGCGTTTCCGCGGCCTTCGCCCCCGCCAGTCCCCCACCGACGATGACGAACGTCTGATCTGCGTCGACCACTTGGTGCCTCCTCTGTGCCTGCCCATACGCTACGCCGCCGGGTTCGAGCGTCCCGCACAGAGGGTGATGGGGGAAGAGGGGGTGCGGTGCGGTGCACCCGTGGCGGGCTTGTTCCCGCCCCTGTCGCTTCCCGCTGTGACAGCTGTGACAGCTCGCGGCTGCCGCCGGGCGGGGCTACGGCCCTGGCCCGCGGTCCTCGCCGTCGGCGCCGTACGGGCCGCAGGGCTGTCGCCGCCGACGCCGTACGGGCCGCAGGGCTGCTCGGGCGCATGAAAACGGTGGCTGCGGACGTCTCCCCCGTTGACGCCCGCAGCCACCTCTCCTCCAGGGTCACTCCGATATGGACGACGTGCGGGGCTTTCGTGCACAACGCAAATGGACTGCACAGTTCCGCCTGAAGGTGACTAGTCTCTGACGCACCGGAGTTGCACAAGAGAGCAGGGCGCGGGGAGAGAGCGGGGCGTGCGGGCGCATGTTGCGCATCCACTTCACCACCGAGGATCTGAACCGGCTGCGGGTGGCCGCGCAGCCCGACCCGCTGTGGGAGATCGTGCACAGCCTGCACCTGCTGCAGAACCGGCAGGCCGCGCTGGTCTTCGACCCGTGGCGCCGCGAGGTGCGGGCGGCGATCGCACGGGCGGGCCTGACCAGGACGGTGGCCGCGCTGATCCGGCTGTGCCCCTCCGCCGCGTACTTCCCGGACTTCCTCACGCCGGGCCAGGGCATCGCGGACCTGGAGACCGGGCTGGACCGGATACTGTCCACCCCGGTGTCCCGGCTCGGCGACGAGCTCGGCCGGCTCTACGAGGGCGGCCCGGTGCCGCCGGTCGCCCGGCTGCTGGCGCAGGGCGACCCGCGGGCGCTGCTGCGGCTGGGCGACGCGCTGCGCCGCTACTACGCGGTGGCGGTGGCGCCGTATCAGGAAACGATCGCTTCGGCGGTGGCCGCTGACCGGCGGGGGCGCGGCGAGGCGGCGCTGGAGTACGGCCCCGAGGGGCTGCTGGCGACCTACAGTCCCGTGCTGAGCAGGCGGGACGACGGGACGCTGGAGGCGTCGTATCCGGTGGAGCGCGAACTGGAGCTGCGGGGGCGGTCGTTGACCATGCTGTCGTCGTTCTTCTGCGTCCGGCGCCCGATCGCGCTGGCCGATCCGGCGCTGCCGCCGGTGCTCGTCCATCCGCTGACGCTCGAGCCTGGCTGGCTCGCCCGCCACCACGCCGCCGGTGAGGCGGGCGAGGGAACGGCCGGGCAGCCCGTCGCCCATCTCATCGGCCACACCCGGACCGCCGTGCTCGACGTACTGGACCGGCCGATGACCACGACTCAGCTCGGCGACACCCTGCGGCTGACGCTGTCGACGGCGAGCAGGCACGCGACGGTGCTGCGGGAGGCCGGGCTTATCGCCTCGGAGCGGCGGGGCAGCCATGTCCTGCACCGGCGGACCACGCTGGGGGACGCGCTCATGAACGGCGTGGCGTTCGCGTCGTGAGGCGGGCGTGCAGGGAGCGGGCCGCCGCGTCGGTGAACGACGAGATCTGGTCGACGAGCACCCGCTTGCGGGCCCGGTCGTCGGGCGCGGTGTCCCACAGGGCGCGGAACTGCGGGTCGAGGCCCTCGGGGGCGCGGGCCGTGAGCTCCTCGGCCAGCTCGGCGATGACGATGCGCTGGTCGGCGCGGAGCCGCTCCTGCTCGTCGCGCTGCATGACATAGCGGTCGGCGACGGCCTTCAGGACGGCGCACTCGTGCCGTGTCTCGCGCGGGACGACCAGCTCCGCGGCGTACCGGGTGAGGCGGCCCGTGCCGTACGCCTGGCGGGTGGCGCCCTCCGCGGACAGGCAGAAGCGGCCGATGAGCTGGCTGGTGGCGTCCTTCAGGCGGGCCTGGGCGACGGCGGACCCGTCGTACCCGTGCGGCCACCACTCCTGTTCCAGGAGGCGGTCGAGGGCGGCGGCCAGCTCCTCGGGTGCGGTGTCCTCCGGTACGTACCGTCCGACGGCCACGGCGAAGATCTCGTGGCGCTCCGGCTCGGCGAGCAGGAAGTTCGGGTCGAGGTGGCCGGCGTGCAGACCGTCCTCGAAGTCGTGCACGGAGTACGCCACGTCGTCGGACCAGTCCATGACCTGGGCCTCGAAGCACTTGCGGTGCGCCGGGGCGCCCTGGCGGACCCAGTCGAAGACCGGCAGGTCGTCCTCGTACACCCCGAATTTCACCGAGGCCGGGTCGGTGGGGTGGCCGCCGCGCGGCCAGGGGTACTTGGTGGCGGCGTCGAGGGCGGCCCGGGTGAGGTTGAGCCCGACGCTGACCATTTCACCGGTCGTCGACGAGGGCACGAACCGCTTGGGCTCCAGGCGGGTGAGCAGCCGCAGCGACTGGGCATTGCCCTCGAAGCCGCCGCAGTCCTTGGCGAAGTCGTTGAGTGCCAGCTCGCCGTTGTGCCCGAAGGGCGGGTGGCCCATGTCGTGGGACAGGCAGGCCGCCTCGACGAGGTCGGGGTCGCAGCCGAGGGCGGCGCCGAGCTCGCGGCCGACCTGGGCGCATTCCAGGGAGTGGGTGAGGCGGGTGCGCGGGCTGGCGTCCCACACCTGGCTGCGGGAGCCGGGGGTCACCACCTGGGTCTTGCCCGAGAGGCGGCGCAGTGCGGCGGAGTGCAGCACCCGGGCGCGGTCGCGCTGGAAGGCGGTCCTGCCGGGCCGTTTGTCGGGCTCGGTGGCCCAGCGGTCGGTGTCGGCGGCGTCGTACAGGGTGTCGTGTGCAGTGCCTTCCATGCACCGACAGTAAACGGCAGCGCCGACAGGCGGACGCGCAGGCGGGGCGGACGAGGCGCCGACGGGCTCGCGCGGGACGGACGCGTCGCGCGGCCTCAGGCCGTCGCGAGTTCGCGCAGCGGGATCGCGGGACGGGTGGCGAGAGCCTGGTCGTAGCGGAGCAGGACCAGCCGGGCCATGGCGGCGTGGGCGCCGAGCGGCGCGGTCGCGAGCCAGGGCGCGGCGGCCGCGCTCTGGGTGGCGAACCGGCCCGGCGCGGTGAAGTACGAAGCCACGGCGGCCCGGTGGCGGCCCCGGGCGGCGAGGGCGCGCAGCGCCTGCGGGACGGTGGGCGACGCGGCGGACGCGTAGGCGGCGAGTACGGGGACGCCGCCGAGGCGTTCGCTGAGCAGCGCGGCGGTGCTGCGGGTGTCCGCGGCCGAATCGGGGTCCCGGGAGCCTGCGGCGGCCAGCACGACGCCGCTGCCCCGGTCCGCCCCGTCGGCGTCGGTCCAGCCCGCCTCGGTGAGGCGGGCGTACAGCGTCTCCACCAGCAGCGGGTGCGGGCCGAGCGGCGCGGCGATGCGGGTGCGCAGGTGCGGGGCGGTGGTCGCGGCCAGCGGCAGGTCGTGCTTGACGTGGTGGCCGCGGCCGAGCAGTAGCGGTACGAGCACGGCGTCGCCCCGGCCGAGGCCGGCGAGGGTGTCGGGCAGCAGCGGTGCGTTCAGCTCGATGTGCCCGAGCCTGATGTCGAGCCCGGGGCGCAGCTCGCGGACCCGCTCCAGGAGCGTGGTGACGGTGCGCAGGGCTCCTGGGTCGCGGCTGCCGTGGGCGACGGCGACGAGGGTGGGCGGGGTCATGTGCCTGCGGCTTCCGTTCAGGGAGACATGGCTGAGCCGGGTGCCCAGCTCAGCGGTGATGCGGGTGAGCAGTTGCGCCGTGCTGTCGAGGGGCAGTGACTCGCGGTGTGCTGCCGACTCCGTCATGGACCGATACTGCCGGGCCGACATTGCCGCGTCGTTGCGTCGGAATGACGGGTGTTTTCCGGGCCCTCACCGTCCGGGTCGCGGCATTGTCAGGCCGGGGTCGACGCGATCACCGGCGGGCGCGCCAACTGGTCACCGCGAAGTCGGACGCCATCAGGTCCTGCCCCAGGCCTCGGGGGTCCCTTCGGTCCACGGCACGGAGAACGGCATGGCCGCCTCGTCGTGCACACCGGCCGCGGCGACGGCGGCGAGTTCATCCAGTACCTCCCCGTGCGGAACCCGCAGCTCAAGATGTGGCGTCATGATCCGTAGGCCGTACAGCGGCCAGAATTGAGGGGACATGGCGGGATCATCGCAGCGGGAGGCGGGCACTGACATGCGGTTTTCGCGCACGAGGCGCACGGCGGGCGCGGTCGTGAAGAGAGCGGCGCAATGGCAGAAACGGCTGCGCCTGATACCGAGAACCCGGCGCGGACAGCGGCGCGTGACACAAGCGGTCATGCTCGCCTGCGTGCTCGCGCTGGCGCCCCCGACGTGGATGCACGCGGTCGCGGACAGCCGCGTCCGCACCACCGCCGACGCCCCCGTGCAGGACGTCGCCGTCGTCTTCGGGGCCGGGCTGTGGCGCGGTGGTCCGTCGCCGTATCTCGCGCACCGGCTGGACGCGGCGGCCGAGCTGTACCGGGCGGGCAAGGTGAAAGTCGTGCTGGTCACCGGGGACAACAGCCGGGTGGAGTACGACGAACCGGACGCGATGCGCACCTATCTGGTGCGCCAGGGCGTGCCGGACGACCGCATCGTCAGCGACTACGCGGGCTTCGACACCTGGGACTCCTGCGTGCGCGCCAAGAAGATCTTCGGGGTGGACCGGGCGGTGCTGGTGAGCCAGGGCTTCCACATCCGGCGGGCGATCGCGCTGTGCCGGGCCGCGGGCATCGAGTCGTACGGCGTCGGGGTCGACGCCAAGCGCGACGCGACCTGGTACTACGGCGGCGTACGGGAGATCCTCGCGGCCGGCAAGGCGGCGCTCGACGCCACGGTCGAGCCCGATCCGCGGTTCCTGGGGCGCCAGGAGCCCGGGGTCGAGGACGCGCTGGCCCTGGCGGGGCGGTAGCGGGCCCGTCGCGGCGGTCGGGCACCTCACGGGGTGGCCGGGGCGGGGCGGAGGGCTGCGTACCGGGGGCGTAACCCGGTGCGCCCGCCGCCGTAACACGGCCGACGCACGCTGATGGCATGCCCCGCACTTCCCCCGCACCGCCGCCCGCACAGCCCGCACCGCCGCCCGCGCAGCCGCCCGTACAGCCCGCGCCCGTCGCGACCCACTGCCCGTACTGCGCGCTCCAGTGCGGCATGAACCTGCGGCCCGCCGGCGACACCGTCGAGGTGGTGGAGCGCGCGGACTTCCCGGTGAACCGGGGCGCGCTGTGCGGCAAGGGCCGTACGGCGCCCGCCGTGCTCTCCTCCCGGGTGCGGCTGACCGAGCCACTGGTCCGGAGCGCGGCCACCGGCAGCCTCGAACCAGCCACCTGGGAGGAAGCCCTGGCGAGGATCGCGGAGGGGCTCGGGGGCACCCGGGAGGCGCACGGCCCCGACGCGGTCGGCGTCTTCGGCGGCGGTGGCCTCACCAATGAGAAGGCGTACGCGCTGGGGAAGTTCGCCCGGGTCGCGCTCGGCACCTCGCAGATCGACTACAACGGGCGCTTCTGCATGTCGTCGGCGGCCGCCGCGCACCAGAAGGCCTTCGGGCTCGACCGGGGTCTGCCCTTCCCGCTGGAGGACATTCCCCGCACGGGCTGCGTGATCCTCGTCGGGTCGAATCTGGCCGAAACCATGCCGCCCGCGCTGCGGTACCTCACGGAGCTGAAGGAGAACGGCGGCACGCTGATCGTCGTCGACCCGCGCCGCACCCGGACCGCCGAGCAGGCCGACCTGCATCTCGCACCGCGCCCCGGCACGGACCTCGCGCTCGCGCTCGGGCTGCTGCACCTGGTGGTGGCGGAGGGCCGTACGGACGAGGAGTTCATCCGGGAGCGTACGAGCGGCTGGCCGGAGGCAAGGGCGGGCGCGATGGCGCACTGGCCCGAGATGGTGGAACGCATCACCGGTGTCCCAGTGCCTCAACTCCGTTCAGCAGCACGGATGTTCAGCGACGCGGACACCGGCATGGTGCTCACCGCACGCGGACCCGAGCAGCACTCCAAGGGCACGGACACCGTCGGCGCCTGGATCAACCTGTGCCTGGCCACCGGGCACGCGGGGCGACCGCTGTCCGGTTACGGCTGCCTCACCGGCCAGGGCAACGGGCAGGGCGGGCGCGAACACGGCCAGAAGGCCGACCAGTTGCCCGGCTACCGCAAGCTCACCGACCCCGCCGCGCGCGCCCATGTGGCGGGCGTCTGGGGCGTGGACCCGGACAGCCTGCCGGGTCCAGGCCGTAGCGCGTACGAACTGCTCGACGCCCTGGGCGGTGACATCAAGTCGCTGCTGCTGATGGGGTCGAACCCGGTCGTCTCCGCGCCCCGCGCCACCCACATCGAACAGCGCCTGCGCTCCCTGGACTTCCTCGCCGTCGCCGATGTTGTCCTGTCCGAGACCGCGGCGCTCGCGGACGTGGTGCTGCCGGTGACCCAGTGGGCCGAGGAGACCGGCACGACAACGAATCTGGAGGGCCGGGTACTGCTGCGGCGCAAGGCGATCGACCCGCCGCCCGGCGTACGGACGGACCTGGAGGTCCTGCACGGCATCGCCGCGCTCCTCGGCCACGAGAAGGGCTTTCCCACCGACGCCGAGGAGGTCTTCGGGGAGCTGCGCCGCGCGTCGGCGGGCGGCCCGGCGGACTACTCGGGGATCTCCTACCGGCGGATCACCGACGAGAACGGCGTGTTCTGGCCGTGCCCGGACACGGCGGCGGGGACGAGTGGCGCCCCCGGCGCCGTCCACCCCGGTACGCCCCGGCTCTTCCTCGACCGCTTCGCCACCGCCGACGGGCGTGCCCGCTTCGTGCCCGTCGTGCACCGGCCCGCCGCCGAGGAGCCGGACGCCGACTATCCCGTCCTGCTGACGACGGGGCGGGTCGTCGCCCAGTACCAGTCGGGGGCCCAGACCCGCCGCGTGGCTGAGCTGAACGCCGCCGCGCCCGGCCCCTTCGTCGAGCTGCATCCCCGCCTCGCCGACCGGGTCGGGGTGGCCGACGGCGACCCCGTCGCCGTGGTGTCCCGGCGCGGCCGGGCGGTCGCGCCCGCCCGGATCACCGATGCGATCCGGGACGACACGGTCTTCATGCCGTTCCACTGGCCGGGCGAGGGCCGGGCCAACAACCTCACCAATCCGGCGCTGGACCCGACGTCGCGGATGCCGGAGTTCAAAGTGTGCGCGGTGCGGATCGGGCCCGCGGACTGAGCGCGGACCGGCGGCCAACGCCGGTCCCGCCCCACCCCACGTGGGTCACCCTCAGCCGGTGTAGGGCGCGACGGTCTTGGCGGTGCGCAGGGCGCGGGCCCACCAGGAGATCTGGTCGATCAGCGACTTGGCCGCCGCGTCGCAGGCCGAGGGGTCTGTGTGCTTGCCGTCC
Source organism: Streptomyces changchenzhani (assembly GCF_039766235.1). Taxonomy (NCBI): domain Bacteria; kingdom Bacillati; phylum Actinomycetota; class Actinomycetes; order Kitasatosporales; family Streptomycetaceae; genus Streptomyces; species Streptomyces changchenzhani. The sequence continues at coordinate 1,697,331 of NZ_JBDHNH010000001.1, read as the reverse complement.
TCGTCGAAGTGGCCCCACACGTTGTGGAAGCTGACGGTGTCGCGGACCGTCACGGTGTGCATCTCGGCGAAGACCTGGCGCAGTTGCTCGACGGCGCGCAGGCCGCCGGACATGCCGCCGTAGGACACGAAACCGACCGGTTTCGCGTGCCACTGCGTGCCGTGCCAGTCGATGAGGTTCTTGATGGAGGCGGGGAAGGAGTGGTTGTACTCGGGGGTGATGACAACAAAGGCGTCGGCGGCCTCCAGCCGCGGCGAGACGGTTCCCAGAACGGCCTTCACCTCGTCCGACGGGTTGAAGGACAGGGCGGTCGGCAGGTCGATGTCGGCCAGGTCGATCACATCGACATCGAGGCCGCCGTGCTCGGTGGCCCGGGAGACGAACCAGTCGGCGACGATGGGCGCGAAGCGTCCCTCGCGGTTGCTCGCGATGATGACAGCGAGCCGGATCGGGGCGTTGGCCTGGTCGCTGACCTGGTTGCTGACCTGATTGCTGACCTGGGCGGATTCATTCGTGTTGAGGTCCATGCGGAAAGCGTCATACGTCAACCATCGTTGAGGTCAAGCGGGCCACCCGGACATGATCCAAGGCCGCCGTCGGCGAGCCGGACCCGCTGCCGGACCCGCTGCCGGAGGGCGTACGCCCTCCGAGGAGGGCCGGGCGACGATACCGGGCGACGGTTTCGCAGTGCGCGCGGCGAACCGGCCGGGCACGGCCCCGCCCCCTGCCCCCGACCCCTGATCGAAGACTGAACGGCCTCTACGGTGGGCGCATGACGACTCCTCCCGTGCCCCACATCGAGATCGACGGCCGCCTGCCCAGCACCGAGGATCTTGTGGTGCCCGCCCTGTACGGCGGCTATGGACACTTCACCGCCATGCAGGTCAGGGAAGGGCGGGTGCGTGGTCTCGCGCTGCATCTGGCCCGGCTCGACGCCAACACCGCCGACGTGTTCGGCACCGGCCTGGACGGTGATCTGGTACGGGCACGGGTGCGGCACGCGCTCGACGGCGCGGGGATACGGGACGCTTCGGTGCGGGTGTACGTGCAGTGGGCACCCGGCGCCGACGCCGCCACCCTGATGGTCACCGTCCGCGCCCCCGCGACGATGCCCGAGACCCCGCAGGCCCTGATGTCCGTCCCGTACCAGCGCCCTTTCGCGCACATCAAGCACCTGGGCGGCTTCGCCCAGACCCATTACGGCGTGCTCGCACGCCGCGCGGGCTTCGACGACGCGCTGCTGACCGGTCCCGGCGGGGTGGTCGTGGAGGGTGCGGTCACCAACATCGGTTTCTACGACGGCACTTCGGTGACCTGGCCGGACGCCCCCGCGCTGCTGGGCATCACGATGGCCCTGGTGGAGCCCCGCCTCCCGGAGGCGGGCGTGCCGTCGATGCGGGGTCCGGTGACGCTGGACGCTCTGTCCTCGTACCGCGCCGCGTTCGTCATGAACTCGCAGGGGATCGCGCCGGTGCGACGGATCGACGACACGGAGTTCACGGTGGACCCGCAGCTGATGAAGACCGTGACGGCGGCGTACGACGCGGTGCCGTGGGATCGCGTCTAGGACGGGCTCGACCTTCTCGGCGGCCCGAGTCGGCTCAGCCCGTCCGGCGCGACCCCGCCCTGCCGACCCGTATCCACCGTCACCCATTCAGCGCGTTCCGCCAAGCGGCCTTGGTGACCCCCCATCACCACCCGCCTGACCTGCGGGAAGGCCGATCGTCCAGCGCGCCACGCCGGGACGGTCCGGTGAATCTGACCTTCCATCAGCAGGCGCGGGGCGCGCGCGGCCCGTTATCTCGGAGGCAGAGGCACGTTCCACGTTCCCCGGAGGATCCCATGCGACCTGCCCAGCTGCTGACCGGCACCGCGCTGACAGCCGCCGCGACGCTCCTGTACGCAGGGCCGTCGTACGCGGGTGAGACCGGTGTGCTGGAGGTGTACCCGGCGAGCGTCGCCCCGGGTGCGAACGTCACCGTGAACACCACCGCCTGCGGTGTCGAAGGCGGCGGCACGGGGGACGCGAAGTCCCTGGGGGCGGGTGATTTCGACCTGTCCCCCGGCACGTACAAGGAAGTCGTGATCGGCGAGTTCACGGTGCCTGCGGGCACCCTGCCGGGGACCTACGGCATCGCCGTGGCCTGCGACAACGGCAAGACCGCCAACGGCGACCTCACCGTGACCGGCGGCGCCACCCCCTCGCCGACGCACCCCGTCCAGCCCACACATCCCGTCCAGCCCACGCATCCCACGGGCCACGTCAAGACCGGAGTCGGCGGCAGCGTGGGCCCCGACACCTTCCAGATCGCGGCGGGAGTGGCCGTACTGGCCGCGACCGCCGTAGGCGGTACCTGGCACCTGCGTCGCCGGGCGAGCGGCCCGCAGGACAGCTGAGGGCAGGCCTCCACCGCCCCAGTACCGCCGGTTTCCCCGTGCCCCCGCCCGACCGAGCGTCAGCGGGGGCACGTGGGGTACCGCCCGCGAACCGACCCGACCCGAACCGCCCCGAAGAGGGGAACCTCCCATGACGGCTCAGCGCACGAAGGGCGGGCTCGTCGCCATCGCCGCCTTCACCGGGCTCTGGCTGGTCCAGCACGGCGCCGAGGAACGGACCCCGCCCCAGCCGTCCCCCGCCGAGGCGTTCGTCGCCGGCCCCGCACCCGAAGAGGTCCGCGAGAAGCCGGCCACGGCGCCGATGTCGCCGTCCGAGCCCGTACGGATCCGCATTCCCGCCGTCAAGGCGGACGCCCCCGTGATGCACCTGGGTCTGGGCCCCGACGGCAGTCTCGACGTACCGCCGGCCGACGACCGCAATGTCGCGGGCTGGTACAAGGACGGCACCCCGCCCGGCGCCCGGGGCACCGCGATCGTCGCCGGGCACGTGGACAGCGCGGAGGGGCCGGCCGTCTTCTACCACCTGGGCACGCTGGAGAAGGGCCACACCGTCGAGGTGACGCGCCGGGACGGACGTACCGCCGTGTTCACCGTCTACGCCATCGAGGTCTACGACAACAAGGCCTTCCCCGACCAGCGGGTGTACGGCAGTTCGGAGCGCGCCGAGCTGCGGGTGATCACCTGCGGCGGCGGCTTCTCACGGCAGGACGGCTACCAGGGCAATGTCGTGGCGTACGCCAATCTCACCGAGGTGCGCTGACGGGTGACAGGCGACGGGTGACGAGGCAATGGTGACGGGTAACGGGGCAATGGTGGCCGGTCACCGCTGACCTGCCTCAGGCCGACCACTGGTCGAAGGCGAGCTTCGCGACCAGCGAGAAGACGACCACCAGCAGCACTCCGCGAACGAACTCGCTGCCCTTCCTGAGCGCCAACCGGGCCCCGGCCATCGCGCCCGCCAGGTTGAACACGGCCAGCAGCGCGCCCAGCTGCCACAGCACCGTCCCCTGGTACGCGAACATCGCGAGCGCGCCCGCGTTGGTGCAGACGTTGACGATCTTGGCGGTGGCAGAGGCGGTGACCAGGTCGAGGTGGAGCACAGCGGTCAGCGCGAGCACCAGGAAGGTGCCGGTGCCGGGGCCGAAGAGTCCGTCGTAGAAGCCGATGCCGCCGCCGACGAGGACGATCGCCGTGACGATACGGGCCCGGGTGACCGGGGCCTTGTCCTCGGTCACCCCGCAGCCGAAGGTCGGCCGCAGCATCACGAACGCGCCGACCGCGAGCAGCACCACCATGATCACCGGGCGCAGTACGGCGCTGCTGATCCCGGCGGCGAAGAACGCGCCGCACATGGAGCCCACGAGGGCCGTGAGCCCGATCCGTACCGCCGTGCCCACCTCGACCGGCGCCTTGCGGACGTAGGTCACCGCCGCGCCCGATGTGCCGACGATGGCCACTGCCTTGTTGGTGCCCAGGATGTACGCGGCGGGCACCTGCGGCAGTCCCAACAGCAACGCGGGCAGGAGCAGCAGCCCGCCGCCGCCGACCACCGCGTCGATCCAGCCGGCCGCGGCGGCGGCGAGGCACAGGACGATGAGCACGGTCAGTGATATCTCGGGCATGATCGCGACCCTATGGGGTGGCGGACCGCGTTCGAGCCCCTACTTCACCCCCGCAAACGCCCTCAGCACTCGTAGTGGTCGGCCGGCGTCCTGATCCGGCCCAGCAGCTCGCGCAGGGATTTTCGGTCGCACTGTGACAGGTCGCCGAACAGTGCCTGCTCGACCTCGTCCAGCGCCTCGTTCATCGAGCGCAGCACCGCGGCCCCGGCGGGGGTCATCTCCACAATGTGCCGACGCCGGTCGGCGGGGTCGCGGCGGCGCTGGGCCAGCTCGTCGCGCTCCAGGTCGTTGAGGATGCCCACCAGCTGGCTCGGGTCGACCTCAAGCCGCTCGATGAGCGTCTGCTGACTCATCGGGCCGGCGTGCAGGTACATGAGCGTCATCGCGTGCCGGGGAGTCAGTCCGGCGACACCGAGCGCGCGCCTGATCCGCGTATCGGTGATCGCGCCGTGCCGCGCGAGGAGAAACCCGAGGCGATCCAGCGGCGTTCCGGCGCCCTTGCTTGTCATAACAGCACGGTAACAGAGCGTCTATTGTGGGCATGGATAAATGATTGAGAGCGTTCAACGATCTATGGGCGTCCACGCATCCACGCATCCACCGCTGGAGGAATCATGTTCATCGCCTACGCCGTCGTCGCCGGCCTGCTCGCCGCGGCACTCCTCGCCTCCGCCACGTTCACGTTCAACCGCCAGGAGCAGATCGTCAGCAGCATGACCAAGCTGGAAGTGCCAGATTCCTGGCTCCCACGGCTCGCCGCCCTCAAAGCGGCCGGCGCCCTTGGGCTCCTGGTCGGGCTTGTCGTGGTGCCGATCGGGGTGGCCGCCGCGATCGGCGTCGTCCTGTACTTCATCGGCGCCCTCATCTTTCACCTGCGGGCGCGTGACTTGCGATAGCACCGGTGATCGTCATCACCGCGGTGGCCGGAGCCGCACTGGTGCTGCGCCTCGCCTCTGCCTGAGCCGTCTCCAGGGTTCGGCTTCCCGCACCTCACAGACAGCGGGCCAGGCCGCTGAGGACAGCGTTCCGTGGGGGAAACGGGCGGGATGCGGCCGGGTAACACCCGGTCCGCACGCTGAGGCCATGAGTTCGGACATCGTGGTGATAGGCGGCGGCATGGCGGGCGCCCGGCTCGCCCGGCAGCTGCCGGGCGCGACGGTCATCGGCGAGGAGACGCACGCCCCGTACAACCGGGTGCTGCTCGCCGAGGTCCTCGCCGGCCGGTACGGGCCGGAGGTCGCCGCGCTTCCCTCGGCGGAGGTACGGCGCGGGGTGCGGGTGGTCCGCATCGACCGCGCCGACCGGGTCGTGCAGTGCGACGACGGTAGTGTCGTGCCGTACTCGACCCTGGTCCTGGCCACCGGGTCGAACCCCGTGCTGCCGCCCCTGCGCGGCCTCCCTGCCCGCGAACTCCCTGACGGCGTACACCCCTTCCGCACCATGGACGACTGCCTGGCGCTCGATGCCGCCGTCCGCGAAGGCACCCGCGCCGTGGTCATCGGCGGCGGCCTCCTCGGCGTCTCGGCGGCCCGCGCCCTGGCGGCACGCGGCGCCCGGGTGGTGCTGGCCCAGCAGGGCGAGCGCCTGATGGAACGCCAGCTGGACCCGGCCGCCTCCGCGTTGCTGCGCGACCACATCGAGGCGCTGGGTGTGGAGGTCCACACCGAGTGCCGGGTTCGCGGTCTGCACTCCGACAACGGCGGGGCGGTACGGGCCGTCGAGCTCGCCGACGGCTACGAACTCGCGGCCGAAATCGTGGTCCTCGCCTGCGGGGTACGCCCCAGGGTCGGCCTCGCGCAGGCCGCCGGTCTCGACGTACGGCGCGGCATCGTCGTGGACGATCAGCTGCGCACCTCGGACCCGCACATCCGCGCGGTCGGCGACTGCGCGGAGCACAACGGCACGGTGTACGGCCTCGCGGGCCCGGCGCTGGAACAGGCGGACGTCCTGGCCGCGCTGCTGAAGGACGCCCCGGCCACCGACACCCCCACCGGCACCCCCAGCGAGGCACCCGGCACAGGAACCGGCACCGCACGACCCGGCACGGCGGCCGGAGCAGCACCGCAGCCCGGCCCGCCCGAAGCCCGCCCGCCCGCATCGGACGACATCGGCACGGGCACCGGAATCAGCACCGGCACCGGCACCGCCCCCCGCTACACCGGCACCCGCGCCCTGACCCGCCTCACCCTGACCGGCCACGGCCACGGCCACAGCCCCCTCGACCTCGCCACCTTCGGCGAGACGACCCCGCTCCCCGGCGACGACGTCGTCCGCCTCACCGATGCCACCCGAGGCGCGTACCGCAAGGTCGTCGTCCGCGGGGACCGGCTGATCGGCGGGATCCTGCTCGGCGACCTCGGCGCCGTCGGCGAGCTCGCCCGTACCTGGGAGGGCGACGAGCCGCTCCCCTCCTCTCCCCTGTCCCACCTGCTTGGAGGCTCCTGAGATGCCCACACCCACGATCGTGGTCGTCGGCCACGGGATGGTCGGCCAGCGTTTCCTGGAGGCCCTCGCCGAGCGGGGAGTCGCCGGGCGGGCGCGGATCGTCGTACTGTGCGAAGAGCCGCGCCCCGCGTACGACCGCGTCCGGCTGACCTCGTACTTCGACGGCCGGACCCCCGACGACCTCGCCCTGGCCGCGCCCGATTTCATGGACGCCCACGGCATCGAACTGCACCTGGACGACCCGGCGCACACCATTGACCGGACGGCGCGCAAGGTCACCTCGCGCGCCGGGCGCACGTTCACGTACGACACGCTGGTCCTCGCCACCGGCTCGTACCCCTTCGTGCCACCCGTTCCCGGCAAGGACGCGGAGGGCTGCTTCGTCTACCGCACCATCGAGGATCTCCTCGCCATCGAGGAGTACGCGAAGACCTCGCGGACCGGAGCGGTGGTCGGCGGCGGGCTGCTCGGGCTCGAAGCGGCGGGTGCGCTCAAGGGGCTCGGACTGACCACCCACATCGTGGAGTTCGCGCCCCGCCTGATGCCCGTCCAGATCGACGAGGGCGGCGGCGCCGCCCTGCTGCGCACCATCGAGGGCATGGGTCTGAGCGTCCACGCGGGCGTGGGCACCCAGGAGGTGACCTGCGACGAACGCGGCGCGGTGAACGGCATGAAGCTCTCGGACGGCTCCGCGCTCGCAACCGACCTGGTGGTCTTCTCGGCGGGCGTACGCCCCCGGGACCAGCTCGCCCGCGACTGCGGCCTCACCGTGGGCGAGCGCGGCGGCATCACGGTCGACGAGCAGTGCCGCACCTCCGACCCGGCCGTCTTCGCGATCGGCGAATGCGCGCTGGCGGCGGACGGCCGGGTGTATGGCCTGGTGGCGCCGGGCTACGAGATGGCCGAGACGGCGGCCGAGACCATAGCGGGCCGCGAACGGGCCTTCACCGGCGCCGATCTGTCCACCAAGCTCAAGCTCCTCGGCGTGGACGTCGCCTCCTTCGGCGACGCGCACGGCGCCGCCGAAGGCTGCCTCGACGTCGTGTACTCGGACTCGCGCTCCGGTGTCTACAAGAAGCTCGTCGTCAGCCCCGACGGCGTACTGCTCGGCGGTGTCCTGGTCGGCGACGCCGACACCTACGCCATGCTGCGTCCCCTCACCGGCACCGTGCCGCCCGTCGCGCCCGAGTCGCTGGTGCTCCCGGCGGGCGCCGGCGCCCACGCCGCCCTCGGCCCGTCCGCGCTGCCCGACGAGGCCGTCATCTGCAGCTGTCACAACGTCACCAAGGGCACCATCCAAGCCTCCGGCTGCACCACCGTGCCCGAGGTGAAGAAGTGCACGAAGGCGGGTACGGGCTGCGGCAGTTGCATCAAGCTCATCGGACAGCTGCTGCCCGAGACTGAGGGCAGCAAGGGACTGTGCGGCTGTTTCGCGCACACCCGCAGTGAGCTGTACGAGATCGTCCGCACCCTGCGCATCACCTCCTACGCGCAGCTTCTCGACAGCCACGCGCGCGTGGCGGCGCAGGGCGGCGACGGCTGCGAGATCTGCAAGCCCACCGTCGCCTCGATCCTGGCGAGCCTGGCCCCGACCATCAACGTGGACGGGTACATCCTCGACGGCGAGCAGGCCGCCCTCCAGGACACCAACGACCACTTCCTCGCGAACATCCAGCGCAACGGTTCGTACTCGATCGTGCCGCGCATCCCCGGCGGCGAGATCACCCCGGAGAAGCTCATCGTGATCGGTGAGGTGGGACGGGACTTCGGCCTCTATACGAAGATCACCGGCGGGCAACGGATCGACCTGTTCGGCGCCCGGGTGGACCAGCTCCCGGCGATCTGGGCGCGGCTGGTCGACGCGGGCTTCGAGTCGGGACACGCCTACGGGAAATCCCTGCGCACGGTCAAGTCGTGCGTGGGGCAGAGCTGGTGCCGCTACGGCGTGCAGGACTCGGTCAAGATGGCCATCGACCTGGAGCTGCGCTACCGGGGCCTGCGCTCGCCCCACAAGCTCAAGTCGGCCGTCTCGGGCTGTGCGCGCGAGTGCGCGGAGGCGCGCGGCAAGGACTTCGGGATCATCGCCACCGCGAACGGCTGGAATCTGTACGTCGGCGGCAACGGCGGCGCCGACCCGCGCCACGCCGACCTGCTCGCCCAGGACCTGTCCGACGCCGAACTGGTGCGGCTGATCGACCGGTTCCTGATGTTCTACATCCGCACCGCCGACCGCCTGGAGCGGACCTCGGCCTGGCTGGAGCGGATCGAGGGCGGCCTGGAGCACGTACGGGACGTCGTCGTGCACGACTCGCTGGGGCTGTGCGCGGAGCTGGAGTCCCTGATGGCGGCGCATGTGACCGGCTACCGCGACGAATGGGCCGAGACCCTCAACGACCCTGAGCGCCTGCGCCGGTTCGTCTCCTTCGTCAACGCCCCCGAGTCCCCCGACCCGTCCGTGGCGTTCATCCCGGAACGCGACCAGGTCAAGCCGGACCCGGCCCCTCTCCTGGCGGGCCCGGTGCTCGCCATCCGTACGCTCGAAGGGACACCCGCGTAGTGAACGCCGAACTCGACCTCGACCTCGGACCCGACCTCCGAGGTGACCTCGGACCCGACCTCGAACATCGCGGACTCGACCTCGATATCAGCGTCGAACTCGAACTCGAACTGGGAATCGGCCAGGAGTGGTTGACGGTCTGCGCACTGTCAGTCCTCACCCCCGGCCGCGGGGTCGCGGCGCTGCTGCCCGACGGCCGTCAGGCCGCGGTCTTCCTGGACCGCGCGGGCACTCCGTACGCGATCGACAACCGCGACCCCTTCTCCGGCGCGTACGTCCTCTCCCGCGGCCTGCTCGGCACCAGCGACGGCAGCCCATTCGTCGCCTCCCCCCTCCTCAAGCAGCGCTTCGATCTGACGACGGGCCGCTGTCTGGACGACGACTCGGTGTCCGTCGGGACATTCCGAGTCCGGCTGGCGGGGCGGACCTCCTCTCTTACTTGACCGCTCGTTCTGTAATCAACTACGGTCACTCACGTGGCCAGGACCAAGGAATTCGATCCGGACGCCGCGCTGCAGGCAGCTCTGGAGCTGTTCTGGCGGCGCGGTTACGAGGCGACGTCGATGGCGGACCTCGTCGAGCACCTCGGCATCGGCCGCGCCAGCATCTACGCCACCTTCGGCAACAAGCACGAGCTCTACCTCAAGGCCCTCGACCGGTACGCCGAGGTCCGCAACCCGCCCCTGCTCGACGAGTTGTCCCAGCCGGGCTCCGCACTGCCGGCCGTACGGACCGTACTGCGCCGCTTCGCCGCCGAGTCGGCGTCCGAACATCAGCGACTGAACGGCTGTTTCATCACCAACACGGCGGCCGAGCTCGCCCCTCACGACAGCGCCGCGGCCCACCGGGTCGAGGTGAACTGGGAGCACCTGGAGACCCTGCTGCACTCGGCGCTCGTACGAGCCCGAGCACAGGGCGAGCTGCCCCCCGGGCGCGACCCACAGGCACTCGCGCGGATGCTGCTCGTCCTGATGCAGGGCCTGCGGATCGTGGGCAAGGCGTCCACCGACCCGGCCAGGGTGCGGGACGCGACCGAGCAGGCACTGACCCTGCTGGACTGACCCGCCCGCCCCGGACCGCCTGATCCTGACCGCCCCACCCACACCAACCACACCACGTCACCGGCGCCTTAGGGCGCCTTATTGACGCCCCAATAATAGACCGATCATTCCAGAATGATACGAGCGCCTCTCATCCTCAAGGAGTCACTGCCATGACCACGACCGCCCGTTTCACCGGCAAGACCGTCCTCGTCACCGGCGCGGGCTCCGGCCTCGGCCGGGCCATCGCGCTCGCCTTCGCCGCCGAGGGCGCACAGGTGGTCGCCTCGGGGCGCGGCCTCGCGCCCCTGGACGAAACCGTCGCGCTGGCCACCGAGGCGGGCGGCACGGCGATCGCGATCAGCGCGGACGTCACCCGCTCCGAGGACATACGGACCCTCGTCAACCGAACCGTCGAGCACTTCGGCAGCCTCGACGTCGCCGTCAACAACGCCGGTGTCTTTCGCGGCGGCCGGCCCCTCGCAGAGCTGCCCGAGGCCGACTGGCGCACCCTCCTCGACGTCAATGTGACGGGCGTGCTGCTCTCCATGCAGGCCGAGATCGACCGAATGCGCGTCCAGGACGGCGGCGGCGCGATCGTCAACATCTCCTCCAATCTCGGCGCGCACCTGCGCGTTCCGGGCATCGCGGGCTACGCCGCGTCCAAGGCCGCTGTCTCGGCCCTCACCCGCGCCGCCGCCCTCGACCACATCCATGACGGCATCCGGATCAACGCCGTGAGCCCCGGCGCCTCGGCCACCACCATGTCGCTGCGGCCCGGTGAGAGTGACGCCGAGCGCGCCGTCCGCATGAAGGAGGAGTCGCCGCTCGGCCGGGTGTCCACGGCCGAGGAGGTCGCCGCCGCGGTGCTCTACCTGGCCTCGTCTGACGCGGCGTCCGTCGTCGGCACCGATCTGGTGATCGACGGCGGGTCCTCGGCCTGACCTTGCGGGGACCGCCGCCCGACCCTGCGGGACCTCCGCCCGACGGGCGGTCCAGTCGTAGGCTGGGGCCATGACGACCGGCTGGAACGCGAGCGACATCCCCGACCAGAGCGGCCGTACGGCCGTGGTGACCGGTTCCAACAGCGGCATCGGACTGGTCACGGCGCGGGAGCTGGCCCGCCGCGGAGCGCGCGTGATTCTCGCGTGCCGCAGCGAGGCCCGCGGCAAGAAGGCCGCGGCGGACATCCTGCGCGACGTACCCGACGCACAGGTCCTGTTCATGCCACTGGACCTGGCCGACCTGTCCTCCGTAAGGGAGTTCGCACGGGACTTCGCACAGGACCTCGCGGACGCGTACCCGCACGACAGCCTCGACCTGCTCATCAACAACGCGGGCATCATGGCCCTCCCGTACGGGCGGACGGCCGACGGCTTCGAGACGCAGTTCGGCGTCAACCACCTCGGGCACTTCGCCCTCACCGGGCTGCTGCTCCCGCACCTGCTCAAGTCGCCCGGCGCCCGCGTCGTGACCGTCTCCAGCGGACTCCACGCGCTCGCCAACATCGACATGGGCGACCTCAACAGCGAGCGCAAGTACCGCCGCTGGGTGGCGTACGGCCGCTCCAAGTCGGCGAATCTGCTCTTCGTCCACGAGCTGGCGCGGCGGCTCGACGCGGTCGGCTCCGACATCGTCGCGGCGGCCGCGCAGCCCGGCTATGCCCGCACCAACCTGCAGACCGCGGGCGTGCGGATGGAGGGCCGCAGGACGGCCGAGCGGATCATCGAGTTCGGCAACCGGATCGTGGCCCAGTCCGCAGAAGCGGGCGCCCTGCCCACGCTGTACGCGGCGACCGCGCCCGGCGTACGTCCCGACTCGTTCACCGGGCCGAGGCTCCAGGGCTGGCGGGGCGCGCCCACTAAGTCGTGGCGCGCGCCGTGGACGCTGAACGATGTGGCGGGCGACCGGCTGTGGGCCGCGTCCGAGCAGGCCACCGGGGTGACGTACGAGGGCCTCAAGTCCTGAGGCCGTCACGTCCCGAGGGGCCCCGCCCTACCCCCGCAGCTCCTCCGCCGCATCCGTGACCCGCCCGATCAGCCGCAGCAGCGTCTCCCGCTCGCCCTCCTCCAGGGTGGCGAGAAATACCTGGTTCATCCGGGCCGTCCTGGCGACCAGTTTGCGGTGCGCCTGGGTGCCCGCCCGCGTCAGCTTCAGGACATTGCGCCGGCCGTCGAGCGGATCACGCACCCGCTCCAGCAGGCCCCGCCCGGCCAGGCGCGCCACCACGTCGGCGATCGTCGAGCGGTCCAGGTGAACGTGCTCGCCGAGGGTGCGCTGGTCGATGTCCGGCTTCTCCGTCAGCGCGTTGAGCACGGCGAACTGCGGCGACGTGGTCTCCTCCGAGACCATCGTGGTCCACAGCAGCGTGTGCGCCTGCTGCAACCGGCGGGCCAGATGCCCGGGGTGGGTGCTCAGATCGACCGCGGCCATGCGGGATCAGCCTCCTGCGCTAGATGCTCCGTGTACTGAGCTATTGACGTCAACACAACTCGATGGAAGCGTACGGCCTCGACCGAGTATTAGTCAGCACACTGAGTAATTTGCGGAGTGATGATGGCCGAGATACGCAGCCTGCACGACGCCGTGGCGGACCTCATCCACGACGGGGACACCGTCGCGATGGAGGGCTTCACCCATCTGATCCCGTACGCCGCCGCACATGAGGTGCTCCGCCAGGGCATCACCGATCTGACCCTCGCCCGGATGACGCCCGACGTCATCTACGACCAGCTGATCGGCGCCGGTCTGGTCAAGAAGCTGATCTTCTCCTGGGGCGGCAACCCCGGCGTCGGCTCACTGCACCGCTTCCGCGACGCCGTCGAGAACGGCTGGCCCCGCCCCCTGGAGCTGGACGAGCACAGCCACGCCGGCATGGCCAACCGTTACGTCGCGGGCGCCTCACGGCTGCCCTTCGCCGTGCTGCGCGGCTACCGCGGCTCCGGGATCGCCACCCGTACGGACACGGTCTCCGCCGTCTCCTGCCCCTTCACCGGCGAGGAGCTGGCCGCCGTCGCCGCGCTCAACCCGGACGTCACCGTGATCCACGCCCAGCAGGCCGACCACCTGGGCAACGTCCAGCTGTGGGGCCTGACCGGCGTCCAGAAGGAGGCCGCGCTGGCCGCCGACCGGGTGCTGGTCACGGTTGAGGAGATCGTCGACGAGCTGGCACCGCGGGCCGGCGGCGTCGTCCTGCCGACCTGGGTGCTGGACGCGGTCGTGCTGGTTCCCGGCGGCGCCCATCCCTCGTACGCCTCCGGGTACTCGGTGCGCGACAACGACTTCTACCAGGCATGGGACCTGATCGCCCGGGACCGCGACACCTTCACCCGCTGGATCGAGACACACGTACACACCCAGGTGGAAGGCACGGCGGCCCGATGAGCACTTCCTCCCCCTTCGGCCAGAGCTTCGGCCAGAGCTTCGGCCAGGACTTCAGCCAGGACGAGTTGATGGAGGTCAACGCGGCCCGCGCCCTCGCCGGGGCGCGTACCTGCTTCGTCGGCATCGGTCTGCCCTCCACCGCGGCCAACCTCGCCCGCGCCACCGTCAACCGGGACCTCGTGCTGATCTACGAGTCCGGCACGATCGGTTCCAAGCCGACCCGGCTGCCGCTGTCCATCGGTGACGGCGAGCTGGCCGAGACCGCGGACGCGGTGATTCCCGTCCCCGAGATGTTCAACTACTGGCTCCAGGGCGGCCGGATCGACGTCGGTTTCCTCGGCGCCGCCCAGGTCGACCGCTTCGCCAACATCAATACGACGGTCGTGGACCGCGGCCCCGGCAAGCCGGAGGGCCGCCTGCCGGGCGCGGGCGGCGCACCCGAGATCGCGGCCAACTGCGGCAAGGTGCTGATGGTGCTGCGGCACTCCACCCGCGGCTTCGTGCCGAAGCTGGACTTCGTCACCACGATCGGTCACGGCTCGGGCCCCGGTGACCGCGAGAAGCTGGGCATGCCCGGCGCGGGCCCGGTCGCCGTGATCACCGACCTCGGCATTCTGCGCCCCGACCCGGCCACCGCCGAGCTGGTCCTGACCGAGCTGCACCCCGGTGTCACCGTCGAGCAGGTACGGGCCGCCACTGGCTGGGAGCTGAGGAGTGCGCGGAACGTGGGCGCCACCGAGCCCCCGACCGTCGAGGAACTCACCGCACTGCGCGCCCTCAAGTCGGCGTGAAGGGAAGAAGACCGATGGTGTCCACCCAACCCGTCCAGCCCGTCCGGTCCACCCAGTCCGACATCGATGACGAACTCGCCCGGATACAGGCGCGGATACGTGCCACGGGCGCCCCCGCCGGGCACCATCCGCCACGCGACTTCCCGCCGTACCGCAGCAGCGTGCTGCGCCACCCGAAGCAGCCCCTGGTCGCCGTCGCCGGGGATCCCGAGACGGTCGAGCTCTCCGGGCCCGTCTTCGGCCACACCGACGTCTCGGAGCTCGACAGCGACCTGACCCGTGGGCACCAGGGCGAGCCGCTCGGCGAGCGCATCACCGTGTCGGGCCGGCTCCTTGACAGCGCGGGCCGGCCGGTACGCGGCCAGCTCGTCGAGGTCTGGCAGGCCAACGCGTCCGGCCGCTACGCGCACCCCCTCGACCAGCACCCCGCGCCGCTCGACCCCCACTTCACCGGCGTCGGGCGGGCGCTGACGGGCCAGGACGGCTCGTACAGCTTCACCACCATCAAGCCGGGCGCCTATCCGTGGCGCAATCACCAGAACGCGTGGCGGCCCGCCCACATCCACTTCTCGCTCTTCGGCCCGGCCTTCACGCAGCGACTGGTCACCCAGATGTACTTTCCGGGCGACCCGCTCTGCGCCTACGACCCGATCCTCCAGTCGGTGACGGACGACGCGGCGCGCGAGCGGCTGATCGCGGCGTACGACCCGGCGCTCTCCCGCCCCGAATGGTCGCTCGGCTATCGCTGGGACATCGTCCTGGACGGGCCGTCCGCGACCTGGATCGAGGAAGGCCGCACATGAAGCCGCTGCCCCCCACCCCCTCTCACACGGTCGGCCCCTTCTACAGCCACGCACTGCCTTTCCCGGGCGGCGGGGATGTCGCGCCGCCGGGCCACCCGGACGCGTTCACCTTGCATGGGTACGTGTACGACGGCCGGGGGGCGCCGGTCCCGGACGCAATCGTCGAGTTCTGGCAGGCAGCCCCGGACGGTTCCCTGGCCGGAGAGCCCGGGTCGATGCGCCGCAACGGCGTCGGCTTCACGGGCTTCGGCCGGGTCCCGACCGACCCGGACGGCCACTACACGCTCCGCACGCTCCCGCCGGGGGCGCCCGCGATCCCGTACCTCAGCCTGTGCGTGTTCGCGCGCGGCCTGACCCACCACCTGTTCACCCGCGCGTACCTCTCCCCGGCCCCAGACGCGCTGCTCGCCTCGCTGGAGCCCGAGCGCCGCGCGACACTGATCGCACAGCCAGAACCACATCGCACCCACCGCTTCGACATCCGCCTCCAGGGCGAGGGAGAGACGGTCTTCCTTGACTTCGCCTGACACGGCTTCGCCCGGTACGACTTCGCCTGATACCGGCCACCTCGACGAGGGCCTCCTCTCCCCCGTACGGGCGGGAACAGCGGCGGAGGCCGCGACCGGCGACCGGCCCCTGCTCCAGGCGATGCTGGACGCGGAGGCCGCGCTGACCCGGGCGCAGGGCCCGCGATGGGCAGCCGACGCGGTGACGGCGGCGGCGAGGGCCGACCGCTTCGACGTACGCGACCTGGCGCTGCGGGCCAGGTCGGGCGGCAACCCGGTGATCCCCCTGGTGGCCGACCTGACGGCGGCGGCGGGCGAGGAGGCGGGTGAGTACGTGCACCGGGGCGCGACCAGCCAGGACATCGTCGACACCGCGATGATGCTGGTGGCGACGCGCACGCTCCCCCTGATCACGGCCGACCTGACCCGCACGGCGCAGGCCCTGGCGACCCTGGCGAGGGAGCACCGGGACACCCCCATGCCGGGCCGCACCCTGACCCAGCACGCGGTCCCGACCACCTTCGGCCTCAAGGCAGCGGGCTGGCGAAGCCTGGCCCTGGACGCCCAGGACCGCCTGCGGGCATTGCACCTACCGGCCCAACTGGGCGGCGCGGCAGGCACCTTGGCCGGCTTCGGCGCGCCCACTGGCCCGCGCGGGGGTGGCCCGGGCCCGGGGGTGCAGCCCACCCCCGCCGTATCCCCCCTGACCCTCCTCACCACCTACGCCGAGGAACTCGCACTCCCCGTCCCCCACCTCCCCTGGCACACCCTCCGCACCCCCACCACCGATCTGGGCAGCGCCCTCGCCTTCACCTGCGTCGCGCTCGGCAAATTCGCCACGGACATCCGCATCCTCGCCCGGACGGAAATCGCGGAGGTCACCGAAGCCGCCCCCGGCGCCTCCTCCGCCATGCCCCACAAGTCCAACCCCGTGCACGCCACCCTGATCGCCTCCGCCGCCCAGCAGGCCCCCGCCCTCGCCGCCACCCTCCTCGCCTCGCTGGCCGCCGCCGAGGACGAACGCCCCGCGGGCGCCTGGCACGCCGAGTGGCAGCCCCTGCGCGAGCTGCTCCGGCTCGCGGGCGGCGCTGCCGCCCACGCGGCGGACCTGGCCGAGGGGCTCCGCGTCCACCCGGCCCGGATGCGCGAGAACCTCGCCCTCACCGACGGCCTGATCGTCAGCGAGCGCGTTGCCGCCGCCCTGGCCCTCACTCTCGGCAGAGCCCGCGCCAAGCAACTCGTGACCGCGGCCTCCCGCCGTGCGGCGGCCGAGCGCATCCTCCTGGCCGAAGCCTTGGCCGGCACGCTCCCCGCAGCCGACCTCTCCGGCCTCGCCGACCATCCCAGCCCCTCCGACCTCGCCGAACTGACCGACCCCACCCGCTACACCGGCTCCGCCGCGGCCCTGGTCGACCGAGCCCTGGAACGCGCCCCGGAGGCCCCCCGTGCCTGACGCCACCCGCCTCCCCCACCTGCGCCTGGACGGCCCCGCCGACGCCGCCCCACTTGTCCTGGGCCCCTCCCTCGGCACCTCCCTGGCCGTCTGGGAGCCCCAGCTGGCCCCCCTGATTCGCACCCACCGCGTGCTGCGCTGGGACCTGCCGGGCCACGGCGGCACCCCCGCCGACCCCGCCCTGCTCCCCCAGGACGGCACCGCCACCGTCGCCGACCTGGCGGCGCTCGTCCTGCGGGCCGCCGACGCCCAGGGGTGGGAGTCCTTCGCGTACGCCGGTATCTCACTCGGCGGCGCCGTGGGGCTCCACCTGGCCGCGCACCACCCGGAGCGGGTCTCCGCGCTCGCGGTGGTCTGCTCGGCCGCCCGCTTCGGCGACCCGGCGGCCTGGCGGGAAAAGGCCGACCTGGTGCGGGCCGAAGGCACCGGGGCCATGGTCGCGAGCCGCCCCGGCACCTGGTTCGCGCCCGCCTTCGCCACCTCGGGGGCGGCGCGGTCCCTCATCGCCGACCTGCGCGCCACCGACCGCGCGGGCTACGCCGCCTGCTGCGACGCGCTGGCGGCGTACGACCTGCGCGGCGCACTGCCCGCGATCACCGCACCGACGCTGGTCGTCGCGGGCCGCGACGACCCCGCGACCCCGCCCGCGCTGGCCCGCGAGATCGCCGACGGCGTGCCGGGCGCCGGCCTCCTGGAGGTCGCGGGCGCGGCCCATCTGGCCAACGTGGAGAAGCCGGAGGCCGTAACGGCCGCGCTGGTGGCGCACTTCGCCCCGCCCCCGGTCCGCGACGACGCGACCCGGCACGCGGCAGGCCTGGCCACCCGCAGGGAGGTGCTCGGGGGCGCCCATGTGGAGCGCGCGATCAGCCGCACCACCCCGTTCACGGCCCGCTTCCAGGACTTCATCACCCGCTACGCGTGGGGCGAGATCTGGACGGAGGGGACGCTGGACCGCCGCACCCGCAGCTGCATCACGCTCACCGCGCTCGTCGCCCTCGGGCACGAGGCGGAGCTGGCGCTGCATGTGCGGGCCGCGCTGACCAACGGCCTGACCCGCGACGAGATCGGCGAGGTCCTGCTCCAGACGGCCGTCTACTGCGGGGTCCCCGCGGCGAACTCGGCGTTCTCCGTCGCGCAGCAGGTCTTCGACGACCTGGACACGTGAGCCGGAAAACCAAGCACACCCCCTGACTCCACACCTTCCGCTCACCCGTTGTTGATGCCGCGTCAATTCGGGAGTCCTACATTCCGGGGGATTCACCGTCCCCCATCTCTGGAGTGAGACATGGAACGTCGTAACTTCCTGCGCGGCGCCGTCATCGGCACCTCCGTGGCGGCCTTCGGCGGCACCCTCTGGCGCGGCGCCGCCTTCGCCGCTCCCGCCCAGCCGGGCGCCGGCCCGTACGGCGCGCTGGGTACCGCCGACGCCAACCGCATCCGGCTGCCCGCCGGTTTCAGCAGCCGCGTCATAGCCCGCTCCGGCCAGCAGGTCGGCTCCACCGCGTACACCTGGCACAACGCCCCGGACGGCGGTGCCTGTTACGCGGACGGCACCGGCTGGATCTACGTCTCCAACTCGGAGATCAACCCTTCCGGCGGCGCGGGCGCGGTCCGCTTCTCCTCGGCGGGCGCGATCACCGGCGCGTACCGCATCCTGTCCGCCACCCGGCAGAACTGCGCGGGCGGCAAAACCCCGTGGAACACCTGGCTGTCCTGCGAGGAGGTCGACCGCGGTTACGTCTACGAGACCGACCCGTGGGGGGTGAAGGCGGCCGTACGCCGGGACGCGATGGGCCGCTTCAAGCACGAGGCGGCCGCCGCCGACCCCGTACGCAGAACGATCTATCTCACCGAGGACACGACCGACGGCTGCTTCTACCGCTTCACGCCCACCACCTGGGGCGACCTCTCCGCGGGCCGCCTTGAGGTGCTGAAGATGGGCTCGGGTACGTCCGGGCCCGTCACCTGGGCCACCGTCCCCGACCCCAGCGGTGCCTCGACCGCCACCCGCAACCAGGTGTCGGGTGCCAAGCGCTTCACGGGCGGCGAGGGCTGCCACTACGCCGACGACACCTGCTGGTTCACCACCAAGGGCGACAACCGCGTCTGGCAGTACAACGCGGCGGCCCAGACGATCGAGCTGGCCTACGACGACTCCCTGGTCTCCGGCACGGCCCCGCTCACCGGCGTCGACAATGTCACCGGCACGTCCTCCGGCGACCTGTTCGTGTCGGAGGACGGCGGCAACATGGAGATCTGCGTGATCACCCCGGACGACGTGGTGGCGCCGTTCCTGCGGATCGAGGGCCAGTCAGGATCGGAGATCACCGGGCCGGCCTTCTCGCCCGACGGGCTGCGCCTGTACTTCTCCAGCCAGCGCGGTACGAGCGGCAGCTCGTCCGGGGGCATCACCTACGAGGTGACGGGCCCGTTCCGGGCGTAGCGGCCGGCCGCTACGGGGCGTTGCACGGGCCCGCTCACGAGGCTTCGCCCAGCTCCCCTCCGCCGTGGCACCGCCCCGCAGCAGGGCGGTGCCCAGCGGGGTCAGTGAGTGCAGGACGGCGTTGCCGTGCCGCAGGGTGACGAGGAGGCCCGCCTCCCGCAGCACGCAGGCGTGCTGGCTCGCCGAGGCCAGGGACACCCCGGCCCGGCAGGCCAGTTCGCTGGTGGTGCAGCCGCTGCCGATGGCGCCCAGGATCGCCGAGCGGGTGGCGCCGACCAGGCGGGCGAGGGGCGGGCCCGGGTCCGCGCCCGTACCCGGGGACCCGGTGTGGGTCACCGGGTAGACCAGGACGGGCGCCAGCCGCGGGTCGCGGTAGACCACGGGCGTGCCCCGGCAGAAGAACGACGGCTGGAGCAGCAGGCCCCGCCCGTCCAGATGCAGCTCGCGGTCGACCGGGTAGTCGGCCTCCAGGACCGGCGGGCGCCAGCGCAGCACCGGCGGGAGCGAGGCGAGGAGTTCGTCGGCGCCGCCGTCGAGCAGGGCCCGGCCGCGGGCCGCCCGGTCCGCCTCGACATGGGCCTGGATGTGCGGCCAGTACGGCTCGACGGCCGCCCGGTGGTAGCCGCGCAGAGCGCCGTTGAGCCGGCCCACGGCGCTGCTGCGGCCCTCGGCGAGCGGCGCGAGCCGGTCGGGTGGGGCCGTGCGGTCCGTGGCGAGCAGGGCGAGTTCACCACGCAGCCGCTCGGGTGCGGTGGCCCGTATCGCTTCGAGACCCGTCTCCATGCCGTTCAGGCCTTCACGGGGGGTCAGGAAATCCGGGAAATAGCCCCGGTTGGGTACCACGGCGGCGAGCAGTCGTGTTTCACCTTTCAACCGTGTACGGGATTCCTTGCGCCATTCTCCGAAGACCTGCGCGCCGCGCCGGTCCCTTATTCGGTGAAAGCTGAGAATCGTTTCCCACAACGCGTCGGGCCGAGCGGCCAGCCGCACCCTCGACAAGTCCGCATCGGAGAAATGGACACGTAGCACCGAACCCCCACCTGTTGCATCCGCAATCGCCCCCCGCAACTGAGTATGCATGCCATCACAGGCCGTCACCACGGTCTTTCAGCCACAGATGAAACGTATCGCGGCATCCCTGTGCCGAACGAAATGCTGTACCGAGCCGGGCACGTAACCGGAGCGACCGAAAAAAGCACAGTGAAGGCCGTGGGGGGCTTTGCTGGGCTTGGCGGCGGTCGGCGAAGGTGCGGCTCCGTGGCCGGCAGGGGTATCAGGATGTGGTCGGCGGATGGGTGTCCGCCGACCACATCCTGCCCCGTTCCACCGGAGAACGGCGGGGAAAATGGCGGAATTGCACTGCCGTTGTTTCCTTTTGTTGCTTCGAGTTTCACTCCGGTGGTTCACGCCGTTAGACCAGCGTTCGCCCGGCCGGACGGATTCGGTGGTTGGGCAGTACACGGTTCAGCCGCGGACTTCGAAACGCCACAGGGAATATCCGTACCGCGTCTGCCGTGCGAGGCCCAGCATCCGCACGAACCGCGCCGCCACCGGCTCGATGTCCGCCGCGTCCTGCCCGGCGGTCCGTCGGCCGCGCCGCTCGACGACGCTCCGCCAGTGCGTGCCGTCCTCGGAGACCTGGACGTCGTAGTCGCGTCCGGCGGCGGCCTCCCAGTGGAGCAGGACGCGCCGCACCGTCCGTGTGGCCCCGAGGTCCACCGCGATCCACTGCTGGTCGGTGTACTTGGAGGCCCAGCGGGTGACCGGGTCGCCGTCGGTGGCGTACTGCGGGACCAGGGCCGCCGTCTCCGACGACGAGGCGGTGGTCGGCCCGCCGCGCGCCAGGTCGGGGGCGTCGTAGATGTCGAAGGACCAGAGCGTGTACCGGGTCCGGCCCGCCTCGCGTCCGCGGACCCGGACGTATCGCCCGGTCACCGGGGTGAACTCCAGCTCGTCCACCCCCGGCCCCGAACAGCCTCGCCGGGTGGCCACGGTCCGCCAGGCCGCCGCGTCGTCCGACACCTCGATGTCGTACGAACGCCCGTATTCGCGGCCCCAGTCCAGCCGTACCCGCGCGACGACCCGCACCTGCCCGAGGTCGACGGCCAGCCACGGCCCGCGCTCGCGGGCGCCGGACCAGCGGGTCGCCGGGTTGCCGTCGGTGGCGGCCGATGCGGTCCCCGAGGCCGTGGAGGATGCGGTGGCGGGGACGCCGAAGGAGATCTGGTCGGGTTCGGCGACGGCCGGGGCGACGGCCTTCAGCCCGGGGCCGAGGCCGACGCGCCGCCGGTGCAAGGTGAACTCGCCGTAGGTGACGCCCGCGGCGGCCCCGCTCCACATCTTCTGGCCGAGAACGCCGAAGGTCTTCTCCACCAGCCGGTGCACGTCCAGCTCGGTGTACTTCACCCGCACCAGGTCATTCCACACGGCGGACATCGCACCGCGCAGCTGTGGGTCGAAGGGCGTCAGGCTCTGGGCGCCGGGGAAGACATGCGGGGCCCAACTGTCGTACAGATAGCGACCGTCGAGCCCGCCCGGGTGGTAGTAGGTGGCGGACGGCACGATGTAGAGCAGTTGGTCGTTGGTGTTGACGATCTCGTAGCCGTCGGCCTTGGCGGCCCGCGGCCCGTACCAGCCGTTGCTCCAGCTGTGGATGGTCACATCACGGTCGTAGCCCGCCGCGCCGCCCGCGATGTCGGTGAGGCTGCCCCAGGCCCGCGGGTGCTTGCCGAGGGTGCGCAGATGGGTCGCCATGCCGTTGAAGTAGGCCCGGTAGTGCGGCTCAGGGCCGGTGTACTCGTCGGCCCCGTAGTGCACTTCGGGGCTGCGGAACCACGGGGTGAACGCGTCGAAGACCTCCTTCAGGAAGGGCAGCGTGTCCGGGTTGCCGAGGTCGAGCTGATCGGTGTTGGGGCCGCCGAGGCCGATGTCCGGGCGGAAGCGCACGAAGGAGCGGGCGTGCGCGGGGGCGTCGATCTCGGGGGTGAGCTGGACGGCGTGCGCCGCGGCGACGTCCTCGAAGGAGTCCCAGTCGGCGCGGCCGTACGAGCCGTCGGTGGCGGTGAGTCCGACCCACCGGGGGCCGTCGCCGCGCAGCCTGAAGGCGTCGTACGCCTTGGACCAGTCGCCGCCCGGCGGCCTGATCTCGTTGTCGTTGAGGTGCAGTTGGAGATCGTTGAGCTTGAACCAGCCCATGATCCGCAGATAGTCGCGGATGAACCCGGGGGTGAAGTAGCGCCGTCCGACATCCAGCATGAAGCCGCGCAGCCGGTAGTCGGGCCAGTCCCGGGCGGTGCCGACCGGAAGGCGGGCGCGGGCCCGGTCCCGGAGCAGGATCTGCAGGAGGGAGCGGGTGGCGTAGTACGCGCCGCTGTAGGCGGGGGCGGTGACGGTCACCGCGTGTGCGGTGACCGCGAGGGTGTATCCCTCCTTGGCGTAACGGTCGCCGCCGCCCGGGTGGCTCGCACCGGGATCGATGCGCAGCAGGATCTCGCTGCCCCTGGCGGGCCTGGCGGTGGCGCGCGGTGATGCGATGCGGATGCCGGTGAGGTCGGCGATCTCCTGGGTCAACTGCCGCGCGAGGGGCAGCAGTCGGGTGGCGTCGCGGGTGGCGGCCACGACGCGCGAGTCCTCACTGAGCCGATACGTTCCCGAGCCGCCGGTCCACTCCTGGAGCGCGGGTACCACGACGGGTCGGGCGTTGGTGCCGTCTGCGTTCACGGGGGCCTCCTCGGCGGCGTGTGCGCCCGGAGAGCGGCACATGCGCCTGGAAAGCACATTAGAGCGGCGGCACCTCCGCACAAGGTGCCGCCGCTCTTTTCACTGCGCCGGAGCCCGCCGACGGCTCATGAGGGTCGGAGTGAGCCGAAGGCGGCTCCGGTGGTAGGTGGTGCCGGGCCGATCAGGCCCGGCCCGGCCGGTGGACCCGGCCGGTTCGCCCGGCCGGCGTCGCGGCTAGCGCGAGTCGCTGGCCGAGGCCTGCGCCGCCGCGCGGCCGGCCTCCAGGCGGGCCACCGGAATCCGGAACGGCGAGCAGGACACGTAGTCCAGGCCCACCTCGTGGAAGAAGTGCACCGACTCCGGGTCGCCGCCGTGCTCACCGCACACGCCGAGCTTGAGGTCGGGGCGCGTGGCACGGCCCGCCTCGCAGGCGGAGCGGACGAGCGCGCCCACACCGTCGCGGTCGATGGTCTCGAACGGGGAGACCCCGAAGATGCCCTTCTCCAGGTACGCCGTGAAGAAGCTCGCCTCGACGTCGTCGCGGGAGAAGCCCCAGACGGTCTGGGTGAGGTCGTTCGTACCGAAGGAGAAGAACTCGGCGGCCTCGGCGATCTGGCCCGCCGTCAGCGCGGCGCGCGGCAGCTCGATCATCGTGCCGATGGTCAGCTTCAGCTTGGTGCCGGTGGCGGCCTCGACCTCGGCGATGACCAGGACGGCCTCGTCGCGGACGATCTCCAGCTCCTGGACGGTGCCGACGAGCGGAATCATGATCTCGGCGCGCGGGTCGCCCTTGGCGTTCTTGCGCTGCGCGACGGCCTCGGCGATGGCGCGTACCTGCATCGCGAACAGGCCGGGGATGACCAGACCGAGGCGTACACCGCGCAGGCCGAGCATCGGGTTCTGCTCGTGCAGCTTGTGCACGGCCTGCAGGAGGCGCAGGTCGTTCTCGTTGGCGTCCTTGCGGGACTCCGCGAGGGCGACACGCACCGACAGCTCGGTGATGTCCGGCAGGAACTCGTGCAGCGGCGGGTCAAGGAGCCGCACGGTCACGGGCAGGCCGTCCATCGCCTCGAACAGCTCGATGAAGTCGGCCTTCTGGAGCGGCAGCAGCGTGGCGAGCGCCGCCTCACGCTCGTCGTCGGTGTCCGCGAGGATCAGCTTCTCGACCATCTCGCGGCGCTCACCGAGGAACATGTGCTCGGTGCGGCACAGGCCGATGCCCTGCGCCCCGAAGCGCCGCGCCCGCAGGGCGTCCTCGGCGTTGTCGGCGTTGGCGCGCACCCGCAGCCGGCGCACCCGGTCGGCGTACGCCATGATCCGGTGCACGGCGGCGACCAGTTCATTGGCGTCGTCGGCGCCGGCGTGCATGCGGCCCTCGAAGTACTCGACGACCGGGGACGGTACGACGGGTACCTCGCCGAGGTACACCTTGCCGGTGGAGCCGTCGATCGATACGACATCGCCCTCTTCGATGACAATGCCGCCAGGCGCAGTCATCCGGCGGCGCTTGGTGTCGACTTCGAGCTCCTCGGCGCCGCAGACACAGGTCTTGCCCATGCCGCGGGCGACGACGGCGGCGTGCGAGGTCTTGCCGCCGCGGGAGGTCAGGATGCCCTCGGCGGCGATCATGCCGTTGAGGTCGTCGGGGTTGGTCTCACGGCGGATGAGGATGACCTTCTCGCCGGAGCGCGACCACTTGACCGCGGTGTACGAGTCGAAGACGGCCTTGCCCACGGCCGCGCCCGGCGACGCCGCGATGCCACGGCCGAGCTTCTCGGTTTTCGCCTCGTCGTCGAAGCGCGGGAACATCAACTGCGCGAGCTGCGCCCCGTTGACGCGCTGGAGCGCCTCGGCCTCATCGATCAGGCCCTGGTCGACGAGCTGCGTGGCGATGCGGAACGCGGCGCCGGCGGTGCGCTTGCCGACGCGGGTCTGGAGCATCCACAGCTGGCCGCGCTCGATGGTGAACTCGATGTCGCAGAGATCCTTGTAGTGGGTCTCCAGCGTCTCCATGATCTGCATGAGCTGGTCGTACGACGTCTTGTCGATGCCTTCGAGGTCGGCGAGCGGCACCGTGTTGCGGATTCCGGCGACGACGTCCTCGCCCTGCGCGTTCTGCAGGTAGTCGCCGTAGACGCCCTGGTGGCCGCTGGCCGGGTCCCGGGTGAAGGCGACGCCGGTGCCGGAGTCGGGGCCGAGGTTGCCGAAGACCATCGAGCAGATGTTGACGGCCGTGCCGAGGTCGCCGGGGATGCGCTCCTGGCGGCGGTAGAGCTTGGCGCGGTCGGTGTTCCACGAGTCGAATACCGCGTTTATGGCGAGGTCCATCTGCTCGCGCGGGTCCTGCGGGAAGTCGCGTCCGGCCCGGTCGGAGACGATCTTCTTGAAGCGCTTGACGAGCTTCTTGAGGTCGGCCGCTTCGAGGTCGGTGTCGAACACGACCTTCTTGGCCTGCTTGGCCTCCTCCAGCGCTTCCTCGAAGAGGTCGCCATCAACGCCGAGCACGGTCTTGCCGAACATCTGGATGAGGCGGCGGTAGGAGTCCCACGCAAAGCGCTCGTCGCCGCCGACCTGCTTGGCGAGCCCGGTGACGGACTTGTCGGAGAGCCCGATGTTCAGGACGGTGTCCATCATGCCGGGCATGGAGAACTTGGCGCCCGAGCGGACGGAGACGAGCAGCGGGTCGTCGGCCTGGCCGAGCTTCTTGCCCATCTTCTGCTCAAGGGCTTCGAGGTACGCGCTGACTTCGGCCCGCAGTGCCTCCGGCGCCTCGCCGCTGGCGAGGTAGACCTTGCACGCCTCGGTGGTGATGGTGAAGCCCGGAGGGACGGGCAGCCCGAGGTTGGTCATCTCGGCGAGGTTCGCACCCTTGCCGCCGAGCAGGTCTTTGAGGTTCTTGTTGCCCTCGGTGAAGTCGTAGACGAACTTCGGGAGATCTTTATTTTCCGACACGGGTCTCGACTCCTCGAGGACGCGGTGGCTGCCCTGACGGCGAGGAACATACCCAGATCGAAGGTGTCTGGGTACGTCCACTTGACCGTCATACGGTCTTAACCACTCGTCCGCCAGTAGATCGAAAGTGATCGCACTCCGGAGCCCACCCCCGACATGCGTTCAAGAGTTGTAGATGTAATGACCGAAAGCAGCGAAATGGCCGCTCACATCAACCCGGAGTCACTGTTGCGTACGGAAAACGAAGGAAAACAGGGTGGCACCCAGTGCCACCTTTTGAGAGGTGGACCCCCGCACCAATCGCTCATCTGAGCGACACCCCTATCAGGCGTGGCGAGAATCACGTCCCGATCCGGGCTCGGATCTCACCATCCAGACCCCCGCGTGGACGTTTTGTCCCCTCCGGGCTCTCAGCCTCCGGAAGTGTCCAGCTCCGCGTCCGCGCTCAGGCCCGAGCAGTCGTACGGATCCTTCAGCCAGCCGTCCGGCAGGACCACCCGGCCATTGCCCGACGTACGCCCGCGCGGCCCGTCGGCGCCCTCGGGCCATGCCTGGTCGAGATCCAGCTCGCTCAGGTGAGCGTCCATTTCGGCCAGGGATGAGGAGATCGCGAGCTTCCTGCGCATCTCCGAGCCCACCGAGAAGCCCTTGAGGTACCAGGCGACGTGCTTACGGAAGTCAATGACCCCACGCGTCTCGTCCCCGATCCACTCCCCCAGCAGCTCCGCGTGCCGCCGCATGACCGTGGCGACCTCGCGCAGCGGCGGAGTGGCGTACCCGTCCGTGCCCTCGAACCCGGCCACCAGGTCCCCGAACAGCCACGGCCGCCCCAGGCACCCACGGCCCACGACGACGCCGTCACAGCCCGTCTCGCGCATCATCCGCAGGGCGTCGTCGGCCGACCAGATGTCGCCGTTGCCCAGGACCGGGATCTCGGGCACGTGCTCCTTGAGCCGCGCGATGGCGTCCCAGTCGGCCGTGCCGCCGTAGTGCTGGGCCGCGGTCCTGCCGTGCAGGGCGACGGCCGTCACGCCCTCCTCGACCGCGATGCGCCCGGCGTCGAGGTAGGTGAGGTGCTCGTCGTTGATGCCCTTGCGCATCTTCATGGTCACGGGCAGCGCGCCCGCGTTCGACACGGCCTCGTTCAGGATCGCCCGCAGCAGCGGCCGTTTGAAGGGGAGCGCGGAGCCGCCGCCCTTGCGGGTCACCTTGGGCACCGGGCAGCCGAAGTTCAGGTCGATGTGGTCGGCCAGGTCCTCGTCCACGATCATGCGGACGGCCTTGCCGACGGTGACCGGGTCCACGCCGTACAGCTGCATCGAGCGCGGGCGCTCGGTGTCGTCGAAGCGGATCAGCTGCATGGTCTTCTCGTTGCGCTCGACCAGCGCCCGCGTCGTGATCATCTCGCTGACGAACAGGCCCTTGCCGCCGGAGAACTCCCTGCACAGGGTCCGGAACGGCGCATTGGTGATGCCCGCCATGGGAGCGAGCACCACGGGCGGCTGCACCACGTGCGGACCGATCTGCAACTGCGTCATCAGGGAGGTACCTCGTACGTGAAGGACAGGATGGAGCATCCATTGTCCCGCACCGGAGGTAGCGTCGAAATCATGCCCGAGCCCAGTCCCCGGCGGCGGCTGCTCGTGCTGGCGATCTGCTGCATGAGTCTGCTGATCGTCAGCCTCGACAACACGATCCTCAATGTCGCCCTGCCCTCCATGCGCGAGGAGCTCGACGCGAGCGTCGCCGGGATGCAGTGGACGATCGACGCGTACACCCTCGTCCTCGCCTCCCTGCTGATGCTTGCGGGCTCCACCGCCGACCGGATCGGGCGCCGCAAGGTCTTCGTGGCCGGTCTTGTCGTCTTCACTCTGGGCTCGCTGCTGTGCTCGCTCGCGCCGAACCTCGAAGCGCTCGTCGCCTTCCGGATGGTGCAGGCCGTCGGCGGGTCCATGCTCAACCCCGTCGCGATGTCGATCATCACCAACACCTTCACCGACCCGCGTGAGCGCGCCCGCGCCATCGGGGTGTGGGGCGGGGTCGTCGGAATCTCGATGGCCGCGGGGCCGCTGATCGGCGGGCTCCTGGTGGACACCGTGGGCTGGCGGTCCATCTTCTGGGTCAATCTGCCGGTGGGCATCGCCGCGCTGCTGCTGACCCTGCGGTACGTGCCCGAGTCGCGCGCCCCGAAGCCGCGCCGGCCCGACCCGGTCGGCCAGCTGCTGATCATGACGCTGCTCGGCTCGCTGACGTACGCGATCATCGAGGCGCCCTCGGCCGGCTGGACTTCGCCGCTGATCCTGTCCTTCGCGGCCCTGGCCGCGGCCTCGCTCGTGGGGCTGCTGGTGTACGAGCCCAGGCGGCCCGAGCCGCTGATCGACCTGCGGTTCTTCCACAGCGCGCCGTTCAGCGGGGCGACGGTGATCGCGGTGTGCGCGTTCGCTGCGCTCGGCGGCTTCCTGTTCCTGAACACCCTCTACCTCCAGGACGTACGGGGACTCTCCGCCCTCCACGCCGGCCTGTACATGCTCCCCATGGCGGCGCTGACCTTCGTCTGCGCGCCGCTCTCGGGGCGGCTGGTGGGCACTCGCGGGCCACGGCTCCCGTTGCTGGTGGCGGGCGTCGCGATGGCGGCCAGCGGGGTGCTGTTCGCGGCGTTCGAGGCGGAGACGTCCACTCCGCTGCTGTTCACCGGGTACGTCCTCTTCGGCCTGGGCTTCGGCATGGTGAACGCGCCGATCACCAATACCGCCGTCTCCGGAATGCCACAGGCCCAGGCGGGCGTCGCGGCGGCCGTCGCCTCCACCAGCCGGCAGATCGGCCAGACGCTGGGCGTCGCCGTGATCGGCGCGGTGCTGGCTGCGGGGGTGCACGGCAGCCGGTACGAGGACGGCTTCGTGGCGGCGAGCAGGCCCGCCTGGTGGATCATCGCCGGCTGCGGGCTCTGCGTACTCCTGGTCGGGGCACTGACCAGCGGCCGATGGGCCCGGGAGTCGGCCGGGCGCACGGCGGAACGGCTCGGGGAGCCGGTCGTGAACCGGGCCCCCGCACGGGCGGACGAACCGGCGCGTGACGAACCGGCGCGTACGGACAAAAGTGTGGGCCCGGACCACCTGAGGTGATCCGGGCCCACCGGGTCCTGATGTGAAGCGGGGCAGGCGTCAGGCCTTCTTGGGCTTGTCAGCCTTCTCGGCCTTCTCGGCCTTCTTGCCCGGCGCCGGCTCGTCCTGCGCCGTCGCCTCGCTGTTCTCCTCCTGGGTGGCGGCGGCGCGCTCGCGCATCTTGCGCACCAGCTCGTCCTTCTGGCTTGCGGCGCCCCGGCGGTCGGCGTTGCGCGTGGGGCCGTTGTCAGCGACTTCGGAGCGGGACATCCTCTTGCGCTGTCCGCCTACGCCGAGCAGGTTGTTGCGGCTCTTTGCCACGGGTTCTCCCGGAAATGTTGAGAATGAGAAGTGATCTGCGGAATCGTCTGGTGGGGGGCGGAGGTGGAGTCCGCCGCGCTCTCACTCGTAGATCTGGAAGAACATGCACGCAAGTTTACCGGGCCGTACGGGGCCCGACATCCATTTTTCCCTCCGGCACCCGGCGCACTCGGGTCCCGGACCCGTCGGCCCGGGTCGCGTGACCCGTGGGCCCAGCTCCCCGAGCCCGCCCGCTCAGCTCCCGGCGCCCCCCGGGTCGACCGTCGCCTGATGGGCCTCGGTGAGGTGCTCCTCGGCCTTGAGCCAGGGCAGGAACTGCGCCCCTTTGCGCCAGCCGCACGTGTCGCAGGTGAGCATCCGCTGCATTCCGGCCCGCTGGACGCGGACCACGTGCTCACGGCCGTGCTGATCCCATCTGCTCACTTTGCTGGCGGTGGTCGACGGCATCGTGCCTCCCTGGAACGCCTCCGGATCGCGTGCGCTCAGTGTGCACGAAGCCCCCGGTCCGAAAATCGGAACCGGGGGCCCAGTCGGTGCCCGTGACGCCTACGGCATCAGCAGCCGAGGAGACGGCCGCCGAGGTAGGACTGGATCTGGTCCAGCGAGACGCGCTCCTGCTTCATGGTGTCGCGGTCGCGCACCGTCACCGCGTTGTCGTCGAGGGTGTCGAAGTCGACGGTGACGCAGAACGGCGTACCGATCTCGTCCTGGCGACGGTAGCGGCGGCCGATGGCGCCGGCATCGTCGAACTCGATGTTCCAGTTCTTGCGCAGATCGGTCGCCAGGCCCTTGGCCTTCGGCGACAGGTCCGGGTTGCGCGACAGCGGTAGCACCGCGACCTTGACCGGCGCCAGGCGCGGGTCGAGGCGCATCACGGTGCGCTTCTCCATGACGCCCTTGGCGTTGGGCGCCTCGTCCTCGATGTACGCGTCGAGCATGAAGGCAAGCATGGCGCGGTTGACGCCGGCCGCCGGCTCGATGACGTACGGAGTCCAGCGCTCGCCGGCCTCCTGGTCGAAGAACGACAGGTCCTGGCCGGAGGCCTTGGAGTGCGCCTTGAGGTCGAAGTCGGTGCGGTTGGCCACGCCTTCGAGCTCGGAGAACTCATTGCCGCCGAAGTTGAAGCGGTACTCGATGTCGGCGGTGCGCTTCGAGTAGTGGGACAACTTGTCCGCAGGGTGCTCGAACCACCGCATGTTCTCCTCGCGGAGACCGAGCTCGCGGTACCAGCTCCAGCGCTGCTCCATCCAGTATTCCTGCCACTGCTCGTCCTCGCCCGGCTTGACGAAGAACTCCATCTCCATCTGCTCGAACTCACGCGTGCGGAAGATGAAGTTGCCCGGAGTGATCTCGTTCCGGAAGGACTTGCCCATCTGCGCGATGCCGAACGGCGGCTTCTTGCGCGAAGTCTGCTGCACCTGGGCGAAGTTGGTAAAAATACCCTGCGCGGTCTCGGGCCGCAGGAACGCCCGCGAGCCGGTGTCCTGCGTCGGGCCGAGGTGCGTCTCCAGCATGCCGGAGAACTGCTTGGGCTCGGTGAACTGGCCCTTGGTGCCGCAGTTCGGGCAGTTGATGTCGGCCAGGCCGTTTTCCGGGGCGCGGCCGTTGTGCTTGGCCTCGTACGCCTCGGTCAAGTGATCCGCGCGGTGCCGCTTATGACAGGCGGTGCACTCGGTCAGCGGGTCGGAGAACGTCGCGAGGTGACCGGACGCCTCCCACACCTCGGGGGCCAGGATCACCGAGGAGTCGAGACCGACCACGTCCTCGCGTGCGATGACCATGGAGCGCCACCACTGACGCTTGATGTTTTCCTTCAGTTCGACACCCAGCGGTCCGTAGTCCCAGGCGGCCTTGGAGCCGCCGTAGATCTCACTGCAGGGGTAGACGAAGCCACGGCGCTTGCTCAGGCTGACGATGGTGTCGATCTTGTCGGCGGCCACGGTGCTCTCTTCATTACGACGACGACGAACGGCGAATGCTTCAGATTACCGGCGGCCGTACCCCCCGGATCAAATCGGTACCTGACAGAGACTCGGCAGAGGGCGGGCGGGGACCCGGCGGGGGTCCGCCGGAGGGTCGGAAGTGGCACCGGCAGTGGCACCGGGAGCGGGATCACACCTCGCATTGTTGACAATCGTTTCCACTTTTGTTGAAAATGAGTGTCATGAACGTAAGACGACGCCTGATACCCACCACCGCTGCCGCCGGAGCGCTCGCGCTCGGTCTGATGACCCTCAGCGCCTGCTCCTCCTCCAACGCCGCCGACAAGAACAGCAACGGCAAGCTCGACGTGGTGGCGTCGTTCTACCCCATGCAGTTCCTGGCCGAGCAGATAGGCGGCGAGCACGTCGCCGTATCGACCCTGACCAAGCCCGGCGTGGAACCGCACGACCTGGAGCTCAGCCCGAAGCAGGCCGCGCGGCTCGGCGAGGCGGACTTCATCGTCTACCTCAAGGGCCTGCAGCCCGCCGTCGACGAGGCCGTCGAGCAGTCCGGCGTGAAGAACACCACCGACGCCGCCGCCCTCACCCACCTCGAAGAGCACGGCACCGAGGTCGGCCACGACGAGCACGCCGAGGAAGAAGAGGGGCACGACCACGGCGAGGCCGCGGGCGACCCCCACATCTGGCTGGACCCGGTGAAGTACGCCGAGGTCGCCAAGGGCGTCGGCAAGGCCCTGGAGAAGGCCGACCCGGACAACGCGGCGGCGTACAAGAAGAACACCAAGACCCTGACCGGCAAGCTCGACGGCTTGAACACGAAGTTCGAGAACGGCTTGAAGAACACCACGACCAAGACGTTCATCACCACGCACTCCGCCTTCGGCTACCTCGCCGAGCGCTACGGCCTGGAGCAGGAGGGCATCAGCGGCCTCGACCCCGACTCCGAGCCCAGCCCCGCCCGCATGAAGGACCTCCAGAAGATCGCCAAGCAGGAGAAGGTCTCCACGGTCTTCTTCGAGACCCTCGTCAGCGACAAGACCGCCAAGACCCTGGCCGGCGACACCGGTCTGAAGACCGACGTCCTGGACCCGCTGGAGGGAATTACGGACCGGTCGAAGGGCGCTGACTACCTCGCGGTCATGGAGTCCAACCTCGCCGCGCTGCAGAAGGCCCTCGGCGCGAAGTGACCCCCGCAATCCCCGCAGCATCGGACCCGTCAGCATCGGAGGCGCGCGCCATGAAGGCCACCAAGCCCGAGCCCGTCATTTCCCTCTCCGCGGCGTCGGCCACGCTCGGTTCGCGCCCGGTGCTGCGCGGGATCGACCTCACCGTGCACCGCGGTGAGGTCGTCGCGCTGCTCGGCGCCAACGGCTCGGGCAAGTCGACGGCCGTGCGTGCGGCCATCGGCCTGGTGCCGCTCACCGGCGGCAGCATCGACCTGTTCGGTACGCCGCTGCGGCGCTTCCGCGCGTGGGCGCGCATCGGTTACGTACCGCAGCGCACCACCGCGGCGAGCGGCGTCCCCGCGACGGTCCACGAGGTGGTCTCGTCGGGCCGCCTCTCCCGTACGAAGCTGCGCTGGCCCTCGAAGGCCGACCGCGCCGCCGTGCGCCGCGCCATCGAGCTCGTCGGGCTCGCCGACCGGGCCAAGGACTCCGTGAACGCCCTCTCCGGCGGCCAGCACCAGCGCGTCCTCATCGCGCGGGCTCTCGCATCCGAGCCGGATCTGCTGATCATGGACGAGCCGATGGCGGGCGTGGACCTGGCCAGCCAGGAAATCCTCGCCGAAACGCTGCGGGACCAGGTCGCCGCCGGGACGACCGTGCTGCTCGTCCTGCATGAACTCGGCCCGCTGGAGCCGCTGATCGACCGCGCGGTGGTGCTGCGCGACGGCTGCGTCACCCACGACGGACCGCCCCCCAAGGCCCTGGGCCAGCACGCGCTGCCGGGCCACGACCACGTACACCCCCATGCGGCTTCCGAGCCCGTCCGGACGGGACTGCTGACCAGATCATGGAGATCTTCGAAACAGCCTTCATGCAGCGGGCGCTGCTCGCCGCCGTCCTGGTCGGCATCACGGCCCCCGCCGTCGGCATCTACCTGGTGCAGCGCCGCCAGGCACTGATGGGCGACGGCATCGGCCATGTCGCGATGACCGGCGTCGGCCTGGGCTTCCTGCTGAACAGCAACCCGGTGTGGATGGCCACGCTCGTGTCGATCGTCGGCGCCGTCGCGATGGAACTGATCCGCTGGTACGGGCGCCTGCGCGGCGACCTGGCGCTGGCCATGCTCTTCTACGGCGGCATGGCGGGCGGTGTGCTGCTGATCAATCTGGCGCCGACCGGCTCCAACGCCAATCTTTCCTCGTACCTCTTCGGCTCGCTCGCGACGGTCTCGGACGCGGACGTCATCGCGATCTGCGCGCTGGCCGCCTTTGTGATGCTGGTCACGCTCGGGCTGCGGCGCCATCTCTTCGCGGTCAGCCAGGACGAGGAGTTCGCCCGGGTCACCGGGCTGCCGGTGCGGGTGCTCAACCTGCTGATCGCCGTGACGGCGGCGGTCACCGTCACCGTCGCGATGCGCGTCGTCGGGCTGTTGCTGGTCAGCGCGCTGATGGTGGTGCCGGTGGCAGCGGCGCAGCAGATCTCGCGGAGCTTCCTGGTGACGTTCGTGCTGGCGGTGGCCATCGGTACGGCCGTGACACTGGCCGGGACGGTGACCTCGTACGAGTACGACGTGCCGCCCGGCGCGACCATCGTGCTGCTGGCCATCGGTGTCTTCGTCGCACTGACCGCGCTGGCCACACCACTCGCGAGACGACGGGCACGGGTCCTGCGGGCGACGCGCCCGCAGGACACAGCCGAGTGCGGTGTCGAGGCGGTGGACGCGCGGCCGACGGGCCTGCCCGCCGCGCGTCGGCCCGCGGACGGCACCCTGGTCTGACCGGGAGCCCGGGGCGACCTGACAGAATGGCCCGACATACGTACGGGCGACCAGAGGAGGCACCTGTGACGACTGCGGGAACCCCATCCCCGGTGCGTGGCCGGTCCACCCGGCAGCGGGCCGCCGTAGCGGCCGCGCTCGACGAGGTGGACGAGTTTCGCAGCGCGCAGGATCTTCACGACATGCTCAAGCACCGGGGTGACTCGGTGGGGCTGACGACGGTCTACCGCACCCTGCAGTCCCTCGCCGACGCGGGCGAGGTGGATGTGCTGCGCACCAGCGAGGGCGAGGCGGTGTACCGGCGCTGCTCGACCGGCGACCACCATCACCACCTGGTGTGCCGGATGTGCGGCAAGGCGGTCGAGGTCGAGGGACCTGCCGTCGAGTCGTGGGCGGAGCAGATCGCCGCCCAGCACGGCTATGTGAGCGTCGCCCACACGGTGGAGATCTTCGGGACCTGCGCGGAGTGCGCGGCGGCCCCTTCCGGCACCCGGGAGTCCTGAGAGTCCCTGTCGGGTCCCGGCCGAGGGGCGGGGTCTCCCCCACCCCTCACCACGAGCCTCCGCCCGTCAGGCGGAGGCTTCGTCGTTGCCCGAGCCATCCTTGCCCGCGGAGCCGTTGCTGTCCGCCGAACCGGCGTTGGGCAGCGCGCCGCCGAACCTGCGGTCGCGGGAGGCGAATTCGTGGCAGGCGTCCCACAGGTTGCGGCGGTCGAAGTCCGGCCACAGGACGTCCTGGAAGACCATCTCGGCGTACGCGCTCTGCCAGATCAGGTAGTTGGACGTGCGCTGCTCGCCGCTCGGGCGGACAAACAGGTCGACGTCCGGCATGTCCGGGTAGTAGAGGTACTTCGCGAGGGTCTTCTCATTGACCTTCGACGGGTCGAGCTTGCCCGCCTTCACATCCACCGCCATGGCCGCCGCCGCGTCCGCGATCTCCGCGCGCCCGCCGTAGTTGACGCAGAAGTACAGCGTCATCGCGTCGTTGTCCTTGGTCTGCTCCTGGGCGACCTGGAGCTCCTCGACGACGGACTTCCACAGCTTGGGCATGCGGCCAGTCCAGCGGATGCGGATGCCGAGCTCGTCCATCTCGTCGCGGCGGCGGCGGATGACATCGCGGTTGAAGTTCATCAGGAAGCGCACCTCGTCGGGCGAGCGCTTCCAGTTCTCGGTGGAGAACGCGTACAGCGAGAGGTTCTTGACGCCCATCTCGATGCAGCCCTTGAGCACGTCCATGACGACGCCCTCGCCGACCTTGTGGCCCTCGGTGCGCGGCAGCCCGCGCTCCTTGGCCCAGCGGCCGTTGCCGTCCATCACGATCGCCACGTGCTCGGGGACCAGCTCACTCTGGATCCGGGGAGGCCGCGCGCCGGAGGGGTGCGGCTCCGGTGTCTTGTAGTCGCGCCGGTTTCGGCCCAGAATCCCGCGTCGTGCCATGAGCTTTCGTCTCCTCTTCCTCGGACCGACCGGCTCTCTCGGGCCGGCAGGTCCTACTTCTCCACGTACCGCAGCGAGCGCAGTCCGCGCTCCAAGTGCCAGTGCAGATAGGCCGACACCAGCCCGCTGCCCTCCCGGACATGCCGCGGCTCGCAGCTGTCCGCAGTCACCCAGTCCCCGGTGAGCAGCGCGCTGAGCAGGCCGACGGCCTCCGCCGAGGGTACGACGCTTCCGGGCACCCGGCAGTCGCCGCAGATGACGCCGCCCGCCGCGACCGAGAAGAACCGGTTCGGCCCGTCGAGGCCGCATCGCGCGCAGTCCACGAAGCTGGGCGCGTAGCCGTTGACGGCGAGCGAGCGCAGCAGGAAGGCGTCCAGGATGAGGTTGGGCGCGTGCTCGCCGCGGGAGAGGGTGCGCAGGGCGCCGACCAGCAGCAGATACTGCTGCACGGCCGGCTCGCCCTCATGGTCGGTGAACCGCTCGGCGGTCTCCAGCATCGCGGTGCCGGCGGTGTAGCGGGTGTAGTCCGTGACGATTCCGCTGCCGTAAGGAGCGATGATCTCGCCCTGGGTGCACAGCGGCAGTCCGCGTCCGACGAGCTCGCTGCCGCGCGAGAAGAACTGCACGTCGACGTGGGAGAAGGGTTCGAGGCGGGCCCCGAATTTGGACTTCGTACGCCGCACTCCGCGGGCGACGGCGCGCACCCGCCCGTGGCCGCGGGTCAGGAGCGTGATGATGCGGTCCGCCTCACCCAGCTTCTGAGTCCGCAGCACGATGCCGTCGTCGCGGTACAGGCTCATGAAGTTCATTGTCCCGTACGCCTGTGAGCCGCCGGACGCGCAGGGGGAAGCGGCCTTTCCGACCCATAGATCATCTTTATGGGGGCATAGCCGTAAGACGGGTACCGGGCTGAGGGTAGCCTTGCCAAAGTTGCGGATGAGACAGCGCTGTCGCCGTATCTGTTGCATCCGAGGCGCCCGATCACCGTGCCTCGCCCGCCGGCACCTGCCCCCGGTGGGACCCGATCGTTCGAAGGGAACCGCCCATGCCCCGCCCCCTGCGGGTCGCGATCGTCGGTGCCGGCCCCGCCGGGATCTACGCCGCCGACGCACTGCTGAAGTCCGATGCCGCAACCGAGCCCGGTGTCTCCATCGACCTCTTCGAGCGGATGCCGGCGCCCTTCGGGCTGATCCGGTACGGCGTCGCGCCCGACCACCCTCGCATCAAGGGCATCGTCACCGCCCTCCACCAGGTCCTCAGCAAGCCGCAGATACGGCTCTTCGGAAATGTCGACTACCCGTCCGACATCAGCCTCGACGACCTGCACGAGTTCTACGACGCGGTGATCTTCTCCACCGGCGCGGACGCGGACCGGGCGCTGGACATCCCCGGCATCGAACTGGCGGGCTCCCACGGGGCCGCGGACTTCGTGTCCTGGTACGACGGCCACCCGGACGTGCCGCGCAGCTGGCCGCTGGAGGCCGAGAAGGTCGCGGTGCTCGGCGTCGGCAACGTCGCCCTGGACGTGGCCCGCATCCTGGCGAAGACCGCCGAGGAGCTGCTGCCGACCGAGATCCCGCCGAACGTCCACGCGGGGCTGGTCGCCAACAAGGCCCTGGAGGTCCACGTCTTCGGGCGGCGCGGCCCCGCGCAGGCCAAGTTCAGCCCGCTGGAACTGCGCGAGCTCGACCACTCCCCGAACATCGAAGTCATCGTGAACCCCGAGGACATCGACTACGACGACGGCTCCATCGCCACCCGCCGGGCCAACAAGCAGGCCAACATGGTCGCCTCCACGCTGGAGAACTGGGCGATCCGCGACGTGGGCGAGCGCCCGCACAAGCTGTTCCTGCACTTCTTCGAGTCCCCCACCGAGATCGTCGGCAAGGACGGCCGGGTCGTGGGACTGCGCACCGAGCGCACCCGGCTCGACGGCACGGGCAACGTCAAGGGCACCGGCGAGATGCGCACCTGGGACGTGCAGTCCGTGTACCGGGCGGTCGGCTACCTCTCCGAGGAGCTGCCCAAGCTGCCGTTCGACTTCCTCACCGGCACCGTCCCGCACGAGGGCGGCCGGGTCGTTGAGGGCGGCGAGCACCTGAAGTCGACGTACGTCACCGGCTGGATCAAGCGCGGCCCGGTCGGCCTCATCGGCCACACCAAGGGCGACGCCAACGAAACGGTCGCCAACCTGCTCGACGACCACACCAACAGCCGCCTGGGCACCCCCGCCACCCCGGACACCGACGCCGTGGTGGGCTTCCTGGAGGCCAAGGGCGTCCCGTACACGACCTGGGAGGGCTGGGGCCGCCTGGACAGCGCGGAGAAGGCCCTGGGGGCGCCTGAGGGCCGCGAGCGCGTGAAGATCGTCGAGCGTGCGGCGATGGTCAGGGCCAGCCGGGAGCACGACACCGTCCAGGACTAGGACGGGCTAGGACGGGCTAGGACGGAGTGCGCGCCGCCGCGAGCAGTCGGGCCGTGTCGTCCTGGCAGATCAGCAGCGCGCCGCCGACGATCGTCAGCACCTCGCGCTCGGACGGGCTGTACGGGCCGTCGGCCAGGGCGATTCTGGCGCCCTGGAGCAGGATGGCCTCGCGGCCGGCCGGAGCGAGGTGCGGGGCGAGCGGTTCGAGTGCTTCGTGCAGCTCGATGGCGAGCGCGGCGCCGCAGGGCTCGGACGTCCCCTCGTACGAGCCGGGGAGGCGTCCGGTGTCGGCGGCCAGGGCCTCGATGAGGGTGGTGAGCTGGTCCTCGGTGCAGTCTTCGTATCCGGCGGCGCGGACCGCCGTGACAGCCGTTCTGCGGACCGTACGGGACTCGGTGCCGCCCGCGGCCAGGACGGCGAGGGCGACCGTGTGGACGGCGTCGCGGAGCATCGCGGAGAAGCGCACGGTGGTGGGGTGGTCGAGGGTGTCGGTGCCGAAGTGGTTCTGGCAGGCGGCGCATTCGACGACCGGTCCCGCGTAGCCGCGCGGCAGCAGCGGGATGCCGAGCACGGCGAAACGGCGACGGCCGGTGCGGCGGCGGAAGTTGCGGTCGCCACCACAATCGGGACAGAAGAACTCACCGTCACCGACAGTGGTCCAAGCGGTGCGAACGCCCCACACGCTCAGTTTTCGGCCATGGGCTGGCAGCACGTCGCACCTCCGTAACGCTCCGGCAACACTGCCGCATTGACGTGATGTTAGCCACACCAGTGATGCGGCGTCAGCACCCTGTCACCGCACGAGCGGGCCCCGCACACCCTCGTGGGCGCGCGGGGCCGGAAAAGCCTCAGGTCAGAGGGCGACGGCCAAGCCGGTCAAGGCTCGAACACAAGATGAATTCGCCCTGGCGCAAATCCCTCAGCGGGCCGCCCTGTTCACCGCGGAGACGACCGCCTTCAGCGACGCGCGCGTGGTGTTGGCGTCGATACCGATGCCCCACAGCACCTGGCCGTCGATCGCGCACTCGATGTACGAGGCGGCCTGGGCGCTCGCTCCCTCGCTCATCGTGTGCTCCTGATAGTCGAGCAGCCTGGCGTCCACGCCGACGGCGGCCAGCGCGTCGAAGAAGGCCGAAATCGGACCATTGCCAGTGCCGGTCAGCACGGTGTCCGTGCCGTCCACGACCGCCTCGACGGTCAGGGTGTCGACGCCGTCGGTGTCGGTGGTGGCCTGGCCCGAGCGCAGCTGGAGACGTCCCCAGCTGCCCGTGGCGTCCTCCGAGGTGGGCAGGTACTCGTCCGCGAAGGCAGACCAGATCGCCTTGGGCGTGACCTCGCCGCCGTCCGCGTCCGTCATCGCCTGGATGATCCGGGAGAACTCGATCTGCATGCGGCGCGGCAGGTCCAGCTTGTGGTCGTTCTTCAGGACGTACGCGATACCGCCCTTGCCGGACTGCGAGTTGACCCGGATGACCGCCTCGTAGGAGCGGCCCACGTCCTTGGGGTCGATGGGCAGGTAGGGCACCGCCCATTCGATCTCGTCCACCGTCTTGCCCTGGGCGGCCGCGTCGGCCGCCATGGCGTCGAAGCCCTTCTTGATGGCGTCCTGGTGGGAGCCGGAGAAGGCGGTGTAGACCAGGTCGCCCGCGTAGGGGTGGCGGGGGTGGATCTCCATCTGGTTGCAGTACTCGGAGGTGCGGCGGATGTCGTCGATCTGCGAGAAGTCGATCTGCGGGTCGATGCCCTGGCTGAAGAGGTTCATGCCCAGGGTGACCAGGTCGACGTTGCCGGTGCGCTCGCCCTGCCCGAACAGGCAGCCCTCGATGCGGTCCGCGCCGGCCATGAGCGCCAGCTCGGCGGCGGCGACGGCGGTGCCGCGGTCGTTGTGCGGGTGGACCGACAGCGCGATGAACTCGCGGCGCGACAGACGGCGCGACATCCACTCGAAGCGGTCGGCGTGCGTGGACGGCGTGGAGCGCTCCACGGTGGCCGGCAGGTTCAGGATGATCTCCCGGCCCGCCTCCGGCTGCCAGACGTCCATGACGCCCTCACAGACCTCCAGCGCGAAGTCCAGCTCGGTGTCGGTGAAGATCTCCGGGCTGTACTGGTAACCGAACACGGTCTCCGGGCCCAGCAGCTTCTCGGCGTACTCCACGACCAGCCGGGTGCCGTCCACGGCGATCTGCTTGACCTGCTCCTTCGAGCCGCGGAAGACGACCCGGCGGAAGGTCGGGGCGGTCGCGTTGTACAGGTGGACGGTGGCCCGGTGGGCGCCGCGGATCGACTCGACGGTGCGCTCGATCAGCTCTTCGCGGGCCTGGGTGAGGACGGAGATCGTCACGTCCTCGGGGATCGCGCCCTCTTCGATGATGGAGCGTACGAAGTTGAAATCGGTCTCGCCGGACGACGGGAAGCCGACCTCGATCTCCTTGTAGCCCATGCGCACCAGCAGGTCGAACATCTCGCGCTTACGAGCCGGCGACATGGGGTCGATCAGCGCCTGATTGCCGTCACGCAGATCCGTGGACAGCCAGCGGGGCGCCTTGGTGATGCGGGCATTGGGCCAGCTGCGGTCGGCGATGTCCACGGCCTCGTACGGGCCGTACTTGCCGATGGGCATGCCGGACGGCTGCTGGGTGTGCGTGGCGTTGGTGACCGGCGTGGGGCGGCCGACGGGGCTGTTCATTGCGTAGGGCTCCTCGGTGTCCAGCGGTGGGACGGCCGACTGTGTCGCTGCAGCACCAGACTCCGCGGGGAGGGGGTCGGCCTGTACTACAGACCCTCGCCGCGGCAGCTAAGGAGGAGCAGCCCGTAACGCATGATGTTCCGCAGCCTAGCCCAGGGGCGCCGAGGGCGCGGGTCCGTATCAGTATGCGATATCAAGCATGCGTAAGGGCGGAACAGTGACGCTTCACTCGATTTCACCAATCATGGTGGCAACTAGTGACAGCGGCATGACCTGGTGCCACATTGCCGCCATGAACGCCTTCCATCCCACTTTCTGCACCATCGTGCCGCCCCACGTCCTCGACAAGCTGGCCCAGGCCGAGGACCCCGCGCTCGCAGGCCCCGCCCGCCGCACACTCGAAGCGGACGCCGCCCGGCGCACCCACCGTCGACTTACCACGGTCCTCGGCGCACCTTCGGTGGCCCCGCCCAAGGGCGCCCCCGAGGGCAAACCGCAGCGGACCATCCACGACGCGAAGAACAAGACGGACCTGCCAGGACGCAAAGTGCGCGGCGAGGGCGACAAGCCCGGCAAGGACGCGACCGTCAACCGCGCGTACGCGGGCCTCGGCGCCACCTACGAGCTGCTGCACAAGGCCTTCTCCCGCAATTCGATCGACGGCAGCGGGCTGCCGCTCATCGGGACCGTTCACTTCGACGAGAAGTACGGGAACGCCTTCTGGGACGGCACCCAGATGGTCTTCGGCGACGGCGACGGCGAGATCTTCCTCGATTTCACCCTCCCGGTGGACGTCATCGCCCACGAGCTGGCCCACGGCCTGACCCAGTACACGGCGAACTTCACGTACTTCGGTCAGCCCGGCGCGCTCAACGAGTCCGTCTCGGACGTCTTCGGCTCCCTGGTCAAGCAGTACGTCAACGACCAGACGGCCGACCAGGCCGACTGGCTGATCGGCGCGGGCCTGCTGGCGGAGCGCGTCAGCGGGGTGGCCCTGCGCTCCATGAAGGCCCCCGGCACGGCGTACGACGACGACGTGCTCGGCAAGGACCCGCAGCCCGCGACGATGGAGGAGTACGTCCGTACCGGCCGGGACAACGGCGGTGTCCACATCAACTCCGGCATCCCCAACCATGCCTTCTACCTGCTCGCCGAGGCGCTGGGCGGCAAGGCGTGGGAGCGCGCGGGGCGGATCTGGTACGACACCATCACCAGCGGGGAGCTCCAGGTCGACGCGAGCTTCGCCGACTTCGCCCGGGTCTCCGTGGCCGCCGCGCACGCGCGTTTCGGCGACGGTGAGGAGCACGGAGCGCTGCTGAAGGCGTGGTCCCAGGTCGGGGTGCCTACCGGCTGAGCCGTATCCGTACTAGACAGGACCCATGCGTATTCAAGTGAGGCGCACGGGAGGATTCGCCGGCATCGAGCGCCATGCCGAGGTGGAGACCTCGGGACGGCCCGATGCCGGCGAATGGCACACCCTGGCCGACGAGGCGGTGGCCTCCGGCCGGGGCACGCCGCCCATCGGGGTGCCGGACGGATTCAGCTACCGGATCACCATCGACGGAAAGACCGTCTACTGCGCGGACCCACGGTTGAGCGAGGCCCAGCGCCGGCTCATCTCGCGGGTCCTCAAAGAAGGCGCGTAGCGGGGCTCCACGGTGATCTGATGCGCGGTATGACCCTTGTGACGACCGACGCCTCCGATGCTGCCGCGCTCGCCGAGTTCGAGCTCTACTACGACGCCGTACCGCGCTCCGGTGCGCGCGCCGAGGACTTCGGTCCGCTGACCCTGTTCGTACGCGACCCCGAGGGCGCGGGCTTTCCCTACTACGCCCGGCCGACCCGGGGGTGGACCGGCGCCCGGGTGACCGTGGAGGTCGTGGAGCGGGTCAGGGCGCGGCAGCGTGAGCTTGGCGTGCCCGAGACGTTCGAGTGGGTGCCGGAGACGGCACCGGACCTGCGCCCGGCCCTGGAGGAGAGCGGGCTCGTGGCGCAGGAGCGTCCGCTGATGCTCCTGGACGACAGGGGCGCGGTCCCTGCGCCGCATCCGCTGGTGCGGCTGCTGCGGGCCGACGACGCGGCCCTGCCCGGCGCGCTCGCCGTGCCCCATCTGGCGTTCGCCGAGCTCGGCACGGCGGTGGGGACGGCAGGCGCCGACGAGCTGGCCGCCATGATCGCCTCCCAGCGGGGCGACGGCTCGGTGGAGCGGATCGCCGGCCGGATCAGGGCCGGGCAGTCC
This sequence comes from Streptomyces changchenzhani, assembly GCF_039766235.1. Lineage (NCBI taxonomy): Bacteria > Bacillati > Actinomycetota > Actinomycetes > Kitasatosporales > Streptomycetaceae > Streptomyces > Streptomyces changchenzhani. The sequence continues at coordinate 1,654,124 of NZ_JBDHNH010000001.1, read as the reverse complement.
GTGGTGGCCGCGGCCGTCGAAGACGGTGTGGTGCTGTGCTCGGGCCAGTACCTCCCGGTCGGTACGGTCACCGAGATCGTCGGCATCGGAACGCTGCCGTCGGCGCGGCGCCGGGGCCTGGCCGTCTCGGTCACGGCGGCGCTGACCTCGGACGCGCGGTCGCGCGGCATCGACACGATCTTCCTGACGGCCACGGACGAAGCGGTGGCGCGGATCTACGCGCGGGCGGGCTTCCGGCACATCGGGACGGCGATGGAGGCGGCGGTCGCGGAGTAGCCTGCGGGCGGTCGCGGTAGCCGACAGGCGACCCCGGACGGGCCTCAGACCCCCGCTTCGCCCTCGGGTCCGGTGAAGTCGTACTCGTCCACGGCCAGATCGGCCCCGGTGTCGACGAGGAAACGCAGCATCTCGGTGGACAGCAGCCAGCTGTGCGTCCCGACCTCGGTGGCCGAGTTCCGGTACTCGCGCACCACTTGAAGGACCGCCCCGCCGTCCTCGCCCTCTTCCTTGGCGAGTTGGGCGGCAAGGGCGCCGATCTCGTCCCGGTAGATCATCAGCCGCCCCAGGACCCGCTCCATCTGCTCGTCGACAGGGAGGTCGGGGTCCCGGCACTCGACGACCCACCTGTGGTGCCTGGGCACATCGTGTTCCGGGAACTTGCTGCCGCGGACCGAGGTCCCGTCGGGGGTGAGACCGAGCCGGGCGGTCATCGCGTCCGCCGTCGTCTCCTTGCTGAAAAGAGCGAAGTAGACGTACTGATCGAGGTGCATCGCGTGACCGTACCCGTTGGCACGGTCACGCCCTCGGCCGATCGAGCCAGTGAGTGTCTTAGAAGCCCAGCTTGCGCAGCTGCTTCGGGTCGCGCTGCCAGTCCTTCGCGACCTTGACGTGCAGGTCGAGGAAGACCGGCGTACCCAGCAGTGCCTCGATGTGCTTGCGGGACTTCGTCCCGACGTCCTTCAGGCGCTGGCCCTTCGGGCCGATGATGATGCCCTTCTGGCTCGGACGCTCGATGAACACATTCGCGTGGATGTCCAGCAGCGGCCGGTCGGCGGGCCGTCCCTCGCGCGGCAGCATCTCCTCGACGACCACCGCAATGGAGTGCGGCAGCTCGTCGCGCACACCCTCCAGCGCCGCCTCACGGATCAGCTCCGCGATCATGACCATCTCGGGCTCGTCGGTGAGGTCGCCCTCCGGGTACAGCGGCGGGCTCTCCGGCATCAGCGGGATCAGCAGATCGGCGAGCAGGCCGACCTGCTCGTCGGTGACGGCCGAGACCGGAACGATCTCCTGCCACTCGAAGCCGAGCTCCTTGGAGAGCTGGTCGAGGGCGATGAGCTGCTCCGCGAGCTGCCGCGAGTCGACCAGGTCCGTCTTGGTGACGATCGCGATCTTCGGGGTCTTCTTGATCCCGGCGAGTTCCTTGATGATGAACTTGTCGCCGGGGCCGAGCTTCTGGTCGGCGGGCAGGCAGAAGCCGATCACGTCGACCTGGGACCAGGTCGTGCGTACGACGTCATTGAGCCGCTCGCCCAGCAGGGTGCGCGGCTTGTGCAGCCCGGGGGTGTCGACCAGGATCAGCTGCGCCTCGGGCCGGTGCACGATGCCGCGCACGGTGTGGCGGGTGGTCTGCGGACGGCTGGAGGTGATGGCCACCTTCTGGCCGACCAGAGCGTTCGTCAGGGTGGACTTGCCCGCGTTGGGGCGACCGACGAAGCAGGCGAAGCCGGCTCTGTGGGGGGCTTCGGATGCGTGGGTGCTAGCGCTCATGCGGCCCATTCTCCCCGATCGCCCGCGCCGCGCTGACCAGAGGCCCGAGAAGCACGGCGCGCACGGCGGCGTACGAGCCCCCGGCGGGTCCCGTCCCGGCCGGCGGGGGCACGACAGCGAGCGCGGAGGCGGGGCCGGGAAAGGGGACGGCGGCGCGCTCGCGCCTCTCGCCGGTCCCGGCGCCCGTCAGGAGCCTGACCTCGTCCCCTTCGGGCTTGGGCGCTCCCGCCCGGGGGTCCCCGGAGCACACCTGGCGGCCGGGCGGCGGCCCGGCGGGGATCTTCCTCAGCCCGCGGGAGAGCGGCTCACGGGAAATCACCTCGCGGGCCGAAGAGTCCCCCGGCCCTCGGCCTTCAGCCCGCTTTTCGCGCGAGAGCGTGTGGGCCCGGTGCCCTTCAGCCCGCGGTGACCGTAGCCCGCAGCTCCCCGTCCGGGCCGGCCACCAGTACCGGCGCCGCGGGGCCGCCCAGGTCGCGTACCGCCGCACGGTCCTCGTCGGACGCGCTCCGCGCTTCGGTGACCACGGCTGCGGCCTCCAGCGACTTCGCGCCGCTGGCCACGGCCATCGCGACGGCGGTCCGCAGCGCACTGAGCTTCAGCGAGTCAAGATCCACGGTCCCGGCGACGTACGTCCGCCCGGTCTCGTCACGCACGGCCGCGCCCTCCGCGACGCCGTTGCGCGTACGTGCGCTGCGCGCCAGCGTGATGATCTTGCGGTCCTCGGGGCCGAGCTCGGTGTTCTGCGTCGTCATGACCCGAGCATAAGGAGCACAGGCGCTCAGCCCACGACCGGGTACATCGAACCGGGCCGGGCCACGGCGTTGAGACAGCTGGTTCAGGGCCGGTCGAGCCTCAGGCGCTCCGCCTTGGGCAGACCGGCCACCACCAGGTCGTACGAGTCCTCGATCAGCTCGCGGACCGTGCGGTCAGGCAGGCCGTCGACGGTGACCGTGTTCCAGTGGCGCTTGTTCATGTGCCAGCCGGGAACGATCGCCGGGTGCTCCTCGCGCAGCCGAACCGCGATCTCCGGCTCGCACTTGAGGTTGACCTTCAGGGGCTCACCGTCCAGGGAGCTGAGGGCGAAGAGCTTGCCGAGGACCTTGAAGACCGAGGTCTCCGGGCCGAACGGGAACTCTTCGACCGCCGCGTTGAATTCCAGGCAGAACGCCCTCAGCTCCTGCGGGGTCATTTTGTCGCCTTCTCTTCGGTCGGCTCGACGAGCACCGTGACGATCTTGTTGCGGCGGCCCGCCGGGGACTCGGCGGTCAGCCGCAGCGCGCGGCCGTCCGGCAGGTCGACGACGGCCGACGCGCCCGCGATGGGGACGCGGCCGAGCGACTTCGCGAGGAGTCCGCCGACGGTCTCCACGTCCTCGTCGTCGAGCTCGTCGATGCCGTAGAGCTCGCCCAGGTCGCCGATGTCGAGGCGGGCGGTGACGCGGTAGCAGCCGTCGCCCAGGTCGTCGACGGGCGGCAGTTCACGGTCGTACTCGTCGGTGATCTCGCCGACGATCTCTTCCAGGATGTCCTCGATGGTGACGATGCCGGCCGTGCCGCCGTACTCGTCGATGACGACCGCGACATGGTTGCGCTCCTGCTGCATCTCGCGCAGCAGATCCCCGGCGTTCTTCGTGTCGGGGACGAATACGGCGGAGCGCATCGCGGTGGAAACCAGGTCGGACTCGGAGTCGCGGTTGATGTGCGTCTTCCTGACCAGGTCCTTGAGGTACACGATGCCGACGATGTCGTCCTCGTTCTCGCCGGTCACCGGGATGCGGGAGAAACCGGAGCGCAGGGCGAGGGTGAGGGTCTGGCGGATCGTCTTGTAGCGCTCGATGGAGATCAGGTCGGTCCTGGGGACCATGACCTCGCGTACGAGGGTGTCGCCGAGCTCGAAGACCGAGTGCACCATGCGGCGCTCGTCGTCCTCGATCAGGGACTCCTGCTCGGCCAGGTCGACCATCGCGCGCAGCTCGGCCTCACTGGCGAAGGGGCCCTTGCGGAAACCCTTGCCGGGCGTCAGCGCGTTGCCGATGAGGATCAGCAGTTGCGGGATCGGGCCCATGATCCGGGCGAGCGGCAGCAGGACGTACGCCGCCGCGGTCGCCGTGTTCAGCGGGTGCTGGCGGCCGATGGTGCGCGGCGAGACGCCCACGGCGACGTACGACACGAGGACCATCACCGCGATGGCGATGGTCAGCGCCTCCCAGGTCTCGTTGAACTCGCGCAGGCAGACATACGTGACGAAGACACCGGCGGCCATTTCGCAGGCGACCCGCACCAGCAGCGCGACATTCAGATAGCGGACCGGGTCGGCGGCGACCTGCGCCAGCTTGGCGCTGCCGCGCCGGCCCGCGCGGGCGGCCTCGTCGGCCCGGAACGTGGAGACGCGGGCGATACCCGCCTCCGCGCACGCGGCGAGCCAGGCGACGACGACCAACAGGACCGCGCCAGTGATCAGTTGCGCGGTCATGAAACGGTCGGTGCGGGCGACGGGCCGGTCATGCCCTGGTCCGAGCGCCAGCCGTCGACGATCGCGGCCTGCAGGCCGAACATCTCGGCCTTCTCATCCGGCTCCTCGTGGTCGTAACCGAGCAGATGCAGCACACCATGGACGGTCAGGAGCTGAAGCTCCTCGTCCATGGAGTGCTGCGTCTCGGCTTCCTCACCCTGGGACTTGGCGATCTCCGGGCAGAGCACGATGTCACCGAGCAGGCCCTGCGGGGGCTCCTCATCGTCCTTGATCGGCGGACGCAACTCGTCCATCGGGAAGGACATGACGTCGGTCGGACCAGTCAGATCCATCCACTGGATGTGCAGCTGCTCCATGGCGGCGGTGTCCACGACGATCACCGAGAGCTCGGAGAGCGGATGGATACGCATCCGGGTGAGCGCGTAGCGGGCGATGTCGAGGATCGCCCGCTCGTCGACCTCGGTTCCGGACTCGTTGTTGACATCGATCGACATGGTGCTGGGTTACTACTTCCCGTTGCGGCTGTCGTACTGCTCGTACGCGTCGACGATACGGCCGACGAGCTTGTGCCGGACGACATCCTGGGAGGTGAGCCGGGAGAAGTGGACGTCGTCGAGGCCCTCCAGGATGTCCTGGACCTGACGCAGACCGCTCTGGGTCCCGCTCGGCAGGTCGACCTGGGTGACGTCGCCCGTGATGACGATCTGGGAGTCGAAGCCCAGCCTGGTCAGGAACATCTTCATCTGCTCGGCGCTGGTGTTCTGCGCCTCGTCGAGGATGATGAACGCGTCGTTGAGCGTGTTGTGGGTCAGCAGGTAGTCCTGAGTGACGTACAGCGAGTCCTCCGCGGCGACCTGAATACAGACGGCCTCCTCGCGGCCCGCGGGCTCGATGCTGTCGATGAAACGCATGGGGCGGCCTCCGCCGCCGTTCGCGTGGTATATCTCGCGCTTACGGGAGAGGCGAAAGGGCTCGATACCTTCAGGGAGACGGATGTCGATGATGTGGGCATCGCGGCGGTACACACCCCGAGCGCTGCCCTGTTCGCGCCCCTCGGCCATACGGCGCCGAGTGTAGGCCACGCCGCCCAGCGACTGCACGAGAGAGAGCACGTCGTCACGGAGCAAGATCGACGTCGTCGTGTACTGGATACGGCAAGTGCGGTCGGACTGGGTGACCGGGCCACCGTCGGTGTCCAGGAGCCCCTGCAGTACGGCCAGTCGGACCTCGGCTGAGTTGTAGAGGTAGTCATCCGGTACGAACTTCGTGCATGACCTTGTACCGAGCAGGTCCAGCTCGCGAAGCATCTTGGCCGCCGGGGTCACCCGGGTGATGACTTCGCCGACAATCCCATCCGGAGCAGGCACGCGGGTCAGGAAGTAGTCGTAGCGCTCTTTCCAGCGGAGTCCGATACCAGGAAGCGCTGCTTCCAGAGCGAACCGGAGCTCCGGGTCTGCGGTGGTGAACGACGGCGTGACCGACCCTGTGATGCAACCATCACCTAGCAGCAGTCCTAGCGCGTACGGGTCCATGGAGACCTCGCGCTCGGGGAAGCTGACGGGTGCGGTGAGCATCGGCAGCTCGTAACGCCGGGCATGCGCAGCACGCAGGTTGCCGATCATGTCCTTGGTCTCCAGGACCCGCCACGGCTTGTCCCGACGCTTGTCCGCCGCCGTACGGACCGTCCACAAATGCTCACCGCAGCACAGGGTCCAGGAGCCGTCCTGGGCGGACACCCGGTAGATATCCCTCTCTCCCTGTGGATAGACACCCAGAACCGGGGTCGGCTCGCCATTCGACCCAATGACGAGGTCGCCTACTACGAGGTCGCCGATGGGGCGCCAACCGCTAGGCGTGAGCACGTTCGTAAAGACAGGTTGACTTCTACCTCTCATATAAGCCAGCGGCGCCACCTCGATCGTCCCCGCCGCCATCAGGCGCGGGATCGTCTCGGGGTCGAGCATGTCGTGCAGTGCGTCGTAGAGCGGGCGCAGGTACGGGTCGATCTTCTCGTAGAGCGTGCCGGGCAGGAAGCCGAGCCGCTCGCCCGCCTCGACGGCGGGCCTGGTCAGGATGATCCGGTTGACCTGGTGGGACTGGAGGGCCTGGACCGCCTTGGCCATGGCGAGGTACGTCTTGCCGGTGCCTGCGGGGCCGATGCAGAAGACGATGGTGTGCTTGTCGATGGCGTCGACGTACCGCTTCTGATTGAGCGTCTTGGGGCGGATGGTGCGGCCGCGGCTGGAGAGGATGTTCTGTGTGAGCACCTCGGCCGGGGTCTCGGTGGTCGCCGTGCCGTCGCCGTTGCCGATTCCGCCGGCCCTGAGCATGGCGATCGAACGTTCCACAGCGTCCTCCGTCATCGGCTGCCCGGTGCGGAGCACCAGCATCATCTCGTCGAACAGGCGCTGGATCAGGGCGACTTCCGCCTCGTCACCGAGCACGCTCACCTGATTGCCCCGGACATGGATGTCGACGGCAGGGAACGCCTTCTCGATCACGCGCAACAGGGCGTCACCGGAGCCCAGGAGGGTCACCATCGGGTGCATCGCGGGGACCGCGAAGCGGGCTCGCGCCTGGTCCGGCGCGGGGGGCGGGGCGGCAGCTGTCGGGGATTCTTCAGGTGTCTGGGCTGTGGGTGTCTGAGTCATGGGCCGGCACAAAGGCCTGCGCATACCTCCCGCTGCAGGGTTCTCGCTGCTCGACAACCTCTGGAATACCAAGCGTACGTCGGCCCACTGACAAGGCCGAGGGCTTTTCGGGCGCGCCCCGAATACTGGTGTCCTACGCGGGCGTGCGGAAGCCGATCGTGGGCACCGCCCTGCGCAGCGGCCACGGGCGGCCCGCCGCGGGCAGCAGCCCCTCCAGGAACGCGTACCGCCGCAGCGCCTGCGGGTCCGGCGCGTCGCAGGCCTGCACTTGCCGCCACCAGGCCGCGATCTCCCACCAGCCGGGCGCCGACAGCGAACCGCCGAACTCCTGCACCGACAGGGCTGCGGTCAGCCCGGCGAAGGCCAGCCGGTCGGCCAGCGGCCAGCCCGCGAGCGTGCCGGTGACGAAGCCAGCGACGAAGACGTCGCCCGCGCCGGTCGGGTCGAGGGCCTCCACGGCGATGGCGGGCACCTGCGCGGTCTCCCCCGTGGAGCCGTCCACGGCGTACGCGCCCTCTACGCCCAGCGTGACAACGGCGACCGGCACCTTCTCGGCCAGCGCGCGGGCCGCGGCGCGCGGGCAGTCGGTGCGGGTGTAGCGCATCGCCTCCTCGGCGTTGGGCAGGAACGCCTCGCAGTGCTCCAGGTCGGTGAGGCCCGCCAGGTCCCAGCGGCCCGTGTCGTCCCAGCCGACGTCGGCGAACACCTTGGCGCCGCTGCGCGCGGCGGCGGCGATCCACTCTTCGCTGCGACCGGGGGCCAGGGCGGCGATGGCGCCACGCGCGCGTGGCGGGCACTGCGGGAAGGGTCCCGGGCCCGCGGGCGGCGGGGCCTCGTGGCCGTGGGACACCATGGTCCGTTCGCCCTCGTAGGCCATGGAGACGGTCACCGGGGAGTGCCAGCCGGGCACCGTCCGTGACATGCCGAGGTCGATGCCCTCGCCCTGCGCGAGGGCGTCCCAGCAGTACTCGCCGTAGTGGTCGTCGCCGAAGGCCGCGGCGAGGGACGTACGCAGGCCGAGGCGGGCCAGGGCGGTGGCCATGTTGGCGACGCCGCCGGGGCTCGATCCCATGCCGCGCGCCCAGGACTCGGTGCCGCGCACCGGGGCGCGGTCCAGGCCGGTGAAGATGATGTCGAGGAAGACCGTGCCGGTGAGGAAGACGTCGCAGCACGGGCCGTCCGGGGAGCGCAGCCCGTCCAGCGGATCGAGGCTGCTCGATCCGCCGGACTGTCCGGCGTGGTCACTGCTGGCTGCGTGCGTTCTCACCGTGCGCTCCCCTGGGGTGATGCCTGGTGGTGCGGATTCAGGCCAGTGTGCCCGATTCCCGTCCAGAGGGGCCTGCGGCAGTGCGTCGGGGGTGTGAACGGTCCCGTCGGCGCCCGCCGCGCGTCACCAGCGCGGCAGCGGCGGCGCCGTCCAGTGCTCGTACCCGTCGGCCGCGCGCATCGCGGCGGCGTCGTCGCGGTCGCGCATCGCGCCGTACGCCGCCACGTCGAGCCAGCGGCGGTGCAGGTGCTCCAGGGCGTCGCGGTCGAGCTCGACGCCGAGGCCGGGGGCGTCGGAGACCGTCAGGCGGCCCTTCTCGAAGGTGTGGCGCCGGGTGATGACGTCCTCGGTCTGCCACGGGTAGTGGCTGTCGCAGGAGTGGTCCAGGTTGGGGACGGTGGCGGCGACATGGGTCATCGCGGCGAGGCTGATGCCCATGTGGGTGTTGGAGTGCATGGACAGGCCTACGCCGAAGGTCCGGCAGATCGCGGCCAGTTCGCGGGTGTTGCGCAGGCCGCCCCAGTAGTGGTGGTCGGAGAGGATCACCTGGACGGCGTCGGTGCGGAAGGCCTCGCGTATCTCGGGGAAGGTCGTCACGCACATGTTGGTGGCGAGCGGCACGTCCGTCCCGGCGGACACCTCGGCCATGGCGGGGGTGCCGGGCGCCGGGTCCTCCAGGTATTCGAGGACCCCGGCGAGCTCCTTGGCGACCTTGAGGGAGGTCTCGGTCGTCCAGGCGCCATTGGGGTCGAGCCGCAGCGGGTGGCCGGGGAAGGCCTCGGCGAGGGCCCGGACGGCGGCGATCTCCTGCTCGGGCTCGAAGACGCCGCCCTTGAGCTTGAAGGAGCCGAAGCCGTGTTCGCGTACGAAGCGCCGGGCCTGCTCCACGATGCCCGCCGGGTCGAGCGCCGCGCCCCAGTCGTCGCTCTCACCTGCGCCGCCGGGGTGCTCGGCCCAGCGGTAGAAGAGGTACGCGCTGTACTCGACGTGGTCGCGGACCTTGCCGCCGAGGAGGGTGTGCACGGGCTGCCCGTACGCCTTGCCCAGGATGTCCAGGCAGGCCACCTCGAAGGCGGAGACGACGGACAGCCGCAGCTTGTCGGCGGTCTGTACGCCGCGCAGTCCGCCGACGTCGATGGCGTGGTCCTCGCGCGCGTGGTCGACGCCGACCCGCTGCGCGAGGGTGAACAGGCCGTTGAGGTCGGCGGCGTGGTGGCCGGGCAGCAGCTCGGCGTACGGCCGGGCCAGCTCCAGGTATTTGGTGTCGCCGTACGTCTCGCCGACTCCGGTGACCCCGTCCGCCGTGACCACCTCGACGACCAGGCGGGGGGTGTACGGCTGGTGGACCCCTTGGACGTTGAGCAGGGGTGGGTCAGAGATGAGAACGGGTGTCAGCCGGACTTCGGTGATGGTCAGGTCCGCCACAGCTAGTCATCTCCGTATGTAAACGATGTCCACGTATGAGGATGCAGCGTAGGGAGGCGCACCGAAGTGCGTCAACGGTCCGGACGCAACGGCCGTTGCGCCATGGCTGTCAGAAGACGTGGGCGTCGACCTCGGCGAGATACCGGGCGCGGCGCTCCTCGTCGTGGTCGAGGAAGGCCGCGAGGAAGGAGTTGCGCGCCAGCTCGCGCAGTTGCTCCTGGCCGAGCCCGAGCGCCTCGTGCACGGCGTGGAAGGTGTCCCCGACGTAACCGCCGAAGTAGGCCGGGTCGTCGGAGTTCACCGTGACGAGCAGCCCGGCCGCCATCATCTCCCGCAGCGGGTGCTGTTCCAGGATGTCGATGGTCCGCAGCCGTACGTTCGACAGGGGGCACAGCGTCAGCGGCACCCGGTCCCGTACCAGCCGCTCCACCAGCTCCGGGTCCTCCATGGACCGCAGCCCGTGGTCGACACGCTCGACGCCCAGGACGTCCAGGGCCTCCCAGATGTACGCCGGAGGGCCCTCCTCGCCCGCGTGCGCGACCCTGCGCAGCCCCAGGGCGGCGGCCGTCTCGTACACCTCGCGGAACTTCGACGGCGGGTGCCCGACCTCGGCGGAGTCCAGGCCGACGGCGGCGATCCGGTGCAGATGCGGCTTGGCGTCCGCCAGGGTCGCCAGCGCGGACTCGGCGCTCTCGTCGCGCAGGAAGCACATGATCAGCTGCGTGGATATGCCGTGCCGCTGCTCGCTGCGGTCCAGCGCGCGGGCCAGCCCCTCGATCACGGTGGCAATCTCCACACCGCGCGCGGTGTGCGCCTGCGGGTCGAAGAAAATCTCCGCGTGCCGCACACCCTGCTGCGCGGCGCGCGCCAGATAGGCGTCGGCGAGCTCCTCGAAGTCTTCCTCGGTGCGCAGCACGGCCATCAGCGCGTAGTACAGGTCGAGGAAGGTCTGGAGGTCGTCGAAGAGGTAGGCGCGGCGCAGCTCCTCGGTGTCGGCGTGGGGCAGCTTCACCCCGTTCCGCTCGGCGAGGGCGAAGGCCAGCTCTGGTTCGAGGGTCCCTTCGATGTGGAGGTGGAGTTCGGCCTTGGGGAGGTGCATGAAGGTTCTTCTCGTCGGGGTCGATCGGGGTCGATCGGGGTGGCGTGGTGGTTCAGGGGCTGCGCTTGGGCAGCGGCACTCTCAACAGGTCTGCGGCGACGGTCAGTTCACCGGCGAACCCGGCCTCGCGGGCCTGGCGTTCGAAGGTGTCCGGGTCGCTGTAGCGCTGCGAGAAATGAGTCAGGACGAGGTGGCGTACGCCCGCGTCACGTGCCACCCGCGCCGCCTGGCCGACGGTCAGGTGGCCGTGGTCGACGGCCAGCTTCTCGTCCTCGTCGAGGAAGGTCGACTCGATGACGAGCATGTCGCAGCCGTCGGCGAGCGCGTACACACCGTCGCACAGCCGGGTGTCCATGACGAACGCGAAGCGCTGTCCGGGCCGCGCCTCGCTGACCTGGTCGAGCGTGACACCGCGCAGCTCCCCGTCGCGCTGCAGGCGGCCGATGTCCGGCCCTGCGATGCCGTGCTCGGCGAGCAGCGCGGGCAGCATGCGGCGCCCGCCCGGTTCGGTGAGGCGATAGCCGTACGACTCGACGGGGTGCGAGAGCTTGTGCGCGTCGAGGACGTAGGTCGGCGCGGTGGCCAGTACGCCGTCGGCGGCGACCGGCGCCTCGGTGAGCTTCACCGTCTCGCGGTAGGCGGTGGCGTACCGCAGCCGGTCGAAGAAGCACTGCCCGCTCGCCGGGTAGTGCGCGGTGACGGGGTGCGGGACCCGGTCGAGGTTGATGCGCTGGATCACGCCGGCGAGGCCGAGCGAGTGGTCGCCGTGGAAGTGCGTGACGCAGATCCGGTTCAGGTCGTGCGCGGCGACTCCGGCGCGCAGCATCTGGCGCTGGGTGCCCTCGCCGGGATCGAAGAGGATGCCCTCGCCGTCCCAGCGCAGCAGATAGCCGTTGTGGTTGCGGTGCCGGGTGGGGACCTGACTGGCGGTGCCGAGGACCACCAGCTCTCGTGCGGACACAGGTTCTGCCCTATCCGGGCGGCCAGTTGAGGCCGCGCCCGCCGAGCACATGGGCGTGCGCGTGGAAGACGGTCTGGCCCGCGCCGCTGCCGGTGTTGAAGATGACCCGGTAGCCGGTGGCCTCGATCTTCTCGTCCGCGGCGACGGCGCCGGCCTCGCGCAGCATGTCCGCCGCGATCTGCGGCTCCGCGGCGGCGAGCGAGGCGCCGTCCGGGTGGTGCACCTTGGGGATGACCAGGACGTGCGTCGGGGCCTGGGGGTTGATGTCGCGGAACGCGACGGTGGTTTCCGTCTCGCGGACGATCGTCGCGGGCACCTCACCCGCGACGATCTTGCAGAACAGGCAGTCCGCCTGTGGTTCTCCCGCCATGGTCCGTGGCCTCCTCGGTCCGGTCAGGACGTGCCGATCAGGATGTACCGATCAAGTATGTCTGATCCGGTACCCGGAGACCGTCGGCTTCCCCGCGCCCCTCGGCGGCCCCGGCCGCTCAGCAGTCGCTCCCCGCGGCCCGCACCCACGGTCCGCCGAGTCCCGCCAGCCGGACCTGCCCGTACTCCCGGTGCGCCAGCGGCAGTCGGTAGGTGCCGCTGTCCTCGCGCAGCACCACCGACGCGTCGACGAGCGCGGCCAGTTCGGCGCCGCCGGTGAAGACCGTATTGACCTGGTCGCCGGTGAAGCTGCCGGTGAACGACGAGAGCTTGGCCCACAGCAGCCGCTCGGCGCGGCCGCACAGGTCGTAGCTCCAGTCGATCGCGTTCAGCAGGGTGCGGTGCCTGGCGGGCTCGCTCGGACCGTGTATCAGTACGTCGAACCGCTCACCCGGTGTGCACAGGCTCCCGTACAGCCGCTGCGGTTCGGTCGCGCGCAGGCTGCGCGACGCAAGCAGCACACTCAGCGGGTCGCCGTCGAGCCGCTCCGCCAGCATCCGGCTCCAGAAGCTGGACAGCGCGACGCCGTGCACCTCGGCCTTCTCCCGCAGGAGTTCCACCGTCCGCTCGCTCGGCAACGGGCTTACCGCGACGGTCTGTTCACCCGGTACGCCGAGCGGGGAGCGGCTGGTGGTGAGGATCTGCAAGCGCGGGCAGTGGTCGTGCAACCGCCCCACGAGATAGGCGCAGCCGGACCGTACGTGCTCACAGGTGTCCAGTACGAGCAGTCCGCGCCGCCCTGCCAGCAGCCGAAGCACGACGTCCGTGGGGTCGGGCCCCGGTGTCGCCGCGGCGTGCAGGGAGGCCGCGACGGCGTGCGGGACCAGCGCGGCGTCGCCGCAGGCGGCGAGGTCGGCTTGGTGGACGGGCAGCTCCACCGCCTGGGCGACCCGGGCCGCGAGGTGGGTCTTGCCGACGCCCGCGGGGCCGGTCAGGGTGACCAGGCGGGTGGTGGCGAGGCGCGCGGTGAGGTCGGCGACGAGGGGATGGTCGGGGTCGGTCGTTGCGGACATGTGGTCACTGTGGCCGGAGGTCTCGCGCTCGCGCGTGGACATGGACCAAAGATCCGTACATCTAGTTCCGCCGGGCCCCTGCCTAGGTAGGGGCGTTCCGCCCGCTCTACCTGGGCAGACCCGTCTTGTCCGCGCCCACCAGGGCGGCGATCTCCCCTCGGGAGGCGAAGCCGAGTTTGGCGAGGATGTGCTCCACATGGGCGTCGGCGGTGCGCTTGGAGATGACCAGCTGCTCGGAGATCTCGCGGTTGGACATGCCTCGGTGCACCAGCGCCGCGACCTCGCGTTCGCGGCGGGTGAGGGCCGCGAGCGAGGGGGACTGTGGGGGAGGCGGACCGGGTCAGGACCAGCGGCCGGTGCGCCCGAGGAGCAGCGCGGCGGCGGCGGTTCCTGCGGTGGAGGTACGCAGCACACTCGGACCAAGCCGGTACGGCGCGGCCCCGGCCTGCGCGAAGAGCGCCAGCTCGTCCGGGGAGACGCCCCCTTCGGGACCGACGACCAGCACGATCGTTCCCGCGTCGGGGAGTTGGGCGGTGGCCAGCGCCTCGCTGCCCACCGACGGGTCCTCGTGCAGGACGGCCGCGAAGTCGGCGGTGGCCAGAAGCGCGGCGACCTGCTTGGTGCTCATGACGTCGGCGACCTCGGGGAAGCGCACCCGGCGCGACTGCTTGCCCGCCTCGCGGGCCGTCGCGCGCCACTTGGCCAGGGCCTTGAGGCCGCGATCGCCCCTCCACTGGGTGACGCAGCGGGACGCGTGCCACGGCACGATCGCGTCGACCCCGGTCTCCGTCATGGTCTCGACGGCCACTTCGCCGCGGTCGCCCTTCGGGAGTGCTTGCACGACGGTGAGGCGGGGCGCGGGCACCGGCTCCTCGGACACCGAGTCCAGCCGGACCACCAGCCGGTCCTTGTCCTCGGCCGCCAGTACGACGCCATCCGCCCGGCCGCCGCGGCCGTCCGTCAGGACGACGTCCTCACTGGCGCGCAGCCGCTTCACGGTGACGGCGTGCCGCCCCTCGGGCCCGTCGAGGACGAACGTGCCCCCGGGACCCGGGGGCAGCTTCTCGACGATGAACACCGGCGCGGTCATGACTGCTCGCCGCGCTTCACCGGCGCGCAGACGTCCCGCAGGGCCAGTTCGGCCCGTGCGGCGTCGGCCTCCGCCGCCAGAACCTCGACCAGCTGTCCGGCGGGCATCTCGCGTGCCATCCGGTGCCCCTGGCCGGCCCACAGGGCCATGCCCTGGGCGTCGCCCGCCTTGGCGGCGGCCTTGCGCAGGCCCGAGGTGATGTGGTGCACCTGAGGGTAGGCGGCGGGGGCGTACGGGCCGTGCTCGCGCATGAAGCGGTTGACGAGGCCGCGGGCGGGGCGGCCGGAGAAGGCGCGGGTGAGTTCCGTGCGTACGAACAGCGGGTTGGTCATGGCCTGCTTGTGCAGGGCGTTCGCGCCGGACTCGGGACAGACCAGGAACGCCGTGCCGAGCTGCGCGGCCTCCGCGCCCAGCGCGAGGACGGCCGCGATCTGCGCGCCGCGCATCAGGCCGCCCGCCGCGATGATCGGCAGCTGTATGGTCTCGCGGACCTGCGTGACCAGGGACAGCAGGCCGAGCCCGGTGCCGTCGGTCTCCGGGTCGTCGCGGTGCGTGCCCTGGTGGCCGCCGGCTTCGATGCCCTGCACGCACACGGCGTCGGCGCCGGACCACTGCGCGGCCTGGGCCTCTTCGGGGGTGGTGACCGTCACGACGGTGAAGGTGCCGACCTTGGCGAAGGAGTCGAGGACGGGACGGGCGGGGCAGCCGAAGGTGAAGGAGACGACGGGGACGGGGTCGTCGAGGAGTATGGCGAGCTTCGCCTCGTAGCCGTCGTCGGAGCCGCCGTCGGTCTCGCCGAGGGGGGTCTCGTACCAGCCGGCCTCGCCCGCGAGCTGATGGCGGTACACCTCGATGGAGGCCGGGTCTGCGGAGTTGGGCTGCGGCATGAAGAGATTGACGCCGAAGGGCCGGGCCGTCAGGCCCCGCAGCTGCTTGATCTCCTCGTACATGCCGTCGGCGGTCTTGTAACCGGCAGCCAGGAAACCGAGACCACCGGCCTCGGAGACCGCTGCGACCAGCTGAGGACACGATGCGCCGCCCGCCATGGGGGCCTGCACGATCGGGGAGCGACAGAGGTCGGTCAGTGCGGAGGACATGAACGCATCGTTTCATGTCCTCCGCACTCCGCCGAATCAGGCCGTGCACCCCGCGAGGCGCGCGGCACTGACGGCCGGGCGCGCCCCACACCGGGGTCACCGGCCGTTGAACGCATCCTTCAGCCGGGAGAACAACCCCTGCTGCCCCGGTTGGAACTGCCCAATGGGGCGTTCCTCGCCGCGCAGCTTCGCGAACTGGCGCAGCAGGTCCTCCTGCTGCGGGTCCAGCTTCTGCGGGGTCAGCACCTCGACGTGCACGATCAGGTCGCCCCGGCCGCCGCCCCGCAGGTGCGTGATGCCACGCCCGTGCAGCGGAATCGACTGGCCCGACTGCGAACCGGGCCGGATGTCGATCTCCTCGATGCCGTCCAGCGACTCCAGCGGCACCTTCGTGCCGAGCGCCGCCGCCGTCATCGGGATGGTGACCGTGCAGTGGAGATCGTCGCCTCGCCGCTGGAACACCGCGTGCGGCAGCTCGTGGATCTCGACGTACAGATCGCCCGCCGGACCGCCGCCGGGGCCGACTTCGCCCTCGCCGGCCAGCTGGATCCTGGTGCCGTTGTCGACACCGGCCGGGATCTTGACCGTGAGCGTCCGACGGGACCGTACCCGGCCGTCGCCCGCGCACTCCGGGCACGGCGTCGGCACGACCGTGCCGAAGCCCTGGCACTGAGGGCAGGGCCGCGAGGTCATGACCTGGCCCAGGAAGGACCGGGTGACCTGCGACACCTCGCCACGCCCGCGACACATGTCACAGGTCTGCGCGGAGGTGCCGGGCGCGGCGCCCTCACCGCTGCAGGTCGTGCACACGATGGCCGTGTCGACCTGGATTTCCTTGGTCGTGCCGAAGGCCGCCTCGTTGAGGTCGATCTCCAGCCGGATCATCGCGTCCTGGCCGCGTCGTGTCCGCGACCTCGGCCCGCGCTGGGACGCCGTTCCGAAGAAGGCGTCCATGATGTCCGAGAAGTTCCCGAAGCCGCCCTGGCCGAAGCCGGCGGCTCCGCCGCCCGCCTGTGAGAGCGGGTCGCCACCGAGGTCGTAGACCTGCTTCTTCTGCGGGTCCGACAACACCTCGTAGGCGGCGTTGATCTCCTTGAAGCGCTCTTGTGTCTTGGGGTCAGGATTGACATCCGGGTGCAGCTCGCGTGCGAGCCGACGGAATGCCTTCTTGATCTCGTCCTGGGAAGCGTCGCGGCGCACGCCGAGTACGGCGTAGTAGTCCGTGGCCACTTACGACTCTGCCAGGATCTGTCCGACGTAACGTGCCACTGCGCGTACCGCTCCCATCGTTCCGGGGTAGTCCATGCGGGTCGGTCCGACCACGCCGAGTTTGGCGACTGCCTCGTCGCCCGAACCGTAGCCGACTGCGACGACGGACGTGGAACTCAGCCCCTCATGGGCGTTCTCATGACCGATTCGTACGGTCATGGTCGAGTCTGTTGCCTCACCCAGCAGCTTGAGGAGCACGACCTGCTCCTCAAGCGCTTCCAGCACCGGCCGGATGGTGAGAGGGAAATCATGTCCGAAGCGGGTGAGGTTGGAGGTGCCGCCGATCATCAGCCGCTCCTCGGTCTCCTCGACCAGAGTCTCCAGCAGAGATGACAGCACCGTCGAAACGGTTCCTCTGTCGTCCGTGTCGAAGGATTCCGGGAGATCCTGCACCAGTTGCGGTACGTCCGCGAAACGGCGCCCGACGACCCGGCTGTTGAGCCGGGCACGCAGGTCCGCCAGCGAGGTCTCGCCGAAGCGGGCCGGGCAGTCGATCATGCGCTGCTCGACCCGGCCGGTGTCCGTGATGAGCACGAGCATCAGGCGGGCGGGTGCCAGTGAGAGCAATTCCACGTGGCGCACCGTCGAGCGCGTGAGCGAGGGGTACTGCACGACGGCGACCTGCCGGGTCAGCTGCGCGAGCAGCCGGACCGTGCGGGCCACCACGTCGTCGAGGTCCAGTGCTTCGTCCAGGAAGCTGTGGATCGCGCGGCGCTCGGGCGACGACAGGGGCTTGACCCCCGCGAGCCGGTCCACGAACAGCCGGTAGCCCTTGTCCGTCGGAATCCGCCCGGCGCTGGTGTGCGGCTGGGCGATGAAACCTTCGTCCTCCAGGGCGGCCATGTCATTGCGGACCGTGGCCGGGGAGACACCGAGCTTGTGCCGCTGGGTGAGCGCCTTGGAGCCCACGGGCTCCTCGGTCCCCACATAGTCCTGGACGATGGCGCGCAGCACCTCGAGTCTGCGTTCGCTGAGCATGGCGCACACCTCCAGCTGTCGGTCGTCGGCTTCTGCTTGGCACTCGCTGCGGGTGAGTGCCAGCAAATCTCCCTGGCCAGTGTACGGCGGGGAAGTACGCCCCTAGCAAGGGCAGCCGGTCACGATGTCGCACGACGGCGCTGTTCAGCGGGCGGAATGACCCTGGGTGGGTCTAGCGTCGCGGTATGGACGTGAGTTGGGAAGAGGCAGGGTGGGAGCAGCTGGCGCATGGGGTGGGGCGGCGGCGCCTGCCGAGGTGGGACGCGACGGTCGGGCTGGTCGCGGGCACCGGCCGGGCCCTGCTGATCGATACCGGTTCGACGCTCAGGGAGGGCGCCGAGCTGCGCACCCGGGCGCAGGCCCTGCTCGGTCACCGGGTCACGCATGTCGCGCTGAGTCATTCCCACTTCGACCATGTGCTGGGCACGGCGGTGTTCTCGGGCGCCGAGGTGTACGGGGCGGCGGGCCTGGACGAGTTCCTCGGGCGGAGCCGGGACGCGCTGCGCGACAGCGCGGTGCACCACGGTGTCGCGGCGGCCGAGGCCGCGGAGGCCGCCGATCTGCTGGTCGCGCCGCAGCACACCGTCTGCGGCGACTGGACACTGGACCTGGGCGGCGGCCGTCAGGTGCTCCTGGTGAACGTGGGCCCCGGGCACAGCGGTCACGACCTGGCTGTCCTGGTGCCCGGCAGCCCCCGGGTCGTGTTCTGCGGCGATCTGGTCGAGGAGTCGGGCGAGCCGCAGGCCGGTGCGGACGCGCACCCGTCGCGGTGGCCGGCCGCGCTGGATCGGCTGCTCGCGCTGGGCGGCGAGGACGCGGTGTATGTGCCGGGGCACGGGGCGGTCGTCGACGCGGCTTTCGTACGCGCCCAGCGGGACGCTCTGGCGACCCGCTTCGGCGTGTCCTGACGTCATCCCGGGGATATCGTCGGCCGATGCGCAGTCGACAGTACGGGCCCGATCTCACCCCACCGTGGAAGAAGACCGCCCCCGCTCCCGAAGTGGCCGCCGAGCACGATCTTGTCGTGGAGGAGGTCACCACGGGCTTCTGCGGCGCGGTGGTCCGCTGCGAGAAGACGGCGCAGGGCCCGACGGTCACCCTGGAGGACCGCTTCGGCAAGCACCGGGTGTTCCCGATGGAGCCGCGCGGCTTCCTCCTGGAGGGCCGCCCGGTCACGCTGGTACGCCCCACCGCGGCGCCCCCGTCCCCCTCCCGCCCCACCCGCACGGCCTCGGGCTCGGTCGCGGTGCCGGGGGCGCGTGCGAGGGTCGCGCGCGCCGGGCGCATTTACGTGGAGGGCCGCCACGACGCGGAACTCGTCGAGCGGGTCTGGGGCGACGACCTGCGCATCGAGGGCGTGGTCGTGGAGTACCTGGAGGGCATCGACGACCTCCCGGCGATCGTCGAGGCCTTCGCCCCGGCTCCCGACGCCCGGCTGGGCATCCTGGTCGACCATCTGGTCCCGGGTTCGAAGGAGTCACGCATCGCGGCGCAGGTCTCGGACGCGAGCGTGCTGGTGGTCGGTCACCCGTACATCGACGTGTGGGAAGCGGTGAAGCCCTCCGCGGTCCCGATCCCCGCCTGGCCGAGGGTGCCGCGCGGCCAGGACTGGAAGACGGGCGTGTGCCGGGCGCTGGGCTGGCCGGAGAACACGGGGGCGGCGTGGCAGCGCATCCTGGCGTCGGTCCACTCGTACAGGGACCTGGAACCGGAACTGCTGGGCAGAGTGGAAGAACTGATCGACTTCGTCACGGCGCCCACACCGTAATTCCAGCCCCTCCGGGCAGGACCCCGCGGACCGACCCAACGGGCCTGGAGGCGCCCCCGAGCCTCCCGAGCCAAAATTCCAGCCCCTCCGGCGTTTGAGGAGCGGGGGTCCGGGGGCGGAGCCTCCGGTTTCGGGAAGGGGCGGGGAGGGGACCAGCGCCGCAGGCAACCCGCACCCCGACCCCGCACCCACGCCACCACCACCGCCGAGCCCGCCGCACCAGAGGCGCCCGCGCCCCCGCGCCCCCGACGGAGTCAGTCCACCAGGTCCCGGACCACCGCGTCCGCCAGCAACCGCCCCCGCAGCGTCAACACGGCCCGCCCCGCCGCGTAAGGGGCAGCCTCCAGGAGCCCGTCCCTTACCGCCCGCTCCGCCGCCTCACGCCCCGCGGGGGCCAGCAGCGAAACCGGGCAGCCGTCGACCAGCCGCAGCTCCAGCAGGATCCGTTCGACGCGCCGGTCCTCCGCCGGGAGCACCTCGCGCCCCGCCCCGGGCGACCGGCCCTCCCCCAGCGCCTGCGCGTACGCACCGGGGTGCTTGACGTTCCACCACCGCACACCGCCCACGTGGCTGTGCGCGCCGGGGCCCGCGCCCCACCAGTCCGCGCCGCGCCAGTACAGCTCGTTGTGCAGGCATCTCGCGGCCCGCGAAGTAGCCCAGTTCGACACCTCGTACCACTCGAAACCGGCCGCGGACAGCGCCGACTCCGTCATCAGATACCGGTCCGCGTGCTCATCGTCGTCCGTCATGGGGACCTCGCCCCGCCGGATCCGCCGCGCCAGCTGGGTCCCCTCCTCCACGATCAGCGCGTAGGCGCTGACGTGGTCGGGCCCGGCCCCGATCGCCGCGTCCAGCGACGCCTGCCAGTCCGCGTCGGATTCCCCGGGCGTGCCGTAGATCAGGTCCAGGTTCACATGCTCGAAGCCCGCCGCACGGGCCTCCGCGACACACGCCTCGGGGCGCCCGGGGGTGTGCGTACGGTCGAGCACCTTCAGCACGTGCTGCTTCGCGCTCTGCATCCCGAACGAGACCCGGTTGAAGCCACCGTCCCGCAGGGCCGCGAGATAGGCCGGGTCCACCGAATCCGGGTTCGCCTCGGTCGTGATCTCGGCGTCGTCGGCCAGCCCGAACTCGTCACGGACCGCCCGCAGCATCCGTACGAGATCACCCGCCGCCAGCAGCGTCGGCGTACCCCCGCCCACGAAGAGGGTCCGTACCGGCCGGGGATCGTCGCCCAGCACCTTCCGGGCGAGGCGGATCTCGTCGATCAGCGTGTCGGCGTAGTTGTCCCGGGAGGCCAGCGCACCGCCCGAACCGCGCAGCTCGGTCGCCGTGTAGGTGTTGAAGTCGCAGTAGCCGCAGCGCGTCGCGCAGTACGGAACATGCAGGTAGAAGCCGAGCGGTCGCTCGCGCGCACCGGCCAGGGCGTGCGCGGGCAGCGCCCCGTCTTCGGGCACGGGCTCACCATCGGGCAGTACGGAAGGCATGCCCCCAGTGTCCCAGGCCGCCGTGGGTCCCGGCGCCGCCCAGACCAGGGCGGAACCAGGGGCAACCCCTCACAGTGCCTGAAGCACCAGCAGCGCCACATCGTCGTCCGGCGGCATCGACGAGAAGTCGTACACCTCGCGCATGATCCGCTCGGCAACCCCCTGCGCGCTGAGCCCGGCCATCAAGCCTCGCGCGACCCCGCGTACATGTCCTCGATCAGGTGCTTGTACTCACGCTCGACAACCGGCCTCTTGAGCTTGAGGCTGGGCGTCAGCTCGCCGTGCTCGATGTCCAGGTCGCGCGGCAGCAGCCGGAACTTCTTGATCGTCTGCCAGCGCTGCAGTCCCTCGTTGAGCCGCTTCACATAGCCGTCGATCAGCTCCAGAACCTCCTTGGAGGCCACCACATCGGCGTACGACTTGCCCTTCATGCCGTTCCCCTCGGCCCAGCCGAGGATCGTCGGCTCGTCGAGGGCGATCAGCGCGGTGCAGAAGTTCCGGTCGGCGCCGTGCACCAGGATGTTGGAGACGAACGGACACACCGCCTTGAACTGGCCCTCGACCTCGGCCGGCGCGATGTACTTGCCGCCCGACGTCTTGATCAGGTCCTTCTTGCGGTCCGTGATCTTCAAGTACCCGTCCACGGACAGCTCGCCGATGTCCCCCGTGTGGAACCAGCCGTCCGCTTCAAGGACTTCGGCGGTCTTCTCGGGCAGCCCGTGGTAGCCCTGCATGACGCCGGGGCCGCGCAGCAGGATCTCGCCGTCGTCCGCGATGCGCACCTCCGTGCCGGGCAGCGGCTTGCCGACCGTGCCGGTGCGGTAGGCCTCACCGGGGTTCACGAACGAGGCGGCGCTGGACTCGGTGAGCCCGTACCCCTCCAGGATGTGGATACCGGCGCCGGAGAAGAAGAAGCCGATGTCGGGCGCCAGCGCGGCCGAGCCCGAGACGCAGGCGCGCAGGTTGCCGCCGAAGGCCTCGCGGATCTTGGTGAAGACGAGCACGTCGGCGACCTTGTGCTTGGCGGTCAGCGCGAAGGGCGCCGATGCCGTGCCCGTACGCCGGAAGTTGTCCTGGGTGGCCTTGGCGTACTCGCGGGCGACCCCGGCCGCCCACAGGAAGATCTTGTACTTGGCGCCACCACCGGCTCGCGCCTTGGCTGCGACCCCGTTGTAGACCTTCTCGAAGATCCGCGGCACCGCGGCCATGTACGTCGGCTGGACGATCGGCAGATTTTCGATGATCTTGTCGATCCGGCCGTCCACGGCGGTGACGTGCCCGACCTCGATCTGCCCGGAGGTCAGCACCTTGCCGAAGACGTGCGCGAGCGGCAGCCAGAGGTACTGCACGTCCGTCGCGGTGATCAGGCCCGTCGCCACCGTGGCCTTGGCCATGTACGACCAGCAGTCGTGCGGCAGCCGTACGCCCTTCGGGCGGCCCGTGGTGCCCGAGGTGTAGATCAGCGTCGCGAGCTGGTCAGCCGTGATAGCGGCCACCCGGTCCGTGACGGCCTGCGGGTTCTTCTCCAGGTACGCCGCCCCGCGCGCCTCCAGGTCCGCGAGCGAGAGCACCCAGCCCTCGGGGTCGCCCTCGACGGGCTCCGCGCCCTCGGGGTCGATGACCACGACATGGGCGAGGTTCGGCAGGTCGGCGCGCTTCTCGCGCGCCTTGGCCAGCTGCTTCGCGTCCTCCGCGATCAGCACCCGGCTCTCGGAGTCGGCCAGGATGTACGCCGACTCCTCGGCGTTGGTGGACGGGTAGACCGTCGTCGTCGCGGCCCCCGCGCACATCACGCCGAGGTCGGCGAGGATCCACTCGACGCGGGTGTTGGAGGCGAGGGCGACCCGTTCCTCCGGGCCGACGCCCAGCTCGATCAGCCCGGCCGCGATCGCGTACACCCGCTGGGCGGCCTGGCCCCAGCTGAGCGACTTCCAGTTGTCCGGGCCCTGCCCGGAAACGGCAGGTACTGGATACCTGTAGGCCTCCGCGTCGGGCGTGGCGCCCACGCGCTCAATGAAGAGGGTCGCCACGGACGGCGGCCGGTTCTCGATCAAGGTCTGTGTGTCGCTCACGACGTCCTCCGGGCCTGCGGCATCTTGCATGACGGCTGGCTTGTTTAACTGGCGAGTAACCTACGAGTCGTGATCAGAGTAAGGCGCTCGCGTTCGGCGCGTAAGAGGCTGCGGGTCGTAGCTTTCATAACAGAACGGACCCGTTGCGGCTCGACGCCACGGGGCACTCCGCACGGGCGGTCGCGCGCGACTCGCGCCGTGACGTATGCCAGGTCTCCCCCCTCGGCGTGAACGCGAAAAGCGCCCCCCGAAACCGGAGGGCGCTTCCGCTGGGCGGCGAGGCTACTTCTTGGCCTTGCTCTCCCCCGCGGATTCGTCGGTCGACAGCACCATGATGAAGGCGTCCTGCGGGACCTCCACATTGCCGACCATCTTCATCCGCTTCTTGCCTTCCTTCTGCTTCTCAAGCAGCTTGCGCTTGCGGGAGATGTCGCCGCCGTAGCACTTGGCGAGGACGTCCTTGCGGATGGCCCGGACGGTCTCACGGGCGATGACCCGCGAGCCGATGGCCGCCTGGATCGGCACCTCGAAGTTCTGCCGGGGGATGAGCTTCTGCAGCTTGGCGACGAGCCGTACGCCGTACGCATAGGCCTTGTCCTTGTGCGTGACGGCGGAGAAGGCGTCGACCTTGTCGCCGTGCAGCAGGATGTCGACCTTGACGAGCGACGCGGCCTGCTCACCGGTGGGCTCGTAGTCGAGCGAGGCGTAGCCGCGGGTCTTGGACTTCAGGTTGTCGAAGAAGTCGAAGACGATCTCCGCGAGCGGCAGCGTGTAGCGGATCTCGACGCGGTCCTCGGAGAGGTAGTCCATACCGAGGAGCGTGCCGCGACGGTTCTGGCAGAGCTCCATGATCGCGCCGATGAACTCGCTGGGGGCGAGGACCGTGGCCCGCACGACCGGCTCGTGCACCTTGTCGATCTTGCCCTCGGGGAACTCGCTCGGGTTGGTGACGATGTGCTCGGTACCGTCCTCCATCTCCACCCGGTAGACCACGTTGGGTGCGGTGGCGATGAGCTCAAGGCCGAACTCGCGCTCAAGCCGCTCACGGACCACATCGAGGTGGAGCAGGCCCAGGAAGCCGACGCGGAAGCCGAAGCCCAGCGCCGCGGAGGTCTCCGGCTCGTACACCAGGGCGGCGTCGTTGAGCTGGAGCTTGTCGAGGGCCTCGCGCAGCTCCGGGTAGTCCGAGCCGTCCATCGGGTACAGGCCCGAGAAGACCATCGGCTTCGGTTCTTTGTACCCGCCGAGCGCCTGGGTCGCGCCCTTGTGCATGGAGGTGATCGTGTCACCGACCTTGGACTGACGGACGTCCTTCACGCCGGTGATGATGTAGCCCACCTCGCCGACACCGATGCCGTCGGACGGGGTCATCTCCGGGGAGGAGACACCGATCTCCAGCAGCTCGTGGGTGGCGTTGGTCGACATCATGCGGATGCGCTCGCGCTTGTTGAGCTGGCCGTCGATGACTCGGACATAGGTGACGACGCCACGGTAGGCGTCGTACACCGAGTCGAAGATCATCGCGCGGGCCGGGGCATCCGCGTCACCGATCGGGGCCGGCACGTCCCGCACCACCCGGTTGAGGAGCGCGTCCACGCCGACGCCGGTCTTCGCAGAGACCTTCAGGACGTCCTCCGGCTGGCAGCCGATGAGGTTCGCCAGCTCCTCGGAGAACTTCTCGGGCTGGGCGGCCGGCAGGTCGATCTTGTTGAGCACCGGGACGATGGTGAGCTCGTTCTCCATCGCGAGGTAGAGGTTGGCGAGGGTCTGCGCCTCGATGCCCTGCGCGGCGTCGACCAGGAGGACCGTGCCCTCGCAGGCCGCGAGCGAACGCGAGACCTCGTACGTGAAGTCCACGTGGCCGGGGGTGTCGATCATGTTGAGGATGTGGGTCTTGCCCATGTCCCCACCCTCGGTGGTCGCCCAGGGCAGCCGTACCGCCTGGGACTTGATCGTGATGCCACGCTCGCGCTCGATGTCCATCCGGTCGAGGTACTGAGCACGCATCTGCCGCGCATCGACGACGCCGGTCAGCTGGAGCATCCGGTCAGCGAGCGTGGACTTGCCGTGATCGATGTGCGCGATGATGCAGAAATTGCGGATCAGCGCCGGGTCGGTACGGCTCGGCTCGGGCACGTGGAGAGGAGTCGCGGGCACGCAGGGTCCTGATTCTTGAGACGCCGGGCGTCTCGCTCGGTCGATGTGGATCGAGATGGGGATCGATACGTAGCTCCCATGGTCCCACGGACCGGGGCCGGTGCTCGGTTTGGGCCGCCTGGTGGGCCACTGGTACTCTGGGCAGCTGTGCCTCGTGACCGTCTCAGGTGGCGAGGTACTCATCGAGGATCCAACGAACCTGTAGAGGCTCTTTCGTGGCGAACATCAAGTCCCAGATCAAGCGGAACAAGACGAACGAGAAGGCGCGCCTGCGTAACAAGGCCGTCAAGTCTTCGCTCAAGACCGCTGTCCGCAAGGCCCGCGAGGCCCTCGTAGCCGGTGACGTGGACAAGGCCAATGTGGCCGTCCGTGAAGCGTCGCAGAAGCTCGACAAGGCCGTTTCCAAGGGTGTCATCCACAAGAACGCCGCCGCCAACAAGAAGTCGGCGCTGGCGTCCAAGGTTGCCACCCTGCAGGCCTGAGCACTTTCTTCGCATGACCGCCGGTAAGGACTCAGCGGGCCCTCTCTTCCGCTCCTGATCCGGCACCTCCGCGCCGCACACGGACGCGTTCGCCACGCGCGTGCGGCGCACCAAGCTTTCACAGGCTTCCGGCAGAGGCCCCGGCCGCCGTCCCTCACAGGACGGCGGCCGGGGCCTCTGTCGTTTTGTGGTTCTCGTTGTCCGTTCCCGGTTACGTCGCTAAGCCGCTACGTCGCTACGTGTTTCGGGCGGACCGGGCCACCGCGACCACAGCCTTTTCCAGCGCGTACTCCGGGTCGTCGCCGCCGCCCTTCACGCCCGCGTCGGCCTCGGCGATGGCCCTGATCGCCAGGGCGACACCGTCCGGCGTCCAGCCGCGCATCTGCTGCCGGACGCGGTCGATCTTCCAGGGCGGCATGCCCAGCTCGCGCGCGAGGTCGGCGGGGCGACCGCCGCGGGCGGAGGACAGCTTGCCGATGGCCCTGACGCCCTGGGCGAGGGCGCTGGTGATCAGGACGGGGGCGACGCCGGTGGACAGCGACCAGCGCAGCGCCTCCAGCGCCTCGGCGGCCCTGCCCTCCACCGCGCGGTCGGCGACCGTGAAGCTGGAGGCCTCGGCGCGCCCCGTGTAGTACCGGCCGACAACGGACTCGTCGATGGTGCCCTCGACGTCGGCCACGAGCTGCGAGACGGCGGCGGCCAGCTCGCGCAGATCACTGCCGATGGAGTCCACCAGGGCCTGGCCCGCCTCGGGGGTCGCAGAGCGGCCCAGGGCACGGAATTCCGAGCGTACGAACGACAGGCGCTCGGCGGGCTTGGTCGTCTTGGGGCAGGCCACCTCGCGGGCTCCCGCCTTGCGGGCGGCGTCCAGCAGCCCCTTGCCCTTGACGCCTCCCGCGTGCAGGAGGACCAGGGTGATCTCCTCGGCGGGCGCATCGAGGTAGGACTTCACGTCCTTGATCGTGTCGGCCGCGAGGTCGTGCGCGTTACGCACGATGACGACCTTCCGCTCGGCGAAGAGCGAGGGGCTGGTCAGCTCGGCCAAGGTGCCGGGATGGAGCTGGTCGGAGGTGAGGTCGCGCACGTCGGTGTCGGCGTCGGAGGCGCGAGCAGCCGCCACCACCTGCTGCACGGCGCGGTCGAGCAGCAGGTCCTCCTGCCCCACGGCGAGGGTGAGGGGGGCGAGCGGGTCGTCGGTCGAACTCTTCCTGGTGGCCATCGTGGTCCAGCATCCCACGAGCCACTGACAGCGCTGTGACGGTCGTCGGGACGGGTGCTGGGGCGGGTGCTGGGGCGGGTGTGCGGGCGGCCCTTCGTAGCCGAGAATGTGCGGGTGAACGATGTGCGCCATGTGCTGGTACTGCCCGACCGTGACACCGCCGACGCGGTCGCCGGAGAGCTGGCCGACCGCTTCGGCGTCGGCGAGGAGCCCCAGCTCGTCCGGGACGCCCTCGCCGGTGAGGACGATGCCGAGGACGCCCAGTGGCTGGTCGTGCTGGAGGACCCCGGGGGCCGACTGGACTCCGCGGCGCTGGACGCGTTCGCCGCGGAGTACGACGGGTGGCTCGAAGCACCCTGAGTGGCGGCCGCTGACCGGGCAAACATCCCCACCTGTGCTCCCCCTGAGCTCACCTGGACTCACCTGGACTCACTCGGGTGATGTCGCCTCCGGCACCCGGTCGAGATGGACGGAGAGGTTCTCGCAGGGGACGCTCCGCAAATGGCGCAGTTGCAGGTCCCGCAAGGCGTCGGCGTTGGGCTCCGCGGGTCTGACGGCTCCGATACGGCGCAGATACGCGTCGGTCTGTTCAAGGTCCATGGACCAAGGACCATGGACCAAGTCTGGCGCGGTGTGCGGCCTTCCGCCATGAAGGGCCGTTCGCCATCAGGACTGGAGCGGCATACGGACCTCATGGCGTGCTTCCGGCCTCATGGCGTCTCCGGGCCGGCGGGCATGGCGCGCAGGGTCGGCCCCGCGCCGGTCACCGCGATCGCCCCGTCCGTGTCCGTGCGCAGAACGGTGGCGCCCCCGGCGCGGAGTGCTGCGACCGTGCGGGGTGAGGGATGGCCGTAGGTGTTGCCGCGCCCGCAGGAGACCAGGGCCAGCCGGGGGCTCGCGCGGGCGAGCAGGGCCGGGTCCTGGTACGCCGAGCCGTGGTGCGCGACCTTGAGTACATCCACCGGCGGGAGTGCCGGATGATCCCTCAACAGGCTTCGCTGAGCGGGTGGTTCGAGGTCGCCGAGGAGCAGCAGCGTGAGGTCCGAGGAACGGACGAGAAGCGTGACGCTGGCATCGTTCGCCCCTTCGGGCATCAACGCCGGTGCGGGAGGCGGCCACAGTGCGCGCCAGGACAGCTCACCGATGCGGCGCTGCTCAGCCGGCCCGATGGTGCGGACGGGCACCCGTGCCGCGGCCGCCGCTCTGCGTACGAACGCGCTCTGCTCCGGCGGCTCTTGAAGCGTGGTCGTACGGATCTCCCCCACCGACCGACCGCGCAGCACGCCGGGCAGCCCCGCAACGTGGTCGGCGTGGAAATGGGTGAGGACGATGAGCGGGACGCGGGTGACACCGAGCGCCCGCAGGCAGCGGTCGACGCGTCGCGGGTCGGGGCCCGCGTCCACGACCACGGCCGTGCCGTCACCGGCCGCGAGGACCGAGGCGTCGCCCTGACCGATGTCACACATCGCGAACGACCAGCCCGGCGGCGGCCATCCGGTGACGAACCTGGCGAGCGGCGCGGGCCGCAGCACCACGAGTAGCAGGATCAGCACAATGGTGGCGCTCAGCCAGGGGCGGCTCAACACCCGGCGCGCGGCGAGCACCGCGACGGCGGTCACGGCCGCGAGCAGCAGTCCACCGCGCCAACCGTCCGGCCAGGAGACCTCCGCACCGGGAAGCGCCGCTCCGGCGCGGGCGACGGAGGCGATCCACCCGGCCGGCCACCCCGCGCACCCCGCCAGTGCCTCGGCGACGGGCATCGCGAGCGGGGCCACCGCCAGCGCCGCGAAGCCGAGCACGGTGGCCGGCGCCACCGCGAACTCGGCGAGCAGATTGCACGGGATCGCCACCAGGCTGACCCGCGCCGCCATCATCGCCACGACGGGCGCGCACACGGCCTGGGCGGCGGCCGCTGCGGCCAGCACCTCGGCGAGGCGGGGCGGTACGCCACGGCGTTGCAGTGCGGCGCTCCAGCGCGGGCCGATCGTCAGCAGAGCACCCGTGGCCAGGACGGAGAGGACGAAGCCGTAGCTGCGCGCCAGCCACGGGTCGTACAGGACCAGCAGCAGGACGGCGGCGGCCAGGGCGGGGATCAGCTGCCTGCGCCGGCCCGTTCCGATCGCGAGCAGGGTAATGAGGCCGCACGCGGCGGCCCGCAGCACACTCGGCTCGGGTCGGCAGACCACCACGAAGGCCAGCGTGAGCGCTCCGCCGAGCAGGGCGGTCGCGCGCAGTGGGATGCCGAGCCGAGGGGCGAGCCCGCCGCGCTCGACCCGCAGGGCGGTGCCGGGCGGCCCGATCAGGAGGATCAGCACAATGGTGAGGTTGCTCCCGGAGACGGCGACCAAATGTGTGAGGTCGGTGGCTTCGAAGGCCTCGTGCAGCTCGGGCGGCACCCGTGAGGTGTCTCCGACGACCAGTCCCGGCAGCAGCGCCCGCGCATCGGTATCGAGCCCGTCGGTCGCCTCGCGCAGCCCTGCCCGGAGGTCTCCGGCCATACGCTGCAAGGCAGTCGGCGGGCCGATGACCTTGGGCGACGCGGTACCCGGCACCCGGCACCCGCACAATGGCGGCGATCCGGTCGCCGCCACCACCGGGCGACAGTGGTGCGAGCGGCGCGGTCAACCGCAGCTCGGTGGAGGGCAGGAGCCGCTGCCACCGGGCGGTGGGCCCGCGGGCCGGTGCGATCACCAGGACCGGCGTACGGACCGTGGTGACCGCCCGGTCCAGGCCGGTAACCCGGGCGACGCGGGTGATCTCGGCGTTGAACATGAGCGGCCTCGCCGCTGTGTGATCACCCCGCACCCTCGGCCTGGTCGGTCGCGGGTCCGATGTGACCGTCAGCTCCACCGTCACCTCGGCGTACTGGTGGGCCAGCTCCGGGACCGGGCCCCGGTGGAGGTCGGCTGCGTGCAGCCCGGCCGAGGCGGCTGCGGCTGCCGCGCACAGCAGCGCCGCGCCGACCGCGGTGGTGTTCAGCCTGCGCTGCGGGGTCGCCGTCCGGACGGCCCCGAACGCCAGCAGTCCGCCCGCCACGGCCAGACACGCCACCGCGAACCCCGCCGCCCAGCGGCCCGACGCCCCCACCGCGACTGCCGCCGCGGCCCACGCCGCCAGCGCGGGCGGCACCAGCCGTAGATCGACCGGCCCCTCCTGCCTGGGGTCGGAAGCGCCGAGCCGGTGACCGGAAGCGGTGTGGACCGCAGGTCGGGCATGAACCACCGGTCGCGTCATGGCCGTACCAGCGGCTGGATGTCCGCGAACCGGCGGTCGCCGATCCCGTTGACCTCGCGCAGCTCGCCGATGGAACGGAAACCGCCGTGCTGCGTGCGGTAGTCGACGATGTGCTGGGCCAGCACGGGGCCGACCCCGGGGAGCGTTTCCAGCTGCTCGACGGTGGCGGTGCTCAGAGTGATCGGACCGGCCGCGGTGGCGCCACCCGCGACCGGCACGCCGGCGGCGCCGGGTGCGGCAGGGACACCGGGCGGAACAGGGGCACCCACGACCACCTGTTCACCGTCGATGAGCGGCCGCGCCCGGTTGAGCCCCGTGGTGTTCGCGCCGTCCTTGACGCCGCCCGCGGCCCGCAGCGCGTCGGCGACCCGCGACCCGGCCGGCAACCGGCGGATGCCTGGCTCCCTGACCTTGCCACTGACATCGACGATGATGCGCACGCCGGACCCGGATGGCCCGGATGGCCCGGATGGCCCAGCGGGGGACCCCGGTGGCAGACCCGGCCCAGGCCCCGGCTCCGCCACCACCGACCGCTCCCCCACCCTTTCCGGCGGCCTTACCTGGTCCGGCCGCCCCGCCCAGAAGTGCTGGGCGGCGAAGATCGCCGCCACGACGAGCACAACAGCCAGCGCGGCCAGCGACCTCGGTTCGAGCCCGCAACGCGACTGCACCCACACCGGCAGCCGCTCCCGCAGCGCCATCCGCAGCCGCGCGCCCCACACAGCACCTGCACCCGCACCCGCACCCGGATCCCCGTCAACACGGCCGTCCCGCGCAGCGGAGTCGCCACCGTCCGCGCCCGGCCGGGCGCTGGGCCTGCGCGCCCAACTGGGCCTGTGGGGAAGGCCAGGCTCCCGCACATCAGGGCTCGGCGCGGGAAGCACCGAACGACTCGCGCTGCCCACCGTCGAGGCCCGTGGAGCAGGCGCCGGGTCGGCCTCGAAGAGCGCCTCCGCGCGGCGGCGCAGCGCCGTCGCAGCGGGAGTTCCCAGATCCGGGCGGCGCAGCCGCCGACGGCGGCCGTGCCCGCGCCGGGCGCGGACATCCGAGGCCGGGGCACGACCCGGGCCACTGGTTGCGGAATGTGATCGAAGAGCCATGCCACGAGACGCTAGACACATCCGGTCAGCGCCGCTGATCAAGGTAAATTCCGGTGGAAAACCAGCCGGTTGTGGATAACTCAGCCACCCACTCGACCACTCGCTCGGCCGCCCTCGCAAGGGACGAACGAACGACCAACCGACCCGCAACAACCGCCGCTCGCAAGCCACCGACCGCGGCCTCTACAAGCTACCGTGCGCCAATCACCGATCACCGATCACCAGCCAGCCGCCACCACCAGTCACCAGTCACCAGTCACCAGTCACCAGTCACCAGTCACCAGTCACCAAGCGTCCATCACGCGTCCATCACGCGCAGGCATCACCCACAGGCCATCAGCGCGGCGAGACCACAGCCCCCAGCAACCCGGGCCCCGTGTGCGCCCCGATCACCGCGCCCACCTCACTGACGTGCAGGTCCGCCAGCCCCGGCACCCGCTCCTGCAGCCGCTCCGCCAGGCGGTCGGCCCGCTCCGGGGCCGCCAGGTGATGCACCGCGATGTCGACGCACCGCGTCCCCGCCCGCTCGACCACGATCTCCTCCAGCCGGGCGATCGCCTTGGACGCCGTACGTACCTTCTCCAGCATCTCGATCCGCCCGCCGTCCAGTTCGAGCAACGGCTTCACCGCCAGCGCCGAGCCCAGCAGTGCCTGGGCCGCGCCGATACGGCCACCTCTGCGCAGGTAGTCCAGTGTGTCCACGTAGAAGTAGGCGGAGGTCCCCTCGGCGCGTTTCTCCGCGGCGGCCACCGCCTCATCCACCGAGCCGCCCGCGTCGGCGACCTCGGCCGCCGACAGGGCGCAGAATCCCAGGGCCATCGCGACCATCCCCGTGTCCACCACCCGTACCGGCACCGGCGCGTCCTGGGCGGCGAGCACGGCGGCGTCGTAGGTGCCGGAGAACTCGGCCGACAGATGCAGCGAGACGATCGCGGTCGCACCGGCGTCCGCGGCGGCACGGTAGGCAGCGGCGAAGACCTCGGGGCTCGGCCTGGAGGTGGTGACGGACCGCCGCTTCTGGAGCGCCAGGGCCAGCGAGCGGGCCGAGATCTCGGTGCCCTCCTCATAGGCCTGATCGCCCAGGACGACGGTCAGCGGCACCGCAGTGATGCCGTGCCGCTCCATCGCCTGCGGAGGCAAGTAGGCCGTTGAATCGGTGACGATCGCGACATGGCGGGACATGAGCGGGAGATTACCCGCCGGGGGCGCCCGGCGGCAGCCCGGCCCCTCGCAGCGGTCCGGCTGAGCGACGCGCCGATGCACCGCGCCGGGCCCTCCGACTCCATCCCGACGGACCGCAGAACGCTTCCCCCGACGGACCGCAGGACACTTCCCCCCACCGGATCGCAGAGCGCACCATCCTCCGGATCGCAGGGCACACACCCCACCGGATCGCACGGCACTCCGACCTCCGGATCAGGGGCACTGCCTGCACCAGCAGAGGGCACTGGCTGGCCGGCCGGGGGCCGACAGAGGTCGCTGCCCCCCCCACCGCCAGCGTGTGCTGCCTCACCGGATCAGACGGTGCCCTCAGGGCGGGCCGTCTTCTGCCACGGGTACGTGGTCTGCCGCCGCGGATCGCGTGCCGTGATGGCCTGCGGCCCGGTAGCCAGACCCGAATCACCCGCAGAGGAGCCCGGGGCGTCGGTCTCTTCGGCGGTGTCCGCCCTGCCCTCTTCCTTGACCTCCGGCCAGGTCTGCGCCGGGGCAGTCCCCGCAGCCGGTTCCGGAGCGGGCCAGGAGGTGTCAGCGCCGGGCTCCTTCTCCCAGTGCCGCAGCGCACCCGACTCCACGTCGATCTGCGCGCTCAGCGCCGCCAGGTCGTCGTCGGCGAACTGCCGCGCCCGGTCCCGCGCGGCCCATCGCAGCGAGTCGGCGGCGTGCGTCACCCGCTCCGTGCGCTCCCGCAGGTCCGGCACCAGCTTGGAGACCCGCGCCTTGTCCGGCTCGCGCTCCAGGCGCCTCAGCTCGTCGTCCAGCTCGTGCCCGTGCTCACTCAGCCGGTCGAAGAGCCCGATCGACTCCGAGAGCGAGGAGTCCTGCGTCACGCCCCTGCGCAACGCTTCCTGGGTGGCCCTCATCGACGTACGCAGGGAGAGCCTCAGCTGCGCCAGCTCGCCGACGACGCCGGGCTGCCCGAAGCTCTTCGCCCGCAGGGTGGTGTCCTCGACGGTGCGCCGGGCCTGGGTGAGGGTGCGGTCCACACCGCGCTTCGCCGCGCCGACGGCCTTCACCCCCACGTACACCCCCAGCACCACGAATGACACGAAGAGCAGCATCAGGATCACGATCACGGCCTCCATGAGCGCCCTTCCGTCCTCGGTAGTCGTACCAGTCGTCAGTAGTCGTCAGTCGGTCCACCCGGTCCGCGTGGCTCTTCGATCCGCGTGGTCTCTCCACCGTAAACGGAACAGGCAGGCCGAGGGTTCCATCGGAACCCCCAACCTGCCCGTAGGGGAAAGCACCTACGACCGCCTCGGCCGGGCGACGATGTCCCTAGGCGGGGACGATGTTGACCAGCTTGGGCGCCCGCACGATCACCTTGCGGATGCCTGCGCCGCCCAGCGCCGCGACCACCGCCGGGTCGCCCAGTGCCAGCTTCTCCAGCTCCTCGTCACCGATCGACGGGGAGATCTCCAGACGCGCCTTGACCTTGCCCTTGATCTGCACGACGCAGGTCACGGTCTCGTCCACGACGTACGCCTGGTCGGCCACCGGGAAGTCCTGGTGCACAACGGAATCGGTGTGTCCCAGCTTGCGCCACAGCTCCTCGGCGACATGCGGGGCCAGCGGCGCGACCAGCAGAACCAGCCGCTCGGCCACCGACCGCGACACCGGGCCGCCCACCTTGGTCAGGTGGTTGTTCAGCTCGGTGATCTTGGCGATCGCGGTGTTGAAGCGCAGTCCGGCCAGGTCCTGGCCGACGCCGTCGATCGCCTTGTGCAGGGCGCGCAGTGTGTCCTCGGCCGGCTCGGAGTCCACGACGGTGACCTCACCGGTCGTCTCGTCGACGACATTGCGCCACAGTCGCTGCAGCAGCCGGTACTGGCCCACCACCGCGCGCGTGTCCCACGGCCGCGAGACGTCGAGGGGGCCCATCGCCATCTCGTACAGGCGCAGGGTGTCCGTGCCGTACTCGGCGGAGATCTCGTCGGGAGTGACGGCGTTCTTCAGGGACTTGCCCATCTTGCCCAGGACGCGGCTGACCTTCTCGCCCTGGAAGTAGTACGCGCCGTCGCGCTCCTCGACCTCGGCCGCGGGCACCGCGATGCCGCGGCCGTCACGGTAGACGAAGGCCTGGATCATGCCCTGGTTGTACAGCTTGTGGAACGGTTCGGACGACGAGACGTGCCCCAGATCGAACAGCACCTTGGACCAGAATCGCGCGTACAGCAGGTGCAGTACGGCATGCTCGGCGCCGCCCACGTACAGGTCGACACCGCCGTGCGGCATGCCCTCGCGCGGGCCCATCCAGTACTGCTCGATGGCCGGGTCGACCAGCTTCTCGCTGTTGTGCGGGTCCAGGTAACGCAGCTCGTACCAGCAGGAACCGGCCCAGTTGGGCATGGTGTTGGTCTCGCGCCGGTACTGCTTGGGCCCGTCGCCCAGCCCCAGGTCCAGGGTGACGTTCACCCAGTCCTCGTTGCGCGACAGCGGGGTCTCCGGCTTGGTGTCCGCGTCGGTGGGCTCGAAGGTGCGCGGCGAGTAGTCCTCGACCTCGGGCAGCTCCAGCGGCAGCATCGAGGCGGGCAGCGCGTGCGCGGTGCCGTTCTCGTCGTAGACGATCGGGAAGGGCTCGCCCCAGTAGCGCTGGCGGCTGAACAGCCAGTCGCGCAGCCGGTAGTTGACCGTGCCCTCGCCGATGCCCTGTGCGGACAGCCACTCGGTGATCTTCGCCTTGGCGTCGACGACGCCCAGGCCGTCCAGCGAGATCTGCTCGCCGGTGGAGTTGACGATCTTCGCGTCGTACGTGACGAAGGCGTCGTCCCACTCGGCCGCGTCCGTGCCGCGTCCGTCCGTCGGCTCGACAACGCAGCGCATCGGCAGCTCGAAGGCGCGCGCGAAGGCGAAGTCACGGCTGTCGTGCGCCGGTACGGCCATGATCGCGCCGGTGCCGTACCCCATCAGGACGTAGTCGGCGATGAAGACGGGCACCTGCTCGCCGCTGACCGGGTTGGTCGCGTACACGCCGGTGAAGACGCCGGTCTTGTCCTTCGCCTCGGCCTGCCGCTCCACGTCGGACTTCGCCGCTGCCTGCGCGCGGTACGCGTCGACGG
Organism: Streptomyces changchenzhani; assembly: GCF_039766235.1. Lineage (NCBI taxonomy): Bacteria > Bacillati > Actinomycetota > Actinomycetes > Kitasatosporales > Streptomycetaceae > Streptomyces > Streptomyces changchenzhani. The sequence continues at coordinate 1,618,807 of NZ_JBDHNH010000001.1, read as the reverse complement.
CCTCGGCCGGCGTGGCGTGCCCGCCGGTCCACACCTCGTGCGTGCCCTCGGGCCAGGCAGCCGGGACGATCTTCGCGAGCAGCTCGTGCTCGGGGGCCAGGACCATGTAGGTGGCGCCGAACAGGGTGTCCTGACGGGTGGTGAAGACGGTGATCCGGTCGCTGCCCGTGCCGACCGGGCTGTGATATTCAACGGCGAAATCGACCCGCGCGCCCTCGCTGCGGCCGATCCAGTTGCGCTGCTGCAGCTTGATCGCCTCGGGCCAGTCCAGGCCGTCCAGGTCGTCCAGCAGGCGGTCCGAGTAGGCGGTGATGCGCATGTTCCACTGGCGCAGCTTGGCCTTGAAGACCGGGAAATTGCCGCGCTCGGAGCGGCCGTCGGCGGTGACTTCCTCGTTGGCCAGTACGGTGCCCAGGCCCGGGGCCCAGTTGACGGGGGCCTCCGAGGCGTACGCCAGGCGGTACTCGCCCAGGACGTCGGCACGGTCCTCCGCGGTCAGCTCACTCCAGGGGCGCGCGTCCGGCGTCGTGCGCCGTCCGCTCTCGAACTGCGCCACCAGCTCTTCGATCGGCCGGGCGCGGTCCGCCTCCTTGTCGTACCAGGAGTTGAAGATCTGCAGGAAGATCCACTGGGTCCACTTGTGATAGTCCGGGTCGATCGTCGCGAACGAGCGGCGCTTGTCGTGCCCCAGGCCCAGCCGGCGCAGCTGCTGCTTCATGTTGTCCATGGCCGCCTCGGTCGACACCCGGGGGTGCGTGCCGGTGGCGACCGCGTGCTGCTCGGCGGGCAGGCCGAAGGCGTCGAAGCCCAGGGTGTGCAGCACGTTGTGCCCGGTCATGCGCTGGTGGCGCGCGTACACATCGGTGGCGATGTAGCCCAGCGGATGTCCGACGTGCAGGCCCGAGCCCGACGGGTACGGGAACATGTCCATGATGAACTTCTTGGGCTTGGCGACCAGGGCCGCGTCGCCCGCCAGGTCACCACTGGGGTTGGGCGCCTCGTAGGTCCCCTCGGCGTCCCAGAAGTCCTGCCAGCGTGCCTCGATGTCGGCGGCCATCGCAGCCGTATAGCGGTGCGGAGCTGCCACCTCGGCAGCAGAATTCGTCTCGCTCATGGTCCTCAAAGCTCCATCGATCGTCTCTGCACAGCGGCTGCGACATTCAGGCTGCGGCACACGGCTGCGACATACAGGCTGTGTCATTCAGCGAATGAAAAAACCCCTCGCACAGGAGGGGACGCCACGCCGATTCCGACCGGATCTTTCATCCGTCGGGACTGATCAGCGCGGCTCACTAAGCAGAAGGCGTACGGCACGCATGGCGTCAGGGTACCCCAGGGCTTGTACGGGCCGCATCAAGGTTCCGGTCGGTGGACAGGACGCGAAAGCGACGCCGTGGCGACCGGCCCGAGTGGCTTCCGCCACTCCCCGCACCGGGGTTACTCCGCGTATCGGCCCTATCCGGGGCAACATTCGAGCAAGTTTTCCCACACTTCCCTCGCTAAACCTTCAAACCAGGTACTGGCTGGTATGCAGCGACTTAGCATGCGGCAACGGGACCACTTTGCCGAACCATTCGGAGTCGCCCCCCATGAATCCTCACCGCAAGATCCGCTCGCTCCCCGCACTGAGCCGCCCCGCACAAGGAGGCTTGACCGCCGCCGCGTTGATTCTCATACCCCTGCTCGCCGTTCTCGGCAGCGAGAGTCTGCGCGCCACACTCGATTTCACCACCGGTGTCCTCTCCCTGATCTCCCTGACGGCTTCCGTCGCGTGGGGTCTACTGGCCAGGGACCGGCTGCTGCTGCAGCCGCGCCACCGGCTGCTCGCCCAGGGCATGCACCGGGCCACCGCGATCGCCTCGCTCGGCTTCCTGCTGCTGCACGCGACCGTCAAGGTCTCGCTCGGGCACGTCGAGCTCATCGGCGCCCTGATCCCCTTCGGCCTTGGCATCAGCGGCACTTCGGGGCTCATCGGTCTCGGTTCGCTGGCCGGCTTCCTCATGGTCGTCGCTGCCTCGACCGGTGCGCTGCGCAGCGCCTTCGCGACCCCCGGAAAAACCGCGGGCCGCTGGCGGGCGGTGCACATGGTGGCGTACCCGGCCTGGGCCTCGGCCCTGATACACGGCCTGTACGCGGGCCGCCCGGCGGCGACCTGGGTGGTCACGATGTACTCCCTGTCCCTGCTGGCGGTCGTCGGCGCGCTCTCGCTGCGGCTGCTCCCGCCCCCGGTCAAGCGGACCGTCGCCGACCGGATCGTGGACCTGGTCGCCTCGGGCTCCGTACGCCAGGCGCCCGACCCGGGGCCGCGCGACGCCGCGCTGTCCCCACTGCCGGGCTCCGGGCAGGTGCCCTCGCAGGGGCAGCCCGGTCCGCAGCAACAGCCCCAGCAACAGCAGTTGTTCCGCCCGCAGCCGGATCCGCACCGGCTGGCGCCTCCCGCGCCACCGCTGTACGAGGCCGGGCCGTCCCGGGCCGTCGGCTACAACTCGGCGCCGGACACCGGCATATCGGCCGCCTACCGCGCGGTGTCGGGCCCCGGGCCGTCCTCCGACCCCTTCTCCTCCGATTCCTCCTCCGAGGGGTTCCCCTCCGCTCCCTACGCCTCCGCGTACAACGAGCGGATCCCCCTGGCGGAGCAGATCCCGATGACCGAGGAGATCCCGGTCCAGTCGGCGCCCCCCTCGGGCCGCTGGCCCACCCCTTCGCCCCCGCCGCCCGCGCCCGCCGTGCGCCCCCCGTACCCGCCCACCCGCCCGGCGTACGACCCCGATCGCGCCGCGTACGGCCCGGGCTCCGTCCCCGCCCCCGACCTCCCCGGCTACGACCCCGAGGCACCCACCGGGCTGCTTCCCCGATCCCTCGACGACACCGAGCCGCCGCCGGGTCCGCTCTTCCCGCCCACGGCCGGGGAACCCTGGCACGCACCCGCAGGAGATCGACGTTGAACGACCCCCTTCCCGATGTCCCCGAAGTCCGCGTAGTCGGCCTTCCCCAGCTGACCACCGGCTTCGACCTCGTCGAGCGCCTCGACCTCGGCATGCACCTCAAGGTGCACGGCCCCCTCGAACCGATGAGCGGGGAGCGTCTTGCCGAGCTCGCCGACGCGATATCCCTGAAAGGCCGCGGTGGTGCGGGTTTCCCCTTCGGGAAGAAACTGCGCGCCGTCGCCCAGGCGTCCATCCGCCGCGGAGTGCGACCCGTCGTCGTCATCAACGGCAGTGAGGGCGAGCCCGCCTGCCGCAAGGACACGGTCATGCTGAACCGGGCACCGCACCTGGTGCTCGACGGAGCCCTGCTCGCGGCCGAGGCGCTCGGTGCCCGCACCCTGGTCGTCGCCGTCACCCGCAACTCGACCGAGGCCTCGATCCGGGCCGCGTTCGCGGAGCGCGGCCTGTCCGACCGGCGCGGGCAGCAATTGCGCGCACGGATCATACGTACCCCCGAGCGCATGGTCTCCGGAGAGGCCTCCGCACTGATCCGCGCCGCGAACGGGGGCCCCGCCCTGCCCGCTGGCCGCCGTGAGCGCGCCGCGGAGTCAGGCGTCGGCGGGGCGCCGACCCTGTTGTCCAACACGGAGACGTACGCGCAACTCGCCGTCGCCGCCCGCATCGGCGCCCGCCGCTACTGCCACACCGGACTCGAATCCGAGCCGGGCACGGTGATGCTCACGATCTCCGGCGCGGTCTCACGGCCCATGGTCGTCGAGGTGCCCACCGGAGTGCCGCTGCGTTACGTCCTCCAGATGGCCGGCGCCCCGCCGCTGCCCCAGGGCGTGCTGACCGGCGGCTATCACGGCAACTGGATCGACGCGGTCGCCGCGCACGACGCGGTGATCTCCCGCGAGTCCCTCGCCTCGTTCGGTGGCGCGCTGGGCGCGGGCGCGATCCTCCCCATCGGCCCGGAGACCTGTCCGCTCGGTGAGTCGCTGCGCGTGGCCAACTGGCTGGCCGCGGAGACCGCGGGCCAGTGCGGCCCGTGCCGCCTCGGACTGCCCGCGGCGGCGGGCGGCCTGTCCGACGTGCTGAACGGCGGCGGCCAGGCCGCGTTGGAGGCCCTGCGCCAGGTGACCCAGGCCGTGAAGGGCCGCGGCGCCTGCAAGCACCCCGACGGCTCGGTGCGCTTCTTCATGTCCACCCTCAGCGCGTTCACGGACGACCTGGCGGCGCACGTCCTGGGCAACGGCTGCGGTCGCGAGACCACCGGCGTACTGCCGCTGCCCGGCCCCGGTTACGAGGAAGAGGGCATCCCGAGCGGCGAGAAGTTCGCCGTGGACTGGACGCTGTGCCAGGGCCACGGGCTGTGCGCGGACATCGTTCCCGAGCTGATCAGGCTCGGCCCGGACGGCTATCCCGCGCTCGCGGACGCGTCGGTCCCGGTCCATCTGCGGGGGCGCGCGCAGCGCGCCGTGCGCCGCTGTCCCGCGCTGGCGCTCCGTCTCGAACAGGAGGCGCCCCCGCGTCCGGCCAAGCCCCCGCGGACGGCTCTGCCCGGCAGCAACAGGAAGGCGCTGGGCACCGGCCGGGACTGATCCCCGGACATACGAGAAGCGGGCCACCCGATCCGGGTGGCCCGCTTCTCGCGCGTTCTGTGGAGCTGTTCCTGTGGAGCTAAGGAGAATTGAACTCCTGACCTCCTGCATGCCATGCAGGCGCTCTACCAACTGAGCTATAGCCCCTCGTGCTGCCGTCCTGCCGGGCTCTCGCCCCGACGACTTCGCCAACATTACACGGTCCCCACGGCCCTTCACCAAATTCTTTGTCCGTACACCCGCAGCACCTCCTCCGTACCTCCGTCCCGTTGGTGCACGACAGGTACTGTCTGCCCGCGTGACCATGATCGTGCAGGCCGTCGCCGCCCACCGCGCCCTCACCCGGTGGCCCATACTCATCGCCGCCCCGGCCTGCCTGCTGTCGTTCGCGATCTTCTGGGCGGCCCAGCGCGGCGCCGAGGTCTCGATGATCGACCTCATGGTCTACCGGGCCGAGGGCGAGACTGTACGCGCAGGTCAGGACCTCTACGCGATGCGTGCGACGGTGGCGAACCTGCCGACCACCTATCCGCCTTTCGCGGCACTGCTGTTCACTCCGCTGACCCTGCTGGACGTCCCGGAGATGCGCACCCTCGCCACCCTGGGCAACCTCGCCCTCCTCGTCGTGCTCGTCCACCTTTCACTCCGGCTGGTGGGCCGCGAGGACCCGGCGGCGACCCTGTGGGTCGCCGCGCTCGCGGTGTGGAGCGAGCCCGTATGGACGACGCTGCGGTACGGACAGATCAATCTGCTGCTCGCGGTGGCGGTGCTCTGGGACCTCACGCGGCGCAACGGGCACCGCTGGGCAGGGACGGGCATAGGGCTGGCCGCGGCGGTGAAGCTCACTCCGGCGCTCTTCGCAGCCTTTCTGTTGATCGCGGGTCTTGTACGGGCCCGGAGCCTGGGCCGGGCATTCGGGCACCCCTGGAACGCCTGGCTCCGGACGGCCGGAACGGCGGCCGTGGTCTTCCTCACAGCGACGGTCGCGGCCGGGGTCGCCCTGCCGGCCGACTCACGCAGCTTCTGGACCTCGATGATCTTCGAGGTGGGCCGGGTGGGCCACGCGGAGGACACCGCCAACCAGTCCCTGCGCGGCGTGCTGGCACGCCTGCTGCACACCGGCGATCCGGGACTGTGGTGGGCCGCGACCGCCGCCCTGGTCGCCGCGGTGGGGCTCGCCGTGGCGGTCGCGGCGGAGCTGCGCGGCGAGCGGGCCGGAGCGATGGTCGCCTGCGCGGTGACGGCGCTCCTCATCAGCCCGGTGTCGTGGTCGCACCACTGGGTGTGGTGCGTACCCCTGGCGATCGTCCTGGCGGCGCGCGGGAACAGGTGGTGGGCCGCGGCGACGGTGCTGGTGTTCTGCTCGTACGCGCTGTGGTGGGTGCCACACGGCGCGGGGCGGCTCGAACTCACTCAGAACGGCGGCCAGATGGCCCTCTCCGCGCTCTACTCGCTCACGGCCGTCGCCGCGCTGGTCACGCTGTGGCGAACGAATAGAACCGCTTGAGCGTGCAGTGCTCGTCGAGCAGGCGACCGTAGATCGGCTCGCCCTCCAGCTCCCGGTACGTCTCGATCGGGTCGCCCTTTATGATCAGCGCCCGCGCGCATTCCTCGCACCAGTACTGGTAGTCGGGATTGATCGGCTCCATGTCCCGGACAATGGGCGTACCGCTGCCACACCAGTCGCATTTTCGCCTGTGTGCACCCATCAGTCAGCTCCGGCTGTGGCCGCAGGCCGTACGCACGTACGAGCTACCTCCGTTGTCGCCGGGCACCTGGGCACCATGGGATGAGCCGCAGTACGGGCGGTCGAGTCGAGCAAATCGGGCGCGGCCCTCTGCCGTGCCGGGCAGAACACGGCCCTCGTCGAGGATGCTCGCGGGCATCGCGCTTCCCCTCCCGTTCAGGCCGTCGTCCCCCTCCGGCGGTCCGATTCTGCCATGGGTTCGCAAGAGGGGCAGTGGCGCGAGCCCAGGAGACACGCCAGAGCCCCCAAGATCGACGCGACGGCCAGCGCGATGGCGCATGTCCACAGCGCATCGGCATATGCATACGCCCCCGGCGCATCCAACCCGTTCAGGTAAAGCGTGCCGAATGTCGCGACACCGATCAGCTGTCCGAGCTGAGTGGAGGTCACCAGCACTCCGCCCGCATCCGCCGCGTCCTGCGGCCTCACGGCAGCGAGCGCGCCCGTGAGCGTGGGGCTGAAACCGAGCGCCAGGCCGGCGCCGACGCCGATGAAGGCGACGTACAGACCGAGCCCCCCGGTGCCGCCGTCCCGCAGCGCCAGACCGACGGCGACGCAGGACAGGGCGGACAGCACGAACCCGGCCGGAATCAGGCCCCGTTGCACTGCCGCGGGCCAGCGCCGCCAAGTGAGTCCGACCACACCGAAGACCACCGCCGTGGGCGCGAAGGTGAGCCCCGCCTGGAGCGCCGAATAACCGAGGCCGCCCTGGACGTGCAGGGTCAGCACGAACAGGAAGCCCGCGTTGACCACCATCACCAGGGTGATCCGCAGGACGGCGCGCCCCATGCCAGGGAGCCGGAGCACCCGGGGCGCGATCAGTGGCGCACCCCCACGCCGGGCCAGCACCCCGCCGGCCACCTGCCCCGCGGCGGCGCCTGTGGCGAGCACCGCCGAGTACGCGCCGAGCGCCCGTACCCGCCTCTCGCCCCGGAAGTTGCGCTGGATCAGGCTGAGCACCTGCGGGATCATCAGCGCCGCGCCCGCGCCCTGGACGAACCGGAAGGCGATCAACTGCCCGCTGTCCGCCGCCAGTCCGCAGGCGAGCGAGGCGGCGGTGAAGAGCGCGAGCCCGCCCAGATAGGCGCGCCGGTGACCAAGCAGGTCACCCAGCCTTGCGCCGGTGATCAGCAGGACGGCGTACGCGATGGTGCCGGACTGGGGAGGCGCCGGTGAGGCCGGCGGGATCGTCGTCATGGCGCTGAGCCTGACGGTGTTCCAGTACGGGTAACGAGAGCCCGCTGGGCTGCCGGAATGCCGGATCGTCGCGTACACCCCGGACGACACGGAAAGCAGCGCGCGGGTCGCGGCACTGCGCGGTCTGAGGACCGCCGGGGCGGAGGGCGGGACAACAGAGAATCCCGCCCCCTGACGGGGACGGGATTCCTGAATTGTGGAGCTAAGGAGAATTGAACTCCTGACCTCCTGCATGCCATGCAGGCGCTCTACCAACTGAGCTATAGCCCCGCTGTTCTCTGCGCTTGTTGTGCGCTGCGAACAAGAAGAACTTTAGCCTGCGACCGGCCGGAAAGTGAAATCCGTCAGTCGTCGTCTCCGAGCACCGGTTCCGGAAGGGTCCCGGCGTTGTGCTCCAGCAGCCGCCAGCCCCGGGCACCCTCTCCCAGCACCGACCAGCAGCAGTTGGAGAGCCCGCCCAAGCCCTCCCAGTGGTACGACTCCAGGCCAAGCAGCCGACCGATGGTGGTGCGGATGGTGCCGCCGTGGCTGACCACGACGAGCGTGCCGTTGTCGGGCAGTTTTTCGGCGTGCGCGAGCACGACCGGAGCAGCCCGGTCGGCCACTTCGGTCTCCAGCTCGCCGCCACCGCGCCGCACGGACTCGCCGCGCTTCCACGCCGCGTACTGCGCGCCGAACTGCTTGATGATCTCGTCGTGCGTCAGCCCCTGCCAGGCGCCCGCGTACGTCTCCCGCAGCGCGGCGTCGTACGTGACGTCGAGGCCCGTGAGGCCTGCCAGCTCACCGGCCGTGGCCGCCGCCCGCTTGAGGTCGGACGCGATCATCGCGTCCGGCTTCAGGGAAGCGAGCAGCCGCGCGGAGCGGCGCGCCTGCGCGAGGCCCTCCTCGGTCAGCTCGATGTCCGTGCTGCCCTGGAAGCGGCGTTCGAGATTCCACGCGGTCTGGCCGTGCCGCCACAGAACGATCCGGCGGCCCCGGCTCTTCTTGCTGATGTCGCTGCCGTTCAGTTCAGGTCTCCGTCCAGGTCGTCATCGGCTGCGGCCGTGCGCAGCTTCGCGTACTCCGCGCCTTGGCCACGGGTCTTGATCGCGTCGTCGGGCAGCCCGATCTCGGGGCAGTCCTTCCAGAGCCGCTCAAGGGCGTAGAAGACGCGCTCCTCGCTGTGCTGGACGTGGACGACGATGTCGACGTAGTCGAGCAGCACCCAGCGGGCCTCGCGGTCGCCCTCGCGGCGCACGGGCTTGACGCCCAGCTCCTTGTTCAGCCGCTCCTCGATCTCGTCGACGATCGACTTGACCTGGCGGTCGTTGGGCGCCGAGGCGACCAGGAAGGCATCGGTGATGGACAGGACATCGCTGACGTCATAAGCGACGATGTCGTGCGCGAGCCGGTCGGCAGCCGCCTGAGCGGCGGCCTGGATGAGCTCGATGGAATGGTCAGTGGCGGTCACAAGCAGGCTTTCGTCGGTGGTCAGAGGTACCACAAGGGTCTCACGGACCGCCGACACCCCCGACGGGTTTACCCGGCGGGGATGCTCGGCAGGGACGGGGTCACTTGACCTTGAAATCCTGGCCCAGCACGACCGTCACATCGGCGTTCGCGGCGGCCTTGCCCTTGCGCACCGCGCTCGTCGGCAGACCCAGCGTCTTCGCGACCTCGTCCGCCTTCGCCTTCTGCGCCGCGTCACCATAGCTGACCTGCGACGATGTCACCGCGTCGGCCTTCCCGCCGTCCAGATACGCATAGCCGCCGTTGACCAGGGCAATCCTGGCGGTCTCCGGCGCGTCCGGGTTCGCGGTGGCGTTCTTCACGCCGACCCGCACGGCCGCGCCCTGCTCGGGACTGCGGATCGAGCCGCCCAGAACGTCCGTGACCACGCTGTCGGCGGCGGCCTCGCTGAGCTTGCCGTCGGGCTGCACCGGCAGCTGCGCCGTCTTGTAGTCACCGCCCTTGGCATGCTCGGCGAGCTTGGCCAGCGAGGCGCCCAGCGCCTTCTCCGGCAGTGAGGGGTCGAGGATCTGCGCCAGCGTCCTGACCGTGGTGGTGGCGGCCTGCGGGTCGTCCGAGATCTTCTTCAGTACGCCATGCATGACCTGGCCGAACCGCTGAAGCTGCTTGGCCTCGGCCTCGCCGGGCGCCCGGTAGGTGGCGTACGCCACAGCCGTCGCGCCGCTCAGCGTCTGCGCCTTGCCCTGCTTGACCAGCGGCGAGGCGCCCTTCTTGGTGTCGGGGACATCGGTGTCGGTGTCGACCTCGATATTGCCGACCAGCTCGACGAGGTTCTCCAGGTACGGGGTGTCGAGCCGCCAGGAGCCGCCGATCTTCGTACCGAGAACGCTGCCGAGCGCCTCCCGGGTGCCCGAGGAGCCGTCCTCGTCGACGGACTTGCCGAGGGTGGTCGTGGTGCCGTCGTCGTTCGCCACGGAGAGCGCGTTGGGCAGCAGTACGGTCGTGCCCTGCTCGGTGGTGACGTTGTCGACGAGCAGCACCGTGGACGTACCGCCCTTGGTGTTGTGCAGGTGGACCGCTATGACGTCACGCTTCTGCGGGCCCGTCGCGGTGTTCGCCGGGTCGTCCGAGCCGGCGAGACCGGGCAGCTTCCCCGCGTACCAGAGGTAGCCGACACCGCCCGCGACCACCAGCGCCAGTACGACGACCAGCGAGACCACCCGGCTGCGGCCCTTGCGTCTGGCCTCCTCGCGGCGCTCGGTGCGACTCTCGGTGAACTTCAGCCAGTCGATGACGTCTTCGGCGTTCTCGTCGGGATCCTCGACGAAGGCGAACTGCTCGGTGGCGTAGTCAGGCGCGGGGCGGCGCTGCTCAGGCACGGACCGGTCGGCGGCGGGCGCCGGCGCGGCGGGCTCGGCGACCTGGGGCGGTTCCGGCGCGGGTGCCTGCTGCGGGATCCACTGGGCGGTGGTGTCGACCGCGGCCTGCTGCTGCCCGGGGGCGTAGCCGTATCCGTACTGCTCGGATCCGTACTGCCCGGGCTGGGGCTGCCCCTGGGGCTGGTGAGGCTGCTGCTGGGGCGACTGCTGCGCGTACGGGTCGTACGGCGGCTGCTGGGCGTAGGGGTCGTACCCGTATCCCTGCTGCGGCGGCTGCCGGTCCTGCTGCTGTTGCGGCTGCTGGTCCTGCTGCTGCGCGTACGGGTCGTACTGCTGCTGGTCCTGCTGCTGCTGGTACACCGGTTGTCCGTAGGCGTCGTAGCCGATGATTTCCGGCTGTTGCGCGTACGGGTCGTACGGATACTGGTCGTTCACCGGTGCCCCTCTCCTGCTTTTCGTGTGCTCCCCGTACGGCCGGGCCGCCGGCTCAGCGCCGGTACAGCTCCCGCTTGTCGATGTAGCGGACCACACCGTCCGGCACCAGATACCAGACGGGATCCCCCTGCCGGACCCGCGCCCGGCAGTCGGTGGACGAGATCGCCAGGGCAGGCACCTCCACCAGGGAGACGCCGCCCTTGGGCAGACCGTCGTCCGTCAGGTCGTGACCGGGCCGGGTCACACCGATGAAGTGGGACAGTGAGAAGAGCTCCTCGGCGTCCCGCCAGGTGAGGATCTGGGAGAGCGCGTCGGCGCCGGTGATGAAGAACAGGTCCGAGTCGCCGTTGATGGCACGAAGGTCCCGCAGCGTGTCGATGGTGTACGTCGGGCCGCCGCGGTCCATGTCGATACGGCTCACCGAGAACTGCGGGTTGGACGCCGTGGCGATGACCGTCATCAGATAGCGGTCCTCGGCCGGGGAGACCTGCGTGTGGCTCTTCTGCCACGGCTGCCCGGTCGGCACGAAGATCACCTCGTCGAGGTGGAACTGCGCGGCCACTTCACTGGCGGCCACCAGGTGTCCGTGATGGACCGGATCGAACGTCCCGCCCATCACACCGAGTCGGCGCTTGCCGGGTCCGGTAGGCACTTCCTGCTCTCCCATGCGTGCAGAGCCTACTGGCCCGGTGACACGACCCTGCCTCAGCGGTCGCGGTTGAAGCGTGTGGTGATCCACAGCAGGAGCAGCAGCACGCAGAACGCGCCGCCACCGGTGATGTAGGGGTTGAGGGATTCATGGTTCCCGCCGTGCTCGCCGCCCTCACCGGAGGCGAGGGTCACGAGGGAGGCAGCGGTGCTGTGGAGGCTCATCTTCGGCAGGACCTATCGGGAGTCGGGAGTCGGAGCGGAGACTTCACGAACATCGTATGCGGGAGGGCCGGGCACGCTCACGCCGACTCAGGCGTTCATGGATTGTCCCGCTTCAGGAACCGCTTCGGGAACCGCTCCAGGAACCGACCGGGCGAGCCGGACGCCAGCACCTACGCTGGGCCGTCCGGGGGACGGGAAAACTCGCAGACAAGGGGGCACCCATGACCGACGGCAATCACGAGCAAGAGCACGAGAACGTGCCGAGCCGCAATCGCACGCGCTTCCCGGGGATCTCGTCCCGGGCCTACGAACACCCGGCGGACCGCTCGGCCCTGGTGGCCCTGCGCAAGCTCACCGGGTTCGACACGGTCTTCAAGGCGCTCAGCGGGCTGCTTCCCGAGCGCAGCCTGCGCCTGCTGTTCCTCTCCGACTCGGTGCGGGTGAGCGAAGCGCAGTTCGTCCACCTGAACACCATGCTGCGGGACGCCTGTTACATCCTGGACCTGGAGAAGGTCCCGCCGATGTACGTCACGCAGGACCCGAAGCCCAACGCCATGTGCATCGGTCTCGACGAGCCGATCATCGTGGTCACCACCGGCCTCGTCGAGCTGCTCGACGAGGAGGAGATGCGCGCGGTCGTCGGCCACGAGGTGGGGCACGCCCTGTCGGGGCACTCCGTCTACCGCACGATCCTGCTGTTCCTCACCGGCCTCGCGCTCAAGGTCGCCTGGATCCCGCTGGGCAATATCGCGATCATGGCGATCGTCACGGCGCTGCGCGAGTGGTTCCGCAAGTCGGAGCTGTCCGCGGACCGGGCCGGGCTGCTGGTCGGCCAGGACATCCAGGCGTCGATGCGCGGCCTGATGAAGATCGCCGGTGGCAACCACCTGCACGAGATGAACGTGGACGCGTTCCTGGCGCAGGCCGAGGAGTACGAGGCCGGGGGCGACCTGCGGGACTCCGTACTCAAGATCCTCAACGTCCTGCCGCGTACGCACCCGTTCACCACGGTGCGCGCCGCCGAGCTGAAGAAGTGGGCGGAGAGCCGCGAGTTCCAGCGGGTCATGGACGGGCACTACCCGCGGCGCGAGGAGGACAAGGACACCTCGGTGACCGACTCCTTCCGTGAGTCCGCGGCGCACTACTCGGACACGGTGCGCACCAGCAAGGACCCGTTGATGAAGCTCGTGGGCGACATCGCGGGCGGCGCGGGCGACCTGGGCGGGAAGCTCCGCGACAAGTTCGGCGGCGGGAGCGGGGGTACGGGCAAGGGCACGGACGCTTCCTAGGCCTAAGGGCTCCCCGGCGGGTCCTGACGGGTGTCCGGCGGGCGGGGCATGGCGTCGGCGGCGAGCGCCCCGCACAGCGCGGCCGTGGCGAGGCCCGTCGCGTACGGGTCGGTGCCCGCCGGTCCCCCGGTCGAGGCCTGCTGCCCGGCCAGGACCGGGCGCAGGTGGCCCGCCGGGTCGGCCGAGCATGCCTGGGGCCCGGTCTGTACGTAACTGACCAGCAGCTCGGTCCTGTGCATCCGCAGGTCGTCGCGGTCGAGGCGGAAGTGCAGTTCGCGGCGGACGGTGAACAGCGAGGCGCCGTCCGCCTGCGGGCGCGCGTCCGAGCCGGTGGGCCGCAGCGCGTAGACGAAAGTGTGGTCCGAGGTCACTTCGAGGCTGTCGGCGCCCGACTCCTCGACGCGAAGGCCGCCCCGCACCCGCGTCTTCGACCCGGCGACTTCCACCTTGGCCGGGCCGAAGCGCACCAGCCAGCCGGTCGCCATGTGCCGGCCGTCGTCGGCGGAGCCGTCCATGCTGCGGTCGAACTGCTCCAGCTGGTCCGGGTCGAGGAGGATCCGCACCGGTCGCACCGTCCTGCCGGCCAGCACGTCGGGGTCGAGGGACGACTCGACGAGGTAGTCCTTCACGGTGGTCAGGGCGGCCATGACCTGGCTCTCGGAGAAGTGCCCGGTACGCCGGGCCGGCGGCAGTCCGATGCCCGCGGCACCCGGCCGGAACTGGGCGGCGGGGCTCCGGGCGAAGAGGTCGTCGGGCTCGCCGCCGGGCACCCGGCCGTCAGGGGCCAGCGGTATGACGGTCGTCCGCAGCGGCTGCGCGCGGGTGACGGGCGGTGGCTGATACGGGTGGCGCACACCCAGGTAGATCGCCGTGCCGAAGGCCAGCACCACCAGCAGGACGAGCAGCAGCGCCTGCTTCGTACTGCTGCCGGCCCGACCGTCGCCCCGGCCGCCGGCCCGGTCGTACGCGGCCTGCGGGGGGCTGTCGCGCACGGCCTGCGCATGGTCGCCCATCCGCTCCTGCGCGGAGTATTCCTGCAGGCGGGCAGCCCGCACGAACGATTCGTCGAAGACGACGGACCGGTATTCGTCCTCTCCACCCCCCGAGAGGCCGTCGGGCATCCCCTCAGGTGGCTCTCCGCGCCCTGCCATACCTTGAGAGTAGGTCGGCGGCAGCGAAGGTAAACGCGCTGCTACGGGACAACTTCCTTCAGTTGCGTACGAGTTGGCGCCGAGCAGTCGCGTACGAGTGAGCGTCCGAGGCCCCGCGGCGCCAGCGCGAGCGGCGGTCAGGGGGTGCGCGGCACCGCCGAGACGGCGGGCGCGGAGTATTCGGCGGAGGCCGAGGGGCCGTCCGTCCTGACGTTGTCACTGGTCACGGGCGGCGGGATCTGGTCCTGCCGGTTGTTCGACGCGCCCCGGTAGACGGCCGCGAAGGCGAGGGCGACCATCCCGATACCCATCAGCAGCGCGAGCAGCCAGGCCACCGGCCGGTGCCAGCGCGCATGCCCCCGGTAGGGGCGCAGGACGCCCCCGTGCGGACCGTACGGGCCGCTCGCGTCGTCCGGGTACTCGTCGTCCGCGTCGGCGCCGTACGCGCGGTCGTGGCCGCGGTCGCCACCCGGACCGAACCCCGGCCCGTACCCGTCGTCGTAGAGGTCGTCGTCCGAGGGGCCCTTGCCGGCCCTGGCTCTGCTCGCCTCGGCCTCGGCGCGCGCCTGGGCGGCGGCCAGCAGCCGCTCCGCGGCGGTGGGTTCATGGATCCGGGCGGCCCGCACGAAGTCCTCGTCGAACACCACGGAGGCGAAGTCCTCGTCCGCGCCCCCGCGGTCGTCGTCGGGCTCCCAGCCGTCCTGGAACGGCTTGCCCCCCGCGTCGTCCGCCACCCGTTCAGCGTAGACCGGGAGAGGTGATTTGGGCAGAGAACGTGCGAACCAGGAGTGCCAAGGAACACGACTGCTGCGAAAAACGCGCTTTCCCGACCATGTGTGCCCTAACGCGTGTGGCCGTCCCCCGTCACGATGTACTTCGTGGAGGTCAGCTCCGGCAGTCCCATCGGGCCGCGGGCGTGCAGCTTCTGCGTGGAGATGCCGATCTCGGCGCCGAAGCCGAACTGGCCGCCGTCCGTGAAGCGGGTGGACGCGTTCACCGCGACCGTCGCGGAGTCCACCAACTGCGTGAACCGGCGGGCCGCGGCCTGCGAGGTCGTCACGATCACCTCGGTGTGGCCCGAGCTCCACTGCCTGATGTGCCGCACCGCGACATCCAGCGAATCGACGACCGCGGCGGCGATGTCGTACGACAGGTACTCGGTCTCCCAGTCCTCCTCGGTGGCCGGTACGACGGTGGCCTTGGAGCCTGCCGCATACGCCGCCACCCGCTCGTCGGCGTGCACCGTCACTCCCGCATCGGCGAGCGCGTCGAGGGCGAGCGGCAGGAAGTCGGCCGCGATGTCGCTGTGGACGAGGAGCGTCTCGGCGGCGTTGCAGACGCTGGGGCGCTGCGCCTTGGAGTTGATCAGGATGTCGACGGCCATGGCGAGGTCGGTCTGCGCGTCGACGTACACATGGCAGTTGCCGGTGCCCGTCTCGATGACGGGGACCGTGGACTCCTCGACGACCGTGCGGATCAGCGAGGCGCCGCCGCGCGGGATCAGGACGTCGACCAGGCCGCGGGCGCGCATCAGCTCGCGTACCGAGTCGCGGGACTCCCCCGGCACCAGCTGTACGGCGTCACCAGGCAGCCCGGCCCCCTCAACGGCGTCGCGCAGAACACCCACGAGCGCGGTGTTGGAGGCGTACGCCGAGGACGAGCCGCGCAGCAGCACCGCGTTGCCCGACTTCAGGCAGAGCGCCGCGGCGTCGACGGTCACGTTCGGGCGGGCCTCGTAGATGATCCCGACGACGCCCAGCGGCACACGCACCTGCCGCAGGTCGATCCCGTTGGGCAGGGTGGAGCCGCGTACGACCTCGCCGACCGGGTCGGGCAGTGCGGCCACGTCACGCACGTCGGACGCGATGGCGGCGACCCGCTCCGGGGTCAGCGTCAGCCGGTCGATCACCGTCTCGCTCGTCCCGGCGGCGCGGGCCCTGTCGACGTCCTGGGCGTTGGCCGCGACGATCTCGCCCGTACGTGCCTCCAGCGCGTCGGCGATCGCCAGCAGTGCGGCGTCCTTGGCGGAGCGCGGCAACGGTGCGATCTCGGCGGCGGCGGCGCGGGCGCGGCGTGCGGTCGCCACGACCGGGGACTGCGGGGCGGAGTCGGCGAGGGGCGAGTGCGAGGTCATGTCCGCAGCGTAATGCGCACCCCGCGGGCGTCCGTCGGGTGTACCGCCCTGCGAGACGGAGCGGTACGACGCGGGCCGCGCGGGACGGGAGTGGCGGCGCGGCACCCGGTCGCCGGGCCCGCTGCCGCGTCGTCGGCGCGCACCGCCCCGCCGTCCCCCGGCCCCTCAGTACGGGTGCACGCCCACCGGGGCCGCCGGGGGCGGACCGTATCCCTCGGCGATCCGCTGGTGATAGGTGTCGCGGTCGATGACCTCAAGGCCGACGATCTCCCAGGGCGGCAGCTTGGACGTCGACCGGTGCTCGCCCCACAGACGCAGCGCGACCGCCGCCGCGTCGTGCAGATCGCGGGCCTCTTCCCAGTAGCGGATCTCCGCGTGGTTGTTGGCGTATCTGCTGGTCAGCAGAAAGGGGTGGTCGTGCGCCAGCTGTTCGAGGCCGCGTCTGACCTCCGTCAGCGGCGCCTCGTTGCCCGAGACGCAGAGCGTGATGTGCCACAGCCTGGAGGTCTCGCTGTTGTAGCCGGTCCCCGCAGCCTCCGCCTGCCCCGTGCTCCTGCCCTTGTCGAAGTCCGCCCCCGCCCCGACGCTGGTCAGGACACGCTCGGCCGTCCCTCGGGGCGGCGCCCCCGGACGCGCTCGTCTCACCGGCGGCCTCCTGTACTGCGTTGTGGTGCGTGACCCCGCGTTGCGCTGTATCCCCGCAACAAAGTTGACCAGCCTTGGGCCGGGCGCGGGGCGGTTTTGGTGAAGGTCTGTGTCCCGAGGCTGGACTTTCAGCCGTTTCAGGGGTTAAGGACAACCAGATCGTCTCTGTGTACGACTTCGCGTTCGTAGGCCGGGCCGAGTTCTTTCGCCAGGTCCCGGGTGGAGCGGCCGAGCAGCTGCGGGATCTCCTTGGCGTCGTAGTTGACGAGTCCGCGGGCCACGGCCCGGCCTGCGGTGTCGCGCAGCTCCACCGGGTCGCCGGCGCTGAACTCGCCCTCGACCGAGGCGATCCCGGCGGGCAGCAGCGACGTACGCCGCTCGACGACCGCGCGTACCGCCCCGTCGTCCAGAATGAGCGCGCCCTGCGGCGTCGAGGCGTGCGCGAGCCACAGCAGCCGGTCGGCGCTGCGGCGGCCGGTGCGGTGGAAGTGGGTGCCCGTGTCGCGGCCCGCGAGGGCGTCGGCGGCCCGGCTGGCTGAGGTGAGGACGACGGGGATGCCGGCGGCGGCGGCGATCCTGGCCGCCTCGACCTTGGTGACCATGCCGCCCGTGCCCAGGCCCGCCTTGCCCGCGCTGCCGATGGTCACGTGCGCGATGTCGGCGGGCCCGCGCACCTCGGCAAGGCGCGAGGTGCCGGGTGTGCTGGGGTCGCCGTCGTAGAGACCGTCGACGTCGGAGAGCAGGACCAGCAGGTCGGCCCGTACGAGATGGGCGACGAGCGCGGCAAGCCGGTCGTTGTCGCCGAAGCGGATCTCGTCCGTGGCGACGGTGTCGTTCTCATTGACGACCGGGACCGCGCCCATGGCGAGCAGCTGGTCCAGGGTCCGGTAGGCGTTGCGGTAGTGGGCGCGCCGGCTGGTGTCGTCGGTGGTGAGCAGCACCTGGCCGACCCGTACGCCGTAGCGCGCGAAGGAGGCGGTGTAGCGGGCCACCAGCAGCCCCTGGCCGACGCTGGCGGCGGCCTGCTGTCTGGCAAGGTCCTTGGGGCGGCGGGCCAGCCCGAGAGGCGCGAGTCCGGCGGCGATGGCGCCGCTCGACACCAGCACGATCTCCCGCTCACCGCCGTCGCGGACCTTGGCCAGCACATCGACGAGGGCGTCCACGCGGTCGGCGTCGAGGCCGCCCGCCGCGGTGGTCAGTGAGGAGGAGCCGACCTTGACGACGACCCTGCGTGCCTCTGTGACGCCCTGCCTTGCCGCTGACACGTACAACCCCGCTCCTGCTCGCCCGGTTCTCCCCGCAATGTACGTGAGCCCGATCGGATGCCGCCTCCGCATTCCGCGCCGTGGACGCGGGAGGGGGCTGTGCGTCACGCGCGCGTGACGCACAGCCCCCTCCCGCACCTCACTTCGGGCCGTACTCGCCGTAGGGCCTAGAGGCCGTCAGGACTTCGCGAAGACGCTCCGCGCGGTCCTGCGCAGCTTGCCCACCACGCGGCGCGCGAAGGTCGGCCCGGGCCTGGCGGACTTGGGCGCGGTGATGCGCACCCCGCCGACCCACTCCGCCACGGTGACGGCGAACATCTCGTCGGGGACGCCCGCCTCCTTGTCGTCGAAGTACGGGTACACGAGGTACGGCTTGCCCTCGGCGCCCCTGCGGACGACCTCGGGCTCCGCCTTGGTGCCGAGGAAGTCGAGGTGGGCCCGCAGGAGGTCCGCCCGGCCCTCGGCGACGTAGTGCATCCGCAGCCGCTCGGGGACCTTCAGCCGGCGTGCGACGCCCGGCGTCCAGTACTTGTCGGTGAGCGGCTTGGCCAGCTCCAGCTTGTTCTGACGGTCCGCGGCCTTCAGCTTCAGCCAGCGGTGGTCGAACTGCGGCAGCAGCGTGATCACGAACGGACGGATCATCAGGTCGTCCCGCTTCTCCCCGGCCGGGTAGAACTCGGCGATCAGGTCCATCAGGGCCGTCGCCGAGTCGAAGCGCATCGCGTAACTGCCGCTCTGCGTCACATGCTTGCCGTCGTCGCGGCGCACGATGTAGAGGCAGGTGTAGTCGGCGACAATGGAGACACCGGAGCTTCGTACATACGCCTCAAGGGTGAAGCGCGCGTCCTCGCCGGTATAAAGGCTCTGGTCGAAGCGCATATTGCTGCGCTCCAGCAGCTCGCGCCGGAAGAGCTTCTCGGCGCTCAGCGTGAATTTGATGTTCGACGAGAAAAGATCCGTACGCTCCACGGTGCGGCCGAACATGGACTTCGGCGCACCCCGTCTGATGCCCTCGATCTTGCCCAGCACGACATCCGTGCTGTTGCGGTCGGCGATCGCGACCATCCGCTCCAGTGCTTCCTCGCCGAGGTAGTCGTCGGCGTCGAGGAAGAAGACATAGCGCCCGCGCGCCATGTTCAGTCCGACGTTGCGCGGGCCGCTGGGCCCACCGGAGTTCTCCTGGTGGACGACCCTGGTACCGATCTTGGACTTGGCAGCAAACGCGTCCAGGTGCTCTCCGGTCCCATCGGTCGAGCCGTCGTTGACGGCAACGATCTCTATGCGATCCGCGCCCAGAGTCTGCGCCTCGACCGAATCCAGGCAAGGAATCAGGTAAGGCATTGCCTCATAGGCGCCGATGATCACTGTCACATCGGGAATGTCAGCAGCGGCCCGGCCCATCTCAATCTCGTTCATCGACATCCAAGACAGTTGGCACTTGAGTGTGGTTGTTTCACCATCGTCACTTTTCTACGTGATCCTGGCCACACTGCCACGCGCAACGGCCCGGCAGAACGTCTCGAAAGACGTTCTACCGGGCCGATTTCACACGCTTGGAAAGCGGTTGCGCTCCGGTGTCAGCCCGCCACGGTCGAGTCCAGACCGCTGGACTCGGGCGCCGAGTCGCTCGGGTCGGCCGCCGCGAAGGCCGTCTCGACGCCGACGCGCTGCACCACACCCTGGTTGCGGGCCTCGGACTTGGCCGCCAGGGTCCGTACGGCGTCGTTGAACTGAACGATGGACGCCGGTTCGTCGGGACCCAGGAGGTACGCCTTCAGCTCCAGCCGCGCGTCGGACAGCGGGTCGGCGCTCGCGCCGCCCGTGACCGCGCCCAGCAACTCGTCAAGCTGCACTGCGCTGTTGGAGAGGATCACCGCGGCGCGTACGGCGGTGTTCTGCTGCTTGAACTCGTCGACGCCCAGTTCGGCGGAGTCGGTGACCGCGTACGGCTTGCCGCTCGCGATGAAGTCCGACACCACGCTGGAGATGTCGGAGACCATGCCGTCCGCCTCGTTGAAGCAGTCGTACAGGTGCGGTTCGGCACCCGTGACGACCCGGTGCTCCCACCAACCGAAGGAGCGCCAGTACGCGGCGTTCCACGCACCCTTGAGCTTGGCGAGCTCGGCCTCGCGCACCGGGTCGGCGAGGGCGTCGCGCGACAGCTCTGCCTCGTCCTTGCGGCTCCCGCCGTTGCCATTGCCCCTGCCGCCGCCGTTGCCGGCGAGCTCGCCGAGGCGTGACGCGATACGGGTGAGCTCGGCCCGTGCCGCGGTCTGCTCCGGCTCCAGCGAGGCCCTCTCCTTCGCCCAGCGGGCGTCGGTGAGGCGCTCGGCCGCCGCCGTCTCCACCATCGCGGTGATACGGGCGTGTACGGCCTTCGCCTGGGGGCTGCGCGTCCCGGTGAAGGGGTGCGGCTTGTAGACCACCCGGACCGGCTGCTCGGCCTCCAGAAGGCGCCTGACGATGTTCTCGCCGGCCAACAGGATCGAGGTGTTGCCCGGGTTGTCGTCCCAGCCCTCCCAGGTGGGGGCGTACAGGACAGTCGGGACCGAGTGCTTGGGCGCACCGCTCCACGGCTCGATCGGGGCGAGCTGCGGGCGGCCCACCTCCGCGACGTCCTCGTCACGGACGCCGACGTCGGCGAGCGCGTAGCGGTCGCGGCCTGCCCGGCCGGCGCTCCACACCTCGTCGTACACCTTGCTGAACGGGTTGATGCTCGCGACCTTGTCGCTGTCGCCGTGCCCGATGAAAACGTGCTTCATGGTGGGGATGCGCAGCATGTGGATGTTCTTGCCGACGTTGGCGGCGTAGAGCGCGACACGGACCGTGGAGAGGTCCAGGTTCATCAGGTGCGTGGCGCTCGGCACACAGATCACCGGCACCGAGGTCGGTCCGAGCTGCGACACGATGTGGCGCTCGCGCAGGACGATCAGCGGCTTGCCTTCGACCTGCTTCATCGTGTCCAGCCACATGTTGACCTGGTACGCCGACTCCCTGGAGCCGGAGAAGTACAGGACGGTGGTCGGGCGGTAGTCGCCGAGCCAGCTGTCGATGCCCTCCAGGACGACGTCCACCGGGGGGACCCGGCGGTTGGCCCGCAGGTGTGGCAGCAGGGCGGCCACATAGGCGACGGCCAGCACGAGGGTGACCCCGAGGCCCAGGTATCCCGCGACGTTCTCGCCGGTCTGGATCGCGATCAGCACGCCCACCATGGCGAAGATGTCGAGGTGCAGCATCTTCTCGCCGGAGCGGTTCAGCAGCCGCCGCGGCGGTGCGCCGGGGATGCTCAGCATGCTGAGGTCGATGTTGCGGGTCACCACCGGCATCCTGCGGCGCAGCCTGACCAGCTGGACGAGCGCGCCGTGGGGTGCCTGCAGGGCGTAGAACAGCAGGAGGCTGGCGATTGTCAGGTAGAAGATCGCCTCCTCGGCCAGCTGCATGCGGGCGAGCAGCAGGATCAGCAGCAACTGGCGAACCAGGAAGCGGATCGGAAGGCCGGCCCGGACTTTACCGAGCCGATTGATGAGGTAACTGCCGCGCTGGTGCAGGTACTGATCCGCGAGGTACGTCACGGCGGCGGCGGCCGCGAAGAACCAGAGGTTGGGAATCAGCGCGGCGAGCATGACGCAGGGATAGCCCAGGCCAAGAAGTGCGGCGGCGGCCAGCTCGGACCCGCTGCCCACACGGGCCAGGCGGATGGCGGTCGAAATCACGAAGAACCTGCTCCAGAGGGTGCCGGTCATTTACGTTGAAAGAGAATGGTGAAGGCGCACCTTCACGAACTCGGGCCTCTGCAGTTCGCTGCTTGGCGACTACAGAGGCCCGGTTCGAACAATTTCGAGCAGTATTACACATCTTCCTGACGGTCCAGAACGGACGCCAGGGCCTGCTCGAATCCGGAGGCCTCGGAGGCACCGCGGGTCGGGTCGACCTGCCGTACGTCGATGACATGGCCGGTCAGCTCGGAGAGAAGTACGTCCAGAGATGTCCGGGCCACGGCCTCGGAGGAGAGCAGCGAGCCCGCGGGCTCGTCGCCGAACGCCTTGGTACGCATCGGCGTCGCCGTGCGCTCCGGATTGACGCAGTTGACGCGCACACCCTCGCTCGCCCATTCGTCGGCGAGCGCCTGGGTGAGGTTCACCATGGCGGCCTTGGTGGAGGAGTAGAGGCTGTACTCGGCGCGACCGCGGGTGTAGCTGCTGGAGGTGTAGAGCAGCAACTGGCCCTTGGTCTCGGCGAGGTACTTGTACGAGGCGCGCGCGATCTGCACCGGCGCCAGGTAGTTGACGTTCAACGCTTCCTGGATGGTCGTGTTGTCCGTCTCGGCGAGCTTGCCGATGCGCAGCACACCCGCCGTGTTGATCACGTAGTCGATGCGCCCGGTCTCCGAGTACGCCTTCGACAGTGCGTCGTCGACGTGCTCCGGGTTCTCCACGTGGGTGCCGGTGGTGGAGCGGCCCAGCGCGTACACCGTGGCGCCGTACTCCTCGGCGATCTTCGCGATGTCCGAGCCGATGCCGTACGAGCCGCCGAAGACGACCAGCGTCTTGCCGGACAACGCCGCCCGGTAGGCGGCGTCGTCGGCCTGCTGCGGGGCCGCGGTGGAGGCGAGCTGGAACAGCTTGTCGGCGATGAACACGTCGACCGGCTGCGTCACCTTCATGTTGTACTCGTCGCCCGCGACGACGTAGATCGGCACGTCCGGCAGGTACTTCAGGACGACCGAACAGTCGTCGGTGGCCTGGAAGTTGGGGTCACCGGCCGCGACCTCGTACGCCCTGCGGATGGTGGAGAGCTTGAAGGCCTGCGGGGTCTGGCCGCGGCGCAGCCGGGACCGGTCCGGGACCTCGGTGATGAACTCGCCGTCGCCGCCGTGCGTACGCGTCACGATGATCGTGTCCGCGGACGGGATGGCGACGTCGACCGCCTGATAGCGGTCGAGCGCGTCGACGCAGTCCTGGATCACACGCTGTGACAGCAGAGGGCGCACCGCGTCATGGAAGAGGACATTGCGGTCCTCGCCCGCGGCGAGACCCTCGCCGAGCGCGGAAATGGCGCGCTCCGTGGTCTCGTTGCGGGTCGTACCGCCCTCGATGACCTTCGTGACCTTGGTCAGGCCGGCCTTGGCGACGATCTTCTCGACGTCGGGCACATAGCCCGGCGCCATCAGAACGATGATGTCGTCGATGCCTTCGGCATGCTCGAAGGTCGTCAGCGTGTGCTCGATGACCGCCTTGCCTGCGATCTTCAGCAGCTGCTTGGGGATCGACAGACCCACGCGCTGGCCGGTACCACCGGCAAGCACGACTGCTGTGGTACGGGGCTTGGCTACGGGCTGCACAGACACAGACGACCTACCTTGCGGGTGCTGGGGGACCTTGTGATGGTCGCACTCTCCGTGACCGTCTCGCAAGGTGGATGTCCGGCTGCCGACATCTGCGGGAAACCGGGTGTACGTGCTGTGGTTGCCAGGTGGACGCCCTGTGGGCATGGCGGACCCCCGGAGGAACGCGCCTCTCCGGGGGTGACGGACGCCACAGTTCCGGCGAACAGTTGGGGGGCGCGGAACTCTGGGATCCGCGCCCCCTCAAGACGGCTCGCGCCCGTGAAGGGCTGTACGCCGTCAGGTCCCTAGAAGGGCTTGAACTCGTCGTACTCGCGCTCCGGGTCGTCCCGCTCGGCGCCGCGGTCCCTGCGGCGCTGCTCGGCCGGCCTCGGGGCTTCCAGGCGGTGGTCCTCGCCACGGCGGCCGAGCATTTCCGCACCGGCCATCGTCATGGGCTCCCAGTCGAAGACGACCGAGTCCTCGTCGTCGCCGATCGCGACGGCGTCGCCGGCGTGGGCACCGGCCTTCGTCAGCGCGGTCTCGACACCGAGGCGGCTGAGGCGGTCCGCGAGGTAGCCGACGGCCTCGTCGTTCTGGAAGTCGGTCTGGCGCACCCAGCGCTCCGGCTTCTCGCCGCGCACCCGGTAGACGTCTTCTTCCTTCGTGATGGTGAAGCCCGCGTCATTGACGGCCTTCGGACGGATGACGACGCGGGTGGTCTCCTGCTTCGGCTTGGCGGCGCGCGCCTTGGAGACGATCTCCGCGAGCCCGAAGGAGAGCTCCTTGAGGCCCGTGTGGGCGACCGCGGAGGCCTCGAAGACGCGGTAGCCGCGCGCCTCCAGATCCGGGCGGATCATGTCCGCGAGGTCCTGGCCGTCCGGGATGTCGATCTTGTTGAGGACAACGACGCGGGGCCGGTCCTCAAGGCCGCCGTACAGCTTGAGTTCCTCCTCGATGGTGTCGAGGTCGGAGATCGGGTCACGGTCGGACTCCAGGGTGGCCGTGTCCAGTACGTGCACGAGCACCGAGCAGCGCTCCACGTGGCGCAGGAACTCCAGGCCCAGACCGCGGCCCTGGCTGGCGCCCGGGATGAGGCCGGGGACGTCGGCGATCGTGTAGACGGTCGCGCCCGCGGTGACGACGCCCAGGTTCGGGACGAGCGTGGTGAACGGGTAGTCCGCGATCTTCGGCTTGGCGGCGCTCAGCACGGAGATCAGCGAGGACTTGCCCGCGCTCGGGTAGCCCACCAGTGCCACGTCGGCGACGGTCTTGAGCTCCAGGACGATGTCGCCGCCCTTGCCGGGCTCGCCGTACAGCGCGAAGCCGGGGGCCTTGCGGCGGGCGGAGGACAGCGCGGCGTTGCCGAGGCCGCCGCGGCCGCCCTCACCGATGACGTACATGGTGCCCTCGCCGACCATGTCGGCCAGCACATTGCCCTCGGTGTCGAGGACGACGGTGCCGTCGGGGACCGGCAGGACCAGGTCCATGCCGTCCTTGCCGGAGCGGTTGTCACCGGCGCCGGGCTGGCCGTTGGTGGCCTTGCGGTGGGGGCTGTGGTGATAGTCGAGCAGCGTGGTCACGGACTGGTCGACGACGAGGGTGACGTCGCCGCCACGCCCGCCGTTTCCGCCGTCCGGGCCGCCGAGCGGCTTGAACTTCTCACGGTGTACGGAGGCGCAGCCGTGGCCTCCGTTACCCGCGGCGACATGCAGTTCGACGCGGTCCACGAAGGTGGTCATGGGTGGGTCCTCCAGTACATACGGAAATGTCTACATACGTAACACGCCAAGGGCGGCCGCGCTTCCCCAGTAGTCCGGGAAAGAGCGTCCGCCCTCGGAAAGTGCTGTGCGATACCGCTCGACGAAAGCCGGAATTACTCGGCGATCGGAACGATGTTCACAACCTTGCGGCCACGGTGTGTGCCGAACTCGACCGCACCGGCGGCGAGTGCGAACAGCGTGTCGTCGCCACCACGGCCGACGCTCGTGCCCGGGTGGAAGTGGGTGCCGCGCTGGCGGACCAGGATCTCACCGGCGTTGACGGTCTGACCGCCGAAGCGCTTGACGCCGAGCCGCTGAGAATTGGAGTCGCGCCCGTTCCGAGTGGACGATGCGCCCTTCTTATGTGCCATGTGTTCTCAGTCCCTTACTTCGCAGCCGCGGGAATGCCGGTGACCTTGATCGCCGTGTACTGCTGACGGTGACCCTGGCGACGGCGGTAACCGGTCTTGTTCTTGTAGCGAAGGATGTCGATCTTGACGCCCTTGTGGTGGTCCACGACTTCGGCAGTGACCTTGATGCCGGCCAGGACCCAAGGGTCGCTGGTGACGGAGTCGCCGTCCACAACGAGCAGAGTCGAGAGCTCGACCGTGTCGCCGACCTTGGCCGTGGGAATCTTGTCAACCTCAACGATGTCGTCCACAGCAACCTTGTGCTGTCGACCACCGGCTCGCACGATGGCGTACACGCTGATCTCTCTTTCGCTCGGAACGGGACTCCTGAAGCCAGCCGCACGCACGGGCCGGGGCCCGTGCTGAATCCGAATGGATGAGCGGCCTCTCACCGCACAGAAAAAAGTGCCGTAAGGGAGTTGCTCAGGAGTAGGCGCGCATAGAAACACGCCGACGCTCAACAATACGGGGCCCCACGGGGAGGGTCAAACCAGCCTCCCGGGCATGCGCCACGCCCTCCGATGGCTGAAGTTTCCATCGATCTGCCGGCAACGGCATCACAGTTCATGCGCAGAGGGTCAACCTCCCGTCACGTTCAGTAGTATGCGGAGATCGCCAGCCGCCCCTGCCCGTGCAGTGGGAAGCATCCAGCACCGCACGGATAGGGGAGAGACCTGTGCCTGCACCCGACATTTCAGTAATCATCGGTGCTTACAACGCCATGCCGTATCTGACCCGGACTCTCACCTCGGTCGTCGAGCAGTCGATCGGACGCGACCGGATCGAGATCATCACGGTCAACGACGGCTCCACCGACACCACGGGCAAAGAGCTGGAACGATTCGCCGCCGACTACCCGGGTCTCTTCCAGGTCTTCCACCAGGAGAACTCCGGCGGCCCGTCCGCCCCGCGCAACACCGGACTCGAACATGCCAGGGGCCGGTACGTCTTCTTCCTCGACGCCGACGACTACCTCGGCGAGGAGACCCTGGAGCGGATGCTGGCCGCCGCCGAGACCAACAACACCGACGTGGTGCTCGGCAAGATGGTCGGCGTCAACGGCCGCGGCGCGCCCGCCTCGATGTTCGTCCACAACCAGGCGCGCACCGACGTCTTCAACTCCCGTGTGTACTGGGCGCTCAATCCGCTCAAGCTGTTCCGCCGGGACCTGGTCGAGCGGCACTCGCTGCGCTTCCCCACCGGGTACCAGGTCGGCGAGGACCAGTTCTTCACCGCTCTCGCCTACCTGCGCGCCGACGGCATCTCGGTCGTCGCCGACTACGACTGCCTGTTCATCGTCAAGCGGGACGACGGCCAGAACATCACTGTCACCACGCGCGGCGCGGACCAGCGCATCAGCACGCTCCGGATGATGGTCGACCTCGTCGAGGAGAACGTCGCTCCGGGGCCCGACCGCGACACGCTGATGCACAGGCACCTGGCGATCGACATGTTCCACGCCCTGATCCACCTGGTGAAGGAGAACGACCGCGAGGTCCGGGAGAAGAACCTCACCGATCTGCGCGAGATGCTGACGCGTTCGTACCCCGACTCCCTCAAGGAGCGCCTCAACGCCGTGACCCGGCTCCGCGCCGAGCTGATCCTGCGCGGCATGCTAGACGAGCTGATCGAGCTGGAGCGTGTCGACCGCGCCCACCGGAGCGCCGGCACGACCCCCGAGGTCCTGGTCGAGGACGGCCACGCGTACGCGCGTCTGCCGTTTTTCCGCGACGCCGGGCGTGGCATCCCCGACGACTGCTACGACATCTCCCGCGAGCTCCGGGCCAACCACCGGCTCGACTCGGTCACCCTCGACGACTCCCTGCTGAAGATGACCGGCCACGCCTACCTGCGCCGGGCCGGCGCGGGACGCGTCCGCACCGAACTGGTGCTGCGCGAGCGGGAGTCCGGGACCGAGTACCGCGTACCGGCCGAGCAGGTGGCGACGCCCGGGCTCGGTGCGGACGAGGACGGCGGGGCGTACGCATACGGGCAGGCGGGCTTCTCCGTGACCGCCGACCTCCGCACCCTCGCCGGGGGTGAGCGCCTCCCGCGCGGGCTGTGGGACGTCTTCGTCGCGCTCGACGTCGACGGCATCGGCCGGGAGATCCGGTTCGGCAACAAGCGGCTTCCCGAGGTCGATACGAGGCCCGCCACACATGTCGTCGGCGAAGGTGCGGACACCCTCGTCGTCTCGCTCTACTACACACACCCGTACAGCAACCTCACCGTCGACATTGGTGAGAGCAAGCACCACGTCACCGACAAGCTCCGCGTCGACGACGTGGCGTGGTCGAGCACGGACGCGGCGATGCTGGAGATCACCGGCTCGTGGAAGCTGGCTTCGCTGCCGCTCCGCGCACTGACCGTGCGGCTGGGCGACGAGAAGGGCGCGTACGTCGACTTCCCCGTGGCCGCCGTCGGCACCCAGGGCTTCCGGGCACGCGTGCCCGTCACCGCCCTCGGAGCGGGCACCTGGACGGCGACGCTCCGGCTCGCGGGGGCGGGCGGCCTCTCGTGGCGCGCATCCGTACCGGCCCGTCCTGGCATGCAGCCCGCACGGTGGCGCCGACTCGGGATGCCCCGGTACGCGAGGCCGACCTCGAACGGGAAACAGTTCGCGATGCGGGTGGACCGGGTGCGGGTGGGGCGGGCGCTGGCGGAGCGGGTGAGGCGGTAGGGGGTGGCGGGGGGTGTGGTGCGGGTGCGGAGTGCGGTGCGGGCGCCGGGTGCGGGTGCGGGTGCGGGTGCCTGCGGCGCTGTTCCCCACCCCGCCCCTTCCCGAAGCCGGGGCAGGCCCCGGGCCCCGGACGGGCTGGAATTCAGCCCGTCCGGCGTTTGAGGACCGAGGTCTGGGGCGGAGCCCCAGTTACGGGAAGGGGCGGGTGGGGGAAAGCGCCGCAGGCACCCGCACCCGTCCACGCCCCCACCACGACGAGTGAGGGCCGCCCCCAAATCGCCGGGGGCGGCCCTCGCTCTTCGTGCGATACCTCTTACCTCGGGCCGGTCAGGCCTCCGTGGAGGACGAGACCCCCGGCTGCGACGGCTGCTCGGCCGCCACGGCCTTCTTCGCCGGGGCCTTCTTGGCCGGAGCCTTCTTCGCGGCCGTCTTCTTCGCGGCCACCTTCTTCGTGGCGGTCGCCGCCTTCTTCGCGGGGGCCTTCTTGGCTACCTTGCGCACGGCCTTCTTGGCCGGGGCCGCGGCCTCCGCGTCAGCCTCGGCGGCGTTGTCCGTCACCGGGGCCTCGGACGGCGCATCGACCACCAGGACGGCCGGCTCGTCCGCGCCCTTGGGCGAGCCCGCGGGGGCGGTCGCCTTACGGGTCGCACGCCGACGCGCACGCGGCGGAGCCGCCGCTGCGGGCGCCTCTGCCACCGGCTCGTCGGCCGGTGCCGGGGCCGGAGCGGGGGCCGGGGCCTCCGCGACGACGGGAGCCTCGGTGACCTTGGGCGCACCGGCCGGAGCCGACGCCTTACGGGTCGCACGCCGACGCGGACGGGCCGGAGCCGCGTCCTGCTGCGGCTCAGCGACCGGCTCGGGGACGACCGCCTCCGGGACGACCGGCTCGGGCTCCGGCGCCGCCTCGGGCTCCGGCTCGGGGGCCCGTACGGGCTCCGGTGCCGTGTCCCTGGGCGCACCGGCGGGAGCCGACGCCTTGCGCGAGGCCCGGCGGCGCGAACGCCCACCGCGGCTCGCGGCCTGCTCGGCCTCGCCGGGGCTGCTGTACAGATCCTCGTCCGGCACGAACTGCGGCTCGGGCAACGCCGTCGGAGCGGCGGCCTCGGCCGCGAGCTCCTCCACCGTCTCGTTCTCGGCCTCGGCGGAGTCCTCGTGCTCGTGCTCGTGGCCCTGCTCCGTACCCGTGGAGCCGCCGCGGCCGCGCTTCTTGGCGCGCTTGCCGTTGCCACCGCCGCCGGGGGCGGTCGGCTGCTCCATGTGCACGATGACGCCGCGCCCGTTGCAGTGGACGCAGGTCTCGGAGAAGGACTCAAGGAGACCCTGGCCCACGCGCTTGCGGGTCATCTGGACCAGGCCCAGCGAGGTGACCTCGGCGACCTGGTGCTTCGTACGGTCGCGTCCCAGGCACTCAAGGAGGCGCCGCAGCACGAGGTCCCTGTTCTGCTCCAGGACCATGTCGATGAAGTCGATGACGACGATGCCGCCCAGGTCGCGCAGCCGCAGCTGGCGCACGATCTCCTCGGCCGCCTCCAGGTTGTTCCTGGTGACGGTCTCTTCGAGGTTGCCGCCCTGACCGGTGAACTTTCCGGTGTTGACGTCGACGACGATCATCGCCTCGGTCTTGTCGATGACCAGCGAACCGCCGCTCGGCAGGTAGACCTTGCGGTCCAGCGCCTTCATCAGCTGCTCGTCGATCCGGTACGTCGCGAAGACGTCGACCTCGGAGGTCCAGCGCGACAGCCGGTCCGTCAGGTCGGGCGCCACGTGCGAGACGTACCCGTGGATGGTCTCCCACGCGTCGTCGCCGCTGACGATGACCTTCGAGAAGTCCTCGTTGAAGATGTCGCGCACGACCCGGACGGTCATGTCCGGCTCACCGTAGAGAAGGGTCGGCGCGTTCGAGCTGGTGCCGTTCTTCGCCTTCTTCTCGATCTCTTCCCACTGGCCCTGCAGACGGTCCACGTCGCGGCGCAGCTCGTCCTCGCTCGCGCCCTCGGCGGCGGTGCGCACGATGACGCCCGCGTCCTCGGGAACGATCTTCTTGAGGATCGTCTTCAGCCGTGCGCGCTCGGTGTCGGGCAGCTTGCGGCTGATGCCGGTCATCGAGCCCTCGGGCACGTAGACCAGGTAGCGGCCGGGCAGCGAGACCTGGCTGGTGAGGCGGGCGCCCTTGTGGCCGATCGGGTCCTTCGTGACCTGTACGAGGACCGACTGGCCCGACTTGAGGGCGGACTCGATGCGGCGCGGGCCGTGGCCCATGCCCAGGGCCTCGAAGTTGACCTCACCGGCGTACAGAACGGCGTTGCGGCCCTTGCCGATGTCGACGAACGCGGCCTCCATGGACGGCAGGACGTTCTGTACCTTGCCCAGGTAGACGTTGCCGACGTAGCTGGTGGCCTGCTCCTTGTTGACGTAGTGCTCGACAAGGACGTCGTCCTCAAGCACGCCGATCTGGGTGCGCTCGCCGCTCTGGCGGACGACCATCACACGCTCGACGGCCTCGCGGCGCGCCAGAAACTCGGCCTCGGTGATGATCGGGACGCGACGGCGACCCTGCTCACGGCCTTCGCGGCGGCGCTGCTTCTTCGCCTCCATACGGGTCGAGCCCTTGATGGACTGGACCTCGTCGAAGCCGGTGCCGAGCTCGCGCTCTTCCTTCTTGCGCGGCTCGCGGACCTTGACGACGGTGCGCTCCGGGTCGTCCACGCCGTTCTCGACGTCCGTGCCCGAGTCGCCACTGCGGCGACGGCGACGACGACGGCGACGGCTGGAGCTGGAACCGGAGGCGCCGTCGGCGTCCTCGTCGTCCTGCTCCTGGTCGTCGTCATCGGAGTCGGCCGACTGCTCGGACTGGTCCGACTGCGCTGCCTTGGGCGTGAAACGCTCGGCCGCGGGCTCGTCGGAGCTGTCCGTCTCCTCGGACTCCTCCGCGTCGGCGGACTCGCCACGACGGCGGCGACGGCCACCGCGGCGACGGCGGCGGGCCCTGCGGTCCTCCGCCTCGTCGATGTCGTCCTGCGCGGCGGGCTCGTCGGAGGCTTCCGGCTCCTCAGCCTCCTCCGGCTCGGGCACGCTGTCCACGGCGTGCCCGGTGCGCTCCGGACGGCGCTCGGCCCGCTCGGGCTCGGCG
This sequence comes from Streptomyces changchenzhani, assembly GCF_039766235.1. Classification (NCBI taxonomy): domain Bacteria; kingdom Bacillati; phylum Actinomycetota; class Actinomycetes; order Kitasatosporales; family Streptomycetaceae; genus Streptomyces; species Streptomyces changchenzhani. The sequence goes on along the minus strand of NZ_JBDHNH010000001.1, from coordinate 1,587,409 downwards.
CTCTCACCGCGACGGCGGCGGCGACGGCGCGACCCGGACTGCGGCTCGGGGGCAGCCTCGACGGCCGTCTCCTCGGCCTCTTCAATCTCTTCTTCTACGTACTCGGCCTCCGGCTCCGGCTTCCTCGCGGCGGCAGCCGCGGCCGACTCGAGGGTCTGGAACATCGGCTCCGTGAAGACCGGGGCCTGGAAAACGGCGACGGCGGGACGCGCGGCGCGGCGGCGCGAACGCGAAGGCTCCTCCGCGACGGGCGCGGCAGCCTTGGGCTCGGCCTGCTGGGGCTCGGCGGCCTCGGCGGCAACAGGAGCAGCGGCCTCGGGGGCCTCCTCGGCTCCCTTACGGCCGGCGCGGCGGCGCGTCGCACGGCCTCGCGGCGCCTCCTCCTGGACCTCGGCGGCGACCGGCTCGGCCGGGGCGGCCTCCTCGGCGACGGCGGGTGCTTCGTTCTGGTCGCTCTGCGGTGCTCCGGCGGGCGCGGTGGCCTTGCGGGTGGCGCGGCGGCGGGTCCGGGCCGGCGGCGTGGCGTCGGCCGGCTCGGCCTGCGCCTCGACGACCGGGACCTCGACGGCCTGCGGTGTCTCCGCGGCCTCGGGCTGCACGGCGTCGGCGGCCTCGCCCTTCGGGGCTCCGGCGGGCGCGGTGGCCTTACGGGTGGCGCGGCGACGCGTACGGGCCGGCGGCGTGGCGTCGGCATCGGCATCGGCCGGCTCGGCCTCCACCGCCACGACCGGGACCTCGACGGCCTGCGGTGTCTCCGCGACCTCGGTGTCCGCGGTGACCTGCGCGGCGCCCGAGGGCGCAGTCGCCTTGCGGGTCGCCCGACGGCGCGGGCGGCCCCGCGGTGCCTCGTCGGCCTCCGCGGAACCGGTGGTGTCGGCGGAACCGGTGGTGTCGGCGGGCGCGGGGACCTCGGTGGTCTCCTCGGCCTGCGGCTGCGGCGCACCGGCGGGCGCGGTCGCCTTGCGGGTGGCGCGGCGACGCGCACGGGCCGGCGGGGCCGTCTCGTTCGTCTCGGTGGCTGCGGCTGCGGTGTCGTTGGTGTCGCTCACGGCACCCTCTCCGGCCGGTATGGCCGGAGCCGCGGCCTCTACGGTGTCGGCGGTCACGGCAGGCTTCGCATCGCCGGTCGGCGGTCCGGCCGGGCGCGAGGCCGCGCGGCGCCGACGGCGCGGCGGCAGCGTGTCGCTGGGGCTGTTGTTGTCGTCCGGGTTACCTGCGGCGTTGCGCGAGGTACCTGTCGAGGGCTCGATGGAATCGTTCGGCTCAAGCATGCGGGCGGTTCTCCCGTCACGCTCCCGGGCGCCGCGCCTGATTCCGGTCCGGTCCGGTCCGCGGATGTACGCGGTACCGCCGTCCGGGGCGCGGGCGCCTCACGGGAGCTGTTGTCTAGCTCGCCGGTTCCCTACGCGTTGTGCGTACGGCCTGGCGAAAGTCTTCAGGTCAGGTGGTGCGCGGCCCGACCCAGGTGGCTCCCGAGTCCCAGGGCTGCGCTACAACGACCGCCCTACGCGGAACCTGCACCGGTCGGCGTCTTCGCGGCGGTCAGTCCGGCGGCCTTGGATGGAGCGGCCGTGACTGCCTCGCGGTCGGGCGCGAGCGGGTCGGTCACCGTCCCGGTCTCCTCGTCGAAGAGCCCCTGCGCCAGCCTGGTCACCGCTACGGGGACCGGCGGCGCCAGGTCGGCCACAGCTCGGAGACCAGACAGAACGTCGTCGGGTCGCACGGCAGGTGTGAAGTGCCGAACAACCAGCCGCAGTATCGCACAGGGGCCGTCCTGTGACCTATCGGCCGGTGGACGCGCGGCCCGCAGATCGGCCACGGCCTCCCGTGCGTCGAAGGTCCGCATGCCGTTCTTCGTGCGGCGCTCGACCTCCACGGTCTCCGCCGCGAGGAACGCGGACACGGCCTTCTCCGCCTCTTCCACGGTAACGCCGTCGAGCCGAAGCTCCCAGATGGACCCCGTCAGCCGGTCGGCGAGTCCCGAGGTGCGGGCCTCCACAGCGTCGGTGATGTCGAGGCCGTCCGGCAGCGACTCGTTCAGCAGCTCGCGCAGTTCGTCGGGGTCGCGCTGGGCGGTCAGCGCGATCTCCAGGTACTCGGCCTCGCTGCCCGTGCCGGTGGGTGCGGCATTGGCGTACGACACCTTGGGGTGCGGTGTGAATCCGGCCGAGTACGCCATGGGCACCTCGGCACGGCGCAGCGCCCGCTCGAACGCGCGCTGGAAGTCACGATGACTGGTGAACCGGAGGCGGCCACGCTTGGTGTAGCGCAGTCGGATGCGCTGCACCACCGGAGCGGGCGGCGGGCCTTCGGGCTGTCGCTTGCCCAGTGGTTCTTCTCCTCGGTGCGGGGCTGCGCGTGGTCCGCGCACCCTTCGGCGTGGGGGGCGCCCCTGCGGGCCCCTGCGCCGGGCTCACCCCCGCTTGGCGGTGTTTTCGCCTGGCAGGGAGATCTCGGGCGCGGGTGCCGCGCGGGGGGCAATCGTCTTACTACCCAGAGTACGCGCAGGAGTCACCAGAGGTTCCCGGACCTCTGCGACCACCGGTTTCGCAGCAGCCCGCACGTCGGGCCGCGCCTTGGTCGTCGCTTCGTCGCGGGCGCCGCCCACCAGCGCGCGCCACGCGTCCTGCCTGGTCTGGCGCACCGTCTCCCGCGCCGCCCGCACGGCTGCCCGCGCGCTCCGGCCCGCCTCGGCCGCGGCCCTCTTCGCCGGCGCCCAGACCGCGTCCCGCACCCAGTGCCCGACCGGGGTGCAGACACTCAGCCACGCCCAGCGCACGGGCCGCCCGAGCAGATTCCAGCCGAGCCACTTCAGCACGCGCCCGACGGCCCGGGAAATGTATCCGGCGATACGCCACGCGTGCCCGGCGGCTGCGGCGATCTCGCGCCCGACGGGCGTCAGGACCGCTCGCCAGAACCACACCACCGGCTTCACCAGCAGCGTCATGACCACCCACACCACCGGCTTCACCAGCAGCGTCATGACCACCCACACCACCGGCTTCACCAGCAGCGTCATGACCACCCACACCACGGGCGTCACCAGCAGCGTCATCACCGTCCACACCACCGCGGCGGCCAGACCTCGCGCGGCCACCGAGATCCCGTACCCAAAACCACGCGCCAGCCACGCAAGTCCATGACCCACCGGCGTCAGCACCCGCCGATACACCCACACCACCGGGACCACGATCCCGTACCTGACCAGCGGTACGACGACGTACTTCCACAGCGCGATCCACGGCAGGATCAGCACGCCGTACGCGACATACCCGAGGGCCTTCGCGACGGGCACGAGGACGTGCTCGTACAGCCACACCGCCGGTATCACGAACAGCACCTGGCAGACCGACGCCAGCGCGCGGCCGGTCGCCTTCGCGCAGATGGACAGCAGGTCCCAGATCATCCGTACCGGCACGAACAGGACCAGCACGACGATGCGCACCGGGATCCTGATGACGGCGGTCAGACAGCCGTCCGCACGCTCGCGCTCCGGGTCCGCCGCTATTGCTGGCTCCGGCTCCTGCCGTGCAGGCGGGTGCTTCTTCTCGAAATCCATGTCGCGCTCTCCCCCGTTGTCGATCCGTTTTCGATGCACTCTCAAGGACGCGCCGGCACGCCGTCCGGATCCCGATACCGGCGGCGCGAAAAGACCCGGTCACCGGATCGCTCCCAGTGACCGGGCCTCCGTGGCGCGGGTGTTACTTGACCGTCAGTGGCAGCAGCGTCTTGCCCGTCGGGCCGACCTGAATCTGCGTGTCCATCTGAGGACAGACGCCACAGTCGAAGCACGGGGTCCAGCGGCAGTCCTCGACCTCGGTCTCGTCGAGCGAGTCCTGCCAGTCCGCCCAGAGCCAGTCCTTGTCGAGACCGGAGTCCAGGTGGTCCCAGGGCAGGACTTCCTCGTACGTACGCTCACGGGTCGTGTACCAGTCGACGTCCACACCGAATGCGGGCAGCGTCTTCTCGGCGCAGGCCATCCAGCGGTCGTAGCTGAAGTACTCGCGCCAGCCGTCGAAGCGGCCACCGTCCTCGTAGACGGCGCGGATGACATGGCCGATGCGGCGGTCACCGCGCGAGAGCAGGCCCTCGACGATGCCGGGCTTGCCGTCGTGGTAGCGGAAACCGATCGAGCGGCCGTACTTCTTGTCGGCGCGGATCTTGTCGCGCAGCTTCCCCAGACGCGCGTCCGTCTCCGCCGCGGACAGCTGCGGGGCCCACTGGAACGGGGTGTGCGGCTTGGGCACGAAGCCGCCGATGGAGACGGTGCAGCGGATGTCGTTCTGGCCGGAGACCTTGCGGCCCTCGGCGATGACCTTGACGGCCATGTCACCGATCTGCAGGACGTCCTCGTCGGTCTCGGTCGGCAGGCCGCACATGAAGTACAGCTTCACCTGACGCCAGCCGTTGCTGTACGCCGTCGAGACCGTCCGGATCAGGTCCTCTTCGGAGACCATCTTGTTGATGACCTTGCGCAGCCGCTCGGAGCCGCCCTCGGGCGCGAAGGTGAGGCCGGACCGGCGGCCGTTGCGGGTCAGTTCGTTGGCCAGGTCGACGTTGAACGCGTCGACGCGGGTCGACGGCAGCGACAGGCCGACCTTGTCATCGGCGTACCGGTCGGCAAGACCCTTCGCGATGTCCGCGATCTCGGAGTGGTCGGCGGAGGACAGCGAGAGCAGCCCGACCTCCTCGAAGCCGGTCGCCTTGAGGCCCTTCTCGACCATCTCGCCGATGCCGGTGATGCTTCGCTCCCGCACGGGGCGCGTGATCATGCCGGCCTGGCAGAAGCGGCAGCCGCGGGTGCAGCCGCGGAAGATCTCGACGGACATCCGCTCGTGGACGGTCTCGGCGAGCGGGACCAGCGGCTGCTTGGGGTAGGGCCACTCGTCGAGGTCCATGACGGTGTGCTTGGACACGCGCCACGGCACGCCGGACTTGTTCGGTACGACGCGGCCGATGCGCCCGTCGGGCAGGTACTCGACGTCGTAGAAGCGCGGGACGTAGACCCCACCGGTCTTGCTGAGCCGGAACAGCACCTCTTCACGGCCGCCGGGGCGTCCCTCCGCCTTCCAGGCGCGGACGATCTCGGTGATCTCCAGGACGGCCTGCTCACCGTCGCCGAGGACCGCGCAGTCGATGAAGTCCGCGATCGGCTCGGGGTTGAAGGCGGCGTGGCCGCCGGAGACGACGATCGGGTCGTCGAGGGTGCGGTCCTTGGACTCAAGCGGGATGCCCGCGAGGTCCAGGGCGGTGAGGAAGTTGGTGTAGCCGAGCTCGGTGGAGAAGCTCAGGCCGAAAACATCGAAGGCCTTCACCGGCCGGTGCGCGTCCACCGTGAACTGCGGAACCTTGTGCTCGCGCATCAGCGCTTCGAGGTCCGGCCACACGCTGTACGTCCGCTCGGCGAGGACGCCCGTCCGCTCGTTGAGCACCTCGTAGAGGATCATGACGCCCTGGTTGGGCAGCCCGACCTCGTACGCGTCCGGGTACATGAGGGCCCAGCGGACATCGCAACTGTCCCAGTCCTTGACGGTGGAGTTCAGCTCACCGCCGACGTACTGAATGGGCTTCTGCACATGCGGGAGCAGAGCTTCGAGCTGCGGGAAGACCGACTCGGCAGACATCAGGCGAACCTTTGTGAGCTGGCAGGGTGACCATCCAGCGTACCCCGGCGATCAGCCGCCCAGATCCTCCCGCAGTTCCGGCCGGGACGCCCGGTCCCACACCTCGGGCAACTCCCGTTCCCTGAGCGCCGCCTGTGCCTCCTCCTGGCCGTACAGCAGGCCCCAGGTGAAGGCCGTCTCGCCCGCCGCGTGGGCCTGGATCGCGAGGGTCCGCAGGGCCTCGCGGGCGACCACGCTGTCCTGGTGGTCGCCGAGCACGTTCTGCACGTCCTTCATACGTTTCGCGAGGCGCTTCGCGGGCTTGCCCAGCGCGGGCCCGGCAGCCTCGGCGGCGTAGCGGGCGCGCTTGGCGGCCTTGCGGGCGTCGTGCATCGCGGCGTCACGTTCCTCGGTGCCCGGCGGGAGGGCGAGCGCATGCTCTATGCGGGTGGACAGCCGCTCGTAGTCCTTGGTGATGGCCTTGGGGATGACAGCTGCGGCCGGCTGCGCCGCAGCCCGCAGCAGGGGCGGGGCCGCCAGCAGGGCGTCCAGTGAGTTGAGCAGGTCGAGATAGCGTCTGCTGTCCAGTACGGCGATGGTCTTGCGGCGCGATCCGGAGCGACGGGCGACGGACCAGATCCGCAGCCTGCCGCGCACCGGGCCGAGGAGGAGGGTCCTGGGCAGGTCGGTGATGCGCGACTGGAGGCGCTCGTTGAGCACCTCGTGGTCACGGTCGACGCCCAACTCCCCCGCGAGCCATTTGAGTTCCTCGGCGATCGGGTCGGTGACGGTCCGGTCGACGACCTTGCCGTAGGTACGGAAGGCGCTGCGCAGCCGGCGGGTGGCGACCCTCAGCTGGTGTACGGAGTCGGGCAGGTCGCGGCGGACCGCGGGGTCGTACGCGACGACCGCTTCGGCCTGTGCGCGCAGATATGCCAGCACGTGGTCCCCCGCGGTGTGCGGACCAGGAGCCGCCTTGCTCTGCTTCCGCGGAGCCTGCTTCTCACCGGCCTCCGCGGCCTCCCGCGGCGGCGCCGTGTCCTGCAGCGCCCTGGCCAGCTTCGAGGCCGACGACGCGGGCCTGACCCCGGCCTTGCGCAGCCGCTTCTCCACGGCGTCGAGGAAGGCCGGGGCGACGCCGTCTGTGAGCTCGACCTCGATCTCGGTCCAGTTGGCGGTCGCGGCCCCGGCGTCCAGGCGCTGCGCGCTGACCGCGTCGATGCTGACCTCGGCCAGCGGTTTGCCGTCCGCGTCGACGAGGTGGCGCAGCTCGCGCGAGGAGAGCAGCCGGACGGCCGGGACCAGGGGGGCGTCGCGGATCCGGGAGCGTACGAGACCGGTCAGGGCGTGCGGCAGATCGGGGCCGAGCGGTGCGTGGATCTCGTCGCGGACGTCCGGGGAGACGGGCAGCTTGAGGTGCCAGCCCTCGTCGCTGCCGCCCGTGCGGCGGCGCAGCGTGATGGAGTTCGCGGCCAGCCGCAGGTCCGCGGTGTCGTAGTAGACGGCGTCGAGCTCCGCGACGCCCTGGTCGACGACGGACGATACCCCGGCCACCTTGGTCAGGTCCGGCAGCCGGGTCTCGTCGGTGGCTTCGTACTTCCGCTCGATCTCGCGCTTTGTGTCCGCCATGTATCGAATCTAGACGTGAAGGCACCGTCCAGACAGATGGCCGGGCGGTTTTTATGCCGTTATGGGCCGCTGCACCCGGATCGATTGCAGCAGCCCGATCGCGACCCAGACCGCGAACATCGAGGACCCGCCGTAGGAGACGAACGGCAGGGGCAGGCCCGCGACCGGCATGATGCCGAGGGTCATGCCGATGTTCTCGAAGGACTGGAAGGCGAACCAGGCGATGATCCCGGCGGCGACGATCGTGCCGTACAGCTCGGTCGTCTCGCGGGCGATGCGGCAGGCGCGCCACAGCACCACGCCGAGGAGCACCAGGATCAGTCCGGCGCCGAGGAAGCCGAGCTCCTCGCCCGCGACGGTGAAGACGAAGTCGGTCTGCTGCTCGGGCACGAACTGGCCGGTGGTCTGGCTGCCCTTGAAGAGGCCGGTGCCGTGGAGGCCGCCGGAGCCGATCGCGATGCGTGCCTGGTTGGTGTTGTAGCCGACGCCCGCCGGGTCGAGTTCGGGGTTGGCGAAGGCGGCGAAGCGGTTGATCTGGTATTCGTCGAGCAGGCCGATCTGCCAGACCAGGACGGCGCCGAGCGCGCCGGTGCCGAGCAGGCCCAGGACCCAGCGGTTGGACGCGCCGGAGGCCAGCAGGACGCCGAGGATGATCACCGCGATCACCATGACCGAACCGAGGTCGGGCATCATCATGATGACCGCGATCGGGATCACGGCCACGCCCAGCGCCTTGACGACGGTCCGCTGGTCGGGGTGCGACTGGTCGCCCGCGTCGACGCGGGCCGCGAGCAGCATCGCCATACCGAGAATGATCGTGATCTTGGTGAATTCGGAGGGCTGCAGGGAGAATCCGCCGCCGAGCACGATCCACGCGTGCGCGCCGTTGACGGTCGCGCCGAGCGGGGTGAGCACCGTGAGGACGAGCACCACGGACAGCCCGTACAGGACGGGGACCGCGCCGCGCAGGGTGCGGTGTCCCAGCCAGATCGTGCCGATCATCAGGGCGACGCCGATGCCGGTGTTGAGGGCGTGCCGGAAGAAGAAGTAGTACGGGTCGCCGTGGGTGAGCGAGTCACGGCCCCGGGTCGCCGACCAGACGAGCAGGGAGCCGACGAAGGAGAGCGCGAGGGCCGAGAGGAGCAGCGGCCAGTCGAGCCTGCGTAGCACGGAGTCGCGGGCGGAGAGCTTGGACCAGGTGCCGCGTTCGGGGGCGTAGCGCTGGACCGAGAAGCGCTGGGTGGAGCCGGTCATCAGTCGCGCCTGCCGATCGCGATCTGCTCGCCGTCGACGGGGATCTCGGGCTCCTCGGGCACGTACGGCTTGATCTTCGGGGCGTCGATGGACCCGTCCGTCTCGATCTTGGGGAGGGCCTGCTGCGGCTTGGGCAGCAGGGCCTTCTTAATGTCCTGCTTGCCGTCCGGGGTCAGCCCGTACATCGCTTCGTAGATCTTGCGCACGGCGGGGCCCGAGGCGCCGGAGCCGGTGCCGCCCTGGGAGATGGTCATGATGATGGTGTAGTCCTCGGTGTACGACGCGAACCATGAGGTCGTCTGCTTGCCGTAGACCTCGGCCGTACCCGTCTTGGCGTGCATCGGGATCTTCTTCTGCGGCCATCCCCCGAAACGCCAGGCGGCCGAGCCGCGGCTGGCGACGCCTGCGAGGGCATCGTTTATCGACGCCTGGGTCTTGTTGTCCATCGGGAGCCTGCCCTGCGACTTGGGCTTGATCTCCTCGGTGCGCTTGCCGTCGGCGCTGATGACGGCCTTGCCGATGCTGGGCTCGTACATGGTGCCGCCGTTGGAGATGGCGCCGTAGATCTTGGCCATCTGGATCGGGGTGACGAGGGTGTCGCCCTGGCCGATCGAGTAGTTCACGGAGTCACCGGCGCGCATCTTGTTGCCTTCGAGGCAGTTCTCGAAGGCAATCTGCTCGACGTAGTCGCCGTTCTTCTTGCCCATCTTGCACCAGGAGTCCTTGTTCGCCTCCCAGAAGCTCTGCTTCCACTGGCGGTCGGGGATGCGGCCCTGGACCTCGTTGGGGAGGTCGATGCCGGTCTCCTTGCCGAGGCCGAACTGGCGGGCAGTCTTGTAGAACCAGTCGCCGGTGTTCTTCGACGGCTTGGTCCCGCCGTCCTTCTGCCACTCCTTGTGCGCGATGCCGTAGAAGACGGTGTCGCAGGAGACTTCCAGGGCGCGGCCCAGGTCGATGCTGCCGTAGCCCTTGGACTCGAAGTTCTTGAAGACCTGGTTGCCGATGGAGTACGAGGCGGGGCACGGGTAGTTGCCGTGGAAGGGGTATCCGGCGTTGACCGCGGCGGTCGAGGAGATGACCTTGAAGATCGAGCCGGGGGCGGCCTGGCCCTGGATCGCGCGGTTGAGCAGCGGGTAGTTGGAGCCCTTGCCGGTGAGCTTGGCGTAGTCCTTGCCGGAGATGCCGCCGACCCAGGCGTTGGGGTCGTACGTCGGCTGGGAGGCCATCGAGACGACCCGGCCGGTCTTGGACTCCATGACGACGACAGCGCCCGCGTCCGCCTTGTAGTTCTCGTTGGTGTTCCGGTCGTTCTCCTTGCGGGCCGCCTTCATCGCCTCGTTGAGCTCGTACTCGGCGACGCCCTGCACACGTGCGTCGATGGAGGTGACGACGTTGGCGCCGGGCTGTGCCTCGTCGCTGTCGGCCTCACCGATGACGCGGCCGAGGTTGTCCACCTCGTAGCGGGTGACGCCGGCCTTGCCGCGCAGTTCCTTGTCGTAAGTGCGTTCAAGGCCGGAGCGGCCGACCTGGTCGGAGCGCAGGTACGGGGAGTCGGTGTCCTGGGCCTTCTCGATCTCCTGGTCGGTGACGGGAGAGAGGTAGCCGAGGACCTGCGAGGTGACGGCCTTGCCGGGCGCGGCGTAGCGGCGTACGGCGGTGGGCTCGGCGGTGATGCCGGGGAAGTCCTCGGCGCGCTCGCGGATCTGCAGGGCCTGCTGGGTGTTGGCCTCGTCGGTGACGGGGATCGGCTGGTAGGGCGAGCCGTTCCAGCAGGGCTGCGGGGTCTTGGAGTCGCAGAGCCTGACCTTGTCGTGCACGTCCTTGGGTGCCATGTCCAGGACTTCGGCGAGGCGGGTCAGTACGGCCTCGCCGTCGTCCTTCATCTTCATCAGCTCGGTGCGGCTGGCGGAGACGACGAGGCGGGTCTGGTTGTCGGCGATGGGCACGCCGCGCGAGTCGAGGATCGAGCCACGCACGGCGGGCTGGACGACCTGCTGGACGTGGTTGCTGGCGGCTTCGGCGGTGTACTCGTCGCCGTTGCGGATCTGGAGGTACCAGAGGCGGCCGCCGAGGGTCAGCAGGAGCGAGAAGACGAGTACCTGGATGATGATGAGCCGGATCTGGACCCTGGGGGTGCGCCCGGTCTCGGGGATATTGCTCATGCGGTCCGCCCACCGGTCGTCCGGCCGGGGGCTCCGGGGTGCTCCCCCGGAAGATGCGGCCTCATACGGTCCCCCCTCGGGTTGGTCCGGGGCCGGGCCCCGGGGTGACGCGTCGTCACAGTCGCTTGACCCCCTTGATACGTCCGGCCTTCGCGGCCCGGGTGCGCGCGGCCTTCAGCCGCAGTCCCCCGCGCTGGTTGCCGATGCTCAGCCCGGTGCCCGATGACATCCAGCCGGATGCGACGTCGCTGCCGCCGCTCTGGGTGTCGGCGAGCGGGTCGTTCTCCGCGCGTCTCGCCAGGGCCATGATCAGCGGCACGACGAACGGGGCGAGCAGCAGGTCGTACAGCGCGGAGGTGAACAGCAGGCCGCCGATCCCCACATGGCGGGCCGAGGTGTCGCCGACGAGGGCGCCCACCCCGGCGTACAGCATGGTGGAGCCGAGGGCGGCGGCGACGACCACGACCATCGGTCCGGTGGCGGACCTGAGCTGGCCGTTCTCCGGCTTGGCGAGGCCCGCGAGGTAGCCGATGAGGCACAGGACGAGCGCGTAGCGGCCCGCGGCGTGGTCGGCGGGCGGCGCCAGGTCGGCGAGGAGTCCCGCGCCGAATCCGATGAAGGCGCCGCCGACATGGCCGTAGACGAACGCCAGGCCGAGCACGACGAGAAGCATCAAGTCGGGCACGGCGCCGGGGAGTTGGAGCCTGGCGAGCACGGTGACCTGGACGACCAGGGCGACGATCACCAGCGTGGTGGAGAGCAGCATCCGGTTGAAGCGCACGAGGTTCAGCTCCTACTGGGTGCCGTTGACGGGGGGCGCCCCCGGGGTGACCGTGACGGTGACCGTGGGGGTGGGCTTGGGACCTGCGGGCTTGGGCGGCAGCACGGTGTCGCGCGGGTTCTTCCGCGGGGTCTCGACGACGACGCCGACGACGTCGAGCTTGGTGAAGCCGACGTACGGGCGGACGTAGAGGGTGCGGGTGAGGTCGCCGCCGGAGGGGTCGACGCGGATGACCTCGCCGACCGGGACGCCGGGTACGAAGGGCTTGGCCTTGCGGGAGCCGAAGGTGACGAGCCGGTCGCCCTTCTTGACCTTGGCCTTGCCGTTGAGCAGCTGGACGCTGAGTGAGCGGTCGCCCTGGCCGGTGGCGAAGCCGAGCTCGTTGGTCGTCTCCATGCGGGTGCCGACAGTGAAGTCGGGGTCGTTGGCCAGGAGCACGGTCGCGGTGCCCGGGCCGACGGTGGTGACGCGGCCGACGAGTCCGTCGCCGTTGAGTACGGTCATGTCCCGCTTGATGCCGTCGTCGCTGCCCGCGTCGATGGTGACGGTCCAGGAGAAGCCCTGGGCCGCTCCTATGGCGATGACCTCGGCGCCCTTGATGCCGTACTGCCCGGCGCCTGCCTTCTTGAGCATGCCGTCCAGCTCGCGGACGCGGCTGCGGTTGCGGTCGTCGCTGCCGAGTTTCTGCTTGAGTGCTGCGTTTTCCTGCTCCAGCGCGCTGATGCGGTCGTGCCGTTCTCCGGAGTCCCGGACTGCGCCTATGGCATTGCCGATTGGGTCGACCGCTGAGGCGACCCCGTTCTCCACGGGCCCGAAGACCGTGGCTGCGGCCTGCCTGGCACCGTCGACCGGCGACTGTTCGCCACCGCGGATATCCACCGTAATCAGTGCGAATGCGATGGCGATCAGCAGCACCAGGAGCAGCCGGCTCTCTCGTGTGTCCCTCACGTGCGGCGGCCGTGCCTTCCTCGTCGGAATTCCCATGCCTGTATATCAACGATCCGCCGCACGAGGCGGTGGGCCTCGTACGGCGGATTCTTTACGAGATTCATCTACGGGGCTGAGCGTCCAGCACTTGCTGGAGCGCCTCGAACTCCTCGACGCACTTGCCGGCCCCGAGCGCGACGGAGTCGAGCGGGTCCTCGGCGATGTGAATGGGCATCCCGGTCTCGCGGCGCAGCCGCTCGTCGAGGCCGCGAAGCAGGGCGCCGCCGCCGGTGAGGACGATGCCGCGGTCCATGACGTCGCCGGACAGCTCCGGCGGGCACTTGTCGAGCGTCGTCTTGACCGCGTCGACGATCGCGTTGACCGGCTCCTCGATGGCCTTACGGACCTCGGCGGCCGAGATGACCACGGTCTTGGGCAGACCGGAGACGAGGTCGCGGCCCCGGATCTCCGTGTGCTCGTCCTTGTCCAGGTCGAACGCGGAACCGATGGTGATCTTGATCTGTTCGGCGGTGCGCTCACCGAGGAGGAGCGAGTACTCCTTCTTGATGTGCTGGATGATCGAGCTGTCCAGCTCGTCACCGGCGACCCGGATGGACTGGGCCGTAACGATTCCGCCGAGCGAGATGACGGCGACCTCGGTGGTGCCGCCACCGATGTCCACGACCATGTTGCCGGTGGCCTCGTGGACGGGCAGGCCGGAGCCGATGGCCGCGGCCATGGGCTCCTCGATGATGTGCACCTGACGGGCACCGGCCTGCGTGGAGGCCTCGATGACCGCGCGCCGCTCGACCCCTGTGATGCCGGAGGGCACACAGACGACGACCCGGGGGCGGGCCAGATAGCGGCGCTTGTGGATCTTCAGGATGAAGTAGCGGAGCATCCGCTCGGTGATCTCGAAGTCGGCGATCACGCCGTCCTTCAGTGGCCGGACGGCAACGATGTTGCCCGGTGTCCGGCCGATCATCTTCTTCGCCTCGGAACCTACGGCGAGGATGCCACCGGTGTTGGTGTTGATGGCGACGACGGAGGGTTCGTTGAGCACGATCCCGCGACCCCTGACGTACACCAGCGTGTTGGCAGTCCCGAGGTCGATAGCCATGTCACGGCCGATGAACGACATTGAGTTCCCCTTGTTCCCCATGAGGATGCGTCGGGCCTTCCCAAGTGGAGCGATGATGGCATTTGGCAGGCGAAAGAAGTGCTGCGGGCGTGGAGGCTTCCATCGTAGTGCCGCCTGCACGAACGCAGCGCGAGGGTCCTTCGCCATTGTGAGCGGAACACGTACCCGCCCCAGTAATGGTGACGTCGTGTCGGAGGGATGCGTTCCCTCCATCCTCCCGCATATACCGAAGGGCGACCGAATTACTTCGGTCGCCCCAGGCCACAGCTCTGAATGGCTGACGCTATGTCAGGAAATGCCGGGGAAGAAAAGCTTCAGCTCCCGCTCAGCGGACTCCTCGGAGTCCGAGGCGTGGATGAGGTTCTCCCGGACGATGGTCCCGAAATCGCCACGGATGGATCCACCCTGCGCCTGAATGGGGTCGGTGGGACCCGCCAACTGGCGCACACCCTCGATGACACGCTCACCCTGGACGACGAGCGCGACGATCGGCCCGGATGCCATGAACTCGACGAGCGGCTCGTAGAAAACCTTGCCCTTGTGCTCGCCGTAGTGCGACTCCAGGGTGTCCTGGTCGAGGCTGCGCATCTCCAGCGCGGTGATCGACCAGCCGGCCTTGCGCTCGATACGGCCGACGATCTCGCCGATCAGGCCGCGGCGAACCGCGTCCGGCTTGAGAAGGACGAGGGTGCGCTGGGTCATGTGCGGCTCCTTGCAGGGCATAGCGGATGCAATGCCCTGAGGCTACAAGGACACGCCGGAGAGGCGGCACCCGGACCTGCTCGGCCCGGATGCCCACCGCAGGGGCACGCGCGCGGACCTGCTGGGCCCCGGACGGCCGCCCCCTGACCCGGATGGCCCCTACTGGGGCTGCGCCTGGCCCTCGGCCTGCTCGGCCTGCTCGGCCTGCGCCGCCCAGCGGGCCTTCGCCTCGTCGATCTGGCGGCCGTAGTGGATCGAGGCCCACCACAGGCCCGCGAAGACCGCACCCAGGAAGAACATCGTCGGGACCACGAAGCCGCTGATGATCAGCCCGATCTGGAGCGCCCAGCCGAGCTGGAGACCGCCGGGGCGCGAGAGCATGCCGCAGAGCAGCACGGACAGCAGCATCGCGATGCCGCACACCGTCCAGACGGCGGTGGTCGACAGATCGTCCGACTTCATCGCGACCAGACCCGCGAAGGCCACCACGAAGAACTCACTGATCAAAGTGGACGCGCAGAGCATACGCACAGGAAATCAGCCCTTTCCCAGGAGCAGCCGGGCTTCGCCGACCGTGATCACCGAACCGGTCACCAGGACGCCGCCGCCGGCGAACTCGCCGTCTTCCTCCACCAGTGTGAAAGCGGCCTCCAGAGCGTCGTCGAGGCGCGGCTCGACCTGCACACGCTCGTCGCCGAACACCTCCACGGCCAGCGCCGCCAGCTCGTCCACGTCCATCGCGCGGTGCGTGGAGTTCCGTGTGACGACGATCTCGGCGAAGATCGGCTCGAAGGCCTCAAGCACGCCCCGCACGTCCTTGCCGGCGGTGGCGCCGACGACCCCGATCAGCCGGCTGAAGCTGAACGCCTCGCCGACCGCCAGGGCTGCGGCCCGCGCTCCCGCCGGGTTGTGCGCGGCGTCCAGGACGACCGTCGGGCCGCGCCGCACGACCTCCATGCGGCCCGGTGACGTCACCGAGGCGAAGGCCTTGCGGATGGTCCCGATGTCGAGCGTGCGGGCCTTCTCGGCGCCGATGCCGAAGAACGCCTCGACCGCGGCCAGCGCCACCGCCGCGTTGTGCGCCTGGTGCGCGCCGTGCAGGGGCAGGAAGACCTCTTCGTACTCGCCGCCGAGGCCGCGCAGCGTGACCAGCTGGCCGCCGACCGCGACCTCGCGGGCGACAACGCCGAACTCCATGCCTTCGCGGGCGACCGTGGCGTCCACCTCGACGGCCTTCTTGAGCATCACCTGCGCGGCGTCCACCGGCTGCTGCGCCAGGATGACCGTGGCGCCCTGCTTGATGATCCCGGACTTCTCGACGGCGATCTCGCCGGGCGTGGAGCCCAGCCGGTCCGTGTGGTCCAGGTCGATGGGCGTGACGACGGCGACGGACGCGTCGATCACATTGGTGGCGTCCCAGCTGCCGCCCATGCCGACCTCGACGACCGCCACATCCACCGGGGCGTCCGCGAAGGCGGCGTACGCCATGCCTGTCAGCGCCTCGAAGAACGACAGCCGGTGCTCCTGCGAGCCGTCGGTCATCTCGATGTACGGAGCGATGTCCTGGTACGTCTCGATGAAGCGCTCGGCGTCGATGGGAGCGCCGTCCAGGCTGATGCGCTCGGTGATCGACTGCACGTGCGGGCTGGTATACCGCCCGGTGCGCAGCTCGAAGGCGCTGAACAGGGCCTCGATCATGCGGGCCGTGCTGGTCTTGCCGTTGGTGCCGGTGATGTGGATCGACGGATAGGCGCGCTGGGGCTCGCCCAGGACGTCCATCAGTGCGGCCATCCGCACCAACGACGGGTCGAGCTTGGTCTCCGGCCAGCGGCCGAGGAGCTCCTGCTCGATCGCCCGCAGCGCCTTGTCCACCTCCGGGTCCTGGGGGCGACCTGGCACGTCGTCGCCCAGTGGCGCGCTGCCTTGCGTGCGCAGAGTGCGGCTGCCGGCCTCGATCACCGCCAGGTCGGGATCGCGGCTGGTCTCGGCCTGCGCGATCGCCTCGAAGGCGTCGTGGGCGTCGTCGGGGGCATCGCTGTCATGGTGCGGGGGGAGCTGACTCACGGGGCCAGTCTACGGAGCCCCGCCGACAACGCCGGTGACAGGACCTTGGACCTACTCTTCCGGGACCTTTGGCGTGGTGTGTCCGCAGAGGTGGGTGTAAGTCTGAGAGATCACGATCGGGAGGGTCTCAAGTGGGCGACATGGCCAAGGACATCGGCATCGACCTGGGGACGGCGAACACGCTGGTGTACGCCCGCGGCAAGGGCATAGTCCTCAATGAGCCGTCCGTGGTGGCGATGAAGGCGGGGTCCGCCGTCGTGTTGGCCATCGGCACCGAGGCCAAGGAGACCATCGGCCGTACGCCCGGCTCGATCACCGCGATACGCCCACTCAAGGACGGTGTGATCAGCGACTACGAGGCCGCCGAGGAGATGATCCGGCACTTCGTGCGCAAGGCCGTCCCCGGCCGCAGGCCCCGTACCCGCATGGTCATCTGCGTACCGAGCGGCATCACTCCCGTCGAGCGCCGCGCGATCGTGCACGCAGCCGACCGGGCGGGCGCCCGCGCGGTGCACCTCATCGAGGAGCCGATGGCCGCGGCGATCGGGGCCGGGCTTCCGGTGTCCGAGCCGCGCGGCTCCATGGTGGTCGACATCGGCGGCGGCACCACGGAGGTCGCCGTGATCTCGCTCGGCAGCATCGTCACGGCCCAGTCGCTGCGGGTCGGCGGCGACCGCCTGGACACCGCGATCATCAACTACGTACGCAAGAAGCACGGGCTGCTCATCGGTGAGCGGACGGCCGAGCACACCAAGATCGCCATCGGGACGGCCTGGCAGGTGCCCGGCCAGGAGGCGCGAGAGGAGAAGACCTTCACCGTGCGGGGCCGGGAGAAGGTCAGCGGGCTGCCGCAGATCCTGGATCTGACGACGCCCGAGGTGCGTGGGGCGCTCGACGAGCCGCTGGACGCGATCGTCGCGGCCGTACGGGCGACCCTCGAAGCGTGTCCGCCCGAGCTGGCCGGCGATGTCATAGAGCACGGGATCGTGCTGACGGGTGGCGGCGCGCTGCTGCCGGGGCTCGATCTGCGGATCGCTTCGGCGACCGGGATCGCGGTGTTCGTGGCGGACAACCCGCTGGACTGTGTGGCGCTCGGCTCCGGCAAGTGCGTCGAGGACTTCGACTCCCTCCAGAAGCTGCTCGCGGCCTGAGCGGGGCGCCCGGGCCTGAGCGGGGCCCGAGCGGGGCGAGGCCCGAACCCGAGCAGGCCCTGGGCAGCGCGGGGCCCCGGGCCACCCATTCAGTCGATGCCCGCCGGCAGGATCGCCAGCACCTCGTACGTCCCGTCCCGGTGGCCCGCCTCCAGCGTTCCGCCCATCGTCCGCACCCGCTCCTCCATCGAGAACGTTCCGGTGCCCGCCGATACGGGCGCCCGGGCCGGCACGGAGCCCGGCAGCGGGTTGCGCACCTCGATGCGCAGCAGGCAGTCGGCGAAGGTGATGCGCACCCGCACGGTTTCGCCGGGTGCGTGCTTGGCCGCGTTCGTCAGGCACTCCTGGACCACCCGGTGGACCGCGGCCTGGCGCAGCGGTGACAGGCCGTACGCCTCCGCCGCGATCTCCAGCTCGACCGGGCTGCCGGCCCGCCCGCTCTCCGCGGCGAGGGCCACGAGCCCGTCGAGCCCCGGGGTGGCGCCGCGCTCGCGGGCCCGCCGCACGATGATCTCGTTGAGGACGCGGTGCGCCTTGCGGGCGGTCTCGGACAGTTCGTCGAAGTCCCTCTGGTGCGCCTCGCCGCGGGCGCGCACCGAGAGCACCTCGGCTCGCACGGTCAGCAGGGTCAGCTCACGGCCGACGAAGTCGTGCACATCGCGCGCGACCGAGGTGCGCTCCTGCTGGACGGCCTGCAGTGCGGTGGTGGTGGCCCGCTGGGCGGCCAGTTCCCGCACGAGGTCCTGGCGGTACGCGGCGATGCCGACGCCTGAGGCCAGTACCCCGATCGGCACCACCAGGCTGAGGAAGTCGCTCAGCGAATCGCCCCGGTACTCGGGCCAGCCGGGCAGATTGAACAGGGCGTACGCCACGACGACGTATCCGACGGTGGCCAGGATTCCGGCCGTACGCCCCCGGTAGCGGCCGACGGAGTAGAGCGCGAACTGGACCAGGGTCAGCTCGTGCAGCCATCCCAGGAGCAGCAGCGCGGCGAGATACGGCGCCCAGGGCGCCCGGCGCCGCACCAGCAGCGTGGCCGCGCCGACCGCGAGGACGGCGGCCGCGTCCAGGCCGGACAGGGAGTTGTCGGCCTTGGCGAGCCCCGGGATGTCGAGGCCCATGAGCGCGAAGCAGCTCAGCGCGGTGAGGACGTCGAAGGTGCGCGGCGAGACGGGGCGGTGCTCCAGCCAGCGACGGCCCACTGCCACCGCACGGCGTACCGGCGAGGTGGCGGGCGGTGCGTGCATACCGTCCATCATCCAAGGTCGCCGGACCCCCGCCGCGGGACTTCGGGCACAAAATGAGTGATAAGACGCACTGGCGCGGGCACGCCGAGGGCCTCGGCGCAGCTGCGCCGAGGCCCTCGGTTTCGTACGTACGGCCCTACTTCTCCGGCAGCGCCGCCAGCTGCTCGGTGATGCGCTCGATGTCCGCCTCGGCCTTGGCGAGCCGCGCGCGGATCTTGTCGACCACGTTGTCCGGGGCCTTGCCGAGGAAGGCTTCGTTGCCGAGCTTCCCGTTGGCCTGGGCCTTCTCCTTCTCGGCCGCCGCGCGGTCCTTCGCCAGGCGCTTGCGCTCCGCGTCGACGTCGATCGTGCCGGACAGGTCGAGCGCGACCCTGGCTCCGGCGACCGGCAGCGACGCGGTGGCGTGGAAGTCCTCACCGGCGGGCTGGAGGCGCAGCAGCTGGCGGATGGCCGCCTCGTGCGGGGCCAGCGCCGTCCCGGTCAGGGTGAGCTCGGCCGGGACCTTCTGGCCGGGCTGCAGGCCCTGGTCGGAGCGGAAGCGGCGGACCTCGGTGACGACCTGCTGGACCAGCTCGATCTCCTGCTCGGCCGCTTCGTCGCGGAAGCCGGAGTCTTTCGGCCAGTCGGCGATGACGAGCGACTCGCGGCCGGTCATCGTGGTCCACAGCGTCTCGGTGACGAACGGGACGATCGGGTGCAGCAGGCGCAGCGTGACATCGAGGACCTCGCCCAGGACGCGCGCGGAGACCTTGGCCTGCTCGCCGCCCGCGAAGAACGTGGTCTTGGACAGCTCGACGTACCAGTCGAAGACCTCGTCCCACGCGAAGTGGAAGAGCGAGTCCGAGAGCTTCGCGAACTGGTAGTCCTCGTAGTACGCGTCGACCTCGGCAACCGTCGCGTTCAGCCGCGACAGGATCCATCGGTCGGTCGCCGACTGCTGCTCGACGGGCGGCAGTTCGCCCTCGACCGTCGCGCCGTTCATCAGCGCGAAGCGTGTGGCGTTCCAGATCTTGTTGGCGAAGTTGCGGGAGCCCTGGACCCAGTCCTCGCCGATCGGGACGTCGACGCCCGGGTTGGCGCCGCGGGCGAGGGTGAAACGGACCGCGTCGGAGCCGTACTTGTCCATCCAGTCCAGCGGGTTGACCGCGTTGCCGAAGGACTTCGACATCTTCTTGCCGAACTGGTCGCGGACCATGCCGTGCAGGGCGATGGTGTGGAACGGCGGGGTGCCGTCCATCGCGTACAGGCCGAACATCATCATCCGGGCGACCCAGAAGAAGAGGATGTCGTAGCCGGTGACCAGAACCGAGTTCGGGTAGAACTTCTCGACGCTCGGGGTCTGTTCGGGCCAGCCCAGCGTGGAGAATGGCCACAGCCCGGAGGAGAACCAGGTGTCCAGGACGTCCGTGTCCTGGTGCCATCCCTCGCCGGTCGGCGCCTCGTCGTCGGGACCGACGCAGACGACCTCGCCGCCCGGCCCGTACCAGACCGGAATCCGGTGGCCCCACCAGAGCTGACGCGAGATGCACCAGTCGTGGAGGTTGTCGACCCAGCTGAAGTAGCGGGGCTCCATCTCCTTCGGGTGGATCTTGACCCGTCCGTCGCGGACCGCGTCACCGGCTTCCTTGGCCAGCGGGGCGACCCTGACCCACCACTGCAGGGACAGCCGCGGCTCGATGGTGGTCTTGCAGCGGGAGCAGTGCCCGACGGAGTGGACGTACGGACGCTTCTCGGCGACGATCCGGCCCTCGGCGCGCAGTGCGGCGACGATGGCGCTGCGCGCCTCAAGGCGGTCGAGCCCTTGGAAGGGCCCGTGCACGGTGATGACCGCGCGCTCGTCCATGATGGCCAGGTTGGGCAGACCGTGGCGCTGGCCGATCTCGAAGTCGTTCGGGTCGTGGGCCGGGGTGACCTTGACGGCGCCGGTGCCGAACTCCGGGTCGACGTGCTCGTCGGCCACGACCGGGATACGACGGCCGGTGAGCGGCAGCTCGATCTCGGTACCGACAAGGTGGCTGTACCGCTCGTCGTCGGGGTGGACGGCGACAGCGGTGTCACCGAGCATCGTCTCGGCGCGGGTCGTCGCGACGACGATCTCGGCGTCCCCGGAGCCGTACCGGACGGAGACGAGCTCGCCGTCGTCCTCCTGGTACTCGACCTCAATGTCGGAGATGGCCGTCAGACAGCGCGGGCACCAGTTGATGATGCGCTCGGCGCGGTAGATCAGCTCGTCGTCGTACAGCTTCTTGAAGATCGTCTGGACGGCCTTGGACAGGCCCTCGTCCATGGTGAAGCGCTCGCGCGACCACGCGACACCGTCACCGAGGCGCTTCATCTGCCCGGAGATCTGGCCGCCCGACTCTTCCTTCCACTTCCAGACACGCTCGACGAACGCCTCACGCCCCAGGTCGTGGCGGGACTTGCCCTCCTTGGCGAGCTCGCGCTCGACGACGTTCTGGGTGGCGATGCCGGCGTGGTCCATGCCGGGCTGCCAGAGGGTCTCGTAGCCCTGCATGCGCTTGCGGCGGGTGAGGGCGTCGATGAGCGTGTGCTCGAAGGCGTGCCCCAGGTGGAGCGATCCTGTGACGTTCGGCGGCGGGATGACGACGGTGAACGGCGGCTTGTCGCTCTTCGCGTCGGCTTCGAAGTAACCGCGCTCCACCCAGCGTTCGTACAGCTTCCCCTCTACCTCGGCCGGCGCGTACTGGGTCGGCAGTTCGGGGGCGGGGGCTGCGGGCTGTTGCTGAGAGTTCTCGGTCACAGGCTCAGTTTACGGGCGTCACGACCCCGTACCGAAACCGGATTCCTGGTACCCGGCGAGGGCCCCGCCGCCTCATGATGTTCGAGGTTCCGTCAGGATGTTCGGAACGCGTAAACATCTGGAGGGGAACCCAGTAATGAGCTACAACCAGCCGGGCCCGTACGACGGGCAGCCCCAGCAGCCGGGCCCCTACGGCCAGCAGCCGCAGCAGCCGGGTCCGTACGGCCAGCAGCCGCCCCCGCAGGGCCAGCCCAACCCGTACGGTCAGCAGCCCCCGCAGCCGCAGGGCCAGCCCGGCTACGGCTACCCGCAGCAGGCTCCGCCGCCGCAGGGCTACGGCTACCCGCAGCAGGGCCAGCAGCAGGCCCCGTACGGCCAGCCCCAGCAGCCGGGCCCCTACGGCCAGCAGCCCCAGTACGGCGGCGGCCAGTTCCCGCCGCCCCCGCCGGCCGCGCCGAAGAAGAAGACGGGGCTGATCGTGGGCGTGGTGGTTGTGGCGCTGGCAGTGATCGCGGGCGGTGCGTACTTCCTGACCATGGGCGGCGGCAGCAACAGCGATGTGGCCGACGACACCAAGGGGTACAAGATCGTTCCCCCCGCGACCGCAGGCGAGTACACGAAGAGCACGGACGGCAAGCCTGCCGGCGCCTCGACCGGCAAGGAGAAGACGCGGCTCGAAGGGGTCGGCGTCAAGAACCCGCAGTCGCTCGGCGCCCAGTACAAGGGCAAGGACCCGCTGAAGCCGAAGCAGGCGTCCCTGTACGGCGTGTGGGGCGAGATCACCGACCCCGAGAAGGCCCTCGACGGCTACTTCGCGGGCGTCGCCACGGGCGAGGGGCTGGACAAGGGGATCACGTTCGAGCCCGTGGGAAGCCCCGAGGCCGTCACGCCCGACGGCTTTGAGGGCGCCTTGATGAAGTGCCAGAACTTCAAGATCACAAACCCGAGCGGAGACGGCAGCGCGGAGAAGGGGCCGAAGGAGACCCAGCTCCCGATCTGCGCCTGGACCGACTACAGCACCCTCGGCGCCGTGACACTCATCGACGTGGCCGCGGCGGCCACCGGCGGCTCGGGCGCGTCCCAGGAGGAGGCCGCGAACATCGCCGCCAAGCTCTACAACACGGCCCGCACCAAGGCGTGACCCGCCGTACGGGGTAACACGCAGGGGCGCCCGGCCAGTTGACTGGCCGGGCGCCCCTGCGTCGTACGTGCTGCGCGTAACCGCTACGCGGACTTCTCGTGGCGCTCGCCCTTGCCCACGATGCGCGGGACCAGCGTCGGGTACACGTTGGAGCGGACCACTTCGGCCGTGATGACTACGCGGGCCACGTCCTTGCGGGACGGGACCTCGTACATCACCGACATCAGGACCTCCTCCATGATGGCGCGCAGACCGCGCGCGCCCGTCTGGCGGAGGATCGCCTGGTCCGCGATCGCCTCAAGCGCCTCGTGCTCGAACTCCAGCTCCACGCCGTCGAGTTCAAAGAGCCGCTCGTACTGCTTGACCAGTGCGTTGCGCGGCTCGATGAGGATCTGCAGCAGCGCTTCGCGGTCCAGGTTGTGGACCGAGGTCAGGACCGGGAGGCGGCCGATGAACTCGGGGATCATCCCGAACTTCACCAGGTCCTCCGGCATGACCGCCTGGAACTGGTCGCTCGCCTCGATCTCCCGCTTGGAGCGGATCGTCGCGCCGAAGCCGATGCCCTTGGCACCCGCCCGCGACTCGATGATCTTCTCCAGACCGCTGAACGCGCCGCCCACGATGAACAGCACGTTCGTCGTGTCGATCTGGATGAACTCCTGGTGCGGGTGCTTGCGTCCGCCCTGCGGCGGGACCGAGGCGGTCGTGCCTTCCAGGATCTTGAGCAGCGCCTGCTGGACGCCTTCGCCCGATACGTCGCGCGTGATCGACGGGTTCTCGCTTTTGCGGGCGACCTTGTCGATCTCGTCGATGTAGATGATCCCGGTCTCGGCCTTCTTGACGTCGTAGTCAGCGGCCTGGATCAGCTTCAGTAGGATGTTCTCGACGTCCTCGCCGACATAGCCGGCCTCCGTCAGCGCCGTCGCGTCCGCGATGGCGAACGGGACATTGAGCATCCGGGCCAGCGTCTGCGCGAGGAGCGTCTTGCCGGAGCCCGTGGGGCCCAGCAACAGGATGTTGGACTTGGCGAGTTCGATCGCGTCCTCACGCCCGGCCGCTCCGCCGTTCTCGCCGGCCTGGACGCGCTTGTAGTGGTTGTAGACCGCTACCGAGAGCGCCTTCTTCGCGGGCTCCTGCCCGACGACGTAGCCCTCAAGGAACTCGTAGATCTCGCGCGGCTTGGGAAGCTCTTCCCAGCGCACTTCCGAGGTCTCGGCGAGCTCCTCCTCGATGATCTCGTTGCAGAGATCGATGCACTCGTCGCAGATGTACACACCGGGCCCTGCGATGAGCTTCTTCACCTGCTTCTGGCTCTTGCCGCAGAACGAGCACTTGAGCAGGTCGCCGCCATCACCGATGCGTGCCACGAGGTGCTTCCCCTTCGCCTGGGAGACGCCTGGTTCAGCGACTCCTGGTGCCTCATATCCGACGGTACCTTGCCCGGACCCTCGTACGGGCCCCCCTTGGCACGGTTCACATTGTCGTGGACGGTGCCAAGGGGTGGGTACGTATCAGGCGGCCGCTTGAGCCGTCGTCTTACGGGTGGACACGATCTGGTCGATCAGGCCGTACGCGAGAGCGCCGTCGGCCGTGAGGATCTTGTCGCGCTCGATGTCCTCGCTGATCTTCTCCAGCGGGGTGGTGGAGTGCCTCGCGAGCATCTCCTCCAGCTGAGCGCGCATCCGCAGGATCTCGTTGGCCGCGATCTCCAGGTCGGAGAGCTGCTCGCGGCCGGTCTGCGAGGACGGCTGGTGGATGAGGACACGGGCGTGCGGCAGAGCCATCCGCTTGCCGGGCGTACCGGCGGCGAGCAGCACGGCGGCGGCGGAGGCCGCCTGGCCCATGCAGACCGTCTGGATGTCCGGCTTCACGAACTGCATCGTGTCGTAGATGGCCGTGAGGGCCGTGAACGAGCCGCCGGGGCTGTTGATGTAGATCGAGATGTCGCGGTCCGGGTCCATCGACTCCAGGCACAGCAGCTGCGCCATGACGTCGTTGGCGGAGGCGTCGTCGATCTGCACGCCGAGGAAGATCACGCGCTCCTCGAAGAGCTTCGCGTACGGGTCGTACTCACGCGTGCCCTGCGAGGTGCGCTCGACGAAGCGCGGGACGATGTAGCGGTTGTCTACCTGGGGGCCCGTGTAGAGGCCGCTCGCGGAGTAGTCGTTCATGTGGGTGTTCACCATCCTGGTGGCGTTCGGTGGGCTGGGGAGGTTCGGCTGCGGGGGCTCAGGCCCCGGTGCCGCCACCACCCGGAACACCCGAGGCGGAGGCCATGATGTCGTCGATGATGCCGTACGCCTTGGCCTCTTCGGCCGAGAACCAGCGGTCGCGGTCACCGTCGCGGATGATCGTCTCGATGCTCTGGCCCGAGTGCAGTGCGGTGATCTCGGCCATGCGCTTCTTCGTACGGAGAAGCTGCTCGGCCTGGATCTTGATGTCGGAGGCGGTGCCACCGAGACCCGCGGAGCCCTGGTGCATGAGGATGTCGGTGTTCGGCAGCGCGAAGCGCTTGCCTGCGGCGCCACCGGTGAGCAGGAACTGGCCCATCGAGGCCGCCATGCCCATACCGATCGTGACCACGTCGTTCGGGATGTACTGCATGGTGTCGTAGACGGCCATGCCTGCGGTCACCGAGCCACCGGGGCTGTTGATGTAGAGGTAGATGTCCTTGTCCGGTTCGGCGGCAAGGAGAAGCAGCTGTGCCGTGATCTTGTTGGCGATGTCATCGTCGACCTGCTGTCCGAGGAAGATAATGCGCTCGCCGAGCAGTCGGCTGTAGACCTGGTCGCCGAGGCCACCACCGAAGGACGGCTCACCGGCGGCCTGGGGCATCAGATTCGTCACGTATCCACCTGCTCGTCTCTGACGGCTCCAGCCGTCTCAGCGTCTTCGTACCGGAAGGCGGGGACTCCCCACGCTCCTCTTCATGGACCCTAACGCGCAGGTAGGACAACGCCATCCCGCTTCCCGAACTGTTCGCTCGGAGCGCAAGGTCCGGGCCCGTACCGGTGTACGACGGCGGGCCCGGACGCGTGAAGCGTCCGGGCCCGCCGCGTAAGGAATCAGGCAGAGGCTCAGGCCTCGGTCTTGTCCTTGAGCTCGGCGTCGCCGGCCTCGGCCGACGCGTCGGCCTGGTCGGTCTCGGAGGCCGCCTCGACCGCTTCCACGGTGTCGGAAGCCTCGGAGGACTCGGAAGCCTCGTCCTCGTCCTCATCCTCGTCGTCGAGCTCGACGAGCTCACCGTTGGTGTCGGTGACCTTGGCGGCCTCGACCACCACGGCCAGCGCCTTGCCGCGGGCGACCTCGCCGACGAGCATCGGAACCTGGCCGCCTTCGACGACGGCCTGGGCGAACTGGTCGGGGCTCATGCCGGAGGTGGCCGCACGCCGCATGAGGTGCTCGGTGAGCTCCTCCTGGTTGACGTTCAGCTTCTCCTTGTTGACGAGCTCGTCAAGGATGAACTGGGTCTTGATGCCCTTGACGGCCTGCTCGGAGAGCTCGGCTTCGAACTCCTCGGCCGTCTTGCCCTGGATCTCAAGGTACTTCTCAAGATCCAGGCCCATCTGGCCGAGCTGGTGGTTCTCCAGGTTGTGCTTGCGGGTGTTGACCTCGTCCGCGAGAAGCTTCTCGGGGATCGGGACCTCCGCCAGCTTCAGCAGCTCGTCGAGGACGCGCTCCTGGGCCTGCGTGGCCTGGTCGTACTGCTTGGTGCTTTCGAGGCGCTTGCGGCTGTCGGCCTTGAGCTCGTCCAGTGTGTCGAACTCGCTCGCCATCTGCGCAAAGTCGTCATCCAGCTCGGGCAGCTCGCGAGCGGCGACCGCGGTGACCTTTACGGCGACCTCGGCCTCCTTGCCCTCGGCGGTGCCGCCCTTGAGCGCGGAGGTGAAGGTGGCCTCGCCACCGGCCTCCAGGCCCGTCACGGCGTCGTCAATGCCTTCGAGGAGCTCGCCGGAACCGATGGTGTACGAGACACCCTCGGCGACGCCGTCCTCCAGGACCTCGCCGTCGACCTTGGCCTCCAGGTCGAGCGTCACGACGTCGCCTTCGGCGGCGGCGCGCTCGACCGGGTTGGTGGAGGCGAAGCGCTCGCGCAGCTCCTCCACGGCCTTGTCGACGTCCTCGTCCTTGACCTCGATGGCGTCCACCTCGACCGCGATGCCGGAGTAGTCCGGAATCTCGATCGTCGGGCGGATGTCGACCTCGGCGGTGAAGGACAGCAGTTCGCCGTCCTTCAGCTCGGTGATGTCGACGTCGGGCTGGCCGAGAACGTTCAGCTCACCCTCGTTGACAGCCTCGGTGTAGAACTTCGGGAGGGCGTCGTTGACGGCCTCCTCCAGCACAGCTCCACGGCCGAACCGCTGGTCGATGACTCGGTTCGGGATCTTTCCCTTGCGGAAGCCCTTCACCGTGACCTGCTGGTTGATCTTCTTGTACGCCGCGTCGAGGCTGTCCTTGAGCTCCTCGAAGGGCACCTCAATGCTGAGCCGAACCCGGGTCGGGTTCAGGGTCTCCACGGCGCTCTTCACGGTTCGGTCTCCTTGGGGCTGACTTCTGGGGTTCTGCTGGGCCGCACGGTGGCGGCTTCGCCGATCGGGCCCGGTACATCAGACACACGGGCACGCAGCTTGCATAGTAACGGCAAGCAGGAGCAGTCCCACAATGCGATCTTGATCGTGATCGCACGGGGACCCTGCCGGCAACCCTGCCGGTAAAGGTGATGATGGTCGGGGTGGCCGGATTCGAACCGACGACCTTCCGCTCCCAAAGCGGACGCGCTACCAAGCTGCGCCACACCCCGTCGGTGCGACACGAAGGGTACATGCCTGCGGACGGCACGTCCGCCGCATTGTTCGCGACCCGGCCCGCCGCCCCGTCCACCGCATTATCGGGTGTGCGCCGAGCGGCCGGAACCCGCTACGATGCTCTCCGTGCCGCGGTCACCTCGACCTGCGGCGCGACATGTGCGGGCGTAGCTCAATGGTAGAGCCCTAGTCTTCCAAACTAGCTACGCGGGTTCGATTCCCGTCGCCCGCTCCACGGCCTCCGGCCCGGTCTCGGTGAGTACTCACCGAGACCGGGCCGGAGGTTTTTTCATGCCCGGAGGGCGCGTACGAACGCGCTCAGAAGCTGATCTGGTTGATGGTGTCCGCTATCGAATCCAGGAAGCGGTTGATGGACGGTGCCATGCCGCTGGACGCGAGGAAGAAGCCGAAGAGCACGGCCACCACCGCGGGCCCCGCCTTGATCGAACCCCCGCGGATCAGCACCACCAGCACGATCGCCAACAGAAGCACCACAGACAGTGAGATGGCCACAACTGATCACACCTTTGGTCGGTCCGCCTTGCCGGCCCGGGAGCGCACGACCCGGCACACACCCGCAAGCCTCCATCGTGCCACCAACTCGCCACTGGTGGCTGCCGGGTGACGGAACGTGGGAGGCCGGTTGGCGCCTTCGATGCGCCCGGCGCGCACTCCGGCGCGGGCGCCACGCGCACACCGCCGAATTGAACGGTCTCGCGCGGAAGCGAATTGAGCTTGATCGTTTCATTACCCACACATACTGTTCGCGGGAAATTCGAATAGTGGCCACTCACACTCCGGGCCGGTCGACAAAGGCGTAATGAGCCGGACATTTCACCGGAGTCGCCCGTCGACGGTATGCACCATTTAAGCGGGACTAGTCAGGTCATAACAGGTCGAAAATGTGACCTGCGCCATAACCATGTACGGCTGTGCCTCGTTGTCCACCAATGGGGTAACCGCGCAAATAGCAGATGGGTGAGAACGGGGTTTTACGAAATCGATCCGCCACGGCTAGGGTGCCTCAGATGTTTCATGCTCCGCACGGATATCAGAGGGCCCCGCTCCCCCCGGCCCGGGAGTCGGAGCCCGAAGCCCCCCTTGCACGGACCGCCATGACGTTCTCGTGGTCCGGGGCCGAAGCAGTACCCACGCCCTCCCCCAAGGGCGCCCCCGTCGCGAAGCACCGCGACGCGTTCTTCGACAACGCCAAGTACCTGGCCATCGTGTTCGTCGCCATGGCGCACGCGTGGGAGCCGGTGATGGACGGCAGCCGCACCACCAGGGCGATCTACATGGTGGTCTACAGCTTCCACATGCCGGCCTTCATCATCATCTCCGGCTACTTCTCGCGCAGCTTCGACATGAGCCGCAAGAAGCTCCAGCGACTCGTCACGGGCGTCGCGGTTCCGTATGTGCTCTTCGAGATCGCTTACACCTTCTTCAAGCGGTGGGTCGGCAATGATCCCGGCCACCCGATCAGCCTGCAGGACCCCTGGTATCTGACCTGGTTCCTGGTCGCGCTGTTCATCTGGCGGGTGACCACCCCGCTGTGGCAGGCGCTGCGCCACCCGATGCCGGTCGCACTCGGCCTTGCCGTCCTCGCGTCCGTCACCTCCAACATCGGTGACGCCCTCAATCTGCAGCGCGTATTGCAGTTCCTGCCGTTCTTCGTGCTGGGCCTGATGCTGAAGCCCGAGCACTGGCAGATGGTGCGGCGTCGCGAGGTCAGGCTGCTGGCGCTGCCAGTCCTCCTGGGTTCCCTGCTCTTCGCCTACTGGGTCGCCCCGCGCCTGTCGCTCGGGTGGTTCTACCACAGCAGTTCCGCCCAGGAGATCGGCGCTCCGTGGTGGGCCGGGGTCGTCATGCCCTTCGCGCTCTTCGGCTGCTCGCTGGTCCTCACCGTCTGCTTCCTGGCGTGGGTGCCGGGCCGCACGATGTGGTTCACGGTGCTGGGCGCCGGCACCCTCGGCGGCTATCTGCTCCATGGCTTCCTGGTGAAGGGCGCCGGGTACGCGGGCTGGTTCGAGACGTACACCTGGCTGTCGACGCCGCTCGGCGAGATCTTCGTGACGGTGGTGTTCGCCGTCGCGGTCACCCTGTTCTGCACCCCGCCGGTGCGGCGGTTCTTCCGGTTCGCGCTGGAGCCCAAGATGGACTGGGCGTTCCGCCGCGACGCGGGAGAGACCGCGCGCAAGCGGGAGAGCGAGCAGCAGCCCGAGCGGGAGCGGCAGTTCGCCGGGCGCTCCTCCTAGGCCGGGCGCCTCCTGGGGCGGACCACCCTAGGAGAGGCCGAGGAGGCGGCGTACCTCCGTGTATTTGAGCGTGAGCCGGGCCCTGGTCACCTCGTCGAGTACGGCGAGGCGACCGGGGTCCGCGTTGTGTGCGAGGTCCGCCTCCTTGACCAGCAGTGCGCCCGGTGTCGCCAGGATGCGGGCGGTGTACGCCGCCCTGTCCTCCCCCGGGCGCTTGGTGACGGCCAGCACCATGTCCTTGACAGAGCGCGGCAGTTCGGCGCTCTCCAGCCACTCGTGGGACAGCGCGTCGTCCTCCACCGCGTCGTGCAGCCAGGCCGCCGCGATCTGCTGCTGGGTGCCGCCCCTGGTGCGTACCCCTTCGGCGACGGCCTGGAGGTGCTCCACGTACGGGCGTCCCGCCTTGTCGGTCTGTGTCGCGTGCGCGTCGCGCGCGACGGCTTCCACCTCGGTCAGGGTCAGATAGGTCATGCCCCCACACTTACCGCATGGCCGCGCGGGCCGGCAGTGAGGTGGATGCCCAGCCCAGCAGCAGTGTCGCGGCGACGAACGAGCCGTAGACGACCGGCGGGATGTACGGGGCCTCGCCCGTCAGGGCGTTCAACATCGGCTGGCCCGGATCCTGCCGGGCGGACGGGCCGCGCACGAACGCGAGTTGGTGAGCTGACCCCGCGAGGACCCCGCCCTCAGCCCCGGGCGGGGTCCTCGACCACCCGGGCGAGACCGTCGAGCATCGCGGTGAGCCCCAGCTCGAACAGCGCGTCCAGGTTGAGGTCGTACCCGTCCGCGAGGGCCCCGGTGACCTTCGCGAAGGTCGGGAAGGCGCCGGACGAAGCCAGCGCTTCCAGCGCAGGCGTCTGCCGGTCCATCCAGTCGTCCTCCGAAAGCCCGGTCGCCGCCTCGGCCTGGGCCTCGCGCTCCAGATGGACCGCGAGGCCTTGGACATGCGCGTACACCAGCACATGCAGATTCATCAGGGTCTCCGCACCGAGCCCGTGGCCGTCCAGCGCGCTCAGCGCCCACTCGGCGTGCACCATCAGGTTGGGCAGCATCAGCGGGCGGCCGAGCGAGCTGATGTGCGCGAGCCACGGGTGCCTGCGGTGCAGCGCCCACAGGGTGTACGCACCCAACTCCAGCCGTGCCCGCCAGCCTTCGGGCGCGTCGACCGCCGACGGGTAGGCCAGTTCCCCGTACACGGCATCGGCCATGAGCAGCACAAGGTCGTCCTTGCTGGTCACATAGCGGTACGGCGACATCGCGGCGACCCCGAGCCGGGCGGCGACCCCGCGCATCGACAGAGCGGCAAGCCCCTCGGCGTCGGCGAGGGCGACGGCGGCGCGCACGATACGGTCACGGGTCAGCTCACGGTCGGGCTCGGGCACGGCCCGGCGCCGGGCCGTGCGGGCGGCGGCCACGACGGTGCCCACGCGGGGCTCGGCCTCGACCAGACCCTCCTGCCGCAGGGTCGCCAGCGCCTTGGTGGCGGTGGCCGGCGCGACCTCCCACTCCCTGGCGATCTGCCGGTAGGGCGGATCCTTCAGCGCCGAGAACTTCCTCGGCCTCGACAACTGGCAGATGTGGCTGCGCGAGGGCACCGCGGGCTACGGCATCTACCCGGTGCGCGACAACACCGAGCTCAGGGTCATGGCGGGTTTCGAGGCACCGCCGCTCGCCGACGGCTACGACTACCGCGACACCGACCGCCAGAAAAAGCTCGTCGCCGAAGCACTCAGCAGCCTGGGCTGGGAAACCCCCAGGCTGCTCAGAGCAATGCACACCGCCCCAGACTTCTACTTCGACTCAATGGCGCAGATCCGCATGGACAGCTGGTCGAAGGGACGCGTCACGCTGCTCGGTGACGCCGGTTACTGCGCCTCGCCCCTGTCCGGCCAGGGCACGAGCCTGGCCCTGGTGGGCGCGTACGTGCTTGCGGAAGAGCTCGGCCGGGACAGCAGTAACCACCTCACCGCATACGCCCGCACGGAGGCCCGCATGCGCCCCTTCGTAGCCCTGAACCAGGCCATCGCCCTGGACAACCCGGGCGGCCCCGCGTCCCAGGAGGCGGTCGACCGGGCAAAGTCGGCGATCGACCTGGACGCCGGACGGCACCTGGTGTGACGAGGGCCCGCGGGACTCGACGGCGGGAGGGGGTCGGGGCCGTAGGGAGTGGTGTTCGGGACGTAAAACGTGATTTGTGGGCCTCTTCCCCGCCAGGGCCTTCGGCGACCCCGCAGTGCGCCTAAATCATGCAGTCCCGAACGCCGCTCCCGGAGGCCACGGCCCCCGGCACCACGGCGCACCTCACGCCTCGTGGCAGATCAGCAACAACGCCCGATCATCATTGACGTCCTTAGCGACCGCTTCAATGAGATGCCAGGCCGCGCCCTCAAATCCAGAGGCGACGTACCGGTCCGCCTCCCCCGTAAGCCGGTCGATTCCTTCCGCGATGTCCCGTCCCGACGCCTCAACAAGACCGTCCGTGAACATCATCAAGACATCGCCGGGGCGCAGCGAGCCCTTCACCGGATCGAACTGGGCACCGTCGTAGACCCCGAGCAACGGCCCGATGCCGGTCTTCTCCTCCCAGCGCCCGCTGCCCGCGTGGAGCTGGAGCGCCGGCAGGTGGCCCGCCGACAGCAGCTCGTAGTCGCCGGAGTCCAGATCGAGCACCAGATGGATGGAGGTGGCGAAGCCTTCGTCCCAGTCCTGGCGGAGCAAATACGCGTTCGCTGCGGGCAGGAAGCCGTGCGGCGGCAGCTGACCGAGGAGGCCGCCGAACGCCCCGGACAGCAGTAGCGCCCGGGACCCCGCGTCCATGCCCTTGCCCGACACATCGGTGAGGACGACTTCGAGCGTGCGCCCCCCGTTCGTGCGGGCGGCGACCACGAAGTCGCCGGAGAACGACTGCCCGCCGGCCGGCCGCAGCGCCATCTCGCGGTGCCACTTCTGCGGGAGGCGCGGCAGCGCGCTCTGCACCCGGATGCGCTCGCGCAGGTCGAAGAGCATCGTGCCGCCGCGCCGCCAGGGGACGCCGACCCTGGCCCTGAACTGCGCGATGACCAGCCCGAAGAAGCCGCACGCGGCCACGGTCAGGACGGTGCCAGGCGTGACACGGGCCGGCCCCTGCGTGTACGGGCCGAGCACGATCGACTCGACGATGAGCGCGGCCGCGGCCGCCGCGTACAGGCTGAGCAGGCTCGCGGGGCGCAGCAGCAGCCCACCGGCCACGATCGGCAGGACCAGCGCGGACGGCGCGCACCAGATCGGCATGGCAATCGTGCCCAGCGCGATCGCCGGGACGGTCAGCAGGAGACCCGCCAGCGCGATCCAGTCGGAGCCGTCGCCGCGGAAATAGTCGACGCCGGACTTGCGCAGCGCGATACGGACCCGGTGCGCCGACTTGCGCGTCCGGGCCGAGAACGAGTCTGCTCCTACTCCGCGTGCCATTGCGGTGGACCCTATCTATCCCTGGCGCTCCTCCGCAGGGGGACCCCCGTGACATTGCGTTCGAAATCGGGTCGCTCGAATGCCGGAGCGCTGGTAGTCATGGCATATGACTACAGAACTTCGGGTACTGCGGCCGGACGAGTGGGACGAGTGGTATGGCAAGTTGGAGCTCGCCTTCGGTGGTGTCGCGGAAGCCCCGGAGGAGCGCGCCCTCTGGAAGAAACTGACGGAGCTCGACCGGTCG
The DNA here is from genome assembly GCF_039766235.1 of Streptomyces changchenzhani. Classification (NCBI taxonomy): domain Bacteria; kingdom Bacillati; phylum Actinomycetota; class Actinomycetes; order Kitasatosporales; family Streptomycetaceae; genus Streptomyces; species Streptomyces changchenzhani. The sequence goes on along the minus strand of NZ_JBDHNH010000001.1, from coordinate 1,554,095 downwards.
ATCGGCGTCTGGGACGGCGAGGAGTGTGTGGGCACGGCCGGGGCCTTCAGCTTCCGCCTGTCGGTGCCGGGCGGCGCGCTCGTGCCCTCGGCGGGCGTGACCATGGTGAGCGTGACGGCGACTCACCGGCGGCGCGGGATCCTCAGGTCGATGATGCGGCGCCAGTTGGACGACGTACGGGCGGCCGGTGAGCCGCTCGCCGTGCTGACCGCGTCCGAGCCCGCGATCTACGGCCGCTTCGGGTACGGCTGCGCCACCCAGCAGCTGGCCGCCGAGATCAACACCTCGCGGGTGCGGCTCGCGGTGCCGGACGGGACGGACAACGTACGGGTGCGGTTCGCGAAGCCCGCCGACGCGCAGGGCGCGTGCGAGGCGGTGTACGCGCAGCTGGTGACGGGACGGCCCGGCATGGTGGCGCGCGCGCCCGGCTGGGAGGGCCTGCCGCTGATCGACCGGGAGAGTGACCGCGAGGGCACTTCACCGCTGCAGTGCGTGCTGGCGGAGCGGGACGGGGAGACCGTGGGGTACGCCCGCTACCAGGTGAAGCCCGACTGGGAGTGGACGGGGGCCGAAGGCATCGTCGTACTGCGGGACTGCGAGGCGCTCGACCCGGCGGCGTACGCGGCGCTGTGGCGCTTCCTCTTCGACATCGACCTGACGTCGACGCTCCGGACGCGCAACAGGCCGGTGGACGACGCCTGGCAGCAGCTGGTGTCCGACATCCGCCGGTGCGACGTACGGGTGCGCGACTCGCTGTATGTGCGGCTGGTGGACGTCGGCGCGGCCCTGGAGGCCCGGACCTTCCAGGTGCCCGTGGATGTCGTCTTCGAGGTCACCGACGCGTTCTGCCCCTGGAATGAGGGGCGTTGGCGGCTGACGGGGGACGCCAAGGGCGGTGCGTCCTGCAAGCGGACGGACGAGCCCGCCGATCTGGCGCTGTCCGTACGGGAGTTGGGCGCGGCGTATCTCGGCGGAACGAGCCTGACCGCGCTGGCGGGCGCCGGGCGGGTGCGGGAGCGGCGGCACGGGGCGCTGGCGGAGGCCTCGGTGGCGTTCGGCTCGGACGTCGCGCCGTGGCTGCCGCACGGCTTCTAGCACTGGCCCTCAGCTCTGCTGACACCCTGGGCACCAGAAGAGATTGCGGGCGGCGAGCGGAGCGATACGGATCTCCGCGCCGCAGATGTGGCAGGGCAGTTGGGCCCTGCGGTAGACGTAGACCTCGCCGCCGTGGTCGTCGACGCGTGGCGGGCGGCCCATCTCGTCCGGCATGTGCTCGGGGCGGACGGTGTCGATGCGGTTGTTGCGTACGCCCTCGCGCATGAGCGCGGCGAGGTCCGCCCAGATCGCGTCCCACTCGCGGCGGGTGAGGTCCTTGCCCGCGCGGTACGGGTCGATGCCATGCCGGAAGAGGACCTCGGCGCGGTAGACGTTGCCGACGCCCGCGACGACCTTCTGGTCCATGAGCAGGGCCGCGACGGTGACCCGGCTGCGGGAGATCCGCCGCCAGGCCTTCTCCGCGTCCTGGCCGGGGCGCAGCGGGTCGGGTCCGAGCCGCTCGTGTATCGCCTGCTTCTCGGCGTCCGTGATCAGGGCGCAGGTGGTGGGGCCGCGCAGATCGGCGTACGCCTCGGAGTTCACGAGCCGCAGCCTGACCGTGTCGGCCGGGGGCGGGGCGGGGGCCGCGCCGAAGCCGAGCTTGCCGAAGAGGCCGAGGTGGATATGGACCCAGCCGACGCCGCCGAAGCCGAGGAAGAGGTGCTTGCCATGGGCGTCCGTGTCGTCGATGACATGGCCGTCGATGAGCGCCGCGCTGTCGGAGAACTTGCCCTGCGGGCTGGTGACGCGGGCGGTCCTGCCCGCGAAGCGGTCGCGGTGGTCGTCGGCGAGGCGGTGGATCGTATGCCCTTCGGGCACGGCGTCGCTCCTCGGGGACATGGCCGTGCCGCCGAGGGGCGATGCCCCGGCGGCACAGGGAGAACGGTCGGCTCGGTCAGTCCTGCTGCGGGTGGTGCGCCGGGACCGGGGGAAGGTCACCGGTCGTCTCGTAGGCCGCGAGCATGTCGATGCGGCGCTGGTGGCGCTCCTCGCCCGTGTAGGGCGTGGACAGGAAGATCTCGACGAACTTCGTCGCCTCTTCCCGGGTGTGCATCCGGCCGCCGACCGAGATCACATTGGCGTTGTTGTGCTCGCGGCCGAGGGCGGCGGTCTGCTCGCTCCAGGCCAGCACGGCACGTACACCCTTGACCTTGTTCGCGGCGATCTGCTCGCCGTTGCCCGAGCCACCGATCACGATGCCGAGCCCGTCGGGGTCCGCGGCGGCCTTTTCGGCGGCGCGCAGGCAGAACGGCGGGTAGTCGTCCAGGGCGTCGTAGACGTGGGGACCGCAGTCCACGGGCTCGTGGCCGTGGGCCTTGAGCCACTCCACGAGGTGGTTCTTGAGTTCGTATCCGGCATGGTCGGAACCGAGGTACACGCGCATGGGTCGAGTGTGGCACGAGCGGAGCCGGGCAGCCGTCGCCGGGGTCGGGACCCCGCTCCCCGTACAACGATCCGGATTCGGCTCTTCCGTCCTGGATGAACGTCGGGTTTCAATGCGGGGGCTCGTCACCCGAGCGAACCCAGAAGTTAAGGATTGTGCATGAGCACGCAGCCGACCCTTACGAAGGCAGGCGAAAACCCCGGGGAACCCGGGAATTCGCAGCCTACCGATGGTCTCCAGGCCGGTCTGAAGAACCGCCATCTGTCCATGATCGCCATCGGCGGCGTCATCGGCGCCGGCCTCTTCGTCGGGTCGAGCGGCGGCATCGCCGCGGCGGGTCCGGCGATCCTCCTGTCGTACGCACTCGTGGGCACGCTGGTCGTCTTCGTGATGCGAATGCTCGGGGAAATGGCCGCGGCGAATCCGACCTCCGGGTCGTTCTCGGCTTACGCGGACCGGGCCCTCGGGCGCTGGGCGGGCTTCTCCATCGGCTGGCTCTACTGGTTCTTCTGGGTCGTGGTGCTCGCCGTCGAGGCGACCGCGGGCGCACTGATCCTCGAAGGCTGGATACCGGCAATCCCGCAGTGGGGCTGGGCACTGATCGTGATGGTCGTGCTGACCGCCACGAACCTGGCCTCGGTGGCGTCGTACGGCGAATTCGAGTTCTGGTTCGCGGGGATCAAGGTCGTCGCGATCAGCGCCTTCGTGATCATCGGTCTGCTCGCGGTCTTCGGCCTGCTGCCGGGCTCGGACAACCCGGGGGCGGGCTTCGCCCACCTCACGGACAGCGGCGGATTCTTCCCCAAGGGGCCAGGCGCGATCCTGACCGGCGTCCTGATGGTCGTCTTCTCCTTCATGGGCAGCGAGATCGTCACGCTGGCCGCCGGTGAGTCCGAGGACCCGGAGCGGGCCATCCGCAAGGCCACCAACAGCGTGATCTGGCGTATCGGCATCTTCTACCTCGGCTCGATCTTCGTCGTGCTGACGCTGCTGCCGTGGAACGACAAGTCGATCCTCAAGGACGGTTCGTACGTCGCCGCGCTGAACTCGATCGGCATCCCGCACGCAGGTCAGATCATGAACGTCATCGTGCTGACCGCGGTGCTCTCCTGCCTGAACTCCGGGCTCTACACGGCCTCGCGCATGGCGTTCTCGCTGGGCAAGCGCGGGGACGCGCCGAAGTCCTTCGCCAAGACGGTCGGGCACGGTGTTCCGCGCACGGCGATCCTCGCGTCGGTCGCCTTCGGCTTCATCGCCGTCTTCTTCAACTACATGTGGCCCGACACGGTCTTCGCGTTCCTGCTGAACTCGTCGGGCGCGGTGGCGCTGTTCGTGTGGCTGGTCATCTGCCTGACGCAGCTCAAGATGCGCGGGATCATCCTGCGCGAGGCGCCGGAGAAGCTCGTCGTGAAGATGTGGCTCTTCCCGTATCTGACGTACGCGACCGCGGCGATGATCGTGTTCGTGATCGGCTACATGATCTACGACGACGGTGAGCCCCGTAAGCAGGTGCTGCTTTCGCTGCTGGTCGCGGCGCTGGTGATCGGTATCGCGCTGATCCGCGAGAAGCTGCGGAAGAACGCGTCCGCCGACCCGACCGACCTGGCCGGGCCTGACGGGCCTGCCGACCTGGCCGGGCCTGCCGGTCCGACGGATCAGAGCGGTGTGAAGGAGTCCGTCACCCGGTCGTAGGCACGCAGGGCTTCGGTCCTGGTGTCGGGCGCGTACCAGAGGTTGACCTGGTACGACTTGCCGCCGGCGTTGAAGCCGAGCTGGCGGGCGCGCCAGGGCCGGCCGTCGTCCGTGAAGAAGTACTCCCAGACGATGGCCGGCCGGCCCTTGAAGGTGGTGCGCTCCAGGCGCTCCTTCCGATAATCCGGGACGTCCAGGGACTCCTGCTCGAACTGTTGCCACTGAGCAAGAAGATCGCCGCCGCGTGCGAGTGCGTACAGGCCGGCGATTTCTTGTTGCCCGTCGGGCGAGTGGTAGTGGACGTTGGACGGGCTCTTAGCGCTGCGCGTCCAACTCTTGGGCGGCACCCAGGCGAAGCCTGTCTCGTTGCGGGCGCCGGGGGGCGGCGTGGGGATGGGCTCGGTGGTGCCCCCGCCTGTGCCGGAGTCACTCGGTGGGCGGGAGGTGCCGGCGACGGTCGGGCTGCTGCTGGGGTCACCTCCGTTGCTGCCGCCCGGGTCGCCGGCGGTGGCGATCAAGACGGCGGCCACGGCGGCGGTGGCGGTGAGGACGGCGGCGACGAGCACGCGATTCTTACGGGCGGCCCAGGGGCGGGGTGAAGCGGGCGTGGGGGGACGGGTGGGAGCGGTGTCGGGGGCGAGGTCGGGGGCGGGCTCCGGGGCCTCCTGCTCCGGAGCGCGGCCCGAGACTTCCCGCTGCTCGCGCTCCGGAGCGCGGCTCGGGGCCTCCTGTGCGGGCGCCGGTGGCCCGGAGGCGTTGCCGGTGCCCGGCGGCCCGTAGGCCCGGCGGGGCGCCTCCAGGGTCGGCGAGTGGGCCACGCCCGACGCTGCGGGGCGGGATGCCGCCGGTTCGGGGGGCGCGGGCTCCGTCGGCGCGGGCTCAGCAGTGGTGCCGCGGGGGCCGGTGGCCTCCCGAGGGGGCGAGGTGTGTGGGTGTGCGGGCGCGGCGGTCGCCGCCGCAGCAGGGCGGATGCGCGGGTCGGGGCGGGTCGGCCGTGAGCCGGCGGGCGACCCGGCTGTCGGCCCGACGGGGCTTGCGTTCCCGACGGGGGTGGAGGGGGTGGACCCGTCGGCCTGTCCAGGAAAACTCGCGGACCCCGCTGGGCTCGGGCTCACGCGGGGCTCCGGCGGACGGAGTGCGGACCCGGCCGGACCGGACGCGTGGTGTGCCGCAGCCTCCGCACCATTTCCATGCCCCGCATCCGGCGGGATCCGGCTCTCGTCGCCGTGCGCCTCGGCCAACCAGCCCGTGGACCCCGAGCCTTCGGCCGACGGCCCGGAATGCGGCAGCGTACGGCCGGACTCGGGCGGGGGTACGGGTGCCGCTCCCCCAGCGGCCTCGGGCGCCGCACCGGGTACAGGGGCAGCCCCGGCTCCGACTCCCGCTTCGGCCGAGGCGGCGGGTGCCTGAGGGGCGGCGGGTGCCTGAGGTTGGGGCGCCGTCCCCTCGGGGTCCGGCTCACTCCACGCCGGCACCCGCTCCGGCCTGGCGTACGCCGGTCCCGCGTGCGGGGGCGCAGGGCTCGACGGCGCAGGGCTCGACGGCGTACGCCCCGGCGGATTGGAGCCCGGTGGCGCCTGGCCGGACACCAATGCGCCCGGCGGCGTACGCACCTCGTCCGGTGGGGCCTCCCCGCGTGCGGCGGGGCCGGGCGTTCCGGTGGCCTCCGCGGGGGGCGCGGTCCCCGTCGGGGCGGGCGGACCCGGTGGCGGCGGCGGGGTGTTGGCGATCAGGTGGAGGCGTGCGTGGAGCTCGTCCAGGGTCGGGCGCAGGGACGGCTCCTTGACCAGGAGCGAGGCCAGGATCGGGGCCAACGGGCCTGCGGCGGAGGGGATTTCGGGCTCCTCGTAGAGCACCGCGTGCAGGGTCGCCATGGTCGTCGGGCGGGAGAACGGCGACTGCCCGCCGACCGCGGCGCACAGGGTCGCGCCCAGCGACCAGATGTCGGACGGCGGGCCCTGCGGGCGGCCGCCGACCCGCTCCGGGGCCATGTAGTCGGGCGAGCCGACCAGCATGCCCGCCATGGTCAGCGACGTCGTGTCCTGAATCGCCGCGATCCCGAAGTCGGTGAGCACAACGCGCCCCGCGCGCCCGAGCAGCACATTGCCCGGCTTGATATCACGGTGCAGCACCCCCACCGCGTGGACCTCACGCAGCGCCGCCGCGAGACCCAGGCCGATCCGCGCCGCCTCGCGCGGAGTCACCGTGCCGTCCTCGGTCAGGAACTGCTCCAGGGAGCGCGAGTCGACCAGCTCCATGACGATCCACAGGCGGTCGCCCTGCTCGGCGACGTCGTAGACCCTGACCACATTGGGATGGTCTATCCGCGCGGTCGCCCGCGCCTCCCGCAGTGTGCGCTCACGCCGGATGCGGCAGTCCTCCGCGTCGGGGTCGTCCATCCGCATTTCTTTCACAGCGACGCGCCGGTCGAGAACCTCGTCGGACGCGCGCCACACACGCCCCATTCCCCCCTGGCCGATCGAAACGACCAGGCGGTATCGACCGGCTACCAATAGCCCCGGTGTCCCCGGCTTTCCCAATATTCCCGCCATTTAACCGTCCTCTCCCTCAGCACCGGCTGCGGCCAGGACAGAAGCATGAACTTGCCACCATCACAGCATAGTTGGACGGAATCTTGTGGTACCTCTTCTTGTACTGCAGAACGTTGCGCGGTGAGGGGGACGGGAAATGATCGGAAAGACCGTAGGGAACCACAGGGGACCGAATCGAACATTTGCGGGATCAATGGTGGCGGCCGCAATGGCGACCACTCTCTTTCTGCCGTTCAGCGCCTACGCGGCCGATGAACCGGCGCCGGGAAGCAGCAAGGGAGGCAAGCCGGGGCCCGCAGCGATCGCCGATGTGAAGATCACAACCGAACTGCCGGAGCGCATCACCGTCGACAACAAGACGGAAGGCACCGAGCTCACCGCGAAGGTAGTCAACAACGGGACCAAGGAGACAGGTCCGATCACCCTGACCGTGGTCGGCTTCGACGGCATGCGGATCACCGCCGTCAAGGGCTGCGGGCAGATTCCGAAGGGCCAACTGCCCCCCGGATCCAACAGCGGCTTCGCGTGTGTCATCGACAATGTGGCGGCGGGCAAGAACCGTTCGTACGCCGTCACCGCGACCTACGACCTCCAGAAGGCCGGCAAGATCTGTCTGCCGGTGACGGAGGGCACCGGCAAGAAGCTGCTGTGGCAGCAGGGCCCGGTCGCCTTCGGTACGTCGAAGCCGACGCCGAACGCGCCCGACACCCCGCTGCTGCTCGGCACGGACAACACCCCGGCGGCGCAGGGCGACAAGCCCGCGGAGCCGTCGAAGCCCGGCAAGGACGCCAAGCCCGGCAAGCCGGACCTGCCGTCCACGGGTATCGGGGACCGCACCCTGGCACTCGGTCTGGCCGGCGCGCTGCTGATCGCGGCGGGTGGCGCCGGGTTCCGGTGGACCAGCCGTCGGGCCCGCTGATGTAGGGCACAAAGCCCGCTGGCGTAGGGGACGTACGGCAAAAAAGGGGCGAGGGCCCGCACCAAGTGGTGCGGGCCCTCGCCTACTTCGTACGCGCGGACTCAGTCCCGGCGTCCCATCAGCTTCCACGTCGCGGGCAGCGCGCCCATCGCCAGCGCCGCCTTGAGCGCGTCACCGATGAGGAACGGCACCAGGCCCGCGGCGACCGCGGCGCTCAGGGACATGCCGGTGGACAGGGCCAGGTACGGCACGCCGATCGCGTAGATGAGGGCCGAGCCGAGCACCATCGTGCCCGCGGTGCGCAGCATCGAGCGGTCGCCGCCGCGGCGGGCGAGGGCGCCGACGACCGTGGCCGCGAGCAGCATGCCGAGGATGTAGCCGAACGTCGGCATGGCCATGCCCGACGCGCCCTCCGCGAACCACGGCACGCCCGCCATCCCGACCAGCGCGTACAGCGCGAGGGAGAGGAAGCCGCGGCGGGCGCCGAGCGCCGTGCCCACCAGGAGCGCGGCGAACGTCTGGCCCGAGACCGGGACGGGCGAGCCAGGCACCGGGAGGAATATCTGGGCCGCGACGCCGGTGAGGGCGGCGCCGCCGAACACCAGGACCGCGTCGCGGGCGAAGGCGCGCGAGGCGGTGGTGACGGACGGCAGCAGGTCGGCGAGGACCGCTCCGGGGCGGGTGGGGACGGCAGCAGTGCTCATCGGGGCTCCGCGGGCTAGGGCAGGAAGGGAAAGGCAGGAAGGGACACCGTGACGTTAGCCCAGGGGTTAACGGGCGATCACCATCAGCCGCCGACAAAGCGGGGGTTGGCCTCTTGGTGGGATTCACACAAAGAGTGGTCGGCAATCTCCGCGCATACGTGATGCGCGTCACGGAGTCACCGGTGCGCAGTGGCCCTTTTGCGGAGAAGGGCAATGCTCGGCCAGACTGTAGGTTCCCCATAAACGTTGCGGAACATTCCGAGAATCGCGAGAGTGACGAGCGCCATGCACGACGCCCCGCCCTGCTCCCCGCCCGCCACTGCCACTCCTTTGGCCACCGAGGCCGAGCCCCTCACGCACGGTCTTAAACAGCGCCATCTGTCGATGATCGCCCTCGGCGGTGTCATCGGCGCGGGCCTCTTCGTCGGGTCCGGCGCGGGCATCGCCGCGGCGGGCCCTTCGATCGTCGTCGCGTACGCGATATCCGGCCTCCTCGTCATGCTCGTGATGCGCATGCTCGGTGAGATGTCGGCGGCGAACCCGGCATCGGGCTCCTTCTCGGTGCACGCGGAACGGGCGATCGGCCCGTGGGCGGGCTTCACCGCGGGCTGGGCGTTCTGGGTGCTGCTGTGCGTGGCCGTGGGGCTTGAGGGCATCGGCGCCGCGAAGATCATGAGTAACTGGCTGCCCGGGACGCCCGAGTGGGCGTGGGTGGCGCTGTTCATGCTGGTCTTCCTCAGCACGAACCTGGCGTCCGTGAAGAACTTCGGCGAGTTCGAGTTCTGGTTCGCCGCGCTCAAGGTCGGCGCGATCGCGCTCTTCCTGATCATCGGCCTGCTGGCGATCTTCGGTGTGCTGCCCGGCACGGACGCCCCCGGCACCAGCAATCTCACCGGCGACGGCGGGTTCATGCCCAAAGGCTCCGAGGGCCTGGTGATCGGCCTGCTCGCCTCGGTCTTCGCGTACGGCGGCCTGGAGACGGTCACCATCGCTGCGGCCGAGTCGGAGCGGCCCGTCGAGGGTGTCGCCAAGGCCGTGCGGACGGCGATGTGGCGCATCGCGATCTTCTACATCGGCTCGATGGCGGTCATCGTCGCCCTGGTCCCGTGGGACAACCCGGACGTCGCCGACCCCGACAAGGGCCCGTACGTCACCACCCTCGACCACCTCGATATCCCTGGCGCCGGCACGGTGATGCAGATCGTGGTCCTGGTCGCGCTGCTCTCCGCGATGAACGCGAACATCTACGGCGCGTCGCGCATGGGGTACTCGCTGGTCGCGCGCGGGCAGGGCCCCAAGGCGCTCGGCCGGATCACCGGCGGTGTCCCGCGCGTCGCGGTGCTCGCCTCCTGCGTCTTCGGTTTCCTGTGTGTGCTGCTCAGTTACTGGCGCCCGGACGATGTCTTCCCATGGCTGCTCAACATGATCGGCGCGGTGATCCTGGTCGTCTGGATCTTCATCGCCGTCTCGCAGTTGCTGCTGCGGCGGCGCACGGAGCGCGAGGCTCCGGAGACGCTGGTCGTGAAGATGTGGGCGTACCCGGTGCTGACCTGGGTCGCGCTGATCGGCATGGTCGGCATCTTCGCCCTGATGCTGCGCGAGCCCGGCACCCGCGATCAGTTGCTCGCGACGGGGGCGCTCACGCTGGTGCTCGCCGGGATCGGCTTCGGGCTGCAGAAGTCCCGCGAGCAGGCGGGTACGCGCACGGATACCCGCTAAGGACTGTCCCGCGGGCGGCTTCAGCCCAACGGCACCCGCCAGGGCGGCTTCAGCCCAACCGCGTCACCGCGTGCGCCGCCACCTCCGGCGGCAGCCACCCCCGCGCCTCCAACTCCCCCACCAGCCGGGCGTACGGCTCCGCGAAGGCCGCCGTGCGCCCGGGGTGCGGGTGGACCACCTCCCGGACGCGGACCATCGCCTCCGCCGCATCCGCCAGGTCCCCCGCCTCCCCCGCGCCGTGCGCGGCCAGGACGGCCATCCCCAGGGCGGGCTGGGTCTGTTCGGGGATGCGGGCCGGGCGGCCCAGGATGTCGGCGCGCAGCCCGTTGAAGTACGCGCTGCGCGCCGCGCCGCCGGTGAAGGTCAGCGAGCCTTCGACCGGGGCGCCCAGGTAGTGCAGGTAGTCAAGGCAGAGCCGCTCCGCGTAGCCGATGCCCTGGAGCAGCGCCGCCCAGTGGTCGCCCTCCGAGGTACCGGCGCCGAGTACGAACGCGGTGGCGTCGGGGGCGCTGAACGGGAAGCGCTCGCCGTGCGAGGCGAGCGGGTAGGCGAGGGCGACGGCCGGTTCGTGGTGGGCGGCGAGGCGGTCGAGGCGGGCCGGGTCGGCGCCGGGGAAGGCCGCGTTGAGTGCGCCGGCCCCGACGCTCGACGCACCACCGGGCAGCCAATTGCCGTCCGGGGAGCGGTGGTTGTAGACAATGCCGGTGCTGTCGTGGACGGGGGCCGCGGTGACGCCCTTGAGGACGAGGGTGGTGCCGAGTACCGAGTTCCATGAGCCGATGCGCAGCGCGCCGGACGCGATCTGCGCCGCGCACCCGTCGGTCATGCCGGCCACGACCAGGGTGCCGGCCGGGATGCCGGTCTCGGCCGAAGCCGCGTCGCTGACCTTGCCGAGGGTGGCTCCGGGGCGTACGACCTCGGGGAACAGGCTCGCGGGCAGGCCGATCCGGTCCAGAGCCCCGCCGGGCCACGCGTCGTGTTCCAGGTCGTAGCCGGTCTTCAGGGCGTGGCTGGAGTCGGTGGCGACCGGGCCGCCGGTGAGCCGGGCGTTCACCGTGTCGGCCTGGTGCGCGAGGCGTACCGCGCCGGCTTGCCCGTTGCGCCGCCTGGCCAGCCAGAGCGCCTTGGGCAGGCCCCAGCTCGGCGGCAGCCCCGCCTCGACGGCCTCCGGTCCGGCGCGCCCGTCGTCGTACATCAGGCCGGGGGTGAGCGGGCAGCCCTGCCCGTCAGTGAGCAGGACGGTGCCCGAGGTGGAGCAGACGGCGAGGGCGCGGATACGGCGGGCGGCAACGCCGTTGAGTGCGGCTTGTGTTGCGGTGCGCACTGCGGCCCACCAGTCGGCCGGGTCCTGCTCGTGGCGCACTCCGTCGCGCCGGCCGGTCAGCGGGGCCGAGCCGCTGCCGAGGAGGTGGCCCCGGGTGGTGGCGAGGACCGCGCGTACCCCCTGTGTCCCGAGATCGATGCCCAGCCATGCCGTGTCGTCGGACCGCACACGATCCTCCCGCGCGTATCGGCGCCATGTGTGAACTTCTCACTGTGCACCGAGATTTTCCGTTGCGCGAGGGATTGACGCCCAACTACCGCTGTTCCAAGCTCTGTTAACCAGACGACTGCACTTGTTAGGAGGCCCGGGGGCACCCCCGGGCCGACACAGCAGCGGAGGTCGCGATGGACATGCGCGGACAGGACAGGCGGCGGCTCCTCGCCCTGGCGGCGGCCTCTTCCGCCACACCGCTGCTCACCGCCTGTGGTGCGGGGTTCGGCGGGGACGAGAAGAAGGGCGACGGTTCGGCGGCCGACGACGTCACCGGGTCCTTCGACTGGAAGAAGGCCAAGGGCAAAACGGTCAAGGCGCTGCTCAACAAGCACCCGTACACCGACGCCCTGATCGCCGACCTGAAGGCGTTCACCGCGAAGACGGGCATCAAGGTCGAGTACGACGTGTTCCCCGAGGACAACTACTTCGACAAGCTCACCGTCGACCTGTCCAGCGGCCGGGCGTCCTACGACGTCTTCATGCTCGGCGCGTACATGGTCTGGCAGTACGGGCCGCCGGGCTGGCTGGAGGACCTCGGCCCGTGGATGCGCAACTCCTCGGCCACCGGCTCCGAATGGGACCAGGCCGACTTCTTCCCCAACCTCCTGCAGGCCGACCAGTGGTCCCTGAAGGCGGGCGCCCCGCTGGGGCAGGGCGGGCAGTACGCGCTACCGTGGGGCTGGGAGACCAACGTCGTCGCGTACAACACCGAGGTGTTCAAGAAGCTCGGGCTGAAGCCCGCCGAGACCTTCGACGAACTGCGGGAGATCTCCGGCGCCATCAAGCGCCGGGCGCCGGGCGCGGGCTTCGACGGGATGTACGGGGTCGCGGTGCGCGGGTCGCGCAGCTGGGCGACGATCCACCCCGGCTTCATGACCATGTACTCGCGGTACGGGCTCAAGGACTTCACCGTCGAGGGCGGCAAGGTCAAACCGGCCATGAACTCCCCCGAGGCCATTGCCTTCACCCAGGACTGGGCCGAGATGATCAAGAAGGGCGGGCCGCCGTCCTGGACGTCGTACACCTGGTACCAGTGCTCCAGCGACCTCGGCGCGAAGAAGGCCGGGATGCTCTTCGACGCCGACACCGCCGCGTACTTCCAGGCCGTGGCGGGCGCCTCGCCGGCCTCCGGGAAGATCGCTTTCCACCCGGGGCCGAAGGGGCCCGACGGATCGCTCGCCACGAACATGTGGATCTGGTCGCTCGGCATGAACGCCAAGAGCAAGAACAAGCACGCGGCGTGGCTGTTCCTCCAGTGGGCGACCGGCAAGGAGCATCTGCGCAAGGCGGCGATCGAGGGCAACCACATCGACCCGGTGCGCAAGTCCGTCAGCCAGGACGGCGCGTACAAGGACAAGATGAAGGACATTCCCGGCTTCATCGAGACCTTCGAGACCGTCGTCGACCAGACGAAGATCCAGTTCACGCCGCAGGAGCAGTTCTTCGACGCGACGACGAGCTGGGCCGCGTCGCTCCAGGAGATCTACGGCGGCAAGAACGCCAAGTCCGTGCTGAACGGCCTGGCGAGCGACCTGGCATCGAAGGTCGGGTGACGCCGCATGTCGTCCCTCACCGAGACCGACCACGGGGCGGCCTCACGCGAGGGGGGTGGGCCGCCGGCGCGGGCAGTGCCGCGCTGGCGGCGTTCGCTGCGGCCCTATCTGCTGATCGTGCCGGCTCTGCTGCTGACCGGCGGAATCCTGTATCCCTTCGGACTCGGGCTGTACTACACGGTGTTCGACTTCGCGGCGAGCAAGCCGCAGCCCGACTTCGTCGGCCTGGAGAACTACCGGCGGATCTTCACCCAGTCGTCGTTCTGGGACTCCGCGTGGGTGACGGTGTTGTACGCGGTGGGGGCGGCGGCCGTCGAGACGGTGCTCGGGGTGTCGGTGGCGCTGTTGCTGCACCGCTCGCCCCTCATCGGGCGAGTGCTGGAGAAGATCCTCATTCTGCCGCTGATGATCGCGCCGGTGATCGCCGCGATCATGTGGAAGCTGATGCTCCAGCCGAGCGTCGGCGTCATCAACTACCTCCTTAAACCCTTCGGGTTGGGGGGTGTGCAGTGGACGGACACCCCGACCGGTGCGCTGCTCTCGTCGATCGCCGTCGATGTGTGGGTATACACGCCGTTCGTGGCGATCCTGGCGCTGGCCGGACTGCGCTCACTGCCGGCCTCGCCGTTCGAGGCGGCGGCGGTGGACGGCGCCAACTGGTGGTTCACGTTCCGTAAGTTGACGCTGCCGATGCTCTGGCCGTACGTCCTGGTCGCGGTGATCTTCCGGTTCATGGACTCGCTGAAGGTCTTCGACATCATCTACGCCCTCACCGAGGGCGGTCCCGGTGACTCGACCGTGGTGCTCCAGATCCGCGCGTATCTGGAGGCGATCCGCTTCCAGCGGTACTCGTTCGGGATCAGCTACATGATCGTGCTGTGGGCCGTGGTCTACCTGGTCACGATGGTGCTGGTCCGCTACCTCGGGAAGATCCAGAACCGGGCGGCGGAGGTGCCTCAGAAGTGAAACGCAAGCTGCTCTCGATCGCCGCCGACGGCGCCCTCATCCTGTACTTCGTCTTCGCGCTCTTCCCGATCGCCTGGATGATCATCCTGTCGCTGAAGCCCGCGAACGAGCTGTTCAGTACGTACTTCTCCTTCGCGCCGACCCTCGACTCGTACCGGACGGTCCTGGGGGCGGGCGACGACGCGGGCGTGCCGTTCCTGCGGTTCTTCGTCAACAGCCTGATCGTGTCACTGGGGGCCGTCGGCCTGTCCCTGGTGATCGGCCTGCCGGCCGCCTACGCGGCGGCGAGGTGGCGATTCCGGGGCTCGGAGAACCTGATGTTCACCCTGCTGTCGTTCCGGTTCGCACCCGAACTCACCGTGATCATCCCGCTGTTCGTGCTCTACCAGAAGCTCGGGCTCTTCGACACGTACGTCGGCATGATCTGGGTGCTCCAACTGGTCACGCTGCCGCTGATCGTCTGGATCATGCGCTCGTACTTCTCCGACCTCTCCCCCGAGCTGGAACAGGCCGCGCTGCTCGACGGCTATACCCGCAAACAGGCGTTCTTCAAGGTCGCCCTGCCGCTGGTCAAGCCGGGCATCGCCGCAGTCTCGCTGCTCGCGTTCATCTTCGCCTGGAACAACTTCGTCTTCCCGCTGATCCTCACCTCCTCCGAGGCGCAGACGGTGACGGTCGGCGCGCTGTCCTTCCTCGGCGGCGACCGGCCCAAGTACAACCTGACCGCCGCCGCGGCCCTGGTCTCGGTGATTCCGCCGCTGCTCCTGGCCCTCACCATCCAGCGCTACTTGGTGCGCGGTCTTTCCTTCGGGGCGGTGAAGTCCTGATGGCCGCCGCCATCTCGCTGCGCGCCGTCCACAAGGCGTACGGGAAGAACAGGGCGCTCGACGGGCTCGAACTCGACGTCGAGGAAGGCGAGTTCTTCTGCCTCCTCGGCCCCTCGGGCGCCGGGAAGACCACCACGCTCAAGACCGTCGCGGGCCTGGAGGAACCCCAGTCGGGGACCGTCCTGCTCGACGGCACCGACATGACGGGCGTCGAACCGTACGACCGGGGCGTCGCCATGTGCTTCGAGTCGTACGCCCTCTACCCGCACCGCAGCGCGTACGACAACCTCGCGTCGCCGCTGCGCTCCCCCAAGTACAAGCTGCCGGCCGCCGAGGCCCGCGAGCGGATCGGCGCCATCGCCGACCTGCTCGGCATCGGCGCCCTCCTGGAGCGCCAGGTGGGCCAGTTGTCCAACGGGCAGCGCCAGCGTGTCGCGCTCGGCCGGGTCCTGGTGCGCCCGGCCCGCGCCTTCCTCCTCGACGAGCCGCTCTCCCACCTCGACGCCAAGCTGCGCCAGGCGATGCGCGCCGAGCTCAAGGCCATCGGCGCGGTCCGGCGCACCACCACCCTGTACGTCACCCACGACTCGGTGGAGGCACTGGCGCTCGGCGACCGCATCGGCGTCATCCGGGAGGGCCGCATCGTGCAGACCGGTGTCCGCGAGGACATCTGGCACCGGCCGTACGACACCTTCGTCGCCCGCTCCTTCGGACGGCCGCGCATCAACCTGCTGCCGGGCACCGTCACCCGCGACGGCAACTACCGCTCGGTGGACGGCTTCTTCGAGCTGGCCGTCCCGGTCCCCGCACCGCCGGGCACCGCCGTCCAGCTCGGGGTCAGGCCGCGCGACCTGTCGCTGGGCTCCGGCCGCCTCGGGCCTGGCAGCCTCGAACTGGCAGGCAGCGTCTACATCACCGAGGTACTCGGCCGCGCCACCGAGGTCACCGTCCGGCTCGGCGAGCAGCACCTGTCGTGCGTCGTACCCCGCGCGGACGCGGCGGGGCTGCGGCCCGACGCGCCGGTGCGGGTGTCCGTACGCCCCGAGAACCTGCTGCTGTTCGAGGCCGACGACCCCAAAGGTGGGCCCGAAGGCGCGCCCGAGCGGCCGGGGCGGAGGATCTCCAGGTGAGCGGCGACCAGCAGCGCGGGCCCGCGCCCCGGCAGGCGGCGATTGCCGAGCGGGTCCTCGCGGCCGGTTCGGCGAGCGCCGCCGAGCTGGCCGAGCGCTTCGACGTCAGCCTGATGACCATCCACCGGGACCTCGACGAGCTCGAACGGCAGGGCATCGTACGGAAGTTCAGAGGCGGCGTCACCGCGCAGCCGTCCGGGGTCTTCGAGTCCAACGTCGCGTACCGGCTGAAGACCATGCGGGCACAGAAGGCCGCCGTCGCCGAGCACGCGCTGAAACTCATCGAACCCGGCATGGCCGTGATGCTCGACGACTCCACCTCCACCCTGGAGGTCGCCCGCAGGCTCGGCTCCATCACCCCGCTCACCGTCGTCACCAACTTCCTCGAAGCGCTGACCCTGCTGTCCACCGAGCGCGGCATCCACCTGATGGCGCTGGGCGGCGACTACGACCCCCTGCACTCCTCCTTCCTGGGCGTCTCCTGCTGGAGGCCGTGCAGCTCCTCCAGGTCGACATCTGCTTCACCTCGACGTCCGCGGCCTCCGGCGGCTTCGCCTACCACCAGGAGCAGCACATCGTCTCCGTGAAGCGGGCCATGCTCGACTCCGCCGCGAAGAACGTGCTGCTGCTCGACCACTCCAAGCTCGGCCGCGTCGCCCTGCACCGGCTCGCCCCGCTCTCCCGGTTCGACCTGGTGCTGGTCGACGACGGGGCGTCCGTGGACATGCTGCGCGACCTCGACGAACACAAAGTCCCCTACGAGGTGTGCGGAAGCGGAGGCCCCGGCGATGACCGAACTGGCACTGCGTGAGCTGCGCAAGACCTACGGCTCCCGGGGGCGGGAGCAGGTGCACGCCGTACGCGGCATCGATCTGGAGCTGCGCTCCGGGGAACTCCTGGGCCTCCTCGGCCCTTCCGGCTGCGGCAAGTCCACCACGCTGCGCATGATCGCCGGGCTTGAGTCGGTGACCGGCGGGGACATCCTGGTCGGCGGCTCATCGGTGGTGCCGCTGCCCGCCCAGCAGCGCAACATCGGCGTCGCCTTCGAGAACTACGCGCTCTACCCGCCGCTGACCGTCGCGGAGAATCTCGGCTTCGGGCTCGCCGCGCGCCGCTGGCCCCGCAAGGAAGTGGCTTTGCGGGTACGGGACATGGCCGAGCGGATCGGCCTGACCGAGCTCCTCGACGCCAGGCCCGGCAGCCTCTCCAGCGGCCAGAAGCAGCGCGTCGCGCTGGCCCGCGCCCTGATCCGCGAGCCCGACGTCCTGCTCCTTGACGAACCGCTGTCGCACCTCGACGCGGCGCAGCGCGACACCACAAGGCGCGAACTCAAGCGCATCCAGAAGGACTTGGGGCACACCACGATCCTGGTCACGCACGACCAGGAGGAGGCGCTGTCCCTCGCCGACCGCATCGCGGTGATGAAGGACGGCGTCATCCAGCAACTCGGCACGCCCTACGAGATCTACGACAGCCCGGCGAACCTCTTCGTCGCGGACTTCGTCGGGGAGCCCGCGATCAACCTGCTCCCCGGAGTCGTCACCGACGACGGACAAGTGCGGCTCTCCGCCACCGTGCGGCTGGCCGTGCCGGTACAGCTTGCCGCCGGGCGCGAGGTGGTCCTTGGCATCCGCCCCGAGGACCTGCGGCTCGCGGACCCGGACGAGGGCGACGAAGAGGTCGTACCGGCCCGCGTCAGTGTCCACGAACCGCTCCTGGAGACCGGGATCGCCACCCTCACCCTCGACGGCGTGACCAAGCCCCTCGTCGTACAGACCGGCCCCGAGGTGCGTCTCGACCGGGACCAGACCGTGCGGGTGGGCGCGGACCCGCGCCTCACCCATGTCTTCGACGCCGAGACAGGAGAGGCTTTGCGTTGACATCCTCCCCTCCCTGAAGGAGGGGGTTCCTACGGCTCGCGCCGTGGGTGTTTCTGCTTCGTCGCCGACTGCCCGCCCGGAGAACTCCGTTGAGGTCTTACACCAGCTCCACAGACTGTCACGGCCAGCCCGGCCGCCAGAATGTTCTTCGCCGCGTTCACGTCGCGGTCGTGGGTTACGCCGCATCCGCATGTCCATACGCGGACGTGCAGTGGCATCTTGCTCGCGATGGTGCCGCAGGCGGAGCACAGCTTGGAGGAGGGGAACCAGCGGTCGATGGCGACCAGGTCCCTTCCGTACCAGGCGCATTTGTACTCCAGCATGCCGCGCATGGTGGTCCAGGCCGCGTCGGATATGGCGCGGGCCAGAGAATGGTTCTTGACCATGTTGCGTACGGTCAGGTCCTCGATCACGATCGTTTGGTTTTCACGAACGAGACGAGTGGTCAGCTTGTGCAGGTGGTCACGCCTGCGGTCGGTGATCCGGGCGTGGATCTTCGCTACGCGCCGCCGGGCCTTGGCCCGGTTGGCCCCGTCACCCCTGGCCTTCTTCGCCAGCGCCCGCTGTGCCCTGGCGAGACGGGCACGGTCCTTGCGTTCGAACTTCGGGTTGGTGACCTTCTGACCGGTGGAGAGCGTCACGAGGCTGGTGATACCGGCGTCGATCCCGACAGCCTGTGTGGTGTCGGGCATGGGGACGGGGGTGTCATCGCACAGCATGGAGACGAACCAGCGCCCGGCCGCGTCCTGCGACACGGTGACCGTGGACGGGTCGGCACCCTCGGGGAGCGGGCGCGACCAGACGATGTCCAGCGGCTCACGCATCTTGGCGAGCGTCAGCTTCCCGTCCCGGTAGCGGAATCCGGAGGTGGTGTACTCGGCCGACTTGCGGGACTTCTTCCGCGACTTGAAACGCGGGTACTTGCCCCGCTTGGCGAAGAAGTTCGCGAACGCGCCTTGCAGGTGCCGAAGGCCCTGCTGGAGCGGAACGGAGGAGACCTCGGAGAGGTAGGACAGTTCCTCGGTCTTCTTCCATACGGTCAGCATGGCGGAGGTGGCGTTGTAGTTGACCCGCTCCTGCCTGGCCCACGCCTCGCTGCGGGCGGCGAGGGCCAGGTTGTAGACCTTCCGAACGCATCCGAACGTGCGCGACAGCTCGGCTGCCTGCGCGTCGGTCGGGCAGAAGCGGTACTTGAACGCCCGCTTCACCTGGTTGGTGGTCACGCTCACAAACTAGTACCGCCTTATGTAAAGACCAAACCTGCGAGTCAGTGCACTGCGATCCGCCCTGACGGCGAATCCCAGCCCATTGCCCTGCACCGCAGGAGTCCAATTCCTCCCCGCCCTAAAGGACGGGGCTTCCTCGGAGGTATCCGATGAGAATCCTGGCCGCCGGTGACCACTTCGTCCTCAACTCACTGATCGCCGAAGCCCTGGGGGCCTCGGTCCCCGCCCCCTTCGACCTGACCGAACTCACCCTCCCCTGGCCGCTGGAGCCCTTCGGCAAGGTCGCCGAGGTCGACGAGGCCAGTGACTCCGAGGACGCGCTCATCGAGGCCCTGCGGGGCGTCGAGGTGTGCGTGACCCAGATGGGTCCCTTCACCGAGCGGGTCCTGGCCGCATCCCCCGAGCTGCGCCTGCTCGTCGTCTGCCGCGGCGGACCCGTCAACGTCAACATCGAGGCGGCACGCGCGCGTGACGTACGGGTGTGCTTCGCACCGGGCCGCAACGCGGCGGCCACCGCGGAGTACACGGTCGGGATGATGCTCGCCGCGATGCGCCGCATCCCCCAGACGCACGACGCGCTGACGCGACGCGGCCTGTGGGACGGCTCGTACTACACGTACGAGCAGTGCGGGCCCGAGCTGGAGGACACCCGCGTCGGGCTGATCGGTTACGGCGCGGTGGGCAGCCGGGTCGCGCGGGCGCTGTGCGCGTTCGGCGCGGAGGTGGAGGTGTACGACCCGTACATCCGCGGGGACATACACGGGGTACGGGTGCACTCGCTCGACACCCTGCTGTCGCGCTCACGCGTAGTGACGCTGCACGCCCGCCTCACCGACGAGACCCGCGGCCTGATCGGCGCCCGCGAGCTGGCGCTGCTGCCGCGCGGGTCCACGCTGGTCAATGTGGCACGTGGCCCGCTGGTCGACACCGAGGCGCTGTGCGACGCGCTGGACAGCGGGCAGTTGACGGCGGCGGCACTCGACACGTACGAGCAGGAGCCACTGCCCGCCGGGGCGCGGCTGCGCGGTGCGCCGGGAGTGGTACTGACCCCGCATCTCGGCGGGGCGAGCCGCCAGGTCGCCGAGAAGGCGGCCAGAATCGCCGCGTCGGAGGTGGCGAGGTACGCCAAGGGAGTGCCGCTCGCGCACTGCCTGACCTGAGGCCGGGCCGAGACCGACCGAAGGCACCACCTGAGGCCCGACCCGCACGCCTGACCCGAGGAGGTCCGGGACATGTACGTCGGTATCGATGTGGGCACGTCCGCGGTGAAGGCGGCGGCGTTCGACGAGCGGGGGCGGGAGCTCGCTGTCGAGTCCCGGCCCGTCGCGCTCGACATCCGCGGCGGCTTCGTCGAACAGGACATGGACGCGGTGTACGCGGCGGTGACCGACGTACTGACCGCGCTGACGGCCGGGCTCACCGGGCACCGCGTCGAGCTGGCCGGGCTCACCGGCCAGGGCGACGGGGTGTGGCTGGTGGACGCGGAGGGCCGGCCGGTGCGCGCCGCGATCTCCTGGATGGACGGCCGCGCACACGAACTCCTCGACGAGTGGATGGCGTCGGGCGTCTTCACCTCGGTGTTCCGGCGGACGGGCGGCGCGATGTTCCCGGGGAGCCCGGGGCCGCTCCTCGGCTGGCTCGACCGGCACGAACCCAAGGCGCTGGACGGCGCCACGGCCGCCCTGTACTGCAAGGACATGGTCTTCCAGCGGCTGACCGGCGTACGGGCGACGGACGTCTCGGACGCCTCCATGCCCTTCCTCGACCCGCGCACCCGGCAGTACGACGGCGACACGCTCGCCCTGCTCGGCCTGAGTCACCGGCGGGGGCTCCTCGCCCCGGTCAAGGACCCCCTCGCCGTCGCCGAGACGCACGGCCCCGGGCTGCCGCCCGGCACCCCGATTGCGGACGGGCCTTACGACTTGCCGGCCTGCGCGCTCGGCGCGGGCGTGACCCGGCCCGGCGACGGGCTGCTCATCATCGGCACCTGCCTGGCCTCGCTGGTCGCCACGGACACCCTCGACCTGGCGGGCGAGCCCGCCGGTCTGCACATCTCGACGGACACCCCCGGGCACTGGCTGCGCGCGATGCCGGCGATGGTCGGCACGGCGGCGCTGGACTGGGTCCTGAACACCACGGGCGTACGGCACGCGGACGTCGACGCGCTCCTGGACGCCACCGAGCCGGGCGCGCACGGGGTACAGGTGCTGCCCTACTTCGCCCCGTCGGGCGAACGGGCCCCGTTCGTCGAACCGCATCTGCGGGCCGAGCTGACCGGCGTGTCCCTGGAGACCACCAAGGGCGACCTCATCCGCGCCACCTCCGAGGGCATCGGCTTCGCAGCCCGCCACTGCCTGGAGGCGGCGGGCCTCACTGGCGACCTGGCGGTGTGCGGCGGCGGTACGCGCTCACCCGCCTGGATGCGGCTGTTCGCCGACGTGCTCGGGCGCCCGCTGCGGGTCGTCGAGGGGGAGGTCGGAGCGCGGGGGGCGGTGCTGGCGGCGGCCGCACGGTACGGGGTACCGCTGGACGCGGCCGCCTGGACCGCCCCGACGGCGATCGTCGAGCCGGACCCGGAGCGGGCCCGGTTCTACGCCCGGGGGTACGCGGCGCACCTGGCCCGCCTGGCGGAGTCCCGGACGAGGGCGCGGGCGCGTGCGGGCGGATGACGCTCCCGGCGGGGCGCCCCGGTGGGGCGCGGGCGCGTGCGGGCAGGTGACGTCCACCCGAGACCGCCCCGGTGGGGCGGGCACCCTCGTCCCTCGGACGGCCGCGGTGACGCGCGCTCCGGCCGCGATGTCCTCGGCTCCCGGCCGGGGGCGATTCGGCCGGGGGCGACCCTCCCCGCCGGTCCGGCGACCGTCCCGGCGCGTCCGGCCATCGAGGACAGGGTCGAGGACAGGAACCCCGCTCGGGTGGGCCCGGCGCGGCGATCCGCCACCGCGCCCACCGCGCCCACCGCCCGCCGCGCCACCGCCGGAGGTGAACCCCGCACGACGAGTCGCGGACCTCCGGGTGAAGGGCGTTCGTACCCCGCCCCGAACGGCTCCGCCCCCGCCTATCGTGCAGTCGCCGCCCCTCAACACCCGCCACGACCAGGGAGATTCCCGTGTCCGCACAGCCAAGACGCCGCTCCGTCCTGCTCGCCGCCGGACTGGCGACCGCCGCCACGGCCGCCACCGCGCTCCCCGCCGCGGCCGCGGGCACCGGCGCCGTATCCGACTCCCGCTCGCGCCGGGGCCCGGTCGTCATCGGACACCGGGGCGCCGCCGGGTGGCGGCCCGAGCACACGGCCGCGTCCTACACGTACGCCGTCCAGACCGGCGCGGACTGGATCGAGCCCGATCTCGTACCGACGAAAGACCACGTCCTCGTCGTACGGCACGAGAACGAGATCTCCGGGACCACCGATGTCTCGGCCCACCCGGAGTTCGCCGCGCGCCGCACCACCAAGACGGTGGACGGGCGGCCGGTCACCGGATGGTTCACCGAGGACTTCACCCTCGCCGAGCTGAGGACCCTGCGCGCCGTCGAGCGGCTGCCGCTCGTCAGAAACCGCAACACGGTCTTCGACAGACGTCAGGGCGTCATGACCTTCCAGGAGGTCGTCGACCTGGCGCGGAAGCTGTCCAAGCAGCACGGCAGGACGATCGCGGTCTTCCCCGAGACCAAGCACCCCAGCTACTTCCGCTCGATCGGGCTGCCCCTCGAACCGCCGCTCGCCCGCATCATCCGGCGCAGCCGCCTCAGTGCCCGCGAGTGCGTCGTGCAGTCCTTCGAGCCGTCGAGCCTGCTGCAGATGGCCGCCGAACGACTGCGGGTGCCGCTGTGGCAGGCGCTCGGCACGACGGGCGGCCCGTTCGGCCACCCGGCGACGTACAAGGAGATGATGACGCCGGCCGGGCTGCGCGGGATCGCGGAGTACGCCGACTGGATCGGCCCGGACAAGAGCTCGGTGGTGGCACCGTCCCCCCTGCTCGCGGACGCGCACGCGGCCGGGCTGAAGGTCGGCGCGTACACGTTCCGCTGCGAGAACCAGTTCCTGCCCGCCGCGTTCCGCCGCGGCACCGCGCCCAACGACTTCGGTGACGCGTTCGCGGAGTACGCCCTGCACTACCAGCTCGGGGTGGACGCCGTGGTGACGGACTTCCCGGACATCGCGGTACTCGCCAGGGACGCGATGGACGCCATGGACCCCAGGTCCTAGAAGCAACGCCTGATCAACATCGAACCCTCCTGCTGCTAGCCTGCATCTGCATATCAGTCGCAATAAGCAGTCGGAGGGCTCGGATCATGGCCATTTACACACTTCCTGAACTTCCGTACGACTACGCGGCGCTCGACCCCGTCATCAACCCGCAGATCATCGAACTGCACCACGACAAGCACCACGCGGCCTACGTCAAGGGCGCGAACGACACCCTTGAGCAGCTCGAAGAGGCTCGCGACAAGGGGTCCTGGGGCTCGATCACCGGGCTGGAGAAGAACCTCGCGTTCCACCTCTCCGGTCACATCCTGCACAGCATCTACTGGCACAACATGACCGGCGACGGCGGCGGCGAGCCGCTGGCAAAGGACGGTGTCGGCGAGCTGGCCGACGCGCTCGCCGAGTCGTTCGGGTCCTTCGACAAGTTCAAGGCCCAGCTGACCAAGGCCTCCGCGACCACCCAGGGCTCCGGCTGGGGTGTCCTCGCGTACGAGCCGGTCAGCGGCCGTCTCATCGTCGAGCAGGTCTACGA
Source organism: Streptomyces changchenzhani (assembly GCF_039766235.1). Lineage (NCBI taxonomy): Bacteria > Bacillati > Actinomycetota > Actinomycetes > Kitasatosporales > Streptomycetaceae > Streptomyces > Streptomyces changchenzhani. The sequence goes on along the minus strand of NZ_JBDHNH010000001.1, from coordinate 1,530,172 downwards.
CCACCAGGGCAACATCGGCCAGGGCTCCGTGCCGATCCTGGTCTTCGACGCCTGGGAGCACGCCTTCTACCTTCAGTACAAGAACCAGAAGGTCGACTTCATCGACGCGATGTGGAAGGTCGTCAACTGGCAGGACGTGTCGAAGCGTTACGTCAACGCCAAGCAGAGCGCGAACAACCTGCTGCTCGTTCCGTAGTCCGTTCAGCCCGTAACCGGCTCCCGCAGCCGTACGGGCCCACACACGCCCTGCCTCGTGATCGTCTTCTCAACCTTCACCGGGGCGGGTGGAACAAGGCCGGCCCCCGCGAGGACATGACTCGCGGGGGCTGGCTGTTTGCGCGCTGTCGTTGCGCGCCGGGGCGGCTCAAGCTCAGCCGTCGAACGATCCGGCCTTCACCCCGGCGATGAACGCGGTCCACTCGGCAGGCGCGTAGAACTGCGTGGCGCGATCGCGGTTCTTGGTGTCGCGTACGGCCCGGCCGCCGTCGGCGGTGCGGGCGACCTCGACGCACTCGTTGGCCGAACCCCCGCCGGAGTACGACGATTTCATGAAGGTACTGACGACCTGACGGCTATTCATGCTTCCTCGTTCTCCGCAGTGATGCTGTTCATGAGCTTCCGGATGAAGGCACGACTTTGGTCCGGGGTGAGCGCAGCGGACCTGAGTGCATCGAAGGCATGTACGTAACCTGCCATGTCTTCATGGTCTTCAAGGATGACGCTGTTGACCATCGTGTCCTGCACAATGACCTCCGGCGACGCTTCGTGAGCATAGGAGAGGGCCACGAATGCTGGTGCCACCCTGGCGGCGGCCCATTCGCTGTGCGGAAGTACCTGAATCGTCACGTTCGGCTGCTTCGCCAGCTTCACGAGGTGGGCGAGCTGCGCCCGATGGACCTTCGCCGACGGCATCGGGCTGACGATCGCCGGTTCCCAGATGACAGCAGCGAACCGAGCGCCGGATTCCTCAAAGACCCGACGACGCTCTTGTCTCACCTTGACGACCTCGTCCGCCGATTCATCACTGATGACTTCCGGATTGGCCTCGGTCAACGCCCGGGTGTATTCCGGCGTCTGAAGCAGGCCAGGGATGAAGACCGGCTGCCAGGCGCGGATATACGTCGCGTCGGTCTCCAGCGAGAGGAAGTCGCCCAAGCGGTCGAGAGTCGGCGACTGGAACTGGAAGTTGAGCCACCAGCCGCGCTTGTTGCTGTCACGAGCCAGTTTCTCAAGCCGCTGACGCTCAGCCGCGTCCTCGACCCCGTAGAGGTCGAGGAGCATGCGCACGTCACCCACTCGAGCGCTGACCGCACCGGACTCGATCCGGCTGACTTTCGCAGTCGAGCACGCCACCGCTTCAGCCGCGTGTTCCTGGTCAAGGTGCGCGTTGAGGCGAAGGCGCTTCAGCGTCGCCCCCAGCCGCCGACTGCGCACCGTGGGCTTCCCACCTGCGGGCATGTGCCCCCCTTATCTCTTCGGAGCCAGTTTGCACGGCAACTGTTCGTAAGCGCCAGCGACTTGGCCCCCAGCCGTGACTGCAAGCTTGCATCAGTGATGCACTTGCCTATCGTCCAATACTAGGTCTAGCGTGACTTGCGTCACTCAGCGTTGGCAGTCCAGGACGCTTGGTGATGTTGGTTCCGCATGCCCACTGACCTTGGGGGACGCATGTCCGGGCGTACGCACGTAACAAGGTTCCAGGTCCGGAAGGACTCCGTAGCAGCGGCTCGGCGGCACGTCAGAGCGCTCCTCATCGAGTGGAGACTCGGCCTCCTGATCGACGATGCCGTCCTCGTCACCAGCGAGTTGACGACCAACGTGGTCAACCACGCCAAGGGCACCGGGGATTACTTCGAACTCGCCCTGCGCCGACGCAACGGCGTGCTCATCCTGGAGGTTGCCGACTCCTACGCCTGGCAGATGCCCGAGCTGCGGAAGCCCGACCCCGACGACCCCAACGGCCGGGGGCTGCTCATCGTCGATGCCCTCTCCGAGCGGTGGGGCATCCGGCCGCGCAACCCCGGCAAGACGGTCTGGGCGCATCTGCCCGTCCGGGGGCCGGCATGAGGGCCGACGTGAGAGCCCGCGTGACGACCGGATGGTGGTGCGCGTTCACCGTCCGGATGCCGCTGGGCGGCGCGGGAGGCGAGTGGGTCCGGGTCCACGCCTGCGCGACGCGCACCCCGGAGAGGGCCCTGGTCTGGATGCGACTGTCCGTACGCACCCGCCTGTCCACCTTCGACACGGCTGACGCAAACCGTACGTACCGCTGGCTGGACCACGGCCAGTGGGAGGCGGTGATACGGCTCAAGACCGGGGAGCCGTACACCTTCGCGGCTTCGGCCGGTGACACCCGCATCGAATGGTCCGTCCGCCCCGTGCGATTCCTCCCCCGAGTCGACCAGCACCCCACCGAGGGGCGGCCATCGTGCGGGGGTCTGGAGTGGTGAGGCGGGAGCGTTGGCGGGGGTCGGAACGACGTTCATTTCTGGTGGTCTTCGGGCCGCCCCGAGCGGTGTCATGGTCGGTGGGCCGGGCCGTCGAGTAAAGGGCGCTCCTGCGTCGCGTCGCCTCCGGCGATTCCGCTGCGCTCCACCCTTGACACGACGTCCCGTCCCACCGCTAACGCTCTATAACGGGGCGGCCGAGGAAAAAACGCCCTGCACGGGACGCTCGGAGAGCGGCCACGGTCGGCTCGGTGGCTGTCGGGTGAGTGGGTGGGGCGCGTGCGCTCTCGGGGGCGGTTGCTCTCGGCTTAGCGGCCTACGGCCGGTTGTTGGTGCGACACCGCCCACTCACCCCACATTCACACCCCCACCGGTGGGTGGCCGGGCGGTGTGGCCGACCTGCGGATTCATGAGCGGAAGGGTGGGGCGCACCAGTCGTGAGGGGCAGCCGATCCCGGCTCAGCGGCTTGCGGATGAGTGGGTGGCTGAGGTGCCGATCCTCCTGGGCACCGCCACACCCCCGGCCGGGGCGCGGTTGCGCCCGGCGGGCGACCTGCGGGCCGGCGGACAGGGGCGGGAGCGGGACGGGAACGGTGGGCCCGTCGTAGGGTCGGCTGTTCTCGGCCAAGTGGCCTTCGGTGGGTGGGGTGTTGGGGCCGCCTACCCCGTGGCGCTGCTGGGGTTGTTGGGGTTGGTGGTGCGCAGGAGGTGGATCAGGGGTGGTGGAAAGCCGGTTTCCGGCGGACTGCGGACCGCATCTTCCAATTCTTGGAAGTACGGGTCCGCGAAGGCCCCAACTGCGGGAGTCGCCCGCAGCCCCCGAACCCTCCCGGCCCCTCCCGGCCCCTTCCGGGCCCCGAACCCTCCCGGCTCCCTCCAGGCCCCGGAGCCTCCGGGCTCCCTCCCGGCTCCGGAGCCCGGTGGGTCGGAGCCGGAGTCCGGAGGGTCGTTTCGGTACTGCCTCTGGCTGGAGGGGGGCCTCTCGGACCCCGCCACCCTCACCACCCACTCACCCCAGAAACGGGGCATGAGTCTCGGGCGGCCACCGGCGGGGGATGACGCCATACCGGCCCGAGTCTCCCCATTTAACTGGTGCGTCCCACCCGCGCCTCGGTACCTCTACACGTCGGCCACACCGGCCCGGCTGTCCACCGGGGTGGGTGTGACCGTGCGGGCGGTAGCACGGTGTCGCACCAAATGGCGGCCGGGGCGGGCGCTAAGCCAACAGCCATCACGGTTGAGAGCGAGTGCGCCCCACCCACTCACCCGACAGCCACCGAGCCGACCGTGGCCGCTCTCCGAGCGTCCCGTGCAGGGCGTTTTTTCCTCGGCCGCCCCGTTATAGAGCGTTAGCGGTGGGACGGGACGTCGTGTCAAGGGTGGAGCGCAGCGGAATCGCCGGAGGCGACGCGACGCAGGAGCGCCCTTTACTCGACGGCCCGGCCCACCGACCATGACACCGCTCGGGGCGGCCCGAAGACCACCAGAAATGAACGTCGTTCACAGCAACGCCCCGCCGCAGCAATCGACGTCCCCGCCACGCCCCGACCCCACCGCACCCCCGCCGCACCCCCGACCCCGCCGCCCGAGCAGGACCTCACGCGAGATGCCGTCAGTCGAAGATCGGGCCCTGCGTGCGGGTGCGCTTTATCTCGTAGAAGCCCGGGGTCCCCGCCACCAGCAGCGTGCCGTCCCACAGGCGGGCCGCGGCCTCGCCCTTCGGGGCCGGGGTGACCACGGGGCCGAAGAAGGCGACCTCGTCGCCGTCCGGTCCCGGGACCGCGATGACCGGGGTGCCGACCTCCTGGCCGACCTTGTCGATGCCCTCCTGGTGGGAGGCGCGCAGCTCCTTGTCGTACGTGTCGGTGTCGGCGTACTCGGCGAGCGAGGCCGGCAGACCCACCTCCGCCAGGGCCGCCAGGATCCCCTCGGGGGTGATGCCCTCGCCCTGGTTGTGGATGCGGGTGCCGAGCGCGGTGTATAGCGGGCCCACGACGTCGTCACCGTGCTTCTGCTGGGCGGCGATCACCACGCGGACCGGGCCCCAGGCCTGCTTCATGCCCTCGCGGTACTGCTCGGGGAGCTCGTCGAGCCTGTCCTCGTTCAGGACGGCCAGGCTCATGACGTGCCAGCGGACCTCGATGTCTCTGACCTTCTCGACCTCAAGGATCCAGCGCGAGGTCATCCAGGCCCACGGGCACAGCGGATCGAACCAGAAATCGGCCGGGATCTTGCCGGACTGAGTCTTACCCGACTGAGTCTTGCCGGTCGGCGTGCTGCCGTTCGTGGACATGTCTCTCCTCGATAAGGACGTGGTGGGGTGGTGCCACCTTGTCGGGGCCAACGCCACCGGTCACCGGCGTCATTCCCGAATGTCCCGGGACAGTGGCGCATGGGAGGATCGGAGTGTTCGAACGAGACACGAAGGAGTGCCCGTGCCCGGTGAGAATCTTTCCCGCGACGAGGCCCGCGAGCGGGCCGAGCTGCTGTCTGTCGATGGGTACGAAGTAGCCCTCGACCTGCGATCCGCGCTCGGGGAGGCAGGGGAGGGACCGCGCACGTTCCGCTCGGTGACCACGGTCCGTTTCCGGTCCGCCCGGCCCGGCGCAGCCACATTCGCCGATCTGCTCGCACCCTCGGTGACGGCGGTGACACTCAACGGCAAGGCGCTGGACCCGGCCGTCGTCTTCGACGGCTCGCGGGTCGCGCTGGACGAGCTGGCCGCCGAGAATGTGCTGGTCGTGGACGCGCAGTGTGCGTACAGCCGCACCGGCGAGGGGATGCACCGCTTCGTCGACCCGGAGGACGGCGAGGTCTATCTCTATACGCAGTACGAGCCGGCCGACGCGCGCCGCGTCTTCGCCAATTTCGAACAGCCGGACCTGAAGGCACCTTTCCGCTTCGAGGTGACCGCTCCCGAGGGCTGGACGGTGTGGAGCAACGGCGCGGAAGAGGGGACGGGGGACAGCGGGCACGGGCCGGCCGACGGGACCTGGCGGTTCGCGCCGACGCGGCCCATCTCGACGTACATCACCACGGTCGTCGCCGGTCCCTACCACTATGAGACCGACACCTACCGGCGCGCCTTCCCGGACGGCAGCGAGCTGGAAATCCCGCTCGGTGCGCTCTGCCGCAAGGGGCTGGCCAGGCATTTCGACGCGGACGACGTCTTCCTCGTCACCAAGCAGGGTCTGGACTTCTTCCACGACACCTTCGACTACCCGTATCCCTTCGGGAAGTACGACCAGGCCTTCGTGCCCGAGTACAACCTCGGGGCGATGGAGAACCCGGGCTGTGTGACCTTCCGCGAGGAGTTCATCTTCCGCGGGAAGGTGACGCAGGCGTCGTACGAGCGCCGGGCGAACGTCATCCTGCACGAGATGGCGCACATGTGGTTCGGCGACCTGGTCACCATGCAGTGGTGGGACGACCTGTGGCTGAAGGAGTCCTTCGCGGACTTCATGGGGTCGTACTCGATGGTGGAGGCGACACGCTTCACCGAGGGCTGGGTCACCTTCGCCAACAACCGCAAGGCGTGGGCGTACCGGGCCGACCAGCTGCCGTCGACGCACCCGATCACGGCCGACATCCGTGACCTGGAGGACGCCAAGCTCAACTTCGACGGCATCACGTACGCCAAGGGCGCCTCGGTGCTCAAGCAACTCGTCGCGTACGTCGGCAAGGACGCCTTCATGGAGGGCGCCCGGCGCTACTTCAAGCGGCACGCGTACGGCAACACCCGGCTCGGTGATCTGTTGACCGTGCTGGAGGAGACCTCGGGGCGCGATCTGGCGTCCTGGTCGCGAGCATGGCTGGAGACGGCCGGTGTCAACACCCTGACGCCGCAGGTCACTTATGACGCGGCGGGGCGGATCACGGAGCTGGCCGTGGTGCAGGAGGCGGCCGCGTCCCATCCGGAGCTGCGTCCGCACCGGGTTGCCGTGGGCCTGTACCGGCGCGACGGCGTCGGCGGGGAGCTGGTGCGCTACGCGCGGGCCGAGACGGACGTGGCGGGGCCGCGGACGGTGGTGGCCGAGCTTGCGGGCAGCGAGCGGCCCGATCTGGTCCTGGTCAACGACGACGACCTGACGTACTGCAAGATCCGCTTCGACGCCGATTCGCTGGACACCCTGCGCGCGCACCTCGGTGAGCTCACCGATCCGCTGGCGCGCGCGCTGTGCTGGTCCGCGCTGTGGAACATGACGCGGGACGCGCTCATGCCGGCGCGGGACTTCATCGCCCTGGTGCTGAAGTTCGCCGGACACGAGTCGGGAATCGGGGTGCTCCAGATGCTGCACGCGTGGACCCGTTCCGCGCTGACGCACTACGCGGCTCCCGAGTGGCGCGAGGAGGGCGGCCGGGCGCTGGCCGAGGGTGCGCTGCATGAGCTGCGGCTCGCCGAGCCCGGCAGCCAGCATCAGCTGACGTGGGCACGGTTCCTGGCCGCGACGGCGAGCAGTGCGGCCGATTTCCAGCTGTTGCAGGGCCTCCTTGACGGTACGGCGAAGATCGACGGCCTGGACGTGGACCAGGAGCTGCGGTGGGCGTTCCTCGGGCCGCTCGCCTCGCACGGGGTCGTCGACGAGAAGGCCGTCGAGGCGGAGCTGGCGCGCGACGACACGGCGTCGGGCAAGCGGCACCAGGTGCGGTGCCTGGCCTCGCGTCCTTCGGAGGCGGTCAAGGCGCAGGCGTGGGCGGCGGTCGTCGAGTCGGACGCGCTGTCGAACGCCCTGGTCGAGGCGACGATCGGTGGCTTTGTGCAGCCGGGGCAGCGGGAGCTGATCGCGCCGTACGCGCCGATGTACTTCGCGGCGATCGAGCGGGTGTGGGCCGAGCGGTCCATCCAGATCGGGATGGACGTGGTGTCGGGGCTGTTCCCGGGGCTCCAGGACGACCCGGCAACGCTGGACGCGGCGGACGCGTGGCTGGAGAGCCACGCGGACGCGGCGCCGGCGTTGCGGCGGCTGGTGCTCGAAGCGCGGGACGACCTGGCGCGCGGGTTGCGGGGACAGGCGTGCGACAGGGCCGCGACCGTCTGACGCTCGCTCGCCCTCAGGGCGTGGGACGGGCTTGAACCGGGCTCGATCCGGGCTCGATCCGGGCTCGATCCGGGCTCGATCCGGGCAACTCCGTGGCGTATCCACGGGGTTGCCTAATCGGCAGTCGAACGCCCTTACTTTAGTGCAGGCTTGTCCCGAATTGTCGACGGGCTTGTAACAGCGGTTAGCGGGCGGGGAAAACGCGGGAAACCCCGAGACATGAACCACAACACCCCCGTCTCCCCCCGCCCCCTCAGCCACCTCACCGATGTGCAGCGCCGCGTGCTGTCGGCGGCCCAGTTGCGGGCGCACGGCGTGTCCCCCGCCGACACCGCCGCGCAGTGCCGGCCCGGTGGGCCGTGGCAGCTGCTGCTGCCCGGCATCGTCGTCCTGCACTCCGGGCCGCCGACCAGCGAGGAGCGGCTGCATGCGGTGCTGCTGTACGCGGGCCGGCCACCGGCCCAGGTGGCGGTGCCCGCGCAGTGCAGGACGGGCGCGGACGCTCCTCCGTACGGTGATGTCATGATCACCGGGCTGGCCGCGCTCGCCCTGCACCGCTTCTCGGCCGCCCCTCCGCTGCTCTCCCTCGACCACATCGACGTCCTGGTGCCGCGTACCCGCAGGCTGCGTTCGACGGGCTGCGCCCGGCTGATCCGCGCCCACTCCACGCCCGCCGCTCAGCAGCTCACCGGCGTGCCGGTGGCCCCCGTGGCGCGGGCGCTCGCGGACGCCGTCGCGCAGCTCGACGACGCCGACGCCGTGCGCCGGCTGCTGACCGAGGCGGTGCGCGGCGGGCACTGCGAACCAGCGGCCGTCGTACGGGAGTTGAGCATGGCGCGGCTGCTCTCGCGGCCGCATGTGGTCGACGCGGTGGACTCGCTGCTCGCCGAGGGCCGGGCCATCGCCGAGGACCGGCTGTACGAGATGGTGCGCACCCAGGGTCTGCCCGACCCGCTGTGGGACGTCGACCTGCGACTGCCGGGCGGCCCGTATCTGGGTGGCGTCGACGCGTACTGGCCGGACCAGGCGGTGGCGATCGAGCTGGACACCAGGGCGCCCCGGCAGGGTGAGCGCCAGGAGGAGGACGCGCTGTGGACCGAGTACGCCCGCAAGCGGGAGCACCTGGAGCGGCTCGGCATCACGGTCGTGCACATCACGCCCAAGAAGCTGCGGGATTCGCTGGAGCAGCAGGCTGCGGTGGTACGTACGGCTCTGCTGGCGGCGTCGGACCGGGAGCCGGCGGCGTACGTCGTACTCCTCCCCCGCTAGGGGCCACCGAGCGGCCCGCTCAGCGCTTCTTGAGGATCAGCGCTTCTTCAGGAGCAGTTCCGTGTTGCGGGCGTCCGCCGGGCCCGCGAGATTGCGCCTGGCGCCCGGGGCGTTGAAGGACAGCTCGCGGTAGAGCGCGGCGAGGCCGGTCTGGGAGAGGTCGGTGTAGTCGGTGCGGTGGGGCGCCGCGGACTCGATGAGCGTGGTGAAGAGCGAGAGCGTTCCGTCGTGGTTGTCCACCAGCTCGATGATGCGGGCGAGTTGGGGGAATTCGACGTGCGATGCGGTGGAGATCTCCCAGAAGGTGCCGTGCTGGAGGATCACATTGCGGTGACTGTGGCCGTTGATCCAGGCGACGACGTTGCGGTGCCGCTTGAGGAGCGCGAGGAGCCGGTCGCCGTCGTCGCCGTCGAACGTCCAGCTGTTGTGGTGGCTGAAGATCAGCACCTTGTCGTCCTGATGTGCCGTCAGTAGCCGCTTGAGCCAGTCGAGTTGGGCCTTGGCGATAGAGCCTTCGAAGTGGCCGCCGCCAACGGTGGTGTCGAGGCTGACGCCGAGGACTCCGTCGGCAATGGGGAAGGAGTAGTGCAGGGCCCCGGTGTCGAGGTTCTCGCGGGTGTAGCCGTGGCCGGGCGCGACCGCCGCCGCCCCCGCGTACGCCGGGTCGAGGTGGGCCTGGATGTACTCGCGCGGGGTGAAGGGTGCGCGGGCGGGGTCGGGGGTGATGCGGCGCATCCGGGGCTTCTCGCGGCGCAGCAGGTCGGTGAAGTGGTTGCCCCTGGGGTCCTTGCCGCCCTTGAGTACGGCCTCCAGCGCGCGGGCGTCGGCGAGCGGGAGGGTCATGAGCTTGCGGTCGCCGACGGCGAAGTCGCCGAGGTACTCGGTGCCGTTGGCGAAGCAGCCGCTGGGCAGGTCGTCGTGGTTGCCGACGGTGGAGTACCAGGGCAGCCGCAGCCCGGGGCTGTTGACCGGGCGGATCGCGGCGGCCAGGTAGCCCTCGATGCGTGGGTAGCCGAGCTTCTTGTCGGCGTCGCGCAGGGCGCCGTCCGGGTGCCAGTACAGGGGCAGTCCGGAGTCCTGGACGCCTTCGTAGCGGCCTGGATCCCCGGTGTTGGGGGTGATGCGGCCGCCGCTCATCGTGCGCAGGAACCAGTCGAGCTCGGCCTTGGAGTTGTTGTCGGTGTTGTCGCCGGTGGTCATGACGAAGTCGAGCGGCGCCCCGGTGGCGGGCCCGCCGCGCAGCGCGTTGACGCGCTCGACGAGGGACACCGCGCCGTGCACGGTGAGGGCCTCCTGGGGGCGCCAGGCGGAGACGGCCTGGGCGCGCAGGTACTCCGTACGGACCGGGTGCTGGGTGTCGGTGAGGTGCAGGTCGGTGAGCTGCACGAAGGAGGCCAGGGTGGTGCGGCGGTCGGCGCGGCCCGGCTTGGCTGCGGCCAGTTCGCCGCGTACGACGCGCTTCCAGCCGGGGCCGTCGCCGAGCCTCCGGTATCCGGTGGGGGCGGCGGCGCGGGGCGTGGCGACCGTGCCGAGCGAGGTGGCCCGGGAGACGGAGACGGGGGCGACGGGCGCCGCGGGCCTGGGCGCGGCGGCGGGGCCGGCGGCGGTGCGGGGCGGCTGCGGGGCGCCCTGGTCGGGGCGGAGGGCGATCCCGAGGCCGGCGGAGGCGCCGACCGCCCCGGTGGCGGCGAGGAACGAGCGGCGGTCGAGGGCGGCTGCGGAGCGTAGGCGTGACATGGCGCGGTCTCCCCGGGTGCGAACACATCGGCCGGGCGCGCAGTGCCGCTTCGGCCGCGGGGACCGCCTCCGTCCGGTGCGGGGCCGCGCGGGGCACCGGGGGCGCGTGGCCGGCTGCGGGTGGCTGCCGGGTGCGTGGGGCCGGTGACGCTGCGGGGTGCCGTGCCGGGCGGGGCGGGCCCGGACGATCCGGACGGCGTGCCCCGGGCGGAAGTGGAATCCCCCGCCCCCTTGGATGGTTGACATCCGGAATGACCTGCGCGTTAACGGCTCCGCAACGCGTGACGCCGATCACCGGACAGGGATCACTCGGGCACCCGGGGGCGCGCGAAGGGCCATCGGAAGCCCCCCGGACCGCATGGTTGCGCTCACTCCGCGTTCATCTGGCGGGGAAGGCGGCACAAATCGCCCCCGGACGGGCGCACGTCGGCCGTCCGGTCCCGCGCCCCTCCCGCGACCTCCCCGCGGGCCCTTCCCGCGCCCCTCCCGCGGCCTCCCCGCTACCGTCCCGCGACCCGGCCCACGGCCGGCTTTGTCCGCCACAGCTCCATGCCCGTGTCCACCAGCTCGACGCGGTCGAGGCCGGAGACGGCCTCCAGCGGGTGCCAGGCGGCCAGGTCCGTGGAACCGCCCGTCTCGTGGCGCAGTTCACCGCCGGTGACCCGGCCCTCGTACACGATCCGTAGTCCCTGGAAGTCCGCGAACGTACCGAGGCGGCGCGGGTAGCGGCGGGTGATGGAGTCCACGCCGATGAGGCGGACCGGCTCGACCGCGTACCCGGTCTCCTCCAGCGCCTCGCGGACGACCGTGTCGTACGGGTCCTCGCCGTGGTCCATGCCGCCGCCCGGCAGCGTCCAGCGCTTGCTGCCGTCGGGGGCCACCCAGCGGGCGAGGAGCACCTGGCCGTCCCGCACGCACACGGCGTAGGCCGCCACCCTGAGCTCTTGGTTCATTGGTCGAGGTTACGGGGCGACGCACCTGGCCGCCCGGAATGCGGCGGTTCACTCCCGATGGCGGATGGGGCGCGGTGGCGGATGTACGCCATGAGCACATTCAGATCCTGACAACTCTCCCCAAACAACTGTCACTTAAGAAAGGCTGAGCGGTCATCCGGCACCGTATTCCGGACCCTCTCTTCCACATACAGGGATGCCAATGACCCTCGAATCCTCCGGCTCCACCACCGGGCACAGACGCGCGGCCCGAATAGCCGTCGCCGCCGGGCTCGTTGCCGCGCTGTGCGCCGCGGCACCGGTGACCGCCTTTGCGGCGCCCGCCGACGATCCCCGGACGCCGCCGCCCGCCGTCAAGTCGGCCGCCGAGAAGCTCGGCAGCTCCGACGCCCAGCTGCTCACCGAGGCGGAGTCCACCGGCGCGAAGAGCGTCACGCTGATGGTCGCCACCGCGCCCGGCGCCACCGAGCAGGTCGCGCGCCAGCTCGACGCCGTGCAGGGCTCCGTCGTCGGACGCAGCGACGACAAGCTCGGATACGTACGGGCCACGCTCCCCACGGACCGCGCTGACGCGGCCATCAAGGCGGCGGCGAAGCTCTCCAGCGTCCACGGCATCGACCTCAAGCAGGAGATCGAGCTCGACGACCCGACGCCGAACGGCGACCGCGCCAAGGGCGCCGACACGGCGGCCAAGGGCACTTACGCGGCGCCGGACAAGAGCACCCCCGCGAAGAACCCGTACAACCCGTCCTTCGAGACGGGCGCCGTGGACTTCGTCAAGAAGAACCCCAAGGCGGACGGCCGCGGCATCACCATCGGCATCCTCGACTCGGGTATCGACCTCGGCCACCCCGCGCTCCAGAAGACCACCACCGGCGAGCGCAAGATCGTCGACTGGGTGACCGCAACCGACCCGGTGAGCGACAGCGACGACACCTGGCGCCAGATGACGACCGAGGTCAGCGGCCCTGTCTTCACGACCGGCGGCCGCACCTGGTCCGCGCCCGCGGGCACGTACAAGTTCAATACGTTCGCGGAGAAGGCCACCACCGGTGGCGACATGGCGGGCGACCTGAACCGCGACGGCGACACCACCGACGTGTGGGGCGTGCTCTACGACCCGGCGGCCGGCACCGTCCGCGTCGACCTCGACAACGACGCCGACTTCGGCGACGAAGAGGCGCTGAAGCCGTACAAGGACAAGCAGCAGGTCCAGTACTTCGGCAAGGACAACCCGGCGACCGAGATCGTCGAGCAGATCCCGTTCGTCACCGAGGTCCGCAAGGACGTCGTCTACAACGGGTCGGGCGCCAAGGCCGACTACGTCAGCATCGGTGTCATCGAGGGCTCGCACGGCACGCACGTCGCGGGCCTCGCCGCCGCCAACAGCCTCTTCGGCGGCAAGATGAACGGCGCCGCCCCCGGCGCCAAGCTGGTCTCCTCGCGCGCCTGCACCTGGACCGGCGGCTGCACCAACGTCGCCCTCACCGAAGGCATGATCGACCTCGTCACCAAGCGCGGTGTCGACATCGTCAACATGTCGATCGGCGGCCTGCCGGCGCTCAACGACGGCAACAACGCGCGCGCCGAGCTCTACACGCGCCTCATCGACACCTACGGCGTGCAGCTGGTCATCTCGGCCGGCAACAGCGGCCCCGGCACCAACACCATCGGTGACCCGTCGGTCGCCGACAAGGTGATCTCGGTCGGCGCGTCCATCTCCAAGGAGACCTGGGCGGCCAACTACGGCTCGCAGGTGAGCAAGCGGTACGCCATGATGCCGTTCTCCTCCCGCGGCCCGCGCGAGGACGGCGGCTTCGCGCCGACCATCTCCGCGCCCGGCGCCGGTATCAACACCACCCAGACCTGGGCCCCCGGCGGCCCGGTCGCCGAGGCCGGCTACCAGCTCCCGCCCGGCTACTCCATGCTGCAGGGCACCTCGATGGCGTCCCCGCAGGCGGCGGGCGCATCGGCGCTGCTGCTGTCCGCGGCGAAGCAGGCCGGCATCGAGCTCACCCCGGCGAAGCTGCGCACCGCGCTGACCAGCCAGGCCGACCACATCAGCGGCACGCAGGCGCACGAAGAGGGCGCCGGCCTGATGAACATCGGTGACGCCTGGAAGGCAATCAAGAAGGGCGCGACCGCCCACGCCTACACCGTCAAGGCGCCGGTCGACACCGCTCTCGACACCAACCTCAAGACCCCGGGCTTCGGCACCGGTCTGTACGACCGCGAGGGCGGCCTGAAGGCCGGCCAGAAGAAGGTCTACGACGTCACGGTCACCCGCACCACGGGCCCGGACCGCGCTGTGCGGCACGAGCTGCACTTCGAGAACAACGACGGCACCTTCCGGATCGTCGGCAACGACGTGGTCGGCCTCCCGCTGAACACGCCGGTCACCGTGAAGGTCTCCGCGCAGCCCCGCTCGGCGGGCATCCACAGCGCGATCCTGGAGGTGGACGACAACCGGACCGAGGGCATCGACAAGCAGATCCTCAGCACGGTCGTCGCCGCCAAGGACCTCGCGAAGCCCGCGTACGCCGTCTCCGAGTCGGGCTCGGTGCAGCGCAGCGGCCCGAAGTCGTACTTCATCACGGTCCCGCAGGGCGCCAAGACCCTGGAGGTCGCTCTGAGCGGGCTCAAGGACGGCAGCCAGACGCGGTTCATCTCCATCCACCCGTACGGCGTTCCGTCCGACCCGACCTCCACGGTCAACTGCTACCCGAACTACGTGAACCCGGCGAACACCTGCCGCCCCGACGCCCGCTCGTACGCGAACCCGGCGCCGGGTGTCTGGGAGATCGAAGTCGAGTCGCGCCGTACGTCGCCGCTGCTCGACAACCCGTACAAGCTGGATATCTCGCTGCTCGGCGTCACCTTCGACCCGGCCGTGCAGGTCCTGCCCGAGGCGAAGATCGGCACTCCGGCGCCGGTCGAGTGGAAGGTCACCAACAACTTCGCCGCGCTGGACGGCAAGCTGAAGGGCGGCCCGCTCGGCTCGTCGAAGGACGCGCGTCCGACGATCAAGCAGGGCGAGCAGCAGGAGTCCACGGTCGTCATCGGTGCCGGCGTCGAGCGTCTGGACGTCGCCATCGGCAAGGTCTCCGACCCCGCCGCCGACCTGGACCTCGTACTTCTGAAGGACGGCGTGCCGGTCGCTTCGGCCGCCGACGGCGACTCGGAAGAGGCCGTCAGCCTCGTCAAGCCCGCCGCCGGTACGTACACGGTCGTCGTCGACGGCTACGCGATCCCGGCCGGGACCACCGCGTACGACTACCGCGATGTGTTCTTCGCGCCGTCGCTCGGTGCGATCAAGGTCGACGACTCGAAGGTCGTCAAGCTCGCCAACGGTGCGTCGGCGCAGGTCTCCGCCGAGGTGCTGGTGGCCGGCGCGGCGCCCGAGGGCCGGCAGTTCTTCGGCCAGGTGCAGCTGCTGAACGCGCGCGGCAGCGCCGCGGGCACCGGCAGTGTCCAGATCCAGAAGGTCACGCCGTAACGGCTTGACGAGCACGAGGGAGGGGGCGGGCGCCGGATTCGGCGCCCGCCCCCTCCTCGTCGACCGGGAGTGGTCAGACCTCGACCATGACCTGGTCAAGCGCCTTGCGAACCAGGTCGGGCACCATGCAGTCGTCGGCCGGGTAGCCGACCGGGATCACGGCGAACGCCTTCTCGTTGGCGGGGCGGCCGAGGACCTCCGAGAGGAAACGCATCGGGCTCGGGGTGTGGATCAGCGCCGCGAGACCCGACAGGTGCAGCGCGGACAGCAGCATGCCGACGGCGATGCCCACCGACTCGTCGACGTAGTAGTGCTTGCGCTTGGTGCCGTCCTCGCCCAGCCAGTGGCGCTGCTGGAAGACCACGATCAGCGCGGGTGCGTCGGTCAGATGCGGCTTGACCTCGTCGGTGCCCAGCGGGCGCAGCGCGGCCAGCCACTCCTCGCCGAGCCTGCCGTCGTAACTGACCTGCTCCTCGTCCTCGGCTGCCTGCCGTATCCGGCGGCGTACCTCGGGGTCCTTGACCAGGACGAACGTCCAGGGCTGCTGGTGGGCGCCGGACGGGGCGGTGGCGGCGCACGCTATCGCGTCCTTCACCGCCTGCTCGGGCACCGGGTCCGTCGAGAACTGGCGCACGGTACGGCGCCCGTCCATGCGGGTGCGCAGATCCGCCGCGCGCGCCAGGGATTCGGCGTGCGGCATACGGTCGGGGCGGTAGGGAACCGGCCGGTAGGGGTCTCCGTGGGTCGGTGTCCACTTGTTCTTTGTCACAGGCATGGGTCGAGTCTGGTGGGGGCAGGGGCCCTGTGTCCCGTCCCTCGGACAATCGATTGGACAATCCGAGTGGGGCCATACACATCATGGGCGAGCTTGTCATGGGCCGGCTTGCCCGAGACATACGTACAACGTGCCCGAGACATACGTACAAAAGGAGTCAACGTGAGGGTCGGAATCGTCGGAGCGACCGGTCAGGTCGGGACAGTCATGCGCAGGATCCTCGTCGAGCGGAAGTTCCCGGTCGACGAGCTGCGTCTCTTCGCCTCCGCGCGGTCCGCAGGCTCCACCATCACCTGGGACGGCACGGACATCACCGTCGAGGACGCGTCGACGGCCGACTACACCGGCCTGGACATCGTGCTCTTCTCCGCGGGCGGTTCGACGTCCAAGGCGCTGGCCGAGAAGGTCGCCGCGCAGGGTCCCGTCGTGATCGACAACTCCTCGGCCTGGCGCCGCGACCCCCAGGTGCCGCTGGTCGTCTCCGAGGTCAACCCGCACGCCATCGCGAACCGCCCCAAGGGCATCATCGCGAACCCGAACTGCACCACGATGGCCGCGATGCCGGTGCTCAAGCCGCTGCACGCCGAGGCCGGTCTGACCGCGCTCATCGCCACCACCTACCAGGCCGTCTCCGGCTCGGGGCTGGCGGGTGTCGCCGAGCTCGACGGCCAGGTCAAGAAGGTCGTGGAGCACGCCGCCGAGCTCACCCACAGCGGTGACGCGGTGAACTTCCCGGAGCCCGCCGTCTACCGGCGCCCCATCGCGTACAACGTGCTGCCGCTGGCCGGCGCGATCGTCGACGACGGTTCCTTCGAGACCGACGAGGAGCAGAAGCTCCGCAACGAGTCCCGCAAGATCCTGGAGCTCCCCGACCTCTTGGTCTCCGGTACGTGCGTACGCGTCCCGGTCTTCTCCGGCCACTCCCTCCAGGTCAATGTGCGCTTCGAGCGCCCGCTGAGCGTGGAGCGCGCGTACGAGCTGCTGGCCGCGGCGCCCGGCGTCGAGCTGTCGGACATCCCCACGCCGCTCCAGGCCGCGGGCAAGGACGTGTCGTACGTGGGCCGTATCCGCCTCGACGAGACCGCGGAGAACGGTCTTGCGCTCTTCCTCTCCGGCGACAACCTGCGCAAGGGCGCGGCGCTCAACGCCGTACAGATCGCGGAGCTGGTCGCGGCCGAGCTCAAGGGCTGACCTTCTTGTGGTGTGTGGTGGGGCGGGGCTCGCTTGAGCCCCGCCCCACTGTCATGACCGCGGCCGTCGCGAGCAGCGGTGGCGGTGGCGGTGGCCACGGCGAACACGGCGGGCGGCAACGCACCTGCGGGGCGCGTAAGTTCGGTGCTCTGTTGCATGAGGTCCAGCCTTGAACGCCCGGTCGGCGGGAACAACGGCGAAGTCCTCATCCTTCTGTGAGCCTGAATGATCGATCGAGGGGTGCGGGCAATGAACAGCGGCACGGGTGGTCTGGAGATCCGGGAGCTGGAAAGCTTTCTCGTACTCGCCGAGGAACTGCACTTCGGCCGCGCGGGGACACGGCTGTATGTGTCGCAGAGCAGGATCAGTCAGCTGCTGCGCGCGCTGGAGGGGCGGATCGGCGCGCGTCTGATCGACCGCACCAGCCGCCTGGTGCGGCTGACCCCGCTCGGTGAGCGGTTCCTGGCCGAGCTGCGTCCCGCGTACGACGCGCTGCGCACCACGGTCGACGACGCGCGGGCCGAGGCGCGCAGTGTTGAGGGCCGGCTGCGGATCGGTTTCCAGGGGACGGCGGATGTCCGCCTGATGCGGGCGGTCACCGTGTTCCAGACGCTGCATCCGGCGTGTGTGACGGAGATCGTGGAGGTCCCGTTCTGCGACCCGTTCGGGGCGGTGCGCCGGGGTGAGGTGGACGCGGCGATCGTGCTGCTGCCGGTGGCGGAACCCGATCTGATGCTGGGCCCGCTCTTCTCCAAGGAGCAGCAGACCGTCGCGGTCTCGGTACGGCACCCCTTCGCGGCCCGTGACTCCCTGACGGCGGCCGACGTGGCCATGACGACGCTGATCGAGGCATCGGCCCCGGCCCCCGCGTACTGGCGCGAGGCGCACGCCCCCTCGGCCGTCCCCGGCCCGTCGGTCAGCACGCTCCAGGAGGGCCTCACATTGGTCGCGGCCGGGCGCGGCGCGATGCTGCTGTGCCGGCCGCCGGCGGAGTACCAGGGCCGCAAGGACGTCGTCTTCGTACCGATCGACGGGCTGCCGGACTCGGTGCTCGGCATGGTGTGGCACCGGGACGGCGAGACGGAACGGGTACGGGCCTTCGCGCGGGCGCTCACCGATTGAGGGGGGGGTGGCTCAGGGCCTGCGCACCTCGAAGTGGAAGCAGCCGTACTCGACGGCCCTGACGTGCACCAGCGCCACCTCGGGGTCGGCGAAGGCCTCGGCGAACGCGGCGTCGAAGCCGGCCGTCGCATCCTCGGGAATCTCCAGGAGCCGACCGCCGGTGATGTGCCCGTCCGCGCTGTAGCGGCGCACAGTGCGCAGGGCGCCGGAGCGCGCGAAGGGGTAACCGTCGCCGCCTTCCGGCCCTTCGCACTCCTCGGCGTGGATGAAGACGGGCCCCTGCTCGTCGTACGCCCCGGGCTTGGCCCAGTGCTCGGCGGCCCAGCGCCGCAGCGGCGCGTACGAGACGAGGGCGATCCGCTCCCCGGCCGCGCTCAGGCGCAGACAGCAGCGCAGGGGCGCGCCGCCCTCGCTGTCGGCGTACGCCGTGCAGGGGCGGCCCGCGTCGTCGGTGTCGCGGAGTTGTTTGAGGGCGGTGGGGGCGATGGGGCGGGCGAGGTAGGTCGTCGTCATGCGTCCAGCATCGGCGCGGGGGGCGCGGCGCACCGGCGGGCTTCGGACATCGCGCTTCGGAAGCCGTCCTGCGGAGTCAGCTGCGAGCGTACCGAGCGGTCCCGACCACAGGTGGCGTGGAAGGATGGCAAAAACGTCACATACCGAGGAGATGACCGGTGCCTGGCACGAATCTGACCCGCGAAGAGGCGCAGCAGCGGGCGCGACTGCTCACTGTCGACGCCTACGAGATCGACCTCGACCTGAGCGGCGCCCAGGAGGGCGGCACCTACCGGTCCTCGACCACCGTGCGCTTCGAGTCCGCCGAGGCCGGTGCGGAGACCTTCATCGACCTGGTGGCTCCGGCCGTGCACCAGGTCGTACTGAACGGCAAGTCCCTGGACGTCGCCGCCGTCTTCCGGGACGCGCGGATCGCGCTGAAGCACCTGGAGGCCGGGCCGAACGAGCTGCGGGTCGTCGCGGACTGCGCGTACACCAATACCGGTGAGGGCCTGCACCGCTTCGTCGACCCGGTCGACCAACAGGCCTATCTGTACACGCAGTTCGAGGTACCGGACGCCCGCCGCGTGTTCGCGTCGTTCGAGCAGCCCGACCTGAAGGCGACCTTCGCGTTCACGGTGAAGGCGCCCGATGGCTGGACCGTCATCTCCAACTCCGTGACGCCCGAGCCCAAGGACAACGTCTGGGCCTTCGAGCCGACGCCGCGGATCTCGACGTACATCACCGCGCTGATCGTCGGCCCGTACCACTCGGTGCACAGCTCCTACGAGCGGGACGGGCAGAGCGTCCCGCTGGGCATCTACTGCCGTCCCTCGCTCGCCGAGTTCCTCGACTCGGACGCGATCTTCGACGTCACGCGGCAGGGCTTCGACTGGTTCCAGGAGAAGTTCGACTACGCGTACCCCTTCGCCAAGTACGACCAGCTCTTCGTGCCGGAGTTCAACGCGGGCGCGATGGAGAACGCGGGCGCGGTGACCATCCGCGACCAGTACATCTTCCGCTCGAAGGTGACGGACGCGGCGTACGAGACGCGCGCCGAGACGATCCTGCACGAGCTGGCACACATGTGGTTCGGCGACCTCGTCACCATGGAATGGTGGAACGACCTGTGGCTGAACGAGTCGTTCGCCACGTACACCTCGATCGCCTGCCAGGCGGACGCGGCGGGCTCCAAGTGGCCGCATTCGTGGACGACGTTCGCGAACTCCATGAAGACGTGGGCCTACCGGCAGGACCAACTGCCGTCCACCCACCCGATCATGGCCGAGATCACTGACCTCGACGACGTCCTGGTCAACTTCGACGGCATTACGTACGCCAAGGGCGCCAGCGTCCTCAAGCAGCTCGTGGCATACGTCGGCCAGGACGAGTTCTTCCGGGGTGTGCAGGCGTACTTCAAGGCGCACGCCTTCGGGAACACCCGCCTGACCGACCTGCTCGGCGCGCTGGAGGAGACCTCGGGCCGCGACCTGAAGGCCTGGTCGAAAGCGTGGCTGGAGACGGCCGGTATCAACATCCTGCGTCCGGAGATCACCACGGACGAGGCGGGCAACGTCACCTCGTTCGCGGTCAGGCAGGAGGCACCGGCGCTGCCGGCCGGCGCCAAGGGCACATCGACGCTGCGCCCGCACCGCATCGCGATCGGCTGCTACGACCTCGACGAGGCGGGCAAGTTGGTCCGTACGAGCCGGATCGAGCTCGATGTCGACGGTGAGCGCACCGAGGTGCCGTTCCCCGAGAACACCCCGCGTCCTGCGGTGGTCCTGCTCAACGACGACGACCTGTCGTACGCGAAGGTCCGCCTCGACGCCGACTCGCTGGCCGTCGTCACCGAGCACCTGGGCGACTTCGCCGAGTCGATGCCGCGCGCGCTGTGCTGGGCCTCGGCCTGGGACATGACGCGCGACGGCGAGCTGGCGGCCCGTGACTATCTCGCGCTGGTGCTTTCGGGCATCGGCAAGGAGACGGACATCGGCGTCGTCCAGTCGCTGCACCGTCAGGCGAAGTTGGCGTTGGACCTGTACGCGGCGCCCGCATGGCGCCAGACGGGTCTGTCGCAGTGGACGGAGGCGACGCTGGCGCATCTGCACGGATCGGTGGCCGGCAGCGACCACCAGCTGGCCTGGGCGCGGGCGTTCGCCTCGACGGCGCGTACGCCACAGCAGGTGGACCTGCTGGCGTCGCTGCTCCAGGGCACGGAGACGATCGAGGGCCTGGCCGTGGACACCGAGCTGCGCTGGGCGTTCGTGCAGCGGCTCGCGGCGACCGGGCAGTACGACGAGGACGACATCGCCACCGAGTACGAGCGGGACAAGACGTCGGCGGGCGAGCGCCACGCGGCGCTGGCCCGTGCGGCGCGGCCGACGCCCGAGGCGAAGGCGGAGGCGTGGGCCTCGGTCGTGGAGTCCGACAAGCTGCCGAACTCCCTCCAGGAGGCGGTGATCGGCGGTTTCATGCACACCGATCAGCGTGAGCAGCTCGCGCCGTACACCGCGAAGTACTTCGCGGCGGTCAAGGGTACGTGGGAGTCGCGTTCCCACGAGATGGCCCAGCAGATCGTGGTGGGCCTGTACCCGGCCCTCCAGGTCTCACAGGAGACGCTGGACGCGACGGACGCGTGGCTGGCCTCGGCCGAGCCGAACGCGTCGCTGCGGCGGCTGATGTCAGAGTCCCGCGCGGGAGTGGAGCGGGCGCTGAAGGCACAGGCGGCGGACGCGGCTTCGGCGTAGCCGGTCGGGAAGGGGCGGGGCGGGGGGCGCCTGCGGCGGGCTTGTTCCCCACCCCGCCCCTTCCCAAGACTGGGGGCAAGCCCCCAGACCCCTGGACGCCCTTCGGGCGTGTCCTCAAACGCCGGACGGGCTGAATTTCAGCCCGTCCGACCTCAGCCCGTCAACGATCAGCCCGTCAGCTCCGTGTGCCGCACCCGCAGCACCTCCGCGCCCTCCGCGGTAAGCACCCCGTGCACCCGCATCCGCGGCACCAGCGCGACCCCCATCCGCGCCTCGACCATGGCCAGGATCGCCGTCCAGCCCGCCGCGCTGTGCGCCTGCTCGGGCACGAAGCCCGCCGCCTCGCACGCGCGGCGGGTGATCTCCGACCAGGGCCCGCTGCCGCCGAAGATCCATGCCTCGCCGGACAGGTCGGCCAGCCGCAGTCCGGGCGCCCCGGCGAGCGGGTGCCCGGCGGGCAGCGCCACGTCCAGCGGGTCGGCGAACAGCGGGACGCGGGCGAGCCGCGGATCGCGGGCGGTCGGGGCGTGCGCCGCCAGCGACAGCGCGAGGTCGACGGCCCCGCCGGCCAGCAGCTCGTACGCCTCGGCGGCCTCCGCCTCCCGCACCCGCACCTCCACCGCGGGGTGCGTCGCCCGCAGCAGCTGCACCGCGGGGACGACGAGCGCGGGCACAGCCGTCGAGAACGCGCCGACCCGCACCTCCCCCGCCTCGCCCTTCACATACCCGGCCAACTCGGCGTCGGCCTGCTCCAGTTGAACGAAGACGGCCTCCGCGTGCCGCAGCACCAGATGCGCCGCGTCGGTGAGCCGCACCCGCCGCCCGTGCGCTTCCAGGAGGGGTACGCCGAGTTGCTTGGCCAGGTTGGACAGCTGCTGCGAGACGGCCGACGGCGTCATCAGCAGCGCCTCGGCCGTCGCGGTCACGGTCCCCCGCTCGCGCAGGGTCCGCAGGATCCGCAGCTTCTTGATGTCCCACTCGATCATGGGACGCAACCTATCCCGGCCGGTACGCCGGGCCCTCAGGCGAGCGTGGCGAAGGCCTCGTCGATCGCCGCGCAGGTGAGACCGATGTCGTCCTCGGTCGTCGCGGAGGAAACGAACCAGCAGGCGAGCCCGTACGCGTTGGTGTGGACCCCGCGTCGCAGCAGCTCGTACCGGAAGGCGTCGTAGCGCCCGCCGTCCAGCCGCAGGGTGTCGCGGTAGTGCCGGGTGGGGGCGCCGTCCGGGGAGAAGACGACCTGGAACATCGAGCCGATCCCCTGGACCGCGCACGGCACCCGGTGGTCCACGGAGGCCCTGCGCACGGCCTCCATGATCTGCCGGCCGGTGTCGTCGATCCTCTTGGTGACGGCGGGATCGACCAGCTCACGAAGGGTCACCAGGGCCGCGGTGGCGCACAGCGGGGAGCCGTTGTACGTGCCGCCGTGCTTGACGCGGCCTTCGGCAACCGGCGCCATGAACTCCTCGCGGCCCGCGAATGCCGCGATGGGCAGTCCGCCGCCCAGCGCCTTGGAGTACACCGCCAGGTCGGGGATCACCCCGAAGAGGTCCTGCGCCCCTCCCGGGCCGCTGCGAAAGCCCGTACAGACCTCGTCGAAGATCAGCACGATGCCACGCCGGGTGCACTCCTCGCGCAGCGCCTGGAGGTAACCGGGCACAGGCATGGTGCAGGCGTTGTTGGCCACGATCGGCTCGCAGATCACTGCGGCGATCTCACCGCGGTGGGCGTCCAGGACCGCGCGCAGGACGTCCGGGTCGTTCCACGGGCAGCTCACCACGTCGTCGACGACTCCGGCCGGGATGCCCGGCGAGTGGGGGACGGAGGCCGGTCGCTCGTAGGGGCCCAACTGCTCGGCGGTGGGCCGGTTCGAGATCGCCAGGGTGTCGACCCAGCCGTGGTAGTGCCCCTCGAACTTCAGGATCCGCGAACGCCCGGTGAAGCCCCGCGCGGCGCGCACCGCGCCCTGCACCGCCTCGGAGCCGGAATTCGCGTAGCGCACCAGATCCGCGCAGGGCACCGACGCGCATATCAGTTCCGCCAGTTCGACCTCGGGCACATTGCACGTCCCGAACATGGTGCCGCTCGCCAGTACGGCGCTCAGGGCCCGGGTGACGACCGGCGCCGCGTGGCCGAGAATCGCGCTGCCGTAGGAGAGCAGGAAGTCGACGTACTCATTTCCGTCGACATCACGGATACGCGCACCCGATCCGCTCTGCATGTACAGCGGATACGGATCGGGGCCGTTCGAGGTCAGCCGGGCGGAGGAACTGATTCCGCCGGCCAGGGATCGCTTGGCCCGCTCGAAGAGTTCGCGGCTGGTTTCTGTGGTGGTTTCGCGGCTGGTTTCGGTGGTGGTTTCGGTGCTCTTCTGGGAGTTCATCGGCTGCTCCTGCTGGTCCGAGGTGACGGAAAGGCCCTCTTGACGCTGCATATCGCGGGTGCTCACACTCTTTCCCATGGTCGAGCCCATGGTCGAGAAGCTCAGCGGGAAAACTGCTGAAAAGGTCTGCCTGATTACTGGCGCGGGCAGCGGAATTGGCCGCTCCTGTGCACTCGCACTGATCGATGACGGCTGGTCGGTGGTGCTGGCGGGCCGCAGGAAGGACGCCGTCGAGGAAACGGCACGGCTCTCCGGAGCCGGGTCGCAGAGGGCGGTTCCGATTCCGACCGACATCACCGATCCCGACGCCGTCCAGCGCCTTTTCGGCGCGGTGGGCGAGCAGTTCGGGAGAATTGATGTGCTGTTCAACAACGCGGCCGACACCATGCCCTACGTCCCGACCGAGGACGTAGGGCTCGACGACTGGCACCGGGTCATGGACTCGATCGTCACCGGCGCCTTCCTGTGCTCACGGGCCGCCTTCCGAATGATGAAGGAGCAGACGCCCCGTGGCGGTCGCATCATCAACAACGGCGCCCCTTCCGCGCATGTGCCGCGCCCGGACTCGATCGCTTTCACGGCCGCCAAGCACGCGGTCGCGGGGCTGACACGCTCCCTTTCGCTGGACGGCCGCCGCCATGACATCTCCTGCGGTCAGATCGACATCGGCAATGTCACCCCGGTCGGCAGGGAGCAGCCCGCCGTCCGGCAGGCCGACGGCACGCTCCGCGCTGAGCCGACCATGGACGTGCGTCATGTGGTGGACATGGTCGTCACGATGGCCCGGTTACCCCGTGGGGTGAACATCCAGAGCGTCACGGTCATGCCCAGCTCCATGCCGTACGTCGGCCGGGGCTAGTCCCCCGGGTGCGCCCGCGACGTACGCCTCCATCGGGACGCCGGCCGCGAGTCTGCCGTGCAGTTCCCACGCGAGCATCCGGTGCAGTCCGTCCAGGTGGGTGAGCCTGTCGCCGGCCGGCAGCCCCTCGTAGTCGACGCCGGGCACGGCGCGGGTGCTGAGGAAGACCGGGGTGAGGGCCGAGGCCGCCTGCAGGTCGAGCTTGCGGCCGCAGACCGGGTTCGCCCTTGCGTAACCCTCGCCCGCCGCCCGCAGTCGGGCCACCGTCTGGCCGACGGTGAGGCCGGTCTTCGGAATCAGTTCGCGGTCGCCGCCCTCGCCCAGGTGCCAGGGCAGTATCACGGCCAGGACGTCCGCGCGGTCCAGCGCGACCCGGTGCCACTGGCCCAGCGTCAGTTCCGCCGCGCGCAGATGCTCCTCGGCCTCGTCGTTGGTGTTCTCCTCGTACTCGACGTCGAACGGGTGCTGCTCCGCGAAGTGCCGCATGACATGGGCGAACGGGACCGGGGCGAGGACCTTCATTGACGGAGCCTTTCATGCCGGGGCGGTGTACTCGGTGAAGTGGCGGTCGGCGAACAGGTCCGGCCACCGCCCTCCGTCCAGCTCCAGTTCCCGCGCCCTGGACAGCAGCTGACGCCAGTGCGGTTTGACCGGGCGCCACCGGACACCTCCCTGGCAGTACGAGCTGTCGACCATGTAGCGGGGCCCCCGGGACTCCGTCGCGGCCGGGCGCCGGGTGTGGAACAGCGCGGAGTGCAGTACCACCGTCGACCCGCCCGGCAGCTGGTCGATGAGCACCTCACCGGGCAGTTCGGCGGTGCCCAGGTGATGGCGTGCCGTCTTCTCCGCGACCTCCCGGTGCGAGCCCGGGAGTACGGCGAGGCTGCCCATGGACGCGTCGAGGCCGCCCAGGTAGTGCAGCGCGTGAATCATGATGCGTGCCCGGTCGGTCTGCGGGGACTGCTCGTAGTCGTGGTGCCAGTTCTTTCCGCCCGCGCCGGGAGCCCGGCGGTCGCTGTGCATGTGATGGAAGGCGAATACGGGACCCATCAGGAGCGATAGCAGATCCAATAGGGGCGGGTACCCGGCGAGTTCGCCATGGGCGTCCATTTCTATCTCCATGACCGGCGGCGGACCGTGTTTCTCCGGCTCGACACAGGAGGAGATCGAACGCTGCCGGAGTCCCGAGTCCACCCACCGGTCGACTTCCGGTTCCAGTCGGGACACCAACTCGGGCGGCAGGAAAGCGGGAAGGACCAGATAGCCCGCCCGAAAGAACTGATGCAGTTGATGCGTGCCGATCCTGGCGGCAACCCGATTTTGCATGTTCCGGCCTCCCCGAGCGAGTGGTCACCGCGATGTCCCCGAAGGGGGACGTAAACGTAGCCGAAGCTTCATTTGACCAAAGGCACTGCGGACACAATGACCGGATCGCGGCGGAGTGGCGCGAAGTATTCTGTGCAATGAATTTCGGCACATGTGGCTGGAGTTACTCGCTCAGGCCGACCCGGCGGCCTGAGTTACTTGGCCCGGCCGACCCGGCCGGAGTTACTTGCTCCGGATGGCACCGATCACCACTCCGCCCAGGATCAGTCCCACTCATCAGGTCCATCGAACTGTCTCGATCATTCTCTTCAGCTGAACTGAACGGTCGACGGGGCTTGATCTGCCCGAACAGCGTCGCGCCGAACGCGATCGCCATGCCCAGGAGCTGGATCGGCGTCAGCACCTCACCCAGCGCCGCCCAGCCGATGACGGCGGCGGTCAGCGGGGACAGCGGACCGAGGAAAGTGACGGAGGTGGCGGAGAGCTGGCCGATGCCCCGGAACCAGAGCCAGTACGCGACCGCCGTGTTGACCAGGGCAAGGTAGAGGTATCCGGCGACGGCACGCGAGTCCAGTGCGGGCGGCGCGCCCTCCGCCAGCAGCGCGATGGGCGCGATCAACAGGCCGCCCGCGGTGAGCTGCCAGCCGGTCATGACCAGCGGCCCCACGCCGTCGGGGCGCCCCCAGCGCTTGGTGAGGACGGTGCCGGTGGCCATCGAGGCGGACGAGGCGAGGGCGGCCAGCACGCCCACCGTGTCCAGCGTGGCGGTGGCACGCAGCACCACCAGGCTCACGCCGAGCGCCGCCGCGATGCCGGTGAGCAGGGTGCGTACGGTCGGCTTCTCACTCAGCAGGAGCACCGCGAGCCCGGCCACGAACAGCGGCGCCAGCGAGCCGAAGACCGCGGCCATCCCGCCGGGCAGCCGGTACGCGGACAGGAAGAGCAGTGGGAAGAACGCGCCGATGTTCAGCGCCCCGAGGACCGCCGCCTTGCCCCACCAGGCGCCGCGCGGCAGCGTCCGGCCGATCGCGAGCAGCACAAGACCGGCGGGCAGTGCGCGCATCAGGCCGGTGAACAGCGGCCGGTCGGGGGGCAGGAATTCGGTGGTCACCGCGTAGGTCGAACCCCAGGAGACGGGGGCGAGTGCGGTCAGGGCGATCGTTCCGGCACGGTTCATGGCGTGCTCCTCAAGGTCGTTCACGTCGCGCAAAGTTGCTTGACGGAAAGTAGCTTACTCCTAAGCCACTTCCCGTCAAGCAACTTTCTTGCGGCCGACCGGAACTCTCCGGATACTGCGGACATGACGACCAAGGACCTCGTGGACGCCATCACCGCCCAGTGGGCCGTGGTGCGTCCCGACCTCGACACCGCCCCGATGGCTGTCTTCGGCCGTGTCTACCGGATCGCGCGCGCGATGGGTGACCGCGTTGAGAAGGCGTACGGACGCTTCGGGATCTCCCGGGGCGAGTTCGACGTCATCGCCACGCTGCGCCGTTCCGGTGAGCCGTACGCGCTCTCACCGCGCGAGCTCTCCGCGACGCTGATGCTCACCACCGGCGGGATGACCGGCCGGCTGGACAAACTGGAGCGCGCCGGGCTGCTGGCCCGCAGCCCCGATCCGCACGACCGGCGCGGGCTGCGGGTCACGCTCTCGGAGCGCGGTCTCGCGATCGTCGACGAGGCCGTTTCGGCAGGCCTGGGGCAGCAGCGCGCGGCGCTCGACGCGTTCGACGAGGCGCAGGTGGAGCAGCTCCAGGAGCTGCTGCGTCAACTGCTGGCCGGGACGGGCAAGGAGTAGGCACGCGGACTGCCCGCACTGCCCGGATGGGGTGAACAGGGTGGACATCCGGACGGGGTGAACACGACGAGGGCGTCCGCTTTCCGTACGGGTACGGAAAGCGGACGCCCTCGCTGAAACGGTTGGGTCAGGCCTGCTTCTTGGACTTGTCCAGCACCATGACGAGGCCCGCGATGACCACGAACAGCCCGATCGGCGCCACGACGTAGAGGCCGAGCGTCTCCAGCACGCTCAGGCCGGGACCGGGGTCATCACCGTCGTCGCGCGTGCGCGCGAGCACGGGGGACGACATGAGCAGCATCATCAGCGTCGTACCGGCCGCGACAGCGCCGGCGCGCAGAGCGTTCTTCTTGTCCACGGGCCAAACGTAGCGAACGCCCAACCCGGGCGCGCGCCCGGGGGTGCCGTAAGGGGACACCTCCTAGGGTCTGAAGGTGTCCATCAGCCGGCGCAGCCGGGGTGAGGCGGTCAGCTCCTCCAGGGTCACGGGGCTGCCCTCCGCGTCGGCGATCGGGAGCCGCCAGTTGGGGTACTGGTCCCAGGTGCCGGGCAGATTCTGCGGTCTGCGGTCACCCACCGCGTCCGGCAGCCAGATGCCGACCATCCGGGCGGGGGTGCGCAGCAGGAAGCGGTGGGCCGCGCGAATCTCGCCCTCCTCGTCGCCCGCCCCTTCGGGCAGCAGGCCGAGCCGCGCGAGGTACGACACCCACTCGGTCACGTCGGCCGCCTCCTGGGCGGACTCCTCGGCCAGGGGCTGGGTGAGCAGGCCCAGGCGGTGGCGCAGCGCGACATGGTCGCCGGTCAGGCGGGCGGCGGTGGACGGCAGGTCGTGGGTGGTGACGGTGGCCAGGCAGCGCTCACGCCAGCTCTCCGGCGGCAGCGGTTCGCCCCGGCCCGCCCAGTCGCGCTCGAACCACAGCACCGAGGTGCCGAACACGCCGCGCTCGGCGAGGGCGTCGCGCACGCCGGGCTCGACGGTGCCCAGGTCCTCCCCTATGACGGCCGTGTCCGCGAGGTGTGCCTCCAGGGCGAGGACGGCGAGCATCGCGTCGGCGTCGTAGCGGACATACGTTCCCTGGGTGGGCGGCAGGCCCTGCGGGACCCACCAGAGCCGGAACAGGCCCATGACGTGGTCGATGCGCAGGGCGCCCGCGTTGCGCAGCAGTCCGCGCAGCAGCCCCCGGAACGGGGCGTAGGCGTGTGCGGCGAGGACGTCGGGACGCCATGGGGGCAGGCCCCAGTCCTGGCCGAGCGAGTTGAACGCGTCGGGAGGGGCGCCGACGGACATGCCGTGCGCGAAGGCCTCCTGCTGCGCCCAGGCGTCGGCGCCGCCCGGGTGCACACCGACGGCCAGGTCGTGCACGACGCCGACCGGCATCCCCGCGTCACGGGCGGCCCGCTGGGCGGCGGCGAGCTGGGAGTCGGTGAGCCAGGCCAGCCAGCAGTGCAGATCGACGCGGTCGTAGAGCTCGGTGCGGGCGCGGTGGACCTCCGCCGCGTGCGGGTCGTCGCGCAGCCCGGGGGGCCACGCGTGCCAGTCGGAGCCGTGCGTCTCGGCCAGCGCGCACCAGGTGGCGTGGTCCTCCAGGGCCGTGCCCTGCTCGGCGAGGAAGTCGCAGTAGGCGGCGCGACGACCGGGGCCGAACGGAACCTTGCGTACGAGCTCCAGGGCCTCCTTCTTCAGTGCCCAGACGGCGTCGCGGTCGATCAGCGCGCCCTTGCGCAGCACGGAATCGCGCAGCTGGGCGGCGCGCGCGAGGAGGACGTCGAGGCGCGTGCGGTCCGCCGCGGGCAGGTGTGCGTACTCGGGGACGTCCTCGACCCGCAGGTGGACGGGGTCGGGGAAGCGGCGCGACGAGGGGCGGTACGGGGAGGCGTCGGTTGGGGTGCCGGGCACGGCCGCGTGCAGCGGGTTGATCTGGACGAATCCGACGCCGAGCGCGCGCCCGGACCAGGAGCCGAGCTCGGCGAGGTCACCGAGGTCGCCCATGCCCCAGGAGCGCTCGGACAGCAGCGAGTAGAGCTGGACCAGGAGCCCGTAGGAGCGCCCACGGGGCTGCGGCACCCGGTCGGGCGCCACGATGAGCGCGGCGGCGTCCTCCCGCCCGTCCGGCGTCCGTACGGTCAGCCGGTGCACCCCGAGCGGCAACTGCCCCCAGCCGGGCGCACCGGCCACGGGTCCGGCGGTCCGGTCACCCGGGGTGAGGGGCTCGGCGTCCTGCGCGGGGTCCGGGGCGGGGCTCGCCTGACCGGGTGGCGGCTGCGGAGCGCCCGTGCCCGGGGTCCTCGGAGGCCGCCGGTCGGCGTCCGTGCCCGGCGCGGGCGGCGTCTGCCACTGCGTCGCCGTGCCCTGCTCGGTCTCGACCCGGAGCAGCGTGCCCGCGGGGAGGTCGGCCAGGGCGGGGGGCGGGACCGGGGAGAGGTCGGCCAGGGCGGGGGGCGGGACCGGGGAGAGGTCCCGTGCTTCGGCCGGGGCCCAGGCCACCACCGTTTCGGGCAGCAGGCGGCGCGCTGCCGCGGCCTCGTGCGCGTCGAGCGCGGCCCGCACCGCGGCGGGCGTGCGCGCGTCGACGCCCAGGGCCGCGAGCACGGCGACGACCGTGCCGTCCGGGACCTGGAGCGTGCGGTCCGCGGAGGGCGCGTAGGACGTGGCGACCCCGTGCAGGGCGGCGAGCCGGGCAAGGCCCATCTAGACCCCCATGGGCTCCACGCCCGATGCCGTGCCGTGGGCAGTCGGTTCGCTGGTCAGAGGTGCCTCGTCCGCCATCGGCGGCTCGCTGGTGAGCGGCGCCGCGTCGGCCATCGGCGGCTCACTGGTCAGGGGCGGTTCAGAGAGGAGCAGCGGGTCGGTGAATCCCGCGTCGAGCACCGCGTCGGGGGCGAGCGCCGGTTTGGACAGCGCGGACAGGAGGAGCTGAGCTGCGGCCACTGGGGCCTCCCTAGGTGAGCTACGTGGACAAAGCAGCCCTACCCAATGGACACGGCCGCAGACGTATACGTTTCCACAACGTGTCCCGGCTCACATTCCGTTCCCCGCGCGGAAATTGACACCTTGGCGGCCGAGTGGTGGGCTCGGTGCCCACACGAAGCGGACTGAGGAGACAGTTGTGCAGCTCGGGGGCAGGAGGGGCGCGACCGCCGTCGCGATGGCCGTGATGAGCGGACTGCTCGGCGGTGCGAACGGCGCGTTCGCCGCTCCGCAGCCCGATCCGGGCACGCCGCCGGCCGCTCCGCCGGTCACCACGCAGGACCGTGAGGGCGACGCCGCGCTGCCCTCCGTCTGGCCGCGCCCGCAGACGATACGGGCGGCGGGACAGGCGGTCCCGGTGGGCCGGGAAGCGGTGCTCGTCGCGGGCCAGGACGCCGACCCGCACGCCGTGCGGGCGCTCGAAGAGCTGCTGCGTACAGCGGGTGCACGGAGCGTCGCCACGGTCGGGCCCGGCGACCCGCTGCCCGCCGGGGGACTCGTCGTACAGGCGCAGGGCACCGGCGCGCAGGACGCGCTGCGCGCCCTGCGGGCACCCGAGCGCGCCGACCTGCCGCCCGGCGGCTATCGCATCGCTGTCGGACAGGTCGCCGGGCGGGACACCGTCGCCGTCGAAGGTGTCGGCGACGACGGTCTCTTCCATGCCGTGCAGACCCTGCGCCAGCTGGTGCGGGGCGATGACCGGAGCGGCGGCGGGACCGGGGCGAAGGAGATCGCGGGGGCCGTCGTACGCGACTGGCCGGGAACGGCCGTGCGCGGGATGACCGAGGGCTTCTACGGGCAGCCCTGGACCCGCGAGCAGCGCCTCGCACAGCTCGACTTCATGGGCCGCACCAAGCAGAACCGGTACCTCTACGCGCCGGGCGACGACCCGTACCGCCAGGCCCGCTGGCGCGACCCCTACCCGGCGGACAAGCGCGCCGACTTCCGCGCCCTCGCCGAGCGGGCCCGCGCCAGCCATGTGACGCTCGGCTGGGCCGTGGCCCCCGGGCAGTCGATGTGCATGTCGTCGGACAACGACATCAAGGCGCTGAACCGCAAGTTCGACGCGATGTGGGCGCTGGGGGTGCGTACCTTCCAGCTCCAGTTCCAGGACGTCAGCTACAGCGAGTGGCACTGCGGACAGGACTCCGAGACCTTCGGTTCAGGACCCGAGGCCGCGGCGAAGGCCCACGCGCGCGTGGCCAACGCGGTGGCGGAGCATCTCGCGGAGCGGCACCCCGGCGCGGAGCCGCTGTCCGTGATGCCGACCGAGTTCTACCAGGACGGCACGACGGACTACCGGCGCGCTCTCGCCGCGCAGCTGGACGGCGGCGTACAGGTGGCATGGACGGGCATCGGGGTCGTGCCGAGGACGATCACGGGCCGCGAACTGGCCGGTGCGCGCTCCGCGTTCAGGCATCCGCTGGTCACCATGGACAACTACCCGGTCAACGACTACGCGCAGGACCGTATCTTCCTCGGCCCGTACATCGGCCGTGAGCCCGCCGTGGCGACCGGTTCCTCGGTGCTCCTCGCCAACGCCATGGAGCAGGCCGCCGCCTCACGCATCCCACTGTTCACGGCCGCCGACTATGCCTGGAACCCGCGGGGGTACCAGCCGCAGGAGTCGTGGCAGGCCGCGATCGACGACCTCGCGGGCGCCGACCCACGGGCCCGCGAGGCGATGCGGGCGCTGGCCGGCAACGACGCCTCTTCCGTGCTGGGCGGCCAGGAGTCCGCGTATCTGCGCCCGCTGATCGACGACTTCTGGCGGACACGCACCACCGCGGACGCGGCCGCGAATACCGTCGCGGCGAAGAAGCTGCGCGCCGCGTTCACGGTGATGCGTGAAGCACCGCTGCGGCTGCAGGACGCGGCCGACGGCGCTTTGGACGACGAAGTGAAGCCGTGGACAGAGCAGTTGGCGCGCTACGGCGCCGCGGGCGAGCTGTCCGTCGACCTGCTCCAGGCCCAGGCGCGCGGCGACGGCGACGCCGCCTGGCGTGCCTCCCTGGACCTGGACGCGATACGCGGCTCGCTCAAGGCGGCGGACAGAGTGACCGTCGGCAAGGGCGTCCTGGACGTCTTCCTGACGAAGTCAGGCAAGGAGGCCGATGCCTGGACCGGCGCGGACCGCAAGGACGGCATCGTCTCCGAGGGCCCCGGTTCGTACACCGTGCGGCTGGGTCGCGCACGCCCCGTCGAGGCGCTCACGGCCATGACGGAGCCCGGTACGGGCGCGGGTGCGGCCGTCGAGACCCATGTGCCCGGCGAGGGCTGGCGGCGCGCGGGCACGCTCTCCGCGAGCGGCTGGACGCAGACCGACGCCGGGGGCGCGCGGGTGGACGCCGTGCGCCTGACCTGGACCGGCACAGGCGCCGGCAGCGGGAGTGAAAACGGCAGGGGGAGCGCGAACAGCGGCGGGGGCGCCCCCGTTGTGCACAAGGTGGTGCCCTGGTTCGCCGACGAGCCCCGCGCCGAGCTCAGCCTCGAACGCGCCGAGACGGACGCGGAGATCGGCGGCGATCCGCAGCGCGTCGAGGTGGCGCTGACCGGACAGCGCCCCGCCGATGTGCGCGGCAAGCTGACGACCAGGGCGCCCAAGGGCATCAAGGTGCGCACCCCGCAGACCACGACGGTGCCGCGCGGCACCCGCACCACCGTCCCCCTCGACATCACCATCGACAAGGCCGTACCGGCGGGCGAGTACACGGTGCCGGTCGCCTTCGACGGCGAGCAGAGCACTCTGACGGTGCGTGCGGCGCCGCAGACCGCCGACGCCGACCTGGTCCGCGGCGACGGCGCGAGGATCTCCTCCTCCGGCGACGAGACGACCGACTTCCCGGCGGGCGCGGCGGGCGACGGCGACCCGGAGACCCGCTGGACCTCCCCGATCGGCCGCACCGCGTGGTGGCAGGCCGAACTGCCGCAGCCGGTACGGCTCGGCCAGGTCGTACTGCACTGGCAGGAGGCGTACGCGAAGAAGTACCGCGTCCAGGTGTCGGCGGACGGCCGCACCTGGCGCACGGCGGCCACTGTCCGCGACGGCAGGGGCGGGCGTGAGGAGGTCAGGATGGACGCGAAGGACGTGCGCTTCGTCCGGGTCCAGTGCGACGAGCGGGCGCTGCCGTTCGGCTACTCACTGTTCGGCGTGGAGGCGTACGCCGTGAAGTAGCGGGATACACGAAAACGCCGGGGACGTCAGAGGCCCGGATCGTCAGGCGGAAATGCCGTCGATCCGAGCCATCACGTCGTCCGCGCCGAACGGCTGCAGGTAGGGCAGCCAGCGCGGGTCCCTGTGCCCGGTCCCGATGATGCGCCAGGCGAGACCGGACGGCGGGGCGGGTTGGTGGCGCAGCCGCCAGCCCAGTTCCAGCAGGTGCCGGTCCGCCTTGACGTGATTGCAGCGGCGGCAGGCCGCCACCACGTTCTCCCAGGCGTGCTGGCCGCCGCGGCTGCGCGGAATGACGTGGTCGACGCTGGTTGCGGCGGCACCGCAGTACATACAACGGCCGCCGTCCCTGGCGAAGAGCGCACGGCGGGTCAGTGGAACGGGCCCCCGGTAGGGGACTCTCACGAACCTTTTCAGCCGTACGACGCTGGGCGCCGGGATGACAAGGGTCGCGCTGTGCATGAAGGCGCCGGATTCCTCTAGGCAAATGGCCTTGTTCTCAAGAACGAGGATGAGCGCGCGGCGGAGCGGTACGACGCCGAGCGGCTCGTACGACGCATTGAGTACCAGGACATGCGGCACGGATGCCTCCTATTACGCCGGCGGCGCGTGGCTCGCGCCGGGACGATCTGCTCTCAGTCTCCCCTCATGGCTGGTCGTAGCGCCACCACGTCCGGGTAACGGGCTCGGAGTGTTTTCGACCACAGGGAGGGGCGCACACGGGGACCACGAAGGGAGCGCACGGGGACCACAGGGGGAGCGCACCAGGACTGAGCCCAATAGTTCCCCGGGTGAGGCTTGTCTCTCCCCCCTGCACCGCACCGGACCAACGGTGATGCCCCGTTAGTGTGGTTGGTCTGCTGTCGCCCTGCCTGGAGGTACCCGCCGTGTTCCTGTCCGCCCTGTCGGCCGCCGATCCGACGACCGAACCCGTCACCCTCGACGAGGCTGCGGAGCGGGCGACCAACGCCGCGGGCTGGGTGGAGGAGAACTGGTCCACCTGGCTGAGTGTCGGCCTGCGCATCCTGCTGATCGTGCTGATCGCGACCGTGCTGCGCACGGTCATCCGGCGCTCCCTCACCAAGCTGATAGCGCGCATGAACCGCAGCGCCCAGGCCGTCGAGGGCACCGCGCTGGGCGGGCTGCTGGTCAACGCCGAGCGGCGCCGACAGCGCTCCGAGGCGATCGGGTCCGTGCTGCGGTCCGTCGCCTCGTTCGTGATCCTGGGCACGGCCGCCCTGATGGTGCTGGGCGCGCTCAACATCAACCTGGGCCCACTGCTCGCCTCGGCGGGTGTCGCGGGTGTGGCCCTCGGTTTCGGCGCGCGCAATCTCGTCACCGACTTCCTCTCCGGTGTCTTCATGATCCTGGAGGACCAGTACGGCGTCGGGGACAGCATCGACGCGGGGGTGGCCTCCGGCGAGGTCATCGAGGTGGGGCTGCGTGTGACCAAGCTGCGCGGCGACAACGGCGAGATCTGGTACGTACGCAACGGTGAGATCAAGCGCATCGGCAACCTCAGCCAGGGCTGGGCCACCGCCGGCGTCGACGTCCAGGTCCACCCGAGCGAGGATCTGGACCAGGTCCGCAAGGTGATCGTCGAGGTCGCCGAGGAGCTCGCCAAGGCCGATCCGTGGAACGAGCTGCTGTGGGGCCCGGTCGACGTGCTCGGCCTGGACTCGGTACTCCTGGAGTCGATGACCGTGCGGATCACCGCGAAGACGATGCCGGGCAAGGCCCTCGGGGTGGAGCGCGAGCTGCGCTGGCGGATCAAGCAGGCCTTCGACCGGGCGGGCATACGCATCGTCGGCGGCCCGGTGGCCGTCGAGCAGGCGAGCGCTCCACCCGCCGATCCCACCGCGGCGCCCTCCGCCCTGGCCAGCCCCACCTCGCCGCAGTCGCTCGCCGCGTCCCCGATACCGCAGCCCACGAACCTCTCGAAGTAGCGGCGCCCCCACGACGTAACAGCGGCTCTCCGCGACGCCCCGCAGGTAACGCTTTGGTTGCCGCGAGGGCGCTGTACGTTGACGGCTATTGACGGCCACCTTGCGGGCGTCTTACGTTCCTCTCACTCAATAGGAAACTTTCCTAACAATGATGTTGAGTGGGAAAGAGCCGAAGGGCAGGTGCAGTGCCATGGCCGGGACACCCGGAACCCCCCGCGTCCTGCGGGCGATGAACGACCGCGCTGCCCTGGACCTGCTCCTTGAGCACGGCCCCCTCTCCCGTACGAAGATCGGCAAGCTGACCGGGCTCTCCAAGCCCACCGCCTCCCAACTGCTGGTCCGGCTGGAGTCCGCGGGCCTTGTCGTCGCCACCGGCACGACCGAGGGCCGCCCAGGACCCAATGCCCAGCTGTACGCCGTCAACGCCCGCGCCGCCCATGTCGCCGGCCTCGATGTGACGCCCCGGCGCATCCGCGCCGCCGTCGCCGACCTCGCGGGCCACACCGTCGGCGAGTTCGAACTGCCGACGCCGGGGCGCCGCGCGGACAGCGTCGTACGCCAGGTCACGGACGCGCTCGACGGAGCGGTGAAGGCCGCCGGGCTCACCCGGGGCGAGCTGCACCGCGTCGTCATCGGCACCCCCGGCGCCTTCGACCCCGGCACCGGACGGCTGCGCTACGCGAGTCACCTGCCCGGCTGGCACTCCCCCGCCCTCCTCGAAGAGCTGGCGGCCGTGCTGCCCATGCCCGTCGGGTACGAGAACGACGTGAACCTCGCGGCCGTCGCCGAGCAGCGCCTGGGCGCGGCCCGCGGCCACGAGAACTTCGTCCTGCTGTGGAGCGAGGAGGGCATCGGCGCGGCCCTGGTCATCGGCGGACGGCTGCACCGCGGCTGGACCGGTGGCGCCGGCGAGCTCGGCTTCATGCCGGTGCCAGGCACCCCGCTGGTGCGCCAGGTGGCCAAGGCCAACAGCGGCGGCTTCCAGGAGCTCGCGGGCTCGCAGTCGGTGCCCCGGCTCGCCAGGTCGCTCGGGATCGACACCCCCCAGCACCCGTACACCGAGATCGGCGCCGCCCTGCTGGCGCGCGCCGCGGCGGCGGGCCTGGCGCAGCCGGGCGAGGAACAGCCCGGCGACGAGCGGCTCGCGGAGTTCCTGCGGCAGTACGCGCAGCGGCTCGCGACCGGCCTCGCCTCGGTCGTCGCCGTACTCGACCCCGAACTGATCGTCCTCTCCGGCGCGCTCACCGCCGCCGGCGGGGAGCCCCTGCGCTCACTGGTCCAGGCCGAGCTCGCCGAACTCGCCGCGTCCAGGCCACGCCTGGTCATCGGCGAGGTTCTCCAGCATCCCGTACTGCGGGGCGCGTTGGAGAGCGCACTCGCCTCGACCCGCGACGAAGTGTTCGACACCTCCCGCTGATCACCCGCTTGCCCCTGCCCCTCGTTCGTTCTCCGCCCGTTCGTTCTCCGCGTCCGACCACCCCTGTCCCTGCCCCTGGGAGCTCCGCCATGCGCAGAAACCGCCGCCTGACCACCACAGCCGTTGCCGTCGCCGCCATATCGGTACTCGCCTCCGCGTGTACGGGTTCGACGGAGAGCGCCGCCAATGACGACCCGAACGCCAAGACCACGATCACGTTCTGGCACGGCTGGAGCGCCCCGGCCGAGGTCGAGGCGATCAAGGAGAGCATCGGCCGTTTCGAGAAAGCCCACTCGAACATCAAGGTCAAGGTCGTCGGCAACATCACCGACGACAAGCTCAACCAGGCGCTGCGCGCGGGCGGTTCCAACAGCCCCGACGTCGTGTCGTCGTTCACCACGTCCAACGTCGGCAAGTTCTGCTCGTCCGGTGCCTTCGCCGACCTTCAGCCCTTCATCGACAAGTCCAAGCTGGACATGAAGAAGACCTTCTCGAAGGTCCTCCTCGACTACACCCAGTTCGAGGGCAAGCGCTGCGCGATGCCGCTGCTCAGCGACGCGTACGGCCTGTACTACAACAAGGACGCGTTCAAGGCGGCCGGCGTCAAGGCCCCGCCGAAGACCATGTCCGAGCTGGCCGCGACCGCGAAGAAGCTGACGAAGACCAAGGGCGACTCGTACGAGCAGCTCGGTTTCATGCCGAACTACCACGGCTACGAGACGGTCGTCGACCACTACATGTCCTCGTGGGACCACAAGTACTTCGACGAGAACGGCAAGTCGAACATCGCCAAGGACCCGGCGTTCGCCAAGGCGTTCACCTTCCAGAAGAAGCTCGTCGACGACCTCGGCGGCTACACCAAGCTGGAGAAGTTCCGCACGACCTTCGGTGACGAGTTCGGCGCGAAGCACCCCTTCCACACCGGCCAGGTCGCGATGCAGCTGGACGGCGAGTGGCGGCTGGGCATGGCCGAGGACGCCAAGGTGCCGTTCGAGATCGGTGTCGCGCCGATGCCCGTCGCCGACGAAGAGGCGGAGAGCTACGGCAAGGGCTTCCTGTCCGGCACGATCATGGGTATCGCCCCGGCGAGCAAGAAGCAGAACGCCGCCTGGGAGCTCGTCAAGTACATGACGACCGACACCAAGGCCGTGGTGGAGTTCGCCAACGGCATCCGCAATGTGCCGTCCACCCTTGAGGCCCTGAAGTCGCCGGACCTGGACCTCGACCCGCGCTTCAAGACGTTCCTGGAGATCGCGCAGCACCCGAAGTCCAACACCCCCGATGGCGCCGTCAACGGCGCGACCTACCAGAACACCCTCCAGGACTTCGGCTTCCAGTACGAGAAGGGCCTGGCGAAGGACCTGAAGGCCGGTCTGGAAAAGACCGCCAAGCAGATTGACACCGACATCGCGAAGGCGAAGTAGTCCTCGCGATGAGCACACAGATCCCACGGAGCTCACGGAGCAGCAACACGCTCCGTACCAAGCGCAGGAAGGCCGCGCTGCGCACGGCGGCCTTCATGTCGCCCTGGCTGATCGGCTTCACGGTCTTCTTCGCGTACCCACTGCTCTCCACCGTGTACTTCTCGTTCATGAAGTACGACGGCTTCGGAGTGCCCCAGTGGAACGGTCTTGCCAACTGGAGTTACGTCTTCAACGACTACCCGATGTTCTGGCCGTCCCTGCGCAACACTCTGTGGCTCGTGGTCGTCATGGTCTCCTGCCGGGTCCTCTTCGGCCTCGGTATCGGCATGCTGATCACGAAGATCAAGACGGGTACGGGCGTCTTCCGCACCCTCTTCTACCTGCCGTACCTCGCACCG
This sequence comes from Streptomyces changchenzhani, assembly GCF_039766235.1. Classification (NCBI taxonomy): domain Bacteria; kingdom Bacillati; phylum Actinomycetota; class Actinomycetes; order Kitasatosporales; family Streptomycetaceae; genus Streptomyces; species Streptomyces changchenzhani. The sequence goes on along the minus strand of NZ_JBDHNH010000001.1, from coordinate 1,491,210 downwards.
CCGGTCGCCGCGACCCTGGGCTTCGTCTTCCTGCTCAACCCGGGGACAGGGCCGGTCAATTCGATCCTCGGCGACCTGGGGCTGCCCACACCGGGCTGGTTCAACGACGCCGCGTGGTCCAAGCCGGCGCTCACCATGCTCGCGGTGTGGGGGGTGGGCGACCTGATGGTGATCTTCATGGCCGCACTGCTCGACGTACCGAAGGAGCAGTACGAGGCCGCGGAGCTGGACGGCGCGTCCAACTGGCAGCGCTTCCGCTTCGTGACGCTGCCGAACATCTCGCCCATCGTGATGTTCGCCGTGGTCACCGGCGTGATCCAGGCCATGCAGTACTACACACAGCCACTGGTCGCGGGGAAAGTCGCCTCCGGCATCATCGGCAACTCCGGCCAGTCCTTCGAGCCCGGCTATCCCGACAAGTCGACCCTGACCCTGCCGCAGCTCGTCTACAACCTCGGCTTCCAGCGCTTCGACTACGGCTCGGCCTGCGTCGCCGCACTCGTCCTGTTCGCCCTGGCCATGTGCTTCACGGCTCTGCTGATGCGGCGACGCGGCGGCCTCCTCCAGGCAGGTGAGTGACCGTCATGACCCAGCTCATCAACAGAACCGACAAGACGGCGAAGCCGGGCGCCCCAGCGTTCGACCCCTCGCCCGCTCTGCGCACCGCGCGCCGCAAGGCGCTGCTGCACTGGATCGCCGTGCACTCGCTGGGGATCGCGGCCGCACTGTTCTTCGTGCTGCCGTTCGTCTTCCTCTTCCTCACCTCGCTGATGAGCGACCAGCAGGCGCTCACCCGCGACCTCACGCCCAATACCTGGGAGTGGGGCAACTACGTCAAGGTCTTCGAGACCCCGGGCTTCCTGACCTGGTGGCGCAACACGCTGCTGTACGCGGGCCTGGGCACCGTACTGACGGTGCTGTCGTCCGTGCCGGTGGCGTACGCGCTCGCCAAGTTCCGCTTCAAGGGCCGCAATCTGTCGCTGATGCTGGTCATCTCGATGATGATGCTGCCGCCGCAGGTCGTCATCATCCCGATGTACCTGTTCTGGGCGAAGGAACTCGACCTGTCCGGCACGCTCTGGCCGCTGATCATCCCGATGGCGTTCGGTGACGCCTTCTCGATCTTCCTGCTGCGCCAGTTCCTGCTGACCATCCCCAACGAGTACATCGACGCGGCCAAGGTCGACGGGTGCGGCGACTTCCGCACCCTGACCAGGATCATCATCCCGATGGCGAAGCCGGGCATCGCGGCCATCGCGCTGTTCCAGTTTTTCGCCGCGTGGAACGACTACTTCGGACCACAGATCTACGCGTCCGAGAACCCGGCCGCCTGGACGCTGTCGTACGGACTCGAATCGTTCAAGGGTGCACACCACACCGACTGGAATCTGACCATGGCCGCGACCGTACTGGTCATGGCCCCTGTGATCGTCGTCTTCTTCTTCGCCCAGAAGGCATTCGTCGAAGGCGTCACACTGACCGGAGTGAAGGGCTAGTTGAGGAAATGAAGCTCGCAGTCGTGGGTGGCGGGTCCACCTACACACCTGAGTTGATCGACGGCTTCGCCCGGCTGCGGGACACGCTGCCGATCGAGGAGCTGGTCCTCGTCGACCCCGCGGCCGACCGTCTGGAGCTGGTCGGCGGCCTCGCCCGCCGGATCTTCGCCAAGCAGGGCCACCCGGGCAAAATCACCACCACGTCCGACCTGGACGCGGGCGTCGCCAACGCCGACGCGGTGCTGCTCCAGCTGCGCGTCGGCGGACAGGCCGCGCGCCAACAGGACGAGACCTGGCCGCTGGAGTGCGGCTGCGTCGGACAGGAGACCACGGGCGCCGGCGGCCTGGCCAAGGCGATGCGTACGGTCCCGATCGTCCTGGACATCGCCGAGCGGGTACGCCGGTCGAACCCGGACGCCTGGATCATCGACTTCACCAACCCGGTGGGCATCGTGACGCGGGCGCTGCTCCAGGCCGGCCACAAGGCCGTCGGTCTGTGCAATGTCGCGATCGGCTTCCAGCGCAAGTTCGCGAAGCTGCTCGACGTGGCGCCGGCCGAGGTGCACCTGGACCATGTGGGGCTCAACCACCTCAGCTGGGAGCTGGGCGTACGGCTCGGGGGCCCCGAGGGCGAGAACCTGCTGCCCCGGCTGCTCGCCCAGCACGGCGACGCGATGGCCGACAACCTGCACCTGCCGCGCGCGGTGCTCGACCGCCTCGGCGTCGTCCCCTCGTACTACCTGCGCTACTTCTACGCGCACGACGAGGTCGTACGGGAGCTCGGCACCAAGCCGTCGCGGGCCGCCGAGGTCGCCGCCATGGAGAAGGAACTCCTCGCGATGTACGGCGACCCGGCGCTCGACGAGAAGCCCGCGCTGCTCGCCAAGCGCGGCGGCGCCTTCTACTCGGAGGCGGCCGTCGACCTGGCGGCCTCGCTCCTGGGTGACGGCGGCAGCCCCATCCAGGTCGTCAACACGTACAACAACGGCACACTGCCGTTCCTCGCGGACGACGCGGTGATCGAGGTCCAGGCCCGGGTCGACAAGACCGGCGCCACCCCCCTCGCGGTGCCCGAGCTCGACCCGCTGTACGCCGGCCTGATCGCCAATGTCACCGCGTACGAGGACCTGGCGCTGGAGGCCGCCCTGCGCGGCGGTCGCGACCGCGTATTCAAGGCACTGCTTGCGCACCCCCTGGTCGGACAGTTCGAGTACGCCGAGGCGCTCACCGACAAGCTGATCGCGCACAACCGGGAGCACTTCGCGTGGGCGTGAGCGCGGCTGTCATCGCCATCGACGCGGGGAACAGCAAGACGGATGTGGCCGTGATCGGGACCGAAGGATCGGTCCTGGGCACGGCGCGCGGCGGTGGCTTCCAGCCGCCGGTGGTCGGGATCGGGGTGGCGATCGACGCGCTCGCCGTGACCGTCGGCCAGGCGCTGGAGGCGGCCGGTGTCCAGGAGGTGGAGCATGTCTCCGCCTGCCTGGCCAACGCCGACCTGCCCATCGAGGAACGGGAGTTGGAGGCCGCGGTGCACGCGCGCGGCTGGGGTCGTACGACCGAGGTCCGCAACGACACCTTCGCGATACTGCGGGCCGGGCTGCCCAGTGGCGCCGAGACCCTCGGGGTCGCGGTCGTGTGCGGCGCGGGCATCAACTGCGTCGGCATGCACCCCGACGGCCGCACCGCCCGCTTCCCCGCGATCGGCCGGATCTCCGGCGACTGGGGCGGCGGCGGGGGCCTGGCCGAGGAGGCGCTGTGGTTCGCGGCGCGGGCCGAGGACGGGCGGGGAGAGCCGACCGAGCTGGCGCGCGCCCTGCCGGCGTACTTCGGTCTCGACTCGATGTACGCGCTGATCGAGGCGCTGCACCTGCGCCGCATCGACGAGAAGCGCAAGCACGAGATCACCCCGGTGCTCTTCGCGGCCGGCGCGGCCGGTGACCGGGTCGCCCTGTCGGTCATCCACCGGCAGGCCGACGAGGTCGTCTTGATGGCGACGGTGGCGCTCGGCCGGCTCGGCCTGCTGGACGAGAAGGCGCCAGTACTGCTGGGCGGCAGCGTGCTCGCGGCTCGTCATCCGGAGCTGAACGACCACATCACGGCGCTGCTCGCCGAACGCGCGCCGAGGGCGGTCGCGCGCGTCGTCACGGCCCCGCCGGTGCTGGGTGCGGCACTCCTGGGGCTCGACCACGTCGCGGCGCCCGCGGAGTCCCACCTGAGGCTGCGCACGCACTACGACGCGTAGGGCTTCCACCACTCGGCCCCGGCCGCCGTCCCGAAGGTCCCGGACGGCGGCCGGAGTTGCGCGTACCGCACACATTGCCTGCTAAACGGATACGAACGGGAACTGAACAGATCCCCCCTGCGTATACATAAGCGGGAGATGCGGGGAGATCGGGTAGCTGCGATCGGACAAGATCCAGCCAATCCTGGTGTGGATGTCGGTCCCTGCGGCCATACTGCTTGCCGGGCACTGCCCCCACGGAGCACCGGGGGATTACGGACCGACTGTCCATGGCCCTGTCCATGACCGAGGGGGAGGTCACGTGGCACACCCGCCGAATGTGCGCGAGGCTCAGCCGCCGCACGTCCGCGAGGCGCAGCCTTCGCATGCGCGCGAGGCGCAGCCGCCCGTGCGCGGCACCGCCTGGTCCGAGGGCGTGGACCGGTTGCGTGCCGGGGCGACGACCGAGCCAGGCCGGCTGCGGATCATCGGCGCCCTGGCGGCGGTTCTCGTCGTGGCGTTCGGGGCGGTGACGGCCTGGGAGGTCTCGGGCCGCGCGTCCGCCGCCGACGACGTGGTGTCGCGCAGCCAGCCGCTGAGCGCGGACGCGGCGAGCGTCTACCGCTCGCTGGCGGACGCCGACACGGCGGCGTCGAGCGGATTCCTCGAAGGGGCGCAGGAGCCGCAGGACGTACTCACGCGGTACAACAAGGACATCGCGACGGCGTCCGAGCTGCTGGTGAAGGCGGCGGCCAACACGGACAGCTCCAGCGCGTCCGGGCACGAGATAGCCACGCTCAACAAGGAACTGCCCCGCTACACCGGCCTGATCGAGCGCGCCCGTGCCAACAACCGGCAGGGCCTGCCGCTCGGCGGCGCCTATCTGCGGTACGCCAACGACCGGATGACCAAGACCCTGCTGCCGGCCGCGGAGCGGCTGTACCAGTCGGAGACCCGCAGGCTCGGGGACGACTACGACGAGGCGAGGGTCTGGCCGTTCGCCGGGCTCGGCCTGGGTGTGGTGGCCCTCGGCGGCCTGGTCTTGGTCCAGCAGCGCAACTACCGCCGTACGAACCGGGTGTTCAACCACGGCCTGCTCGCCGCGAGCGTCGCCTCCGCCGTGGTCCTGCTGTGGCTGGGCGTCGGGCACGCGGTGTCCAGGGCCGAGCTGAACGACGCCAGGACGCACGGCCAGGTGTCCCTGGAAGTCCTCAACGACGCCCGCATCAACTCGCTCAAGGCCCGCGCCAACGAGAACCTCACCCTGGTCGCGCGCGGCGCCGTACTGGCCAAGGACGGCAAGCGCGACCTGTACGAGTCCCAGTACGCGGACAGCATGAAGGTCCTCGGCGAGCGTCTTGGCGACGCGGGCAAGTTCGCCGACGACCTCGCGGGCAGCGAGCCCGTCAAGGTCGCCACCAAGAGCGTCGGGGTCTGGCGCGAGCGGCACACCACCGCCCGCGCGACCGACGACAGCGGCGACTACGAGAGCGCGCGGTTGCAGATCACCGGCGACAAGAAGTCCACGGACGAGTGCTTCGACGCCGTCGACGCGGCGCTGGACAAGGCGCTCGCCCATGAGCAGGCCGAGTTCACGCGGGCCGCCGAGGACGGGTTGGGCGCGCTGACCGGACTGCCGTTGGGCGCCGCGCTGCTGGCGGTGCTCGGTGCCACGGGCGCGGTGCTCGGCATCGGGCGCAGGCTTTCGGAGTACAGGTGATACGGGTGGGTGGAGGCGCGGTGACCAGGACGAGCAGGAGAGCCACGGCCGGGCGGCTGCGCGGCTGGGGCGGCGTGGCGACCATGGCCGCCGCCTGCGCGCTGACCGCTTCGTTGACGCTGCTGCCGCTCTCCCACGGGGGCGGGGACGACGGCGCGACAGCGGCTTCCGGGCAGCGCGTGACGCAGGCAGCCGCCGCGCGGGCGGACACCTGCGAGGAGCCGGAGCGCAGCCTGCGGCCCGGGGGCAGCGAAGGCGCGGCCATCGAGAAGATCAAAAAGCGCGGCAAGCTGATCGCGGGCGTCGACCAGAACAGCTTCCGCTGGGGCTACCGCAATCCGGCCACCCGCGAGCTCGAAGGCTTCGACATCGACCTGGTGCGGGCCATGGCCCAGGACATCCTCGGCGACCCCGAAAAGGTCATCTACCGTGCGATCCCCACCAATCAGCGCATCCTCGCGCTCCAGGAGGACCGGGTCGACATCGTCGTCAGGACGATGACGATCAACTGCACCCGGCTGAAGGACGTCTCCTTCTCCAGCGCCTACTTCCAGGCGGGCCAGCAGGTGCTCGCCCCCAAGACATCCACCATCAAGGGGTACGACAAGTCGCTCGCCGGCAAGAAGATCTGCTCGGCGCGGGGCTCCACGGCGTACGACGCGCTCGCCAAGGAATCGTTCGGCGCGGACTTCGAGAAGTTCACCGTCTCCAACCAGCTGGACTGCCTGGTGCGGCTCCAGCTCGGCGAGGTCGACGCCGTCGTCACGGACAACGCCCTCGCGGCGGGCCAGGCGGCGCAGGACCCGGCGGTCGAGCTCAAGGGGAAACCGTTCACCAAGGAGTACTACGGCATCGCGGCGAAGCTCGGCAGCGACGACCTGGTGCGGCGGCTGAACCAGGTGCTCGACGACTACCGCAGCGGTGGCCCGAGCGGCCCATGGATGAAGGCGTACGACCAGTGGCTGAAGGCGGACCTGCCCGGCATCACGGAGCCTCCGGAGGCCAAGTACCGGGACAATTGAGCTGGTTGGGCGTGGAAACAGCAGTATCAACGGCACGAGCAGCGGATCGCAGCTGGAGCGGAGAGGTGATCGATGGGCGTCGCGGGAGCCACCGGGCCGGTGATGGACCGGGACGAGGTGGACCGTGCGCTGGCGCGGCTCGGCGCGGAGTACGAAGCGATCGAGACCTCGCTCCTCGCACTCCAGGACCACTCGGGCCGCCGCCTCCTCGAAGGCGCCGAGCTGACGGGCGTCACCAAGGACCGCTGGGCCGCCACCGAGCAGGCTGTGGCGTCGCTGTGGGCGTACTTCGACGCGTACACCGCCGCGCTGTCCGGCGCCCGTGAGCTGCGGGCGCGGCGGCGCTGGCCGAACCGCGAGGACCTGGCCGAGCTGACCGACGTACTGCGCGGCGAGAGCGTGACGGTCGCCGGGGGCGGCGTCGCGGGCGGTGCGCACGGCGGTCACACCCATTCGATCACCGGGCCCGCCCAGCTCGCCGAGCGGTTCACGCTGGAAGCGCTGGTGTCCCGGATGAACCAGCTGTACGCGCGGTCGCTCGACATGGTCGTCACGGCGGACGCGGTGTGGTCCGCGCTGCCCGCCCGGATCGATCTGCTCGCCGCCGAGCTGCTGCGCACCCGGTCTCTGGCGCACTCCGTCGGCGTACGGCCCGGGGAGCACCCGGCGGGCGACGACCTGGAGGAGATCACCCAGGAGCTGACGACGCTGCGCAGCCAGGTGGTGACGGACCCGCTCGCCTTCTGGCGCCCCGGGCTCGGCAGTTCGGCGCCCGGCGGCGGCCGGCCCGACACCGAGAGGTACGACCGGGCGGCCCGTGCCCTGGAGGAGATCCGGCGCGAGATCGAGGCGGTCCTCGGTGTGCGGCAGGACGCGGAGCAGCGGCTGCTGCGGCTGCAGGACGTCCTTTCGCGCGCGGACCGCACGCTGACCGAGGCACGGTCGGCGCGCGGCGAGGTCCTGGCGAAGATCGCCGCTTCGGAGGTGCCCGCGGTCAGCGGCCCCTCCACGGCGCTCCAGGAGCAGTTGGTGCTGGCCGCCGGATACCGCAGGCACGCCCAGTGGCACCGGCTCTCGCCGCTCCTTGAGTCGCTGGAGCGCGAGGCCGAGGAGGAACTCCTTCGCGCCCGCGAGTCGTTGTCGCGGGTCACCGAGCCACTGGCGGTCCGCGCCGAGCTGCGCGGTCGGCTCGACGCGTACAAGGCGAAGGTCGCCAGGCACGGCATGGCGGAGGATCCGCTGCTGATGGAGCGGTACGAGGCGGCCCGCCGGATGCTGTGGAGCGCGCCCTGCGATCTGCGCGCCGCCGAGCAGGCGGTAATGCGCTACCAGCGGGCCACGGCGGAAGTCCTGATCCCGCGGCAGCCCGGCCCCGCCGACCGCGCGGGGCCCTCGCGGAGCGACAAAGGGGATTCAGCATGAGCAAGTGCCAGCGCCCCGGGTGCGAGGGGTCGTACGAGGACATGGGCGGCGGTGAGATGTACTGCGACACCTGCGGTCTCGCGCCGGTCGTCTCGCCGTCCGGCACCCTGTCGTCGCCGCCGACCGGTGTCACGGCCGGCGGGCACAGCAGCAGGGCTCCCAGCAACAGGGCCAGCAGCAACAACGGCTCGGGCCGCAGCAGTTCGCGCGCCTCCTCGCGGGCGTCTTCTCGGCAATCGGAGCGCTCGTCGCGCTCCTCGACCTCGCGGCGTTCCGTCTCCGGGCGGCTCTCGCGCGCGCTGTCCGGTTCGGCCACGTCGCCGTCCGTGTCGGTCCGCAGCTCCGGCGCGTCGTCGAGCGCTTCGGGGCGCAACAGGCTCGGCGCCGGGCTCGTGTCCGTACCGGACGTGCCGCGCCCGGACCCTCGTTCGGCAGTAATGGAGAACCCGGAGGTCCCCGAGCGCAAGCGGTTCTGCAGCCGCAGCGACTGCGGGGCGCCGGTGGGGCGGGCCCGCGGTGAACGGCCGGGCCGCACCGAGGGGTTCTGCACCAAATGCGGCAACCCGTACTCCTTCATCCCCAAGCTCGGCACCGGCGACGTCGTGCACGGCCAGTACGAGGTCATGGGCTGCCTGGCGCACGGTGGTCTCGGCTGGGTCTATCTCGCGGTCGACCGCGCGGTGTCCGACCGCTGGGTCGTCCTCAAGGGGCTGCTGGACACGGGCGACCAGGACGCGATGGCCGCGGCGATCTCGGAGCGGCGCTTCCTCGCCGAGATCGAGCACTCCAACATTGTCCGCATCTACAACTTCGTCGAGCACCTCGACCAGCGCACCGGCTCCCTCGACGGCTACATCGTCATGGAGTACGTCGGCGGCAAGTCGCTCAAGGAGATCGCCAACGAGCGGCGGAGCCCGGTGGGCAAGCGCGATCCGCTGCCGGTCGAGCAGGCCTGCGCGTACGGCATCGAGGCGCTTGAGGCCCTGGGTCACCTGCACAGCAGGAACCTGTTGTACTGCGACTTCAAGGTCGACAACGCGATCCAGCAGCAGGACCAGCTGAAGCTCATCGACATGGGCGCGGTCCGCAGGATGGACGACGACGAGAGCGCGATCTACGGGACGGTGGGCTATCAGGGCCCCGAGGTCTCCGAGGTCGGGCCGTCCGTCGCCTCCGACCTGTACACGGTGGCGCGCACGCTGGCCGTGCTGACCTTCGACTTCCAGGGCTACACGAATGTCTTCGTGGACAGCCTGCCCGACCCCGACAACATCGAGGTCTTCCGTACGTACGAGTCCTTCTACCGCCTGCTGGTCCGGGCCACCGACCCGGATCCGGCCCGGCGGTTCGCCTCGGCGGCGGAGATGGCCGAGCAGCTGACCGGCGTCCTGCGGGAGGTCGTGGCGATCCAGACGGGCCGGGCCAGGCCCGCGCTCTCGACGCTGTTCGGCCCGGAGCTGCGGGTGACCGACACGCAGCTGTTCGCGGAGCTGACGGGCGACGCGTCGCAGCTCGGCGGCCGGTCCGTGCCGCTCTCCCGCCGTGCCCGCCGCGACGCGGCCCGCGCCGGGGGCCGCATCGTGATCCCGGCCCAGCCGGTCGCCGCCCCTTCGGGCGCCCCCGGCGCGGCGACCTTCCCGGCGCAGGGCGCGGGTGCGCCCGGCGGAGTCGGCGGGTACGCAGCGGTGGGCGCCGGGGTGTACGGCGCGGGCAACGGCGCGGGGGCGCCCGACGGGCAGACGGGGTCCGGCAGCGCGGGCTCCGGTACGTACGCGGGTCCCGGTGCGCAGCCGGGACTGGGGAGCGCGGGCTTCGGCGCGGGCGCCCTCGCGGTGGCTCCTCCCGCTCCCCCCGCTCACGCCACCCCGTTCGTCGCCGGGGCCGCAGCTCCGGCCGGTGTCCTCGCGCCGCCCGGGGTCTCGCCCGCCCAGGCCAACGGCGCCGGGGTGCCGTACCTCGCGGCCCTCGACCCGCGCGCCACCGCGCTCGCGCTCCCCGTGCCGCGCGTCGACCCGAACGACCCGAACGCCGGTTTCCTGGCGGGCCTGATGGCTTCGGCGCCCGCCGAGCTGATCACCGCCCTCCAGTCCGCCCCCGGCGACTCCGTCGAGCGCCGGCTGCGCGAGCTGCGCGCCCGGCTGGAGATGGACGAGCCCGCCACCGCCGCCGAGGCGCTGGCGGCCCTGGAGACGCAGCATCCGGACGACTGGCGGGTTGTCTGGTACCGCGGTATCGCCTCCCTCACCACCGGGGACAACGAGATCGCGGCGCTCTCCTTCGACGCGATCTACGACGCGTTTCCCGGCGAGGCCGCGCCCAAGCTCGCCCTCGCGGTCTGCGCCGAGGTCCTCGGTCAGCTCGACAACGCGGCGGAGTACTACCGCCTGGTGTGGACGACCGACCCGAGTTACGTCAGTGCGGCCTTCGGCCTCGCCCGCGTCCAGCTCGCGGCGGGCGACAGGCCAGGCGCCGTACGCGCGCTGGAGTCCGTGCCCGAGGCGTCGATCCACTACACGGCGGCGCGCGTCGCAGCCGTGCGGGCGCGGCTGCGCAGACGCGCGGCGAGCGACCCGCTGAGCGACGATCTGATGGCCGCCGCGGCCCAGGTGGAGGCCCTGCGGGGCTTCGGCCTCGACGCCGTACGCCGTGAACAGCTTTGCACCGAAGTCCTCGGCACCGCCCTCGACTGGGTACTCTCCGGTGGGCACGGGGCACGCCCCGTGCGGTCCGCGCTGCTCGGCAGCCAACTGGACGAGCGCGGCCTGCGCTTCGGTCTTGAACGCTCGTACCGGGTGCTCGCCCGGCTCGCACAGCGCGGGGATGAAAGGATCGACCTGGTGGAACGGGCCAACCGTTTCCGCCCCCGGACCTGGGTGTGATGATGTCGCAGATGCACCAGCTGTCCGCCTGTCCCGGCTGCGAGGAGCCGCTGGATACGGGTGACTTGTTCTGCGGGGCGTGCGGGTACGACCTGTCGGCCGTTCCGCAGCCGCCGGACGACCACCCGACGGTGGCCATCGCGGTGGCGCCGCGCGCCGCCTCGGCGGGCAGCCCCGCCGTGGGTGCGGAGCGCGGCGATCCGTCGCCCGCCGCGACCGCGGCCCTGCGGTTCGACGACCCGCCCTCCCCCGGCACCCCGGCCGAGGACTTCGCGCTCGCCTCCCCCGACGAGGCGCCGCCCGCCGACCCCCGGTCCCCCGAGCACCAGGCGACCCCGCCGGCCGGCACGCCTCTGGGCGGCAAGCTCTGTGTGGCCTGCCGGGCGGGCCGGATCGACGAGGACGGCTACTGCGAGAACTGCGGCCACGCCCAGCCCCGCGAGCGCGACCACATGGAGCAGGAGCTGGACGCGGTGGCCGCGGTCAGCGACCGCGGTCTGCGCCACCACCGCAACGAGGACGCCTTCGCGCTCTCGACGACGGCCCTGCCCGACGGTTCGCCCGCGGTCGTCGCGATCGTCTGCGACGGCGTGTCGTCGGCGACCCGCCCCGACGAGGCGTCGGCGGCCGCGGCGAGCACCGCCAACGAATCCCTGCTCGAATCCCTGCCGCGCGGCACGCACCCGCAGCAGGCGATGCACGAGGCGATCGTCGCGGCGGCCGAGTCCGTCAACTCCCTGGCCAACGACCCCGTTCAGGCCATGGAGCACGATCCGCAGCGCAATTCGCCCGCCTGCACCCTGGTCGGCGCGATCGTCGCGAGCGGCCTGCTCGTCGTCGGCTGGGTCGGCGACAGCCGCGTCTACTGGGTGCCCGACGACCGCACGGCGCCGCCCGCCCGCCTCACCGAGGACGACTCGTGGGCGGCCCAGATGGTCGCGGCCGGCCTGATGAACGAGGCGGAGGCGTACGCCGACGACCGTGCCCACGCCATCACGGGGTGGCTCGGCGCCGACGCGTACGAACTGGAGCCGCACACAGCTTCCTTCAAGCCTGACCGGCCCGGTGTAGTGGTGGTGTGCACGGACGGGCTGTGGAACTACTCGGAGGCGGCGCAGGAAATGGCACGGGTCACACCGGCGGACGCCGCCGAGCGGCCTTTGCACTGCGCCCAGGTGCTGGTGGGGCACGCGCTCGACGGCGGGGGCCACGACAACGTAACAGTGGCCGTGCTGCCGTTCCACGTACCGCCTCAAGGGGCAGGATCGGCCTACGGCACGGCGTAGGACCACTGTTTCTTCCCGCTACTTCACCTCTTCATCGCCTTCACCACTTGTCACGTGGAGCCTCAAGGAGCCGATTCGATGGCCAACTTCTCCAAGTCCCGTGTGCCGCAATTCTCCGTCGAGGTCTATCAGAACGAATATCTGCCGGAAGGCGGTCGTGAGGTCAACGCGATTGTCACGGTGACCTCCACCGGCGGTGGTACGAGCGGCAGTTCACGGCTGTCCGGGGCCGGGGTCTCGCCCACGTTCATACCCGGGCAGGGGCCTGCCGCCGCTGTTGTGATCATGGTCGACTGTTCCGGTTCGATGGACTACCCGCCCACGAAGATGCGCAACGCGCGGGACGCGACGGCCGCCGCGATCGACACCCTGCGCGACGGCGTCGCCTTCGCGGTGGTCGGCGGTACGCACATCGCCAAGGAGGTCTACCCCGGCGATGGCGCTCTCGCGGTGGCGGACAGCCACACCAGGGCCCAGGCCAAGGAGTCCCTGCGCAAGCTCAGCGCGGGCGGCGGCACGGCGATCGGCACCTGGCTGCAACTGGCGGACCGGCTGCTCGGCTCGGCCGAAGTCGCCATCAGACACGGCATTGTGCTGACCGACGGACGTAACGAGCACGAGTCCCCCGAGGCTCTGCGGGCCGCGCTCGACTCCTGCGCGGGCCGCTTCACCTGCGACGCCCGTGGCGTCGGCACGGACTGGGAGGTCAAGGAGGTCACCGGCATCGCCTCGGCGCTCCTGGGCACGGCCGACATCGTCGCCGATCCCACCGGCCTGTCGGCCGACTTCACGCAGATGATGGAGGAGGCAATGGGCAAGGAGGTCGCCGACGTCGCTCTGCGGCTGTGGACGCCCGTCGGCGTGGAGATCAAGTTCGTCAAACAAGTGGCGCCCGCCGTCGAGGAGTTGACCCCGCGGCGCACCGAGGTGGGCCCGCGCGCCGGGGACTACCCGACGGGCTCCTGGGGCGACGAGTCCCGCGACTACCACGTGTGCGTGCAGGTGCCCGAGGCCGGCATCGGCCAGGAGATGCTGGCGGCCCGGGTCTCGCTCGTCCTGCCGACGGTGGGCGAAGGCCCGCCGCAGACGCTTTCGCAGGGGCTCGTGCGAGCCGTGTGGACGGACGACATGGTGGCCTCCACGTCCATCAATCCACAGGTCGCGCACTACACAGGTCAGGCCGAACTGGCACAAGTCATCCAACAGGGGCTTGATGCACGCAAGTCGGGTGATTACGACGGAGCGACCGCGAAACTCGGCCGTGCGGTGCAGCTCGCGGCGGCCTCGGGGAACGCGGACACCGCGAAACTGCTTTCGAAGGTGGTGGACGTCGTCGACGAGGCGACGGGTACTGTGCGACTGAAGGCGAAAGTCGCGGATGCGGACGAGATGACCCTCGAAACACGCTCCACGAAGACAGTTCGCGTCAAGAAGTAGCGCAGAGCGACCCAAGAAGTAAGCCAGGCAATAAGCGAAGCAAGTGAAGTAAGTACCGATTTACGGCCTCCGGGCCGGACTGAGAGGGGGAAGCGCCGACATGCCGACCTGCCCGAACGGACACCAGTCGGGTTCCGACGACTGGTGCGAGGTCTGCGGCCATCGCATGGCCGGCGCCGTGCCGCCGCCTCCGCCCCCGCCGCCCGCTCCCGGTTACGGATACCCGCCGCAGGGCCAGGCCCCCTACGCGCAGGGCACCGACCCCTTCGCGCGCGGCTCCGACGCCACCCAGCAGGCGGAGCTCTGCCCGCAGTGCCGCACCCCGCGTGAGGGCATGACTCCGTACTGCGAGGAGTGCCGGTGGAACTTCCTCACCAGTACGGCGACCTCCTACACGCCGGTCGCCCCGCACAACGCGGGTCCCGGCTCGGGCCCTGCCGCCGACTCCGGCTCCGGTCTCAATCTGCCGCCCGGGTTCCAGTCGCCGCAGCAGCAGCAGCAGGCGCCGCCGCACCCCTTCCAGCAGCAGCCGGGCCCGCCCGCACCGCCCCAGCACCACCAGCAGCCGCAGGCGCCGCAGCGGCAGGGGAACGGCGAGGACGACTGGATGCTGCCCCCGCCGTCGCAGCAGCAACAGGCACAGCAAGCCCAGCAGGCACAGCACCAGCACCAGCCGCAGCAGGCACCCCCGCAGCAGTACCAGCCCCCCGTCGCCGCGCCCACGAGCTGGACCGCGACCGTGGGGCCCGACCGTGACTACTTCATGGCGATGATGCAGCGCAGCGGTCCGGACGCGGCAGGGCTCAACCTGCCCGCGTACTCGCCCGAGCAGCAGCGCCCGCTCACCGGCAACCAGATCACCATCGGCCGCCGCCGCCACAGCACGGGCGAGGCCCCCGATATCGATCTGTCCGTACCGCCGGAGGACCCGGGCGTCTCGCACCAGCACGCGGTCCTGGTCCAGCAGCCCGACGGCAGCTGGGCCGTGGTCGACCAGAACTCGACCAACGGCACCACGGTCAACGGCGCCGAGGACCCTATCCAGCCCTACGTGCCGATCCCGCTCCAGGACGGCGACCGGGTCCATGTCGGCGCGTGGACGACGATCACGGTCCGCCGGGCCTGAGCCGAGGGTTTCTGGGCGGTCGGGTCGGCCGGAGGTCAGCGGCCGGCCAGGGGCCAGGCGTACGGCCCCTGGGGGTCGTCCAGCCAGGCCCACTCGCTGTCCGCGGTGATCGTGACACCGAAGCGCTCACGCTCCGGACGCCTCTCACGGTGCCAGAGCGCGAGTGCGTCGTGCGGGTCCAGACCGCCCGCGGTCAGGCCGAGCAGGAACCGGAAGAGCTCGTTGTCCAGCGCATGGCGCGGCAGTCCGCCCGTGTTCCTCGGCAGGGGCCCGGCCGGACCGCCGCGCAGCGGGACGAAGTACGCGGAGGTGTGCAGGAAGTGGCCCTCCGCGTGCGTGGCGTCGCGTACCTCCAGTGAGATCAGTCCGGTCGACAACGGTGCCAGGATCCGGGCCCCCGGTCTGCACTGGGCCGGCCAGTCGCGCGGTACGGACTGCAGGGCGCACGTCGCGATGATCCGGTCGAAGGGGGCGCGGGCGGGGCAGCCGCGCGCCCCGTCCCCGGTGACGACCGCGGGGCGGTGGCCGGCCGCTGTCAGATGGTTCCGCGCCGATTCGGTGATCTCCGGGTCGAGGTCGATGGTGGTCACCAGGTCGTCACCGAGCCGGTGCGCGAGGAGGGCGGCGTTGTAGCCGGTGCCCGCGCCGATCTCCAGTACGGCATGCCCGTCCCGTACCTCCAGCTCCGCCAGCATCCTGGCCATCAGGGAGGGCTGGCTGCTGGAGGAGACCAGGTCGCCGTCGCGCATACGGGTGGCGAGCGGCCGGTCCGCGTAGACCCCTTCCAGCCAGCGCACCCGCCGTGCCGGATCGGGGTCCTCGCCCCACAGCCGCTCATAGCCGCCGGTCCGGCCGACGAAGTAGTACGGCACGAACAAATGCCGCGGGACCTCGGCGAAGGCCGTCCGCCAGGCGGGATCCGCCAAGGCCCCGGTCGCCTCGACCTCACGCACCAGCCGTGCGCGGGCCTCGGCATACATGTCCACGTGTGCGCCCATACGCCCACTGTCGCGCGGCGGGGCGCGGGAGGCGAGTGCCGGCCATGCTCGGGCGGCGGTGGGCCTGGGGCCGAAGTCCTCGGTCGCGCAGTCTGAGACGATGGACACGTGAAAGATATTCCGCGCGGCACGCTTCAGGAGCAGACCTTCTACGAGCAGGTCGGCGGCGAGGAGACCTTCCGGCGCCTGGTCCACCGCTTCTATCAGGGGGTCGCGGACGATCCGCTGCTGCGACCGATGTACCCGGAGGAGGATCTGGGCCCCGCCGAGGAGCGGCTGGTCCTGTTCCTGATGCAGTACTGGGGCGGCCCGCGCACCTACAGCGACGAACGCGGCCACCCCCGCCTGCGCATGCGGCACGCACCGTTCAAGGTCGACAAGGCGGCACACGACGCGTGGCTGAAGCACATGCGGGTGGCGGTCGAGGAGCTGGGCCTCTCCGAGGAGCACCGGCTCCAGCTGTGGAACTACCTGACGTACGCGGCCGCATCGATGGTGAACACGACGGACTGATCCGACAGGGCCGCGTCGGACCCTTTTACCACCGCCATCTCCGCTGCCCACGACGCCTTTCCAGCCCGCCCGGCGGCCCCCTTCAGCCCACCCGGGGCCTGCCTTTCAGCCCGTCCGGGGCCTGTTCTTTCAGCCCGTCCGGCGTCTGAGGACTTCGGGAAGGGGCGGGTAGGGGAAAGCCCCGCGCAGCGGCCCCACCGGGCACACCCCGCCGCACCCTCAGACCGGCGCCACCGCAAGCGCCCCAAGCCCCGCCCCACGCAGGGCAATTGACCCGTACGGCGTCCGAAGCCGCAGCCAGGACCCGGCCGCCAGCAGCGTCAACACCTCGCCCGAGCCGGGCGGCGACGGCGGGATCGCCCCCAGGGCCGAAGCCCGTACGGGCGCCGCCCTCAGGAAGCCGAGCGACTGAGCCGCATGCACCGCGCGCAGCGGCAGCCCGGTGTCACCGAGCGTCCGGGACCAGATGTCGCGGCCGATCCGGTCGCGCTCCTCCCGGGTCCGCGCCTCCGGCGCCAACGCCTCGTCCCGCGCCCGGAATTCGGCGACCGCGGCGGCCACCGCGCCACGCAACGCCTCGTAGCCCGGCAGTCCGGGCACCTGGCGCCACCCACCGCGCGGCGGCAGCACACCGGCCCAGGGCGGCCCGGTGACGGCGTCAGGAACGACCGCCGTCCCCGCCGACTCGTCGATGTCTTCGAGCAGTTGCCCGGCCGAGACGGTGGCGTCCAGCTCGGCGGACACCGCCAGCCGGGCCGTACGAATGGCCAGCACCTCGAAGGACGGCGGCCGTCCGAAGACCGCCAACGCCCCACCGCCCGCCTGAAGGCGCACCGCCGCGGCCCGGTCGTAATGAATCAGCCGACCGAGGAACGCCGCAAGATCCGCTGCCTCGCCGGCGTCGGCGAGAACGAGCGTCACACGGTCGGAGCGCTGCGCCGTCACGCGGCGACAGCCTCGTCCTCGGCGTCGTCGTCCAGGTACTCCAGAAGGAACGCCTTCTCCTCGGCCGTGATGCGGCGGGGCCGCGACTCGGCGAGGTTGACCGGCACGACGATCGTGGAGGCCCGTACGTACAGCGTCGCCTCGTCCTTGATCTCGTACGCGATGGTCAAGGATGCCGCACCGATCTTCGTCACCCACGACTCGACGGTCACCGGCTCATGCCGGTGGACCAGCGGCCGCACATAGTCGATCTCGTGCCGGGCCACCACGGACCCGCCAGTGAAGGACGTGCTGCCCTCCCCCGGCGCCAGCCGGAACATGAAGTCGATACGCGCCTCTTCCAAGTACCGCAGGAAGACCACGTTGTTGACATGCCCGAAGGCGTCCATGTCCGACCAGCGCAGCGGGCAGGAGTAGATGTGACGGCTCACGTCGGTCAGCCCCGGGTCAGCTTCTTGTAGGTCGCCCGGTGCGGGCGTGTCGCGTCCGCACCCAGGCGCTCGATCTTATTCTTCTCGTACGACTCGAAGTTGCCCTCGAACCAGTACCAGCGGGACTCGCCCTCGTAGGCCAGGATGTGCGTCGCCACCCGGTCCAGGAACCAACGGTCGTGCGAGATGACCACGGCCGCGCCCGGGAATTCGAGCAGCGCGTTCTCCAGCGAGGAGAGGGTCTCGACGTCGAGGTCGTTCGTCGGCTCGTCGAGGAGCAGCAGGTTGCCGCCCTCCTTGAGCGTCAGGGCCAGGTTCAGGCGGTTGCGCTCACCACCGGACAGGATCCCGGCCGGCTTCTGCTGGTCCGGGCCCTTGAAGCCGAAGGCGCTGACGTACGCGCGCGACGGCATCTCGACCTGGCCGACGTTGATGTAATCCAGCTCGTCCGAGACGACGGCCCACAGCGACTTCTTGGGGTCGATGTTGGCGCGGCCCTGGTCGACGTAACTGATCTTGACCGTGTCGCCGACCTTGATCGAGCCGGAGTCCGGGGTCTCAAGGCCCTGGATCATCTTGAACAGCGTGGTCTTGCCCGCGCCGTTCGGACCGATGATGCCCACGATGCCGTTGCGCGGCAGGGTGAAGGACAGGTCGTCGATGAGGACCTTGTCGCCGAACGCCTTGAAGAGGTTCTGGACGTCTACGACGATCGAGCCCAGACGCGGGCCCGGCGGGATCTGGATCTCGTCGAAGTCCAGCCTCCGCACCTTGTCGGCCTCGGCTGCCATTTCCTCGTAACGGGCGAGGCGCGCCTTCGACTTGACCTGACGGCCCTTGGCGTTGGAGCGGACCCACTCAAGCTCTTCCTTGAGCCGCTTCTGACGCTTCTCGTCCTTGCGCCCCTCGACCTTGAGGCGGGTGGACTTCTTCTCCAGGTACGTGGAGTAGTTGCCCTCGTACGGGATCGCGCGGCCGCGGTCGAGCTCAAGGATCCACTCGGCGACGTTGTTCAGGAAGTACCGGTCGTGAGTAACGGCCACGACGGCACCCTTGTACTTCGAAAGGTACTGCTCCAGCCAGTTCACCGACTCGGCGTCCAGATGGTTGGTGGGCTCGTCGAGGAGGAGCAGGTCCGGGCCCTCGATCAGCAGCTTGCAGAGCGCGACGCGGCGCTTCTCACCACCGGAGAGATTGGTGACGGGCCAGTCGCCGGGCGGGCAGCCCAGCGCGTCCATGGCCTGCTCCAACTGGGCGTCGAGGTCCCAGGCGTTGGCGTGGTCGAGGTCCTCCTGGAGCTTGCCCATCTCGTCGAGCAGCGCGTCGGAGTAGTCCGTCGCCATGAGCTCGGCGACCTCGTTGAAGCGGTGGAGCTTGCCCATGATCTCGGCCGCGCCGTCCTGGACGTTCTCCAGGACCGACTTGGACTCGTCGAGCTTCGGCTCCTGCATGAGGATGCCGACGGTGAATCCGGGCGAGAGGAAGGCGTCGCCATTGGAGGGGTGCTCCAGCCCCGCCATGATCTTGAGCACCGTGGACTTACCGGCACCGTTGGGGCCCACCACACCGATCTTCGCGCCGGGCAGGAAGCTCAACGTGACATCGTCAAGGATGACCTTGTCGCCGTGCGCCTTGCGCGTCTTGCGCATGGTGTAGATGTACTCAGCCAAGAGAAACCGTCCGGCAGATCGAGAAGGGCCTATGTTCGGCTCCGCCGCGTGAGGGCAGATACACCCATCTTGCCGCACGGCCACCCCCAGACGGAAACGGCCCCGATATACCAAGGCATATCGGGTCCATAGTGAGCGCCTGGTCACGGAGCGCGTCCGTGTTCACCCGTTCGGCTCCCGCTCCCCCACCCCTCGGCGGATGACGCCCGCTGCTGGGCCACTCCTCGGCCGCTGCTCGGCCACTCCTGGATCACCCCTCGCCGGAGGTCGCCGACTCCCGCGTGACGGTGCGGGTCACTCCTCGGCGGAGTCCGTCTGCTTCTTGCGGAGGAAGAAGACCGCCGCCCCGCCGATCACCACGAACCCAATCGCCACCCCCGCGATCATCGGCGTGGCATTGGAGCTGCCCGTGTCGGCCAAGTCGAGTCCGTCTTCGCCGCCGAGCGGGGCGTCACCGGCCGTGGCGGGGCTGGGCCGGTTCTGGGGCTGGTCCATGGTGCCGGTGCCCAAGGCACCCGAGGTCTTGCAGTCCAGGACGCCCTTGAAGTTCTTCTCGAAGCCGTCGGGTCCCTCGATGGTGAAGTCGTACGCCTGGTCCTCCTGGACCGGGATAGTCACCGTCCGGGACTGGCCGGCGCCGACGGTGTGCTTGGAGCCCATCAGCTCGAAGACGTACGGCTCGTCGCCCTTGTTGGCTGCGGTGATGTCCACGCCGCTCCTGGCGCAGTTCTTACGGGCCGTCAGCGCGGGGATCGGGCCCTTCTTCGCCCAGGTGGCGGTGGCCGCGGCGGAGACGGTGGACACGCTGGAGCCGGCCAGGATCTGGGTCTGGCTCTGGGTGGCCCCCGCAAAAGCCCGCCCGACCGGGACCGAGGTGGTGGCCTGCACGGTCAGCGAGGTCGAGCCGTCGGCCGCGTCGGCCGGGACGTCGAAGTACAGCTCGCTGCCGTTGACGACGGTAGTGAGGGGCTTGCCGTTCTTGCCGACGACCCTGACGCCGTCACCTGCTGCGTCGGCGGGCGGGGTCACGGTGACGCGGCCCACGCCGGTACGGACCTTGATGGGGCCGACCTTCTCGCCGGGCTTGCCGGAGACCGCGCTCGGCTCCAGGGTCAGCGACGCCCTGGGCTCGGAGCCGCCGCGCGCGCCGCGCTCCAGGAAGTCGGCGAGCTTCTCCGCCCTGGGGTCGAGCGCGTCGACCTTGACGTGGTCGGAGTAGCGCCAAATCGCGACCTGAGTGCCGGCCGCGGCGGTCTGCTCGGTGAGCGAGGCGACCCCGGCCTTCTCGGCCAGCGCGCTCAGGTCGTCCACCTGGGGATAGGAGTGGTCCAGAATCCAGCGGATCTTGCCCGCGTCGCGGTTGCTGCCGAGCGACGTCTGGTCCCAGGAACTCTCCAGGTACTTCGCCTGCTCCTGGGTCGCCCGGTGGATGTCGATGCAGTACGTCTTGAGCTTGCCGCCGCCGTCGACAGTCATCTCGAAGAGGCCGGCAGGTATCTGCTGAACTTGGTCACCCGTACGTATGACGGCCTTGTCGTAGGTCTTCAGACCGTCGAGGGTGGCCACCGCGCCGCCCTGGTGCTGTGGAGTCTCGTCCGCGGCGGCGGGCCCCGCGGTGACCATCGCCCCCGCCGCGACGAGGCCCGTGGCCACGAGCGCGGCGGCGAGACGGCCGGAGCTCCGCCTCCGTACAGAAAGCGCAGAAAACACAGAATTCCCCTTCGGGCGAGGCTCTTTCGCATGGTGGCGCGAGTGTGGGGAGTGCCTCGCCGGCAGACTCAAGTGCCCCGTGAGTATCCGGGAATCCTAAGGACGCGCAGAACGACAGCCCCCTGTCATGGCGTCACATGGCCATTCCGAATCGGAATCGTTATCGCCAAACCCCCTCTGAGCTGGGGATGTCGATAAATCACCGTTCGAATAGGCCGTGTTGTGGCGGCATCGGGCCTGCCCCGCCCGGAACATCGGCATCGCGCAGATCCCCACACCACCCACACCACTCGAACCAGCCGAACCAGCACCAGCACCAGCACCAGCACCAGCACCAGCACCAGCACCACAACTACCCGCGCCACCCACCCACACCACACCACACCACCCACCCCCCACGTCCCGGAGATTTCCCCACCCTCGGAGCCTCAGCCCACCGACGTCTTCGCACGCTCCGTCAGCAGCGAATCCCCCTTCACCACGCGTCTGAAGGCCGATGTCCCCCGTGTGATGTCATGCCCGACCGCCAGCGCGTCGATGTCCGCGGAGAACCGGCGCTGCCCGTCCCGCTCCTCGTCGCGGACCCTCAACCGGCCGTGCACCAGGAGCGGTTCGCCGACCGAGACCGAACCGGCCAGGTTCATCGCGAGCGAGCGCCGCGCCCACACCGTGTAGAAGCTGGAGTGTCCGTCCGACCAGCTCTCCTTCTGCCGGTCCCAGTACCGCGGTGTCACGGCGAGCCGGAATCTGGCCACCCCGCCCGCCGCCGAATCCCGGTAGTCCACGCTCGTCGCGGCATTACCCACCAGCGTCACCCAGGTCTCGCTCATACCAACCACCCCCGTCCGTCATCGGCGATCCGTCATCCGTCATCAGACATCGGACATCGGACATCGGACATCCGTCATGAGTCGTCGCCGTTGTTCCGCTCTCATGCGTTGCGTTCTGTTCTCATGCTGGACCGGACGGGGCGAGCCTGCCGAAGCCTGTGGACTACCGGCCGGTTGTGGACAACCCGGTCACCGCCACGTACTGCTCGCGCACCTCGCGGTAGCGCAGCAGCTCCGCCGAGACCGGGTCGAGCA
The DNA here is from genome assembly GCF_039766235.1 of Streptomyces changchenzhani. Classification (NCBI taxonomy): domain Bacteria; kingdom Bacillati; phylum Actinomycetota; class Actinomycetes; order Kitasatosporales; family Streptomycetaceae; genus Streptomyces; species Streptomyces changchenzhani. Next base: position 1,469,246 of record NZ_JBDHNH010000001.1, on the reverse strand, counting down.
CCCGCGCCCGCCCGCTCCCGGCCGCCGCGTCCCGCAGCCGCCGCTCAGCCTCCTGCCCGTACCGGCGCGCCGGCCCTCTGGCCGCCACCCCGCACGACCACTCCACGACGGGCCCGCCGACAACGCCGGCCAGCATGACCAGGAACGGCGGCAGCAGGCCGGGCTCCAGGGCGCCGACGATCTGCCCCACCAGCCACAGCCCGCCGTAGATCTGAAGCAGCGTCATCGACGCCTGCGCCAGCACCGCGGCGGGCCACCAGCCCGGCCGGGGCGGCCTGCCCTGCGGCACCCCGGCCGTCACCGCCAGCGCGTCCAACTCCTCGGGCAGCCCGGCTGCCCCGCGCACCGCGGACTCCCGTACTGCCTGCGCCCACGGCGCGGGCAGCCCGGCCGCCGCTTCGTCCGCCACCGTGCGGACGGCCAGCTCGACACGCTGTCTGGCGGTGACCTCTTCCTCCTCCGCGGCCTCGCCGGACACGGATTCCGTACTCATCGGGTCGCGCCTGGCCTCGTACCAGCGCCACAGCCGCAGCCACGGCGTCCCGCACGCCCGCCCCGCGTTCCTGCGCCACTCGCGCTCCGCCGCCTCGCCCACGGCCGCCGCTCCCACCGCCTCCGCGAGCCGGTCGGTGAACTCCTCGCGCGCCCCCTCCCCCAGCTCGGGCCGCTGCCCGTCGGCCACATAGACGGGGCGCAGCCCGGCCGCCGCCGCGTCCACATCGGCGGACATACGGCGCCCGGCGGCCCCGCGCTCCTGCACGAACTGCCCGAGCATCTCGCGCAGTTCACCGACGCCCTCGCCGGTCAGGGCCGATAGCGAGAGCACCGTGGCGCCGGGCTCGCCGTGTTCGCCGAGCGCCATGCCGTCCTCGTCGAGGAGTCTGCGCAGATCGTCGAGTACCTGGTCGGCGGCGTCACCCGGCAGCCGGTCCACCTGGTTGAGCACCACAAAGGTGATCTCCGCATGGCCGGCCAGCGGCCGCAGATAGCGCTCGTGCAACACCGCGTCCGCATACTTCTCCGGGTCGACGACCCAGATCACCGCGTCGACCAGCTTGAGCACCCGGTCGACCTGGTCACGGTGCGCGGTCATCGCCGAATCGTGGTCGGGCAGGTCGACGAGGACCAGCCCGCGCATCGCCTCGTCGGGCTCACCCAGCTTCAGGGGCCTGCGGCGCAGCCGTCCCGGGATGCCGAGCCGGTCGAGCAGCCCGGCCGCGCCGTCCGTCCAACTGCACGCGATGGGCGCCGATGTCGTCGGCCGGCGCAGCCCCGTCTCGGAGATGGACACCCCGGCGAGGTTGTTGAAGAGCGTCGACTTGCCGCTGCCGGTGGCGCCCGCGATGGCGACGACGGTGTGCTGGCCGGACAGCCCCTGCCGGGCCGCCGCCTCGTCGAGTACGCGCCCCGCCTCGGCGAGGGTCCTGCCGTCGAGGCGGGTACGGGAGAGGCCCACGAGTTCCCGCAGCGCGTCGAGTCGTCCGCGCAGCTCACGGCTGTACGTGCCGCCGCGCGGGAGGTCGTCGTACGACTCGTCCACAGGGCGCACGGCTTCATCCTGCGCGCCCTCGACTTCCGCCGTGCGCCCGGCGGAACGTCGGGCGATCAGCCCGTCGTCCCAGCGCCCCACACCACGGCCCTCCGTACGATCCATCCGGTCTGTCTGATCACCGACCACCTCGGTCATGCGGATCACTTCTCCTTCTGCAGTAGGGAAAGCGCGGCGATCAGGTCGGCCTGCGGTTCCGGGGTCACTTCGAGGGCGTCGAGGGGCGCGAGCCGCCGGTCGCGTTCGGCGTTGAGTACGCGGTCGATGCACGCGGCGAGCAGCTCCTCGCCCTTGTCGCGCAGCCGCAGCGCGGCGATCACCCCGATCCGCTCGGCCAGCCGCTCACCCGCGCCGCGCGCCCGGCGACCGCCGAGCAGGCCGGCCGAGAGCAGTGCGGCCACGGTCTCGGAGTCCGGCGCGGCCGGCCGGTCCAGGTCCCGTGACTCCTCCTCGGCGAGTTCCTCCAGCACCCGGCGCCAGCGTCGCGCGGCCATGCCGATGCGCTCGCCCGCCTCCCGGTCCGGCACATCGAGCGCCACGGCGTCCGCGGCGGGCTCGCGGCGCCACGCCTCGGCCACATGCTCGTCGGCGGCGGCCACGGCGCACTGCAGCAGCGCGGTGAGGCTCTCGACGAGCGAGTCGAGAAGTTCACCCGGGCTGCTGTCCAGCGGATGGCCGCGCCAACGGGTGAGCGCGTCCCCGGACAGCACCGCGCCGCGCTGGAGCCGTCGGCGTACCCGCGCACCCTCCTTCTCGTACGCGTTCTCGACCGCAGCGGTGAGCCGTACGGAGGCCGCGTACTGCGCGGCCACCGCCCCGGCGAGTCCGGGCACCCGGGCGTCCAGCGAGTCGATGACCCCGGTCGCCGTGCGGCTCATGGCCTGCTGCCTGGCCGCCGGGTCCTGCGCCCGGTGCGTCAGCCAGGCCCGCAGGGGCGCGACGGCGGTGGAGGGCAACAGCCCCGAGCCGCCGCCCGCCGATTCGGGCAGCTCGGGGATGGTGAACCGCGGCACCTCGCCGAGGCCTGCCTTGGCCAGCAGCGCGCCGTACTGGCGTGACACCTCGGCGACGACCTGGTGAGGCACCCGATCGAGGACGGTGACAAGGGTGGCGTCGTACTCCTTGGCGGTACGCAGCAGATGCCACGGCACGGCGTCGGCGTACCGCGAGGCGGTCGTCACCATCACCCACACATCGGCGGCGCAGATGAGTTCGGCGGCCAGTACGCGATTTCCTGCGACCAGCGAGTCGATGTCGGGCGCGTCGAGCAGCGCGAGCCCGCGCGGCAAGGTCTCCGCGGTCTCGACCCGCAGGGCGTTCCCGTCGTCCTCGGTCTGTACCCCCTCTGTGGCCGCGTCTTCCTGTTGCGACTGCGGTTGTGGTTGCCACACGCGCGTGAGCTGCGGAAGTACGCGCAGTCCCGCGAACCAGTGGTGATCGTCGGGGTGGCACACCAGCACGGGTGTCCGCGTGGTGGGCCGCAACACCCCGGCCGCGCTGACCCGCCTCCCCACAAGGGAGTTGACGAGCGTCGACTTGCCCGCGCCGGTGGATCCACCAATGACAACGAGCAGTGGCGCTTCGGGCTGTCTCAGCCGGGGCACCAAATAGTCGTCGAGCTGCGCAAGCAACTCGACCTGTGTCTGCCGTGCGCGCGGAGCCCCCGGAAGGGGGAGCGGGAGGCGCACGGCGGCGACACGGTCGCGCAGGGCGGAAAGTGCGTCGATCAACTGAGGCCGTGCGTCCAAGGTCACCACATGCGAAGAATGCCCAATTTTAGTTGGTTTTTGAAGCCTATGGGCCCTCTGCGCGCCGATTGGGACACAGGGACAGACGGGACGAGTGGGGCGCAGGCATAACGAGTGCACAACGCCCGGGGCGCCAGAGGCCAAAAGCGCTGCGGGATTCGTACTCGCCTGCGATTATCGGGATCGCTTCACCGAACCTCCACATCGTGCCACGCAGGCGAAGCAACCGGGCCAAGGTGATCGGAGCCCTATCCTTGACCCCGGCAAGGTCAAGGTCCCACCCAGTCGGGGCCCAGGCCACCGAGGCCGCGATCCGGCCCCCGTAGCTCAGTGGATAGAGCAGGCGCCTTCTAAGCGCTTGGCCGCAGGTTCGAGTCCTGCCGGGGGCACACATTCCTTGCACCATCAGCCCTCTCTTCGAGAGGGCTTTTTCGCTGGTCAGAGTGGGTGCGCCACCCGACACCCGGACGCCAGACTGCGCCCCCGTGATCGCGGGGGCGGTCCGGCTGCGTCCGACTGTCACCGGGTTTCTGCGGGTGGCCGGGTCGATTGCGGGTCGACGTTTCGGTGGCGGTCCTACTCGTCCGCCGACGGGTGCCGTACCTCCTCCTCGTCCTCGATGCGCTTCTGGAGATCCTTGGTCTGCCCCGAAATGCACCGGGCGTAGGTGGACAGCAGCACCGGCACGCTGTTGCCCGCCCACTCAGCGACCTGTGCCGGAGGAACGCCGTTGTTGAGCCACTTCGTCAGGCAGGTGTGTCGCAAGTCGTAGACGCGTCGGCCCAGCGGCGAGGCGTACTCGTGTGGAGCAAGGCACTTGAGCCGGGCGGTGCGCCACGCCCGGCGGATGACCGACCCGGCGAGCATCTCGCCCTTCTCTCCGGGGAACAGCAGGTCGTCCGGCTTGAGGCCCGCCGCCGCGACGTGCTCGCGGAGAATCTTCGTCAGAGCGGGGCGCAACGGCACCGGGCGCGTGTCCTCGACTGCACGCCCCTTCAAGCCCCGCTTCTCGTGCACGCCACCGGCGTCGGTCCACTGCTTCCCGACTTCCGGCTGAGCGGAGTGGAGCAGCAGCTCACCCCACTGGTCGGCGTCTCCTTCCCCAGGCAGGTACACGTCCTGCACACGTAGCGCCACGGCTTCCTCGGGGCGAGGCCCGGCGTAGTAGATCGTGGCGAAGAACGCATGGAGCCGACGGCCACCGCGAGGGCGGTGCCATACCCACCTGAGCAGGGCCCCGGCCTGCTCGGGGTTGAGCAGCGACCTCTTATCGACGGCGAGTGACGTCTTCGGAGCGGTTCCCTTGCCTTTGGGGAGAGGGTTCGTACGCAGTACCTGACGCTTCACCGCGTACTCCAGGACCACGTTCATGATCCGGCGATAGCGCTTGACCGATGATGCCGCCGACGCCGTGCCGTCCAGCTTCGTGGACAGTGCATGGACGACGTCGTCCACCTTGGCCGGGTCCTCCCAAGCCGCCATGCTGAGCGAGTTGCGCTCAATCCACTTGAGGACGGCCGCGACTTCGGGTGGCGCGTCACTGCGGCGCTTGGTGTTGAAGGCCCACTCCCGCAGCGCCGTGCGTACATCCTCGGGCTTGAAGTCGCTCGGCTCGGAGCGCAGCAGAGCGACGGTCGCTGTCATGAGCGCCTTGGCGGTGTTCTTCCGACTGTTCCCGGCGGTGCGACGCCACTGCATGTCACAGAACTGGACAGCGAAGTCGTACCAGGTGACTGCGCTCGCGCCAGAACGGTACGCAACCGGCAATGCGGTCGCGCAATCGAACGCCTCACCTCGGCGGGTGGCGCTGACGAGATCGGAGCGGAATGCATCGGCGAGAGCGTAGGTGTCGAACGGCCGACGCTTCCGCGCGCCATCGACGGCCCACCGCACGATGTACGTGGTCTTCCGCTGCCCTCGATAAGTCATGATCTTGTGCACTCTGACGTTGTATGTCGTGTCCATCAGGCAGCGTCCTCATGGTCGTTGAGCCAGTTCTCCAAGTCCGTGCGGCGGACGCGGATGTCGCCGTTCGGGAGCTTGATGCAGCGGGGAGCGCGGTTCTTGGCGCGCCAGTCGTAGAAGGTCGAACGGGAGATCTGGAGTTCTTCACAGACCTCGGGGAGCTTGAGCATCTGGGCGCGTGCCACGGCGGTAACTCCTTCTTGCAACACAGGCGGGGGAGTCGCCACAGAAACCACGAAATACACAGAAAGCCGGGGTCGGTGCTCTGACCTGCAAGAACAGGGCCCCGGGCAGGGTCGGTCGGGCTGTCACAGAAATGGCGGGAAGTCCCACAGAAATAAGCGGGCCGGGGTGGGCTCCTATTTGTGTGGGACTTCTTCGGGTTTCTGTGGCGGCAGCCTCCGCGCCGCCCCTGACCTCGTTTGTGCAGGTCAGGGGCGGCGCAGGGTTATTTCTGTGATTCTGTGGTTTCTGTGGCGGGGGTCAGACGGCCGGTTCGCTCAACTGGGGGTGGATGAGGTAGCGCGGTGACGGCGGCCGGCCACGTCCTCCGGCGCGGTGAACGGGCTGTGCCCGGATGTATCCGTGGTCTTCGAGCAGGTTCAGCGCCGGGTCGAGATCCGCGACGGTGGGGAACTCGGAGCGGGAGAGCTTGGTCATGACGTCGCGCTTGCTGACCTCGGTCCACTCGTTGTCGCGCAGCAGCTCGTAGACCGTGCGGGCCCGGTTGGCGGTGTGGTCGGCGCCCATGAGGTCGAAGACCACCAGGGCGTGGCCGGTGAAGTAGTCCGAGAGCTTGACCGCGTCGCGCATGGTGTCGGCGGTGATGGGCTGGGTGTACCCGTTCTCGGTGTGGGTGGCCAGGTGCAGCAGCCCTGCGAGGCGGCAGGTCGCGCCGCCCAGTTTCGCGGCCCAGTTCCTGATGTGCCCGAGGTCTCCGCCCCGCTTGCGCAGCCGCGGTTCCTGTCGCCGCTCGTAGGCGGCCAGCGCTTGATTCGCCTCCGGGGTGAGCTGGAGTACGGCCGGGTCGGTCCAGCCCGCGAGGGACATCGTCAGCGCGGTGACGCGTTGTTCGTAGACGTCGGCCACGTCCTCGGAGAGGGGCTCGGGGAGTACTTCCCGATAGCCCACGAGGTCTTCGGGCAGCGAGTAGAGGAACCGCGCCAGCAGCCCCCGGTCCCCTGCTCCTTTGATGCGGCTGATGTCTTCCAGGACAGAGGGCTGCACGGTCTGCCCCATGGTCAGGGCAGGGGATTCGATGAACTCCTCCCTGCCCCGGCGGTCGACGCGCAGCCGGTCGCCTGCCTGCCCTTTGAGGAAGACTTCCATGTTGGGGGTGCCGGAGTAGCGCCCGGCGATGATGTCGAAGATGCCGCCCTCCGCCGACATGACGGAGAGCCTGCCGCCCTGCTCGGCCAGCAGTGAGGCGATGACCTCCGGGGTCGCGTCGTCGGCCAGCAGACGGGGCTTGGTGGGCACGGTGATGCCTTCGGCGGTCTGCGCGAGGCTGATGGCCTCAGCTACGAGCTGATCGCGCTTATCGGCGTCCGCACGGGCTGCCTTGGTCGCTGCGTTGTCCGCGACTTCCCTGGCGAGTTTCGCGGTGAGTTCGGCCTCGATGATGGCGCCGGCCGATTGGGCGGCCAGCAGCGCTTCGGACTTGTAGAGCGGGTCGGTCATCAGGGAGAACACCGCCGATTTCCGGCTGCCCGGGGGCAGCGCCATGACCACGAACACGTTGGTGGGCTCCCGCCACCGGCCCCGGACGTGGACCACGGCGCGGCCTCCGGCGGCGGTCGACAGGACCGCGAGAGCGAGCGAGGCCGCCGCGTCCACGGACGTCTGCGTCTCCTCTGCCACGCCGCGCACGAAGTCTCCGAGCCAGGGCGGGAAGATTTCCGTGGGGAAGGCGGGCAGTTCGCGCCGGGCGGTGAGCGGGATCGGCTCCTCCCACACGGGCTTGAGCGGCTCGGGCGGTTCCAGGCTGGACAGTCCGGCCCACAGGTCCGTGCTGTCCACAGGCTGTGTGGGCATGACGTCTCCCTCGTTCGTCGGCGGGGTTTCGGTGAAGCAGCCGCAGCCGCCCCAGTCAGTGGCCAGCGCCTCCTTGTCGGCGTCACCGCTGGTGATGCGGGCGCGCAGTTCGACGAGCGGAAGCGGGCGGGTGACGCCTCCGGTGCGGTCACGCAGGATCGCCACGTTCTTGCCCAGGTGGTTGCGCAGGCGCTGTTCCTGGCGTTCTTCCTCAGCGAAGCGGGCCGGGTTGGTCTCGTGGAGCAGCGCCCATTGAGCCTGGCCCCCGCGTACGCAGGCGCCACCGCAGTTGTTGTGCGGGAAGCCCTGCGCGTACAGGCGCGGCGGTTGCAGCCCCACCCCTTCGGCCTCGCGGATCAGGTCGTCCTTGTCCAGGTACGGCGGCTCGCACAGCGGGGCGAGAGCCGTCCAGGGCTGGTAGGCGTTTTGGATCGCGGGGAGCCTGTGGGTCTCGGTCCAGTCGATGCCGACGTAGACAGCGGTCTGCGTGGGGTCGGTGTGCTTCTCCAGCCATTGACGGCAGGGAATCTGTTTGAGGACTTCGCTGCACGGCGCGATGCGGGAGTTGCCGATCATCCGCCGGTCTGTGAAGACCTCCCACGGCGTGCGGCCATCGGCCACCCGCACCAGACGCGCCCCAAGCTGGGCTGCCGCATCGCGCAGGAACCGGTACAGGTCCGGATCTTCGACCTTGGTGTCAGCAAAGAGCAGCACCGTTTCATCCGGGCCGTGGCGGTCGATGACCCGCTTCGCGGTGGCCCATGAGCCGATCCCGCCGCTCATCATCACCACATGGCGAACCGGGGCACTCATGGTGTCCTCCGATCCATCTGCGGGTCAGGGCGAACAGCAGAGAGGACGCCTTCGGCGACGGCCTTCAGCGCGCCACTGCCGTCCGGAGCGCGGGACGGTTCGGCGGGGTTGGCCCCGGTGGGTCGGGAGGTGGTGCCTTCCAAGCGGGGACGGGGAGGGGTGTTCATGCCGTCTCCCGGGGCTGGGCGCCGCGGAGGGAGCTGTCCAGGGCGCTGCGGATCGTGTAGCGGCACTCGGCAGCGGTGAGTCCCCGCTCCTCCCCCGCCGCTTGGAAGGCCTGCTCAACCTCGTGGCGGGGGATGTCGCCCCATGCGACGAAGCGCCCCACCTTGAAGGCGCACCGATTGAGCGTGTTGTTCGCCTGCCTGGCCGGTGCGGTGCGGACCCGGTCGCATTCCCGCTCCAACGCGGCCCCGGCCGCTCGGCTGCCACTGACAGCCGGGAATGGCAACGGCGTTGCCCTGACCGGCGTTGGGGGCTGGAGCAGCCGCAGCAGCCACCCCGGCAACTCGGCTACGGGCGACGTGTCGAGGACCTCGTACGCGCTGCCCTGCACGACGCTGCCCGGGGCCACGACGTAACCGCCCCACGCCCGGGTGTCGACCAGCGGCGCGAGCTTGCCCGCGCTGTTGCCCAGCCGCACCGTGGCGGGGGCGGTGAAGTACAGGTGCCTGCCGCCGCTCGCAGTCCGGGCGCGGAAGGTGGTGGGGACGGGCTGCCCGGCGCGCTCGCAGAGCGCCTTAAAGGTCGTCACGCCGCAAGGCGTGTCCGCACTGTCCTTGTCCTTGGGCATATCGAGGTCGACCACGACGAGCCCGGCGGGGCCGGTGGCGAGGCCGACGTTGAACGGTCGCCTCTCCCAGGCGGTGCGGATGCGTGCGGGGTTGGTGGTGGCGCGCTGCTCCCACTTGCGGTGCCCACCGGCGCACACGCCGGTACGGGGGCAGGACGCCTCCTTGTGGAGGGCGGGGCGCTTGTCGCCCGGACGGAGGGGGAAGACGGGCCAGCCGTGCTCAGCGGCGGCCAGGGCGGCGCGCAGCAGCGCGGGGGCAGGGGTTGGTGTCATGCTGGTGGTCTCCTGTTTCTGCGAAGGGACGGGGGAGCCGGGGCGGTCGCGGTCTTTGGAGAGAGAGCGACCGCCCCGGGCACAGCTACAGGTCGTCGTCCGGGTCGTCGTTCATCGGGCCGCAGTAGCCGAGCGGGTTGGTGGCGCAGTGGGCGCGTTCCAGGGCTTCGTTCATGGCCCTCGCGTGCTGCTCCGCTTCGTGCAGGGCCGCCACCGCGGCTTCGGTGTGCTGGGTCGGCGTGCCGTGGTCGGCGGTGAGGTGCCCGGCGTGGTGGAGGTCGGCCAGGGCCATGGCGATCTGGTCGAAGGACTGCGGGAGCCGGTGCGCGAGCGACTCGAACCCGCCGATGGCCCGGCACATCTGCCCGGGGTAGGCGAGTCCGGGGTTCCCGTGCCGGGTGGGCAGGGTGGCCCGGTTGAAGGAACGGACCGCTTCGGCCCCGTTCTGCGGGTAGCGGGTGGGGTCGGTCTTGTGGGTGCTCATGGGTGGAGTCCTTTCGAGGGGTTAGAAGGGCGGTTCGTCGCTGAAGCCCGTACGGCTGCGGGTGGTGCGGCGCGGGCGCCGCCGGGGCAGCGGCAGCAGGACCCACTTCAGGTCTTCGTTCCAGCAGCAGCAGGGCTCCCAGTCCGAGCCCTCGTACTCGCCGGTGTCGTGGTGCCCGTAGGGGTGCTCGATGTCTCCGAGGCCGCCGCAGTGACGGCAGTCGGGGCGGGGGGTGTCGGTCAGAATCAGGGCCGATCGGGGCGAGGTGATGCGCTGGATGCGCAGGCGAACGTTCACGCGGACTTCCCTTCGGTGGCGGGCAGTTGGGGCAGGCCCGCGCCTGTGAGGGCTTTCGGGTCGTAGCCGGGCAGGGTGGCGCGGGTGATGAGGGCGGTGGCGAGCTGCTCGGCATAGGCCGCACCGGAGCGGGCGACTTCGATCTGTGCCCCGGCGCGGAGGGCTTCGACGCGTTCGATGTGGCCGTGTTCCTCGCGCCGTTCGCTCAGGTGCTGGTGGTGCGCGACGTCGGCGCGGCGGTCGGTGCGCCAGTGCCGGGCGGCCATGCCGTAGGCGAGGGTGGTGGCCAGCGCCCACAGCAGCAGCGGCAGCGAGATCCCATCGGCGTATCCGGCGATGCCGGACAGGGCGAGGCTCCCGGAGACGGCGTACCCGGTGGCGGCCAGTGGTGCGTTGCCGGTGCGGGAGAGCGAAGCGCCGGCCGCAGCAGCTCCGGCGGCGAGGACGACCATCAACGCGGCGTTGCCCACGGAGTGTTCGGCGCCATTCGCGTTCCAGATCCTGCCGAGGATGAGCACGGTCGTGGTGGCCACGGCCGGGGCCGCTTTGGGGGCGGCGAGGGTGAGCCAGTGGCGGGCGACGATCGGTTCGTTCATCACGGGTCTCTCCTCTACATCTCGGGGATGGCGTTGATGAGGGCGGTGGTGAGTTCGTTGACCGGTCCGGCGGCGCCGGTGGAGGCGAGGAAGAAGCCGAACATCACGGCGATGAACGCGGACCCGAAGCCGAGGGACTTGCCGCGCAGCAGGAAGAACAGGACGAGTCCGAACAGGGCCACGAGCGAGACGGTGACGGCCATGGGGGTTATCCCTTCGAGGTGGGCTTGAAGGCGGGCTTCTTGGGGGTGTCGGTGCCGTCGCGGTAGAGGCGCAGCCAGATGTTGTAGAGGTGGCGGCCGACGCGTATGCGCTTGCGTTCGCCTCGGCAGCGGCGGCAGGTCTTGCCGGGGCGGAGCTGTCCGCGCCGGTTCTTCTTGAGCGCGTAGCCGAAGCCCTTGCACTTGCGGCAGTCCCCGAACGGGCTGCTCGCACACAGGCTGACGTAACTGAGAGTGACGGTGAGTAGGCAGGCGCTAGCAAGGAGGACGGGGGTCATGGGGTGCCTTCCGGGCGGGGTTTCCGGCGTTTGAGCAGGTGGGGTGCTAGGTGCGAGGTTGCTGATCAGACCCGGTTTGGGGTGCTAGCGGGGGTGCTAGACCTAGCAGCGATGGCTGCTAGGTCTAGCAGCGCGTCACGTCAGCCCTCGGACCGCTTTCCGTCACGCACGGTGATTGCGGTGGTGATGTCGGTGCGGGCGATGCCCCGGCGGGTGGTGCCCTTCCCGGCGGCGGTGCTGCCCCATACGTCCTGGGCGGTGACGCCGTGCGGCTTGAGGTTGGAGGTGACCGTCTCGCCCTTCCACCCGCCGTAGACCTCGGGGCGGAGCGTGGCGAGGCGGGTGGCGATCTTCTCGTTCCACGCCTTGTCCTCATCGGTCGGCACGACCTTGAGGATGTCGGCCAGCAGGTCGAAGGTGGCCTCTCCGCTCTCCGGTTCCTGGCCGATGGCGTGGCCGGTGACGTTGCCGTATTCCTCGCGCATCGTGCGGGCACGGGCCACGACCTGTTCGGCTCCGAGCGCGTCGACGAACGCGGAAGCGACGATGCGCGGTTCATCACCTTCACCGGCCATCCAGCAGATGCCCAGGTCGCTCCGGGAGAACATGGTGGCCCGGTATCCGGCCTTGTAGGCGCCGGTACTGAGGACCATGTCGTTGGCGGTGTGGCCCATGACCTTCAGGCAGAACCGCAGCACTGCGTTGTTGGAGATGCCCGGGGGCAGCGACTTGGCGTCGGGTCGCTGGGTGGCGAACATGCCGACGATGCCCAGGGCCGGACCGCGCTTGGCGATGTCGGTGGAGATCTCCTCGATCTCCGCCCCGTGCTTGGCGTGCTCGAACGACTTCTGGCACTCGTCCAGGCTCACGACGATCGGGTGCAGGCCAAGGGACTTGTCATTGGCCAGCTCGGGCGTGACCTTCGATTCCGGGCAGCGTGAGCGCGGCAGGGACTTGATGACCTTCGCCCGCCTGCGCAGTTCCGCCTTCAGCTCCCGCAGGGATTCCAGGACGTAGAGGATGTCCTCGTCCTCCTCCCCTGCCCGATAGCGGTGGCAGACCGGCTCCAGTGCGCCGAAGTCGCCGGTGCCCTTGAGGTCGAACGCGTACAGCTGCGCACGCGGGTCGAGTGCGGCGATCAGCAGAAACAGCCGCATGAGGAACGTCTTGCCCATGCGCGGGATGGAGCCGACCACCACACTGGCGAACATCAGGGTTACAGCGACGTCGCCCATGCGCTGGTCGTTGCCGAAGACCACCGGCTTGAACAAGTCCACCTGCCCCGTCTTCAGCAGCGGCCAGGCGGGTTTGGTGGTCTCATTCATGGGCTTGTCGCCCACCCACAGGATCAGCCGCCCCTCATGCTCGGTCGGGTCGGATGAGGGCCACACGCAGCCGACCTTGCGCCGCAGACCAGAGGCGAGCGGCTTGCGCTCCTCCATGATGTCCTCGGGGGTGACACCCCAGGGAAGGTCCAGGTCAGCGCGGTATCCGGGCCCGTCGCGGGTGATCTCGGAAGTGAACCGCATCCCGTTCATGTCGCCGCCCTTTTTGATGGCGGCCGTCAGCTTCGGGTTGCCGATGTTGTCCAGAGCCCGCAGCACGATCGATCCGGTGAGCTTCTGGAGTTCGGTCTTCAGCACCGCCGGGCCGATCACGGGGTGATCCTGCGGGGAGCCCCGGAAACCGGCGAACAGGACCGCAGCCGACGCCAGGACCGCGAGCCAGGCCGGGGCCATCACGTACATGGTGAGCGCGAATCCGGCGCCGAAGACCACGCCCACGAGGGTGATGAACGTCCGCAGCCGCACCCGGCTGTCACGCTGCCGCGTGAGCTTGAGGTACTCGGCCGTGTTCTCGTGGAACACCTCGTAGGCCCGCAGCGGGGCCGCTTCCGCGTCCCACATCCACCGGTTCGTCTCGCGCACCAGCCGGGACGCTCCCCGCGGGGCGTTCAAGCCCAGTTGCAGCGCGTACCAGGGGGTGCGGATGCCGTGGTAGCCGGTGGCGTAGAACGCGTTGCTCGCGGCGCGCTGGGTGGTGGAGACGAACCCCGGCTTCGAGGTGAGCCAGCTCGGCAGGATCGGCTGCCGCTTGTAGGTCGTGACGCCCGGCGCGGGCAGATCGGGCGAGTCGACGGGGCGCGCTTTGGGCGACTCCTCGTCGTCGTCCGGTTCGGCCGGCGGGGCGGAAACCGGTGCTGCGGCCGGTGCGGGTACCGGGGTCTCGGTGGTGGGGCGTTTGGTGGTGATGTCGAAGACTTCGGCATCTACACGCTCGGGTGCTTCGGACTGGTCAGTGACGTGGATGTCAGACACGGTGGGCCTGCTCCCTCATGACGAGTGGGGTTGGAAGGGGCCCGGACGGCGCTTTGGTAGGCGAGCCGTCCGGGCCCCGCTGAGCGGAAGCGGGGCGGGTCAGAGCTGGTTGGGCTCCAGGGCGAAGAACATGACGTTGGCGGTCGCCAGCTCGGGGTTCTGCCGGGCGATGTCGTCCTTGATGGCCTTGAACGTGTCGTGGCGGGTGAAGCCCGTATGCGGGGTGAAGGTCCCGGACGCGGTCATGGCCATTCGGCCGGGCAGTTCGAGGGTCATCACCCAGTGGTGCGAGCCCTGCGACGCGGCAGCGGTGGTGGTCTTTTCGGTCTGCGTGGACACGGTGAATCTCCCTCGGAGGTGGGGTGCTCAGGCGGCGCACTGTTCTTCGGGGTAAGCGCAGGCCACGCACATGCCGAGCGAGGCCGGGATGCGGTATCCGGCATCGGTGCGGCACTCGGGGCAGACCTGCTGTGCGGCGTTCGCTTTGGCGAGCGCAGCCCATTTGGCCGGCGTCATCGGGCGGACCGTCTTGGCCAGGTCGATGCGGTAGAGGTAGGCGACGCGGATGGGGCTGGTGCCCTTGCGCCAGTAGCGGCGCGAGTACCAAAGGACCTGAGCGGCGACGTCCTGACCGCCGGGCCGTAGCTCCTGCGAGCGGAGCTGACGGCGAGTTGCCATCCCCTCCGGAGCCATCCGCCACGGAAAGGTAGGGACGCCGTACCGGGTGCCTTCCGGGTCGTAGAAGCGGCTGGCCATTACGCGGCCGTCGCTTCAGCAGCGTCGTCCGGTGCGGCGCGCTCGGTCTTGAGCGCCTCGCGCAGGGTGCGGCCGTTGGCGGACGACGTACGGACCGCCTTGCGGATCGCCTCGGCTGTCAGCTCGCCATCCGACCAGTCGGCTGTGACCGATCGAGCCTCGGCAAGGAGTTCGTTCGGGGTGCGGGTCGGTCGGGGTGTGCGAGCCGCCTGCGGTACCCGACCGGTCGCCCGACGCGGAGCGGACTCCGCAGCAGCGAACGCCTTCACCGGAGCCGCCTCAGCGGGCTCGACCGGCTCGACTACCGGCACGGACTCAACCGCCTGATCCGGCTCGATCACCGGTAGCGGGTCGGCCGACTCGGGGGCCGGGAGTTCGGCAACCGCAGGCTGTGCCTCGGGGGTCGACTCGTGCAGGTCAGGCCCCAACCGATTTGTTGTGAGGTGATCTGATTCATCCCGATCTGCGATCAGGGCTGCTCGGTGGTGCAGCACCTTCGCCACCAGGTCCGAGCCAAAGAAAATCGACCCGACCGGAAGCGACGTAGCCAGCAGCACCAGCACCCAGTTGGCAGGGTCCCAGTCGGCCAACTGCATCCGCTGCCCACCGCCGTGCAGTTCGGGAACCAGCCCGTGCACGTAGTTGAGGACCAGGGAAGCGGCCGTGTAACCGGCCAGCACCCACAGCGCGAAATCCTTGTCCTTGCCGGTGAGCACGAGCGTGGCGACCAGCGCGAGCGCCATCAACCCATCGACGACGAACGGGTAGAGCAGTGCGGCCGTACCGTCCGCGCCAACCGTCCGGGCCACATCGTGCTGCGCGTTCCACGAGACCCGGAAAGCCATCCCGACCACACCAACCAGAGCAGCGACCAGCAGGCTTTTGGAGAAGCGGTTCATGCCGCTTCCTCCATCCCGGCGGAACGGCCGGCGGCGCGAGCTGCGCGCAGAAACGGCACGGTGCGGGTGAGTGCGTCGGCGTACAGCGCGTCCCACGCGGCGACCTCGTCGCCGCCCTCACCAAGTTCGACCAGGTCCGCGATGACCTCGCGGGCCACTGTCTCGCGGGCTTCCCGCTCCTCCGGAGACTCGAAGGTGAGCGGGCCGCGAAACAGGACGCGGTCAAGGCCCATGGGCAGTTCGTCAAAGCCGAGGGCCAGCTCTTCGAACTCGATCGGATTCAGCACCTGGTGACTACCGATGTATGTACGCATGTCGATCTCTCCTGAGAGCGAAGGGACGGAGAAACCGGGCGTGGTCGCGGTCTTGGAGAGAGACGACCAGCCCGGCGGGGAAGTCCGGACCGGTAAAGGGGTCCGGTAGTGCCCCGGCCGGGAGTCGAACCCGGCCTTGCGACCATCGGGGCGGTAGTGCGAGACGAGCAGGGGAGGTAACCGGCCACAGCGCCGAAGCGCTCGCGGTGTGGTTGAACGTGCGCGGATCTCCTGTTCGCACGGCGCTGCTCGGTCCGGGGAGTGCCGAAATCCCGGAGTTCGTCGCAGCAACAAGGTGGGCCGTGCGGTTCTTTTGAGTCGGTGGCGTGTCCCCCTACGGGGTGTGGGACCCGGTTGTGACGGGGGTCCGGTCTCGGCCGACTGGTCTCCACTCGCCATCGGCCGGTGTGCTCACGGCCGTCTCGCTGCGGTGGATCACGCTGTTGAGTTTTCGACCGGTATGCAGTCCGAGGACCGCGAACCGATGCGGTACCTGTATTAGAGGTACTGCATGAGGGTTCCGTCAAGTAGCTAGCGGAACTTCTTGCTTTCGCGCCGGGACTCCCTGGCGCACCATCAGAATCTCTCCAGGTCAGGGGCGTTGGTTACCCCACCCATGGACACGTTGGTTCGATCTGGCTACCGTCAAGAGCTCCCAAGAAGTCCCACCGGGGGTGGAGATGCCCAACGAACGCTTACGCTCGGCGCTCTTGGCTCAGGGCCTGACCGTGCAGCAACTCGCAGAAGCGATCGAGGTCAACCCGAAGACGGTCGAACGCTGGATCACGCAGGGGAAAGTGCCGTATCGGCGTCACCAGTACGCCACCGCGTCCACGCTGAAAGTCGACGTCACAACGCTGTGGGAAGACGCTCGCGCCGTCGACACTTCGGCGGACCTGAGCCGCGCGGAGATCCTCACCGTCTACCCGCATCGCCACATGGTCCCGGCTGGCTTGTGGCGCGAGATGTACGGGCGCGCATCGCACCACATCGATCTACTTGCCTACGCCGGGCTGTGGATGTCCGAGGACCCGCAGTTCATGGGACTTCTCCGCATGAAGTCGGAGGCCGGGGCGCGGGTCCGCATTCTGCTTGGGGACCCGGGTTGCCCTGCTGTTCAGCAGCGAGGCATAGACGAGGGACACCGCATCATGGACGGGAAGATCCGCAACGCCCTGATGAACTACCGGCCTCTCTTCACCAGCCACCCCGACATCGACTTCCGTCTCCACGACGCGACGCTCTACAACTCACTCTTCCGCGCCGATGACGAGATGTTGGTGAACACGCATGTCTACGGCATCGGCGCGTACCTGGCGCCGGTCCTGCACCTGCGGCGACTCCCCGGCGGCGGTCTCTTCGACACGTACGCGAATAGCATCGAACACACCTGGACCGGCGGTCGCCAGGTCACGGACAACGACATCTCGGGAGCTTGAGCATGGGACGCATCGACTATCTGCACGACCCTGACGCCCCGCCGGCCAACTCGGTTGTGCCGTCCGTCGTTGCGTTCGTGCAGAAAGACACTGGCCAGGTGTTGATGATTCAGCGCTCGGACAACGGACGTTGGGCCCTCCCCGGTGGCGGCCATGACGTTGGCGAATCCATCAGCGACACAGTCGTGCGTGAGGTCTGGGAAGAGACCGGCATCAAGGCCGAAGTCGTCGGGATGTCCGGGATCTACACCGACCCTGGGCACGTGATGCTCTACGACGACGGTGAGGCCCGGCAGCAGTTCAGCATCTGTTTCCGCGCACGGCCAGTCGGCGGCGAGATCCGTACGAGCGACGAGACGACACAGGTCCGCTGGGTGGACCCAGCGGACCTGAAGTCGTACGACGTTCACCCCACGATGCGGCTCCGCATCGAGCACGCGATGGACCAGGGGCGGAGCACTCCCTACATCGGCTGACGCTGGACAGCTGCGAGACGTTCGAGGACGCGCGCCGTGCTGGCCAGGATCTCCGGCTCGGCGCGACGAATGAACGTCCCAATCAGACTGTCAGTCCCGTAGCGACCGGCGATCTCGTTCACCCGATCCACGGGATTCGTCGGCGCTCCGTCGGGAGTTGTATTCATGTCGCAGTAGCAGAGCGCGTCATTGAGGTGGCCGTGCTCGCGCGGAAACTCCTCTTCCAGTTCCTCACGCATGCCGCGCGCCTCCGCTTCCATCCACGCGCAGGAGTGGTGAGCGACGAGACAAACGAGACGCTCATCAGCATGGGCCACATCACGGAGGTACCGAGCGCCGTCCAACGGGTGGAAGCCAGTCTTGGCTAGGTCAGGTGAGTACCCGACGTCATGGAGAACCGCAGCAGCCTCCATCAGGTCCGCGTCGGCACCGAGCATCGGGGCGAGCGAGCGCGCCCGCTCCGCCACTCCTTGCGAATGTGCCCAGCGTCGCGGCAGGGGCTCGGCAAGCAACGACTCAGCGATCGGATAGGCCCAGTCGACCAGTCCTGTGGTGCTCAAGATGGGGAACGCTCCTCTCGACTGGGCAAGGCCCGTACGGTCCGTACCTTGCCCTGCCCACCTTCTGACAGCAGTCCGGCCGCTTCCAGCTTGTCGAGCGCCTTACTGATCGTTGGTCGCGCAACTCCGAACCTAGCGCTCAACGTTGAGGCGCTCGGAACTGCCGCCCCAACCTCTAGCCGCTCATGTTCGATCAGCTCCGCGATCCGGTCGGCCAACGGCCGGCGGTCCTCCGCCTGACCGTCCCGGAGCACTCTCCATCGGGCGCCCGGTACGGGCTCGGCTACCCCTTCCTCGCGCAGTACGCGGAAGGCTCTCAGCGCCACTCCGCGCGAGACGTCGTACTCGCGCATGATGTCGGCCAGTGACGGCAACTCCGTCATGCCCGAATCCTTCTCGATGTCCGCCTTCACTGCCTCAGCGATCTGCAAGAAGGTTCCCCGCGGGCTTGGCTGCGTCGACACTCGCTCTCCTTCTTCCGACGTCCGCCGTTCGTCTCCAGAGTCCCATGCGCCCGGGTGTACGTGGGGGGCCGCCTTGGCTTCTGGACTGACTGGCAGCCCGACCACGACGGCTCGCGGTATCCCTCAGCCGTATCCTGCCCCCACTCTTTTGATCTTCCTCCGGTCGATTGCGGGTCGAAGCGCCGCCAGCGCCGCCGGGAAATCGAAACAAACGCGCAGGTCGCAGGCTTGATCGCGGTGCAGTGTCCGCACGCCTTCTAAGCGCTTGGCCGCAGGTTCGAGTCCTGCCGGGGGCACACACTGGCTCTGACCAGCATCTTCGCTGGTCATCTTGCTTTTCGCGGGCACGCACACCGCACATACGCCACGCGCTTCCGCCGATTCGTGAATCGGCTACGGCCCTGTCACACCGCGCCCCCTCCCACCCGCAGGTGAGAGAGGGCGCCTTCGTGTGTCCGAGGTCAGTCGAGCGGCGTTGCCTGGTGGAGACCGGCGATCGTGTCGATCCGCGCCGCGAGGTCGAAGTCCGCCGCCGTCAGCACGTGGCCCGCGTCGTGCGTCGTGATGGCGAAGCGCACGTGGTCCCACCGCAGATCCATGTCCGCGTGGTGGCCGATCAGCCGCTCCACGTCGGCAACGTGCACGATCAGCGCCACACCACCGTGGTACCGAATGTCGACCGTCCGCGTGATCTCGTTGCCGACCTGCTCCCATGCGGGCAGCTGCTCCAGGCGCTCCGTGATCTCCTGATCATTCAGCGGTACCAGTCCTTGCGCCACGTCTTCCCCTCTCGGTCAATGGGGCCAGCAGCTCGCCGAGCTCCAGGCCGATCGGGGCATCCTGAAGTGCGGGTCATCGAGCATCTGTTGCCCGCGCGCTTGGAGCCCTGTGGCGGCGGCTTCAACGGTGCGCCAACCGCGACGGAGCCGAGCGGCTCTCAGCGCGTCGTTGCGGCCCATGACGTCAGTCTGCGGTGTCATTGCCGGTGCTCCTGGCCGTGGCCGCGACAGCAATTCGGGGCCGCCCCGCCTCATCCCGGCCTGCCAGAACTGCCGCAACCAGGTCGCGGCCGATGCTGCGGCGGCGCTGGCTCGGGAACACACTCGGGCCGAGTCGTGAGCGCCTGCGAGCGGGGCCGCCTACACATCCCCGGCCTCTGCTGGATCCCGAAGCCCGGCACCCCGAGGCGCTGCACCGAGCACGAAGGACACACAAACGCCCACTTCCACACCTACTCGCGCGAGGAGTGGCCGCACTACGAGGGTGAAACGCAATGAGCGCCCAGACGAAGCCACACGGCAGCGCGCACATCACCGGCGTGTGCCGCATCGGCGAGCACAAGGATTGCCACGGCAACGACGACATCAAGGCCGGCGGCGTTGTCGCGCTCAAGCTCCGCTGCGCGTGCGACTGCCACAAGCCGCTGCCCCGGCCGGTGGCCCGGCGGCGCCGACCGGGGCGCAAGACGCCCGCCCGCTACCGGTTCGGGGTCGTCCCGGTGGCGAGCAGGTCAAGATCCCCAGCTCGGCCCTGGAACTCCGTGAAGGACCCCTCGGGGCTAAACGTAGATTGATTCTTACGTAGAACTGATCTTACTTAACTGCGCCAGAGACAACCAACCCACACCGACGGCCCGTCCGGATGAGCCGTTCGGACGACGTGAGCTGTACGAACGACGTGAGCCGTTCGGACGACCCGAGTGGTGGCCCCCCGCGCGCAAACCTAGCCTTCTGGGAAGCAAAGGGGCATTCCCCCCCTTGGGATCTGGAGGAGTCGCTGTGCGTTCCATAGGTGCCCTACGTGTCGCTGCCACCGCTCTGCTCGGTGTCGCCGCCCTTTCCTTCCCCGTGCCGGTGGCTGTTGCCGAGGACGGGAACAACGACGTCACCTCCTTCGGCTTCACCGTCACCCCCTCGACCATCGCGGCTGGCGGCACCGTCACCCTGAACGCCACCGAATGCCAGGTGCCGACCGTGAAGGTGATGGCGCCGGTCTTCGACGACGTCACGCTGAACGAGGGGAAGCCGGGGACCGCGCAGGTCTACCCGGATGCCAAGCCCGGCGCCCAGTACGACGTGACCTTCGAGTGCAAGGGCGAGAAGGGGACCACGACCCTCACCATCGCCGGGGGCGAGCAGCACACGAACACCAGCACGGGTACGGGGACCGGCGATGTCCACAAGGGCGTCAAGGCCGGTGCGGGCGGTAGTTTCTCCGATGCCGATGGCGATCCCGTGCAGATCGCGGCGGGTTCCGCCGTGCTGGCCGGCGCCCTGGGCTTCGGGGTGTATCTCAGCCGCCGCCGGAGCGGCAACGCCGGTGACAGCGCCTGAGCCGGTGTCGCGACGGCGTGGTTCCTGGACGATGGTCGTGCTGGCGGTGCTGGCCGGGATCCTGCTCATACGCAACGGCACCTCCGAGGCCACCGACGGGCCACCGCAGCCCGACGCGGGAGCCGCGGTGCTCCGTACCGACACGCCGCCCGCCGATGCCCTCCCCCGGTCCCGGCCCGAGCGGGTCAGGATTCCGGAGATCCAGGTCGACGCGCCCCTCACCGACGTCGGCCTGGACGCCGACGGCTGGCTGGACGCGCCGCCGAAGGACGCCAAGAATCTCGCGGGGCTCTACACCGGGGCCGTCACTCCCGGCGAGGGCGGTACGTCGGTACTGGTCGGGCACGTCGACAGCGACGCCGGTCCCGCCGTCTTCTACGGCCTCGGCGCGTTGAAGAAGGGCAAGCACATCGAGGTGGCCCGCGCGGACGGCCGCGTCGCCGTGTTCGAGATCTACGGCATCGAGGTCGTCCCGAAGGACGGCTTCCCCGCCAAGCGCGTCTACGGCAACACGGGCCTGCCCGAGCTGCGGCTCATCACCTGTGGCGGCGGCTACTCGAAGAAGACCGGGTACGAGGGCAACGTCGTGCTCTACGCCCTGATGACAGAAGTGAGATAGCCGGCGCATACCCGGCCGTACCCGGGGCACCCGAGTGTGGAGCCCCGCCGCGCATCCCCCCGTCGCGGCGGGGCTCCACGCTCTCTCCCCCCGTCACCCCGTGTACGACATCAGCGGTTGAAGGACGCCCCCAGGGCCGCGCCCGGCGCCACCGTGCCCAGCGTTCCCGCGCCGAAGGTGAAGGACCCCGTGGCGGTGATGCCCGCCTTGGTGCCCGGCAGGACCCATACCGAGCCCGCGCCCGCGTTCTCGCCGGGCGCGCCCACGACCAGCTCCGAGCGGCCGTCACCGTTCGTGTCCACCAGCTTGACCGCGCCGCCGAAGCGGTCCCCGGCCTCGGCCGCGCCGCCGATCAGCGGCGTGTCCTGGTTGAAGCCCTGCGCCTTGGTGCCGGTCGGTCCGCCGGCGGCGCCGCGCAGGATGGCGACCGTACCGGCGGCCTTGAGGGTGCCCAGTGCCTCGCTGGGGACGCCGATCGCGATGTCGCCGTAGCCGTCGCCGTTCATGTCGTTGACGGAGACCGAGAAGCCGAAGGCGTCGACTCCGGCCTCGGCCGTGCCCGGGACGCCGGGGCTGTCCTGGTTGAAGACCTTCGTCCTGGCGCCCTGCGGGCCCGTCGCGCTGCCGGGGACGTAGGTGACCATGCCGCCCTTGTGGAGCGGGGTGTCGAGGTCACTGTCGTAGCCGTCGACCGCGCGGCCGGCAACGATGTCCGCGAAGCCGTCCTTGTTGACGTCACCCGTGGCCAGGTGCTCGCCGCCCTGGATCGAGCGGCCGTTGGCGCCGTTGACCGTCGAGGCGGGGGCCAGGCCCTGTGACGTACCGCGCCAGTAGAGGATGCGCCGGGCGTCGAATTCTTCGCCGTCGTTGACCACGGCCACCAGGTCGGTCGTACCGTCGCCGTTCACGTCGGCCGCGGCGGTGTCGAGGAAGCGGAGGTCGTTCATGTCGCGGATCTCGGCGGTGGCGCGGGCCGAGCCGTCGCGGCCGAACGGGCCCGAGAGGACCCGGACATGGTGGGATCCCGCGATGGTCACGACGTCCGCGGCGCCGTCGCCGTCGAAGTCCCC
Source organism: Streptomyces changchenzhani (assembly GCF_039766235.1). Lineage (NCBI taxonomy): Bacteria > Bacillati > Actinomycetota > Actinomycetes > Kitasatosporales > Streptomycetaceae > Streptomyces > Streptomyces changchenzhani. The sequence continues at coordinate 1,446,947 of NZ_JBDHNH010000001.1, read as the reverse complement.
GGCCTTGGTCAGGCTGCCGACCGCGTCGTACTCCTCCTCGCCGGTCGCCAGCGTCGCACCGCCCGACAGGCCCTTCGCGCCGCCCCAAATAACGGACAGGGAACCGGCGTTGGACAAAGTCCCGTTGTCCTCGCCGATCGCCCCGACGACCAGGTCGGCGTAACCGTCACGGTCGAGGTCGGCCGTGCTGACCGACCCTCCGAAGGTGTCGCCCACCTCCGCGGTGTCCGGTATCCCGGCGGTGTCCTGGTCGAAGACCTGCTTCGACGCGGCCTTCAGGCCGGTCGCCGAGCCGTACATCACCGCGACATAGCCCGCCTTCGCCTTGCCGTTGACGGTGGCCGAGGGCGCGGCGAACGCGACGTCCGCGTAACCGTCGCCGTTGAAATCGTCCGCCCGGGTGGGGGCGGCGGGAGGTGCGGCGGAGGCGATCGTCGGCACGGAGACAACAGCGGACACTACGGCGGCGGCGAGGGCCGCGGCGGTCACACCGGTTCGGAACACTTTGGAAGGCACGCTGGCTCCTTGCATCAAAGAGGAGGCAGCTCGGACCGGTGCCCCCGCACACGTCACACCAGACACACGGAGTCGGCGGAAGGTTGTACGGAAAGCGCTTCCCCCAAGGCAACAGGGCTGTAACCGAGCTACAGCGCCGAGCCGACCACCAGCGCGAAGCCCGCCGTCACCAGCAGCGTGCGCATCAGGTGCAAGCGGTTCCAGCGGACCTCGAAGGCCTCGCGCACCTCGTGGTCGGCGGTGCCCTGGACCTCGGAGGCGGCGAGTGCGTTGTTGAGGGGGATGTTCCCGGCGGCGGTGATCAGGTGGTTGAGGAACACGCACACCGTCCCGGCGGCCAACAGTGCCAGCTCGGTGCCCGTCCGGTCGTCGACCGGGACGAGAAGCGCGGCCACCGGGAAGGCCACCGAGGCGAACATGACCGTCACGAACACGGCGCGCGGAATATCCTCGTTGATACGCCGCATCGCCACCACGAACTGCTCGTCCGTCAGCCGACCGAGGGCAGGCATGATCCCGGTCAGGAAAACGAGCATGAATCCGGCGTACAGGCCGGCAGAAACGATCGCGAGACCGAGCAGAAGAGGGGCCATGCCGGACATCATCGCCCGGCGGGGGGCGAGGGCGCAGCTCCCTTTTCGAGAGTTCGAGAGTTCGAAAGCTCGGGCGTATGGCTCCCCGCCCTTCATCGACCGCTCAGCCCTTCAGGCGGCTCGCCTGTCCGACCGCGTCCGCCAGCTTCCGCACCGCGCCGTCCTCGGTACGTCGCGCCAACGCCTCGGCCCGCTCGCGCAGTTCACTCAGCCCTGGTGATCCCGGGAGTGCGCCGCCCCGCAGTTCGTCCGCGAAGTACGCAGCGACCGCTGTGACTTGGAGACGCGAAGACGACGCCTTCCCGTCACCGCCCCCGTCGCCCTCGTCGCCCCACAGCGCGCCGTCGATCGCGTTCGTCTCGACCCGGCCCGACTCCTCGTGCGGGGAGCGCGACTTCGGGTCCAGCCAGCGGACGCTCGCCGTCGCCACATGTCCCGAAGCGCCGGGACGCATCCGTACGGCGTACAGCGCGGTCACCGTGTGGCCGGGCCCCACCTCGCCGCCGTCCACCCGGTCGTCGCGGAAGTCCTCGTCCGCGACCTGCCGGTTGTCATAGCCGATCAGCAGGAACTGCTTCACCGTCTGCGGGTCGAACGCCACCTGCGCCTTGGCGTCCCGCGCGCGCAGCTCGATGTGCGCGGGCAGTTGGTCGCAGAAGACCTTCCTGGCCTCCTCCTCGTTCGACACATACGTCGTGTGCCCGTCGCCCTTGTCGGCGAGCCGCTCCATCAGCGCGTCTCCGTACTGGCTGCCGACGCCGACGCCGAAGAGCGTGATGCCATGCTTGCGGCGGGCGTTGTCGATCCGGTCCAGGATCGCGTCGGCCGAGGTCTCGCCGGTGTTGGCGAGGGCGTCGGACAGGAGCACAACACGGTTGGTCGCGCCGGACCTTCGGCCCTCGACCGCCTCGTCGTAGCCGGTCCTGATGCCCGCCTCGACGTTGGTGGAGTCGGTGGGCTCCAGGTCGTCGACGATGTCGTGGATACGGTCGCGGTTGTCGCCGACGCGGGTCATCGGCAGCCGGGTCTCGGCCCGGTCGCTGAAGGTGACCAGGGCGATCGAGTCGTCGGGGCGCAGCTCATCGGTGAGGATGCCGAGCGATGTGCGTACGAGGTCCAGGCGGCCGGGCTCGGCCATGGAGCCCGAGATGTCGACGACGAAGGTGAGGGCGGCGGGCGGGCGTTCGCGCCCGGACCGCTCTCCCCTGGTCGCGAGTCCGACGCGTACGAGCGACCATTGCGCGCCGCTGTCCCTGCCGGTCTCCCCGTCGCTCTCCCCGTCGGCGTACTCAGCGGGGCCGTCGGTACGGTCCGCACCCGGCATCCGCGCCCCGTCGACCGTCACGGAGAAGCCGTTGCCGTCCGGCCGCGGATAGTCCTGCCGAAAGCTGTTGACGAACTCCTCCGGCCGTACGGTGTCCGGCGCGGGCAAGCGGCCGTCGGCCAGGGCGCGTCGGGCGTAGCCGTACGACGCGGTGTCCACGTCCAGCGCGAAGGTCGACAGATAGTCCGGCGGCGGTACGACGTCCTGCGCGTCCGGGGCCTTACGCTCCCCTTCCGCGCCGTCCTGCTGCCCCGGCGCGGCGGACGGCTGTGAAGGGCCGGGTGCGTACTGGCCCCCGTTCCCACCACTGCCGCCCTTCCCGCGGTCGGCCTGACTCCCGCCCCCACGTTGGCTCTTGGCCGCTTCACCGTCCGTGCCGGTGCAGCCGGTGAGCAGCAGACCGCCCGCCAGCACCCCCGCCACGAGTCCCCTGTACGTCCTCGTGTACGTCCTTGTGTACGTCGTTGCGTACGTCCTTGCGCAGAACTTCATCCCGCACCCCCTGGGTCGTCAGCACTTGCCCATGTGACGTACGGGGTGGCCCGAAAATGCAGTCGAAGGAGTTGCGGATGGATCTCGATGCGGCAACGGCGCGTGAAAAGCGGGGCGGTGGAAGTCAGCGGCCTCCCGGCTCAGGACACGATGTCCTTCCGGCTGAACCCCCGGAAGGCGAGGGCGAAGAGCACCAGCGCGTACGCCACCGAGACCGCCCCGCCCTTGAGCATGCCGCTCCATTCCAGGTCCGGCTGGAGCGCGTCCGCCCAGGCGTACTGCCAGTGCGCGGGCAGGAAGTCGCGCCAGGAACCGAGCGCGGTGACCTGGTCGAGGACATTGCCGACGATCGTCAGCCCGACCGCGCCGCCGACCGCACCCAGCGGAGCGTCGGTCTTCGTCGACAGCCAGAACGCCAGTGCTGCGGTGACCAGTTGGGAGACGAAGATGAAGGCGACCACGATCGCGAGGCGCGGCAGCGCGTCCCCGGCGGGCAGTGAGCCGCCCGTGGGCAGCTCCAACGGGCCCCAGCCGTACGCGATCGATCCCGTCACCAGCGCCACGACCGGCAGCAGCACCATCGCCGCCAGGCTGAAGCCCAGCGCCACGGTGAGCTTGCTCCACAGCAGCCGGGCGCGGGGCACGGGCGCCGCCAGCAGATAGCGCAGCGAGGACCAGCCGGCCTCGGACGCCACGGTGTCCCCGCAGAACAGCGCCACCGGCACCACCAGCAGGAAGCCCGCCGACACAAACAGGCACGTCGCGGCGAAGTTGGCGCCGGACGCGGTGGCGGTGTCCATCAGGGTCACCCGGCCGCCCTCGGCCTCGGGCGAGCCGCCGATCGCGAACGCCACGATCAGCACGAAGGGCAGGGCGCCGAGGATCAGTGCCATGACCATGGTGCGGCGCCTGCGCCATTGCCGGATCGCCTCCACGCGGAGCGGGAGGGTGTGACGGGCCCGGTATCCGGGGGCGGACAGCACGGGCTCGGCGGGCTCGACGGACTCAACCGGCTCAACCGGCTCGGCGGGCTCGACGTCAACGCTCTTGGTGCTGCTACTGCTGCTCACGCGGAGCCTCCGATCAGGGTGAGGAACGCGTCCTCAAGACGACGGTTCGGCCCGACACCCGTCAACGGCACGTCCAGCCGGACGAGTTCGCCGATGAGTGCGCTCGGCGATGCGCCGTCCAGCCGTACCAGCAGGCCTTCTTCGGTCCGTACGGCGGACACAATGCCCGGCAGCGCGGCGACCTTCCCGGCCACCGCGTCCGTCACGTCACCGTCCAGCGTCACCAGCAGCGTGTCGCCGCCGCCGGTGATCTCCGCGACAAGGCCGGCCTGCATCAGCCGTCCGCGGTCCATCACGACCAGATGCGTACAGGTCTGCTCGACCTCCGCGAGGAGGTGGCTGGAGACGATGACCGTCCGGCCGCCGGCCGCGTAGTTGGTCATGACGTCGCGCATCTCGCGGATCTGCGGCGGGTCGAGGCCGTTGGTCGGCTCGTCGAGGATGAGCAGGTCCGGCATGCCGAGCATGGCCTGCGCGATGGCGAGGCGCTGCCGCATGCCCTGCGAATACGTCCGTACGGCCCGCTCCAGCGCATCGCCGAGCCCCGCGATCTTCAGGGCCTCCTCGATGTGGGAGTCCTCGGCGGGGCGGCCGGTGGCCTGCCAGTACAGGTCGAGGTTGGCGCGGCCCGTCAGGTGCGGCAGGAAGCCCGCACCCTCGACGAACGAGCCGACGCGCGACAGGACGGGCGAGCCGGGCCTGATGGCCTGCCCGAAGACGCGGATCTCGCCGCTGTCGGGCCTGATGAGGCCCATCAGCATGCGCAGGGTGGTGGTCTTGCCCGCGCCGTTCGGCCCGAGGAGCCCGAGCACCTGGCCCTTCTCGACGCGGAAGGAGAGGTCGCGTACGGCGTACCGGTCGGCGGACTTCGCGTACCGCTTGGTCAGGTCCGTGATCTCCAGCGGCACCTCGGCGAGCGCCGGGTCGGGCGCGGGTGCGAGGGTGCGTCGCCGGGCGGTGAGCAGCAGCACGGCGGCCACGGCCAGGCCCGCTGCGGGCATCCCCCAGACCCACCAGGGCAGCGGGGTCGCCTGAGTCTTCGCGCCGGGCGCGGTGGGCACGGTGAGCGTCGAGCCGCCTTCGAGCGAGACGGTGTACTTCGCCGGTTCGACCGGGGATGCGTATCCGAGGTCGGTGGCGGCGAGGACGACGCGCAGCCGGTGTCCGGCCCTGATCTCGCGGTCGACGGCGGGGAGGGTGAGGTCGACGGCGGCGCCGTCCTTGGCGCCGGAGCCGGTGACTCTGATGGGCGCGACGAGCTGGTTGGGCAGCACCTGCTGGCTGCCGTCGGCGCTCACGTCGTACACCTTGGCGAACAGCACCGCGTCGGCACCGTCGGACGTGACCCTGGCCTTGACGGTGGGGCTGCCCGTGATGCGCAGGTCGGAGGTGAGCGGCGCGGTCTCGAAGCGGGCGTTCTGGCCGGGGAAGTCGAGGGAGAGCCCCACGCCGAGCCCGGACAGCTGGGAGAGGGCTCCGACGCCCGGTACGGCGGAGATGGCGGGGGGCGCGGCACCGGCAGGGTTGGCGAAGGTCTGCTCCGGCTTCCCGCCGAGCTTCAGGCCCTTCCGGTCGCTTTCGAGTCCGGGGTAACTGTCGCTGGACGCGCCGCGCAGCTGGGCGGAACCGTTGGTGGAGTCGACGCCCCCGGTGCGGGTGACGCGGAAGGACGGGCCGGTGTCGGCGCCCTTGTCGTCCTTGAGGTAGCGGTCGAACCACTGGGTGATCCGCCCCTCGACGCGGGCCGTCTCGCGGTCGCCGCCGTCGTGGCCGCCGGAGATCCAGTCGACGGCGACGGGTGCACCGTTGTCACCGATGGCCTTGGCCATGGCGTCGGCCTGGCCGAGCGGGAAGAGGGAGTCGCTCTGGCCCTGCACGATGAGCGCGGGCACCTTGATGCGGTCGCCTACGGCCGAGGGGCTGCGGGCCTCCAGCAGGTCGCGGGCGGCGGCGTCCGGGTTTCCGGCGACGGCGACCCGTTCGTACATCTCGCACAGCTGCTTCTCGAACTTCTCGCAGCCGCCGCCGGTATTGATGAAGATCCCGGCCCAGAGTTTCTTGAAGACCCCGTCGGGGAACAGCGCATCCGCGAGGTTCCAGTAGGTGATCTGCGGGGCGACCGCGTCGACACGCTTGTCGTGACCGGCGGCGAGCAGCGAGATGGCCCCGCCGTACGAGGAGCCGCTGACGCCGACACGCGGGTCACCGGCCGAGTCGAGCCGCACCCCGGGCTGCTCGGCCAGCCAGTCGATCATCTTGGATACGTCCTTGACCTCACCATCCGGGTCGTTGAGCCCGACCTCGCCGGTCGACCGGCCGAAGCCGCGCGCCGACCAGGTCAGCACGGCGTACCCGTTGCGCGCGAGGTCCTCGGCCTGCGCTTTTACGTCGTTTTTGCTGCCGCCGAAGCCATGCCCGAGGAGGACGGCAGGCCGCTTGCCGTCACTCCCACTGCTACCACTGCCACCGCCGTCACCGCCGCTCGCGGTGAAGTACGAAGTGTCGATTTTCGCCCCGTCCACGCTCATCGTCCGCTGCTCGTGATGCACGGCGGGCTGCCCGTCGGATGCGACGGCTGTCCAGGTGCCTGCGCCCACGACAACGGCGAGGGCGGCGGCCGTGCTGAGAAGCACCCGTCGCCCGGGCCGGAGGGGGAATCGAAAATCCATACTTGGAGCCTAAGCTCCCGCGCCCCCGCCCTAAGCTGCCAGCAGGGGGAGCCCGCAGACCTCCCCAGGGAGTACGGCGCCGCGCCCGACTACAGCGGCCGTGGTACGCCACACCCCCGGTCGCCCCCGAGGAGGCACGTCATGACGAACGGCACGGAGCCCCGTACGGAGATCCGGCGCGCGACGACGGTCGCCGAGCTGACCGCCGCCGAGCACCTCTACGACGGCCCGGCCCGCCCCGAGTGGGCCGAACGCTTCCTGGCCGCCCCCGGCCATCTGATGCTCATCGCGTACGTCGATGGGGAGCCCGCCGGCATGGTCTCGGGCATCGAGATGCACCACCCGGACAAGGGCACCGAGATGTGCCTGTACGAGCTGTCGGTCGACGAGCGCCACCGCCGCCGCGGCCTCGGCCGCGCCCTGACCCAGGCCCTGGCGGCGTACGCACGCGAGCTCGGCTGCTACGACATGTGGGTCGGGGTGGAGCCGGACAACAACGCGGCGCTGGCGACGTACCGCTCGGCGCAGGGGAAGGACGACGGGGAGTTCACGATGCTGACCTGGACGTTCGGATAGGTGCATGCGGCGCCAGGCCAGGTCGCCGAAAAGGGGATGCAGCGGGGTGTGGCCTGTGCCAGGGTGTCGATCCGGCGGCTCCTCGGCTCCTTCGAGGACCGGGCAGCGCACCCTAGGAGCGTCCTGTGATCCCACCCCGGCTGGTCCCGTTGCTGGAGCAGTTCGACTTCGCCTGCGAGCGCGTGGTCGGCCGCCTGTCGGGGCCTGTCATGGACAGCGGTGACGGCGCGGACACCAAGGTCGGCCCCCTCACCGACGAGGAATACCTCTGGGAACCGGTACCCGACTGCTGGTCGGTCCGACGGCGTACGAACGGCCCGGGAGCACGCGCGACGACCCTGGCCGGCACCGGCGACTGGGGCCGCGACGCCGCCGCGTACCCGCACCCGTGGCCGCCCCCCTTCACCACCATCGCCTGGCGCCTGAGCCACATCAGCGAGATGGTGGCGCTCCGAGCCGAGCACACGGCCGGTGAGCACACGAAGACCCGCGACGACTACCCCATCAGCGGGGACGCCCCAGGGGCGATCGCGGCCTTCGAGGAAGGCGCCGCAGCCTGGCGCAACGCACTGCTGAGCGCCGACGACACCGCGCTCGACACCTTGGGGTACTGCACCTATCCGCACGGCAGCGACGCCGAGGGCCCATTCATCGACATCGTGTGGTGGGTCAACCAGGAGCTGCTGCACCACGGAGCGGAGATCGCCCTGCTCCGCGACCTGCACCGGTCGTGGCAGCGCTGACGCGTGCTCCCGAATCAGATCCCTACGATTGCGTTTGCGTAATTCGGTCGCGCAGCCAGGACTCGACGCCGCTGAGCGCCGTCCTGGCCATGGCCGTGGGGTGGCCCGTGAAGCCGTGGGGCGACTCGGGGTAGACCCGGATCTCGACGTCATTGCCGGCCGCCGACAACCGACCTGCCAGCGCCAGATTGTCCTCCAGCAGCACGTCTGTGCTTCCGACGATCAGCAGCGTCGGGGGTAGCCCGCCAAGGGCGCCGTAGAGGGGCGAGATGTCGGGAACTGTACGGTCTTCCACCTGGCCGACGTACGCCTGAATGAAGTACTCATCCGCGATACGACGACCGGCCGGGGTCCGTGCGCTCAAGTCGTAGGTCCCGAACTGGAGCGCAGCGCCGACGAATTGACCAACGGCGCCTCTGTCCCTCAGCCGAAGCAGGGTCGCCAGGGCGAGTGTGGCTCCCGCGGAACTCCCGCCGATCGCAAGCCGGGACGTCCCGAAGCGAGCCTCAGCTTCCTCGACGAGCCAGAGCGCCACTGCTTCACAGTCGTCGGGCGCCGCCGGCCAAGGATGCTCGGGAGCCAGCCGGTAGTCGACGCTGACCACGGCGAGGCGCAGGGCGTCTGCGAGCGCGCGGTTGCGTTCGTCTCCTCGCGCTGCGGAGTCCATGTAGAAACCGCCGCCGTGTATGTCCAAGTAGACACCGCGCGGCGGACCGCCGACCGGCATGAAGATCCTGACGGGAACGCGCACTTCCGCGACCTCGACCGTCTCTTCGACGGCAGGCGGATCGGCGGCACGAGGAGCAGCCCTCCTCGCTCGTACGTCCTTGAGCTCCTCCAGCGTGCTGGGACCACGGCCTGCCGCCCTCAACCGGTAGAAGTCACGAGCCTCATCGACCTGTTCCGCGGGCACATCAGCGAACAGTGCGTCCAGCGCGAATCGCACGCGCCCTCCTCATCACTAGGGATCACTCGGGCCCCCTCGAAACCACTCGGTCTCAACTCCACGCTATCGCCGACCTACGGAGCCGGTTCCGCCGCACGCGAGGAACCCGCCGCAAGCCGCCGAGGGCGGCGCTTCGGGCTGCAGCCCGCCCTGAATTGCCTTCCGCTCCTCACCCCGCCGTGAGGTGCCCCAGCAGCTCTTCCCCCGCCGGGTACGGCGTTTCCTTCGGCAGCAGGGCGGACGCGGCGTCCAGGTCGCCGGACCGGACCAGGGCGTGGATCTCGTGGGCGACAGGCGTGACGTCCGTGATGGACACCGTCCACTCGTCCGCGTAACGGCCCGCTGCCTCGCCCGCCAGGCCGAGCTGGAGCGAACGGTGCGGCAGCGGGTTCAGGTGCAGATCGCGCTCCGGGTCCCACTGGACACGGGCCGGCGCCTGCCTCAACTCCCTCTTCCAGGAAGCCTCGTCGGGGTGGAGCCCACGTACGTAATGCGACATACAGGCGTTGCGCAGGGCCCACTCGAAGCCGTCGCGGGCGATCTCCACGGCCAGGACCGTCTCCTGGTTCTCCTTCTCGCCCCATCCGCAGCGGTACATCATCCACAGGAACGACGGCTTGACCCACGTCATGCGCTCCCGCTTCCAGGCCGCCGGGAAGCGGCCGTCGCGGGCTGCCGGGAGGCCGAGGGGCGGGGCATACGCCTGGTAGACGGTGACGGTCGTCTCCGTGTGGAGCGCGCGTATCACGTGCGTCATGCGCTACACGCACTCCTCTCGAAACCGCTCGTCATTCGTCATCCACGGTCAGTTCGTGCAGCCGTTCCGCGATGTCGTCGGCCCACATCTGGGCCCACCGGCGCAGGTCTGTGATGTCGGTGTCCTCAAGCCCGTACACCGCGAACTCGGTGTCGTCGATCCAGTCCGCACCGACGAGACGGGCCTGGAGATCGGTGAGGTCGAAGGTGTCGCGTGCATGTCTGCGGCCAAGCCCTTCGAGCTCGCTGTTGCTCCAGCGATCGGTGGCCGCACGGACATCGATCAGGTCGCGGGCGAGTCCGCGGTCGGCCAGTGCTCGGACCTTGGTGCCGATCACATCTTCGAGCGAGAGCACCAGGCCGTGCTCGGTCAGAACGGGTGGACGCCAGAATGTCTCCTTGAGGAGGTCCACCTCGCATTCATCGCCATTGGTGGGGTCGGTAACGATCAACCGAGCAGAGAGCGGATCAGTCTCCAACGCCCTCACGTGCCACCCTCGCTCTTCCAGCCCGGCACGCACTGTGGTGGCGATGTTCTCCATACGGGCGGGGCTCTCGGTGGCGACGTCGATGTCTTGGCTCAGTCGGTCGACCAGGCCGTGCGCCTGGACGGCGTACCCGCCGGTGAGTGCAAGCGGGTAGGCGTCGCCAACGGCGAGCACGTCGGCCAGGAGGCGCCGGTGCAGCTCTGTGAGGCTCACGCGGCAGCCGTCGCGCCAGGGGCAAGTTCGATGAAGGCGCTTTCCCAGACAATTCGGATGTCGCGGCTGATCAGCGAGCGCAGTACCGGCCAGATGTCCAGGAGCAGGTCCCTGTTGAGGTAGTGCACCAGATCGTCATGCATGCCCTCGGCCAGAACGATGCGGTAATAGCTCATCCGCAGCCTCGGCTGGTCGAGGTCGAACCGGGTGAGCCCTGACCACGCCAGGTGCAAGGGCAGGCTCACGGTGCCGTGGGCCGGGCCCATGAGCCTCGACAGATCGACCGGAAGCCGCCGCGTGAACTTGGCGCGACGGAGCTCTGAGACGTTGGGCGCTGTTGCCATGTCTCGATTATCCCGCAGGGGCGAGTCGGTCGCGTGACTTCGCACTGCATGTCCACGGCGCGCTGTCGTGGCTCAGAGAGCCAGGTGCATCGAGTGCACGCCCACGTAGCCCTTCGTGGGGTGGTTGAAGCCCTCGGGGAGCGTGCCGATCACCTTGAAGCCGAGCGATTCGTACAGCTTCACGGCGTACACGTTCGACTCGACCACCGCGTTGAACTGCATCGCCCGGTACCCCTCCACCCGCGCCCACGCCACGCTGTACTCGACGAGCGCGCGGCCCACGCCACGGCCGGAGTGCTTCGGGTCCACCAGGTAGGTGGCGCTCGCGATGTGCGAGCCGTTGCCCTGGTGGTTGCGGTTCATCTTGGCGGTGCCCAGGATCGTGCCGTCGTCGTCGACGGCCACGACCGTGCGGTTCGGGGCGGCCAGGTACCACCAGCCTCGGCCGTCGTCCTTGCCCAGCTCCAGCGGGTACGTGAGGGTCTCGCCCGCGGCGACGATCTCCTGGAAGAACGGCCAGACGGCGGGCCAGTCCTCGGGGGTGGCTTCTCTGATCAGCATGTGGACAGCATGCCCGCACCCGCCGTGTGGCCGCCAACCGTTTCCCCGCGCCTCCCGTGACAAATGTCCTGCGCAGGTCAGGACACGTGGCTCTGCGCCGCCAACAGGTCGGACTGACAGGCTCGTTCGTATCGAGGACGCAGGACGACAACACGGGGAGCAACACCATGAGCAGCAATCGGGAGCACACCGGCAGAACCGCCACCGGCGCAGGCATCATGCCGCTGATCGTCGACGCCGTCCTCCCGATCGCCTCGTACTACCTGCTCAAGGCGGGTGGCGCGAGTACCCTCGCCGCGCTTGCCCTGAGCAGCGTCGTCCCCGCCGTACGGACCGTGTGGAGCCTGGTCAAGGACCGCCGCGTCAATGGGCTGGCCGCGCTGATCCTGGCCGCCAACCTCGTCGGGCTGCTGCTCAGCCTGGTGGTGGGCGACCCGCGTCTGATGCTCGCCAAGGACAGCGGCATCACCGGCACGGTCGGGCTCGCCATGCTCGTATCGGCCTTCGGTGGACGGCCGTTGGCCTCGGCGCTGCTCACGCCACTGCTGACCCGGGGTGACGCGGCCAGGGTCGCCGTCGTGGGGCGGCTGCGGGCGGGCTCGGAGCGGTTCCGGCGGACCGAGACGCTGTTCTCGCTGATGTGGGGCGGCGCGCTGCTGGGCGAGAGCGTGGTGCGGGTCGTGGGCGCGTACACCGTGCCCATCGACACCATGGTGGGACTCGGCGGCCTGATCGCCGCGGTGACGATCGTGGTCTCGGGCCGGCTGGCGGTCGCCCCGATGGAGAAGGTGATCGCGAGTGAGATGAAGGCGGGCGCGGAGCCGATGAGTGGGACTGACGTTCCGGTCGACGCCCGATAATCTGTCCGCGCAGGGACGTCATCGTGCTCGAAATACCGTCGCACGCGCCACCGCTTCGTCGGCACTCAGCTCGCCGTCGACATATGCCTCGGCATCGCGGTCGGCCTCGGGTGAGGTGCGGAGCCCTTCGACTGCCACGGAAGCCGTAGCCGAGTCGACCCGCGCGCGTCTGGCTGTGCGGCCCCTCAACGCCTCGTACGCCTCGATCGAGAGCAGTACTCCCTGCGCCTTCCGGTGTGACCCGATGAGGACAGGCTCGGCCGCCGCACCCTCTTGCTCCAGATCAGCCAGTATCCGGGACAACCCCGCACGGGCATCGGTGACAGTAACTACCTCAGGGATCAGCTGCATACCGGTAAGGGTGCCGCTTTACGTACCACATTCTGTACAGATTTCGGAGTGTGGCGCGGCGGCCCGTACGGAGGGGATCCGTACGGGCCGGAGACCGGAGGCCGGGGGTGCCGGCAGCGGATCAGTGGTTGCGCGGGAATCCCAGGTCGACGCCGGAGGGCGCGTCCGCCGGGTCCGGCCAGCGGGTCGTGACGACCTTGCCGCGGGTGTAGAAGTGCACGCCGTCGTTGCCGTAGATGTGGTGGTCGCCGAAGAGCGAGTCCTTCCAGCCACCGAAGGAGTGGTAGCCGACGGGGACCGGGATCGGCACGTTCACGCCGACCATGCCGGCCTCGACCTCCAGCTGGAAGCGGCGGGCGGCGCCGCCGTCGCGGGTGAAGATCGCGGTGCCGTTGCCGTACGGGGATGCGTTGATGAGGGCGATGCCGTCCTCGTAGGTGTCGGCGCGCAGGACGCACAGGACCGGGCCGAAGATCTCGTCGCGGTAGGCGTCGGAGTCCGTCGGGACGTGGTCCAGGAGGGACAGGCCGATCCAGTGGCCTTCCTCGAAGCCGTCGACCGTGTGGCCCGTGCCGTCCAGGACGACCGTGGAGCCCTGGGCCGCCGCGCCCGTGACGTACGAGGCGACCTTGTCGCGGTGGGCCGCGGTGATCAGCGGGCCCATCTCGGAGGCCGGGTCGTTGCCGGGGCCGATCTTGATCTTCTCGGCGCGGGAGCGGATCTTCTCGACCAGCTCGTCGCCGACCGCGCCGACCACCACCACCGCGGAGATCGCCATGCAGCGCTCGCCCGCCGAGCCGTAGGCCGCGGACACCGCCGCGTCGGCGGCGGCGTCGAGGTCGGCGTCCGGGAGGACCAGCATGTGGTTCTTGGCGCCGCCGAGGGCCTGTACGCGCTTGCCGTGGGCGGAGGCCGTCGCGTGGATGTGGCGGGCGATCGGGGTGGAGCCGACGAAGGAGACGGCGGCCACGTCCGGGTGGGCGAGCAGCGCGTCGACCGCGACCTTGTCGCCGTTCAGCACGTTCAGTACGCCGTCGGGCAGACCGGCCTCGGACGCCAGCTCGGCGAGCTTCATCGAGGCGGACGGGTCCTTCTCGCTGGGCTTGAGCACGAACGTATTGCCGCAGGCGATGGCCAGCGGGAACATCCACATCGGCACCATGGCCGGGAAGTTGAACGGCGTGATGCCCGCGACGACACCGATCGACTGGCGGATCGAGGAGACGTCGACCCGGCTGGAGACCTGGGTGGACAGCTCGCCCTTGAGCTGGGTGGTGATGCCGCAGGCCAGCTCCACGATCTCCAGGCCGCGGGCGACCTCGCCGAGCGCGTCGGAGTGCACCTTGCCGTGCTCGGCGGTGATGAGCGCGGCGATGTCGTCGCGGTGGGCGTCGAGCAGCGCCCGGTACCGGAAGAGGATGGCGGTACGGGTCGACAGGGACGCAGTGCCCCAGGTCGCGTACGCGGCCTTGGCGGACGCGACGGCCGCGTCCACCTCTTCGACGGAGGCGAGCGCCACCTGGGTGGTCACGGCGCCGGTGGCCGGGTCGGTGACCGGGCCCCAGTTGCCCGACGCGCCCTCGACGGCCTTGCCGCCGATGAAGTGGTTGATCGTCTTCATCCCAGAACTCCTTGTATCGCAGGCGGGTCGGTCAGAGATGGCGGCGTCGCGCTGCGGCTTGACGGTCGTACTCCTCCCGGGCCTTGATCGTCGACGGTCGGGTCGCGGTCTCGGCCACAGGAACATCCCACCATGCCTGGGCCGGCGGCGGGCCCGACACTGTGTCTGCCGTTTCGGTCTCGACGTAGACACATGTGGGACGGTCCGACGAACGCGCCTCCGCGAGGGCTTCCCGCAGGTCACGCACGGTTTTGGCGCGGATGACATGCAGCCCGAGGGAGGCGGCGTTGGCGGCCAGGTCGACCGGGAGCGGCGCGCCGGTGTACGTGCCGTCGGGGGCCCGGAAGCGGTACGCCGTGCCGAAGCGCTCGGCGCCGACCGACTCGGAGAGGCCGCCGATGGAGGCGTAGCCGTGGTTCTGCAGGATCACGACCTTGATGGGCAGGCTCTCCTGGACGGCGGTGACGATTTCGGTGGGATTCATCAGATACGTACCATCGCCGACCAGGGCCCAGACGGGCCGGTGCGCGGCGGCGAGCTGCACGCCGATGGCGGCCGGGATCTCGTAGCCCATGCAGGAGTAGCCGTACTCGACGTGGTACTGGTCGCGGGACCTGGTCCGCCACAGTTTGTGCAGGTCACCGGGGAGCGATCCGGCGGCGTTGATGACGATGTCGTCGTGCGTGACGAGACTGTCGAGTACGCCGAGGACCTGGACCTGGGTGGGGCGGGCGTCCTCGTCGGGCACGGCGTACGCGGCGGTGACCCGCTCCTCCCACCGCGCCTTCGCCTCGGTGTACGCGGCCACGTGGGCGTCGGGGACGCGGTGGCCCTTGAGGGCCTGCGTGAGGACCTGGAGCCCGGCGCGGGCGTCCGCGACCAGGGGCAGCGCGGCCATCTTGTGGGCGTCGAAGCCGGTGATGTTGAGGTTGAGGAAGCGGACGTCCGGGTCCTCGAAGAGGGTCGAGGACGCGGTGGTGAAGTCGGAGTAGCGGGTGCCGACGCCGATCACCAGGTCGGCGGTGCGGGCGAGTTCGTCGGCGGTGGCGGTGCCGGTGTGCCCGATGGCGCCGACGTCGCAGGGGTGGTCGTACGGGAGCGAGCCCTTGCCCGCCTGGGTGGAGGCGACGGGGACGCCGGTGGCCTCGGCGAAGATCGCCAGGGCGGACTCGGCGCCGCTGTGGTGGACGCCGCCGCCCGCGATCAGCAGGGGCCGCCGCGCTTCCTGCAACGCCCTTACCGCTGCGGCGAGTTCATGCTGGTCGGGCTGCTGGGCCCGGACCCGCCAGACGCGTTCCGCGAAGAACTCCTCCGGCCAGTCGTACGCCTCGGCCTGTACGTCCTGCGGCAGCGCGAGCGTGACCGCGCCGGTCTGCGCGGGGTCGGCCAGGACGCGCATCGCGGCGAGCGCGGCGGGGATCAGCGCCTCGGGGCGGTTGACGCGGTCGAAGAACCGGGACACCGGGCGCAGACAGTCGTTGACCGAGATGTCGCCGGCGTACGGGACTTCGAGCTGCTGGAGTACGGGGTCGGCGGGGCGGGTCGCGAAGGTGTCGCCGGGCAGCAGCAGCACCGGGATGTGGTTGATGGTCGCGAGGGCGGCGCCGGTGACGAGGTTGGTGGCGCCGGGGCCGATGGACGTGGTCACCGCGTGCGCGGACAGCCGGCCGCTCTGGCGGGCGTATCCGACGGCGGCGTGCACCATGGCCTGCTCGTTGCGGCCCTGGTAGTACGGCATGTCCGCTGAGCCGGGCTCCAGGAGTGCCTGGCCGATGCCCGCCACATTGCCGTGGCCGAAGATGCCCCAGGTGCCGGCGATCAGCCGGTTGCGGACGCCGTCGCGCTCGGTGTGCTGCACGGCAAGGAAGGCGACCAGGGCCTGGGCGGTGGTCAGTCGGCGGGTGCGGCCCTTCGGGGGTCCGCCGGTGTCGGCTCGGGGAGTGGTCATCGTGGGTCCTCCGGTCCGTACAGCGGCAGGCGCGGGTCGACGGGCTGTGCGGGCCAGGTGTCGCGGATCCACCCATGGTCGGGGTGGTCGCGGATCAGCCACTGCCGCTCCTCCCCCGGGCCCGCCATGACGTTGAGGTAGTACAGGGTGTGGCCGGGCGAGGCGATGGACGGGCCGTGCCAGCCGTCGGGGATCAGGACGGCGTCGCCGGTGCGGACCTCGGCGAGTACGTCCGTACCGCCGGGGCGGGATGGCGAGACGCGGTGGTAGCCGAGACCGTCGCCGCCACCGGTTTCTGCGGTCTCCCTCCCCTCGATCTCGAAGTAGTAGATCTCTTCGAGCTCGGCCTCCTCGCCGGGGCGTTGCTCGTCGTGCTTGTGCGGGGGGTACGAGGACCAGTTGCCGCCGGGGGTGAGGACTTCGACGGCGATGAGCCGGTCGCAGTCGAAGGTGTCGGCGGCGGCGAAGTTGTTGACCTGGCGCGAGCAGTTGCCGGTGCCGCGCAGCTCGACGGGTACCTCCGGCGCGGGGCCGTAGCGGGCGGGGAGCTGTCGCTCGCACCTCGCTCCTGCCAGGGCGAAGCGGCCTCCCGCACCGGAGGCGATCTGGGCGTGGGCGTCGCGCGGCACGTACGCGAAGTCAGTGACTCCGCTGAACACGCTGTCTCTGCCCCGCAGTTCGATGATCTCTCCATCGACGAGGACCGTACAGCCGCCGGTCAGCGGCAGCACGATCCACTCGCTGTCCCCGGCGGTGAGCAACTGGGAGCCACCGGCGGCCAGTTCCAGCACGCGCAGGCTTGAGCGGCTCCAGCCGGCCCGCTCGGGGTCGATGTCGAGGGCGTACGGCCCGCGGGCCGAGGTCCCGGCCCGTACATGCATGTCGTTCATGTCATTCATGTCGTTGCCACCGGGGTGTTCATGGATCCTGTCGTCCGTCATGACTTGTCCCTACCCGTCCCTCACCGTCTCCTACAGCAGCCCTACGGCGGTGTCGACCGCCCCCGTCACGTCTCCGTCGGCCGGATAGAGCAACGAGCGGCCGACGACCAGACCCTGCACGGTCGGCAGCCGCAGCGCCTTGCGCCACTTCTCGTACGCGCCGTCCTGGTCGGCGCCGACCTCGCCGCCCAACAGCACAGCGGGCAGCGTCGAGGTCTCCATGACCCGGGCCATGTCGTCGGGGTCCGCGGTGACGGGGACCTTCAGCCAGGTGTACGCCGATGAGCCGCCGAGCCCGGAGGCGATGGCGATGGAACGGGTGACGGCCTCGGGGCTCAGGTCGTTGTGCAGCTTTCCCGCCACGCGGCGGGAGATGAACGGCTCCACGAAGACCGGAAGCCGCCGCTCCGCCATCGCGTCGACCGTACGGGCGGCGGAGTGGAGGGTGTCGAGGGATCCGGCGTCCTCGTAGTCGATGCGCAGGAGCAGTTTGCCCGCGTCGAAGCCGTGGCGCTCCAGGTCCTGGGGGCGGTGGCCGGTGAAGCGGTCGTCGAGCTCAAAGGCGGCGCCCGCGAGCCCGCCGCGATTCATGGAGCCGACCACGACCTTGTCCTCTAGAGCGCCGAGGAGGAGCAGGTCGTCGAGGATGTCGGCGGTGGCGAGCACCCCGTCGACGCCGGGGCGGGAGAGGGCGAGGCAGAGCCGCTCAAGGAGGTCGGCGCGGTTGGCCATGGCGAACACACGGTCGCCGACCCCGAGTGCACCGCGGGCCGGGTGGTCGGCGGCGACGATCATGAGCCGCCCGCTGTCGCCGACCAGTGGCCGGCGGCGCCGACGCGCGGCAGCCTCGGCGATGGCCTCGGGGTGACGGGTGCGCACCCGTACGAGCTCGGAGATGCGAATGCCGGCACTCACGACGCGGCTCCGGGGGCGGGGGGTGATGTGGGCGGGTGAGGCTGTGCGGGTTGCGGCGGGACTTCGCCACCCGCGAGCACCTCGGCGACCTCCGCCGGATACGGCATCGCGGAGGAGCAGGCCAGCCGGGAGGCGACGATGGCACCCGCCGCGTTGGCGTACCGCATGGTGGCCTCCAGGTCCCAGCCGGCCAGCAGCCCGTGGCACAGGGCCCCGCCGAATGCGTCGCCCGCGCCGAGCCCGTTGAGCACCTCCACGGGGACGGGCGGCACCTCGGCCGTCGTACCGTCGCGGTGGACGGCGAGGACGCCCTTGGGCCCCTGCTTGACGACGGCGAGCTCGACCCCGGCGGCGAGCAGGGCGCGGGCGGCGGCGTGCGGCTCCCGCTCGCCCGTGGCGACCTCGCACTCGTCGAGGTTGCCGACGGCGACGGTGGCATGGCGCAGGGCCTCGGCGTAGTACGTACGGGCCGCGCCCGGGTCCGCCCAGAACATCGGCCGCCAGTCGAGGTCGAAGACGGTGATCCCGGCGGAGCGCTCCTCCGCAGATCGCGCCCCCGCATCCTCAGTCCCGCTCCGCGCGGCCAGCGCCGCGAGCGTCGCCGCGCGGCTCGGCTCGGCGCTCAGGCCCGTGCCCGTCATCCAGAAGATCCGCGCCGAACGGATCGCGTCGAGGTCAAGATCGTCGGCGTAGATCTCCAGGTCCGGGGCCTTGGGCTGCCGGTAGAAGTACAGCGGGAAGTTGTCGGGCGGGAAGATCTCGCAGAAGGTCACCGGAGTCGGCAGGTCCGCGACGCCCGTCACCCACCGGTCGTCGACCCCGAACCGCCCCAGCTCCTGGTGGAGATAGTCGCCGAACGGGTCCTGTCCGGTGCGGGTGATCACGGCCGTACGGCGGCCCAGCCTGGCCGCGGCAACCGCGACATTGGTCGCGGAGCCGCCCAGGAACTTGCCGAAGGTCTCGACCTCCGCCAGCGCGACCCCGGCCCGCAGCGGATAGAGGTCCACTCCGATCCGGCCCATCGTGATGAGGTCGTACGAAGGCACGCCCCGAGAGGGCGAGTCGCTCGAATGTGAGCCGTACGAGTGCGAATTGGGCGGCATACGCGTCCCTCCGGTTCTGCGACGGATCCAGGTCTAGTCGGCCCGGCCGCGCCCTGTCAACATTTTGTCCTGACATTCGGACTAACCCTTGACACCCCTCTCGAACGGCCGGAAAGCTGGCGGCCATGAGCACTTCCCCCGCACCCGCTTCCGTGCCCGCGCTGACCCGCATCCGGATCGGTTCCGCCCCCGACTCCTGGGGCGTGTGGTTCCCCGAAGATCCGCAGCAGGTGCCGTGGGAACGTTTCCTCGACGAGGTCGCCGAGGCCGGTTACCCCTGGATCGAGCTCGGCCCGTACGGCTACCTGCCGACCGATCCGGCCCGCCTCACCAACGAGACCGCGCGCCGCGGCCTCCAGGTCTCCGCCGGCACCGTCTTCACGGGGCTGCACCGCGGGAGTGAGGTCTGGGACGAGACGTGGAAGCACGTCTCGGACATCGCCGAGCTGACCCGGGCCATGGGCGCGGAGCACCTGGTCGTCATCCCGTCCTTCTGGCGCGACGACAAGACAGGCGAGGTCCTGGAGGACCGCACGCTCACCCCCGCGCAGTGGCGGTCGCTCACCACGCAGACGGAGCGGCTCGGCCGTGAGGTGCGTGAGCGGTACGGGCTGAAGATCGTCGTCCATCCGCACGCGGACACCCACATCGACAGCGAGGAGAACGTCAACCGCTTCCTGGACGCGACCGACCCCTCCCTGGTCTCGCTCTGCCTGGACACCGGCCACTACGCGTACTGCGGCGGGGACAGCGTCAAGCTGATCGAGACGTACGGGGAGCGGATCGGCTATCTGCACCTCAAGCAGGTGGACCCGCGGATCCTGGCCGATGTGGTCGCGGACGGGGTGCCGTTCGGGCCGGCCGTCGGGCGGGGCGTGATGTGCGAGCCGCCGACCGGGGTGCCCGCGCTGGAGCCCGTACTGGCGGCGGCGCAGCGGCTGGACGTCGAGCTGTTCGCGATCGTCGAACAGGACATGTACCCGTGCCCGCCGGACAAGCCACTTCCGATCGCACGGCGCACCCGCCGATTCCTTCGCTCCTGCGGCGCGTAGACAGGACCTGCGGCGCGTGGACAGGACCTCCGGCGCATGGACAGGAGTCGCCCTGCACCCTCCCTCCCCATGCATCACAAATGTCTCATCCATGCGGTTCCTGTCACACATGTCTCGATTACGCGGGTCTTACGTCACAGGCCCTCAACAGCCCCTCCCTTCCCGTCACTCTGCGTCGTTCATCGGGCACAGGCTGAGTGATCGCCAGCGTTCGCGCCCCAGATCCCCCGATGGCCCCCCGGCCAACGCTGAGGCGCACGCAAGGAGGTGCCACCGATGACTGACCGCAGGCTCTGGTCGTACAAGGAGATCGCCGCACACATCAGCGTGCAGCCGGACACCGTGCGTTCGTACCGGAAGCACGGACTGCTTCCGCCACCCGATCACGTCGAGGGGGGCAAGCCCTACTGGTACGCGGACACCATCCGGACCTGGGTGTCACGCAGGCCTGGCAACAGAGGCCGCAAGGAGTGAGCTCGACGCGGGGCCCCGCACCACTCCTCCGAACGCCGGCACGGGCCCCGCGACACGATCCGGTGATTTGTCGCAGCCATACCCCCGAGGGGTATAGTGTGGTGTGCGTCAGTGAGTGACACGTACGCCGTGACACGTATGCAGTGACGTACGCCGTGACACGCCTTCGAAGAGGAGAACGACATGACCGCCGAGACCGAGACGACGACCGAGGCAACCCCGACCGGCTCCTGCTGCTCGCCGACCGGGTCCTGCCACGACAGTCCCTCGTCGGAGGCCGAGTCGGGCGCCGTCACCACCGTCTACCGGGTGACCGGGATGACCTGCGGTCACTGCGAGGGCGCCGTCGCCGCCGAGGTCTCCGAGATCCCCGGTGTCACCTCCGTGCAGGCCGTGTCCGCCACCGGTCTGGTGACCGTGGTCTCCAAGGCCCCGCTCGACGAGGAGGCCGTACGCGCCGCGGTCGACGAGGCGGGCTACGAGCTCGCCGGACAGGCCTGACCACTCCGCGGCACCCCGTCAGGCCGGGCCGTACCGGACCAGCTCATACTGGTCCCCGTACGGCCCGGCCTGCTTTCTGGAGCAACACATAGTGGACACCTCTCAGGTGGAGCTCACCATCGGCGGGATGACCTGCGCCTCGTGCGCGGCCCGCGTCGAGAAGAAGCTCAACCGCATGGACGGCGTTTTCGCCACCGTCAACTACGCGACGGAGAAGGCGCGGATCAGTTACGTCGACGGGGTGCTGATCCCCGACCTGATCGCCACCGTCGAGAAGACCGGCTACACGGCCGAGGAACCGCCGCCGCCCACCGCAGCGCCGCAGGAGCCCGCGACGGCCGGCCAGGACGCCGGGCTCGCCTCGCTGCGGCAGCGGCTGCTGGTCTCGCTCACGCTCTCGCTGCCCGTCATCGCGATGGCGATGATCCCCTCGCTCCAGTTCGACAACTGGCAGTGGCTCTCGCTGACGCTCGCGTCGCCGGTCGTCGTCTGGGGCGGGCTGCCCTTCCACCGGGCCGCCTGGACCAACGTCAGGCACGGCGCGGCCACCATGGACACCCTCGTGTCCATCGGCACGCTCGCCGCGTACGGCTGGTCGCTGTGGGCCCTGTTCTTCGGCCAGGCTGGCATGACGGGCATGCGCCACGGCTTCGAGCTGACCGCGTCACGCACCGACGGGGCGTCCGCGATCTACCTCGAAGTCGCCGCCGGAGTCATCACGTTCATCCTTCTCGGCCGCTTCCTTGAGGCGCAGTCCAAGCGGAAGGCGGGCGCGGCCCTGCGCGCGCTGCTCGACCTCGGCTCCAAGGACGTGGCGGTGCTGAGAGGCGGCAGCGAGGTACGTATCCCGGTCGCCGGCCTCTGTGTCGGCGACCGCTTCGTCGTACGCCCCGGGGAGAAGATCGCCACCGACGGCACGGTCACCGAGGGCTCTTCCGCGGTGGACACGTCCATGCTGACCGGCGAGTCCGTACCGGTGGAGGTGACCGTGGGCGACGCCGTCACCGGCGCCACCATGAACACCTCGGGCCGCATCGTCGTCGAGGCCACCCGTGTCGGCGCCGACACCCAACTCGCCAGGATGGCCCGCCTCGTCGAGGACGCCCAGAACGGCAAGGCGCAGGTGCAGCGGCTCGCCGACCGCATCTCCGCGGTCTTCGTACCCGTGGTGCTGCTCATCGCTCTGGGCACGCTCGTCACCTGGCTGCTGGTGACGGACGACCCGACCGCGTCCTTCACCGCCGCCGTGGCGGTACTGATCATCGCCTGCCCGTGTGCTCTGGGCCTGGCCACCCCGACCGCCCTGATGGTCGGCACGGGGCGCGGGGCGCAGCTCGGCATCCTGATCAAGGGGCCCGAGGTGCTGGAGTCGACCCGGCGGGTGGACACCGTCGTCCTGGACAAGACAGGCACGGTCACCACCGGCCACATGGAGCTCCAGGGCGTCTTCGCCGCACCCGGCACCGACGAGGCCGAACTGCTGCGCCTGGCGGGCGCCTTGGAGCACGCCTCCGAGCACCCGATCGCCCGCGCGATCGCAGCCGGCGCCGCCGCACGCGGGCCGCTGACCGTCCCGGAGAGCTTCGAGAGTGTCGCGGGGCACGGGGTGCGCGGTGTGGTCGACGGGCACCGCGTGCTCGTCGGGCGCGGTGAGCTGCTCGCCGAGGCCAGCCTGAAGCTGCCGGACGAGCTGGCCGCCGCGAAGGCCGACGCGGAGGCGGAGGGCCGTACGGCGGTGATCGTGGCCTGGGACGGGGAGGCGCGCGGCGTCCTCACCGTCGCCGACGCGGTGAAGGAGACCAGCGCGCAGGCCGTCACCCAGCTGCGCGCCCTGGGCCTCACCCCGGTCCTGCTGACCGGCGACAACCGGGCCGTCGCCGAGTCGGTGGCGCGCGCGGTCGGCATCACCGAGGTGTACGCCGAGGTCCTCCCCCAGGACAAGGCCGACCTGGTGAAGCGGCTCCAGGCGGAGGGCCGAAGCGTCGCGATGGTCGGCGACGGGGTGAACGACGCGGCCGCACTGGCCACCGCCGACCTGGGGCTCGCGATGGGCACCGGGACGGACGCCGCGATCGAGGCGGGCGATCTCACGCTCGTACGTGGAGATCTCAGGGTGGCGGCGGACGCCATCCGACTGTCGCGCCGGACCCTCGCCACCATCAAGGGGAATCTCTTCTGGGCCTTCGGCTACAACGTCGCGGCACTGCCGCTGGCCGCCGCCGGGCTGCTCAACCCCATGATCGCCGGATTCGCGATGGCCTTTTCCTCGGTGTTCGTAGTGACAAACAGCCTCCGGCTGCGTACCTTCACATGACGCACACAAAGTGACTCAGGTCACCGTGATTTGAGGGTAACCATATGGGCCACTCGCGAGTCTAAGTGGGCGATGCCAAGGACGTCTTGGGGGACGTTCACGAAATGTCTTGGGGGACATTTCGGGCAAGCGTAAGCCGGGGCACGTGCAACCGGGGAGCTTTGAGCGGCCCTCCCGTACGTACGGGTCCCGGCAGACCGCGCAAGAAGAGCTCCCGCAACCCACAGACGCCCGGCCGGATCCCGTGGGGGGAATCCGCTCGGGAAATGGGAAGCGCCCCGTATTGTCGACCCGTGGGGGGATCGGCAGCGGGGCGCTTTCCGCATTTCAGCGGGAGACGCGGTGGTGCGTCAGCGAGGTGGTCGGGGCGCGTCAGTAACCCTCGACCGGGGTGAACTCCCGCAGGACCTCACCCGTGGCTGTGCCGGCCCGGGGGATGCCCCCGGACCTCCAGCCGGTCGCGTCAGCGACCCTCGACCGGAGTGAACTCCCGCAGGACCTCACCCGTGTAAATCTGGCGCGGGCGGCCGATGCGCGACCCCGGCTCCTTGATCATCTCGTGCCACTGGGCGATCCAGCCCGGGAGACGGCCCAGCGCGAAGAGCACCGTGAACATCTCGGTCGGGAAGCCCATGGCCCGGTAGATCAGGCCGGTGTAGAAGTCGACGTTCGGGTAGAGCTTGCGCTCCACGAAGTACTCGTCGGCCAGCGCGTGCTCTTCGAGCTTGAGCGCGATGTCGAGCAGCTCGTCGTCCTTGCCCAGGGCGGAGAGAACGTCGTGCGCCGCAGCCTTGATGATCTTCGCCCGGGGGTCGAAGTTCTTGTAGACGCGGTGCCCGAAGCCCATGAGCTTCACGCCGTCTTCCTTGTTCTTCACCTTGCGGATGAAGTTGTCGACGTCGCCGCCGTCTGCCTGGATGCCTTCCAGCATCTCAAGGACGGACTGGTTGGCGCCCCCATGAAGCGGGCCCCACAGCGCGCTGATGCCGGCGGAGATCGAGGCGAACATGTTCGCCTGCGAGGAGCCGACCAGACGCACGGTGGACGTCGAACAGTTCTGCTCGTGGTCCGCGTGCAGGATCAGCAGCTTCTCCAGCGCGGAGACCACGACCGGGTCCGGCACGTACTCCTGCGCAGGCACCGAGAAGGTCATGCGCAGGAAATTCTCGACGTACCCGAGGTCGTTGCGCGGGTAGACGAAGGGGTGCCCGATCGACTTCTTGTACGCGTACGCCGCGATGGTCGGAAGCTTGGCGAGCAGACGGATCGTCGAAAGGTGACGCTGCTGCTCGTCGAACGGGTTATGGCTGTCCTGGTAGAACGTGGACAGCGCGCTGACCACCGAGGACAGCATCGCCATCGGGTGCGCGTCACGCGGGAAGCCGTCGAAGAACCGCTTGACGTCCTCGTGCAGCAGCGTGTGCTGGGTGATCTCGTTCTTGAAGGTCGCAAGCTCGTCGACCTTGGGGAGCTCACCGTTGATCAACAGGTAAGCCACCTCGGCGAAGGTGGAGCTTTCGGCAAGCTGCTCGATCGGGTATCCCCGGTAGCGCAGGATGCCCTGCTCACCGTCGAGATAGGTGACAGCGGATTTATAGGCGGCGGTATTGCCGTACCCACTGTCCAACGTCACCAGGCCGGTCTGCGCCCGGAGCTTCCCGATGTCGAAGCCCTTGTCGCCGACGGTGCTGTCGATCACCGGGTAGGTGTATTCGTCATCGCCGTACCGCAGTACTACAGAGTTGTCGCTCACGTCATCCCTCACCGACGTAGTGCCTCTTCTTCGAGGTGCCCTGACTGTCTCTACCATCCCCCACTTGGCTCAGGAGAGTGCACTCGGGGTCGACCATCAGGCCTATTGGCGGCACTCAGTGCCGCCAACCTGGTCATCCTGCCCTCTTCGCCCCAGTTACGAGAAGTCCTGGATGGCGTTTCCTACCAATGGTCCTCTATGAGACGTTTTGAGAGTCGGTGGTCGAGAGCCGTGCACCGCCTGCCCGCGGAGACCGTGCGGACAGCCTGGCCGATCGCTTTTCTGGAGCCGACGAGGACAACCAGCTTCTTGGCTCTGGTCACCGCCGTGTACAGCAGGTTCCGCTGGAGCATCATCCACGCTCCGGTGGTGACCGGGATCACCACCGCGGGATATTCGCTTCCCTGTGAACGGTGGATCGTCATGGCGTACGCGTGCGCCAGCTCGTCCAACTCGTCGAAGTCGTACGCGACCTCCTCGTCCTCGTCGGTCAGCACGGTCAGGCGCTGCTCGTCCAGGTCGAGCGAGGTGACCACGCCCAAGGTGCCGTTGAAGACCCCGTTGAGCCCCTTCTCGTAATTATTGCGAATCTGGGTGACCTTGTCTCCGACGCGGAAGACCCTGCCGCCGAATCTCTTCTCGGGAAGGTCGGGCCTGGCGGGCGTAATCGCTTGCTGGAGCAGGGCGTTGAGGTTGCCGGCGCCCGCCGGGCCTCGGTGCATCGGAGCGAGGACCTGGATGTCGCGCCGCGGATCGAGGCCGAACTTGGCGGGAATGCGCCGGGCCGCCACATCCACCGCGAGCTTTCCCGCCTCCTCCGACTCCTCCTCCACGAAGAGGAAGAAGTCCGGCAGACCCTGAGTGATGGGCTGGACACCGGAGTTGATGCGGTGCGCGTTGGTGACGACACCGGACTCCTGGGCCTGCCGGAAGATCCGGGTGAGGCGGACGGACGGGACCGGGCCGCCGTCCGCGAGCAGATCGCGCAGCACCTCACCGGCGCCGACCGAGGGCAGTTGGTCGACATCCCCGACGAGCAGCAGGTGCGCGCCCGGCGCGACGGCCTTCACCAGCTTGTTGGCGAGGAGGAGATCAAGCATCGAGGCCTCGTCGACGACGACCAGATCGGCGTCGAGCGGCCGGTCCTTGTCGTACGCCGCGTCGCCGCCCGGCTTGAGTTCGAGCAGGCGGTGCACGGTGGACGCGTCGGCGCCGGTCAGCTCGGCGAGGCGCTTGGCGGCGCGCCCGGTGGGGGCCGCGAGGACCACCTTGGCCTTCTTGGCGCGGGCCAGCTCCACCACCGACCGGACCGTGAACGACTTGCCGCAGCCGGGACCGCCCGTGAGCACCGCGACCTTCTCGCTGAGCGCCAGCTTGACGGCCGCCTCCTGCTCGGGCGCGAGACTGGCGCCCGTACGCTCCCCCAGCCAGGCCAGCGCCTTGTCCCAGGCCACGTCCCGGAAGGCCGGCATCCGGTCCTCGTCCGTGCGCAGCAGCCGCAACACCTGGGCGGCCAGGGAGATCTCGGCGCGGTGGAAGGGCACGAGATAGACGGCGGTGACGGGCTCGACGCCGTCAGGCCCGGGGACCTTTTCCCGTACGACGCCCTCCTCGGCGGCGAGTTCGGCGAGGCAGTCGATGACCAGGCCCGTATCGACCTGGAGCAGCTTGACCGCGTCGCTGATCAGCCGCTCCTCGGGGAGGTAGCAGTGGCCCTGGTCGGTGGACTGCGACAGCGCGTACTGGAGCCCGGCCTTGACCCGCTCCGGGCTGTCGTGCGGGATGCCGACGGCCTGGGCGATGCGGTCGGCGGTGAGGAAGCCGATGCCCCATACGTCGGACGCCAGCCGGTAGGGCTGGTTCTTCACCACGGAGATCGAGGCGTCGGCGTACTTCTTGTAGATCCGCACGGCGATCGAGGTGGAGACGCCGACCCCCTGGAGGAAGATCATGACCTCCTTGATGGCCTTCTGCTCCTCCCAGGCAGCGCCGATCAGCTTGGTGCGCTTGGGGCCCAGGCCGGGGACCTCCACGAGGCGCTTGGGCTCGCGCTCGATGATGTCGAGGGTGTCGACGCCGAAGTGTGTGGTGATCCGGTCGGCCATGACGGGACCGATGCCCTTGATCAGGCCGGAGCCGAGGTAGCGGCGGATGCCCTGGATGGTCGCGGGGAGGATGGTCGTGTAGTTCTCGACGGTGAACTGCTTGCCGTACTGCGGGTGCGACCCCCAACGGCCTTCCATGCGCAGCGATTCACCGGGCTGGGCGCCGAGCAGCGAACCGACGACGGTGAGCAGATCGCCGGCGCCTCTGCCGGTGTCGACGCGGCCGACCGTGTAGCCGGATTCCTCGTTGGCGTACGTGATCCGCTCCAGGACGCCTTCGAGGACGGCCTGGTGGGGTGCTGGCGCTGGGCTGGACATGATCCGACGCTACCGGGCGGCGCTGACAGCCCGGTACGGGGCCGTCAGCGGGATCATGGTCGCGGGGCCGCCCACACGCCTTCCGGGCTCAGGTCTCTCGGCATTCCTGGCCGGCCCCGGGGGCGATCCGCACCGCGTCCAGCCGGGCCCCCCGGCTCTCCGCGACCCGCGTGACGTCATGAAGCGACTCGCTCAACCGGCTCGCGAGGAAGTGCGCCGATGGCTGGTGGACCTGGAGACGAAGTATGCCGATCACTTCGCGGCTGTGGCCGAGCTGGAGCAACAGGCAATCTGTATCCGGCAGTTCGGACAGAGACGTTGTCATTCGAACGGAGCGTGCCCGGGTTCTCGACGGGCCGTTGCGTCCCGTCATTTGGACGCTGCTGGACGAGTCGGTCCTCCGGCGCCAGGTCGGGGGGCCACTCGTCATGGCAGAGCAGCTGCACCGGATCGCGGACCTGGCGGAGTCGGGGCGCCTGCGGTTGCATGTGCTGCCGTTCAAGGTGGGGGCACACGCACTACTGGAGAGCCTGCTCACTCAGATGGATTTCCAGGACTCTGCGCCACTCGCCTACGTCGAGGGCCTCTTTACCGGCCACTTGATGGACGATCCAGCCCTGGTGGCTGGGTGCCGCACGGCCTACGATCTTGCGCTGAGTGACGCGTTGTCCCAGCAGGAATCACTGGCCCTCGTCAGGGCGGTAGCAGAGGAATACGAACATGGTCCGCAGTGAACACACCGTTCCCGACTCCTCCACGCTGACCGGCTGGTACAAGTCCAGCTTCAGCGGCGGTGGGCAAGGTGAGTGCCTTGAGGTCGCGCGCGGATATGGCGACGTGCCGGTGCGGGACAGCAAGGCCTTGACCGGCCCCGCGGTGGTTTTCCCTGCGGAGGTCTGGTCATCGTTCCTCACTGCCGTCAAGGGCGGCTCTTTCATCGCCTGAATATGGCGACGCCAGGGCGGCATCCGGGCCAGGGACTTGACGAGGCAGCCGTAAAGTCCGGGCAAGGAACCCTGCAACTGCAGAGGCCCGGTCCGTCGACCGGGCCCCCCAGATCCCCCTCCGTCACAGGCCTCCCTGAATCCCCCCGGATCCACCCCCGGAAGCCCTGATGCCAAGTAGGACCCGCGTAGCGCGCGAAGGGTTGCACGGTGGATGGGATTTATTTGATTCGGGCACAAGGTGCCGACAAATGGTCATGGACGTAGCGTTTCGGTCATGAATGATGACTCGTTGCAGAAGGATGTACTCAGCGAGCTCGGCGACGACAAGCTCCAGGAGATCGCCGGGCTGCTGGGTACGGACACCGCCGGGGCTCAGGACGTCGTGCAGAGCAGCGTCAGCGCGCTCTCCGGCGGCCTGGAGGAGAAGGCGGTCACCGCGACGCCGGAGGAGGCCGAGGAGGTCCGCCTGGCCATCGCGGACGCCGCGGAACCTCCCCTCCAGGGCGTGGCCACGCTCGGTGGCGGCCTGGGCGGGATGCTCTCCGGCGGCCTGATGGGCGGTGTCCTCGCCAAGATCGCCAGGCCGGCCGCGACGGCGGTCGCTAAGCGGACGGGGTTGCCGGTGGCGTCGGTGACGAAGGCGTTCGAGATCGTGCTGCCGGTGGTGGTGGCGGTGCTTTCGAAGCGGGCCGCGCGGGGGAGCAACCAAGCCGGCAGTCACACCAACAGTGACTTCCACTAGGACCCCTAACAGACTCGCTGGACGCAAAGCGCTCGGCTGGGAAATCCCAGCCGAGCGCTTGTCCGAACTCTGTTCACCGCGCGTCAGTGATCACGTGGTGCGACGCCCTCCAGAAACCGCCGTCTCCTTGGGGCCCTTCTCACATCCATGTCCGTTCTCCAAGCCCCGAAGGGGTCGGAACGCGGGACTGGGTCCTCGCCCGGCGATCCGCTCAGCAGGGGAGAGTGCTGCGGCCGGCAGCCCCGGTGGCGCCGGTGGTGCCGTCTGCGCTGAACGTGGCGGCGGTGCCGTTGCCGCCGGGCTTGCCGGGGCATACCGGGCTGGCCGCCCCGCCGACGCCGCCAGTGCCGCCGGTGTGGCTGCCGCCGGCCGTGGAGGCGCCGCCGTTGCCGCCCTTGCCGCCGGCGATGCCGGTACCGGCATCGCCGACGCCGCCTACGCCACCTTTGCCGCCGGTGCCACCGAGGGTGGCGCCGCCGCCGGAACCTCCGCTGCCGCCGTTGCCGTTGGCACCGCCGGCGCCACCCGCGCCACCGGCGCCGCCGGTGCTTCCGCTGCCGTCGCCGTTGCCGCCGGAACCTCCGCTGCCGCCGTTGCCGTTGGCACCGGCGGCGCCACCGGTGCCGCCGAGGCCGCCGAGGCCGCCGTTGCTCCCCACGCCGTTGGCACCATTGGCACCGGGGAAGCCGAGGGCGCCGAGGCTGATGTGGGTCCGGGCGCTGCCCGCGTCGGCCTGGGCCGTCGCGGAAGCGAGGGCTGGGGTGGCGGCGAGGCCGACTACGGCGATCGCGGCGAGCACGATGGTCCGGGAAATGGCGGTGGTGCGCGTGAAGCGCATGAGGTACGCCTTTCGGTTTACGCAGTCGGAGAAAATCTCCAACTGACAAACGATCAGCTTAGGTTGGAATGACTTGCCTCACGCTCCACAGGATGAGCAAATGTCCAGAAATAGATGGATTGACCGAACTTTGGCCGGAAGTTCCTGTATCTGGTGCCGACACGGCCTCATGGAAAGTCCCAGTCCGCGGATATACCGGGCCAGTTGCGTCCTGTACTGCCCGACCATGGTGGCGGCCCCGTTCTCGCAGCGCCCCGTTCATCTGTTGTGATAGTCGGAGCCGGGGTGCGTGGGCGGGCGCGGCTGGTGGCGCGGCGCGGGTTGCCTGCGGCGTTTTCCCCTACCCGCCCCTTCCCGAACTGGGGCTCCGCCCTCGACCCCGGTCCTCAAACGGCGCTCAAAGACTCACAGTCAGCCCGTCCGAGAGCCCGGGGTTACCCCTACATGCGCCACGAACCGCTCCGCCACCTCCGCCAGGACCTCCGCTCCGTCCCGCGCCCACAGTGCCTCGTTGAAGATCTCGACCTCGATCGGGCCGTCGTAGCCCGCCGCGTCGACCCGCTCCCGGAACCACCGGAAGTCGACCGAGCCGTCACCCAGCTGCCCCCGGCCGAGCAGCACGCCCGCAGGCAACGGCGTGACCCAGTCGGCCAGTTGGAAGGCGGCGATCCGCGAGCCCGCCCGCGCGATCTCTGCCCCCACTTGCTCGTCCCACCACAGGTGATACGTGTCGACGACCACTCCCACCCGCTCCACCGGGAACCGCTCCGCCAGATCCAGCGCCTGCCCCAGCGTCGAGACCACGCAGCGGTCCGCCGCGTACATCGGGTGCAGCGGCTCGATCGCGAGGCGCACACCGCGCTCCGCCGCGTACGGCGCCAGCTCGGCCAGGGAATCGGCGATGCGTTCGCGCGCGCCGTGCAGGTCGCGGCTGCCCGGGGGGAGGCCGCCTGACACCAGGACCAGCGTGGCCGTGCCCAGCGTCGCCGCCTCGTCGATCGCCCGGCGGTTGTCGGCCAGGGCCGGGCCCCGGTCGTCGCCGGTCAGGAAGCCGCCCCGGCACAGGCTGGTGACGGCAAGACCCGCGTCGCGCACCAGCCGCGCGGCGCGCTCGACGCCGTACTCCTGGACCGGCGTCCGCCACAGGCCCACGCCCGTGACGCCCGCCTTGACGCAGCCCTCGGCCAGCTCCGGCAGCGACCACTGCTTGATCGTCTCCTGGTTGAGGCTGAGGCGGGAGATCAAGAGGGGAGAGAGGGAAGGGTCAGGCATTGGGGACTCCATGGACCGTTAGAAGTGCACGCATTCGGGACTCCGCCAGCCCCGGGTCCGGGAACAGGCCCAGCCCGTCCGCCAGTTCGTACGCACGAGCCAGATGCGGGAGCGAGCGCGCCGACTGGAGGCCGCCGACCATCGTGAAGTGGCTCTGGTGGCCCGCCAGCCAGGCGAGCAGCACCACGCCCGTCTTGTAGAAACGAGTGGGCGGCTGGAATAGATGCCGGGACAACTCGACCGTCGGGTCGAGGAGTTCACGGAAGCCCTTACTGTCGCCCGTGTCCAGCACCCGCACCGCCTCCGCCGCGAGCGGCCCCAGCGGGTCGAAGATGCCGAGCAGCGCATGGCTGAAGCCGTGGTCGTCGCCCGCGATCAGCTCGGGGTAGTTGAAGTCGTCCCCCGTGTAGCAGCGCACGCCGCGTGGCAGCCGGCGCCGCACCGCGATCTCGCGTTGGGCGTCGAGCAGCGAGATCTTGATGCCGTCGACCTTGTCCGGGTGGGCCGCCACGACCTCAAGGAAGGTCTCGGTCGCCGCGTCCAGGTCCGCGCTCCCCCAGTAGCCCTCCAGCGCCGGGTCGAACATCGGGCCCAGCCAGTGCAGCACTACCGGTTCGCGCGCCTGACGCAGCAGATGAGCGTACGTCGCGAGGTAGTCCTCGGGGCCGCGTGCCGCCGCGGCCAGCGCCCGTGACGCCATCAGGATGGCCCGCGCCCCGGTCGACTCGACGAGGGCGAGCTGCTCCTCGTACGCCGCCGTGACCTCGGCCAACGACCGATCCCCGACAGCCAGTTGGTCGGTGCCGACGCCGCACGCGATCGCGCCGCCGACCGCCTTCGCCTCTGCCGCCGAGCGCCTGATCAGCTCCGCCGCGCCCGCCCAGTCCAGGCCCATCCCCCGCTGCGCGGTGTCCATCGCCTCTGCGACGCCGAGGCCGTGCGACCACAGGTGGCGCCGGAAGGCGAGTGTGGCGTCCCAGTCGACCGCCGCGGGCGAGTCGGGCGACACGTCGGCGTACGGGTCGGCCACCACATGGGCAGCCGAGTAGACCGTCCGGGAGGCGAGCGCCGAGCCGCCCAGCGGGAGCGCGAGCGGCACGGCCCTGGGTTCGTACGGGCGGGTGCGCCCGTCGGCGTACGGCAGGAGGATCGTCACAGCGAGAGCTCCGGTACGTCGTAACGGCGGCCCTCGGCCGAGGACTTGAGGCCCAGCTCCGCCAACTGCACACCACGCGCGCCCGCGAGCAAGTCCCAGGTGTACGGCTCGTCCAGAGCGATGTGGCGCAGGAACAGCTCCCACTGCGCCTTGAAGCCGTTGTCGAAGGTGGCGTTGTCCGGGACGTCCTGCCACTGCTCGCGGAACGACTCGGTCGCGGGAAGGTCCGGGTTCCAGACCGGCTTCGGCGTGAAACTTCGGTGTTGGACACGGCAGTTGCGCAGACCGGCGACGGCCGAGCCGTGGGTGCCGTCGACCTGGAACTCCACCAGCTCGTCGCGGTGCACCCGCACCGCCCACGAGGAGTTGATCTGGGCGACCGCGCCGCCCTCCAGCTGGAAGATCCCGTACGCCGAGTCGTCGGCGGTCGCCGCGTACGGCTTGCCCTGCTCGTCCCAGCGCTGCGGGATGTGCGTCGTAACGTGCGACTGGACCGTCCTGACCCGGCCGAACAGCTCGTGCAGGACGTACTCCCAGTGCGGGAACATGTCGACCACGATGCCACCGCCGTCCTCCGCCCGGTAGTTCCACGAAGGGCGCTGCGCGTCCTGCCAGTCGCCCTCGAACACCCAGTAGCCGAACTCGCCGCGCACCGAGAGAATTTCGCCGAAGAAACCGCCGTCGATCAGGCGCTTGAGCTTGAGCAGGCCCGGCAGGAAGATCTTGTCCTGTACGACGCCGTGCTTGATCCCGGCGTCGCGCGCGAGCCTGGCCAGGCCGAGCGCCGCGTCGAGCCCGGTGGCCGTCGGCTTTTCCGTATAGATGTGCTTGCCCGCCGCGATGGCCTTCCTGACGGCCTCCTCGCGGGCGGAGGTGACCTGCGCGTCGAAGTAGATGTCGACGCTTTCGTCGGCGAGGACGGCGTCGAGGTCCGTAGACCATTCGGTCAGCCCGTGCCGCTCCGCAAGCTCCTTCAGTGCATGCTCCCGCCGCCCCACCAGGACCGGCTCCGGCCACAGGACTGTGCCGTCGCCGAGGTCCAGGCCGCCCTGCTCGCGGATGGCGAGGATGGAGCGGACGAGGTGCTGGCGGTACCCCATCCGCCCCGTGACGCCGTTCATGGCGATGCGCACTGTCTTGCGTGTCACGAATGTTCCCTCCGTACGGCCATAGCAAGCGCTTTCTATAGGCTATGAAGCTAGCCTGCGGACAGCGACTCGGACAAGACCCGGAGGACGACCAGATGACAGTGACCTTGGCGGACGTGGCAGCCCGCGCCCAGGTGTCGCCGGCCACCGTCTCCCGTGTGCTGAACGGCAACTACCCGGTCGCCGCCACCACCAGGGAGCGGGTGCTGCGCGCGGTCGACGACCTCGACTACGTACTCAACGGGCCGGCCAGCGCACTGGCCGCCGCCACCTCCGACCTCGTCGGCATCCTCGTCAACGACATCGCGGATCCCTTCTTCGGGATCATGGCCGGGGCGGCGCAGTCGCAGATCGGCGGCCAGGAGGGCACGGGCCGGGCGGGCGGCGAGAAACTCGCGATCGTCTGCAACACGGGCGGCTCCCCCGAGCGCGAGCTGACCTACCTCACGCTGTTGCAGCGCCAGCGCGCCGCCGCGGTGATCCTGACCGGCGGCGCGATCGAGGACCCCGGGCATCTGGCCGCGGTCGCGTCGAAGCTGGCGAAGCTCACGGACGCGGGCACCCGGGTGGTGCTGTGCGGCCGGCCGCCGCTGGGCGGGGACGACGACGGATCGTCGATCACCGCCGCACTCACCTTCGACAACCGCGGTGGAGGGCAGCGGCTGACAGAGCATCTGCTGGCGCTCGGCCACCGGCGGATCGGTTACGTCGCCGGGCCCGTGGAGCGCACGACCACCCGGCACCGGCTTGAGGGCCACCGCGACGCGCTGGCCGCTGCGGGACTCGACGCGGACCAGGAGCGGCTCACACTGCACGGCCCGTACGACCGCGCTTCCGGCTACGACGCCACCATCGAACTCCTGCGCCGCGCACCCGACTTGACCGCGATAGTCGCGGCGAACGACACGGTGGCACTGGGCGCGTGCGCGGCCCTGCGCGACCGGGGCCTGCGCATCCCGGCCGACATGTCGGTGGCGGGCTTCGACGATCTGCCGTTCGCGGTGGACGCGGTGCCGGCGCTGACGACCGTACGGCTGCCGCTGTACGAGGCGGGCGCGCGGGCGGGCCGCCTGGCCATGGGCCGCGAGACGCCGCCGCCCGGCGGCATCGCGTCGGTACCGGCGGAGCTGATGGTGCGGGGATCGACGGGGGCACCGCGGGGCTGAGGCGCCGACCGCCCGGCCCATGGCTTACGACTTACGGCGCCAGCGCCCGCGCCACCGCGTCGAAGAATCGGGCGTGCGCCGCGCGGCTGGCCGGGAGTTCCGGGTTCCAGGGGATGACGCGGGCGTCGCCGACGCGGGCCGGGTCCAGTGGGGCCGCGTTGGAGCGGGCGTCCGCCAGGGCGAGGTGCGGGGCGAGCGAGACGGCTTCGGACCAGCCGGTCGTCGACCAGTTCGCGCCGCCGCCCGGGGGCGGGTCGAGCAGCCGTACGCCCAGGTCGGCCAGGGCCCGCAGGTCGGGCCAGGCGTGCGGCCTGGCCAGGTGGACCTGGTCGGCGCCGGCCGCGGAGAGGGCCAGTACGCCGGGCGGGTCCGGTTGGGCCGCCGCGGTGCGCAGCCGCTCGCGTGCCGCGTCCAGGGCGGCCGTGGCCGCGGGGTCCTCCGTACCGCCGAGCGAGGCCGCGAGCGCGGCGAACCGCTCCCTGACCTCGTCGAGCGACCGCCCCTGGCCCACGTCGAGCACCACCAGCGGCACCTGCTCCTCCAGGTGCTTGGCGGCCTCGGGGGCGATGCCGTACGCGAGACTCCCGCCGTAGCTGACGGCCACGACGAGATCGGGAGCGGCGGCCAGCAGCCGCTCCGGGTCGAGGCTCTCGCCCGCCCCGAAGTAGGCCACTTCGTCGAGCGCGAGCAGACCGGACTTGGCCCGGTCGGGGGCGTCGCCGTCGTGGTAGGAACCGAAGATGCCCAGGGGGGTGATGCCGTGGTCCAGGAGGGTCGCTCCGGCCTGTATGTACGCGACGACCCGGGTGGGGCGTCGTGGGGCCGACGAAAGCTGTCCGCGGTCGTCGGTGAAGGTCCAGTTGCCTGCGCCTGTGGGTGCGGGTGTTGGTGTGGGTGCTGTCATGGTCCAGTCCTGCCCCACCGGGGTCTTCCGTACGCGGGCGAGCCGCCGTACCGTTGACTCAGTCAAAGAAGACACGCAAGCCCCGGAGTGGATCCGAGCATGCCCATTCATGAAATCCGCGCGTTCAACCGCTTCTACACGAACCTCATCGGCGCGCTCGACTACAGCAAGCACCTCCGCGCGCCGTACACGCTGACCGAATCCCGGGTCCTGTACGAGCTGGCCCACTCCTCCCGCACGGACGCGGTGGACCTGCGTGTGACGCTCTCCATCGACGCGGGGTATCTGAGCCGCCTGCTGACCAAGTTCGAGCGGGCGGGCCTGGTGGAGCGAGGTCCGTCCAGGACCGACGCCCGCCGCCAGCGCGTCACCCTGACGCCGCGCGGGCGGGAAGCCGCCGCGCTCCTCGACGAACGCTCGCGCGAAGCCGTGGGCTCGCTGCTGTCCGGCGTATCGCCCGAGGACCGGCCGCGCCTCGCGGCGGCGATGCGCATGGTCCGCGACCTTCTCGGCCGGACCGGGACCCGACCCCCCGAAGGGCCCGTTCTGCGCGACCCGGTCCCCGGCGACCTGGGCTGGATCGTGCAGCGGCACGGCGCGCTGTACGCCGCCGAGTTCGGCTGGAACACCGACTTCGAGGGGCTGGTGGCCCGCATCGTCGCGGACTTCGCCCAGGATCACGACCCGTATCTGGAACGGGTGTGGATCGCCGAGCTGGACGGACGCCCGGTCGGCTCGGTGATGTGTGTACGGGACGACACACCCGGCACCGCGCGCCTGCGGCTGCTGTTCGTCGACCCGGCCGCGCGCGGCCACGGCCTGGGAGAGCGCCTGGTCAAGACGGTGGTGGAATTCGCATACGAGGTGGGCTACCGGGAAGTCGTGCTGTGGACCAATGATGTGCTCGTCGCCGCGCGCAAGATTTACCAGCGAGCCGGCTTCACGCTCGTCGCCGAGAAACCGCACCGGTCGTACGGCGTGGATCTGGTCGGCCAGGACTGGCGACTGACCCTGCAGAAAGGAACAGCAACATGAAGTACGCCTTCTCCACCCTCGGGGTGCCGGGCATGCCGATGCGTGACGTGGCGCGCCTGGCGACCGCCACCGGCTACCAGGGCGTGGAACTGCGCGCCCACCCCGAGGAGCCGATCCACCCGGGCAGCAGCGTGAGTGAACGCGCGGACGCCGTGGCGGAGTTCGCCCGTGAAGGCATCGAGATCCTGACCGTGTCCGGATACGCGCGGGTGGCGGCGCCGGGTGAGGACCTGCCCGTGCACGAGGAGATCGACGGCCTGTTGCGTCTCGCCCACGACCTGGGCGCCTCCTACATCCGGGTGTTCCCCGGCGGCGGCGACGAGCAGAGCGCGGAGGAGGCCGACGCGACGGCGGCCCGCCGGCTGGGCGTGGCGGCCGAACACGCGGCGGACCTCGGCGTACGCATCCTCATGGAGACCCACGATTCGCACCGCACCGGCGCAGCCGCAGCCCGCGTGCTGGGCCCGGTCGGCCACAAGAACGCGGGCGCGCTGTGGGACGTGATGCACACCTGGCTGGGCGAGGAGACCCCGGCGGCCTCGCACGCGGTCCTGGCCCCCCAGCTCGGCTACACCCAGGTCAAGGACATCGCGTCGGCGGAGGACAAGACCCCGCTGGCCCTGGGCGCGGGCGTGCTGCCGCTGGCCGACTGCGTGGCGCAGCTGGCGGCGGCCGACGGCGGCCACGCGGACACCTGGCTGTGCTGGGAGTACGAGAAGCGCTGGTACCCCCAGGCGGCGGAGCTGCCCCCGATGCTGGCGGCGGGGCGGGAGTATCTGGAGGGGCTGGTGGCGGCGGCGCGGCGCTGAGGTGGGGCGCGGGCGGCGGGCGGCAACCTGAGTGGCTCACGCCCGGGCCCCGCGCCGCCTCCCGCGCCTGCTCGTGCCGCTCAAAGCGATTCGCGGCTGCCCGAGTTTCCGTACCTTTGATGCATGAGCACCTTGCGGGAAGAGCTGCATGCCCTGGTCGACCGGCTGCCCGAGGAACAGGTGGCCCCGATACTGGCCATCGTGCGGGAGAGCAGCCCCGCCGAGGACGGTGGCACGGAGTGGCCGCTGCCTGATTGCGTAGGCACGCTGTCCAGTGGCAAGGGTGACCCGGGCCGCCCCCGCCCCGCGAACGAGGCCAGTGCCACCCCGCTCACCAGCAGCGCTGCCGCGCACCAGCGCAGCGGGCCGACCGGCTCGCCCAGGAGCAGCGCCGCCGAGGACATTCCGAAGACCGGCACCAGGAGCGAGAACGGGGCGACGGACGACGCGGGGTAGCGGCGCAGCAGGTAGCCCCAGGCGCCGAAGCCGAAGATGGTCGTGACCCAGGCGACGTACAGGATCGCGCCCGCGCCGCCCCAGTCCAGCGCGCGCAGGGCGGCCAGGTCCGCCTCCGGGCCTTCGAACAGCAACGACAGGGCGAGCAGCGGCAGTACGGGCACCACACTCACCCACACCATGAAGTTGAGCGCGTCGGGCGCGCTCGCCTTGCGGGTCAGCACATTGGAGACGCCCCAGCAGGCCGCCGCGGCAACGACCAGCACGAAGCCGAACAGTGGCCCCGACGCACCCTCGTCCACGGCGGCGACGACGATCCCGCCGAGCGCCACGGTCATACCGAGAACCCTCAGGCGGCCGGGCCTCTCACCGAGGGCGAGCGCGGCGAACAGGACCGTGAACACCGCCTGGACCTGTAGCACCAGCGAGGAGAGCCCGGCGGGCATTCCCGCGTCCATACCGGTGAAGAGCAGCCCGAATTTCCCTACGCCCAGAGCGAGTCCGACGCCGATCACCCATTTCCAGGCGACCTTGGGACGGCCCACGAAGAAGACCGCGGGCAGCGCCGCGACGAGGAAGCGCAGGGCGGAGAAGAGCAGCGGCGGGAAGTGGTCGAGGCCGACTTCGATGACCACGAAGTTGACCCCCCAGAGGGCGGCGACGAGCGCGGCGAGAGCGATGTGTGCGGGGCGCATGCCTTGAGGATCGCCGCCTGCGACCATGTAGCACCAGCACGGATTCCTTCATGATTGAATTCAGTGTTGCTTATGAGTGAGCACGAGTGAGTACGAATGAAGGGGTGCGGGGTGCTCGATCTGTCCCGGCTGCGCGCACTGCACGCGGTCTCCGTCCACGGCTCGGTCGGCGCGGCCGCCATCGCGCTCGGCTATACGCCCTCCGCCGTGTCGCAGCAGATAGCCAAGCTGGAGCGCGAGACCCGTACGACCCTGCTGGAGCGGCAGGGCCGGGGGGTGGCGCTCACCGAGGAGGCGCGCCATCTGGCCGATACCGCGCAGGAGTTGCTCACGATCATGGAGCGGGCCGAGACGACCCTGGAGGAGCGCAGGGGGCGACCAGGCGGCCGGCTCTCGATCGGCGCCTTCGCCTCGGCGGCCCGCGGCCTGCTCCCCGGCGTACTGGCCGAACTGGCGCACCGACACCCCGCGTTGGACGCCCGGATGACCGAGGTTGACCCGCACCTCTCGGTGGATCTGGTGGCTCGGGGCGTGATCGACCTGGCTGTGGCGCACGACTGGGACATCGCCCCGCTGCCCGCCCCGGAGGGCGTGGAGCAGGCGGTCATCGGCGATGATCTGTGCGACCTCCTCGTGCCGGAGCGGCACCCGCTGGCCGCGCGGAAGTCCGCACGGCGTGAGGACCTTTCGGGCCAGCGGTGGATCTGCCAGCCGCCCGGCACGGTCTGCCACGACTGGCTGGTACGCACCCTGCGCGCCGCCGGCTGCGAACCGGACCTGGTGCATCAGGCGGAGGAGAACCACACCCAGATCGCCCTGGTCGCGGCGGGCCTGGGGGTCGCGATGATCCCCCGCCTGGGCCGCGGCCCGCTCCCGCCCGGCGTGCACGCCGTCTCGCTGGACCCGGTGCCGGTCCGCCGCCTCTACGCCCTGTGGCGCACGGGCGCGGCCCGCCGGCCCGCGATCACCGAGACCGTACGCACGCTCCAGGAGCACTGGCCGCAGGTGGGCGCGCAGGAAGGTCAGCAGTAGCCCGTCTCCCTGTCCGGCATCAACAGAACCATCATCAGAACTATCAACAGAACCATCCGTAACATTTCCGGAAATCCCCGCATTCCGGGGAACCTTAGGCGAACCGTTTCCGTCCAACATGCGTGCTGCCGGTGAGTCTCCGCAGAGCGGTGTCGGCCCTCGCTGCTGGCTGCGATCGCTGACTCCCCTCTCCACCCGCCTGCGGGCGGCAGCACAGCCGCCACCGGTGCGCCCCCCTTCGTATGCGCCGGTGGCGGCTCCCTGCCCGGCACGGGTTCTGGCGCGGGTCCCGGCACCGGATCCGCGCGCCGGTCCCCCGTTCGGCCGCTTCCTGGGGTCGGCAATGCCTTTCTCCTGCCGCGCCTCTTGACCTGGCAGTTATTTTCCGGATATCCGTGAGTCATTGGCAGTTTCTTTCAACTCCCTTGCCAAGCTTGTCGAGTACGGCCGGAAGGAGCTCACGTGCAACATCACCGCACCTCCAGACGCACCCTGCTCACCGCGACCGCCGCGGTGGCCGCCGCAGTCGCCACCGCGCCCGTCGCGGTCGCGGACACCTCATCGGCTTCGGTCAAGGACCGACCTCAGGGCCATCTGAAGCGGCTCATCTCCCGGATGAGCCTGGAGGAGAAGGTCGGCCAGCTCTTCGTGATGCGGGTGTACGGGCACTCCGCCACCGCGCCCGACCAGGTCGACATCGATCTGAACCTCAAGGAGATGGGGGTCAGGACGGCTGCCGAGCTCATCGCGAAGTACCACGTCGGTGGCATCATCTACTTCGTCTGGGCGCACAACACCCGCTCCCCGCACCAGATCGCCGACCTCTCCAACGGCATCCAGCAGGCCGGGCTCGCGCAGCCCACTCCCCTGCCGCTGCTCATCTCCACCGACCAGGAGCACGGCATCGTCGCCCGGGTCGGCAAGCCCGCCACGCTGATGCCCGGCGCGATGGCGCTCGGGGCCGGCGGCTCGCGTTCCGACGCGCGCAAGGCGGCGCAGATCGCGGGCGCCGAGCTGGCCGCGATGGGCATCGTGCAGAACTACGCCCCGGTCGCCGACGTCAACGTCAACCCGGCCAACCCGGTTATCGGCGTACGGTCCTTCGGCTCCGACCCGCAGGCCGTGGCTGAGCTGGTCGCCGCGCAGGTCAAGGGGTATCAGGGCGCCGGGGTCGCCGCGACGTCCAAGCACTTCCCGGGCCACGGCGACACCAAGACCGACAGCCACTACGGGCTGCCCAGCATCGACCACACCGCCGAGCAGTGGGAGCAGTTGGACGCCCCGCCGTTCCGGGCCGCGATCGCCGCCGGTATCGACTCGATCATGACCGCGCACATCCTGGTCCCGGCCCTCGACCCGGCCGAGGACCCGGCCACGCTGTCGCACCCGATCCTCACCGGGGTCCTGCGCGAACAGCTCGGCTACGACGGGGTCGTCGTCACCGACGCCCTCGACATGGCGGGCGTGCGCAAGAAGTACGGCGACGACCGTGTGCCCGTCCTCGCGCTCCTCGCGGGCTGCGACCAGCTGCTGAACCCGCCGAACCTGCCCGTCGCCTGGAACGCCGTACTCAAGGCCGTCCGGGACGGTGAGGTGAGCATGGCCAGGGTCGACGAGTCCCTGCTGCGGATCCTGCGGCTCAAGGAGAAGCTGGGGCTGCTGCGTGACCCGTATGTCTCGCACCGGGGGGTGGACCGGACCGTGGGGACCCGTTCGCACCTGGCGACGGCGGACCGGATCGCCGAGGAGACCACGACTCTGCTGGCGAACAAGGCGCGGCTGCTCCCCCTCAACCGGCGGCAGCACCGGAAGATCCTGGTCGTCGGCGCCGATCCCGCGTCCCCGTCCGGGACGACGGGACCGCCGACCACCGTCCTGGCCGACGCACTGACCGAGCTGGGCTTCACCGTCACCAGGCTGCCCACCGGGACCGCCCCGACCCAGGCGAAGATCAACGAGGCGGTGGTGGCGGCCGCCGCGGTGGACGCCGTGATCGTGGGGACGTACAACGTCTCGGCCACCAGCACGCAGCGCACGCTGGTCAGCGCGCTGGGGGCGACCGGGGTGCCCATCGTGACCGTCGCGATCCGCAATCCGTACGACATCGCGCAGCTCAGCGGGTTCGCCGCCAGTGTGGCGACGTACTCCTGGACCGATGTCGAACTGCGCGCCGCCGCGCGGGTGATCGCGGGCAGGGCGGATCCCGAGGGACGGCTGCCGGTGCCGGTGCAGCGGGCGGACGACCCGACCAAGGTGCTCCATCCGGTCGGGTACGGGCTGTCCTACTAGAGGTCGGGGACGGGCTGTCCTGCTGGAGCCTGCCGAGGGCACTGGGCAGGACTGCCCCATCCGGCGTACGCGCCGTACGTCACGCCCCCGGCGCACCGCCCCCGAGTGACGCAAAGCCCCCCGTGCGTCTGGCGTGCGCCCACCCCCACGGGCCACGCTGGGGGGAGGTATCGGGGGTTCGGCATGAGAATAGACCGGTTCACGGGGGTGGTGTGCGCCCTGCTGCTCGCCCTGGCGGCGCTGACCTCGTGTCAGAAGCCGTCCGGGCAGGACGGCTCGGCGAACGGTTCCACCGGCACGGTCACCCCTTCCGGGTACGGCGCGACCTTCCTCGGCGTCGGCGAGTGCAGCTCGCGCGGGCGTGACTTCCGCGAGGTGTCCTGCGGCAGCGAGAAGGCCTCGGCGCGGGTGCTCGACCGCCAGGACGGCCGCCCGGCCGAGGGGGCGCTGTGCCCGCCCACCACGGACTTCGTGCTGCACATCTCGGAGAGCAAGCCGGCCTTCGACGAGGACGGCGACGGCGCGGTGCCGCGCGGCTCCGCGTGCATGCGCAACCTCGAAGAGCCCCACCCGGGCGACCCGGGCCGCGGCGGCGGGCCGCGCACGGTGGTCGGCGACTGCCTCTACACGGCGCGCGCGGGCCAGGTGAAGGAGACCGCCTGCGACGGGTCGGGCGAGATCGCCCCGAGGTTCGAGGTGACGGACGCGGTGGTGCGGCGCGCGCAGTGCCCGCCGTCGACCCAGCTGTTCGTGCAATTGGGCGGGGCCAAAGCAGTGGGCTGCGCCCGCCGGGTGTGAATCCACCACGGCGGGCACAGCCCAGCAGCTCGGGCGCTACAGCCATACGGCTCTACAGCCGTACGTCTTACGGCCGCAGCATCGGCTCGCGCTCGATGTCGCGCTTGTCGAGCTTCGCGTCGAACTTCGCCAGCGGCTTCGCCTTCGCCGCGTCCTCCTGGACGGCCGCCGGAGCGACGCCCGCCCAGTCGAGGATCTCGGCGGTGGCCTTCGCCTTCTCGTCCGGCGCGAGACCCGCGACGTTGGCACCGTGGTTGGCACCCGGCGCGGTGTAGACGTAGGAGTCGCGCGCGCCCTTGCCGAGGCGGAACGGCTCGGCGCTCCACGGGTCGTTCTGCCCGTTCACGAACAGCATCCGCGTGGCGTTGTGCCGCACCCAGCTGTCGACGTCGCGCATGACACCCGGCTTGAACTTCATCGGGATGTCCCGCGGTACGTACGCACGCGGCGTGAAGTACTCGGGCCCGTACTTCATCAGGCCCTTGAGGTGCGGGTACTTGACCATCGGGGCGCCCAGCTCGGTGCCCGCCTGGTAGTAGTACGGCGTATACGTGTTCAGGCCCTGGTCCGTGTACGCGGAGAAGCCCGAGATGGAGTCCACATAGTCGTAGATCTCCTGGTCGGAGACGTCCGTCGCGGGGACGGCCGCACAGTCGGCGACCAGGCTGTACTGCCAGAAGGCCCAGACGAAGTCGAGGACCGTGGACTCGTACGCCTTGTCCAGGCTGCCGATCGTCTGGAAGGTGGCGCCGTTCGCGGTCGCCCACTCCTGGTACTTGTCGCGCAGCGGACCACGGCGCTCCAGCGCCTCGCGCTGCACCCCGTTCAGCTTGTCGCGGCACTCGCGGGTGCCGACGTCGCGGAAGAACCGGTCGTACGCCGAGTCCTCGTTGTTCACCACGTCGTTGGGCGCGACGTACGCGACGACGCCGTCCATGTCACGCGGGAAGTGGCGCTCGTAGTACGTGGCGGTCATGCCGCCTTTGGAGCCGCCCGTGGAGAGCCACTTCTTGGAGTAGATCTTCTTCAGGGCGGTGAAAATGCGGTGCTGGTCGCTCGCAGCCTGCTTGATGTCGAGCTTCGACCAGTCGGCCGGGCTGGGCCGGGACGGGGTGAAGAAGCGGTATTCCATCGACACCTGGTTGCCGTCGACGATCCGGGTCGGCTCACTGCGGCTGGGGTTCGTCGAGACGTTGTAGCCGCTGGTGAAGAAGACCGTCGGGCGGTTGGTGTCCTTGTGCAGCAGGGTTATTCGCTGCTTGAAGGTGCCCTTGGACGGGTGCCGGTGGTCAACCGGCTGAGTGTAGTTCAGTACGAAATAGCGGTAGCCGGTGTACGGCTTTTCCTCTATGAGGCTCATCCCCGGTATCGCGAGGATCTTGTCCTTGATGTCCGGCTCGGCGGCGGTGGCCGCTCCGGCCGGTGCGCTGCTGATTCCGACGGTGCCTATGAGCACCGCGAACGACAGCAGCCATCTGAGCGCTTTGCGCATTCGTTCTCCCCTGTAGTCACAGACGACCACGTGAACCTAGCGGCGCAACTGTCGCTCCACCAGACCTTGTTACGGGGAGGGTGAATGGGATACAGGGGACAACGGGAACAGCCGGAATCAGAAGAATTCAGAAGGAATCAGCGGGTATTGGCGGGTAATTGGCGCGAATCAGCAGAGAATCCAGCCGGTTGAAGCCTTCTTGTTGCCGACGAAGCCCACGGCCCGTACACAGCGGTTGAGGGCGTAGACCGTCACCGGGCCTGCCCGGACGGTGAAGATGCCGCTGTCCTTGGCGACTCGGCTGCCGCGCGCCTGGAGGGCGATCGACATCTTCTGCCGTACGCCGGGCCGCTTGGCCACGGTCATGGCGCACACGTACTGGCGGCTCTTGTAGATCCGCAGCTCGCCGGTGCGGAAGGGAACCGTTCTGACCTTGCGGCCCGAGCAGCTGGCCGCCGCTGCCTCCGCGCCCTGGCTGCCGGGACCCGCCAGGGCCAGGCCCGAAGCCGCGATCACCACGGCAAGTCCGTACGCCAGCTG
This sequence comes from Streptomyces changchenzhani, assembly GCF_039766235.1. NCBI lineage: Bacteria > Bacillati > Actinomycetota > Actinomycetes > Kitasatosporales > Streptomycetaceae > Streptomyces > Streptomyces changchenzhani. The sequence continues at coordinate 1,402,081 of NZ_JBDHNH010000001.1, read as the reverse complement.
CTTTCTCATTGCCCCGCCCGCCCCACTCGACCCGCTCGACCCTCTTGCCGTACCGAACACCCGTACCCCAATCCCCTCAGGAGCGTACGTGCGTACGGACGCATGGAGGGTGGGGGGTGGTTGCACCGGCGTGGCGGGCCGTTCAGACCGCCGCGGGCTCGTCCTCACCTATGAAGGCCCGCCACAGCCGCGCGTAGCTGCCGTCCAGCGCGAGCAGCTCGTCGTGCGTGCCGTCCTCGACGACCCGCCCGTGGTCCATGACCACCACCCGGTCCGCGCGCGCCGCCGTCGTCAGCCTGTGCGCCACGACCAGCGTGGTGCGGCGGCCGGTGAGGCGGTCCGTGGCCTGGTTGACCTGGGCCTCGGTGGCCAGGTCGAGGGCGGCGGTCGCCTCGTCGAGCAGCAGGACGTCCGGGTCGACGAACTCGGCGCGGGCCAGCGCGATGAGCTGGCGCTGGCCGGCTGACAGATTGCGGCCGCGCTCGGCGACCTCGTGGAGGTAGCCGCCTTCGAGGGTGGCGATCATGTCGTGGGCGCCGACCGCGCGGGCCGCCGCCTCGACCTCCGCGTCGCTCGCGCCGGGCCGCCCGTACGCGATGGCGTCACGGACCGTACCGGCGAAGAGGTACGCCTCCTGCGGGACGACGCCCAGGCGGTGGCGGTACGCCGTCATGTCGAGGTCGCGCAGGTCCGTGCCGTCGGCGGTGACCCGGCCGCTGGTGGGGTCGTAGAACCGGGCGACCAGCTTGACCAGGGTCGACTTGCCCGCGCCGGTCTCGCCGACGAACGCGACGCTCTGGCCCGCCGGGATGCGCAGGGAGATCCCGGTGAGGGCCTCCTCGGGCCCGTCGGCCGTCCCGTACTGGAACGACACGTCCTCGAAGGCGATCTCGCCGCGCAGCGACAGGACGTCCAGCGGCTCGGTGGCGGCCGCGGTCGATGTGGGCTCCTGGAGGAGCTCCTGGATGCGCCCCAGCGAGACGGTCGCCTGCTGGTAGCCGTCGAAGACCTGGGAGAGCTGCTGCACGGGCGCGAAGAACAGCTCGATGTAGAGCAGATACGCGACGAGCGCGCCGGCGGTGAGAGTGCCCGCCTCGATCCGCCCGGCGCCGACGATCATCACCGCGGCGGCGGCCACCGACGAAAGCAGCTGGACGAACGGGAAGTAGATGGAGATCAGCCACTGGCCGCGGACCCGGGCCTCGCGGTAGCTGCCGCTGCGGGCGGCGAAGCGCTCGGCGCCGCTGCGCTCGCGGCGGAAGGCCTGCACGATGCGCAGCCCGGCCACCGACTCCTGGAGGTCCGCGTTGACGAGGCCGACGCGGTCGCGGGCCAGTTCGTACGCCTGGACGCTCTTCCTGCGGAAGAAGTACGTGCCGAAGACCAGGATCGGCAGCGTCGCGAAGACGACCAGGGCCAGCTCCACGTCGATGACCAGGAGGGCGACCATGATGCCGAAGAAGGTGACGACGGAGACGAAGGCGGTGACCAGACCGGTCTGCAGGAACGTCGACAGGGCGTCCACGTCGGTGGTCATGCGGGTCATGATGCGGCCGGACAGCTCACGCTCGTAGTAGTCGAGGCCGAGCCGCTGGAGCTGCGCGAAGATCTTGAGTCGCAGCGAGTAGAGGACGCGTTCACCGGTGCGTCCGGTCATGCGCATCTCGCCGGTCTGCGCCGTCCACTGGATGACGACGGACAGCAGCGCGAGGGCGGAGGCCGCCCAGACGGCGCCCAGCGAGAGCTGGCTGACGCCCTCGTCGATGCCGTGCCGGATCATGACCGGCAGGAGCAGGCCCATGCCCGCGTCGATGGTGACGAGCAGCAGGCTGATCAGCAGCGGCAACCGGAAGCCGCGGAGTAGCCTGCGCAGCCCGTAGGACTCCTCGGCCTGCACGGCGCGGGCCTCGTCGATGTCCGGTACGCCGTCGGCGGGCGGCAGTGCGTCGACCTGCGCCAGCAGCTCGGGCGTGGCCGTCATGCCGGGGGCGTGGTCGGTCGCGGTGTCGGGCGCGGTCTCGTCACGCACCCACAGCTCGGGCGTGAGGCCGCGCTCGGCGTCGAACTCCGCGTCGAGCTCCGCCTGCACGGAGCGATCGTCGGGCTCCGCGACGGCCACCGGCGGCACGTGCCCCGGTGATACGCCGCCGAGCTCGTCGGGGTCGGTGAGCAGCCGCCGGTAGAGCGCGGAGCGGCGCTGGAGCTCGTCGTGGGTGCCGATGTCGGCGAGCCGGCCGCCGTCGAGGACGGCGATGCGGTCGGCGAGGTTGAGGGTGGAGCGGCGGTGCGCGATCAGCAGGGTGGTGCGCCCGGCCATGACGGATTTCAGCGCCTCGTGGATCTCGTGCTCCACGCGCGCGTCCACGGCCGATGTGGCGTCGTCGAGGAGGAGCAGGCGCGGGTCGGTGAGGATGGCGCGGGCCAGGGCGAGGCGTTGGCGCTGGCCGCCGGAGAGGCTGAGCCCGTGCTCGCCGACCGTCGTGTCGTAGCCGTCGGGCAGCTCGGAGATGAACCTGTCTGCCTGGGCGGCGCGGGCGGCGGTCTCGATCTGTTCCTGGGTGGCGTCGGGGACGCCGTAGGCGATGTTGGCGCGCACGGTGTCGGAGAACAGGAAGCTGTCCTCGGGTACGAGCCCGATGGCGGCGCGCAGCGATTCGAGCGTCAGCTCGCGCACATCGTGGCCGCCGATCAGGACCGCGCCGCGTGACACGTCGTAGAAGCGGGGCAGCAGCAGCGAGACGGTGGACTTGCCGCTGCCCGACGAGCCGACGACGGCGACGGTCTCGCCGGGCGCGATGCTCAGCGAGAAGCCGTCGAGGACGGGGCGGTCGGTGTCGTATCCGAAGGACACGTCGTCGAATTCGACGGTGGCGGGGGCGTCGGCGGGCAGTTCCTTGGTGCCGTCGGCGATGGCAGGCTCGGTGTCGATGAGCTCCAGGACACGCTCGACGCCGGCCCGTGCCTGCTGGCCGACGGTCAGCACCATGGCGAGCATCCGGACGGGCCCGACGAGCTGGGCGAGGTAGGTGGAGAAGGCGACGAACGTACCGAGGGTGATCTCGCCCCGGGTCGCCAGCCAGCCGCCGAACGCCAGCATCGCGACCTGCCCGAGGGCGGGTACGGCCTGGAGGGCCGGGGTGTAGCGGGAGTTCAGCTTCACGGTGCGCAGGCGCCCGGCGAACAGCTGGCGGCCGACCTCGCGGAGCTTGCCGATCTCCTGGTCCTCCTGGCCGAAACCCTTCACGACGCGTACGCCGGACACGGCCCCGTCGACGACGCCCGCGACGGCGGCGGCCTGGCCCTGGGCGTACCAGGTGGCCGGGAAGAGCCTGACGCGGCTGCGCTTGGCGATGAACCACAGCGCGGGGGCGACGGCGAGCGCGACCAGGGTGAGCGGCAGCGAGAGCCACGCCATGATCACGATGGAGATGATGAAGAGCAGCACGTTCCCGATGGTCATCGGGAGCATGAAGAGCAGGCTCTGGATCAGCTGAAGGTCGCTGGTGGCGCGCCCGACGACCTGGCCGGTGGACAGCTCGTCCTGCCGCCTGCCGTCGAGGCGGGTGATGGTCCCGTACATCTCGGTGCGCAGATCGTGCTGGACGTCGAGGGCGAGCCGCCCGCCGTAGTAGCGCCGGATGTACGTCATGACGTACACGACCAGGGCTGCGACTACCAGCAGCCCGGTCCATACGGCGAGGGAGCGGGAGTGCTCCCCGATGACGTCATCGATGACGATCTTGGTGATCAGCGGCACGAGGGCCATCACCGCCATGCCGCCGAGCGAGGAGCCGAGCGCGAGCATCACGTTCCGCCGGTACCGCCAGGCATAGCCCGCCAGCCGCCGTGCCCACCCTTGATCTGCCGCCGCCACTGCTGCCTCCCGGTCGTCCTGTGCTGCCGGAAGTCACCAACGCGGTGAAGTGCGGATTTCATCCCGCCGCAACAAACGTCAACCGTCGGACCGGCCGCCACCCGTCTGGTGGACTTCCCGATCATCCCATCGGGTCATACACTGGAGCATCTATACGTTCCAGTGTATGGACGAGTCCTTTGTGATCGAGATCGAGCCGGAGGTCCGGCTGTGGTTGATGAACTTGTCGGAGCACGACTACGAAAGAGCAGAACACGCCGCTGCCCGGCTGGCTGAGAGCGCGACGACGCTGTGCGAGCCTCACTCGCGCTATTTGGGGAACGGGGTGAGGGAGCTGCGATTCGACCTCGGCCGCAACCGCGACGCTGTCAGACTCACATACTGGCTCGCTCCGGGACGCCGGGCCGTGCTACTGACGGTCTTCCGCAAGACGAAACAACGCGAGGAAGCAGAAGTAGCCCGCGCCAAGCGGGCAAAGGCCGTCTGCGAGGCAGAACACGAACCTGCGCACGAAGCATTCGTCCGCGACGCACAGCGAGGAGAGCTGTAATGGTCAGTCACGCCCAGTGGAAGCTCACCAGGGACCGGAAGGTCGCTCAGGGCATCTCCGAAGATCCGGAAGTGGCCAAACTGCGCGAGGAGATCCGCATGTCCTGGGACCTCGGTCAGGCGGTCTACGACCGGCGGACCGAGCTGGGAATTTCCCAGACGGAGCTGGCGCAGCGCGCGGGCATGACCCAGCCGCAGATCTCCAAACTGGAGCTGGGCGGGACCATGCCCACGCTGCCGCTGCTCGCCCGGCTGGCGCGGGCAATGGAGGCCTCGCTCAGCGTGGAACTCGACGGGGACAGCTCCGTCGTCACATTCCGCGCCCGCACGACGGCCGCCTGACAGCGCGGTCCGACACCGCGGTCCGACACCGCGGTCGGACATCACGGCGGGACACCGCGGTCCTGACGGCACGGACCCGACGCCACGAATTCCTCGATGTCGAGGCCCGGGTCCTTGAGGCCCCCGATCGTGAGAACTTGGGCACTCTGATCATTCAGGCCGCCCTGATCCGAGCTGCCGTACGCCCTGCCTCGGCACGTTCATTACTGCCTAGATGATCGATCCCAAGGGGTCAGTGGTCATAGGCGGTCAGCGAGCGCAGGACGGGCTGTCCCGTGTAGTCGTTGTGCCAGATCGCTGCGGTCAGCGCGAGGATGCGCTGCATGACGCGGGCGATGACCCCGCCGGGTGTGTGTCCTCGATGCTGTTCGAGATCGAGCTGTCCCTTGAAGGTCTCGTTGACTGACTCGATGACCTGCCGCAACGGCTTGAACAGGGGTGCGCCGGGCCGTTCCGGCTGGCCCTTGCGGGCCGGCCGCAGTAGCCGGATGTCCTGCTCAGCCAGTTGATGTTCGAAGTCACGGCCGAAGTAGTTCTTGTCGCCGATCAGCGTCTGGCCGGGTCGGCTGGCGAAGAGGGCCGGTTCGGCGGCGAGCAGGTCCAGCAGGGGCTCGCGCTCGTCGGCCTTGGCTCCGGTCAGGGCGAAGGCGACGGGCAGGCCCTGGAGGGTGCAGACCAGGTGCAGCCGAAGGCCCCAGAAGAAGCGGCTGTGGCTGGCGCAGTACCCGTACTCGGCCCATCCGGCCAGGTCGGAGCGTTCGACGGTCTCGCGTGAGCGGCCACACTCCACCGGCGTGGAGTCCACGATCCACACGTCGTCGCTCCACACGGTGGTCTCGGTGGCCAGGAGCCGGGTGACCCGGCGGAGCAGCTCGGCCGCCTTGCGCAGGCGCTTGTTGTAGCCGGGCTGCTTCGGCAGGTACGGGAAGAGATGCCGTAGGTGGGAGCGGGCATGGCGGAGCCAACGGGCCTCGGAGGTGAAGCCGAGCATGGCTTGCATCATCGCGAGCGTGACCAGCTCGGCGTCGGTGAGTTTCGGGGCGATACCCACCGCCGGCCGCCACGGAGCAAGCTGCGGCGAACCCTTCAGCAGGTCGTCGGTCTCCGCATAGAGTGCGGTCGCGAGGGAGTCCAAGTCTGGTGTCACAACCTGACTTTGGGTTCCCTTGTCTCATCAGCTGTGGGTTCCCGTTTCTCGTGGCTGGCGCCGGGTGGACCTCGCCCGGTTGCCGCAGCCGAGGGAACACCATGCCTGGTCACGGCGCCTGGCCAGGAAGAACATGCCGCAACTGGGGGCGTGGCAGCGCCGCACCCGCTGACGGTCTGGACCCGCGGCCAGGACGAGCGTCTCGCGGGCGACGACGGCGTCGGCGCCGCCACCCTGTTCCTGCTGTGCGAGCAGGCCGTCGCCGGTCATCCGGAAGACGACGGGGGCGGACGAGGCGAGTTCGTTCAGGCGGGTCCGCAGGCTGTCGGTGAGCGGCCGCTGTCCGGCTGTCGCGTCCAGCGCGTCGCGGACCAACCCACGCAGCCGCTCCAGCTCCTCCAAGGAGAGGGCGGCCAATCTGCGGTCGGCGGCGCGGGCGCGCCACAGCCTGGTGAGTTCCCGATCGGCGAGGAAGTCGACGTCGCCGCGCCCCGGGCCTGCGCCGACGACGACGGTGTTGGCCAGGTCGAGGACCGGGTCCTCGCCGATCCACGGCATTTCCTGCAGGTCCCGGATGGTCATGCCCCTCAATCTACTGGATTCAGGTCAGCGAACCCGTGATAACTTCAACTCACGGATTTGATCCACCAAATCCGTGGGTCACGTGGTCGACGAAGGGTGATGCCATGAGTGCAACCATCGAGTACGTCAGGTTCGACGCCGACGACCCCGCCGCCCTCACCGCCCACCGAGAGCAGCTCGTCGAACTACTCAAGGGGCACTACGGCGACGGCTTTCAGGGCGCCTACCTCGCCCAGTTCGACGACGGCACCGTCCTGGACTTCATCATCTGGTCGTCCGCCGACGTCGCCGAGCGCGCGGCCAAGGAGATGCCGACCGACCCCCGGGCACAGGGCTTCTTCAGCCGAATCGGCACAGTGCACGAGATGCGGCACGCTCAGGTACTGCACACCGCATAGCCCCGAGATCAAGGAGAATGACGCTGTGCCCTCGGCAGACGAACTACTCAGCGCGGACACCGTCGCCGACCTCACCCGATGCCTTACGCGAGCCGGTGACGGGATCACGGCGCATGAGACCCGGGGGTGCGGCGCCGTCCTGGACGGGCTGAGCTTCACCGAGCGTGTCGCCCTGATCAGAAATGCCGTCCTAGCTGATCTTCCGGCGGACTACCCGGCCTTCGCGAACGTGTTGCGCGCCGCACTGAGGGACAGCGATTTCACCGGATGGATGATCTTCCCTGTCACCGAGGCCGTCACCGTACGGGGCCGGGACGCCTTCGAACCGGCGCTCGCCCTGCTGGCAGAACTCACCCCGCGCCTGACCGCGGAGATCGCCGTCCGGCCCTTCCTCCGTGCCGACCTGGAACGCGCGCTCCGGGTCATGACGCCGTGGACCGCGCATCCCGACCTCCACGTCCGCCGACTGGCCAGTGAGGGCACGCGGCCAAGACTGCCCTGGGCGCCCCAGCTTCCGGAGCTGATCGCGGATCCGACACCCGCACTGCCCCTGCTCGACGTGCTGTACCGGGATGACTCCGAGTACGTCCGCAGATCAGTGGCCAACCACCTCAACGACATCAGCCGTGACCACCCCGACATCGCCGCTGGTGTCGCGGCGCGCTGGCTGAGCGACCCGGCACCGACGACGACCCGGTTGGTACGGCACGGCCTGCGGACCCTGATCAAGTCCGGCCACGCCGGGGCCCTTACGCTGCTCGGCCACTTCCCGGACAGTCCCGTCGCTGTCGAGGGCCCGCACGTCCACGCCTCAGAGATCCGGGTCGGCGACTATCTGCTGTTCGACTACTCGGTGACCAACACTCACGATCAGACCGCTCACCTCGTCGTCGACTACGTCGTCCTCCACATGAAGGCCAACGGGACCCGCACCCCCAAGGTCTTCAAACTCACCACGCGGTCCCTGGCTCCCGGCGAGACGTGGCGCGCGACACGCAGACACTCCTTCAAGCCGATCAGCACACGGCGCTACCACCCAGGTGTCCATCTGGTGCAGCTCCAGGTCAACGGCCGACCCCACGGGGAAGCCTCGTTCACGCTGCACTGCTGAGGGCAACCGCCTCGCATCCCGCTTCGGTGGCGTATCCGCCATCGCGCCGCCACCCCAATGGGGCTTCCGCCACCAGAAACGGGAACCTGCATCCGCGCAGCTACCCCTTGGAATCAATCATCTAGAAGGCTGCTGAAAATCTTTTGCGTTCTGGCCCCGGGCCGGCAGGTCCGGGGCCAGCCTTGTAGGCATGCAGGGGGAATGGGCCGGGGAGCCGGTCGGGCCGGATGTGTGGGAGACCTGCCGGGAGTTGATCCCGGCAGGGAGCGTGTACGCGTTCCTGGCCGAGTACCGGGAGGCGTTGTTCCCTGCGGAGTTCTTCGCGGACATGTACCCGTCGGCCAACGGGCGGCCGTCGCTGCCGCCGCAGGTGCTGGCCTCGACGGTGGTGCTGCAGTCCCTGACCGGGCTGTCGGACTTCGAGTCGGTCCAGGAACTCCGCTGTGATCTGCGGTGGAAGGCGGCTTGCGGGCTGGGCCTGCACGACATGGCCTTCGATCCGTCGTTGCTGACCTACTTCCGGCGTCGGCTTGCCCGCTCCGGCGACCCGACGCGGATCTTTACCAAGGTCAAAGAGGTCGTGGCCGCGACCGGGGTGCTGAAGGGCAGGACGCGGCGGGCGCTGGACTCCACCGTCCTGGACGACGCTGTGGCCACCCAGGACACCGTCACCCAGATCGTCTCGGCGATCCGCCGGGTGATCCGCGAGGTCCCCGGCGCCGTCACGGTCGCCGGACAGTGGTGCACCGCCCACGACTACACCGACCCGGGCAAACCGAAGATCGCCTGGAACGACGGGGCGGCCCGGGCCGCGCTGGTGGACGCCTTGGTCACCGACGCCCTCAACCTCCTGGGCCGTCTGCCCGAACGCGAGCTGGGCGAGAGAGCGGCGAACGCGATGGGCCTGCTCGCCCTGGTCGCCGGGCAGGACGTGGAGCCCGCCGAGGACTCCGACGGATCCGACGGACGCTGGCGCATCACCCGGGGCACCGTGCCCGACCGCACCGTGTCCACTGTCGACCCCGACGCCCGGCACATCCACAAGAACCGCACCCGCCACCAGGAGGGCTTCCGGGGACACGTCTCCTTCGAGCCCGAGGCCGGACTGTTCACCGCCGTCGCCCTGACCAGCGGCCACGGCCCCGGCAACCACGAAGCCGCCGTCGCGCTCGACCTGCTGGCCGACGAGGACACTGCCGACGGCCAGACACTGACCGTGCTCGGGGACGCCGCCTACGGCACCGGCGCCCTGCGCGAACAACTCACCGAGGCCGGCCACACAGCGGTGATCAAACCGCCACCGCTGCGGCAGACCGTCCCCGGCGGCTTCACCATCGACGACTTCCACGTCGACACCGAGGCCGGCACGGTGACCTGCCCGGCCGGCAACACCGCGAACCTGGGCCGCGTCAAAGCCGACGGCAACCGGACGGCCCAGTTCAAGCGCCAGTGCGCCGGCTGCCCGCTGCGGGAACGCTGCACGACCTCCAAGACCGGACGCGCCCTCAACGTCCACGCCCAGCACGCACTCCTCGCCGCCGCCCGGCACCAGGCCGCCACCGACACCACCTGGCAGGAGGAGTACCGCCGCTGGCGGCCCCCGGTCGAACGCGCCATCGCCTGGCTCGTCGCCCACGGCCACCGCCGCGTCCGCCACCGAGGCGTCATCGCCAACAACATCGCCCTCCACCACCGCGCCGCCGCACTCAACCTCCGCCGACTGATCAAACTCGGACTCACCCGAGTCAACGGCACTTGGACCCTCATCCCGGCCACCCCATAACAAAGAGGGCCACCCGGCCCACGGCCGGACAGCCCCCTCAACAAGATTTTCAGCAGCCTTCTAGGCAGGCCTCGGTGATCAAGAAGTCAACTTGAACACCCGGCACACGTCCGGGTCCCCGAGCTTGGCGAAGAGCACGGTATGCCCGTCCGACCTGCCGACCTGGAGCTGGTCGACAGGCGGCCCCCCGCGCCGGCCGTAGAGGTCTTCGAATTGTAGCTCGATCTCGGCGTCTTTCCCGGGGGGATTCGGCATCTCCCAGTATCCGCGGCCGTCGAACGCGGGAGCACCCTTCTTCAGGATCTCTACGGCGTTCTCCTTGGGCCAGTTCTTCACAGTGAGGGTGAGACGTGCCCCGTTCGGGCCCGTGTAACTCCCGTACAGATCCGCCTGACTGACCTCGCCCGCCGGAGCGGGCCCGCACCGGGCGGCATCGCCGGAACACCCCGTGGTCAGCGACGCGAGGGCGGCGAGCACGAGGATGGCGGGGGCAGTCCTGCGCCGGCGGGCCCCGCTCACGGCGCTCAGGCCGAGCGAACCGGGGGTGCCGAGGGGCGCCGGGTCGAGCGGCCCCCAGGCGCCCGGAGGCAGCGGCACAAACGCCGTCGGTATGTCGTCGCTCGATTTCTTGTCCGGGCTGTCGCCCATCCGGCGCCACACCTTCATTCGTCCGGACGCCCCCGCGGGCGATCTTTCACAGAGGCTAACGCGCAGGTGAGGTGGGCAGGGCTCCGGGTTTGGGTTCAGGGGCTGCCGAATGGCCGGTCGTGTGAGGCCGCAAGTACGGATACGTCCCCGGGTTGGGCGAACCGGTCAGGCCCGGACCGCGGGGTCGCCGTTCGCGGGCACGAGAAGGCGTGCACCTCGGCTCTTCGCGACGCGGTGCACCGCGCAGAGGGATTCGGTCAGCTGGACGGCGAGGAGATGAAGCTCCCCGGGCGTCCACGCCCGCTCCTCCAGCATGCGCTGGGCCTCGTCGATGAGATCTGCGGCCAGGCCGAGCTGGATCGACTCCATGCTGTCGGCCACGCGGGAGACGGGCCCGGCGCTGTCGCTCACGAGGTAGCACGGCTTGCCTTCGGCACTGACCCAGGGCAGCAGCCGGGCGGAGGCTGTGGAGTAGACGTCCATCAGGAGACTCCCAGGCCGTGGATGTCGCGGGTGTCGAGGTCGATCCCGTAGAGGGCGAACCACAGATCGCGCCGCCGCTGCCGTTGGAGGCGTGCCTCTTCGCGGAGTTCGCGAAGTTCATGGACACGGAGATACGGACGTACGAGAGGGGAGTCCTCGCCGCGCAGGAACGGCCAGGCGGGCGGCACTGGTGGCGGTGGCGGTGGCGGAACGAAGGTGGCGGCGGTCACTGACGCGGCGACGCGATGGCGCCCGCGTGCGGGGAGGAGCAGCCTCAGCAGCGGCTCGAAGATACGGGCGATACGGTGGCTCATGTCGACCTGCTTCTTCAGGTGGGCCATGCCCCCGGATCGTTGGCTCGATCGCGGGGGTCCTTACGTGGGTGGCGGGTGGTCTCGTTGCGGCAAGCGGCCCATTGGCGCAGCTACTTGGTCGCACCCTTCGCGATGACGGCCGCCAGGGCGCGGGCCACGGGCGGCGAGCAGCGCCCCAACTCCACGAGGGCGTACGAGGGGTTTTCACCGCAACCGGCCGGCTTGACGTCCATGGCCGGGAACTGAATCCCGGCGAGCCGGAGGGCTCTGGCCAACTCGTCGCGCGCCACCTCGGCTTCGCCAACCTTGCCGGCTGCCGCTTGTCGTTCGGGTTCTGCTGCCATCGCCCAATCCCTTCGCTTTCGCTGTGTAGCGATCCACTCACAGGGTGAGATGGCGCGAGCTAGGCTCGCTAGAGGGCAGAGAGTGACGAAGCTTTTGTCGCACGGGAGTTGGCCATGACTAACACGTACGGTGACTGGCTGAAGGAACAGCGGAAAGCGGCAGGGCTGACGCAACAGCAGCTGGCCGACGCGGCGGTGATGACCCGCTCGCACATCTCGCACATCGAGGCGGGCCGCCGCGTCCCCTCACAGGAGGACGCTCGCCGCCTGGACAGGTCTCTGAACACGGGAAACGTGCTGAGTAGCTTTCTGCCGCAGGACGACTCGGCAGTCGCTGATCACTTCGAAGCAGCGCGCCAACTGGAGCAGCAGGCAGCAATCATCCGCGAGTTCGCTCTTTCTTACATGCCTGGCATCTTTCAGACGGAGCGGTACATGCGTGCGGTCTTGAGCGTCGCTTTCCCTCCCTGGAGTGACGAGGAGAGTGACAGGATCGTCGTCACACGACTTGAGCGCTCGAAGATCCTCACCAATCCAGTGACGCCCGTAGTGTGGGCACTGTTGGACGAAGCTGTACTGCGCCGCCCCGTGGGCGGTCCAGACGTCATGGCCGAGCAGATCATGCACGTAGTCCGCCTGGTTGAGAGCAGGCGCGTGCGTGCACACGTATTGCCTCTCGGCCTTGGCGCTCACCCGCTCCTGCACAGCATGGCGACCCTGATGTGGTTCGAGGATCAGCCCCCGGTGGCCTACACCGAAGGCCTACACATGGGCCAGGTGCATGATTCCCCGGCCCTGGTCGAACGGTTCCAGGGCGCCTACGATCTTGCGCTGAGCGACGCACTGCCGCTGAAGGAGTCACTTGCCCTCATGAGGGCGACAGCGAAGGAATACGGACACCATGACTAAGCGCACCATCCCGAACGCTGCCATGCTGAGCGGCTGGCGCAAGTCGTCCTATAGCGGCTCAGATGCGGGAAGCTGCGTCGAGGTGCTGGACAGCCACCCGTCGGGCGTTCCCGTCCGTGACTCCACGTTCCCTCACGGGCCGGCCCTGCTGTTCTCGGTGGCCGATTGGTCCTCGTTCGTCGCCGCAATCAGGACCAGCACCTTCCCCGCCTGATCCGGTTCGCCCCGAGCGGCCTCTGTCGTGTGACGGAGACCGTGTCACATCCCCAACGGCCGGTCTGACGAGCCGCTCAGGCCTTCGGCACCGCCGGGATCGCCTCGTGCGGGGTCTGCGTCGGGGTGTACAGGGTCGATGCGGCGGCCGTGGGGTTGAGGGCCTTGTGGATCGCCTTGGACACGGCCTGGATGGTGTTCACGCCGTCCTTCATGGCCGGGTTGTCGTGGGTGAGGACCGTCATCGCGTAGTTGTGGCGACCGCCCGTGAACGCGCCCATGGAGTGCACCCGCCAGCCGTGTGTGGAGCGCGGCAGCCAGCCGTTCTTGACCTGGATGGTGGCGGAGGAGGGGGCGCCCGCGGGGGTGCCCCAGCGCTGGGAGGAGATGACCTTGCGCATCAGGCCGAGGATGTACGCGCGCGAGTTGTCGCTCAGTACGGTGTTCTTCGCGGTCAGCAGGTCGAGCAGCTTCTGCTCGTCGCGCGCGGTGATCTGCGTCAGGCCCCAGTAGCGGCCCGCGCCGGGCACGGTGTCGGTCATCTTGGCCGCCGTCAGGAACTTCTTGATCCTCGTCGGGCCGAGCTGGGCCCACAACGCGCTGGTGGAGTCGTTGTCGGACTTGGTGATCATGGCGGTGGCGAGCTTGGTCTCGCGCGCGGTCAGGTAGCGGTTGGTCTTCTTGGCGTCCCAGAGCAGCGCGGCGAGGACGGTCGTCTTGACCACGCTCGCGGAGTCGTACTTCTGCGTGGCGCGCAGGGTGCAGGTGGTCTTGGTGGTGCGGTCGTGCAGCGAGATCGCCGTCAGTGACCTGCGCCCCCTGAGCGCCGCGGTGATGTCCTTGGTGAGCTTGTCCGCGAGCCCGGCCTTGGCCGAGGTGCAGGCCACCGTCGGCGCGGGAGCGGCGGCGGCGGGCGCCGCGGCGGACAGCGGCACAAGAACGGCCCCGGCCAGGGCAGTGGCTATTGCGGCGCGTGTTATTCGGTGGTGCGTCATGGTGTGGTTCCCCGTCCCCGTTGGTTACTGATTCAGATGACCCGCAGGGGGCGGAAAGGTTGTACGGGACGCGGATGTCCGTTCGATACAGGTTTGTAACGGGGGTTCGTAACGGGGGTTTATGACAGGGGCGGACGCCCGTGTGGGTGTGGGTGCGAGGAACGCCCCCGCACCCACACCCCACTTCAGCTGTCGCCGTTCTCCAGGTGCGTCGCGGCGAACATGCGCAGCAGCGCCGGGAGTACGACGACCGAGGGGCCCGGCTCCGACAGGGCCTTCGCCAGGTCGTCGCGCAGGGTTTCCGGGGTCGTGCGGGTCGCCGGGACGCCGAAGGACTCGGCCAGGGCCACGAAGTCCGGGCGGGACAGCTCCGTGCCGGTGCTCTCGCCGAAGGCGTCCGTCATGTACTCGCGGAGGATGCCGTAGCCCCCGTCGTCGACGATCAGCCAGGTGACCGGCAGGTCGTACTGGCGGGCCGTGGCGAGCTCCGCGATCGAGTACATCGCGCCGCCGTCGCCGGAGACCGCGAGGACCGGCTTCGTACGGTCGGCCGCCGAGGCGCCGAGCGCCGCCGGGAAGCCGTAGCCGAGGCCGCCCGCGCCCTGCGCGGAGTGCAGCGCGCCCGGCCACGCGGACCAGGCCCAGTAGGCCAGGATCGTCATGTCCCAGAAGCTGGGCGACCCGGCGGGCAGGGCGTCGCGCACCGAGGCGAGAATGCCCTGCTCCAGGTCCAGGTCCTGGGACGCGATCCGGGCCCGTACGGCGGTGAGGACGGTACGTACCCGCTCGGCCGCCGTCGGGTCCGGGCGCTCGGGGGCGGTCTCCAGGAGGGCGGAGAGCGCCAGGCGCGCGTCGGCGTGGATGCCCAGCGCCGGGTAGTTCGACTCCAGCTTGCCGAGGTCGGCCTCGATCTGGACGATCCGGCCGCGCGGGCGGAACGTGCCGTAGTTCGAGGACAGTTCACCGAGGCCCGAGCCGACCACGAGCAGGACGTCGGCGTCCTCCAGGAGGTCGGTGGTGTGCCGGTCCTCCATCCAGGACTGGAGCGACAGCGGGTGCTCCCACGGGAACGCACCCTTGCCGCCGAAGGTCGAGACGACCGGTGCGTTCAGGCGTTCGGCGAGCGCGAGGAGCTTGCCGGCCGCGTCGGAGCGTACGACTCCGCCGCCCGCGATGATCGCCGGGCGGGCCGCGGTGGACAGCAAGTGGGCTGCCAGCGCGGTCAGTTCGGGGCGCGGGGGCAGCTCGTGCGGGGTCGCGTCCATGGCCGTGACGACCGGCAGTATCGTCTCGGCGAGGAGTACATCCTGCGGGATCTCGATCCACACCGGGCCGTGCGGAGCGGTCAGCGCCGACTCCCAGGCCTCGGCTATGGCGGACGGGATCTGCGAGGCCGAGCGCACCGTGTGCACGGACTTCACGATGTCGCGGAACGACGCCTTCTGGTCGCGCAGTTCGTGCAGATAGCCGTGCCGGCCGCCGCCGAGACCCGCGGTGGGGATCTGGCTGCTGATCGCGAGGACGGGCGCGGAGGCCGCCGCCGCCTCCTGGAGCGCGGCCAGCGAGGTGAGCGCGCCGGGCCCGGTGGACAGGAGCAGCGGCGCGGCCTCACCGGTGACGCGGCCGTAGGCGTCGGCGGCGAAGCCCGCGTTGTTCTCGACACGCAGTCCGATGTACGTCAGCGAGGAGCGGCGCAGCGCGTCGAACATGCCGAGCGCGTGCTGGCCGGGCAGCCCGAAGACGGTGGTCGCGCCGAGTCCCTGGAGCGTCTCGACGACGAGGTCGCCACCGTTGCGGCCGGGGGGAGCGTTGAGCGCCGCGGTGGTCTGCGCCTCGGTGGGGCGCAGCACCAGGTCGTGGTCGTGGGTCACTTGGCCGCCCTGGCCGCCGAGATCTGACGGGACATGATCGTGGTCAGCTCGTACGCCGTGTGGGAGGCGGCGACGGAGGTGATCTCGGCATGGTCGTACGCCGGGGCGACCTCGACGACGTCCGCGGAGACCAGGTTGCAGTCGGCGAGACCGCGGATGATCTCCAGGAGCTCGCGCGAGGTCAGGCCGCCCGCCTCCGGGGTGCCGGTGCCGGGGGCGTGCGCCGGGTCCAGGACGTCGATGTCGATGGAGATGTAGAGCGGGCGGTCGCCGATGCGCTGGCGCAGCTGGTCGGCCACCTCGTCGACGCCGCGTCGCATGACGTCGGCCGATGTGACGATGCCGAAGCCCATCTTGGCGTCGTCGTCCAGGTCCTTCTTGCCGTACAGCGGGCCGCGCGTGCCGACGTGGCTGAGCGCCTCGGTGTCGAGGATGCCCTCCTCGACGGCCCGGCGGAACGGGGTGCCGTGCGTGTACTCGGCGCCGAAGTACGTGTCCCAGGTGTCCAGGTGCGCGTCGAAGTGCAGCAGCGCGACCGGGCCGTGCTTCTTGGCGACCGAGCGCAGCAGGGGCAGCGCGATGGTGTGGTCGCCGCCGAGGGTCATCATGCGGGCGCCGTTGCCGAGCAGTTCGTCGGCGGCGGCCTCGATGGTGTCGACGGCCTCGTTGATGTTGAACGGGTTCGCGGCGATGTCACCGGCGTCGGCGACCTGCGCGAGCGCAAACGGCGAGGCGTCCTGCGCCGGGTTGTACGGGCGCAGGAGCCGTGAGGCCTCGCGGATGGCGTTGCCGCCGAAGCGGGCTCCGGGCCGGTAGGAGACCCCGGAGTCGAAGGGCACGCCGACCACGGCGACGTCGGTCCTGCCGCCGACCTCGTCGAGGCGCGGCAGCCGGGCGAACGTCGCGGGTCCTGCGTACCGCGGGATGCGGGACGAGTCGACGGGGCCGCGCGGCTGCTGCTCGTTGCTGCTCATGTGAAGTGCCTTCTTTCCTACGCTTCGTTGCGTTTTGTGACTCTACCCGCGGGTGGCGGCGGGCTCCGACTCGGGTGCCGACTCGGGCTCCGACCCTGGTACCGACTCGGGTGCCGGTTCCGTGCCGCGGCCCGCCAGCCGCTCCCGCCAGGCCGCGAGCACCGCGGCGTCGGTCGGCGGAGTGAGCAGGCTGACGACGACGTACGTCGAGAGCGAAAGCAGCAGCCCGTAATAGATGGGCTCATTGGCGAGGATGCCGTAGACCGACATCAGGCCGACAACCGCGGTTCCGCCGACGACCACCGCGGCCAGCGCCCCGTGCACCGTGCCGCGCTTCCACAGCAGGCCGCCGAGGATCGGCACCAGGAGGCCGCCGACCAGCAGGTTGTAGGCGACGGTCAGTGCCTCCACCACATTGTTCAGCATGATCGCGATACAGACGACGCCGATGCCCATGATGAGGATGAAGATGCGGTTGCCCCGCACCTCGTCGTGATCACTGTCGGCGTCCCGGGTGACGGCGCCGCGCAGCCGCTGCCAGATGTCGTTGTTCGCGACGGTGGCACAGGCGATGAGCGCGCCCGACGAGGTGGACATCACGGCGGCCAGTGCCGCGGCGAGTACAAGTCCCCTTACGCCCATGGGCAGTTCGTCGCGCACGATGGTCGCGAAGGCGTCGTCGGCGTTGGCGAGGTCCGGGTAGAGGACCTTGGCCGCGGTGCCGATGACGGCCCCGGCCAGGGCGTACACCAGGCAGTACGTACCGGCGACCGTGCCGCCGTAACGCGCGACCTTGTCGCTGCGGGCCGTGAAGACGCGCTGCCAGATGTCCTGCCCGATCAGCATGCCGAACGTATAGATCAGCACATACGTGAAGATCGTCTCGCCGCCGATGCCCAGCGGGTCGAAGTACTCGGTGGGCAGCGTGGCCTTCATCTCGCTGAAGCCGCCGGCCTTGATCACCGCGATCGGCAGCAGCAGAATCAGCACGCCGATCGTCTTGACGACGAACTGCACCATGTCGGTGAGGGTGATCGACCACATGCCGCCGAGCGTCGAGTACGCGACGACGATCGCGCCGCCGAGGATGATCGACAGCGTGCGGTTCAGGTCGAAGATGACGTCGAAGATCGTGGCGTACGCGATGGTCGAAGTGACCGCGAGCATCAGGGTGTACGCCCACATGACGACGCCCGAGATGATGCCCGCCTTCCCGCCGCCGTAGCGCAGGTCGAGCATCTCGGAGACGGTGTACACCTTCAGGCGGGCGATGCGCGCCGAGAAGAATACGGAGAGCGCGAGGAGTCCGAGGCCGATAGCGAAGACCATCCAGGCGCCGGACAGGCCGTACTTGTAGCCGAGGCCGACGCCACCGATGGTGGAGGCGCCGCCGAGGACGATGGCGGCCATCGTCCCGGAGTACATGGTGGGGCCGAGGCGGCGGCCCGCGACCAGGAAGTCGCTCTTGGACTTGGCGCGGCGCATGCCCCACCAGCCCATCGCGAGCATGCCTACGAGATAGACGAAGATCACCGCGTAGTCGACAGCCATGGGCTTTCCTCCGCTTCGTGCACTTCGGGGACGGGGGGAGAGTGCGGGTGTTCGGGGAGTACGGGGTGCACGGGACGTACGGGAGCGTGGCGGCTGCTGGGGGTGTGGGGGGGCAGGGCCACGGCCCGTTCTCCGTGCGGTTGACCCTAGGTGGCCGAGAAGCGACGCTGAAGTGTACGTTTCATCCACTCCCAGCACCCTTTATGGATGGACCATCCACCATGCCGGATCAGACCTCACCGACTCCGCCGACCCCACCGACCCCACCGATCTCCCTCGCGGCGCTGCTCGCCCGCGAGGAGCTGGGGCTGCGCCAGGTGGCGGGGCCGACGAACACAGCCACCGGCGCGGACACGGACGCGGACGCGGTGGTCCACGCGGACACGGTGATCCACTGGGTGCACACCTCGGAGATGGCCGATCCGTATCCGTATCTGCTCGGCGGCGAACTGCTGCTGACGGCGGGCGTCCTGCTCAGCGACGCCGACCACTACGTGTCCCGCGTGGTGGCGGCGGGCGCCGCGGCGCTCGGCTTCGGCGTGGCGCCGGTGTACGACACGGTGCCGGACGCGCTGGTCGAGGCGTGCGGGCGGTACGGGCTGCCGCTCATCGAGGTCCCGCCGCAGACGCCGTTCACGGCGGTCGCCCGCGCGGTGTGGCTCCTGATGGCCCAGGCCCGCCACCACGAGCTGCGCCGGGTGTCGCAGGCCCAGCAGGGCCTGGCCACGGCTGCGGCCCGCCCCGACCCGGTCCCGGCGGTGCTGCACCAGCTGGCGACCCGGCTCGGCGGCGCCGGCGGCTGGACGGTGCTCCTCGGGCCGGGCGGCGCGGAGATCGCCTCGGCGGGCGGGGTCCCGGCGCCGGAGACGCGCGCGACGCTGAACCGGCTGGCGCATGTGGTCAACCCGTCGCTACGCGATGCGGTGGGGGGCGGGGGCGCGGGCACGCATTCCGGGGGCGCAAGCGCCGCCGAGGGCGCCCCGCCGCAGCGCCCCGCGCCCGCCTCCGCCACCGACTCCGTCGGTGACACCCACCTCGCCGCGTACGCACTCGCCGGCGGCCAGGATCTCGTCCTGGGTGTCGCGGCCGACCGGCGCGAAGGCGGGGACCACACCATCGCCGGGGTCGCCGCCGTCCTGCTCTCGCTGCTGACCACGCCCCACCAGGGCTCCGCCGAGGCCGGCCGCACCACCGCCCTGGTGCGGCTGCTGCTCGGGGCGGACGCCACCGCCGTGGCTCCGCTGCTCGGCGCGGGCGACTGGACCGTGGTGCACGCCCGCCCCGCCGCGCCGGGCAGCCCCGATCCGCTCTCCGCAGCCGCGCTGGCCGCCGACCTCGGCAGCGCACTGCTGGCCCCGGACGCGAACGGCGCCGTACAGATCCTGCTGACCGGGGACCGCGACATCGCCCCGCAGCCCGGCTGGACCCTGGGCGTCGGCCCGCCCGTACCCCCGCATGACCTGCCCGCCTCCGCCACCCGTGCGGCCCAGGCCTCGCACCGGGCCGAGGCGACCCGTCGCGACCTGGTGCGCGACCGGGGTGAGGCGGGCGCCGGGGTCACCTCCCTGGTCGCGCCCGACGAGGCCCGCGCCCACGCGCGCGTGCAGCTCGCCCCGATCTCCGCCTCCCCCGCACTGACCGGGACCCTGCGCACCTGGCTCTCGCTGCACGGCAGTTGGGACCGTACGGCCGTCGCACTGAACGTCCACCGCAATACGGTCCGCCAGCGCATCGCCCGCTGCGCGGCCCTTCTCGGCGCCGATCTGGACGACGCGGACGTACGGATGGATCTCTGGTTCGCGCTGCGCTGGCTGGAGGAGCCGGGCAAGGTGTGACGCACGGCGTACCACTTTGATCTGGACAGCCTCTGTGACCCACGGGTAACTTAAGCTGAGCAAGCGCTTAGCCGCGTCGACCGAAGCCAAAGGGAGGGCGTCCCGTGCGCCGTACTGTGTACAACGAGGACCACGAGGCGTTCCGGGACACCATCCGGGCATTCATCGAGGCCGAGGTCGTGCCGGTCTACGACGAGTGGTTCGCGGCGGGCCAGGCGCCCCGCGACTTCTACTACAAGCTCGGTGAGCTGGGCGTCTTCGGCATCGAGGTGCCGGAGGAGTTCGGCGGCGCGGGCATGGAGACCTTCAAGTTCGAGGCCGTCATGGCCGAGGAGACCGCCCGCGCGGGCGTCAGCTTCGGCGGCTCCGGTGTGCACGTACTGCTCTGCCTGCCGTACCTCAAGGCGTACGCGACCGACGAGCAGAAGAAGCGCTGGCTTCCCGACTTCGTCTCCGGCGCCTCGATGTACGCCATCGCCATGACCGAGCCCGGCACCGGCTCCGACCTGGCCGGCATGAAGACCACCGCCAAGCTCTCCGAGGACGGCACGCACTACGTCCTCAACGGTGCCAAGACCTTCATCACCGGTGGCGTCCACGCCGACCGCGTGATCGTCTGCGCCCGCACCGCCGCGCCCACCGCCGAGGACCGCCGCCACGGCATCTCGCTGTTCGTGGTGGACACCAAGGCCGAGGGCTACGCGGTCGGCCGCAAGCTCGACAAGCTGGGCCTGAGGGTCTCCGACACCGCCGAGCTGTCCTTCTCCGACGTCAAGGTCCCGGTCGACGACCTGCTCGGCGAGGAGAACAAGGGCTTCTACTACCTCGGGCAGAACCTGCCGCAGGAGCGCCTGGGCATCGCCGTCGGCGCGTACGCACAGGCCAAGGCCGCGATCCGGTTCGCCCAGCAGTACGTGCAGGAGCGCACCGTCTTCGGCAAGCCGGTCGCCGCGTTCCAGAACACCAAGTTCGAACTGGCCGCCTGCAAGGCCGAGGTGGACGCCGCCGAGGCGGTCGTCGACCGCGCGGTCGAGGCCATCGACGCCGGTGAGCTGACGGCGGCCGAGGCCGCGTCCGCGAAGCTGTTCTGCACCGAGGTCGCGCACCGCGTGATCGACAAGTGCCTCCAGCTGCACGGCGGCTACGGCTTCATGAACGAGTACCCGATCGCCCGCCTGTACGCGGACAACCGGGTCAACCGCATCTACGGCGGCACCAGCGAGGTCATGAAGATGATCATCGCCAAGGACATGGGCCTGTAGACCGGTAGATCAGCAACCTTTCCTCCGACCTGTAGAACTGCCTTCATGAATCCGGCACTTCACTCCCTCCTCGATCTGCTCGACCTTGAGCAGATCGAGGAGAACATCTTCCGGGGCGTGAGCCGCTCGGCCATCGTGCCCCGCGTCTTCGGCGGCCAGGTCGCGGCCCAGGCCCTGGTCGCGGCCGGCCGCACAGTCCCCCAGGACCGCACGGCGCACTCCCTGCACGCGTACTTCCTGCGCGCGGGCGACCCTGGAGCGCCGATCGTCTATACGGTCGACCGCATCAGGGACGGCCGCTCCTTCGCCACGCGCCGCGTTGTCGCCGTCCAGCACGGGCAGCCGATCTTCCACCTCTCCGCGTCCTTCCAGACGTACGAGGAGGGCCTGGAGCACCAGGCGGCCATGCCGCCCGCACCGGACCCCGAGACGCTGCCCACCGCCGCCGAGATGCTGCCGCGCTACGCCGAGCACTTCCGCGACCCGGGTGTCGTCGAGCGCCTCCTCGAAGCCCGCGCGGCGGTCGATCTGCGCTATGTCGACGCCCCGCCGTACGGCAGCGTCGGGCAGCCGCGCGAACCGAGGTCGCAGGTCTGGTTCCGTACGAACGGCAAACTTGCCGACGACCCACTGCTCCACCTCTGCCTCGCCACGTATGTCTCCGACATGACACTGCTCGACTCGGTGCTGCTCGCGCACGGCCGCGGCGGCTGGGCGACCGGTGACGTCGTCGGCGCCTCGCTCGACCACGCGATGTGGTTCCACCGGCCCTTCCGGGCGGACGAGTGGCTGCTGTACGACCAGGAGTCGCCTTCGGCGTCGGGCGGCCGGGGGCTGGGCCAGGCCCGGATCTACACACGGGACGGGCAGCTGGCGGTCACCGTCATCCAGGAGGGCGTGGTGCGCGTACCGCGCTAGCCCGGGACGGCGCCCAGGGCGGCATGGTTCGCGTCCGCCCCTGATCGGACATACGGTCCAAGACATGACCGAACCGGGCGAGCAGGGCCCACCCGTCCCTCAGGGTGAAAGCACCACCACCGTGATCGTCGCGGCGGTCACGAACCTCGGCATCGCCGTCGCGAAGGCGGTCGCCGGTGTCATCAGCGGCTCCAGCGCGATGCTCTCGGAGGCGGCCCACTCGGTCGCCGACAACGTCACCGAGCTGATGCTGCTCACCGCGCTCAAGCGCAGCGAGAAGCCCGCGGACGAGGACCATCCGCTCGGCTACGGCCCGGAGCGCTACATCTGGGCGATGCTCGCCTCCGTCGCCACGTTCGTCGGCGGCGCGGTCTTCGCCATGTACGACGGCGTCCGCACCCTCACCCACGGCGAGGATCTTGGCGACCCGCTCATCTCGTACATCGTGCTCGCGGTCGCCTTCCTCCTGGAGGGCTACTCGCTGCGCACGAGCATCAAGCAGGTCCGCAGCGAGGCGGCCCGCTTCGGCACCCCGGTCGGCCGCTATCTGCGCTTCACCCCCGACACGGCGGTCAAGGCCGTCGTGATGGAGGACTCGGCGGCGCTGGTGGGACTGCTGCTCGCGGCGGGTGGCCTGCTCGGCGGGCAGCTCACCGGTTCGGGCGTGTGGGACGGCCTCGCATCGATCCTGATCGGCCTGCTGCTCGTATACGTCGCCTGGGTCCTGGGCAGCAGCAACGCCCAGCTGCTGATCGGCCGCGCGCTGCCGAGGGAGATGCGCGAGATCGTACGGGCGGAAATCCTGTCCGTACCGCACATCATCGGCGTACTGGAGCTGACGACGCTGGTCCAGGGGCCGCACGAGGTACTGATCGCCGCGAAGATCGACTTCCGGGACGTGTCGAGCGCCGGGCAGATCGAGTGGGCCTGCGAGGAGGCGGAGCAGCAGCTGCGCGAACGCTTCCCCGCGATCCGTCGCGTCTATCTGGACCCGACGCCGGGGTCCGGTCAGAGCAGACCGGCCGCGTCCAGCAGGTAGGCCGTCATCGGGTCGTAGTAGCGCGGGTCGGTGACGTGGTCGTCCAGCGGGACGGTGACCTGGAGCGTCCCCTCGGCCTCGGCGAGGAAGAGCGCCGGATCATTGGAGTCGGCGTACCCCATGGCATCCAGCCCACGCTGCCCCGCGCAGCCCGCCCACCCGTGGTCGGCGACCACGAGGTCGGGCAGCGCCCGGCCCTCGTGCTCCATCCCGTTGAGAATGGCGCGCATCGGCTCCGGCGAATGGGTGTGCCACAGCGTCGCGCCGCGCTCAAGGACCGCGACCCGGGCGAACTGGAACACCATGCCCTCGTCTGCGGTGAGCCCACCCGGAATCTGTACGATCTCGCACCCTGCGGCCAACAGCGCCTCGGCGGTCTGCCGGTGTACGTCGAGCAGCCCACCGGGGTGCCCGGTCGCGAACAGCACCCGCTCCTTGCCGGCGGCGGCCTTGCGCAGCCGCGCCGCCATCCGCTCCAGGGCGTCGACCGTCAGCTCGGGGTCGATGGTGTCCTGCCCGGCGCGGTGCCCGGGATCGTCGCTGACCCCACAGCGCTCGGCCATCACGGCAAGCACGTCCTGCTCGTCCGCCCACCGGTCACCGAGCTCAAGCCCGAGCCAGTAGTGACGGTCGCCGTTGGCGAGCTTGCGGTAGTGGGAGAGGTTGTTGTCACGTGGAGTGGCGACGTCTCCGGCGATCCGGCAACGGACAAGATGGTCGACAAGGGCGTCTCGGCTGGGTATCGGCATAGGCCCATTGTGCCGCGCGGTACGCGGAGCGTGCCTGCTGTCTTGGAAGGTGGACGCGCGAAGAATCTCACCCCGGGACCGGGCTCCTGGGGACGAGCCTCACCGGGACCCTGCCGCCCACACGATCACCGGGACCTGCCCATACGAGCCGCAAGCGCGCGCTGCCCGCGAGCCGGCTGAACCACTGCAGGGCGCGCTGGGGCGACCGGAGCGACAACCGCAGCCCGCCGGAAACGGCGGACACATCGGCGCTCCCGTCGGCGTGAGCCAGCCCCTTCCGGCCGACCGGGGGTGGGCTGCGGCGGGGATACGGTTGCCATGCGAAGTCTCCGGTCCGGAGGAGGAGTTGGGGTGCTTTCCAAACCTAGCCAGTCGACGATAGAACTATCTCTGATCCGGCGATAGATTCTCAAACCGGCGAGCGGCACAGCGCCAGAGAAACTTGAGACCACTTCCCGGATCTCCACGTTTCTGATTCCTTCCTGATCCACAGCATCAGCTGCACGAATCCTGGTCTGAGGGGAGCAAGAGTGCCGACCGACACTGTCTGGCAGAAATCATCGTTCAGCGGGGAAGCCGCGAACTGCGTGAACGTCGCGATAGCAAGGCCTACGGGAGAGCGACGCACCAAGGACGGTCCTGTCCGAATTCCCCGAGCAACTCGGCGCGTTTCTCAGGGCGACCAAACGGGACCAGGCGTTCACGGACACAAGGGGCATCCACAAGCTTGCTGGATCGTGAGCTCCCAGCTTGCACCCCTCGGGCAGTCGACGGACCTCAATCCCGAAGTCCGGCTTCGGGAAATGCAAGCAACTCGCCCAGGCCAACTCCTCGGGGCGCGCTTCCCTCCGCCCCCCACCCGTGGAAGTGCCGACCAGATCGGTGACAATGGCGAAGAAGCGGGAGCCGATCTCCTTCTACGACCGTCGTCTGCGCAGGGCCCGCCAGGCATCCCCGACTGCTTCCACGGACCGTAGCCACCAGCCCTCCACCTGGTCCCGCACCTTGGTCAGCACCTTCCGTCGCTTGAACCACGGCGGCAGTTGCCGGAACGGCACAAAGTACAGCGTGTCGTTGATGGCGTTCTCGGCGAAGCCACCGGGGCCCTCAGCTCGCAGAGCGGCGTACAACTCCGGCGTCAGCTCGCCGTGGAGCCGCGCCACGATGCCCGCCGCGGTGAACGCGAGCTCCCGCCGAGTGGGGTCCAGCACCCGCATCGCTCGCACGATCCGCGGCGACGCCACCTCCGGCGGGCACCTGAACGCCAGCCCGATCACCGCCGAACCGAGGTGCTCCTCGCCGCGCTCGAATGCGGCGTCCACTGCGGTCGGGTCGTCGATGCCCGACAGACCCTCACCGCTTTCCCAGTCCCATTCGGACGCCATAACCAACCTTCGCACTTCGTCTGTCACCCGTCGCACTTGGGCGGGAGCACGCGCTGCTTCTTGGTGTTATTGATCATGCCTGCCCTTTTCAGCTTGGTCAGATGCCCCTCGGTGATGCCGTCTGACGGGTACGCGGACCGGACGTGGCCGTGGTAGATCTCCCTGACGATATTGCCGTCCTTGTCCATAATCGGCCGATGCCGGTCCAGGACCACGATCTCGTTGTTCACATGGTCCACCCCGAGACGCCGGGTGACATTCGGGTTGTTCGGATCCAGGTCGATGGACCTGTCCAGCGCTGCCTGGCCGTCGGAGGGCGCGCGGCTGACCTCGCCCTTGGCCGACGAGCTGCTCCCTGAACCGTGCTTCTTGTACTCCGAGTCGTCGTAGACGCGGATCGGATCGTCGCCCTCCAGGCCGAGCGGGTCGCTCCAGCGCAAGGGGTTGTCGACGTACGCGTGCTGGTTCGGGTCGGGTGCCAGGCCGAGCGGGGCGGGTGAGAGGTAGCTCGCGGTGTCCGGGTCGTAGTAGCGGGACAGGTTGTAGTGCAGGCCGGTTTCCGCGTCGCGGTACTGGCCGGGGAAGGCCAGCGGGCACAGGCCGTCGTCGCCGTCGGCCAGGGGCCTTCCCCACAGGCTGGTGGCGGAACGCCAGGCGATCGTGCCGTCCTCGGCGACGAGTTCGCCGGGGGTACCGACCACGTCGGTGACGATCGCGTAGAACTGCCTGCTGACCTCGTCCGGGTCGGCGGTGCGCCACCGGCTGCGCACCTGGGCCGCCGCGCGGTGGGTGCCTGGCTCCCAGTCCCAGGTGTCGGCCTCGGCCAGGCCGTCCCGGACCGTCTGCCGCTCGGCGAGGTTGGCGCGGTCCCAGGTGAAGAGCGTCTCGTCAGTGACCGAACCATCTTCGGCGAGACGTGACTTGACGGTGCGCCGGCCAAGCGCGTCGTACCGGTACCGCCACCTGCCGCTGTCGGGCGTCGCGGCCTCGGTCAGCCGGTCCTCGGCGTCCCAGGTGTACGCCCAGATCCGGCGTAGTCCGGAGAGCGTCCGGCGGATCACGCGGGTCACGCGCCCCTGGTCGTCGTGCTCGTACGTCGTGCGGCCCGCCGAGGTGACCTTCGTGCCGGAATGCTGCGCCGGGCCCTGAGCGTCCTGACCGGCGGGAGCCGGGTGGGAGGCCGCGGTGAGGTTGCCGAGGTCGTCGTAGGCGTAGGACTCGGTCCAGGTTCCGGCCGACACTCGCGTGACACGGCCCGCACGGTCGAGGTCGAAGCTGCGGCTGCCACCGAGCCGGTCGGTGATCCCGGTCAGGTGGCCGTCCGCACGGTAGGAGTAGGAGCGGGACTGCCGCACGACCGCGCCCTCGGGACGGCCGTCGTCGGCGCCGCCCGAGCGGATGACCTGCTCGACGAGTCGATGGCCGGCGTCCCAAGCCTGCGTCAGTGTGGCGGCGCCGCCCAGGCTCCGGGCGGTCTCTCGGCCCGCTGCGTCGTACGCGAAGGCCAGCTCGCCGCCTGCGGTGACGAGCGATGTGGGCAGGCCCGCGGCGTCGTACGACCAGCGGGAGGTGGCGCCGGAGGGCGTGGTCCGCTCCAGGCGTCGGCCCAGCGGGTCGTACGCGCTGGTGACGGTCCGGCCGTCGACGGACTCGGCGACGATCCTGCCCACCGCGTCGTAGGCATAGGCAACGCTGCTGTCGGGGTTCACGGCCTTGAGGAGGCGTCCGGCCGCGTCGTAGAGCAGGGATGTGACCGCGCCGTCGTCAGTGCGGTGCGACACCACTCGGCCTGCGGCGTCGCGGGTCAGCCGTACGGTCTGGCCGCTGCCGTTCGCCCGCTCGACCTGGCGTCCGGTCGGATCGCAGACATAGCTGAGTGTGCGGCCGTTGAAGTCGGTCTCGCCGGTCAGGCCGCCCGACGCGTCGTAGCGGTAACTCCATTCCTCGCCGAACGGGTTGGTTACCGCGGTGAGCCGCAACTCGGTGTCGTGGGTGAAGAGGTAGCGGGTACCGTCCGGGTCGGTCCTGGCACTGGGCAGATCGAACGCCCCGTACTCGAACGCGGTGGTGGACCCACCCGCGTCGCGGTGCTCGACGAGGTTTCCCTCCGCGTCGTACGACCAGGACTCCCGGCCGCCGTCGGAGTCCTGCCTCCACAGCAGCAGGCCCTCGGCGCTCCAGCCTTGGCGTACGGTCCCGCCGACCGGGTTCTCGATGCGCAGCACACGCCCGAACGCATCCCTGTGCACGGTCACGACACTGCCGCGCGGATCGACGACCCGGACCGGAAGCCCGGCCCCGTTGTTGTCGAACCGGAAGGTGTTGCCCAGCGCGTCCGTCTGCGTGATCCGGTGCCCGCGCTCGTCGTACGTGTACGAACTCACCGCGCCCAGCGGGTCGGTGGTGGTGAGCAGGTTGGTCCGGTCGTCGTACGCGCACTCCCAGCGCGTTCCGTCGGCTTCCGTGATGGCGACCGGCAGGAGGTCGTCGTTGTAAGCGACCTGGACGGTGGTGCCGTCGGGCCGGTCCTCGCGCACCGGCTGCCCGTTCTCGCCGAGGGTGAAGCGGGTCGTGCTGCCCAGTTCGTCGGTGTGGGACAGCAGTCGCCCGTACGCGTCGTGCGTGGTGTGAACGGCGAAGCCCAACGGGTCGACGACACGGGTGAGGTGAAGTTGCTCGTCGTGGTGGTACTCGGTGCGGTGACCGAGGCTGTTGGTCATCGTGGTCACGCGCCACACGTCGTCGTACGCGAACTGCGCGGACATCGCGCCGTCCTGGCCGATGCCGTGCTCCACACGGTCGGTGGGGCCGTCGTATCCGTAGCGGTACGAGCCGTTGTTCCGGTCGGTCCAGGACGTGATGCGACCGAGTTCATCGTACGTCAGCCGGTAGGGGCGGCCGGCGGAATCGGCTATCGCGGTGAGCTGGCGCTGCGGCTCCTCGTAGGAGTACGTGCGCAGGACTGTGGCGGGGTGCGAGCCGGTCGTGGTTTTGGCGGGCTCCATCAGTCGCAGGGCAGTGATCCGCCCGTCCTCGGTGTCGACCGCGAGGTGGTAACCACCGGAGTGGCGGACCGCGACGGGCGTGCCGTCGGAGGTCCGCTCGAAGTCGAGACGGTCGCCGCTGCGGTCGGCGACGGAACGCAGCGGGAGCACAACGGCCGCCGTCCCGCTGTCGTCGGGGGCGTCGGAGGCTTCCGGGACGAGCGCGGGGCCGTAGTGCCGGGTGAGCCCCGTGAAGGGGTCGCTGACGGTGACGGTGCCGCCGGAGGTTCCGTCCCAGGTCAGCGGGCGCCGCGGACCGTGGCTCGGCAGCACCGGGCGGTCCGGCTCGGGCACGGGGTAGACCTGGAGCATGCCGTCCGCACTGGCACAGACGGCGCCGTCGCCGTCGAGTTCGAGGCGCTCGTCGAAGGTCGACATCCACGCCGGACCGAACCAAAGCCCGGAGCGGAAGCTCGAAACGTGGTGGCGCTCGATCACCAGGGGGAGCAGGCCCGGCAGGCTGACGTCCGTGTGCGACATGAGCATCTCGCCGGTGACCATGTCGACGGGGTCGCCGCCCTTGCAGCGCTTCTTCATCTGCTGGCCCGCCTTGGCCCCGTCACCGGACCCCGAGCGCAGCCCCTTGTAGAGGTTCTTCATCTGCTGGGCACCACCCTTGCCCAGCCCGCGCACTGCCGCGCCCATGCCCTTGAGGCCCTTCATCGCCGCCATGCCGCCCTTGGCGAGCCCGCCGAGCGTGGTCAGCCCCTTCATCCCCGGGATGCAGTCCAGGGCGGCGAACGCCACATCCCACAGCGACGCTTCACCCTTGCGGTATTTGTTGAGTGTGTCCGCAAGGACAACCAGCGCGGCAGCCAGGACAAGGAGGGCGATCGGCCCACCGATGATCATCGCGACAATGCCCAGGACCGCCACCACGACTTTGCAGACGGTGACGATGGTGTCCCAGTTGTCGGTGACCCAGTCCCCGACCTCCTCCCACCACTTCCGGTTCTTGATCCCCGCATCGGAGGCCTCGTCGAGCTTGTCCTTCGCCTCCCGCGCCGCATCCTCACGCATCGTGCGCGCATCAGCGGCCATCTTCTTCGCCGCATCCAACGCACTGTTCGCCGAACTCACATCGGACTTCGCCGAACCCTGCGCACTCTTGGCCGACTGCGCATTACGGGTCGCCGCCCGCACCTTGTCCTCATCAGGCGCCGGCGCGTCCTTCTTCTCCTTGTCCTTCTGGAAGTCGTCGGACTCCTTCGTCGCCCGCCCCACCCACGAATCCGCATCCGTCAAACGGGCGGTGGCCGACTTCAAGTCCGCCTGCGCCTCACGCCCGTTGACCAGAGCCTTGTCCGCCAGCGCCTGCGCCCGCTCCAACTTCGGCCAGTACGCCGCCAAAGCATCCCCGGCCATCCCGTAGGACTTCTCCAACTTCTTCAGACTCTTCGGAACATCCTCGAACTCATCCTGAAACACCTTCGCGGACTTCCCCGCCCACGTCAGGACCGCATCCTCACTGGCCATCCCCTTGACCAGCCGCAAAGCATCCGACACGTCATCGGCGAAGTCCTGCAACTCCCGCGACAGCGCCTTCACCCGCAACGGATCACCCGGCACCGGATCCGACTCCAGATCCAACACATGCCAATCACCCGGCCGATTCGCCGCCATCCCCACAACCCCCGTCACACCCGCATCACCAGCAACCGTACGCACCAGCGAAGCTACTAGGCCCGAGCTCGCGACGTGAAGGACCCTGCCCCGAAGGTGCCTGGCTTGGAGCCGGGCAGAGGCGGCCGGGCACAAGATCTCCACAATGAAGCCCCCGGCGCCCCACAGTGTCCGGAGCCACACACCTACTGCCCGATTTCACCCGCATCGCGCCACGAGACAAGTCAGTTCGCTCTAGCGAAACCACTGACCCCATGACTAACGTCATTTCCTTGACTGATCCGCTGTCTCAACCCGGAGTCGCCCGTGAAGCGCCGTACCTTGCCCGCTGCTGCCGCATTCGCCGCAACCGCAGCCCTGCTCCTGACGGCCTGTGGCGGCGGAGACGAGAAGCCCGAAGCCGACGACAAGATCGCGGGCGCGGAGCAGGGGGACAAGAAGTCGGCCTCGCCAAGCGCGACGCCGTCGAAGGCCGACGGGCGTCCCAAGATTGAGCTGCCGCCGGACGACAAGCTCGTGTTCGTCCCCGAGAAGACAGGCCATGCCGTGAAGGACGCCGTCCTCGCGGACAATGCCGAGCGAATGCGCGCTTCCGATGCTGCAATTACAGGAAAAGACCCGAAGTACGTTGCACTCAATTTCTACAACTCAGGACGGGCCCTGGAAGCCGCAGCCAAGTGGGTTGAGGGATTCAAAACGGCAGGGCTCACCGTCACCGGAACGGTCCGGTTCCACGACCGGAACGTGACACTGAACAAGGACGGCAGCGCTTCCCTGACTTACTGCGCCGACGAGAGTAAGGGATCCACCAAGAAAATCAAGACTGGAAAGGTCGACACCAGTCCGCCGAACAAGGACAGTTACGTGTTCTACAACACCAGGCTGGAGAAGAATTCGGACGGAGTTTGGCAGACCACTCGGATCATCTCAAGCAGGGGGGCGGCACAATGCCAGCCGTAAGGAATTCATCGCTTTGCTTCATGATGCTGGTTCTTGGGGGAGCCATGTTCATGGGTACACCTGCTGCCGGGGCGGACCGCGACTCCGGACAGGGATCCGAGACCGATACACAGGTCAAGAGCGACGGGCAGGATCTCTCTGTAGCCACTTCCGGCAAGGGATACAAAATTGACGCTGCCAAAAACGGACAAGGCAGCGCTGTCGGCGCACTGAAACCGATCGGCAATTGGACGCCACCTCCCTGCTGGTACGCACCCAAATACACGCCGGCCCAGCTGAAGAAGGAACGCGAGGGCATCTGGTCGGCTGAATCCACCGGGCACGAGTGGGAGAACTCCGAGCGCGACCACTACAAGGACTTCAACGCTGACAAGACCGACAAGGGGTACTGGTGGGGCTCGTATATCGACAAGTCACGCTTCGGTGACCCCGGAATCCTTGCCTGCGACAAGCCGCCCTTCTGGGTTGATATCGGCGATCCGCCGCCCGCCGAAGTCCCTGAGGTCATTACCCCGAAGATACTCGCGGACCTCGCATACGCCGAGGTCCGCGTCCCCGACACCAAAGTCGATCTCGCCCCTGCGGCCAACACCAAAGTCAACCTCCCGACCTGGGCGTGGCTGGACAAGGCCGAGTTCAAGCCGGTCTCGGTCACCGCGTCGGTCCCCGTCCTGAACCTGCAGGCAACCGCCACCGCCGTCCCCGACTCCCTACAGATCGAGCCCGGCACCAAGGACGCCGTGCTTCACCCCGCCTCCGGCGAGTGCCTCCTCAACGACGACGGGTCGTCCATCGGGACGCCGTACGCCAAGGGCTCCGCAGAGGAGACCCCGCCCTGCGGACTCACCTACCTCCGCGCCTCCGGTGACGGCCCGTACAAGCTCCAGGCCACCATCACCTGGAAGATCAGCTGGACCGGCACCGGAAACCCCGAGCCGACCAACCTCCCCGACGGCACCTTCGGCACCACCCAGGACATCACCGTTCAGGAGATCCAGGCCATCAACCGCTGAGCCAGGGGGTCAGAAAGTCACCGGCTACCGAGCTACGCGCCCACGGCAGTGAACGCCCCGTGCGCCAAGCGGCGCAGCAGCGCTTCCATCGTTGCGCGGCCCGGCAGGCCGTTGCCGTACGAGCCCAGGTGCGGGGTCGAGTTGAGCAGGCCGAACACCGCGTGCACCGCCGAGCGCGCCTCCGTCTCCGGGGTGGTCGGGTTCAGCTCTCGTACGACGGTGACCCATAGCTCGACGTACTGGCGTTGCAACTGCCGGACCCGCTTGCGGTCGCTCTCGCGCAGCCGGTCCAACTCGCGGTCGTGCAGGGTGATCAGGGGGCGGTCGTCGAGGGCGAAGTCGATGTGGCCGTCGATCAGCGAGGCGAGGACGGCTTCGGGGCCCTCGGCCGCTGCCGCTACGCGCAGTTTGCCGCCGTCCAGGAGGCGCTCGCTGATGCCTACGAGCAGTTCGGCGAGCATCGCGTCCTTGCCCGCGAAGTGGCGGTAGAGGCCGGGGCCACTGATGCCGACGGCGGCGCCTATCTCGTCGACGCCCACACCATGGAAGCCGCGCTCGGCGAAGAGGCGGGCGGCCTCCCTGAGGATCTGCTCGCGGCGGGTCGGGGCCGCGACGCGGGCGGCGGCATTGGTACTCATGGGGTCATTCTAGACCGGGTGGTTAGCGGTCGTTAACCTGAACGAAACACAGCCCCTACGGCCGGCCCGCCACCGTCACCGCGCGCAGCAGCCACTCCACCGGGCCCAGCCGGTGCCGCCGCATCAGCCTCGCGCTGAGGGCCAGCTGTGCGGCGTACAGGACCAGCGCACCACACAACACGGCCGCCGCGCCCATCCTGCCGTACAGGCCGAATCCGTAGCCGGTGAAGACCAGCGCCATGACGAGCGACTGGGCCAGGTAGTTCGTGAGGGCCATGCGGCCGGCGGGGGCCAGAGCAGCGGCCGCGCGGGCGCCGCGCGGGGTGCGGAGCCACAGCAGCAGGGCGCTCGCGTACGCGGCGGTCAGGGCGGGCGCCGTGACCGTGCCGACGGCGAGCGCGAGCATCTCCCAGCGCGGCGGGAGCGGGCCCACGATGCCCGCCGCCAGCAGGACCCCGCCGGGCAGGCCCACACACAGGCCGGTCACGCACATGCGGCGCAGGCGGGCCGGGGTCGTGTGGGTGATCCACTGCCGCTTGCCCGCGGCGAGGCCCGTCAGGAACGCGGCCACGACGAAGCCGCCCATCAGCAGGATTCCGGCGAGGTACTCGGGCCAGAAGCTGATGTTCTCGGCGACGATGTCGGTGAAGCCGCCACGGTACGCAGCGATGAGCCGCGCCGCTTCCGGGCCCGCTTCAGCGGCGACGGCGGCCTCGCTGGCCGGGTCGTCGATGAGCAGCCCGAGCAGGCCGACCAGTAGCAGCACGCTGCCCGCGACGCCGAAGATCCAGAGTGCGGCGGTGCGCGCGCCGACGGGTGCGGCGCGGCGGGCCGCGAGCAGGATGATGCCGAGCAGGGCGTACGTCATCAGAATGTCGCCAGTGTAGAGGAACACCGCGTGCAGCAGGCCGAGTACGAACAGGCCGAGCAGGCGCCGTGACATGCGAGGGGCGAAGCGGGCTCCGACGCGGGCGGCCGACTCCATCTGGAGGGTGAAGCTGTAGCCGAAGAGGAAGGAGAAGAGGAGGTAGAACTTGGCTTGGACCAGGGCCACGACCAGCCATTCGGCGATGCCGTCGGCGTCGAGGTGAGTTCCGGTGTCCGGCAGGCCGTAGCCGGGGCCCGCCATGGACAGCGCGTTGACCAGAAGGATCCCGCCGAGCGCGAAGCCCCGCAGCGCGTCCACTTCCAGGATTCGCCGCCTCGCCGGTGGCAGCGGCGCGGGCCTGGTGGCGTGCTCGGTCATCGGTCATCCCCCCGCGGGTCTTGCGCTGTACCTCTTGGGTCAAGCGGCTCGGGCGCTCGAAGCGTGGCACCTGACGATCTTGGGCGCGTCACTCCGCAGTACGACAAGGGTCATCCCGGCGCACGAAATCCGCAGCAGAATCCGCCGGAAAATTCACCCTGGACAGAGCGGTTAGCGCTCGTTAACCTGAAGGCGCGCGTTAACGCTCACTAACATCACTTCGGTAGGCACAGCCGACCGGCAAGGGGGCTCGACGAGATGCGGCAGGCACCGGTGCTTTCCAGCACCGCCGATCCGGCGACCGAGGCATGGCGGGCCAATGAAGCGGCCCATCGGAAGCTGGTGGACGAGCTGCGCGGGCGGCTGTCCGCGGCCTGGCTCGGCGGCGGTGAGAAGGCACGCGCCCGGCACACCGCCCGCGGCAAGCTGCTGCCCCGCGACCGGGTGGACACGCTGCTCGACCCCGGATCGCCCTTCCTGGAGCTGGCCCCGCTGGCCGCCGAGGGCATGTACGGCGGGGCGGCCCCGGCCGCCGGTGTCATCGCCGGGATCGGGCGGGTGAGCGGTCGCGAGTGCGTCATCGTTGCCAACGACGCCACCGTCAAGGGCGGTACGTACTACCCGATGACGGTCAAGAAGCATCTGCGCGCCCAGGAAGTGGCGTTGGAGAACCGGCTGCCGTGCCTGTACCTGGTGGATTCCGGCGGTGCCTTCCTGCCCATGCAGGACGAAGTCTTCCCCGACCGTGAGCACTTCGGGCGGATCTTCTACAACCAGGCCCGGATGTCGGGCGCGGGCATTCCGCAGATCGCGGCGGTGCTCGGGTCCTGCACGGCGGGCGGGGCGTACGTTCCCGCGATGAGCGACGAGGCCGTGATCGTGCGGAATCAGGGCACGATCTTCCTGGGCGGCCCCCCGCTGGTGAAGGCGGCGACCGGCGAGGTCGTCACGGCCGAGGAGCTGGGCGGCGGCGAGGTGCACTCGCGTACGTCCGGTGTCACCGACCACCTCGCGGAGGACGACGCACACGCCCTGCGCATCGTGCGCAACATCGTCGCGACGCTGCCGAAGCGCGGTCCGCTGCCGTGGTCGGTCGAGCCCGTCGAGGAGCCCAAGGTCGATCCGGCCGGGTTGTACGGCGCGGTGCCTGTCGATTCCCGCACCCCGTACGACGTGCGGGAAGTCATCGCCAGGACGGTCGACGGCTCGCGGTTCCAGGAGTTCAAGGCGGAGTACGGACAGACCCTGGTCACCGGATTCGCCCGTATCCACGGCCATCCGGTCGGCATCATCGGCAACAACGGCATCCTGTTCTCCGAATCCGCCCAGAAGGGCGCGCACTTCATCGAGCTGTGCGACCAGCGCGGCATCCCCCTCGTCTTCCTGCAGAACATCTCCGGCTTCATGGTCGGCCGGGACTACGAGGCGGGTGGCATCGCCAAGCACGGCGCCAAGATGGTGACGGCGGTGGCGTGCACGCGCGTGCCGAAGCTGACGGTCGTCGTCGGCGGTTCGTACGGCGCGGGGAACTACTCGATGTGCGGCCGGGCGTACTCGCCGCGCTTCCTGTGGATGTGGCCCAACGCGAAGATCTCGGTGATGGGCGGCGAGCAGGCCGCGTCCGTGCTGGCCACCGTCAAGCGCGACCAGATCGAGGGGCGCGGCGAGGAATGGCCGGCGGAGGCCGAGGAGGCCTTCAAGGACCCGGTCCGCGAGCAGTACGAGACCCAGGGGAACGCCTACTACGCGACGGCGCGGCTGTGGGACGACGGGGTGATCGACCCGCTGGAGACCCGGCAGGTCCTTGGCCTGGCCCTGACTGCGTGCGCCAACGCCCCCCTGAATGAGTCCGCTTTCGGCATCTTCCGGATGTGAGTGACCGATGACCATGTTCGACACAGTGCTGGTCGCCAATCGTGGCGAGATCGCGGTCCGCGTCATCCGTACGCTGCGGCAGCTCGGCGTGCGCTCGGTGGCCGTCTTCAGCGACGCGGACGCCGACGCCCGCCATGTCCGGGAGGCGGACACGGCGGTACGGATCGGTCCTGCGGCCGCGTCCGAGAGCTACCTGTCGGCGGACCGGCTGCTGGCCGCCGCCGCCCTCAGCGGCGCCCAGGCCGTCCACCCCGGCTACGGCTTCCTCGCCGAGAACGCCGCCTTCGCACAGGCCTGCGCGGACGCCGGGCTCGCCTTCATCGGCCCGCCGCCGTCCGCGATCTCCCTCATGGGCGACAAGATCCGCGCCAAGGAGACGGTGCGGGCGGCAGGTGTGCCGGTGGTGCCCGGATCGTCGGGCAGCGGCCTGACCGACGACCAACTGGCCGCCGCGGCACGCGAGATCGGCATGCCGGTGCTGCTGAAGCCCTCGGCGGGCGGCGGCGGCAAGGGCATGCGCCTCACCCGTCTCGAGTCGGCGCTGGCCGACGAGATCGCGGCGGCCAGACGAGAGGCACGGGCGTCCTTCGGCGACGACACACTGCTGGTGGAGCGGTGGATCGACCGCCCCAGGCACATCGAGATCCAGGTCCTCGCCGACGGCCACGGCAATGTGATCCACCTCGGCGAGCGTGAGTGCTCGCTGCAACGCAGGCACCAGAAGGTGGTGGAGGAGGCCCCCTCGGTCTTCCTCGACGAGGCGACCCGCGCTTCGATGGGTGAGGCGGCGGTCCAGGCGGCGCGCAGCTGCGGGTACCGGGGCGCGGGCACGGTGGAGTTCATCGTGCCGGGGACCGACCCCTCCTCGTACTTCTTCATGGAGATGAACACCCGCCTCCAGGTCGAGCACCCCGTGACGGAGCTGATCACCGGTATCGACCTCGTCGAGTGGCAGCTGCGCGTCGCGGCTGGCGAGGAACTGCCCTTCACGCAGAAGGACATCACGCTCACCGGCCATGCCATCGAGGCCCGCATCTGCGCGGAGGACCCCTCGCGGGGCTTCCTCCCGTCCGGCGGCACGGTGCTTTCCCTGCACGAGCCGCAGGGCCACGGCGTACGGACGGACTCGGGCCTCGCCGAGGGCACCGAGATCGGCAGCCTCTACGACCCGATGCTGTCGAAGGCCATCGCGTACGGCCCCGACCGCGCGACCGCGCTGCGCAAGCTGCGGGCGGCGCTGGCGGACACCGTCACCCTCGGCGTCCCGACCAACGCGGGCTTCCTGCGCCGCCTCCTTGCCCACCCCGACGTCGTCACCGGCAACCTGGACACGGGCCTGGTAGAGCGCGACGCGGACAGCCTGATCCCGGGCGGGGTGCCGCCCGAGGTGTACGAAGCGGCCTCGGCCGTACGGGACTTCGGCCTCCGGCGTGCCGCCCGGGAGGACGGCGGCGGCTGGACGGACCCCTTCGACGTACCGAGCGGCTGGCGGCTCGGCGGCACACCGGCGCCCGTCAGGCACTGGCTGCGCGTGGCCGGACTCGACCCCGTCGAGCACCGGACGGCGGACGGCAGCAACGCCCAGGTGTCCGACCGCCGGGTGACCGTCACGGTGGGCGGCGTCGTGCACACCTTCCGGCGGGCGGGCAGCTGGCTGGGCCGGGACGGGGACAGTTGGAACGTCCTGGACCACGACCCCGTGGAGGCCACGCTCAGCGGCGCCGCGCGGGGCGGGGCGGACACGCTGGCCGCGCCGATGCCGGGGACCGTGACGGTGGTCAAGGTGGCCGTCGGGGACCGGGTCGAGGCCGGGCAGAGCCTGCTCGTCGTCGAGGCGATGAAGATGGAGCACGTCATCTCGGCGCCGCACGCCGGCACGGTCACCGAGCTCGATGTGCGGCCCGGCTCCACGGTCGCCATGGACCAGGTCCTGGCGGTGGTCGCCCCGGCGGAACCGGCGGAGCCAGGGACCTCCACGGCATCGGCCGAACCGGGTGAACCGGCCGCGCCGTCCGAAGCGACCGCACCGGCCGCACCGGCCGCCCGGGCTGAACCGGCCGACCCCGTACCCGTACCCATGCCCGCCACCGCACCCGCCGAGGAGGAGAAATGACGCTGCCCATGGTCGTCCCGGCGGACGGGCTGCCGCCCCGGGTCCGTATTCACGAGGTGGGCCCGCGCGACGGGCTGCAGAACGAGAAGACGGTCGTCCCCACCGAGGTAAAGGCCGAGTTCATCCACCGGCTCGCCGCCGCCGGCCTCACCACCATCGAGGCGACCAGCTTCGTGCACCCCAAGTGGGTGCCCCAACTGGCCGACGCCGAGCAGCTGCTCCCGATGCTGGCCGACCTCGACATCGAGCTCCCCGTGCTCGTACCGAACGAACGCGGCCTGGACCGCGCCCTCGCCCTGGGCGCGCGCCGCATCGCCGTGTTCGGCAGTGCGACCGAGACCTTCGCGAGCCGCAACCTCAACCGGACCGTGGACGAGTCGCTCGCGATGTTCGAGCCGGTCGTCGCCAGGGCCCGCGCGGACAAGGTCCAGGTCCGCGGCTATCTCTCCATGTGCTTCGGCGACCCGTGGGAGGGTCCGGTCCCGATCCATCAGGTCGTCAGGGTCGCCAAGGCCCTCATCGACCTCGGCTGCGACGAGCTGAGCCTCGGCGACACCATCGGCGTGGCCACCCCCGGCCACGTCGGGGCCCTGCTGGCAGCCCTCAACGAGGCGGGCGTGCCCACCACCGCAATCGGTGTCCACTTCCACGACACCTACGGGCAGGCCCTCGCCAACACCCTCGCCGCCCTCCAGTACGGCGTTACCACCGTGGACGCGTCGGCGGGCGGCCTCGGCGGCTGCCCGTACGCGAAGAGCGCCACCGGGAACCTCGCCACCGAAGACCTCGTATGGATGCTCCAGGGCCTCGGTGTCGAAACCGGGGTCGATCTCGGCCTGCTCACCGCCACCAGCGTGTGGATGGCCGAACGGCTGGGCCGCCCCAGCCCCTCCCGTACTGTCCGCGCCCTCTCCCACAAGGAGTAAGCAGCAATGCCGCTCGACCACCGGCTCTCCGCCGAGCACGAGGAACTCCGCCGCACCGTCGAGGCGTTCGCGCACGATGTCGTCGCCCCCAAGATCGGCGACCTCTACGAACGCCATGAATTTCCGTACGAGATCGTCCAAGAGATGGGCCGCATGGGCCTGTTCGGGCTGCCCTTCCCCGAGGAGTACGGCGGCATGGGCGGCGACTATCTCGCCCTGGGCATCGCTCTCGAAGAGCTGGCCCGCGTCGACTCGTCGGTGGCGATCACCCTCGAAGCGGGCGTCTCGCTCGGCGCGATGCCGGTCTTCCGCTTCGGCACGGAGGAGCAGAAGCGCGAGTGGCTGCCCCGGATGTGCTCCGGCGAGCTGCTCGGCGCGTTCGGGCTGACCGAGCCGGACTGCGGCTCGGACGCGGGCGGCACGCGGACCACCGCGGTGCGCGACGGCGACGAGTGGGTGATCAACGGTTCCAAGTGCTTCATCACCAACTCCGGCACCGACATCACCGGCCTGGTCACGGTCACCGCGGTCACCGGCCGCAAGCCCGACGGCAAGCCGCTCATCTCCGCGATCATCGTCCCGTCCGGCACCCCGGGCTTCACGGTCGCCGCGCCGTACTCAAAGGTCGGGTGGAACGCGTCGGACACCCGTGAGCTGTCCTTCTCCGACGTACGGGTCCCCGCCGCGAACCTGCTCGGCGAAGAGGGCCGTGGTTACGCCCAGTTCCTGCGCATCCTCGACGAGGGCCGGGTCGCCATCTCGGCACTCGCGACAGGCCTCGCGCAGGGCTGCGTGGACGAGTCGGTGTCGTACGCGAAGGAGCGCCACACCTTCGGCCGGCCCATCGGCTCCAACCAGGCCATCCAGTTCAAGATCGCCGACATGGAGATGCGCGCCCACATGTCCCGCATCGGCTGGCGCGACGCGGCCTCGCGTCTGGTCGCCGGTGAGCCGTTCAAGAAGGAGGCGGCGATCGCGAAGCTGTACTCCTCCACGATCGCCGTCGACAACGCGCGTGAGGCCACCCAGATCCACGGCGGGTACGGCTTCATGAACGAGTACCCGGTGGCCAGGATGTGGCGGGACTCCAAGATCCTGGAGATCGGCGAGGGCACGAGCGAGGTCCAGCGGATGCTGATCGCGCGGGAGTTGGGCATGACGGGCTGACGCGACGGTCGTACGGAGCCGGAGCCAGGGCCGGAGCCAGGGCCGGAGCCGGGGCCGGGGCCAAGCCGACGGCCGGTTCGGGAGCCGAGCCCGGGACCTGTTCGGGGTGCCGGGACCCAGGCCCAGCTCCGGGCGTCGGCTTGGCCCCGCGCCCCAGCCCCGCACCCCGGGTCAGCGCATCAGGCGCGGGCGCGCATTCGGACCCGGGCACCCACCGCAGCGCCCTCAGGCCCCCGCAGCCGCGTCGGGTGCGGCGGGTGCAGCAGGCGCATCGGTCACCACGGCCACATCCGGGTGCAGCACCCGCGCCAGGAAGGCTTGTGTGCGCACGTGCTTCGGCCGGCCCAGCACCTCCTCCGGCGTGCCCTCCTCGACGACGCTGCCCTCGTCCATGAAGACCACCCGGTCCGCGACGTCCCGCGCGAAGCCCATCTCGTGGGTGACGACCAGCATCGTCATGCCCTCGTCTGCGAGCTTGCGCATGACGCCGAGGACATCGCCCACCAGCTCGGGGTCCAGCGCGCTGGTCGGCTCGTCGAAGAGCATCAGCTCGGGGCCCATCGACAGCGCCCGCGCGATGGCGACGCGCTGCTGCTGGCCGCCCGAGAGCTGCGCGGGGAAGCTCTCCTCGCGGTCCGCGAGGCCGACCTTGGCGAGGTTCTCGCGGGCGACGCGGCCCGCTTCCGCCTTGTCGCGGCCGAGCACCCTGCGCTGGGCGATGGTGAGGTTCTCCAGGACGTTCAGGTGCGGGAAGAGGTTGAACTGCTGGAAGACCATGCCGATCCGGCGGCGTACCGCATCGAGGTCGACGTCCGGGTCGGTGAGGTCGACGCCGCCGACGGTCACCGTGCCGGCGGTGGGCTCCTCAAGGAGGTTCACGCAGCGCAGAAGGGTCGACTTGCCGGACCCGGAGGGGCCGATGACGCAGACCACCTCGCCGCTCCCGACGGTGAAGTCGATGCCGCGCAGCACTTCGAGGTCGCCGAACGACTTGTGCAGGCCCTGGATTTCGATCGCCTCGGTCATGACGCGATCACCTCGCCTTTGCGTGACGGGCCTCTAGGCGCCGAACGAGATGGCCGAGCGGGATGGTGACCAGCAGGTAGCACAGGCCCGCAACGAAGATGGGGGTGGTGTTCGCCGTCGTACTGGCCAAGTCCCGGCCGAACTTGGTGAGTTCGCGCTGCTGGAGCGTGACTCCGAGGAAGAGCACCAGCGAGGAGTCCTTGAAGAGCAGGACCAGTTCGTTGGTGAGCGGCGGCACGATGACCCGGAAGGCCTGCGGGATCACGATCGAGCGCATCGCGGTGGCGTGGGACATGCCCAGGGTGCGGGCCGCTTCCAGCTGTCCGCGCGGGACGGCCTGGATGCCGGCCCGGATCGTCTCGGCCATGTAGGCGGCGGCGACCAGGCCGAGGGCGACGGCGACCTGTCCGTACGCGCCGCCGGGGAACGAAATCCCAGGGAAGGCGAGCGGGACGCCCACGCCGACGAAGATGAAGATCAGCAGGGCGGGCAGGCCGCGGAAGAACTCGATGTACACCATAGCGATCCAGCGGTACGGCGCCACGGAGGAGAGCCGCATCAGCGCGACGACGAGCCCGAGGACGAGGCCCACGCCGAAGCCGGTGAGGGTGTACACCACGGTGTTCAGCAGGGCGACCGTGATGATGTCGGGGAAGAGCTGCTTGGCGACGGACGGGTCCAGGAACTGCTCCTGGAGGACGTTCCAGTCGGCGAGCGCGCCGACGACCACCACGATGACCGCGAAGACGCCGTACTGCACACCGCGCGAGATCCGGCGGCGGCGGCGCGGCGACATGCGCTTGCGCAGCGCCGGCTTCTCGGGGGTCAGGGTGGTCACTGGGCGTCGACACCCTTCGGCATCGGGCCGATCCACTGCTCATAGAGCTTCTTGTACGTGCCGTCCGCCTTGGCCGTCTTGATGGCCTTGTTGATCAGCTCGACGAGCTTGGCGTTGCCCTCCTTGCGGACCGCGAAGCCGTACTCCTCACCGGTGTCGAGGTTGCCGACGATCTCGTACTTCGCGGCGGTGGCGGGGTCCTTGAGCCAGTTCTGCACGACCGGGTAGTCCTGCACGATGACATCGACCTGTCCGGTGCGCAGCCCGTTGAGCTCGGCGTCGGAGCTCTCGAAGGACTGCGGGTCGGCGCCGTGCTTGTGGGCGAAGTCCTCACCGGTGGTGGAGGACTGCGAACCGAACTTCAGCTTCTGCTTGGTGATGTCCTCGACGGTCGACGCCTTGATGCCCTTGCGGGCCAGCAGGGCCTGGGTCGCCTCGAAGTAGGGGGAGGAGAAGGCGAGGTTCTGCTTGCGCTCCTCGGTGATCGTCATGCCGGCCGCGGCGACGTCACAGACGTTGGCGTTGAGGTCGGCGCCGGTCTTGATCGTCTCGAAGGACTTGTCGACGATCTCCTGCTTGACGCCGAGCTCCTTGGCGACCAGGTCGATCATCGAGACGTCGAAGCCGACGACCTTGCCGTCCTTCTCCGACTGGAAGGGCGCGTACGGGAGGTGCGTGCAGGTAGTGATCTGGCCGGCCTTGACCAGTTTTGCGCCCTTTACTGTCGCGCCGTCGTCGCTGCTGCTGCACGCACCGAGCG
Source organism: Streptomyces changchenzhani (assembly GCF_039766235.1). Classification (NCBI taxonomy): domain Bacteria; kingdom Bacillati; phylum Actinomycetota; class Actinomycetes; order Kitasatosporales; family Streptomycetaceae; genus Streptomyces; species Streptomyces changchenzhani. The sequence continues at coordinate 1,359,576 of NZ_JBDHNH010000001.1, read as the reverse complement.
ACAGGGCCAGCGAGGCGGCGGCACACGCCGTCGCGGTGCGGCGGAAGGGCAGGCGGCGGGACGGGCTCATCAGTTCCCCTTGGGGGCAGGAGGGTCGGACCTGCGGATCACCATTGATTCGCGATCAAGGGTCCACACACTGTCGGAGCGGCAGAAGAAAGTCCACCACTTCTTTATGTCCCCGAAACACTCGCCGCCTTCGAGGGTTTGCGCCTGCCCGACCCACGGCGCTCACGGCGCCACCGCGTAGCGCCGGAAGCCGTACGAACAGGGACCTGCCGCGGGCGGGCGCCGGCGCGACAGGCCGGATCCCCACCGGCCCGTGGAGCGGGCCGGTGGGGATCCGTATCGCGGCGGCGCCGGGCGGAGAAACGCTGCAGATACGGCAAGGAGTACACGTTCGGCCGAGGCCGCCGCTGCGAGGTGGCCGGCTCCGACAGACCCGCCGCCGCCGACGGCGGGCCGTCGGTCGGCGGCGAGTACGGGACCACGCTCCGCGACAGCCGCTACGGCAGGGACCACCAGTTCACGTACAGGTCGGAGTCATCGGTGATGACGAAGGCGTACGGCCGCTGCGGCGCGCCGGTCGTGTCCTGGACCGTCGTCACCTCGCCCGGCCGTTCGATGACCCGTCCGGGCGGGGTGCCCTGGGCCGCCCAGTTCCACTTGCTGCCGTCCCACCAGTTCACGTACAGCTTCGAGTCGTCGGCGATGACGAAGGCGTACGGGCGGGTGAAGGCGTTGGGGTCGTCCTTCATCGTGACCGTGCCGACGGAGTCGAGGATCAGGCGGCCGGGCGGGGTGCCCTGCTCGCTCCAGTTCCACTTGCTGCCGTCCCACCAGTTCACGTACAGCTTCGAGTCGTAGCCCTGGACGAAGGCGTACGGGCGGTCCGCCGCTTTCGGGTTGTCGCGGACGCTGACGACGCCGGCGCCCTTCTTGACCCGCGTGGCGGCCGGGGCGCCCTGGTCGCTCCAGTGCCACTTGGCGCCGTCCCACCAGTTCACCCAGAGAGCGGAGTCGTCCGTGATGACGAAGGCGTACGGGCGGTCGGCGGCGTTCGGATTGTCGCGGAGGTTGGTGACGCCGAGAGGGCGCGAAATGGTGCGGCCCGGCGGGGTGCCCTGGTCGCTCCAGTGCCACTTGCTGCCATCCCACCAGTTGACCTGGAGGTGGTAGTCGTCGGTGATGACGAACGCGTACGGGCGCTGCGCGGCCTGCGGACTGTCCTGCATGGTGAGGACGCCTACGCCCTCGCGGACCCGGCGACCGGCCGGCGCCTCCTGGTCGTTCCACTTCCACTGCTTGCCGTCCCACCAGTTGACGTGCAGCTTCGAGTCGTCGGTGATGACGAAGGCGTAGGGGCGCTGCGCGGCCTGCGGACTGTCCTGCACCGTCACTGCGCCGACGGACTCCAGGATGGTGCGGCCGGACGGGGTGCCCTGGTCGTTCCAGTGCCAGCTCTTGCCGTCCCACCAGTTGACGTGCAGTCGCGAGTCGTAGCCGCGCACGAAGACGTACGGGCGCTGTGCGGCCTGCGGGTCGTCCTTCATCGTGACGATGCCTGCCGTGCCTCGGACGCCTACTGCCGTGGTGGGCCTCTGTTGGCCGTTCCACTTCCATGAACCCATGTCGTTCCATCTCTGAGTGAAGAGCTGGAAGAGCGTTGGACAAGCTGAGCGGGCTCACCATGGCATCGGCGCCACCATCTGTCATCGCCGCAGGGCGGAGGGTGACGGTCCGCAGGGGGTTTCAGGACACCACCCCTCCCCGCCGAAACGTGTGAGGTTAGGCTAACCTACCCTCGGACTTGCCCCCCGTGGTGGACCTCGCCGCACATACGAAAGCAGACAGCACCATGCCTCAGGCCCGAGCTTCCCGACTCCCCCGCCTCTCCCGCCGCGGCCTCCTCGCCGCGGGCGGCGCCATCGGCATCGGCGCCGCGCTGACCGCCTGTGGTGAGACTTCGGCGAAGAGCGGCGAGGCCGAGGGCACGAGCGCCAAGAAGTCGGGCCCCTGGTCCTTCAAGGACGACCGTGGCAAGACGGTCGAGCTCAAGAACACCCCGAAGAGCATCGTCGCCTTCACCGGCACGGCCGCCGCCCTCCACGACTACGGCGTCGAGGTCAAGGGCGTCTTCGGCCCGACCCGGACCAAGGACGGCAAGGCCGACATACAGGCCGGCGACCTCGACATCTCCAAGGTCGAGATCCTCGGCAACACCTACGGCGCGTTCAACGTCGAGAAGTACGCCGCGCTCAACCCCGATCTGCTGGTCAGCGCGATGTGGGAGAAGGACGTGCTCTGGTACGTCCCCGAGCAGTCCGCGAAGAAGATCTACGCGGTGGCTCCGAGCGTCGCCCTGTGGGTCTCCCAGACGAACATGCCCAAGGCGATCCAGCGCCACGCGGACCTCGCCGAGTCCCTCGGCGCGGACCTGAAGGCCAAGAAGGTCACCGACGCCAAGGCCCGCTTCGAGAAGGCCGCCGCGCGACTGCGGCAGGCCGCCAAGTCCCGGCCCGAGATCACCGTCATGGTCGGCTCGGCCAGCCAGGACCTCTTCTACGTCTCCCTCGCGAAGACGTCCGCCGACACGCTCTACTTCGAGGAGCTGGGCGTGAAGTTCGTCAAGCCGAAGGTGGACGCGGCGGGCTTCTTCGAGGGGCTCAGCTGGGAGAACCTCGGCAAGTACAAGGCCGACATCATCATGATGGACAACCGCACTTCGGCCCTGCAGCCCGCCGCCCTCAAGGACAAGCCGACCTGGACCGGGCTGCCCGCCGTCAAGGCCGGACAGGTCATTCCGCGCACCACGGAGCCGATCTTCTCGTACGACAAGTGCGCCGTGATCCTTGAGGACCTCGCCAAGGCCGTCGAGACGGCCAAGAAGACGGGCTGACCCCGCCGCACGCGCTGGAAGCCATCAGCGCGGTGCCCGCCGCCGAAGCGCCTGGTGGGCTGCCCGAGGGGACGCCGTACACCTGGATCGCCGGTGAGGCCTCCTGCGTACGGGCGCTGGGCCGCCAGCTCGTGAGGGAGCGCCAAATCGACCGCGGGCGCGTCACGTTCGTCGGGTACTGGCGGCGTGGGCTCAGCGAGGGGCAACTGAGGGAAGAGGCAGAGGAAGCGTAGGGAGCCGGAGACCTGTTCGCGTTGGGTGAGGCCGTAGTGGCCGGGGCGAAGGCCGGTGGGCACCAGAATTTGAAGTTCGCCCTGCCCGATTCCGAGCCGACGTCCACGGACCTCGTGGCCGTCCTGGACCTGATCGCCGGCCATGCCGAGCAGTACCCGGGAGACTCTCTTGACAACGCCTGCTGACGCGCCCCTCGACGGACACGGCCACCCCGGCCACCCCGGGCAACACGAGGGCGCCTTCACGGGGTCGAAGCCCCGCTTCGGCCCGTCCGCCGTCGCAGGTGGCACCCAAGGCCCCGCGATTCTGAGTGAGTTGACCGGCATCGTGATCGACGCGCTGGCCGAGGGCGCCGCGGATCGGGGCGGGCCGCTGCCGGCCGGCGGGCCCGACACCGTCGCCGCGCAGGTACGGGCCCTCTGCTCGCCCGCGCTGCCCACGCGAGGCACCGGGGCCGAGGACGCGCTCCGTACCCTCGTCAGGGCCGTGACCAAGGGCGCCGCCGATCCCGCCGACCCGTACTGCGTAGCGCATCTGCACTGCCCGCCGCTGGCGGTCGCCGCCGCCGCCGACCTGGCCGCGTCCGCGCTCAACCCGTCCATGGACTCCTGGGACCAGGCGCCCGCCGCCGGCGTCATCGAGAACGAGGTCACCGGCGCGCTCGCCGCGCTCGTCTACCCGGGGCAACCGCGGCCCGACGCCCTGATCACCAGCGGCGGCACCGAGTCCAACCTGGTGGCGCTGCTGCTGGCCAGGGAGCGGGCGCGGGCCGCCGGAGAGCGCACGGTGCAGGTGGTGTGCGGCACCAACGCCCACCACAGCGTGCAGCGGGCCGCCTGGATGCTGGGGCTGCCGACCCCCGCCACCGTCGAGTGCCGGGGCGGACGCATCGTGCCCGAGGCACTGGACCCGGTGCTCGCGGAGTACGAGGGGATGCCGATGCTGGTGGTGGCCACCGCGGGCACCACCGACGAGGGGCTGATCGACCCGCTGCCCGAGATCGCGAGGATCACGGCCGCGCACGGCGCCGAGCTGCATGTGGACGCCGCGTACGGCGGACCGCTGCTGTTCAGCGACCGGCTCGCGCCGCTTCTGGCGGGTATCGAGTCCGCGGTCTCCGTCACCTTCGACCTGCACAAGCTGGGCTGGCAGCCAGTCGCGGCCGGGCTGCTCGCCGTCAGCGACACGCGCACCCTGGACCATCTCGCCTTCCAGGCCGACTACTTGAACGCCGACGACGACACCGAGGCAGGGCTCCCCGACCTCCTCGGCCGCTCCATCCGCACCTCACGGCGCCCCGACGCCCTGAAGATCGCGGTGACCCTGCGGGCCCTGGGCCGCGAGGGGTTGGGCGCCCTGGTCGAGCACTGCGTCGACACGGCACAAGGGTTCGCCTCGGCGGTCGCCGCACAGCCCGGACTGCGGTTGCGCCCCGGCGCGCCGGGCATCAGCACCGTGCTGTTCCGCCCGGTCGCCGCCGACCGGCTGCCGGCCGCCGCGGGCGACGAACTCGTCGCGGCGATCCGGCGCAGGCTCCTCGAAGAGGGGCGCGCGGTCGTCGGCCGCGCGGTGGCCGAGGACGGCGACGGGCAACGGAAGTTGTGGCTGAAGGCCACGCTGCTGCACCCGGAGTTCCACCCCGCGGACCTCACCGGGCTGCTCCAACTGGTCTCCGACTGCGCGGCGGACCGCGCGCACTCCCCCCACCTCCCTGGAGCGACCGGATGAACGCCCCAATCGCCGAAGAAGAGATTCTCGACCTGCTCGGTGTGGGCATCGGGCCCTTCAACCTCTCGCTGGCCGCGCTCGCCGACGGCGTACCGGAGCTGAGCACCGCGTTCCTGGAGCAGAGCACCGCGTTCCAGTGGCACCCGGGACTGCTCATCGACGGCGCCACCCTCCAAGTCCCGTTCCTGGCCGACCTGGTGAGCCTGGTCGACCCGACCAGCAAGTGGTCGTTCCTGAACTACATCCGGATCAGGGAGCGGCTCTTCCCCTTCTACTTCGCCGAGCGCTTCCATCTGGACCGGGCGGAGTACGACGCGTACTGCCGCTGGGTCAGTGAGCAGCTGCCGTCCTGCCGCTTCGGCCACCAGGTGGACACGGTGCGCTGGGACGCCGAACGCGGGGCGTTCGAGGTGGACTTCACCCGGATCGATCCGGACGGTGGCGCGGAGGGCTGCGGCCGCTATCTCGCGCGCAATCTGGTGCTCGGCGTCGGTACGGCGCCGAAGATCCCCGAACCGCTGCGAGATCTCACGTACGACTCGTCGGCGCCGGTCTGGCACTCCGCCGAATACCTGGACCGGCGCGCGCAGTTGCTGGCCGCCGACCATGTCACGGTGATCGGCTCCGGGCAGTCGGGCGCCGAGGTCTTCCTCGATCTGCTGCGCCACCGGCCCGAGGGCGGCGAGGGGTTGACCTGGCTGACGCGCACCCCGGCGTTCGCGCCGATGGAGTACAGCAAGCTGGGCCTGGAGCAGTTCACGCCCGACTACACGCGGTACTTCCACCGCCTGTCCGAGCCGGTGCGCGACCGGCTGCTGCCGCAGCAGTGGCAGTTGTACAAGGGGGTCAGCGGCGACACGCTCGGCGAGATCCACGACGAGCTGTACCGGCGCACGCTGGGCGGCCGGTGGCCGGACGCCGCGCTCACGCCCGGGGTGGCCGTGCGCTCCGCGCGGCGCGGAGCCGACGGCCGGATCGAGCTGAGCGTGACCCATGCACAGCAGGAGGCGGAGGCGCGGCTGATGACGGACGCGGTGGTGCTGGCCACCGGTTACGCGGAGCGGCCGATGGAAGGGGTGATCGAGCCGCTACTGCCGTACCTGTCCCGTGACGGGGCGGGGCGGCCCGACATCGACGCGGACCACCGGCTCGTTCTTGACGAGAAGGTGGGCGGGTCGGTGTTCGTGCAAAACGCGGAGCGGCACACCCATGGGGTCGGCGCCCCGGACCTGGGGCTGGCCGCCTGGCGCTCAGCCGTTGTCCTCAACGCCCTGACCGGGGGCGACGCTTACCCCCTCCCTTCGCGTACCGCCTTCACCACCTTCGGCCTGGGCGGCGCCACCGCGACGTCCGCCGCTTCGACCGCCCGGCGTGTGGCGGACCGAGCCTCACAGGCGGACCGGCCGTCACAGACGGACCGGGCGTCACAGGGCGAGGGTCTGCACACCAGGCCGTCACAGGGCGAGGGTCTGCACATCAGGTAGGGCTTGTCAGAATCATCACCCGGCTTTCCGTCAGAAAGGGATCCGTCATGAGCCCGCCGCTGAACCACCGCCATTCGACTGTTCCGCGGCCCATGGGCCGGCCGGCCGCGGACTCCGTCGCCGATGCCGCCGCCACCGAGTGCCTGTTGCGCTGCTGGGTGCGCGAGACCGGCGTGCCGCGGCCCGCCGGTGGTGTCCTGAGGCTGGACCTGCCCGCAACCGGCACCGCCGTCGAAGTCCCGGTCGCGTACTGGTCGGCCGTCGGCTGGCACCGCTTCGGCCCGGCCCGTATCGCCGGAGTCGGTACGCCGCTCGCCGCCCCCGCGCTCGCCGCGCTCATCGCCGTCGAGACGGCGGCCGCCGACCCCGCCGCCGTCGCGGATCTGACCGGCCGCGTCAGCGACTCCACGCGCCGCGTCGCCGATTTCGTGGCGGCCCGCGCCGCCGCCCCGCAGGACCCCGAGGGCACCACCCCCTTCCTGGCCGGCGAGCAGTCGCTGATCTGCGGCCACCCGCTGCACCCGACGCCCAAGAGTCGCGAGGGCATCACGGATGCCGAACTGCGTTCGTACTCGCCCGAGTTGCGCGGTTCCTTCCCGCTGCACTGGTTCGCCGCCGACCCGTCCGTTGTCAGCGCCGACTCGGCCCTCGGCCGCAGCGCGCAGGACCTGATGGCCGAGCTCGCCGGGGAACTGTCCGCGCCCGAAGGCACCGTCCTGGTGCCCGCCCACCCCTGGCAGGCCAAGGACGCCCTCAGCCGCCCCGGTGTGCGGGCGCTGCTCGACGCGGGGCTGCTGCACGACCTCGGCCCGGCGGGGCCCTGCTGGTCGCCGACCTCCTCGGTGCGGACCGTGTACCGGGCCGACGCACCGGTGATGCTGAAGTTCTCGCTGGGCCTGCGCATCACCAACTCCCGCCGCGAGAACATGCGGATCGAGCTGAAGCGCGGCACCGCGATCGACCGGTTGCTCACCGCGGGCCTCGGCGAGGCGCTGCGCGCCGCACACCCGGGCTTCGACATCGTGCGCGACCCCGCCTGGATCGCGGTGGACGCCGCGGACGGATCACCCACCGGCCTGGATGTCGTCGTACGCGACAACCCGTTCCCCGGCGGCGATGACGGCGTACGCGCCTTCTGCGTGGCGGGACTTGTCTCGGTACGCCCCGATCTCCCGTCGGGCCGCTCCCAGTTGGCGGACCTTGTGCACTCCATCGCCGGGAGCACCGGACGCCGGGTCGCCGAGGTGGCCGAGGACTGGTTCGACCGCTACCTGGAGGCGGTCGTCACGCCGGTGCTGTGGCTGTACGCCACGTACGGCCTGGGCCTGGAGGCGCACCAGCAGAACTCCCTGGTCGTGCTCGACGACGAGGGCATGCCGGCGGGCGGCCGCTACCGCGACAACCAGGGCTACTACTTCTCGCCCACCCGCTCCGCCGCGCTCTACCCCTGGGTCCCCGACGTGGGCCGCGATCTGGGCACGTATGTCGCCGACGAGGTCATCGACGAGCGGCTCATCTACTACGTCGGCATCAACAACCTGCTCGGCCTCGTCGGCGCCCTGGGGTCCGAGGGCCTCGCCGACGAGCGGGCCCTGCTGCGGCGCGCCGCAGCGACGCTCGACAAACTCGCCGCGGAGCACGGCGACCGGCTCGGCCTCGCCACCGCCCTGCGCACCTCGCCCACCCTGAGCTGCAAGGCGAATCTACTGACGCGGGTGCGGGGCCTGGACGAGCTGACGGGCCCGTTGGAGTCCCAGTCGGTCTACATCGACATCGTCAACCCCCTTGCGGAGGTACACCAGTGACCACTACTCAGAGCCTCCCGATCACCCTGGCCGACCTGGAGGACGGGATTTTCACCCTGCGGGCCGTCGATCCCGAAGCCGACCTGGCGACGGTGCACGCCTGGATGAACGACCCGCAGGTCGCCCGTTTCTGGGAGACGGCCGAGCCGGCGGAGAAGATCGGGGAGTATCTGCGCGGGCAGCTCGCCAGCAGCTACTCCACGCCGTACATCGGCTGCCTCGACGGCACACCGATGAGCTACTGGGAGCTGTACCGCGCGGATCTCGACCCCCTGCTCGCGGGCCGCTACGACGCCGTGCCGCACGACGCGGGCGTGCATCTGCTGCTCGGCCCGTCCGATGTCCGGGGCCGTGGGCTCGGCGCCGACCTGCTGCGGGCGGTGTCCGGCTGGCAGTTGACGAGCCTGCCGGACGCGCAGCGGGTGGTGGCCGAGCCGGACGTACGCAATGTGCGCTCGGTGCGGGTCTTCGAAAGGGCCGGTTTCCGTAAGGTGCGGGAGCTGGAACTGGCCGACAAGCGGGCCGCGCTCATGGTCCGCGAGCGCACCGCGTGACGGGTGGGGGCGGCGGCAGGCCGGGAAACATGGCCCGCCGCCGCCCTCACCTCACCGCGCGGCCCAGGGCACCTGCGACGAACGGTAGAAGTCGATGCCGAGCGCGGCCATCCGAGGCCCCTGCGCCCCCAGCCGCACCTTGTACGTGTCCCAGTCGTGCGTCGACGCGGGCGACCAGCCGAGCTCGGCAATGCCGGGCAGCCGCGGGAACGCCATGAACTCGATGTGGTCGTTGGTCGAGATGGTCTCCGACCACAGCGGCGCCTCGACCCCGAGGACGGATCCGTCGGGAACACCCGGGAGATACGTCTGCGGGTTCCAGTCGTAGGACCGCTGCACCTCGACGAAGCCCGCCCAACTCAGGCCCAGCGGCGTGTCCTTGTTGTACTTCATGTCGAGGTACGCCCGGTCGGCCGGCGAGAGGACCAGCTTGGTGCCCTTCTTCGCCGCGTCGACGACCTTCGCCTTCTCCGCCGCCGAGGTCGCGTCGTAACCCCAGTACTGGGCGACGGCGTCCTTGACCGGCCTGGCGCCGGCCAGCTGGTGCCAGCCCATGACCTTCTTGCCGTACTTGCCGACGACGGCCTGTGCCTTGTCCATGAAGGTCACATAGTCGTCGTGGCTGGTGGAGTGTGCCTCGTCGCCCCCGATGTGGATGTACTTGCCCGGCGTCAGCGCGGCGAGCTCGCGCACCACGTCGTCCAGGAACCTGTACGTGACGGCCTTCGCCGCGCAGAGCGAGCTGAAGCCCACTTCCGTACCCGTGTAGAGCGGCGGCGCGATCCCGTCGCAGTTCAGCTCGGCGTAGGAGGCGAGCGCGGCGTTCGTGTGGCCCGGCAGGTCGATCTCGGGGACGACCTCCAGGTAGCGCGATGACGCGTACCGCACGATCTCCTTGTAGTCGGCCTTCGAGTAGTAGCCGCCGGGGCCGCCACCGACCTGCGTCGAGCCGCCGTACGTCGCGAGCCGGGGCCAGGAGTCGATGGCGATCCGCCAGCCCTGGTCGTCGGAGAGATGCAGATGCAGCTTGTTGATCTTGTAGAGGGCCATCTGGTCGATGTAGCGCTTGACCTGCTCCACCGTGAAGAAGTGCCGCGAGACGTCGAGCATCGCACCCCGGTAGCCGTAGCGCGGTACGTCCTTGATGGTGCCGCCGACCACCTTCCACGGCCCCTGCTGCCTGGTGTCCTTCTCGACCGCCGCGGGCAGCAGCTGACGGAGCGTCTGAACACCGTGGAAGAGCCCTGCGGCCTTGCCCGCGGTGATGGTGACCCCGTACCGCCCGGACGACAGCCGGTAGCCCTCCGCGCCCAACGAGCGGTCGGAGCTCAGCCGGAGGCGGATGCCGTCCTTGGCGTCCCGGTTGGTGACGGGCAGCGCGTATCCGGTGGACGGACGCAGGACGTCCGCCAGATAGGAGCCGATCCGGTGCACCTCGTGAGAGTCGTCGTCGACCCTGATCCGAGTCTTGTCCGAGAGGGCATACGAAGGCCCGCCCTCGGAAACGGAGGCGGGCGCGGGGACCACTTGGCCCAACGGTCTTGGCTTGGCCGCTGGTTGGGCGTTGGCTGGGGCGGCCGCGATGCTCGTGGCGCCGGCCGCGACAACGAGCAGCAGCGGGGCAAGCATGCGGGAAATCGATCTGCGGTGTCTCACAAGCGGTCCCTTCAAGGGGGCTGCGCAACTGTGGCGTGATACAGGCGAACGGTCACCATGGGTACCGTGCGCCCCACTTCGGGTCAAGGGTGTAGACCACTTCTCGCCCCCAGGAGGGAGGATCCCCGGTCTCCGGCGCGAGAATCCCCGCATGGCGGAAATGTGTCGGGCGGCGACGGGGACGGCACGGCCTCCTTCGACGGGGACGGCGTCCGGCTCACCCTGACGAAGGCCGGCCCCGCGCCGCGGGCCGCCGGGGACGATCATGACGCGCTGCTGCGCAGGCTGCGTGAGCTCGGGGAGCTGCATCAGGCCGGGTCCTCACGGATGACGACTTCAGCACCGCCAAACAGGCCGTCCCGAAGCGTCTCTGAGCCAGTAAGGTGGCTTCTCTGAGCCAGTACGGCATAATCCTGCCCGATTGCGGGCAGGATTCTTGCTAAAGCCGCATCAAAACAGCAGTATCGATGGGTGCTCGAACGCCGACCGTCCAGCTCGTCGCACGACGACCTCATCGATCACCTGGTACGCAGCACCGCGCTCCCGCGCGGTGAGGCCGCCCGGGTGGTGCTGGACGTGCTGGCGTACTTCGACGAGACGACCGAGGATTTCGTCCGCCGCCGCCACCGCGAACTGCAGTCCGGCGGCCTGGTGAACACCGAGATCTTCGAGCGGATCGCGGCCGAGCTGCCGCACCGCGCGGTGGCGCCGCCGGAGCTCTCGCTCCGGCAGCTTCGCCGCCTCGTCTACGGCTGAGCCACGGCCGCGCGACCGCCAGGCGAGGGCCAGGCACCCACCGGCAAACACGGAGGCAATACTTTATGTGCGGAATCGTCGGTTACATCGGCAAGCGTGACGTCGCCCCTCTGCTGCTCGAAGGCCTGCAGCGGCTGGAGTACCGGGGTTACGACTCCGCGGGCATCGTGATCACCAGCCCCAAGGCCGCCGGCCTGCGAATGGTCAAGGCCAAGGGCCGCGTCCGCGAGCTGGAGGCCCGCGTCCCCAAGCGCTTCGCCGGCACCACCGGCATCGCGCACACCCGCTGGGCCACCCACGGCGTCCCGAGCGACGAGAACGCGCACCCGCACCTGGACACCGAGGGCAAGGTCGCCGTCGTACACAACGGCATCATCGACAACGCCACCGAGCTGCGCGCCAAGCTGATCGCCGACGGCATCGAGTTCCTCTCCGAGACCGACACCGAGGTCCTCGTCCACCTCGTCGCGCGCTCCGAGGCCGAAACGCTGGAGGAGAAGGTCCGCGAGGCGCTGCGGCACGTCGAGGGCACGTACGGTCTCGCCGTCATGCACGCCGATTTCTCCGACCGCATCGTCGTCGCGCGCAACGGTTCGCCGGTCGTTCTCGGAATTGGCGAGAAGGAAATGTTTATCGCCTCCGACATCGCGGCGCTCGTTTCCCACACCCGCCAGATCGTCACCCTTGAGGATGGCGAAATGGCGACCCTCAAGGCCGACGACTTCCGTACGTACACGACCGAGGGTTCGCGCACGACGGCCACGCCGACCACCGTGGAGTGGGAGGCCGAGTCGTACGACATGGGCGGCCACGACACGTATATGCACAAGGAGATCTCCGAGCAGGCCGAGGCGGTGGACCGCGTGCTGCGCGGCCGCATCGACGACCGCTTCTCCACCGTGCACCTGGGCGGCCTGAACCTCGACGCCCGCGAGGCACGCGGCATCCGCCGGGTGAAGATCCTCGGCTGCGGCACCTCGTACCACGCGGGCATGATCGGCGCCCAGCTGATCGAGGAGCTGGCGCGCATCCCCGCCGACGCCGAGCCCGCCTCCGAGTTCCGCTACCGCAACCCGGTCGTGGACCCCGACACGCTCTATGTCGCGGTCTCCCAGTCCGGTGAGACGTACGACGTGCTGGCCGCCGTGCAGGAGCTCAAGCGCAAGGGCGCCCGCGTCCTCGGCGTGGTCAACGTCGTCGGCTCCGCCATCGCCCGGGAGGCCGACGGCGGCATGTATGTGCACGCGGGACCCGAGGTCTGCGTCGTCTCCACCAAGTGCTTCACCAATACGGTGGTCGCCTTCGCGCTGCTCGCCCTGCACCTGGGCCGCATCCGCGACCTGTCCGTCGCGGACGGCAAGCGGCTCATCGCGGGCCTGCGCAAGCTGCCCGGCCAGATCGCCGAGATCCTGGAGGGCGAGGCCGAGATCAGGAAGCTCGCCGAGGAGTACGCGGGCGCCCAGTCGATGATGTTCATCGGCCGGGTCCGCGGCTATCCGGTGGCGCTGGAGGCCTCCCTCAAGCTGAAGGAGATCTCCTACATCCACGCCGAGGCGTACCCGGCATCGGAGCTCAAGCACGGCCCGCTCGCGCTGATCGAGCCCGCGCTGCCGACGGTCGCGATCGTCCCCGACGACGATCTGCTGGAGAAGAACCGGGCGGCACTGGAGGAGATCAAGGCGCGCAGCGGCCGGATCCTGGCGGTCGCGCACCGCGAGCAGGAGAAGGCCGACCACACCATTGTGGTGCCGAAGAACGAGACCGAGCTGGACCCGATCCTGCTGGGTATCCCGCTCCAACTGTTCGCGTACCACACGGCTTTGGCCATGGGCCGGGACATCGACAAGCCCCGTAACCTCGCCAAGTCCGTAACGGTCGAATAGTCGTAGGGCGGTTACCGCAACCGCACGCAAGGGCGGTCTCCGTGCGCGCCACCATGCGCACGGGGACCGCCCTTTCGCATACCGGCATGCCCAACGCCGGCGTGTGGTCCGGGCTCAGCCCGCGGACGTCATCCCGCGGCCGTCATCCGGTGGCCGGGAGCGTGGCCGGGCAGGGCCTTCGGCCAGTGGGCGAGAGCCGCCGTCGCCGCGTACCAGGACGCGGCTCCGGCCACCACGGCCACCCAGCCGGCGGCCTTCGCGAGACCGGCGCTGTCGGCGAACTGCGCGATGCCGAGGAGCAGGAGCGAGACGCAGAGCATGCCGTACATGCCCTGCGTGAGCATCCCGCTGCCCGCCGCCCCGAGGGTGAGGCTCAGGGCGAGCAGCGCGAACAGGAGCAGGAAGAGACCGGCGGCCTCCGCCGAGACGGCCGCGCCGCCCGCGTCCGCTCCCACGCCCCAGGTGAACCAGAAGGCAGCGAGCCCGGCGAAGGCAGTACCGGTGAACGCGCTGCCCGCGCGGAACTCGAACAGTCCGGCGACGAAGAGCGCGATGCCTCCGACGAAGAGGCCGAACGGGACAGCGTCCGCCGCCGTTACGCCGTCGATGATTTCGGTGTGGCCGATACCGAAGGCCAGCAGGGTCAGTCCGAGTGCGAGATGTCCGAGGACGGTGGTGGTGCTTCCCGCAGAGACGTCGTTGGTGTCCACGGCGGGCTCCCTTCACAGTGCTTGGTGCGTGTACTGCTGTGCGCCCGTTATCTACCCTTCACAAGCGCACAATCCACCCCTACCCGTGGGTAGATTTATCGCCGGGCACACACCGGCCCATGCCCTCCCACCTGGAGGTAAGGGCATCCGGGCGGCGGGGCGCGCAGGCGCTACGGGATCACGATGACCGGGCGCTGCGCGCGCCGCGCGAGGCGGCCCGCCACCGAGCCGAAGATGCGGCCCACGATGCCGTGCGTGGAGCCGACCACGATGCCGTCGGCCGAGTACTCCTTGCCGACCTCTTCGAGCTCGTGGCAGATGTCGCCGCCCCGCTCGACGAGGATCCACGGCACCTCGGCCAGATAGTCCGCGCAGGCGAGCTCAAGCCCGAGCACCTCGGTGCGGTGATCCGGTACGTCGACGAAGACCGGCGGCTCGCAGCCCGCCCAGACCGTGGTCGGCAGCCGGTTGGCGACATGGACGATGATCAGGCCGGAACCGAGCCGCCTGGCCATGCCGATCGCATACGCGAGCGCCCGCTCACTGGATGTCGAGCCGTCGAAGCCGACGACGACACCGTGCTGGAAAGCGGGGTCGCAGGAATGGCGCGTTTGTTCCGCCGCACGGAGGTCGTCCAGGGGATCGGCGACCTGCTTGCGGTCTGCGGGTTCTGGGATTTCGTGACCGGCCATCGGTGTCTCGGCGAAGAATCCTCTGGGGATTGGGTCGCTTACTGAGGGAGGGAGTGGCTAGGGGTGGTGGAGCTGTGTCCGGGAATCATCTTCCCAAGCCCTACCCACAAGGGTACGGCGACACTCCTCTCCTGCCCAGAGCCGGCCGCCCTTCTCGCGGCGTTTCAGGGGAGCATGCCCGAGCCCGGCCCGTAAGGCAATGCCGGTTGCCCCGTACAGCCGTCTGCTGAGCGACGCGAGTGATCCCCGGCGATCCGAGTGACCCCCAGGATCGCCGCCCGTTAGGCCCGGCACCGACCCGCGTACGTGAGGGAGCCCGCCGTGTCCGGAATTCCGACCGCCCCCGCGCCCGTGCCCGCCCCGCGCGGCCGCCAACGCGCACCCGGCCGCCCGACGCCCCGCACAGCGCCGCGCACGGCGCCGTACGGGCCACCGCCGGCCGACGCCGGCACCGGGGACCGCGCCACCGGGGACCGCACCACCGGGGACGCGGCCGGTGATGTGGTCCGCTGGGCCGCGTTCAGCTGCGCGCTCGTCCCCATGGTGCTCGTCGCGTACGGAACCTCGCTCGGCGCCGCCGCCGCGGCCGCGCTGGGGCTGGCTGCCGTGACGACGGTCTGCCGGGTGCTGCTGCGCCAGTCCGAGCGCGCCGCCGCCGGGGCGGAACAAGTGGGACAGATCCGGCAGACCGACCGGGCCGAGAGGGCCGGGCCGGTCGAGCCGCAGCCCGGCTGGCGCGGCCGGAACGCTGCGGGGGCGCACTGGGGCGGACGTCACTCCGGAGGAAGTACGCCGGGAGAATGACGTGATCGCACACGCACTCCCGTATCTTTTCAGCCAACTTCGGCTCACTACCCCACCCTTGGCGGAATGAGTTCCCAACCCCCGTGCCACCAGGGATGAAAGGACCGAATCCGGCTCTCACACCCTACGGGGACGGGCCATGAGCGCGAGGCCCACTTCCCTGTGGGGCCCGTGAGTGGAACGCTTCGTGATCGAATGCTTCGCGCCAAGTTGCCTTGTCGACATTGTGCCGGATACCGAACTTGTCACGCCAACAGCACGGAACGCAGTAGATTCGATCATGGGTATACACGGCGGGGGAATCGTGCAGGACCGAGGGGAAAAGTGCAGGACCGAGAGGACGCGAACACCAAGGGGGGCTTAGCGCCATGAGCCAGGACTCCACTGCTCTACCGGAGGCCGCACGCAAGCTCTCCGGGCGCCGCCGCCGGGAGATCGTCGCCGTGCTGTTGTTCAGCGGCGGCCCCATCTTCGAAAGCTCCATCCCGCTCTCTGTGTTCGGCATTGACCGGCAGGACGCAGGAGTGCCCCGTTACCGACTACTGGTGTGCGCGGGCGAGGACGGCCCGCTGCGCACCACCGGGGGGCTCGAACTCACCGCGCCCTACGGGCTGGAGGCGATGAGCAGAGCGGGCACCGTTGTCGTACCGGCATGGCGGTCGATCACTTCGCCGCCGCCGCCGGAGGCGCTGGAGGCGTTGCGCCGCGCGCACGAGGAGGGGGCCCGGATCGTCGGCCTGTGCACGGGAGCCTTCGTGCTCGCCGCGGCCGGGCTGCTGGACGGCCGGCCCGCCACCACGCACTGGATGTACGCACCGACGCTGGCGAAGCGCTATCCGTCCGTGCATGTCGACCCGAGGGAGCTCTTCGTCGACGACGGCGATGTGCTCACCTCGGCCGGCACGGCGGCCGGAATCGATCTGTGCCTGCACATCGTGCGTACGGATCACGGCACCGAGGCCGCGGGCGCCCTGGCGCGCCGGCTCGTCGTGCCGCCGCGCCGCAGCGGCGGGCAGGAGCGCTACCTCGACAGATCCCTGCCCGAGGAGATCGGCGCCGATCCGCTGGCCGAGGTCGTCGCCTGGGCGCTGGAACATCTCCATGAGCAGTTCGACGTGGAGACGCTGGCCGCGCGCGCCTATATGAGCCGGCGGACCTTCGACCGGAGGTTCCGCTCGCTCACCGGGAGCGCTCCCCTGCAGTGGCTGATCACGCAGCGGGTGCTCCAGGCGCAGCGGCTCCTGGAGACGTCCGACTATTCGGTCGACGAGGTCGCGGGCCGCTGCGGCTTCCGCTCACCGGTCGCGCTGCGCGGGCACTTCCGGCGTCAGCTGGGGTCCTCCCCTGCCGCCTACCGGGCGGCGTACCGGGCCCGCAGGCCGTCGTCGGGCGAGGTCCAGTCCGCCCAGGTCCAGGTGGCCCAGATCAGCGCCCAGGCGGCGGAGGCCGTGCCGCACCAAGCCAGGCGGACGGCGGCGGCGAGCATGCAGTCAGGTCCCACCGCGACCAGCTCCGCGGCGCACGATCCGGGCAAGCCGACCTCCGACGTCTACACCCACGGTCGCCCCGCGCTGCCCGGCCAGCGGGAACGCCCCGTAGGGTGAGGCGCATGAACGACCGCATGGTGTGGATCGACTGCGAGATGACCGGGCTCTCGTTGACGGACGACGCACTTATCGAGGTGGCCGCACTGGTCACCGACTCGGAGCTCAACGTGCTCGGCGACGGGGTGGACATTGTTGTCCGCCCGCCGGACGCGGCCCTGGAGACCATGCCCGAGGTGGTGCGGCAGATGCACACCACCTCGGGGCTCCTCGACGAACTGGCGGGGGGCACCACCCTCGCCGACGCCGAGGAGCAGGTCCTGGCGTACGTACGCAAGCACGTCAAGGAGCCCGGCAAGGCGCCGCTGTGCGGCAACACGGTCGGCACGGACCGCGGCTTCCTGCTGCGCGACATGGCGACGCTGGAGTCCTACCTCCACTACCGGATCGTCGACGTGTCGTCGGTCAAGGAGCTGGCCCGCCGCTGGTACCCGCGGGCGTACTTCAACAGCCCCGAGAAGAACGGCAACCACCGGGCGCTCGCCGACATCCGGGAGTCCATCGCCGAGCTGCGCTACTACCGGGAAGCGGTGTTCGTACCACAGCCGGGACCCGACTCCGAGACGGCGAAGACCATCGCGGCGAAGTACGTCCTACCTGCGGAATAAGGGCACGCCAGGGCCCGGATAAACCCGGGCGCGAGCACCCTCGGGGACCCTGTACACTTTTTCTCAGCCGGTCACGGGAAACGACCGGTCATGGTGGGTGTAGCTCAGTTGGTAGAGCACCTGGTTGTGGTCCAGGTGGCCGCGGGTTCAAGTCCCGTCACTCACCCTGAAGAAGAAGCCCCGGTCTGTGGAAACAGGCCGGGGCTTCTTCGTGTTCGTACGAAGCCGGACACTCCCTAATCGGCAGGGGTCGCCCACTGTTCGGGGCCGACGCCGCGCCAGTCGATGAGGTCCGTCTCCTCGATCTCGATCTGGTCCAGGCCGGCCCGGCGCAGGAACTCGACCACGTCCTCGACGCGGTGCGCGCGGCCGAGCGGTTCGCCGCCGACCACGACCCGGCGCCCGCCGTCCGGCTCCGGCGGATACACGGTCACAGGCTGTCCGTCCATGGTCCCAGCGTGCGGCGCGGTCGGCGGCGGCGCACATCGGCGAGTGCCCCGGCGGGCCGACCACCGCCCCCGCCGGGTGTCAGGACGAGGCGCGGGCGACGAGCCGGGTCGGGAGCATGATCTGCCGGTGCTGGGTCCCGCGGGGGCCCGCCGGGCGCTCCTCGGCGATCTCCGTGAGCAGGACGCGGGCCATCTCGCGGCCCATCTCCTCGATCGACCAGTGGACGCTGGTGAGCGGCGGGTCCATGTGGTGGGCGATGGCCGAGTCGTCGAAGCCGACCAGCGCCACATCACCGGGGACGCCGCGGCCCCGCTCGCGCAGCACCTGGCGGGCGCCCGCCGCCATCACGTCGGACGCGGCGAAGACGGCGTCCAGCTGCGGGCGGCGCTCAAGGAGGTCGGCCATGGCGCGGCGGCCGCCCTCCTCGGTGAAGTCGGCGGGGGCGATCAGGCCCTCGTCCCCGTCGAGTCCTGCCTCGGCCAGGGCCAGCCGGTAGCCGTCGAGGCGGCACTGGGCGCCGTAGACATCGAGTCGTCCGGTGATGGTGGCTATCGAGCGCCGGCCCCGGGATATGAGGTGGTCGACGGCGCTCCGCGCGCCCGCCACATTGTCCGCGTCGACCCAGGCGAGCGGCTCGTCCTCGGAGCGGCGGCCGCTGAGGACGGCCGGGATGCCCAGCTGGACGAGCAGCTCGGGCAGCGGGTCGTCGGCGTGCACGGAGACCAGCAGTACGCCGTCGACGCGGTGTCCCGCCAGGTAACGGGCGAGGCGGCCGCGCTCGCGGTCGTTGCCGACGATGGTCAGCAGCAGCTGCATCTCGGTGTCGTCGAGGGCCGCGCCGACCCCGCGGACGATTTCGGAGAAGTACGGCTCGGCGAAGAAGCGGGCCTCGACCTCGGGGACGACGAGGGCGATCGCGTCGGTCCGGTTGGCCGCGAGCGCGCGGGCCGCCCGGTTCGGTACGTATCCCAGCTCGGCGACGGCCGCCTCCACCACGGCCCTGGTCTCCTCGCTGACGCTCGGCGAGCCGTTCACCACCCGGGAGACGGTGCCACGCCCGACACCCGCGCGAGCGGCCACTTCTTCCAGGGTCGGCCGCCCACCGCTGCGGCCCCTGATTCCACGAGTCACCATGTCCCGACCTCCCCACACTGTGCGCCTGTCCGGCGCTGCGCAATATCTCATAGAGGTCTCGGACCTCAACTCTCGCCGTCCGGTGCCTTGACACCCCTGCGGGTAGCCGCGACCCTTCAACACATCACAGGTGGGAGCGCTCCCACGGTACCCGACCCATAAATACCCCGCATCTGCTCCGCCCACCCTCGTGGCCGCAACTCGCTGGCACATCGCAGCAGTTGACTGGGCGGAAAGCAGTTCGGGCTCAAGGAGGACGCCATGCCAAACAGCACCCGTTCGTCCCATCGGGTGGTGGTCGTTGCCGCGATCGTCGCACTCGGCGCCGGTCTGCTCGGCGGCTGCGCCGAGGACAGCGACGGAGGTGGTGGGGCCGGAGGCGGCAAGAAGGACAGCGCCGGCAAGACCACGATCGAGATCGGCACCTTCGGCGTCTTCGGCTACAAGCAGGCCGGGCTCTATGACGAATACATGAAGCTGAACCCGAAGATCCTGATCAAGGAAGACGTCACCGAGCGCAACGACACGTACTACCCGGAGCTGCTCACGCACCTGGCGGCCAACAGTGGCCTGCAGGACATTCAGGCCATCGAAGTCGGCAACATCAACGAGGTCGTCACCACCCAGGCCGACAAGTTCGAGGACCTGTCCAAGGCCGAGGGCGTCGACAAGGCGAGCTGGCTGGACTGGAAGTGGGCGCAGGGGTCGTCGAAGGACGGCAAGACCATCGCGCTCGGTACGGACATCGGGCCGATGGCCATGTGCTACCGCAAGGACCTCTTCAAGAAGGCCGGTCTGCCGACCGACCGGGAGGCCGTCGGCAAACTGTGGGCGGGTGACTGGCAGAAGTACGTCGACACCGGCAAGAAGTACAAGACGAAGGCGCCCAAGGGCACCACCTTCACCGACTCGGCCGCCGGACTGTTCTCCGCCGTCAACAACGGCTTCGCGCAGCGCTTCTACGACGAGCAGGGCGAGCTGATCTACAAGGACAGCCCGGCCGTGAAGACGTCCTGGGGCCTGGCGATGCAGGCCGCCGAGGGCGGGCTGACCGGCAAGCTCAAGCAGTTCGACAAGTCCTGGGACCAGGCGTACGCCAACGGGACCTTCGCCAGCGTCGCCTGCCCGCCGTGGATGCTCGGCTACATCAAGGAGAAGGCCGGCAAGGCGGGCGAGGACCAGTGGGACGTCGCCGCGGCGCCCAAGCCCGCCAACTGGGGCGGCTCCTTCATCGGGGTGCCCAAGGCCGGCAAGAACAAGGCCGAGGCCGTCAAACTGGCCGCCTGGCTGACCGCGCCCGAACAGCAGGCGAAGCTCTTCGACAAGCAGGCGAGCTTCCCCTCCACGCCGTCCGCGTACGACATGAAGGCCGTCGCCGGTGCCAAGAACCCGTACTTCGGTGACGCCCCGACCGGCCAGCTGTACGCCACCGCCGCCAAGGGCATCCCGACCCTGGTGATCGGCCCGAAGGACCAGCAGATCGGCACCGCCATCAACGATGTCGGCATCCTTCAGGTGGAGCAGCAGGGCAAGAGCCCCCAGCAGGGCTGGGACGCGGCCATGAAGGAGATCGAGAACGCGGTGGACGGCTGATGCGTCCCGTCACCCCGCAGGCCGCGCCCCCCGCAAGTACGGGGGGCGCGGTCCCCGACCGCCCGTCGAAGGAACCACGGGAGGAACCGCGGGAGAGCGCCCGCGGCAAGGCCTGGCGCAGTCGGCGCTATCGCTGGGACATCAAGTACAGCCCGTACGCCCTTGTCGCGCCCTTCTTCGTCTTCTTCGCGGCCTTCGGGGTCTTCCCGCTGCTCTACACGGGCTGGACCTCGCTGCACCGGGTGTCGCTGGCCTCGCCCAACGACATGGAATGGGTCGGGCTCGGCAACTTCACCCGGCTCCTTGAGGACGAGTTCTTCTGGAACGCGCTGCGCAACACCTTCACCATCGGGATCATCTCGACGGTGCCGCAGCTGCTGATGGCGCTGGGCATCGCGCATCTGCTCAACTACCGGCTGCGCGCGTCGGGTTTCTTCCGGGTCGCGATTCTCACTCCGTACGCCACTTCGGTGGCCGCCGCGACGCTGGTGTTCGTGCTGCTCTTCGGGCGCGACTACGGGATGATCAACTGGGCGCTCGACGCGGTGGGATTCAGCAAGATCGACTGGCAGAGCGGCACGCTGTCCTCGCAGATCGCGGTCTCCTCGATCGTCATCTGGCGGTGGACCGGCTACAACGCGCTGATCTATCTGGCGGCAATGCAGGCCGTACCGAACGATCTGTACGAGTCGGCGGCGCTGGACGGGGCCACCCGGTGGCAGCAGTTCATCCATGTCACCATCCCCTCGCTGCGGCCGACGATCCTGTTCACCGTGGTCGTCTCGACGATCGGCGCGACCCAGCTCTTCGGTGAGCCGCTGCTGTTCGGCGGCGCCGGCGGCCAGAAGGGCGGCGCGTCGCACCAGTTCCAGACACTGGGTCTCTATCTGTACGAGCAGGGCTGGTTCAACTTCCACCTGGGCCGGGCATCGGCCATCGCCTGGGCGATGTTCCTGCTGCTGATCATCATCGCGGCCGTCAATCTGCTGATCGTCCGCCGGCTGAGGAAGAGCCAATGAATATGCCTTCGCTTGCCCGGGAGTCACAGGATTCACGGGATTCACGGGATTCACGGGGATCAGAGGTTCCCGAGGCCCCGAAGAGCCTCAAGGACCCCAAGGGCCGAAAGGGTTCGAAGCGTTCAAAAGCCGGGCGCACGATGCACGGCGGTGCCCTCACCTACGCCGTACTGATCATCTTCACCGTCGGGTCGCTCTTCCCGCTGGTGTGGACGGCGATCGCGGCCTCCCGCAACAACGAGCGGCTGTCCCAGACCCCGCCGCCGTTCTGGTTCGGCGGGAATCTCTTCAAGAACCTCGAAACCGCCTGGGTCGACGCCAATATGGGGCTCGCGCTGCTCAATACGGCGGTGGTGGCCGGCACCATCGCGCTGGGCACGGTGCTCTTCTCGACGCTCGCCGGATTCGCCTTCGCCAAGCTGCGCTTCCGCTTCAAGAATCTGCTGATGCTGCTGGTCATCGCCACGATGATGGTGCCGCCGCAGCTCAGCGTCGTACCGCTGTTCATGACCATCGCCGAGCTGGAGTGGACCGACCAGCTGCAGGCCGTCATCCTGCCCACCCTGGTGAGCGCCTTCGGGGTGTTCTTCATGCGCCAGTACCTCGTGCAGGCGCTCCCCAGTGAGCTGGTGGAGGCCGCGCGGGTGGACGGTGCGAGCAGCATGCGGGTCATCTGGCACATCGTCTTCCCGGCCGCCCGGCCGGCGATGGCGGTCCTCGGCATGCTGACGTTCGTGGCCGCCTGGAACGACTTCTTCTGGCCGATCATCGCGCTGACCCAGGACAACCCGACCGTGCAGGTGGCGCTCGCCAACCTCGGTCAGGGGTTTGTCCCCGACCAGTCGGTCGTCATGGCCGGCGCACTGCTCGGCACCCTGCCGCTGCTGATCGCCTTCGTGCTGTTCGGCAAGCACATCGTCGGCGGGATCATGCAAGGCGCGGTCAAGGGCTGACGCCACCCCACCCCTTCTTCTACCGGGAGCACTTCCATGCCTGCTGAGAGCTTTCCGCCCGGCTTCCTGTGGGGCGCCGCCACCGCCGCGTACCAGATCGAGGGCGCGGTCCGTGAGGACGGCCGCACTCCGTCGATCTGGGACACGTTCAGTCATACGCCGGGCAAGGTGCTCGGCGGTGACACCGGCGACAACGCCGTGGAGCACTACCACCGCCGCAGCCAGGACGTCCGGCTGATGGCCGACCTGGACCTGACCGCGTACCGCTTCTCCGTGTCGTGGTCGCGGGTGCAGCCCACCGGCCGGGGGCCGGGCGTCCAGCGCGGCCTGGACTTCTACCGGGGGCTCGTCGACGAGCTGCTCGAACAGGGCATCGCGCCCAGCCTGACGCTCTACCACTGGGACCTGCCGCAGGAGCTGGAGGCCTCGGGCGGCTGGCCCGAGCGCGATACGGCGTACCGCTTCGCCGAGTACGCGCAGATCGTCGCCGAGGCGCTCGGCGACAAGGTCGAGATGTGGACCACCCTCAACGAACCCTGGTGCAGTGCCTTCCTGGGGTACGGGTCGGGGGTGCACGCGCCGGGCCGCACCGACCCGGTGGCCGCCCTGCGCGCCGCCCACCATCTGAACCTGGGGCACGGCCTGGCCGTCCAGGCGCTGCGGGCGGCCCTGCCGGCC
Source organism: Streptomyces changchenzhani (assembly GCF_039766235.1). Taxonomy (NCBI): domain Bacteria; kingdom Bacillati; phylum Actinomycetota; class Actinomycetes; order Kitasatosporales; family Streptomycetaceae; genus Streptomyces; species Streptomyces changchenzhani. The sequence continues at coordinate 1,336,332 of NZ_JBDHNH010000001.1, read as the reverse complement.
CGTGCGCGTCTTGGCGTCAGCCTCAACCCGAGCGCGGTCAGGCCGCTGAGCCCGTCGCCCGAGGACGCGGACGCGCAGCGCCGGATCGACGCGCTCGCCAACCGGGTCTTCACGGGGCCGATGCTCAAGGGCGCGTACCCGGCCGACCTGCTGGCGGACACCGCGCACCTGACGGACTGGTCGTTCGTGCAGGACGGGGACACGGCCGCGATCAAGCAACCGCTGGACATGCTGGGCATCAACTACTACGCGCCGGCCGTGGTCTCGGCGCCGCCGGAAAACGCGTCGGCCAAGGGCCCGCGCAACGACGGTCACTCCCCGAGCGAGCACTCCCCCTGGCCGGGCTCGGAGTCCGTCTGCTTCCACCAGCCGCCCGGTGAGCTGACCGCCATGGAGTGGTCCGTCGACCCGAGCGGGCTGTACGACCTGCTGATGCGCTACGCCAAGGAGGCGCCGGGCACCGCGCTGCTGATCACCGAGAACGGTGCGGCGTACGACGACAAGCCGGACGCCGAGGGCGCGGTGCACGACCCCGACCGCATCCGGTATCTGCACGGGCACCTGGCCGCGGTGCACCAGGCGATCGAGGACGGGGCCGATGTGCGCGGCTACTACCTCTGGTCGCTGATGGACAACTTCGAGTGGGCCTACGGCTACAGCAAGCGCTTCGGCGCGGTGTACGTGGACTACGAGACTCAGGCCCGTACGCCCAAGTCGAGCGCCCGGTGGTACGCACAGCTTGCCCGGACGGGTGAACTGCCCGGGATTCCCGCCGGGTGAGCCGTGCGTGCGGGCCGCCAGCGGTCCGTACAACGGTCCCGGACATGGCAGCACAACGGCTCCGAGGGGCGTCGATGCGCCATTCGTGTTGTGATCGATGGAGGAGAAAACAACAGTCGAAAGCGGGAGGAATCGAGGAATCATGGCGATGACCAAGCAGCTCAAGGCCCGCGACATCATGTCCAGCGGGGTGCAGTGCATCGGTGCACACCAGTCGCTGTTCGACGCGTCGAAGATGATGCGCGACCTGAATGTCGGTTGCCTGCCCATCTGTGGTGACGACAACAAGCTCGCGGGCTTGATCACCGATCGTGACATCGTCGTCATGTGCTGCGCCGAAGATATCGACCCGGGAACGGTGCAGGCCGGCTCCCTGGCCGGGCATGTGCACTGGATCGATGCCGATGCGGACGCCAGCGCGGCTCTGGAGACCATGGAGACACACCAGATCAAGCGGCTACCGGTGATCGACGTCCAGCAGGGCCACAGTCTGGTCGGAATGATCACGGAGGCCAATCTCGCCAAGAACCTCAGCGACACCCAGATCGCCGAGTTCGCAACTCGCGTGTACGCCGCAGCCGACGGCTAACCCGCGGCCGGCCCGACGCACAGTGAATGAGCAGCGGTATCCCGGGGCTGCCCGTCGGCCGTCCCGGGGCGCCACCATCCATCGGTCCATCCTTCTACCCCTGCAGGGCGGCCAGGCCCTTCCGCAGGTCGTCGGCGTTCATGATCGGGTGGATCTCGATCCTCGCGCCGAGTTCCTGGAAGAGCGGCTCCGCGATGGCCGGCATCTCGGAGCTGTCCTTCATGTCGAAGACAAAGGTGCAGGACCGGCCGCCCTCGCTGGGGCCGAAGTAGGCCGCCTCGGGCTTGTGCCGTTGGATCATCGCTTCCATGAGCTTCGGCAGTGCGCCGCTCTTGATGGCCTCATTCGAGACCTCGGTGTCCATACAGGCTCGCAGCATGACCCTCATCGCGCTCACTCCTTCGGCGCGCCAGGGCCGGCGCGGTCCCAACCGCGCTCAGTGAAGCCCGTGGCGTCCCGCTCAGCCTCGCTCCAGGTGATCAAGGCGGCAACATCTCATCCTCCGTCCGAGCCACGACGCGCGCCCCGGCCGGGTGGGGGGAAGGCCGGCCGGGGCGCGCGAGTCGGGGGAAGGTGCTGGTCAGAGGGCTACTTGTACGCCGCGAACGCCTTGGTGAAGGTCAGCGGCTCCTGCAGGATCGAGCTGCAGGTCGCGTCCGCGGTGGGCTGCGCGCCGCCCGCGCACTCCTTGTCGCGGGTCGACGACCACATCGACAGCCAGCCGAGCTTCTTCTCCTGGGCGAACTCCACCAACTGCGCGGCGTCGTCGGCCTTGAAGATCTCGGTGGCCACGTCATTGACGCCGATCATCGGGGTGACGGCGATCGTCTGCCACGCCGCCGCGTCGTCGAGCCCGAGCGCGTCCTTGAGCTGCGCCTGCGTCGCAGTCGCCGCCTCGATGGCGTACGTACCCATGTCGTCGCTGTAGGCCGGGCCGTAGTCCATGGCCATGATGTTCACCGCGTTGATCTTCACGCCGTTCTTCTTGGCGTCGGCGATCAGATCCACGCCCGGCTGCGTCAGCCCCTCGGGCATCACAGGCAGGGTGAAGGAGACGTCCAGACCGGGGTGCTCCTTCTGGAGCTGTGTGATGGCCTGGGCGCGGCGGGTGTTGGCGGCGGTGTCCGGCAGGGCCGCGCCCTCGATGTCGAAGTCGACCTTGGTCAGCTCGTACGCGTCCACGACCTTGCCGTACGCGGCCGCGAGCTCGGAGGCCGAGGAACAGTTGAGCGCCAGTTCCTTGCCCGCCGCGCCGCCGAAGGAGACCCGGACATCGCCGCCGTCGGCCCGCAGGGCGCCTATCTGGGAGGCGACCTTGTCGTCGCCCAGGCCGGTGACGCCGCCCCACAGCGGGGCGCAGCCGCCGCCCGAGGTGATGAAGGCCAGATTGAACTCCTTCACGCCCGTCTTGGCCGCGGTGTCAAGCAGGTCGTACGCCGGGTTGAGGGAGGTGTCGACGTACGGGGCGAATCGCGCGTCCGCGGCCGCGGGGGTGCCGTCCGAGGCCTTGGAGGCCTGGGCGGTCCCGGTGAACGCGAAGGCCGCCCCACCGATCATCGCCGCCGCGGCGACCGCGCCGAGAACCTTGGTCTTGCCGTTCGCCCTGCGCCGGTGCGTCGTACTGCTCATCGCGTGTATGCCTCTGCCTCGTGGGGGGATTCCGTGGGGGGATTCCGTGGGGGGATTCCATGGGGGTGGGCAGCACGCTAGTGGCACCGAAACGGACAATCGGCTTGTTCCGTACGGGAGTTCGCGATCTTAGGGTGGGGTTAAGGAAGGGATGGGGCCCACGAAAGGTTCGGGCCCGTCGCGACCGCCACCGGGTGCGGGGCCCGGGCCCACCGGGCGGCCACCGGGCCCGAGCACCCCCTAGCGGTTCAGGCCCGCCGACCGCTTGCCCGCGCCGCGCTTGCGTCGCCCCAGCCGGTGCCCGTGCCGGCCGTCCGTGGCGCGTCGACCGTCGAGGCCGATCCAGATCCGGACCTCCGTGCCGCCGAGCACGGAGTGCCCGATGCGTACGTCGCCGCCCGTCGACTCGGCGACTCGGCGCACGATGTCCAGGCCGAGACCCGTGGACCCGGCCCGCTCGCCGCTGTTGCCCCGGGTCATCGCCGCCTCGGGGTCGGTGATGCCAGGGCCCGCGTCCGAGACGAGGACGATGACGGCGTCGTCGCCGTTGTGCACATCGACGGAGAAGGCCGTGCCTTCGGGGGTGTGCCGGAAGACATTGCCGAGCAACGCGTCGAGTACGGCGGCCAGTTCGGGCCGTCCGACCGGGATGCGCACCGGGCGGTCGACGCCCGCGAGCCGGACCTTCCTGCCCTGGTCCTCCGCGAGCGCCGACCAGAAGGCCATCCGTTCGCGTACGACCTCGGAGGCGTCGCAGCCCGCCCCGGCGCCGGGCGGGCCCTGGGTCTGCGGGCGCTGGTCGCGCGCGGTACGGATGATCGTGTCCACCTCGCGTTCCAGCTGCTGGACCGCGGCCCTGGTCTGCTCGGCCGCGGGACCCTCGCCCAGCGAGGCGGCGTTGAGGCGCAGCACGGTGAGCGGGGTGCGCAGTCGGTGCGACAGGTCGGCCGCCAACTCACGCTCATTGGCGAGGAGTTGTACGACCTGGTCGGCCATGGAGTTGAACGCGACGGCGGCGGACCGCAGTTCGGTCGGCCCTTCCTCCGGCACCCGCACCCCGAGCCTGCCCTCCCCCAGGTCGTGCGCGGCGCCCGCGAGCCGCTGGGCGGGCTGGACCATCCGTACACCGAGCCGGTCGGCGACCGCCACCGAGCCGACGATCAGCGCGATGCCGACGCCCGAGAGGACGAGCCAGGCGGTGGCGACCCCGTTGGAGACGTCCTCCTCGGGCACGAAGACCTCGACGACCGCGATCTGGCCGCTGGCGAGCGCGGTGGGCTGGAGCAGGGCGGAGCCGCCGGGCACCTCAGAGATGGAGGCGCGGCCGAGCCGCCGGGTGGCCTCCAGGTCCCGCTGCGAGGCCCGGCGCTGCCCGATCTCCAGCGGGACACCGCCAGCCTTGCCCGCCTTGTCCGCGGCCGGGATGTGCACGGCCATATGTCCGGCCGAGCCGACGTCGGTGGACATCACGGCCTTCTCCAGCGAGCCCCGGTCGGTGGCGATGGAGAGGGTGGGCCCGATGGTGGCGGCCCAGCGCTCCGCGTTGGAGAAGGCCCGGTCCTTGGCCATCTCCTTGATGACAAGTCCGAGCGGCACGGCGAAGGCCAGCACGACCATCACGGTCACGGCCAGGCTCACCCTGACCAGCGCCCACCTCATCGGGGCGGTTCCAGCTTCACGCCCACCCCGCGCAGCGTGTGCAGATAGCGCGGGCTGGCCGCCGTCTCGCCGAGCTTGCGGCGCAGCCAGGACAGATGCACATCGATGGTCTGGTCGTCGCCGTAACTCTGCTGCCAGACCTCGGCGAGCAGCTCCTTGCGCGGTACGACGACACCGGGCCGCCCGGCGAGAAACGTCAGTAGGTCGAATTCGCGGCGGGTCAGGTCGAGTTGCCCGCCGTCCAGCTCGGCCTGCCTGCGCAGCGGGTCGATGGACAGGCCGCCGACCTGGATGAGGCGCGACGGCGGCTCGGCGCCCGCCAGCGTGCGGGAGCGGCGCAGCACGGCGGCCATTCGGGCCGACAGGTGCTCGACCGAGAAGGGCTTGACGAGGTAGTCGTCGGCGCCGTCGTTGAGCAGCCGGACGATCTCCGCCTCGTCGTCGCGCGCTGTGGCGATGATCACGGGTACGTCGGTGATGCCGCGCAGCATCTTCAGCGCCTCCGCCCCGTCCAGGTCCGGCAGGCCGAGGTCGAGAATGACCAGGTCGAAACTGAGATGCGCGACCTCGCGCAACGCCTCCAGGGCCGTACCGACGCTGCGCACCGTGTGGGAGGCCTCGGTCAGGTGCCGGATGAGGGCGGAACGTACGAACTGGTCGTCCTCGACCACGAGCACACTTGCCATGCGCGGCACCGTACGCCATGTGGGGAACCTCGGACCCCTGGGGGACAACCGTGCGACCCATGGGGACAGCCGTGTGACGGGTGGGGCAATATGGCCCGGATGCAACGAGGACTCGTACACGGCATAGCGTGGTCGTTCGCCACCGGCGCGGCGGTCACGCTGTCGTGGTGGGGCGTGCACACGGTGATGGCGGGTACGGCGTACGACCCTCCGCAGGCCCTGCCGATCCCCTCCGAAGTGGCGCGAAACAGCACCCCACAGGCCGCGAAGCCGCAGTCGTCCTCCACCCGGCGGCCCGAGGACAAGCCGTCCGCGAAGAAGCCGGAACGCCCCGCCGCGTCGACCGGCGCGCCGCAGGACAGGAAGACACCGCCCCCGCCGAGCCCTATACCCGACGCACCTGCCGGTTCCGGCGCGGGTCCGTCGGGGTCGGCCGGCACGGTGAAGAGCTACAACACCGCCGGGGGCCGGGTCGTACTCGACATGGGCGAGAAGTCCGCAACGCTGGTCTCGGCGACGCCCGCGACGGGCTGGTCGATCCAGGTCTGGAAGGATCCGACTTGGATCCGGGTGCAGTTCACCGAGGGTGCGACGGCCGTCACGGTCTTCGCCACCTGGCACGACCACGCGCCGTCGGTGCAGATCATCAACAACTCCTGACCACCGCGCCGCCGGTGACGGACCGTCACTTCTTGAATGCGGACTCCGGCGGAACGGGTGAGGGCCGCGCGCTCGCGTCGGTGACCACCGCCGCACCGCCCGCGAAGGCGACCAGTTCCCGCCCGTGCTCCACCCGCCCGGGGTGCGGGTCGCTCGCAATGCGGCGGGTCAGATCGGCGACCGGCAGCGCCCGGTCGGAGGCCAGCAGCACCGCGTTGCCGAAGCGCCGGCCCCGCAGCACCGCCGGGTCGGCGGCCAGGGCCAGTTCGGGGAAGACGGCGGCTGCGGTGGCGATCTGGCCGCGCAGATGCGCGAGCGGCGGCCCGTCGGCGAGGTTCGCGGCGTAGAAGCCACCGGACTTGAGCGCCCTGCGTACGTCGGTGAGAAACTCGGCGCTGGTCAGGTGGGCCGGGGTGCGGGCGCCGCTGAACACGTCCGCGATCACCAGGTCCGCCCAGCCGTCCGCGATCCTGCCGAGCCCGGCGCGGGCGTCGGCGGAGCGGACGCGGATGCGCGCGTTGGTGTCCAACGGGAGCTGTTTGCGGACCAGTTGTACGAGCGCCGCGTCCAGTTCGACGATCTGCTGGGTCGAGCGGGAGCGGGTGGCCGCGACGTAACGGGCCATCGTGAAGGCGCCGCCGCCCAGGTGCAGGACGTGGACCGGCTGCCCCGGCGGTGCGGTGAGGTCGACGACATGGCCGAGCCTGCGCTGGTACGCGAAGTCGAGGTACGCGGGGTCGTCGAGGTCCACATGGGACTGCGGGGCGCCGTCGAGCAGCAGCGTCCAGCCGCGCGGACGGTCCCGGTCGGGTATCAGCTCGGCGAGCCCGCCGTCGACCTGCTCGACGACAGTCTCGGGTGCGGCGCGTTCGCGCCGTCCTTTGTTCTTTGCCACTGGGCCAGTATCGGCTCAGCGGCAGCGGTCGGCCGCCTCGATGAGCCGGGTGGCCTCGCCGAGGGCCGCCCGCAGCGCCGCCGGGTCGGTGACCGGACCCGCGTCGGTGGGCGGCAGCAGCCACCCGGTGCCGGAAACCGGCGGCTCCGGGATGTCGACGGCGGAGATCCGCAGCCCGCGCCCGGAGGTCTGCGTACAGGCGCTGCCCGGCAGGTCCCAGGCGTCGGCGGTGCCCGGGGGCACCAGGAAGCCGAGGGTGTCGCAGGGGCCGTCGTGCAGGACGGGGCCGACCGCGGGGGCGGAGACGGCGCCGCGGCGCAGGATGTCCACGGCCTCCAGGCCCTGACGTACGGGGACCGTCACCAGGTCGCAGGGCTCCGCGACGCTTATGTCCACCGGGGCGGGGCCGACCGGTCCGACCGGCTCGACCATCGCGCACGGCCCCGGCGGGACGGCGCTGAACTCGTACGTGGGCCTGTGCTGAGCAGTCGTTCGTGAGCCGCTGATCTCGATGTCGGCGTCCAACAAGGGAACCCCTCCTCGCTCAAGTGGGAGCGAGACTCCCACTCCACATGGTTCAACGCGCGGAGTTGTCAACAGCTACGGCGGCAAGCCGCCGCAAAGGATGGCAGTTCATGGCAGATCGCGGGTGAGATATCCGTTTTGTAGGCAAACTCCGTGTGTAGGGGTCGTCACAGAGGGTACGTTTTTGCTCCGCCGAAGCACGCGAACCTTGCGGGAGGGCCGACCCATGACGTCGCCACCAGCGCACCGTCGGTCGACGGAGCCGACGCCCCATCGGTCGGCAGAGCCGACGCATCATCGGTCGGCAGAGCCGACGCATCATCGGTCGGCAGAGCCGAACATGCTCTTCCGCCGACTGCGAGGGCCGCGTTCACCGGGTGAATTCGCCGCCGCCGTACGCCGGGCGGCGCGGGAGATCGGCGAGCAGGTCGCGTGCGACGCCCGGTACATCGGGCGCGTCGAGGCCGGCGAGATCCGCTGTCCCAACTACGCGTACGAGCGGGTCTTCCTGCATATGTTCCCCGGCCTCGCGCTGGCGGACCTGGGCTTCTCGGCCCGCGAAACGGTTCGCGGCAGGGGGGCGCATGTCGGGGGCATCACGCCCCCGACGCACACCACGATCCATAGCGACGAGGAGAGCGACGTGCTGCGTCGCGCGTTCATGACGAGCGGCACCACCACGGTGGCAGCCGCGTCCCTGGGACTCGGCAGTGCGCCGAGTGCTTCCGGCACATCGAGTGCGTACGGCATCACGTACGACCTGCGGCGTCCTTTCGCCGCTTCCCCGTCCGTGTCCGTGCCACCGCCCCGCCGCATCGGCGAGGCCGAGGTCAGCGCGGTCGAGGACGCCGTGCGCTCCATCCGGCTGCTCGACGACCGGCACGGCGCCGACAGCCTCTACCAGCGGGCCGCGCAGCCGCTGCGCACCGCGTACGCCATGCTCGACACGGGCGCCACGGCCCGCAGATCGATGGCCGAGCGGCTGCACACCGGCGCCGGTGAACTCGCCCTGTCGGTGGGCTGGCTCGCGCACGACTCGGGCCGCTTCGACGACGCCCGCTCCCACTACACGGAGGCACTGGCGACGGCCCGGGTGTCCGGGGACCCGGCGCTTGAGGCGCACGCGTTCAGCAACTCGGCGTTCCTGGCGCGGGACACCGGCCGGCCGCGCGAGGCGGTGCGGGCGGCCCAGGCGGGGCAGCGGGCCGCGGCGCAGGTGGCATCGCCGCGACTGCTGTCGCTGCTCACGCTGCGCGAGGCGGGCGGCTGGGCGGGGACCGGCGACCGTGCGGGCTGCGAGCAGGCGCTCACCCGTGCCCAGTCCCTCTTCGCGCGCGGCCCCGCGCCGGCCGACCCGGAGTGGATGAGCTTCTTCGGCGAGGCCGAGCTTGAGGGCCTGGAGGCGCAGTGCTGGTCGGCGCTGGGCGACTGGCCCCGCGCGGTGCGGCACGCCCGGCGCGCGGCGGACCTCCAGGACCCCCACTTCGTACGGAACCTGGCCCTCTACAGCGCGGAACTCGCCGACGACCTGGCGCACTCGGGGGCGCCGGACGAGGCGGCGGCGGTGGGGCTTCGGGTCCTCGACCTGCTCGCCGAGGTCCAGTCGTCCCGCATCCAGACGATGCTCACCGGCACGGCCTGCACGCTGCTCCCCCACCACGGGTCGCCCTCGGTGGCCCCGTTCCTGGCCCGCCATGCGGCGGCGCGGATGAGTGCCTGAACGGGCGGTGTGCGGGGCCGGCACCCAGGGGCCTGCCCGGTCAGGTGGACAGGTGGCCCGTGTCGTTCCAGCGCTCGATCGCCGGGGCGTCGTAGGCCCAGCCCAGGACCGACAGGGACGTCGGGTCAAGCCGGATGCGGGCCCCGAAGGACACGTCCTCACTCAGCCAACGCGCGCCGATCGCACGCAGGATGTGGCCGTGGGCGAAGATCAGCACATCCCGGTCGGCCGACCGCGCCCAGGCGACGACCTCGTCCGCGCGGGCCGAAAGCTCGGCGAGCGTCTCCCCGTCCGGCACCCCGTCGCGCCAGATGAACCAGTCGCTCTGCAGCGCCTTGATCTCGGGCGGGGCCATCCCCTCGTACGCGCCGTAGTCCCACTCCATCAGCGCGTCCCACGGCTGCGCCCGCTCCCCGAACCCGGCGAGCTCGCAGGTCTCGCTCGCCCGCACGAGCGGGCTGGTGCGCACCTCGACGCCCGGCAGCCCGTCGAACGGCGCCTTGTGCAGCCGCTCGCCGAGCAGCTTCGCGCCGCGGCGGCCTTCGTCGAGCAGGGGGATGTCCGTCCTGCCGGTGTGCTTCCCGGACAGCGACCACTCGGTCTGTCCGTGCCGGGCCAGCAGGATGCGCGGTGCCATGACGGTGTCTCCCTGGGGCAGCGGTGGTGCACGAGGTGCGTGGGTGAAGCCTGGTCGAGCATGGGTGGATCAGTTGTTGCGCGTTGACGGCGCGTTGATGGCGCATTTACGGGCAGATCGTTCCGCCCCCACCATCATCGCGCACCTGATCCGCCGCCGACCCCCGGGGCGATCGCGGCGTCCCCGTACCCACGAGCACGCCACGAAGGTCACTGGAGTCGGTGGAGTCGGTGTTGTTGTCAGTGGTGGATGGGAGACTTCGCCGGGTGAGCGATTCCCTGGGCGGCGGACCCGCGCCAACACCTCCGCAGGCACCTCCACAGGCACCTCCGCGGTTGGCGGCGCGAAAGACACCGGCGACGTCGACCACCGCGCTGCGGCAGCGGCTCGCCGAGCTGCGCGGCCCCGCGGTCCCGCCGTTGCCGCTCGACGCCCGCGCCCTGGCCGCCCTCGCCGCCAACCCGGGCTGCGAGCGCCGCGCACTGCTCGACGGCGCGGGGGTGGACAAGACGGCGCTCGCCGCCGCGCTCGGCGCCCCCTCCGCGTTCGGCCAGTCCCAGTTCGCCTTCATGCGGGGCAACGCGTTCGAGGCCAAGGTCAAGGCGGACGGCGCCACGGTGCTGATGCGGTTGCTGTACGAGCGGATGGGCGCGGGCAGCGAGCCTCCGGCCCCCGGCGGGACACACCTTCCCGACCTGACGGCGGCCGGCCCCGAGGGCCGCGCGGCCCGCACGGCGCTGGCGCTGCGCGAGGCGACGGCGGCCGGGGCCTGGACCCTGCTCGACCACCCGATGCTGGCCCTGGAGGTGGCGGGCTCCCCCGCGTATCTGGAGCCGGACGCGGTGGTGGTGCACCCCGACGGGCGCTGGACGGTCATCGAGATCAAGTCCTTCCCGATGATCGACGATTCGGCCGACGCGGCGAAGGTGGGCGCGGCGGCCCGCCAGGCCGCGGTGTACGTCCTGGCGCTGGAGCGGGTCGCGGCGATGGTGTCGGGCGTGTCCGCGGAGAGCGGTGCGGACGCCGCTCCCGCCGCCGGCGTGGAGGTGGCCGTGGACCATTCGGTCCTGCTGGTCTGCCCCAAGGACTTCTCCAACCTCCCGACTGCCTGCGTCGTCGACGTACGCAAGCAGCGCTCGGTGACCCGGCGTCAGCTGGAGCGGCTGGCCCGCATCGAGGACCTCGCCGCCGCGCTTCCCGAAGGCACCACCTTCGACCTGGAGCGCCCGGCGCAGGAGCTGACCGCGGCCGTCGATTCGGTCGACGCGGCGTACGCGCCGGAGTGCCTGGCCGCCTGCGAGCTGGCCTTCCACTGCCGCGCGAAGGCGCGGGCGGCGGGCGCGGTGGAGGCGCTGGGCCGCAGCGTGCGCGGCGAGCTCGGCGGCCTGACCACGATCGGCGAAGTGCTCGCCGCCGCGGAGGGCGCCGCGGGCGACCCGCTGGACCCGACCGTCGTGGCCCTGCGCCGCGCGGCGGCCCTGCGGTCCGAGGCGCTGGCCGTCGCCGGGAGGGCCGCCGCATGTCGCTGATCGGCACGCTCGCGCGGCTGGACGCCGTGCGGACCGGGCGGGCGCAGCCCGTGGCCACCGTCCGGCACCGGCATCTGGCCAAGCACCCCATGGTGTTCGTGCCGCTCACCACCGCGGGTGAGGCGGGCGCGCCCCTGGGGGCGCTCGTCGGCACCGACCGGGAGTCGCCCCGGCTGCTCACTGTGGCGCAGCCGCGCGACCGCGACCTGCGCTTCGCCTTCCTCGCGGAGCTGGCCGAGTGCGTCCTGCCGTACTTCGACGGGTACGCCGACGACATCGAGACGGCCGAGCGCAACGAGACCGACCCCGAGACCGGCAAGCGCGTCAAGGTCGAGGTCGAACTGTGCGCGGACGCACCGCAGTTGATCGTGCCCAGCCGGGCCGGCGTCGAGTACGTACGACTGCTCGGCCGCTCGATGCGCTTTCGGCGTACGGCCGAGCAGGACCCGGACACGCCCTACCCCGCGCCCCCGCACATCCCGTTGCTCGGCCGCTGGCTGACGCACTACGCCGAGCGGGCCCGGGTGCCCGGGTCCTCGCTCCTGCTGTCGGCGACCGATCTGCTCGGCCGGCACTGGGCGACCGGCCAGTCCCAGCTGGAGGACCAGCACCTGGGCGCGCTGCTCGGCTGGATCGACCCGCCCGAGGGCGAGTCGGGCGCCGAGCGCGCCCTGCACGCGGAGCTCGCGCGCGACGCGCAGGGGCAGTTGGAGTGCCCCCCGGCCGGTCCCGCCACCGACCCGGCCTTCGACAACAGGCTGCTGGCCCCCGCCATCGACCGTTACGACCTGGCGCGCAGGGCGCTCGCCGCCGCCGAGGACGGTCTCGTGGCCGATGCCCGCCTGGGCGAACTGTCAGCGGCCGAGAGCGACATACGCGCACTGCTCGCCCGCCAACTGCTGCCCACCTGGGACGCGGTGTGGCGCGGCCTCGACCTCGTGCGGGCGCTGCCCGAGGGCCCCAGGGCCACCGACCGCTGGACGCGCGACCGCTGGTCGTTCACCGGGCACCGCGACCGGGTCAGGGCGGGCGAGCCGCCGCAGCCCCGCCATGACGGGGCGGTGTCCGCCGCGCAGAAGCTGGCGTCCCGCGAGAGCGCGCAGGCGCAGCTGGAGGCGCAGGAGGCTCTCGACGACCCGCTGGTGATGGCGGGCCGCAGGCTCGCGGGCGAGGCGTTCACCAGCGAGGTGCTCGCCGTGGAGATGGCGATGAGCGAGGGCAGGCGGCCGAGCCCCCGCCCGCTGCTCACCGTCCGCACCGACGACCACCCGCACCTCGCCGGGCGCGTCAAGGTCTATCGCTCGCTGGACGGCAAGGCGCAGAGCGCCGAGTTCGTACGGCACGAGGAGGAGACGGGCGTCCTGGTGCTGCGTGTGACGGACAAGATGGGCCGTGGCAAGGAGCCTGCGCCCGGGTCCGTGCCGGAGAAGGGCGAGCAGGTGTGCTGGACCCTCTTCGAGCACGACCAGCGCGGCGGGCCCCAGTTGCCGGACCCGGAGGAAACCCCGTGGACCCACGGCGGTCCGCCCACCGCGAGCGCCGAAAGCCCCGACCCCGTGACCACGGAGGACATGCTGTGATCCGCCCCGCCCCCGCCGGGTCCGCCGCGGCGTTCGATCCCGGCGCCGCGGCCGGCCGCGCGACCGCGGCGATCCTGCACGACACGCTGCACGGCGCGCACCGCGGCGTCGTGGTGGACTCACCGCCCGGCGCGGGCAAGTCGACGCTGGTGGTGCGCGCCGCGCTCGAACTGGCTGCGGCGGGCTCCCCGTTGATGGTGATCGCGCAGACCAACGCGCAGGTCGACGACCTGGTCATGCGGCTCGCCGAGCAGGAGCCGGGACTGCCGGTCGGCCGGCTGCACAGCAACGACACCGACCCGTACGACAAGGCCATCGACGACTTGGAGAACGTACGCAAGTCCGCGAAGGCCGCCGATCTGGCGGGCCTGGACATCGTCATCTCGACGGCCGCGAAGTGGGCGCACGTCAAGAGTGTCGAGCCGTGGACACACGCGATCGTCGACGAGGCGTACCAGATGCGTTCGGACGCGCTGCTCGCCGTCGCCGGGCTGTTCCAGCGCGCGCTGTTCGTCGGCGACCCCGGGCAGCTCGACCCGTTCTCCATCGTCGGCGCCGACCAGTGGGCCGGGCTGTCGTACGACCCGTCGGCCAGCGCGGTCTCGACGCTCCTCGCGCACAACCCGGAGCTCCCGCAGCACCGCCTGCCCGTCTCCTGGCGCCTCCCGGCGTCCGCGGCGCCCCTGGTCTCCGACGCGTTCTACCCGTACACGCCGTTCCGCAGCGGTACGGACCACGGCGACCGGCGGCTGTCCTTCGGCGTCCCGTCCGACGGCTCCGGCGCCGACCGGGTCCTTGACGAGGCGGCCGATGCGGGCTGGGGTCTGCTTGAGCTGCCCGCCCGGCACACCCCGCGCACGGACCCGGAGGCGGTCCGGGCGATCGCCCGGGTCGTACGGCGTCTCCTGGACCGCGGCGGCGCGGCGGTCAGCGAGCGCTCGGCGGACCCGGTCCCGCTGACGGCGGACCGCGTCGCGGTCGGCACGGCCCACCGCGACCAGGCGGCGGCGGTCCGGGCGGCGCTGGCGGAGCTGGGTGTCACGGGCGTCGCCGTCGACACGGCGAACCGGCTCCAGGGCCGCGAGTTCGACGTGACGGTGGTGCTGCATCCGCTGTCGGGGCGGCCCGACGCGACGGCGTTCCACCTGGAGACGGGCCGCCTGTGCGTCCTGACGTCGCGCCACCGCCACGCGTGCATCGTGGTGTGCCGCGCGGGCGTCGCGGACCTCCTCGACGAGCACCCGTCGACGGAGCCGGTCCAGCTGGGAGTGACGGTGAAATTCCCGGACGGCTGGGAGGCGAACCACGCGGTGCTGGCCCACCTCACGGAGCACCGGGTCGCGTGGACCCCATGACCACGGACGCCGGACACCCCGGAGCAGCGCGCGGCGCCCGGCCCTGAGGCGCACTTGCGGTCACCCGGACAATGGAGGGTGGTCATCGAGCCCTGGTGGCTTGTGAGAGGGAGGAACGACACATGGCGGAACCCGAGCGCACCGAGCGGCGGCTGCGCCCCGCACCGCTGCTCTTCGAGCCTTCGGAGGCGGCCACCGATCCCGAGCACTTCTTCGACCTGGAGTCGATGGACGACCCCGGGGAGCTGCTTGAGCGTGCCACGGAGCTCGCGCTGGCGTTCCGCGCGGCGACCGACCGGGCCGTGGAGTTCCAGGCGGTCGCGGCCGCGCAGCTCGCCGATCCCAAGCGGTTCGACCGGCTGTCGGCGGCGGACATCGCGGAGCGGGGGCAGTGGACCGAGGACTACGCGAAGAAGATGGTCGAGTTCGGCCGCGACCTGCTGCGCAACGCGCCGCCGCGCTGAGCGGGCCCGCAAACGCGGGCCGAGTCCTTGCGCGGCGCTGAAAATCAGCCCGTCCGGCGTTTGAGGACACGCCCGAAGGGCGTCCCGGGGGCCTGGGGGCTCGCCCCCAGTTTCGGGAAGGGGCGGGTAGGGGACCAGCCCCGCGCAGCGGCCCACCCGCACCCCACCCCGCACCCCCCGGGGGGCTTGGCATATGCCGGGCCGCAAGATACTCCCCACCGCCCCGTCCTGTCCTGGTTTCCGCCAACCGTAAGAAACCGAATCGTCACTCCCGGTACACCTGAGTCATGACCGCATGGAAGCGAGACACCGCGCCTCTGTCCGATCCCCCGTCGGGCGACGACGACCCGCGCTTCGGGGACGCGGACATCTTCAGCCTCCTGCGGGACCAGGACCCCCCGCACGCCACGCAGGTCACCGCTGCGGGCGCCGCCTGGCTCGCGTCCGCCGCCGTCTGCCCCCGCAGCACACTCTCGCTCTGGGACACCCGCCCCGCCGCCCCAGGCGTCCTGCCCTGCGGTTCCGTTTTCGACGTGGTGAACGTGCCCACCATCTTCGGCCGCCGGATGCTCGACCGCTTATGGACCGAGGGCCCCGGCTCGGGCCCCGTCGCCATCCATCGCGGCCGGATGCTGCTCTTCGCCTGCCCCGGCACCGCCCAGCGGCTGCCCTCCCTGCTGAACTGGGAGGAGTGGGGCACCGCGGGCGAGAGCCCCGTACCGCCGATGCTGTGCCACGGCACGAGCGACGCCGTCACCGTCCCCCCGCTCACCACCCCGGCCACCTCATCCGCCACCTCGGGGCCGCGCTGGGTGGTCGCCCCCGACGTCCGGCATCCGTGGCTGCCGGGGCCCGAGGTGATGCTCTGGGCGTGCGTACGGGCGGCCAGGTCCGCGCCGGTCCCCAAGGCGCGGATATCGATTTTTCCTCCCGCCGATCGTGATGCTAAGGTCTACGACGTCACCAGGCGCCGTTAGCTCAGTTGGTTAGAGCAGCTGACTCTTAATCAGCGGGTCCGGGGTTCGAGTCCCTGACGGCGCACAGACAGGAAAAGCCCCTCGCGAAAGCGGGGGGCCTTTTCGTTGCCCCAGCGGGCTCCGGCGGCCGGGTCGGCGGGCTCCGGCGGCCGGATCCCGGCCGGGTCAGGCGCCCGGCGTGATCCGAACCGTCCACGCCCCCGAAGGCGTACGGTCCGCCACCTCAACCTGCGTCCCGTCCCCCGGCACCGTGAACGTCTCCCCGACGCCCAGCGGCGCGTCCGCCAGCGGCGGGTAGACGGAGCTGCCCCAGCACGCCTCGGTGTCAGGGTGGGCGTCCACCACCTCGATCGGCCCGCCGCCCGAGGCCGTCTCGTTGCGCACCCGGTAGATGAGCACGCCCTCGGTGCAGGTGGACCGGTCGTTGCCGGCCGCGCCCCGCGCCTCGACGGCGATCGCGCTGCCGTCCCCGGTCCTGACGACCGCGAGCCGGGTCCCGCCGGCCCCCGCCCGCACCGGGGCTGCCAGCGGGTCCAGGGTGAGCAGGGTCCCGCCCGCGTCCGACACGCATGCCACCTGCCGCCGGTCCAGCCAGCCCAGCTTCCACTTGTGCCAGCCGAAGAGTTCCGGAGCGAGCCCGAACTGGCTGCCCATGACGTCCCAGTCCCCGACGTACGTGTCCCAGTCGCCCTTCCCGTCCACCGGCCGGTGGTACAGGTCGGGCAGGTCGAAGACGTGGCCGGTCTCGTGCGCCAGCACATTGCGGTCCGGCGGGTGCTGCTCGAAGACCGTGACGATGCGCCTGATGTCCCGGCCGTCGGCGCGCAGCGGCCGGTCGAAGTTGACCACCTTGGTCGCGTCGGAGTCGACGCCCGGTGCGTCCGGGTCGGCGACGAAATAGACGATGTCGTACTTCGAGAAGTCCACCCGGCCGTCGGCGGCAGCGACCGCGTCGCGCAGATAGGCGGAGCGCCGCTCCGCGCCCCAGTCGCGCCGTATCCCGTACGCCGTCGAGGTCTCCGGCATCTGCACCCACTCGCGCTGCGGGTGCGGGCGCAGGGTGAACTTCCCGTACGAGGCACGCTCGAAGAAGCGGCTGGTGGCCGGGAAGTGGTCGGCCGCGAGCTCGTCGGTACGGAGCGTCGGCGGCGAGTCCGGGAACGAGAGGAAGATCATGACGGCGTCGAGGGTGCGTTCGGGGCGGGGGTAGGACGCGTTCCAGGTGTCCAGGCCGAGCGAGTGGTGCGCGAGGGTGCGGGGCAGCATGCAGGGCGCGCCGACATCGGCGGCCACCGCGGGCCCGACGGCGAGCGAGGTGGCGGCGAGCGCCGTGAGGGAGGTGAGCACGGCCGCCGTACTGCGCAGGCGCAGGCGGGACCGGTCGACTCCCCCGGGGGTCAGCTGACGATCCACATCGACCTCCGGGTGCGGAATGCGGGACACCCCACCCACCTTGTGCCGATTTGGCTACAAACGCCCTGTTCCACTGCCCCACTCGGGTGACCGGCCGACACCCCGAAGAGATCACAGATAGTCACAAACGGTCGCATTGGAACACCTCAAGGCACACCCGTGCAGAAACGATCATTCGTGGGCATGCGCCACCCTGTCCCGCGGCGACGTAGCTGGATCGGCCGAGGCGCCAGCCTCTATGATCGGCACACTTTCTTGCGTGGAGCCCGTCCCCCGTACGGCGGCCCTCCACCCGGCCGACGACCTGACGAAACCTGTACGCGTCAATGCACTGCGGGAGCGAGCAGTGAGCCGAACCCCCGAAGGGCCGGGATCAGTCCCCGACACACTCAGCCCGGCCGTCACTGAGCGTCATGCACTGCCGGTTGGTCGTACCGCGTCCGAACTGCGTGACTACCGGGCCGCCTTCCAGGCCGCCCGCCCCGCGATGGCCCTCATCGACCGCGAGGGTCTCGTCGTCTCCGCCAACCACTCGCTGGCCTGCCTCTTCGGCACCGAGCCCGCCCAGCTCCACGACCGGGACACGGCCGATCTGGTCGAGCTCAACGCCGACGCCCGCAGCCTGCACGCCTACCGGGAGGTCCTCGCCGGCCGGCGCGCCCGCTTCCGTTGCACCCGCAGGCTCAAGCATCCCGACGGGCGGTCCCTGTGGGCCGAGGTCACCCTCACGCCCATGGCGGACAGCAGCAGCGTGCTGCTCCTGGTGTCGGACATCAGCAACCGGCGCGAGCTCCAGGCCCGGCTGCGCCATCTGCGGATGCACGACCCGGTGACCCGCCTGCCCAACCGCACGCTCTTCTTCGAGCGGCTCACGTCGGCGCTGGAGAATTCGACGTACGACACCGGGGGCACGGGCCGGATCGGGCTCTGTTATCTGGACCTCGACGGCTTCAAAGCGGTCAATGACACCCTCGGCCACCCGGTCGGCGACCGGCTGCTGACCGCGGTGGCCGCCCGGCTGTCCCGGTGCGCCGACCAGTACGACCACGCCGGCAGCGGCGGCCATCTGGTCGCCCGGCTCGGCGGCGACGAATTCGCCCTGCTCGTCGAGGACTCCACCGGCACCGAACAACTCGCCGATCTCGCCCAGGCCGTCCTGACCGCCCTCCAACAGCCCTTCGACCTGGCAGGCCGGCGGCTCTCGGTCTCCGCATCCATCGGGGTCGTCGAGCGGGCGGCGGCCGGCACCACGGCGACCGGTCTGATGCAGGCCGCGGACACGACGTTGTTCTGGGCGAAGGAGGACGGCAGGGCGCGCTGGACGCTCTTCGACACGGAGCGCAACGCGAACCGGATGACCCGTCAGGCACTGTCCAGCACCCTGCGGCCCGCCGTCGAGCGCGGCGAGTTCACCCTGGAGTACCAGCCGCTGGTCGACCTGGAGGGCGGCCGGGTGCGGGGCGTGGAGGCGCTGGTCCGCTGGGAGCACCCGCAGTTCGGCATGCTCGCGCCGAATCGGTTCATCTCCATCGCCGAGGAGGACGGCTCGATCGTCCAGCTCGGCCGGTGGGTCCTGCGTACGGCCTGCCGGCAGGCCAGGCAGTGGCAGACCGAGCATCCCGACGCGCCGCCGCTCTTCGTCAGCGTCAATGTCGCGGTGCGCCAGGTCTGGGACTCCGACCTGGTCGCGGACGTCGCGGCGATCCTCGACGAGACGGGGCTCGCGCCGGAGCTGCTCCAGCTGGAGCTCACCGAGTCGGCGGTGATGGGCTCGGCCGGCCGCCCGTTGCAGGCCCTGCAGGCGCTGAGCGACATGGGCGTACACATCGCCATCGACGACTTCGGGACCGGATACTCCAACCTCGCCTATCTGAGCCGGCTGCCGGTGTCCGTGCTGAAGCTGGACGGCTCGTTCGTACGGGGCTTCCGGTACGACGAGGGCGCGCATCCCAACCCGGCCGACGAGATGATCGTCGAAGCGATGGTCCAACTCGCCCACCGGCTGGGGCTGACCGTCACCGCGGAGTGCGTGGAGACCTCCGGTCAGGCGGCCCGGTTGCGGCGGATCGGGTGCGATACGGGGCAGGGGTGGCTGTACTCACGGGCGGTGGCGCCGGAGCGGATCGCGGAAATGATCGAAGCGAGCGCGCTGCGGGTGTAGGGGGGCGGGGCGGTGGTGCGGTGCGGGTGCCGCTGCGCGGAGCTTTCCCCCACCTCGCCCCTTCCCGTAACTGGGGCTCCGCCCCAGACCCAGGTCCTCAAACGCCGGACGGCTGAAAGGTTGCCGCAAGCGGCAACATCCAGCCCGTCCGGCGATTGAGGACACGCCCGTAGGGCGTCCCGGGGGTCCGGGGGCATCCCCCGCCACGCGGCGGCAGCCGCAAAATGTCACAGCGGGAAGGGGCGGGTAGGGGAGAGACCAGCTCAGCCCCGACCCCCCGCACCCACCGGCAACCCATACGCGTCCGCGATCAGCTCATAGCTCCGCAGCCGCGCCCCGCCGCCGTGCGCGTTCGCCGTGATCATCAGCTCGTCCGCGCCCGTCCGCTTCGTCAGGTCGTCGAGCCCCGTCCGTACCTCGTCCGGCGTGCCATGGATGACGTTGGCCAGCCAGCTGTCGACGAAGTCCCGCTCCATCGCGTTGAATTCGTACGCCTCCGCCTCCTCCGGGGTGGGAATCAGCCCCGGGTTGCCGGTGCGCAGCCGGAGCATCGACAGGGCTCCGGTGAGGACCTGGCGGCGGGCCTCCTTCTTGTCCTCGGTCGCCAGCGCCGAGACGCCGATGACGGCGTACGGGGCGTCCAGGTCGGCCGAGGGGCGGAAGGATTCGCGGTAGAGGTCGAGCGCCGGGATCGTGTTCTGCGCCGAGAAGTGGTGGGCGAAGGCGAACGGCAGGCCGAGCGACCCGGCCAGGCGCGCGCTGAAGCCGGAGGAGCCGAGCAGCCACACCGACGGGCGTCCCTTCGGGCCCTGAACGGGTCCGGGCACCGCGTGGATGCGGGAGTACGGGTGGCCGTCGGGGAAGTCGTCGTCCAGGAACCGGGTCAGCTCGGCGAGCTGCTGCGGGAAGTCGTCCGCGCCCTCGCGCAGCCGGTCGCTGCGCCGCAGCGCCGCCGCCGTCCCGCCGTCCGTGCCGGGCGCACGGCCGAGACCCAGGTCGATGCGGCCGGGCGCGAACGCCTCCAGCGTGCCGAACTGCTCGGCGATGACCAGCGGCGCGTGATTGGGCAGCATGACACCGCCCGAGCCGAGCCTGATGCGCTCGGTGTGGGCGGCGAGGTGGGCCAGGATCACCGCCGGGGACGAGCTGGCGACGCCGGGCATCGAGTGATGCTCGGCGACCCAGTAGCGATAGAACCCGCGGCTTTCCGCGAGCTTGGCGATGTCGACGCTGGTGCGCAGCGCCTCGGTCGCCGTGTGACCACTGCCGACCGTCGCGAGATCGAGTACGGACAGGGGTACGGGCGCGCTTCCGCTCGCCGTGCCTCGAATCGCGTTCACCGCTGGCCCCTCCTAGTTCGGTACGTACAACACCAGACAGAACAGGAGGGGCTCTCCGGTTATTCCCTTCCTTTCCGGATGGGATCTGGATGAGCATCCGGATGGACTCCGGGTGGACTCCGGATGGACCTCAGGGCCGCCGGGAGAACAGCGTGCCGAGTTTCGGTCCCCGCACCCGCCGCTCCACCAGCCGCAGCCCTTCCCACACCGTCACCTGGTTCGCGGTGAGGACCGGTTTGCCGAGCACCTCCTCCAGCTCCGGGAGGTGCTCGGCGGTGTGCAGCGCGGTGTCGGGCAGCAGTACCACCTCCGCGTCCGGATGGTCGCCCGCGCGGGCCAGGGCCAGTACCTCGTCCCGGCCCCAGGTGCCCACCTCGGCGGCCGTGATGATGCCGCTGCCGTGCGCCGCGACCACCTCGATGTCCGAGGACTTGAGGAAGTCGGTGAAGTACGCCGCCACGTCCTGCGGATAGGTCGCGGCGATCGCGACCCTGGTCGCGCCCAACTCCCGTACCGCGTGGGCGAAGGCGAAAGACGTACTGGACGCCGGCAGGCCCGCCGTCAGCGCCAGTGTGCGCACCTGTTCGTGCGCACCGTCCCAGCCGAGGACGAAGCTCCCGCTCGTGCAGGCCCAGACCACCGCCTCCGCGCCCGCGAGCCGCAACTCCTCGACCCCCGCCGCGAGACGGGGCGCCGAACCCATCTCAAGGAGGGCGTCGAGCCGATGTGCGTCCTCGCCGATGTCGGTGTGGACCAGGGGCAGTCTCACATCGCTGTCGAGAAGCGTTTCGATGCGCGGGTAATCGTCCTCCGCGGAGTGTCCCGGATAGAGAAATCCGACCGCTGTCATGCCCACCCTTCCTGTCCTTCTGGCTGCCCCTGCGCCTGCACCGGTGATTGCGCGCGGGGCTGCTCCTTCGGCTCTGCTTCGACCGGCGCCGTGCGTTCGAACAGCAGTTGCTGGTACGGGCCGACGGCACGCGAACCGATCTGCCGCAGCGCGGACCACATGGTGACCTGATTTGCGGAAATCACCGGCATGCGCAGCTCCGCCTCCAGCTGAGAAATCACGTCGTACGTCGGCAGATTGGTGCAGCTGATGAACAGACAGTCGGCGGCTCCCACCACCGCCTGTCGCGCCATGTCCACCACGTCCCGGTAGGGGACTTTCCAGATATGCCGGGTAAGGCCGAGAAATGCCCGTCCCGTCACCGCGATTCCGGCCTCCGCCAGGTACTCCTCCAGGGAGCTGGTCACCGATTCCGTGTAGGGCGTGACCAGCGCGATACGCCGGGCACCGATCTCTCCGAGTGCGTCGAGCAACGCTCCCGATGTGGTGACCGAGGGGAGTTCCCCGGCCTGAGACATGGCCTCGCACATGGCACGCTCCCCGGCGACCCCGCCGACGAAACTTCCCGAGGTGCAGGCGTAGGCGACGACTTCGGGGGCAACCGCGATCAGGGCCCGTACCGCGTCGCGCAGCGTCTCGTGTTCGCTGACCAACCTGGCGAGGTCAAGACTGACCTCGACGGGCACGAAGGGGGTACGGGTGAGATGCAGCGAAACCCCGTCCGGAGTCCAGCGCCACAATTCCCGGTCGAGTGCGAAGTCGAAAGGGGCCACAACGCCTACTCCACGTTGTGGCCTCGGTCCGCCCAGGAAAGAGATGTCCAATGCGACCCCCAGGGAGGTGCGGGTATTGACGACGTTAGTTTCTGGTGCGAGCGTGGTCAATCCGTACATCTCAGACGTTGCGAAACGGTTTCCACTCCATGTCTGAAGCAACTCTTCTTGTCCTAGACGCCGATCCACCACCACGTCTCGGCCGATTGGCCGGACGGGCCCACATCCTGCACGGTGACGAGCGGACGCTCGCGAGTCAACTACCCCTGGCAGACGTGCTTCTGGTCTGGGACTTCACTTCGAATGCGGTGTGTCGCGCCTGGCCCGGGGACGGCCCCAGGCCACGCTGGGTGCACACCGCCAGCGCAGGTGTCGACCATCTCCTGTGCCCCGAACTGGTGGCCTCCGACACCGTGGTGACCAACGCCCGGGGGATCTTCGATCTGCCCATCGCGGAGTACGTGGCGGGGCTGGTCCTGGCCATGGCCAAGGACTTCCCCGGCAGCCAGGAACTCCAACGTCAGAGGCGCTGGCGGCATCGCGAGACCGTGCGGGTGGCGGGCAGTCGCGCGGTGGTCGTGGGGTCCGGGCCGATCGGCCGGGAGAGTGCCCGGCTACTGGGGGCGCTCGGGATCATCACCGCGCTGGTGGGGCGCACCGCACGCCCCGGCGTGCACGGCACCGACGAGCTACCCGCCCTGCTCGCACGCGCCGACTGGGTGGTGTGCGCCGCGCCGCTGACGGACTCCACCCGCGGCATGTTCAATGCGGCGGTCTTCGACGCCATGCAGCCGTCGGCCCGTTTCATCAATGTGGGGCGCGGGCAGCTCGTCGTCGAGGACGACCTCGTCGCGGCGCTGACGAAGCGGTGGATCGCGGGCGCGGCGCTGGATGTCTTCAGCAGTGAACCACTGCCGCCGCAGAGCTCACTGTGGGATGTTCCCGGCCTGATCGTCTCCCCGCACATGAGCGGCGACATCGTCGGCTGGCGCGACCGGTTGGGCACGCAATTCATTGAGCTGTACGAGTTGTGGGCGGCCGGCAGCCCCCTGCCGAACGTGGTCGACAAGAAACGTGGGTACGTCCCCACACATGACTGAACTGAGCGCATTGACCGCCCGCCAACTCCTGGCAGGTTACGAGAAGGGCGAGTTCACCCCCGTCGACGCGACCCGCGCCGCGCTGGAGCGGATCGAGGCCGTCGAGCCGCTGGTCAACGCATTCGTCCGAGTGGACGCCGAGGAGGCCTTGGCGCAGGCGGAGGCAGCCGCCGGGCGTTGGCGCGCGAAGGAGCCGCAGGGGCTGCTCGACGGGGTGCCCGTTTCGGTGAAGGACATCTTCCTGATGCGCGGCGGCCCGACCCTGCGGGGTTCCAGGACCGTACGCGCCCAGGGCCCGTGGGAGGAGGACGCGCCCGCGGTGGCCAGGCTGCGCGAGCACGGCGCGGTCCTCCTCGGCAAAACGACCACGCCCGAGTTCGGCTGGAAGGGTGTCACCGACTCTCCGCTGACCGGTGTGACCCGCAATCCGTACGCCCCCGCGCGCACGGCGGGCGGCTCCAGCGGCGGCAGCGCGGCGGCCGTGGCGCTCGGCGCGGGCCCGCTCTCGCTCGGCACGGACGGCGGCGGCTCGGTGCGCATCCCGGCTTCGTTCTGCGGCATCTTCGCGCTGAAGCCGACGTACGGGCGGGTGCCGCTCTACCCGTCGAGCCCCTTCGGCACGCTCGCGCACGCGGGCCCGATGACCAGGGACGCGGCGGACGCGGCGCTGCTGATGGACGTCATCAGCGGCGCGGACTGGCGCGACTGGTCGCAGCTGGGCCCCGGCGAGAGTCTCAGCGGGGCGCTGGAGGGCGGCGTCAAGGGGCTGCGGGTGGCGTACTCGGCGTCGTTCGGCGTGCAGGTGGCGGTGCGGCCCGAGGTCGCGGCGGCGGTGCGGCGGGCCGTGGAGAAGCTGGCCGATCTCGGGGCGTACGTCGAGGAGGCCGACCCGGCCCTGGGAATCGAGCACGGCGCCGACCCCGTGGAGGCTTTCCACACGCTGTGGTTCAGCGGCGCCGCCCGGCTGGTGCAGCACTTCGGCCCCGAGCAGCGGGAGCTCCTCGACCCGGGGCTGCGCGAGGTGTGCGAGGCGGGGGCCCGGCTCAGCGCGCTGGACTACCTCGCGGCCGTCGACGCCCGGATGGATCTTGGCCGGCGCATGGGCCGCTTCCACTCGACGTACGACCTGCTGGTCACCCCGACCCTGCCGATCACCGCCTTCGAGGCGGGCGTCGAGGTGCCGAGGGGGTCGGGGCACCGGCGGTGGACGGGGTGGACCCCGTTCACGTACCCCTTCAATCTGACCCAGCAGCCCGCCGCCACCGTGCCCTGCGGCACGGACGTGGACGGGCTGCCGATCGGGGTGCAGCTGGTGGCCGCGCGCCACCGGGACGCGCTGGTGCTGCGCGCGGCGCACGCGCTTTACGGGAGCGGGGTCACGGAGATTCGCCGGCCCGCCTGAAGCTGAGGGTCTCGCCCAGCGCCCCCGAGCGCCAGAGGTCCTGGCAGGCCTCGGCCATCCGGTCGAGGCCGTCGACGACGGTGCCCCAGACGATGCCGGGGACCCAGCCCGTATCGCCGTTGAGCAGCAGATTGTTGCGTTCGTAGAAGAGCGCCAGGTCGACGACGCCCTGGCCGTCCTTGAGGGCGGCCTTCGGTCCGTAGCCGTGCGACGCGGTGCCCAGCTGGGTGTCGGAGAAGGCGAAGTAGCAGAGGTCGCCGGGGATCGGGGTGACGGTCGGGTTCTCCAGGGGCGGTTCCTGCGCGGCGAAGGGCGCCACCAGGGCGTAGATCTCGTTGCGCGCGTACTTCGCGTGGTAGACGTCGCCGCCCAGCGGGAGCGCCTCCCACACTGCCGCGCAGGTCAGCGGCGCGCGGTCGTCGAGGAGTTTCGCGGTGCAGCGCACACCGCGCTTGTCGAGCGAGACTTCGATGAAGCGGTCGTTCATGCGCTCTCCTCACAGTCCTGTTCCTGCACGTTAGGGCACCTCGACAGCGACGCAACACCTCATCGGGTACGTGCCGTTGTGTCCCCATAACGACAGGTCGGGGCCGGAAATGATCGGCATACCTTTTCCCGACTCGGGTAGTAGCGCGCCCATGGCTCCACCACAGGGGAACAATCCAAGAAGCACAGGAAGCACAGGAAGCGGGCTACGCCGCCGCTCGCTGCTCGCAGGAGCCGCGGCGCTCGGCGCCGTCGGCGCCATGGGCGCGACGAGCGCGTGCAGCCGGGTGGCCACCGCCGACATCGGGGACGGGGGAACGCTGCTGGACCAGCTGCGCGCGAAGAAGACCGTGCGGCTGGGGCTCGCGGGCGAGCAGCCCTACAGCTACATCGGCAAGGACGGCGAGATGACGGGCTCCGCCCCGACCATCGCCAAGCGCATCTTCAAGGAGCTCGGGGTCGAGAACGTACAACCGTTCGCGACCGAGTTCGCCTCATTGATCACCGGCTTGAATTCGCTGCAGTTCGATGTGGTCGCCGCCGGGATGTACATCAATCCCGAGCGTTGCGAGCAGGTGATTTTCGCCGATCCCGAGTACCAGATGCTCGATGCGTTCCTCGTGCGCAAGGGGAACCCGAAGAACCTGCACACCTACAAGGACATCGCCAGGTCCGGAGCCAAGATGGCGACCGGTGCGGGCTACGCGGAGATCGCGTACGCCGAAGAGGCGGGGGTCAAGAACGTGACGACCCTGCCCGACCAGCTCGCGGGCCTGCTGGCCGTCGAGCAGGGCCGCGTCGACGTGTTCGTCGGCACGGCGGTCACCGTGCGCAATGTCGTGGAGGAGACCGAGACGACGAAGGCCGAGGCGACCGACGAGGTCACGCCCCTCGTCGACGGCAAGCCCGTCATCGACGTCGGCGCGTTCGCGTTCCGCACCCCGGAGACCAACCTCCGCGACGCGTTCAACCGTGAGCTGCACAAGCTGAAGAGAAGCGGTGAACTGCTGGAGATCATGCGGCCCTTCGGATTCGGGAAGGACCAGATGACGACCATCACGGCCAAGGAGAAGTGCAAGCCATGAGCGAAATCAGCGCTGGTTTGTGGGAACTCCTGTTCAAAGGCGTATGGATCACGGTCCAACTGACCGTTTTCAGCGCCGCTCTCGCCGCCGCGGTGGCCTTCTTCATCGGTCTCGCCCGCGCCCACCGGCTGTGGATCGTGCGGTTCCTGTCCGGTGTCTACTTCGAAATTTTCCGCGGTACGTCCGCGCTGATTCTGATGTTCTGGATCTTCTTCGTGCTGCCGCTGGGCTTCGGCTGGCAGCTCGTACCGATGTGGGCGGCCGTACTGGCCCTGGGGCTCACCTACGGCGCGTACGGCTCCGAGGTCGTGCGCGGCGCCATCAACGCGGTGGCGCCCGCTCAGCGCGAGGCCGGGGTCGCGCTGAGCTTTAGCCCCGCGCAGCAGCTGCGGAAGATCATCCTGCCGCAGGCCTGGCCCGAGATGATCCCGCCCTTCAACAACCTCCTGATCGAGCTGCTCAAGGGCACCGCCCTGGTCTCGATCATGGGTGTCGGCGACATCGCCTTCGCCGCCTCGCTGGTGCGCAACGCGACCGGCCAGAGTGCGCCCGTCTACACGATCATCCTGGTCATGTACTTCGTGCTCGCCTTCGTCCTTACCCGCGGCATGCGGGCCCTGGAGCGCCAGGCGAAAGCCGGCATCGGCCAGCGGCCCGAGAAGACCGGCGGCCTCACCCGCAAGCTCGGCATCCGCCGTCAGAACGAGGTCTCGATCAGCGCGGGAGGTGACGCCTGATGGCGTGGGACTGGTCCGCGGTCGGCGATTTCATGCCGAGGTTCTTCGACGGTCTGCTCGTCACCCTGCAGGCCCTGGTGCTGGGCGCGCTCGTCGCGTTCACGCTCGGCCTGGTGTGGGCGATGGCGCAGCGCTCCAGCCTGGCGGTGGTGCGCTGGCCGGTGAACATCCTCACCGAGTTCGTGCGCAACACCCCGCTGCTGGTGCAGCTGTTCTTCCTCTACTACGTCCTGCCGGAGTGGGGCATCACGCTCAGCGCGATGGTCACCGGCGTCATCGGCCTCGGCCTGCACTACTCGACGTACACCGCCGAGGTCTACCGGGCCGGCATCGACGGCGTCCCCGCCGGGCAGTGGGAGGCGGCCACCGCGCTCAGCCTGCCGCGCATCCGCACCTGGGGCGCGGTCATCCTGCCGCAGGCAATCCAGCGCGTCATCCCGGCGCTGGGCAACTACGTCATCTCGATGCTCAAGGACACTCCGATGATCTTTGTGATCGGAGTGATGGAAATGCTCGGTGAGGCGCGCCAGTTCGCCTCCGAGACCTTCCTGACGGTCGAGGTCTTCACCGTCGTCGGTGTCGCCTTCATCGTCATCTCCTACCCGGCATCCCTTCTCATGCGAGCACTGGAGCGTCGCCTTGTCCGCTGACAGCAATCCCCCGAACACGTCGAAAGAGACGGCCAACCCCGCGGCGGACGGCAGTGAGCTGATCCGCTTCGACAAGGTCACCAAGCGCTTCGGCACCAACACGGTGCTGGACTCGCTGGACTTCACGGTCTCCTCCGGCAAGCACGTGACCCTGATCGGCCCGTCAGGCTCGGGCAAGACCACGATCCTGCGGCTGCTGATGACGCTGCTGAAGCCGGACGAGGGCCACATCAAGGTCGGTGGCGAGTACCTCACGCACGAGGAGAAGGCCGGCAAGCTCGTGCCGGCCGGCGAGAAGCATGTGCGGGAGGTCCGTAAGAACATCGGCATGGTGTTCCAGCAGTTCAACCTCTTCCCCAACATGAAGGTCCTGCGCAACATCACCGAGGCTCCGGTGCACGTCCTGGGGCTGTCCGAGGACGAGGCCGTGGAGCGGGCGAAGGGGCTGCTCGACCTGGTCGGGATCGGGAACCGCTGCGACTCGTACCCCTCCCAGCTCTCCGGCGGTCAGCAGCAGCGCGTGGCCATCGCCCGCGCGCTCGCCATGCGCCCGCAGGTGCTGCTCCTCGACGAGGTCACGTCGGCGCTCGACCCCGAGCTGGTGACCGGGGTGCTCGACGTGCTGCGGGACATCGCCCGCACCACCGACATCACGATGCTGTGTGTCACCCACGAGATGAGTTTCGCCCGGGACATCTCGGACGACGTGCTGATGTTCGACGCGGGCCGCGTCATCGAGTCGGGACCGCCGGAGAAAATCTTCAGCGACCCGGACCACGAGCGCACCCGCGAGTTCCTGAGCGCGGTGCTCTGATCCCCCCGTACACTGGCCGGTAACTCTGCCCCTGGCATATGCCAGGGTGGCGCGCCCCAGCTTACGGGCATGGGGCGCGCCACCAATCTTGTCAACACCGGCCCCTGAGGCGTGCCTTGGCGGCTATCGTGGACGGGATGCAAGCGGTCACAACCTGCTAGGGGGAAACCGTGGCGCTGAAGCCGGAGTCCACCGCGCCGTTCCACTCGGTGCAGTACGCCCTGCGTGTCCTGGAGGCCGTCTCCAAGCACGGGGGCGGCGTCACCGACGCGCAGATCGCCCGTGAGACCGGGCTCCCCACCGTCCACCTGTCGTCCCTGCTGCTGATGCTCCACCGCGAGGGGTACGTCGAGCAGGTCACCGGCGGCGCGTACATAGTCGGCGACTCACTGGTGCTGCTCGGCTCGGGCGCCACCCGCCGCGAGGCGCTCCAGGCCAAGCTCCAGCAGACCCTCGACCACCTCCGCGACTCGGTGGGCGCGGCGGTCTACATCAGCCGCTACATCGACGGCGAGATCCGGGTCACCGAGGTCGCCGACGGCCCGCTGACCCCCGCCGTGAACGAGTGGGTGGACTTCAGGTCCGCGGCGCACGCCAGCGCGATCGGCAAATGCCTGCTGACCCAGCTCGATCAGAACGGCCGCCGCGACCACCTCTCCCGGCACAAGACGGCCCGGCTCACCTCCAAGACGATCACCAACGAGCGCGTGCTGTTCTCCACCCTGGACAGCCAGCCCGCGACGGTGCCGATGCTCGACCTCCAGGAGTACGCGTTGGGTACGGTCTGCGCGGCCGTGCCGCTGACGGCCGGCTCCACGGTGGGCTGCCTGGCCCTGTCCCTGCCGGTCGAGCACGCCCACCGGCTGCGGGCGGCGGCGGACGCCCTCAACCGCAGGGCGGCGCCCATGGTCCTCTCGCTGGCGCTCTGAGGCGGCCGAAGGCGGTCGAAACCACCTCTGCGGACCAGGTACTATTTAAGAGTCGCGCGCCGTTAGCTCAGTTGGTTAGAGCAGCTGACTCTTAATCAGCGGGTCCGGGGTTCGAGTCCCTGACGGCGCACCGACGAAAGGCCCCATGCGAGAGCGTGGGGCCTTTCGCATGCCCGCCCCCGGCGGGTGGTGCCCGGCCCAGGGCCGGCGTGCCCGCCCTTCGCGTCGGCCTTACGCCCGCAGATAGGCGAGCACAGCGAGAACCCTGCGGTGAGTCTCGGCGGCCGGCGGCAGGTCGGACGGGCAGCGAAGGGCGTTCGGCGCGCAGCGCGACGGCGGCGCGCAGGCCCTCGTCCTGGAAGCCCGGCGGCATCCGGACATCGGTGACCACGATGTCCGGGTCGTGCTCGGCGACGGCCGTGTGCAGCGCGCCTGTTCCCGCAGCCGCAGCCGCGCCCAGGCGCCGAGGCCGGGCTCGGCGGGGGTGCGGTGCGGGTCGGCGGCCGGCTCCCGGTCGACGAGCAGCAGCCGACGCCGCTCGACGGCGGCCAGCGGCAGCCCCGCGAGCAGCAGCAACGGCAGCCCGACGAGCGCCAGCGAGAACACGCCGAGCACGAGCAGGACGAGCAGCGCCGGGAGTCCGGTGAGCACACTGCCGAACAGGTACGCGGCGGAGCGCCAGGGCCAGCCGGAGCGGAGGTAGCCGGGGCTGGTCAGGGCCTGCCAGGGGGTGCCGGGGTGGTGGGCCGCTGCGCGGGGCTTGCCCCCCTAACTCCCCACCGCCGCCAGCACCGCCCGCGCCTGGTGATCCGCTCCGAGCTTGTTCGGGTGGAACGGGACCGCGAGCCCCGGCGGGTTCGTCGTCACCGGGATCAGGCCCTCCACCCACTTGACCCCCGGCGCCCGGCACACATCGTGTCCGACACTCGCGCTGTACGTATCGACGAAGCCCGCCCCGGACTCCCGCGCCGCCCGCCCGAGCATCGCGTTCAGTTCCACCAGCCGCGCTCCGAACCACCGCAGGTCCGTGTCCAGCATCTGCACATAGGGAAAGCAGCCGCGGTCGGGCGAGATACCGGCCAGATAGTCCACCACCAGGACGGTCGCCCCGGGTGAGCGCCGCTTGATGCCATCGACCGCCGCCACGATCTTCGGCTGCGCCGCGACGATCCGCTCCGACATGAGGTCCTTGCCGCCGGACTCCCAAGCCGCCCGGCAGGGCTTGGCGAGCGGCGTGGGCAGCAGGCTGACGCAGTCACCGATCGCCGCTGCGAGCCCGACGTCGTTGCCGCCCATGCCCATGGTGACCAGGTCGGTGGTGGGCGTCAGCCGGTCGAACTGCGGGTCGTTCACGCCGTCGGCCAGCACCGGAACGCGGTTGACGTCCTGCGACGCGGTGAGGTGCACGGTGGTCGCCGCGCCGCAGGTGGCGTCCCGGAAGGTGGTGACGCCGAGCTTCTCGGCGACCTGCTTGGGGTAGTTCCAGGTGCTCTGGGCGCAGCCCACCGGAGCGTGCTCGGTCGCGACGTTCAGGACGGTGACGTCGGCTGACCAGGAGTCGCCCAGGGCGACGTACTCGCTGAAGCGAGGTTTCGCGCTGTCGGCGTGCGCGGGCATCGCGGCGGCGGTCAGCGCGCTGGCGGTGGCGAGAGCGACGAGCAGGCGACGGCGTGGCTTCAAGGGATACCTCCGGGCGGCGGAAGAAATGAGGAGTGAGCAGCAAAGGAAGAAAGGGTGATCAACAGAAAGCCAGTCACCGCCCGGGCACCGCCCGCACCACATTCCCGGCGGATTCACCCGCGTGCGCCGCACAATCGCCCGTCAGTGCGCGGCCCGCCCGCATCCGCGCGAGCAACCCATGCCCGCCCCACCCGTCACCGCGTCAGCTCCGCCTCGCGCCCCTGCGCCCGGTACTCCGCCAACAGCCCTGCCACGTCGTCCCCGGTCAGCAGCCGGTAGTCGCCGCCGCCGTGCGGCGCCCACCACACCGGGTCCTCGCAGCGAAAGCCCTCGCGGCGCAGCGCGACCCGGTGGACCTTGTTCGTCGCCGTCACCGGCATCCGCGGTACGACACGTACGAAGCGCGGTGTCATCTTCGTCCCCAAGTCCGCCTGGGAGGACAGGAATCGGCGGAAAGCCACCGCCGAGAACACCGCGCCCTCGCGCAACGCCAGCGTCGCCATCACCTGGTCGCCCGCCACCGGGTCCGGCACCGCGTAGACCGCGGCGCCCGCCGCGTCCTGCCAGCGCGCGAGGATGCTCTCGATCATCGCGGCGGCGAGGTTCTCGCTGTCGACGCGCAGCCGGTCGTCGGTGCGGCCCGCGAAGTGCAGGAAGCCGCCGGTGTCGCGGAAGAAGAGGTCACCGGTCCAGTACCAGCCGCCGCGCCTGCGGTCCGCCTCGGCGGACTCGTTGCGCCAGTAACCCTCGAAGGGGTTGGGGCCACGGTTGACCAACTCCCCTATCGCCGCTGTCCCGTTGACGAGTAGTCCGTTCGCGTCGAACACCCCGGGCGGTCGCTCCCGGCCCGTCTCCGGGTCGACCACCGCCAGGTCGTCCCCGGGCGCCGCCCGGCCGATCGCGCCCGGCGGGGTGTCGGCGGTGCGCTGGATCGCGGCGCCGCCCTCGGAGGAGCCGTAGCCCTCGACTAGCCGCGCTCCGAAACGCTCGGTGAACCGGGCCGCGTCGACCGCGCCCGCCTCCGTCCCGAAGCCGGTCCGCAGCGGGTTGTCCCGGTCGTCGGGCCGCTCGGGTGTGGCGAGCAGATACTGGACGGCCCGCCCGACATAGGTGAAGTACGTCGCGCCGTACTCCCGTACGTCGTCCAGGAACCGGGACGCGGAGAAGCGCCGCCGCAGGGCGACGCCCGCGCCGCCCGCGAGGGCCGGGGCCCAGTCCGCGATCACCGCGTTGCCGTGGAACATGGGCATGCAGATGTAGTGGACGTCCTCCCGGCGCACCCCGAAGTGGGCGACGAGCGAGTGTCCCACCGCCGCGAGTCGCCCCTGGGTGCAGATCGCCGCCTTGGGCGCGCCGGTCGAGCCGGACGTGAAGTAGAGCAGCAGCCGGGCGGACGGGCCGACGGAGCCGGAGCGCCCGAGGGTGGCCTCGCCGGGCTTGGCGTCGGCGTACGGGGCGAGCAGTTGCGCGTACGCCTCGGTGCCGGTGACCAGGATCCGTAACCCGGGCAGGTCGAGGCCGTCGAGCAGCGGCAGGTGGGCCTGCTCGGTGACCAGTACCCGGCAGTCGGTGTGCAGGATGTCGCGGGCCAGTTCGGCGCCGCGTCGGGTGGGATTGATGCCGGCGACGGCGGCCCCGGCAAGGGCCGCCGCGCTCAACCACAGCGGGAATTCAGGGGTGTTGTCGAGCAGCACGGCGACGTGCGGCTCGGCGTCCCGTGGCAGCAGCTCCACGAGGAGCGCGGCCCGCGCGGCAGCGCCGGCGGCCACCAGGTGGTGGCTGAGGGTGAGGTCCTCGAACCTCAACCCCGGCCGGTGGTCGCCCCATTGGCGCTGTACGAGCTCCGCGACGGTGCCTGCGCTCTCCATGGCGCCGCACCATAGTTGACACTCCGTCAGAACTGAACGTCCGAGCACGCGTAGAAGGCGTTGGTCGTGTCCGCGACGTTCCAGACGGCCAGGATGATGTGGCGCCCGCTCTTCTGGGTGGGGACCGTGCCCTGGTGGGTCAGCGTGGCCGGCGGCTGCTGGTTCCCGTACGGCACGGTCATGAACGGCTGTGACTCCAGGGCCGCGCGGGTGAGCGGCTTACTGGAGTCCCATCCGTTCTTGGTGATGTAGTAGCGGAAGTCGCTCGTCGCGTGACGGGCGGTGAACTGCCAGCGGAAGCCGTAGCCCTGACCGGCGGTGAGCTTGGTGGCGGGCCAGGCTCCATTGCGCGGGTCGTCGAGCTGGGCGAACGTACCGTTTCCGCCGGAGCAGATCTTGCCGTCGGCGGGTCCGGCGCCGGGGAAGCCCTTGGGGCCCTCGACACTCTGCGGTTCCCATTGGATGTTGCCGCAGCCGGTCACTGTGCCGTTGGCGCAGAGCTTCTGCCGGCTGATGGGTGAATCGGTGTAGCCATGGCTGGTTGCGCTGCCGGTAGCGAGGAAGGACACACCGGCTACCGCGAGGCCGACCACGGCCGCACCTATCTTGATTCGCATGCTGGGCTCCTGAACGTGGGGGCAGTTCCGTGAGCTGTGCTGCGCGCATGTTGTGCGGTCTAGACCAAGTGTCAATGTATTAACGGGACTTGACTATGTCTAGACCATTGCGCGTCCAGTCCCATAACAGATGCGTTCACGAACCTTCCGCGCGCCCCGTATAGAAGGCGACCGTCAGATCCTTCACGAGGGCTTTGCGCTCGTAGTCGTCCAGCTCGACGAGTCCGCGCGAGGTCAGCCGCGTCACCGTGTCGTCGACCGCGTCCACCACCGACGTCAGCACACTGTCCCGGTGCTGCGCGTCGAGCGCCTCGACCCGCCTGCGCTGCATCGCGGCGGCGACCTCGGGGGCGTACTCGATCCGCGTCGGCTGCGCGGAGAAGACATCGATGCCCACCGGCGCCGCCTCCGCCGCCAGCATCCTGGTCAGCGCGTCGCCGACTGCCTCCGCGTCGCGCAGGGTCGGCATGTCGTTGTGGAAGGCGTCGGCGGGCAGCTGCGAGAGCACCCGGGCCATCGCCGCCTCCACCTGTTCGCGCAGATACGTCGTGTGGTCCTCGACGGCGAGCATCGCCCGCGCCGTGTCCCTGATCCGCCACACCACGAGCACCACGACCCGCAGCGCGACCCCGTTCGCGTCCACGGACGGCATCGGCTCGCTGCGCCAGTGCCGCAGCCGTACGTCGATCCGGCGGCGCAGCAGCAGCGGGCTCACCCAGACCAGGCCGCTGCGCCGCACGGTCCCCCGGTAGTCGCCGAACAGCGACAGCACCCAGGCGTACCCGACGCGCCCGCGGCCCAGGCCGCCGAAGGCGAAGACCACGACGACCACCAGGGCGGCGAGCACCGCCCAGATGCCGAGCACGATCCCGTTGTACGGGCGCACCGGCAGCCCGAAGAGTACGGCGGCCGGCGGCGGCACGACCCCCGTCCACCACACCACCGCCGCGCCCGCCGCGAGAGCGGCCGTCCCCACGAGGACCGCGCCCCACCCGGGCAGCGCGGCGCCGGGCCGCTCGGAAAGTCCGGGGTCGGCGGGTGCGGCCGGCCGCACGGAACGGGCGGGTACGGGGGCGGGCCCGGGGCGCCGGGGCGCGGCGGTGGCGCGGCGCACGGTGCGCGGCTGGTCCCCGGCGCCGGGGCCGCGGCCCGCCGCCGCGCCACCGGGCGGCAGGGTCACGGCGGTGGGGCCGGTGTCGTCGCGGAAGAGCAGGTGCACCGGGATCTCGGTGGTGGCCTCGTTCCGGATCACGGGCGCCCGGCGCGCGGCCTCACCCTGGGCACTCGGCATCCCCCGCTCGTCCCGCACGCCCCGCACGCCCCGCTCGTCCCGCTCGTCCCGCGCGTCCGTCTCCGGGGCCGGGGCCCGGTCCGAGGCCGGGGTCGAGGCCGAAGGCTCGTCCGGCTGCTGCGTAGAAGTGGTCGGTCTCATCCTTGCCTCCGTCATGCGAAGAGCCGCTTCCAGGTCTGGGGTCCGGGGTAGCCGTCGGCCGCCGCGCCCCGCCAGCCCTGGGCGCGCTGGAACGCCTCGACATTGCGCCGGTCCGCCTCGGTCCAGCGCGGTCCGGGGCCCGACCCGTAGTGCTTGGCGAAGCCCTTCTTCACCAACTGCTTGCCGAGCTTCTCGACGTATACGTTCGACTGGCCCGGCTTGAAGTACCCCATGCCGGGAAAGGCCGCCCCGGCCGTCGGCGCGGGCGCGGGCGCAGTACCGCCGCCCGGCTTCGGGATGTCCCGGCCCTCGCCACTGACCAGCAGACCCCAGGTCCGCGGCCCCGGCAGCCCGTTCGCCTCCTGGCCGCGCCAGCCCTGCGCGCGCTGGAACGCGGCGGTGGCGCCGCGGTCCGCCTCGCCCCAGCGCGGCCCGGGACCCTGCTTGTAGTAGCGCGCGGCGCCCCGCTCGGAGAGCAGTTGGCCCAGGCGCGTGACGTGCTTGTTGTTCGCGCCGGGCCCGAAGGACTGCGCGCCCGGGTAGGAGGTGGAACTCGACGCGCCGCCCGAGCCGGCCGACAGGCCCTTGTAGCGGTACGCGATGTAGCGCGAGGAGTTATGCCAGTACGCGTACGGCGTGGCCTGTTTGCGGGTGTGCGGCCTGGCCTGCTCGTACGCCGTGTAGTAGGTGTGCGTGTAGTCGGTCCAGCCGCCGAAGATCGTGACGTGCGAGCCCTTGTTGGGGTCGGCCGGATTGTGGAACAGCAGCATGTCGCCGGGTTCGAGCTCCTCGCGAGTCATCCGCGTCCCGAACTGGGCCAGGCTTCCTGTCCACTCGTTGCCGCCGAGGTTCCAGGCTATCGAGACGAAGCCCGAGCAGTCCTGCCGGTATCCGTCGGACCAGTACTTCTCCATGCTGTACGGGACCTGCGCGCTCACCCACCGCTTGGCCCGGTTGATGATGTCGGCCCGCGTGACGGCCTTCAGCTTGGGCGGGGCGACCGGCAGCACGGGCCGGGACGGGCTGCCGTGCAGCGGGCCCGACCCGCCCTGCGGACCGACCGGGTCGTGATCGGCGTCCGTACGGGCGGGGGCGTGCCCGGGGGCCGTGGCGTGCGCAGCGCCCGCTCCGCCGCCGCCGCCGAGAACCACGCCCGCCGCGGTGGCGAGCACCAGGGCGCGGCGGGCGCCGTGGGCGGCCGGGTGTCCGCCCTCGCCGACCGGCAGGCCGAGGGCCGCTGCGCGGCGCTGCTGGGCGCACCCCGCACAGCCGCAGTCGCCAGCGGGTTCGTACTCCTCGAAGACCGGCGTCTGCATACGGTTGCCCTCCCGTGGGTCATTCCTGCACATGTGCACGGACGTAAGTGTTTCAACTGTCGGGGCAAAACGCATGTTGACGGTCCGAATGATAATTAAAAGGACATAAACGGCGCGGCTGGTTCGGGGCATCGCCTCCCTTCGGGTAAAGTTCCGCAGGTCGGTACGCGCCGTTAGCTCAGTTGGTTAGAGCAGCTGACTCTTAATCAGCGGGTCCGGGGTTCGAGTCCCTGACGGCGCACGCGGCACTGGAGCCCTCTCACCTCGCGTGAGGGGGCTCCAGTCGTTTCCGGCCACTGCGAGCACATACGAACCAGGTCACAGACCGGTCCCAAAGCTCTCGTTTGACCGGTAAACAGCTTGTATTACCCTTGCGATCACAGCAGGGGTCGGGGACCCTATCCTGAAGCCAATGGCTCCAATGAGGCGCGCGGTTCGAGTGGTTGAGGACTCGGCCGGTGCACTTGGGGTGCCACGGGGGGCTGTCAGTACACAGGGGTGGGGGCCCCTTTGATGAACAGATGTAGAGACGGGCATCATGCAACCGGAAGGTTGTCGTCCTATGTCTGTAGGGATAACGGCAGGCCAATCACGCGTCCGAGTTGGTCGAGGGGGACCAGCGTCGGGCGAAGCGACGACGAAACACGCAGCCACCATGCGTGCGGGGGGATGACTCATGACGGCGACGCCATCCGGCGCCCGGCACAACAACGACCCTTCCCGGACGGCTCAGCTTCGGATACCCCCGCAGCTCAAGCCCTCAGGGTCACGCACGCGTGCCACGAAGGCGCTGCCGCGATACGACTACGAGCACTACAGCAGGCTCGCGGGTCCACTGACCCAGCCGGACCCGACCAAGCCGTACAAGGTCCAGTACCGCTCGCTGCTCTCCCAGGAGCCGCACCGCATCCGCGCCGCCCTGCTCCTGGGCGCGGCGCCGCTGCTCTCGCTGGGACTCTTCGTCTGGCTGATGCAGCCGGCGCACTGGACCGAGCGCGACCCCAACCTGAAGAACGACACGCTGCTGATCCTCGACATCGTCATGCTGGTCTCGATCGGTCTGATCGAGCTCTTCCGCACGATGAATGTCCTGTCGAACGCACACGCGACCCTGGTCGCCCGCGACCCCGTTCCCGTGGTGCCCGAGTCCGGCACCAAGGTCGCCTTCCTCACCTCCTTCGTGCCCGGCAAGGAGCCGTTGGAGATGGTGACGAAGACGCTGGAGGCCGCGGTCAGGATCCGGCACCGCGGGCTGATGCATGTCTGGCTGCTCGACGAGGGCGACGACCCCGCCGTCAAGGACGTCTGCGCGCGCCTCGGGGTGCACCACTTCTCCCGCAAGGGCGTCGCGAGGTGGAACCAGCCCAAGGGCCCGCACCGCGCCAAGACCAAGCACGGCAACTACAACGCCTGGCTCGACGCCCACGGTGACAACTACGACATCTTCGCCTCGGTGGACACCGACCACGTGCCCCTGCCGAACTACCTGGAGCGGATGCTCGGCTACTTCCGCGACCCGGACATCGGTTTCGTCATCGGCCCGCAGGTCTACGGCAACTACGACACCTTCGTGACCAAGGCCGCCGAGTCACAGCAGTTCCTCTTCCACGCCCTGATCCAGCGCGCGGGCAACCGCTACGGCGCCCCGATGTTCGTCGGCACCAGCAACGCCGTGCGCATCAGGACGCTCAAGCAGATCGGCGGCCTGTACGACTCGATCACCGAGGACATGGCGACGGGCTTCGAGATCCACCGCGCCACGAACCCGGCGACGGGCAACAAGTGGCGCTCGGTCTACACCCCGGACGTCCTGGCCGTCGGCGAGGGCCCGACCGCCTGGACCGACTTCTTCACCCAGCAGCTGCGCTGGTCGCGAGGCACATACGAGACGATCATCAAGCAGTACTGGAGAGGCTTCGGCACGCTCCCGCCGGGCAAGCTCTTCAACTACACGATGATGATCATCTTCTACCCGATGTCCGCCATGAACTGGATCCTCGCGGCGCTCAGCTGCGCCCTGTTCCTGGGCATGGGCGCATCGGGTGTGCAGATCGACCCGGCGATCTGGATGATGCTCTACGGCAATGCCTCGGCGCTCCAGATCGGCCTCTACATCTGGAACCGCCGCCACAATGTCTCGCCGCACGAACCCGAGGGCTCCGGCGGCCTGGCCGGCATGGCGATGTCCGCGCTCTCCGCGCCGATCTACGCGCGCTCGCTGTTCGACGCGGCACTGCGCCGCAAGTCCAGCTTCGTCGTGACGCCCAAGGGCGACTCGTCCAGCCCGGACACGCTGTTCGGCACCTTCCGCATCCATCTGTTCTTCATCCTGATCTTCGGCGGGTCGCTCGGCTCCTCCTTCTACTTCGGGCACAACCACCCCGCGATGATCACGTGGGCCACGCTGGCGCTGCTGATCACCGCGGCGCCGATCATCGCCTGGCGCCTCGGCATGCGCCAGGAGAAGAAGCGCAGGCGCGACGCGCCACCGCCCTCCACACAGCCCCCGGCCAGCCCCCCGCCGGAGGCCCACCCGCCGCAGCACAAGCCCAGTTGGGCAGCGAACGACCAGACCATACAGATCGCCCTTGGGGGACGTAAGAAATGAACTACCGACCGAGCCGCCGCACCCGTCGCCTGGCGATCGGTGCGGCGGTGGTGGTTGCTCTGGCGGGGATGAACGGGCCCGCGCTCTACCGCTTCGGCTCCGACCAGTACCACGACTACAAGATCAACAGGCCCGAGTACAAGGCCGACAACGGTCACTGGGACTTCCTGGACATCCCCGCCGAGTTCAGGATCAATACGATCCATGCCGCCCTGCTGCACACCGGCAAGGTGCTGCTGATCGCGGGCTCGGGCAACAACCAGAAGAACTTCGACGCCAAGAAGTTCGAGTCGGTGCTGTGGGACCCCGGGACCAACAAGTACAAGATGATCCCCACCCCCAAGGACATGTTCTGCGCCGGGCACACCCAACTGCCCGACGGCAAGCTCCTGGTGGCGGGCGGCACCAAGCGATACGAGAAGCTCCAGGGCGATGTCTCCAAGGCCGGCGGCCTGATGGTCATCCACAACGAGGACCCGGACGCCCCCAAGACGCTGCCCGCGGGCACGATCTTCACGGGCAAGAAGAACGGGAAGACGTACGTCTCCAAGGACCCGGTCCTGGTGGAGAAGGCCAAGAAGATCTTCGACAAGCAGACCGGCAGGTTCCTGCGTACGGAGGCGGGGCTCGGCCGGATCTATGTCGAGGCCAGGGCGTCGGGCAAGAAGTTCGAGTCGGGCACCGAGGACAACTACCGGATCCATGGCCTCAAGGGCACCGACGCCAAGAACGTCTATGGCATCGCCCAGAAGCTCGCGCTCGACAAAAAGGACTTCCAGGGCATCAAGGAGTCCTACGAGTTCGATCCGGTCGCGGAGAAGTACATCACCGTCGACCCGATGAACGAGGCCCGCTGGTACCCGACGCTGACCACCCTCAAGGACGGCAAGGTCCTCTCGCTGTCCGGCCTGGACGAGATCGGGCAGATCGTCCCCGGCAAGGACGAGGTCTACGACCCCGAGACCAAGAAGTGGGAGTACACCGGCGTCATCCGGAAGTTCCCGACATACCCGGCGATCTTCCTGATGAACAACGGCAAGCTCTTCTACTCGGGCTCCAACGCCGGCTACGGACCCGCCGACGAGGGCCGTGAGCCCGGTGTGTGGGACCTGGCGACCAATAAGTTCAAGAAGATCCCCGGCCTGAGCGACCCGGACAGGTTGGAGACCTCGGCCACCGTACGGCTGCCTCCCGCCCAGGACGAGAAGTACATGGTCATCGGCGGCGGCGGGGTCGGCGAGTCCGAGAAGTCCAGCGAGAAGTCCCGGCTGGTCGACCTGAAGAAGCCCAACCCGCGCTTCAAGGACGGCGATTCACTCGCCGAGGGCACCCGCTACCCGAGCGCCTCGCTGCTGCCCGACGACAGCGTCCTGGTCACCGGCGGCTCGCACGACTACCGGGGCCGCGGCGGCTCCGACGTGCTGGAAGCCCGGATGTACGACCCCAAGACCGACAAGTACCGCAAGGTGGCCGACCCGGCGGTGGGCCGCAACTACCACTCGGGCTCGCTGCTGCTGCCCGACGGACGCGTCATGATCTTCGGCTCCGACTCGCTGTACTCCGACAAGGCCAACACCAGGCCCGGCGTCTTCGAGCAGCGCGTCGAGATCTACACCCCGCCGTACATGTTCAGGGACGCGCGGCCGGCGCTCACCGGTGGGCCCAAGAGCGTGAAGCGCGGCGGAACGGCGACGTTCAAGTCAGCGCACGCCACGGCCATCAAGGACGCCAAGCTGATGCGGCCGAGCGCGGTCACCCATGTCACCGACACCGACCAGCGGACCGTCGCGCTGGACCTGAAGAAGACGAAGGACGGCATCTCGGTCACCGTGCCGAAGAACCGGGCGCTGGTGCCGTCCGGCTACTACATGCTGTTC
The DNA here is from genome assembly GCF_039766235.1 of Streptomyces changchenzhani. Classification (NCBI taxonomy): domain Bacteria; kingdom Bacillati; phylum Actinomycetota; class Actinomycetes; order Kitasatosporales; family Streptomycetaceae; genus Streptomyces; species Streptomyces changchenzhani. The sequence continues at coordinate 1,295,509 of NZ_JBDHNH010000001.1, read as the reverse complement.
GTGACGGACGACCAGGGCACGCCGTCCAAGGGCACCTGGATCGAGGTCCCGTAGCCCGGTGACCCCATGTCCCCATGACCCCGTGACCGGCTGAGACAGCGAGTGGGGGGCGCCCGGCCGGGCGCCCCCCACTCGCTGTGTACACGGACCGCTACTTCGTATTGCGGGCCAGTTCTAGCGCGTACTGCGGGTACCACTTGCCCGCCGTCGGGCCACCCTTGCAGTCGCCGTCCGACTCGCCGGGGCGCTTCACCCAAAGATAGGCGTCGATCAGCTCGTCACCCGTCTTGGTCGTCGGCGGCTCACCGAGCGCGCGGCCGGGCGGGTTGCACCAGTTCTCCTTGGGATCACCCTTGGTGTACGGCCCGTTGCCATTGCGGCTGGTGTCGATCACAAAGGGCTTGTTGCCGATCTTCTGCGAGAGCTTCTTGCCGAAGTCCGCGCTCGTCGTCGTGGTCTGGAAGTTGGAGACGTTCACCGAGAACCCGTCGGCCTGCCCTATACCCGCCCGCTGGAGCGGATCGAAGAGCGCGTCCGGCGACTGCCATCCCGCGTTGCCCGCGTCCAGGTACACCTTGGTCGCGGGCTGCTGCTTCAGCCGCTCGACAGCGCCCTTGAGCAGGTCGAAGCGCTCCTCGTGGAACTCCTGGGGCGTGCAGCCGTCCACGAGGTGCAGCAGCGCGTCCGGCTCCAGGATCACGGTGGCGCGGCGGTCACCGATGCCCTTGGCCACCTGGTCGACCCAGCCGCGATAGGCGTTGCCGTCGGCGGCGCCGCCCTTGGAGAACTGCCCGCAGTCGCGGTGCGGGATGTTGTAGAGGACCAGCAGCGCGTCCCGGTCGGCCTTGGCCGCCGCCTCGGTGAAGCCCTTGGCCTCCGCCTCTGCGTTCTCCGGCCCGATCCACTCGCCGACGGGCTGCTCGGCGATCTTCCTGATCAGCTCGGCCTTGTCGTCGTCGCCGCCCTTGGCATACGTGGAGACCTGCTTGGCGGCGTTTCCCTCCGGATTGACCCAGTACGGATCGCTGCCCTTGGGCTGCTGCTTCACCGGTTCCTGCTGCGCCCCGCCGTCACCGTCCGACGAGGAACAGCCCGTCAACAGCAGCGCGGTCCCCGCCGCCGCCATCGCGGCCATCCGGACACCCACACGCCGACGGCCGCTGTAACTGCCGTACATCCACTCCCCCTTGGTGCACCTGAAATGTGTAAGGACCCCCCGGCGCCTCCCCGGACACAACCGGTCCAAACCATCCTGACACACCCCTGCCCAGCGCCAGGGGCCCTCTGCTCTTCGTGGGTGAGCTGTTACGGCGCGTACGCACATACCGCGTAACAAAGGGTGCACCGTGGGCGACAATGCGATGACTTGGCATCAAAGTGCCCCTAGGAACATCCGCTTGTCCGTTCTACAGTGGCAAGCACAGGCCCGAGCCCCCGGCCCCAGTCTCCCCCGACACATCTGCACCTCCCGCATCGGCGCCGGACTTCTCCCGCAGTCCGTGCACCGGCGGTCGAGGACCAGCCCGGTCGGCGGCTCCGGGGGGAGCGGGCCGCCGACCGGGCCAGGTAGCCGGCCTACGCCCGGTGCCCGTCGGTTTCGCCACGCACAGGCCCTGTTGACAGTGTCCGGCCAGGACTGGGACTCTCCCGATGACAACTCCACACATCGAGACGACGGTGGACAGGAACCCGGTGCGATTCCGGGGCGGTCCCGCCACTGTGACCGTACGAGCAAGCTCTGCGCCCGTACGGAAGCCAGGAACTGACCCGTCGTTCTCCTGCCATGGGGCGTGGAAACCCCAGAAGGAGGTTCACCGGTATGTCTTCGCACACCGCGCCGCACACCGACACCGCAGCGGCAGCGTCCGCCGCGACCAGCACCCGCGACTGGCTGATCCTGGCCGCCGCGGCGATCATCGCCCTGGTCGCGCTCTACGCGGTCTTCATGGACAACGGGACCGTTGTCTCCGCGACCGGCGACTATCTGCACGAGTTCTCGCACGACGGCCGGCACCTCTTCGGTGCCCCTTGCCACTGATCGGGGCCGTACGCACCATGTCCACACCTGTACTCCCCCTGCTCGGACGCTCCCTCGCGGCGGGCGGGGTGGCCGGTCTTGCCACCGGCCTCTTCTCGCTGCTCCTGGCCGAGCCGCTGATGGACCGCGCGATACGTCTCGAAGAGGCACGCTCCGCCAAGGAGCACGCGCACGACGCGGCCGGTACGGCCGTCCAGCACCACGAGGAGCTGTTCTCCCGCTCCACCCAGCACTTTGGCCTGGTGGTCACCGCGGTGGTCGCCGGTCTCGCGCTCGGCGTGCTCTTCGCCGTCGCCTACGCACTGGTCCACCGGCGCACCGCCCCGGGCGACCGCCCCTGGTCGCGCGCCCTGGTCTTCTGCTCGGCGGCCTTCGTGGCCGTGTCCCTGCTGCCCGGTCTGCGCTACCCGGCCAACCCGCCGGGCGTCGGCGACTCCGGCACGGTCACCGACCGCCAGTCGCTGTGGCTGGCCGCCGTCGTGATCGGCATCCTCGGCATGCTGCTGGCCTGGCAGGTGTACGTACGCCTCGCCGACCGGTCGGTGCCGGTGCGCCAGGTCGCGGTGGCCGTCACCGCGGTCGCGACCCTGGCGGTCCTCTTCGCACTGCCGGGCAACCCGGACGAGGTTCCGGTGGCGGCGACACTGCTGTGGGACTTCCGGGTGCTTTCGCTGGGCTCGCACGCGCTGCTGTGGGCGGTGTTCGCCGGAGTGTTCGGCGCGCTCGGTCTGCGCGCGGCGGCCCGCAGCGCGCCTGCTGCGACCGTGCCGGCCGTGGGAGTGACGGCGTAACGGGGACCGGTCAGCTCCGACCGGAGCTTCCCGTCCCCGTCAGGTAGGCCGACACCACCACATTCGCGGTGTAGGTGCGGGCCTTCTTGTCGTACGTGCCCCCGCAGGTGATCAGGCGCAGCTCCGCCCGGTCGCTCTCGCGGGGGCCGTACACCTTCTGGGGGTCGAAGCGTTCTCGGGTGAAGACCTGAACGTCGTCGACGGTGAACTCCAGGTCCGAGCCGTCCGCGCCCGTCACCCGGATCCGCTCGCCGGGGCGGGTGGCGCTCAGGCCGTAGAAGACGGCCGGTTTGCTCTCGGTGTCGACATGGCCGACGAGCAGGGCCACGCCCGCCGCCCCCGGCCGGGTGCCGTTGCCGTACCAGCCGACGGTGGCCGGCCAGTCGTACGGCGGAGGGTCGACAGCGCCCGACGCGTCGAGACCCCGCTCCACGACGGGCGCCGTCACACCTATCGAGGGCACGTCGACGCGCTGCGGGCGCACGCCCTTCTGCGGTTCGTGCGCGGGAGGCAGCGGCACCCCCAGCGGACGGCCGACCGCGGCCACATCGCCGGTGGTCGGGGCGGAGCTGCCGCCGGACCCTTCGGTGAGCCCACGCCCCCACAGCGACAGGCCGAGCAGCAGCACCGCCCACGCGACCCCGGTCAGCAGCCGTCCGGAGCCTGCGGGACGGCTCGCGGCGGGGGCGTCCTCGGCGGACACGTCAGTCCGCGTCCGTGGGGCGGCGGCGGACACTGCGGAACGCCACGGCGACCGCGGCCACACCCGCGAGCACCAGGCCGATCACGGTGTGCCGGGTGCCGGGACCGTCGCCCTCGGCGGTCTCCGACGCGAGCTGCGCCGTACCGCCGCCGCCCGCGTGCACGGGAGAGACGGGAGTGGCGTGCTGGGTGGGCTGGTGGGTGGGCTGGTGGTGGACGACCGTGACGGTACCCACCTTGTTGTGGTTGTGGCCGTCGCAGTCGACGCTGATCTCGTATGTGCCGGCGCCGATCGACGAGTTGATCCTCGCCTCCCCGTAGAGGGGGTTCTCGCGTCCGTCCTTGCCGTTGAGATTGGTCTCCCCGCGGCTGAAGGCGCTGGAGCGGGCGACGCCGGTGGTGCCCTTGCAGTCCGAGACGCGCAGCTCCACCTCGCCGCCGGGTGCGATGGTCGACGGGGTGACCTGGATCGAGACGGAATCGTGGGCGTACGCCGCGGTGGCCGGGGCGGCCATCAGCACGGCGGCCACTCCTGCGGCACGCAGAGCGAGCAGAGCTGAACGCATCGTGAACCTCCTGGTACTCCGAAGATCCACGGACCCGGCCGTTCCCGCATCCCCAGGGGCCCGTCACTGCGCCGTACGGGCCCCCTGAGGTGTCGTGCGAGTGCTCTGCGAGGGCCCCGGGGGTGTCGTGCGGGGCCTCAGATCCGCTCGACGAGGTCCGCGATCGAGTTGACGATCGTGGAGGGCCTGAACGGGTAGCGGTCGACGTCGGCGGGCCCGGTCAGGCCGGTGAGTACCAGGAAGGTCTCCATGCCCGCCTCCAGGCCGGCCAGCACGTCGGTGTCCATCCGGTCGCCGATCATCGCGCTGGTCTCGGAGTGCGCGCCGATCGCGTTGAGGCCCGTACGCATCATCAGCGGGTTGGGCTTGCCCGCGAAGTACGGGTCACGGCCGGTCGCCTTGGTGATCAGCGCTGCGACCGAGCCGGTGGCGGGCAGCGGGCCCTCGGCGCTGGGGCCCGTCTCGTCCGGGTTGGTGCAGATGAAGCGCGCACCGGCGTTGATCAGCCGGATCGCCTTGGTGAGGGCCTCGAAGCTGTACGTACGGGTCTCACCCAGGACGACGTAATCCGGGTCGTGGTCGGTCAGGACGTAACCGATGTCGTGCAGCGCGGTCGTCAGACCGGCCTCACCGATGACGTACGCCGTGCCGCCGGGCCGCTGGTCGTCCAGGAACTGGGCGGTGGCGAGCGCCGAGGTCCAGATATTCTCGACGGGCACGTCGAGGCCCATCCGGGCGAGCCTGGCGTGCAGGTCACGGGCCGTGTAGATCGAGTTGTTGGTGAGCACCAGGAACGGCCTGCCGGACTCGCGCAGCCGCTTGATGAAGGCATCGGCGCCAGGGATGGGCGTGCCCTCGTGGATGAGAACACCGTCCATGTCGGTGAGCCATGATTCGATCGGCTTGCGCTCTGCCATGTGCCGGACTCCTGCCGTACGCGATAACGCTGAGAAGGGGCGCCCGGACCACACCGTCCGTGCGCCCCCACCTTAATCAGAGCGCTGTGATCTTGACCGCGTCGACGGTCCAGTACCAGTTGTTGGAGCCGGTGTAGCGGAAGCGGAAACTGACGCTGGAGGCCCCGGACGGGACATCCACGGTCAGCGACTGCGGCTGGGAGATGACATCGGCCGTGTAGCTCTTGACGACGACGGGCGTCCCGCCGTTGAAGGAGGCGAGCACCTCGGCGCGCTGGCTGCCCTCCTGGCGGTACAGCGTCGTGAAGTCGAGCCGCGCCTTCGCCTTGCCACTGACGCCGTACGCCGGGGTGACCAGCGTCGAGTCGTACGTTCCCGAGGTGGCCCGGTCGGCCCACTCGTCGGAGTCGGCGACCGCGAAGACTCCGCGGGAGCGGACATTGAGCTCACGGGACTGGTCCCGTTGGGTGCGGCTCCAGAACTCGTCGGTGGCGAACGCCCAGCCGCGCCACTCCGTCATGCCGCCGGTGCCCATCGCGCTGTTGATGACGGACCAGCCGCTGGGCGCGGTGTGGGTGAAGCCGAGGACCCCGGCCGGGATGCCGGTCTCGTCGACCCTCGCCCCGAGGGAGGACTGCAGGCTGTCGAAGGGGTCGGTGGAGCGCTGCTGGACGGGCTTGCCGTCCAGTCCCCAGGCCGGGTCGGGGGTGATCCCGAGCTGGTGGAAGACGGTCGCGGCGACATCGACGAGCCGGGTGTCGGTGGGGCGCGCGCCGGCCGCGATGCCGGGGCCCTGGGCGAGGACGAACGTACGCCGCTCCTCGATGGAGCTGCCGCCGTGGCCGCCCGCGTCGGCGTGCCCGTGGTCGGTGGCCACGATCACCGTCCAGCGCTCGGCCGCGTAGGTGGGGCGGGCCTTGATGGCCGCCTGGAGCCGGCCGACGTAACCGTCCTGTACGGCGATGGCGTCGAGGTACTTCTGGCCCGTGCCGGAGTTGTGCGCCACGATGTCCGTGTTGCCGAAGTAGGCGAAGACGACATCCGGGTTCTGGTGACACAGGATCGACTCGGTCTCGGTGGCGATGGTCGCGTCGTGGCCGGTGTAGCCGTCCGCGTCCCCGTCGAGGACAAGCTTGGTGTCGGCGCCGGGGGTGACGGTGCCCTGCGTGTCCAGGGGCTTCCAGTCGAGGGCGGCGTACGTCGACAGACCGGGCCGCACCTGCGCGAGACGGGCCAGGAAGCCGGGGTACTTGGCGTAGTCCTTGCCGGCGAAGGAGTTGTCCTTCACGCCGTGCTTGTCGGGCCAGACACCGGTGGAGATCGTGGACCAGCCGGGGCCGGAGGAAGTAGCCGCCATCGGGGGCGCGTACAGCAGCGAGACGCCGAACGTCCCATTCGTCATCAGCGACTTGAGGTGCGGCGCGCTCGCCGCGTCGATTCTGTCGTGGCGCAGCCCGTCCATTCCGATGACCAGGACCTTGTCCGTGCTGGTGCCGTTCGGCAGGGTGGGGGCGGCCTGGGCGGGGGCCGCGAGGGTACCGGTCGCGGCGATCGCGGCTGTCGCAGCGCCGGCGGCGAGCACGGTGCGTCGGGATATGCCGTTGAGCGGCATCGGGATTCCTCCGTCAGGGGGGCGATGGGCGAGGGTCTGTACACGGCCAACGCCCCTGAACGTGCAGGGGCGTTGGTCCATACTCGTTATCCTTCCGCGACAGATCTCCGACGGATACGCCGCGGCGGTGAACTCTTGGGGACGTCCGGTCGGACGCCCCTTAGCTGCCTGTCGCGGACTTCCAGGCATCGACGTAGTCGTCGAGGTTGGCGCTGACGTCGTTCCAGTCCGGCTCGAAGATCTCAACACCCTTGATCAGCTTGGCCAGTTCGGTCGCGTTGGCGTCGGTCGGCTTGATGTCCGTGCGCGCCGGGAAGCCGCCGCCGATTTCGCTGACCTGCTGCTGCGCACCCTCGGTGAGCATGAAGTCGAGGAGCTTCTTGCCGTTCTCGGTGTGCGGGGCCTTGTTGATCAGCCCGGCGGCGTACGGCAGCGCGAACGTGGTGGGCTTCGAACCGTCCTTCGCCGGGAACCAGATGCCCAGGTTCGGCATGGACTTGGACTGCGCGAAGTTCATCTGTACGTCGCCGTTGGCGACCAGGATCTCGCCCTTGTCGACCTTGGGCGCGAGCTTGGAGGTGGAGGAGGACGGACCGACATTGTTGGCCTGCAGCTTCTTCAGGTACGCCATCGCAGGCTCCTTGCCGCCGAAGTCGTGCATGGCCTTGATGACGACCGCGGTGCCGTCGCCCGCGACGCCGGGCGTAGAGTACTGGAGCTTGTCCTTGTAGGAGGGGTCGAGGAGCTGCTCCCAGGTCTTGGGGGCGCCGTCCTTCAACTCCTTCTTGTTGTGGATGAAACCGAAGTAGTTGTTGACGACCGAGGTCCACTTGCCGTCGGCGGCCTTGTTGCCGGCGCCGACCTGCGCGGAACCCTCGGGCTCGTACGCCTGGAGCAGGCCCTTCGCGTCGGCCTGCTGGATGAAGGGCGGCAGGGTGACCATCACGTCGGCCTGGGTGTTGGACTTCTCGCGGACGGCGCGCTGCACCATCTCGCCGGATCCGCCCTCCACGTACTTCACCTTGATGCCGGTCTTCTTCTCGAAGTCCTTGAAAACCTGGTCGTACCAGCCGTCGCCGCTCTCGCCCTTGAGGCCGTCGGCGCTGTAGACGGTGACGATCTTCTCGTCGGACGCGGCGGAGGACCCGCCGCACGCGGTGAGGGAGGCGGCGAGAGCGAGGCTGCCGGTGACGGCGGCGATCGGCTTGAGGTTGCGGTGCATAACGTGTCGTACTCCTGACGTGAAGAGACTCAGCGGTAAGAGGCTTTGGTGCGGATACGGGATACGGCGAGCAGCACCAGCAGCGTCGTGGCCATCAGGACCACGGCGACTGCCGAGCCGGTGAAGAGGGAACCGCGGTCGGTGGCCGTGAAGATCCGCACGGGCAGCGGCATCCAGTCCGGCGGGTAGAGCATCATCGTGGCGCTCAACTCGCCCATGGACAGGGCGAAGCAGAGCCCGGCGGCGGCGTTGAGCGACGGCAGCAGGAGCGGCAGCTTCACCTTGCGCAGGACGTACGAGGGGCGCGCGCCCAGGGACGCGGCGGCGTTCTCGTACATCGGGTCGAGGCGCAGGATCGCGGCCGAGACCGACTGGTGGGCGAACGCCGTGACCAGAACGGTGTGCGCGAGGATCACGATCCAGCGGGTGCCGTTGAGCAGGATCGGCGGCTGCGAGAACGCGACGAGGACCGCGAGACCGACGACCACGGACGGCACAGCCACCGGCAGCATGAACAGCGCGTCCAGGACCCGCTTGCCCCGCTTGTTGAGCGCGGCGGCGGCGAGGGCGGCCCAGGTGCCGACGGTCAGCGCGAGCACGCTCGCGGTGACGGCGGTGACCAGGCTGGTGGTGAGCGCCTGGAGGGAGTCTCCGCGTACGGCCGACGCGTAGTGCTCGGCGGTGGGGCCCGAGGGGAAGGCGCCGGACCAGTTCGTGGAGAACGACGCCGCGACGATGACGAGGAGAGGCAGCGCGAAGATCGGGAGGAAGAGGACGAGGAACAGAACCCAGGCCGCCCACTTGCCCGTTCGGCTATGCACCAGCACGGCGGCGTCCTCCTGAGGTCCGGGTCAGGGTCTTGTACACGGCGTAGAGGCCCACGGAGATCGCGATGTTGACGACGGCGACGACGCAGGCGGCCGGGTAGTCGGATTCGAGAATCGCCTTGCCGTACACGAGCATCGGCAGCGTCGTCACGCCCTTGGCGCCGGTGAACAGGACGATGCCGAACTCGTTGAGGCACATGACGAGTACGAGGCTGCCGCCGGCGGCGAGGGCGGGCAGCGCCTCGGGGAGTATCACCTTGCGGATGATCCGGGCGGGCCGCGCGCCGAGCGACGAGGCGACCTCCAACTGCGCGGTGTCGAGCTGCGAGAACGCGGCGAGCAGGGGCCGCATCACGAAGGGCGTGAAGTAGGTGATCTCGGCGAGCAGGACGCCCCAGGGCGTGGTCAGGAAGTGGAAGGGCCCCTCGGCCGCGCCGGTGAGGTCGGTCCAGGCGCCGTTGGCCATTCCGACGGTGCCGTAGATGAACAGCAGGGCGAGGGTGATGAGGAAGGACGGGAAGGACAGGAAGACGTCGATGAACTTCGCGACCGCCTTGCCGCCGGGGAAGGGCACGAAGGCGATGACGAGAGCGAGTACGAACCCGAGGACCAGGCACCCCACGGTCGCCCCGACGGCGAGCCACACGGTCGTGGCCAGCGCTTCGCGGAACGCCTCGGATGCGAAGACCTCGGCGTAGGGCTCGACGGAGGTGCCGCCCTCGTCCGGGGTGAAGGACTGCTGGACGACGAGGGCGAGGGGATAGAGGAAGACGAGCGCGAGAAAGGCGACGGGCGGCAACGCCCATACCCAGCGGGGGAATTGACTGCGATGCGGGGGCCGGCCCGTACGGGGCCGGAGCTCACCGGGGCCGGGCTTGGCCGGGCCGGGCTGCCGGGACCCGTCGGTGCCGGGCCGCGGCTCGCCCGTACGGGGCCGGGGCTCACCGGGGCCGGGCTGCCGGAACCCGTCGGTGCATGGCTTGGGCGGGCCGGAGGCCGGGCGCACCGCTCCCCCGCCCCCGCGTACCGCGTCCGCGCTAGCCACCGGACACCCCCGCCCCCAGCAGCACCGCGTCCTCGGACGCGAAGTGCACCGTGACCTCGGTGCCCAGCTCCGGCGTCTCCCGCAGCTCCCGCAGGTCCGCCTTCAGCCGGTGGCCGGCCACGTCGACGTACAGCCGGTGCGTGGCGCCGCGCCACTGGACCTCGGTTATCGTGCCCCGTAGCGCGTTCGGCCCCTCGCCGAGCCCGACCAGGTGCGGGCGGACGCACAGCGTCGCCGTGGCGCCCGGCGCGGCCTCGTCGGTGGCGACCAACAGGTCCTGGCCGCCGAAGCGCACGCTGCCCGAGCCGACCGTGACCGGCAGCAGATTCGCGTTGCCCACGAACGACGCGGTGAACTCCGTGGTGGGGCGCCGGTACAGCTGCTGCGGGGTCCCGCAGTCCTGCAGCCGCGCCTTGTCCATGACGGCGATACGGTCCGCGAGGGTCAGCGCCTCGACCTGGTCGTGCGTGACGTACAGGATGGAGACCTCGGGCAACTCCCGGTGCAGTCGGGCCAGTTCAGCCAGCATGCCGGATCTGAGCTGTGCGTCCAGCGCGGAGAGCGGCTCGTCGAGCAGCAGCACGCCGGGCCGGATGGCCAGCGCGCGGGCGATGGCGACGCGCTGCTGCTGACCGCCGGACAGCTCGCGCGGATAGCGCTTGGCGTACGACGCCATGCCGGTCATGTCCAGCGCCTCGGCGACCCGCCCCGGGATCTCCGCCTTGGGCGCCTTCTGCGCCTTCAGCCCGAAAGCGACGTTGTCGTCGACCCTCAAGTGCGGGAAGAGCGCGTACTGCTGGACGACCATCCCGATGCCGCGCCGGTGCGGCGGCAGAGCGGTGACATCGCGGTCCCCGATGAACACCCGCCCGGAGACGGGCCGGACGAATCCGGCGACGGCCCGCAGCGCGGTGGTCTTGCCCGAGCCGGACGGGCCGAGCAGGGCCATCACCTCGCCGGGCTCCACCGTCAGGTCCAGGGAGTCGAGGACGGTGTTCGCGCCGTACGCGACCGACACCCGGTCGAAGCGTATGCCGCTGGTCACCGGCCCTCCCGCGCCAACAACCCGGGCAACTCGGCGACGGAGCCGAGCACATGGGTCGCGCCGTGCGCCACCAGCTGGTCGCGGTCGTGCGCACCCGTCAGCACCCCGGCGACGATGCCGGCGCCGGAGCGTACGCCGCTGAGCATGTCGTACGACGTGTCCCCGGCCACCGCGATCTCCCGGACCCCGTCGGCCGCCCCGGTCCGCAGGAACGCGGCGAGCACCATGTCCGGGTACGGCCGCCCGCGCCCCGCGTCGGCCGGGCACAGCGTCAGCTCGACCAGGTCCTGCCAGCCGAGCGCGGCGAGGATCGCGTCCTGCGTGACGCGGGCGAACCCGGTGCTCAGGGCGACGGTGCGGCCGTCGGCGCGCAGCTTCTCGACGGCTTCGCGGGCGCCGGGCAGGGGTGCGATGTGTCCGGCGCCGACAAGCTCGCCGTACGCCTCCTCGAAGGCGGTGTTGGCCCGCTGGGCGAGCGTCTCGTCGCCGAAGAGGTGCCGGAAGACGGAGATCTTGGACTCGCCCATGGTGGCGCGTACGTAGGTGAGCTTCTCGGCGTGGTCGGCCGATCCCGGCTCGACGCCGAGCCGCTGGGCGGCGGCGGAGAAGGCCTGCTCGACCAGCCCGCCGTCGGCGACGGTGGTGCCTGCCATGTCGAGGACGACGAGCTTGATCGGGTTGATCGGGTTGATCGGGTCGATCGGGTCGATCGGGTTCGTAGAGTGCGCTTCATTCATGCTCGTCACCAGCCCAGTTCGTTCGCGGTTGTCTCGGCGATCGCCGGTGAGCAGGTCATGCCGCGCCCGCCGGGCCCGGTCACCAGCCACACCCCGTCGCGCACCTGCTGGCGGTGGACGACGCGGCTCTTGTCGGTGCACTGCGCGTACACCCCGGCCCAGCGGTGCCTGATCTTCGGCAGCGGGCGGCCGAGGAAGGACTCGACGACCCGGGTGAGGTGCTCGTACGGCTCCTCGACGACGTCGAAGGCGAAGGGGTGCTCGTACTCGTGGGTGTCGCCGATGGTCAGTCCGCCGTCGCGGCGCTGGACCATGAGCAGCTGCATCTTGTGCGCAGCGGCGGTCGGCGTCTGGGCCTGTCCGGCGTTGAGTGCGTCGAGGGCCCCGCTCGCGTACGCCGGGTAGTAGCGGAAGCTGTCCGCGTCGGCGACGGAGGTGGTGAGCGCTTCGCCGAGCGGCTCGGTCTGCATCATCTGGAGGCGGACGCGGCGTACAGGCAGGTCGGGCACGAGCTCGCGGACAAGACCGGAGAGCGCGGCGCCCGGACAGAGCACCACCGCGTCACCGGTGTGTACGTCGCCGTGGTCGTCGCGAACCGCGTTCTCCCCGACGACTTCGCGGACCTCGCGACCACCCAGGTAGGTGTACCGCCCGGACTCCAACAGCTTCGCTTTGAGGGCGAGTTGCGCGGTGCGCGGCTCGACGGCCGCGTCCCGCTCGCACCACAGCGCGGCGGTGAACTCGCCGCGCAGCGCCGGGTTGAGGCCGCGCGCCTCGTCGGCCGTCAGCAGCTTGTAGCCGCGGTCGGCGGCGTCCGCCCTGCTCAACGCGGCCTCGGCGACGGCCAGTTCCAGGTCGTTGCGTACGGGCGTGAGCGACCCGACGGCCCGGAAGCCCAGGCCCGGCACCCGCTCCCCGATGCCTTCCCACAGCTCGCGGGCGCGCAGCGCGGTCCGGAGCTCCTCGCCGCCCGCGCGCCCACTGACCCATATCTGGCCGAAGTTACGAAGGGAGGCGCCGCGTGCCTCGCTCTCGCGCTCGATCTGTACGACCTCGTGGCCGCGTTCCACCGCATGCCAGGCGTGCATGGTTCCCACGACGCCGGCTCCAACAACTATGACTCTCACGGCGGCAACGCTCCTCGGAGCGCATGGCCCGCAACGATCCGCGCAGCAACGGCGAGGTGAACAGCCACCCAAGGTTGGACCAGACCCGTTATGTTTCCGTGATCTACCCCTGGCTGCCCAGCCGCACGGTGAAGCTGAAGCGGTCACCCCGGAAAAGCGTGCGCACCCGCTCCAGCGGCCGACTCGCGACGTCCCGCGAAAGCCGGTGGATCAGCAGCATGGGGAGGGCCGGCGGGGTGCCGATGAGCAGCGCCTCGCGGGGGGTCGCGAGGACCGTCTCGATGCGCTCGTCCGCTTCACCGAAGGACACGCCGACCCGGTCGCGGAGGTAGGCGTAGAACGACGAGTCGGGCTCGAAGTCGGTGTCCAGGCGGGGCACCCGGGAGACCGCGACGTACGTGCTCTCCAGACCGACCCGCTCGTCGTCCGCGAGCAGCACCCGCTCCAGGTGCCAGACCGGTTCGCCGGGTTCGGCGCCGACCTCGGCGGCCAGGGATTCGGGGCAGGGGAAGCGGTCGAGGCCGATGAGGTTACGGCCGGGCCTGCGGGACTGGCGGCGTACGCCCTCGGTGTAACTGGCCAGGGCGAGGGGCTGTTCGAGCTTGGGCCCCGCGACGACGGTGCCACGGCCACGGCGGCGCAGCCGGCCCTCCAGGAGAAGCTCGCGCAGCGCCTGACGCACGGTCTCGCGCGAGACCTCGTAGCGCAGGGCGAGGTCCCGTTCCGTGGGGAGCAGCCCGCCCTCGCCCAACTCGCTTATCAGGGCGGCGACATGCGCCTTGACGACGTAGTACTTGGGAACGCGGCCGTGCTCCGGGATGCCGGAGCGGATCGGTGCGCCAGGGGTCTGGTGGTGCGCGTTCGGCTGGTCGTGCGCGTTCGGGTAGTCCACAGATGGATGTTCGCAGACGAAGACGAACGGCAAGGTGAACGCGCGATGTCGCTCACTGCCCGGCCCACCGCTGAACGCACGATGTCCCTCACCACCCGGCCCGCCGCTGAACGCAGCGGTGCCCGCGTCGCCGTTGATGACTCGGCTGCGGCGACGCGGGCACTGCCTTCCGGAGGGCGGTGGGGGCGGCTGCTCAGTACCTCCCGGTACGGAAACGCCGATATCCCACCACGAGTGCACCGCCACCGAGGAGGAGGAGAACGCCGGCGGTGACTCCGAGCCCGAGCAGATGCTCCGAGCCGGTCTTGGCGAGCGAGGATGGCGGCTGCGCGGAGCCGGTGCCGTCGCTGCGGTTGGTGTCGCTGTCCGTGTCACTGCCGCTGTCGCTGCTGTGGTCGCCACCGGTTTCGGCGGCCATGGTGAAGCGGTAGTCGTTCGACTCGCCGACCCAGTCGCCGTCGTCGCCCTGCCGCTGGACGGTCGCGGCGTTGGCGACGACCTGGCCGGGGACCACGTCGGTGGTGAAGGCGAGCCTGACCTTTACCGGGACGGTCCTGCCCGCAGGGACGGCGAAGCCCGGGAAGCCGTCGTCGAAGGCGCCGACGAGCTCGTCCTCTTCGGTCTTCTCGAAGCGGACGGGGTGCCAGCGGTCCGCGGCCGGGTCGTGGAACTCCAGCCGGATCTGGGCCGGGGAGAGGGTGCGGGCCTGGTCGATGAGGACGACGACGGGGTGGATGTTCTGGCAGGGCCGGGTCGTCGTATTGGCCAGATCGACGTACCAGGCCTGGAAACCGTCGCCGGGCCGGTAGGTGGCGGGCCCGCCGTAGATACGGGTATCGATGGGGAATCCGGCGGAGGAGGGATCGCCGCACGAGGGGGCGAGCGGGTTCCGCCATTGCCGACCCTGGGACTGGGCATGGGTTTGGGCCGGGACCGGGGCCTCTCTCTGCGCGTACCCCTGCGTCTGTCTCTGCGTCTGCCTCTGCGTCACGTAGGCCGTGCTGCCCGCCGTTGTACGGGCGTCCGCCGCGACCGCGACCGCCACCGGGGCGGCCATGGCTGCCGTAACTCCGAGGACAAGGGCACTGCGCAGTCGCATGGTGAGGCCTTTTCAGATCGCGAAGCGGTCGGGCGGGCCGGCCGGTGTCACCCGGTCATGGGCCGTGACCCTGCCACGCGCGCGTGACGGGCCGGGGATGCCACGCCCGCACACCCCCGGCCGCCCGGAGAAACCCACCCGATGGCCTAGGAGGGTGTGCGGACTGCGCGAATCCACAGCCATCCGCCGCCATCCGCCGCCAGGCACTCCACTCCCTCGCCCCTCGCCCCTGGTCCCTGGTCCCCGCTCCCCGGGAAATCCGCGGCTGCCTCACACCCGCCCGAAGAGGGGAGCGAGGACCAACTGGGCTGCCCCGTCGGCGACTCCGCGCCCGCCGTCACCAGCGGCGGCCACCGGCACGGCCGCCGATCGGCCCTCGCGCCGGGCCTGTTCGGTGAGTACGTCGCGCACGCCCCGTACGAATTCACCTTGGTGCGCGGCGACGACCCGGCCGCCGAGCACCACCCGGTCGATGTCGAGCAGACCGACGAGGTTGGCGGCCCCGGTCCCGAGGACGCGCGCGGCCTCGGCGATGTCGCCGCGGGCGACGGCGGCGAGGCAGAGCGCCTCGATGCAGCCACGGTCGCCGCAGCCGCACAACGGCCCGTCCAGCTGCACGGTCTGATGCCCGAACTCCCCCGCGCCGGTGCGCGCGCCGCGATGGAGCGCACCCCCGAGTACGAGCCCGGCGCCGAGCCCCGTACCGAGATGGAGGTACGCGAAGGACTCCCCGGTGGCGGGCCTGGCGCGCAGGGCGAGCCCGAGGGCGGCCGCGTTGGTGTCCTTGTCGAGCACAACGGCCAGCCCGAGCCGCCCGGCCAGCACGTCCCGCAGCCGCACCCCGTCCCACTGCGGAAACCCGGTGACGCGGTGCAACACCCCCTGCCCATGATCAAGCGGCCCGGGAACAGCCACCCCGACCCCGAGCAACGTCTCCGCCCCCGGGAAGGGTCGGGATCGGGGAAAGCCCAGCGCCGCGACCTCCCGTACCACCGCGTCGACCACCACCTCCACCCCCGCCCCGAAGTCCAGCGGAGCCCTCCGCACCGCCACCACATCGCCCGTCAGATCCATCAGCACCGACGTCAGCTCGTCCCGGTCCAGATGCACCCCCACCGCGTACCCCGCGTCCGGCACCAGCCGGAGCACCGTGCGCGGCTTGCCGCCCGTGGACGCGCGGTGGCCCGCTTCCGCCAGCAGCCCCTCCGCCCGCAGCCGTGCGGTGATCTTGCTGACGGCCTGCGGCGTGAGCCCGGTGCGTTCCGCCAGCTCAAGGCGGCTGATGCCGTCAGGCCCCGCCGCCCGCAGCAGGTCAAGGACCAGCGCCGCGTTGTGGCTGCGCAGCCCTGGCAGATTCACGCCCGTACTACTCCTGTTCACGGACCCATTGTCTCCCGCGCTTGCACTTTGGCAACAGCGTTGTTTAAGTGGGGAGCATGACTGGCACCGGAATCGCCCCTGGCACCGAAACCCGCGCCCCGCTGCGCGTCGCACTCGTGGGCTACGGCCTCGCGGGCTCCGTCTTTCACGCCCCGCTCATCGCCGCCACCGAGGGCCTCACCCTCGACACGATCGTCACCTCGAACCACGACCGGCGCGACCAGGCCCGCGCCGAATTCCCCGAGGTCCGCTTCGTGGACTCCCCCGACGAGCTGTGGACCCGCGCGGACGAGCTCGACCTGATCGTGATCGCAGCCCCGAACAAGACCCACGTCCCGATCGCGACCGCCGCCCTCAAGGCCGGTCTGCCGGTCGTCGTGGACAAGCCGCTGGCGGGCACCGCCGCCGAGGCCCGTGAGCTGGCCGCGCTCGCCAAGGACCGCGGGCTGCTGCTCTCCGTTTTCCAGAACCGCCGCTGGGACAACGACTTCCTCACCCTCAAGCAGCTGCTCGCCGCCGGCGAGCTCGGCGACGTACAGCGCTTCGAGTCACGCTTCGAGCGGTGGCGCCCGCAGCCCAAGGGCGGCTGGCGCGAGTCGGGCGACCCGAGCGAGATCGGCGGGCTGCTGTACGACCTGGGCAGCCATGTCGTCGACCAGGCGCTGGTCCTGTTCGGCCCGGCGGTACGCGTCTACGCCGAGGCCGATGTACGTCGTCCGGGCGCCGAGGCCGACGACGACACGTTCATCGCGATCACGCACGCGAACGGCGTCCGCTCGCACCTCTACGCCAGCGCGACCACCGCCCAACTCGGCCCGCGCTTCCGCGTCCTGGGCTCGCGGGCGGGCTATGTGAAGTACGGCCTCGACCCACAGGAGGCCGCGCTCCGCGAGGGCAGGCGGCCCGCCGTCGACGAGAGCTGGGGCGAGGAGCCGGAGGCGCTCTGGGGCCACCTGGGCGCGGGCGACTCCCCGCTGACGGGCGGCGGCACCCCGGTCCCGACGCTGCCGGGCGACTACCCGGCGTACTACGCGGCCGTCACCACCGCGCTGCGCGAAGGCTCCGCTCCCCCGGTCATCGCCGAGCAGGCAGCCGCGGCGCTGGACGTCCTGGAGGCCGCGCGCCGCTCGGCCCGCGAGGGCGTCACGGTGGAGATCACCGCAGAGAGCACCTCGGAGACCAAGGGGGCGTCCGCATGAGCACCCCTTCCACCCCTCCCAGCCCTCCCAGCCCTTCCAGCCCTTCCGTGGCCGAACTCGTCGAGCAGCAGAGCCGCCTGACTCTAAGTCACTTCACCCACGAGGACGCCTGGACATTGGGCAGCCTGCTCGTGGAGCTGGCGCGCGAGCGCGACGCGCCCGTCGCGATCGACATCCGGCGTGGCGCGCAGCAGCTCTTCCACTGCGCGCTCCCCGGGTCGAGCGCCGACAACGACGCCTGGATCGAGCGCAAGCGCCGCGTCGTGGAGCGGTACGCGGAAAGCTCGTTCCTGGTCGGCACCCGTTTTCGCGCCAAGGGCACGACGTTCGAGGACTCCTCGCGCCTCGACCCCGATGTGTACGCGGCGCACGGCGGCGCGTTCCCGATCACGGTCGAGGGCGCGGGAGTCATCGGCGTGGTTACGGTCTCGGGCCTGCCCCAGGCCGAGGACCACGCCCTGGTCGTCAAGGCACTGGAGCGCATGACGGCGTAACGCTCACCGCGTTTCCTCCGTGGCGCGGCGGCGCCGGGTGACCAACACGACCCCAGTGCCCGCCGCGACGAACCCCCACGCCCCCGCCCTCCCCCGCCGGGAGGCGATCACGCGTCCTTGAACTCCTGGCGCTGCCGCCCCAGCCCCTCCACCTCAAGCTCCACCACGTCGCCGGAGCGCAGGTAGGGCTTCGGCTCGGGCTGACCCATCGCGACGCCTGCCGGCGTGCCCGTGTTGATCACGTCGCCCGGGTAGAGCGTCATGAAGCGGCTGACGTAACTGACCACTTCACCCACCGGGAAGATCTGCTCGGCGGTCGTGCCGTTCTGCCTCAGCTCGCCGTTGACCCAGAGCTTCAGGCCGAGTGTCTGCGGGTCCGGCACCTCGTCCGCGGTCACCAGCCACGGGCCCAGCGGGTTGAACGTCTCGCAGTTCTTGCCCTTGTCCCAGGTCCCGCCACGCTCGATCTGGAACTCGCGCTCGGACACGTCATGGGCGACCGCGTACCCCGCGACGTGTGCGAGGCCCTCTTCGGCCGACTCCAGGTAGCGGGCGGTACGCCCGATGACGACGGCGAGCTCGACCTCCCAGTCGGTCTTGACGCTCCCGCGCGGTACGAGCACGGTGTCGTCGGGGCCGACCACCGTGTCCGGGGCCTTGAAGAAGATGATGGGCTCGGCGGGAATCGCCGCGCCCGTCTCGGCGGCATGGTCGTGGTAGTTCAGCCCGATACACACGATTTTGCCGATCCGGGCGAGCGGCGGCCCGACCCGCGTCGCTTCGGCGTCTATCACCGGCAGGTCACCCACGGCGGCAGCCGCGCGGACCCGGCCGAGGGCGGCCTCGTCGGCGAGCAGGCCGCCGTCGATGTCCGTGACGACGCCCGACAGGTCCCTGAGCGTCCCGTCCTCGTCGAGCAGCGCCGGACGTTCGGCTCCCGCTGTTCCTACCCGCAGCAGCTTCATGGTCAGTCTCCTCTGGTCGAGTGGTCGAGTTGTCGCGCCCGGCCCCGGCCGATGGAGTGCGGCCATCGGAGGATTGGCTGATCCTCCAAGGTCGAGGTCCACTCCGCAAGACCCCGTTCACGGACTGGACTCTTACGCGGCAGTAGCAAGCGCAGCACCGCTCACCGGAATGTCCCGGTAGAGGTAGGCCCGCTCGATGGCGCTCCAGGTGCTGCTGGTGACGACGTACAACGCGGCGGCCAGCGGCACCACGGCCACCGTGATGAGCGTCGCGAAGGACATCAGCGGCATGATCTTGGCCATCGCCCCCATCGCGCCCATGCCCGGCATGCCCGGCATCTGCTGACTGCCCTGCCCGGCGGGAAGCACGGGGTTCGCGGCCATCTGGAGCTTGGTGCGCCGGTAGTTGAAGGTGGCGACCGCCGCGACAAGCACGAACAGGGCGACGTACACGAGCCCCTGCGCCCCGAAGACCCCGCCGTCCGCGAGCGCGTCGGACCAGCGGTCACCGAGCGGGCTGGCGAAGAGCTTGTGGCTGAGGAGCGAGTTCGCCTCGCCGCCGATCCGCTGGTTCGAGAAGAGGTGGTACATCAGGAAGAAGGCCGGGATCTGGAAGAGGCTGGGCAGGCATCCCGACAGCGGCGAGACCTTCTCGGCGGCATGCAGTTCCATGATCGCCTTCTGCATGCGCTCCGGGTTCTTGCTGTGCTTCTTGCGCAGTTCGGCGACGCGCGGCGCAAGCTTGGTACGCGCCTTCTGCCCCCGGGCCGTCGCCCGCGACAGGGGGTGGATGGCGAGCCGTACGAGCGCGGTGAAGAGGACGATCGCGGCGGCCATGGCGGAGGCGTGGAAGAGCGGGTTGAGCAGGTCGGCGAGGTGTTCGACCAGGCTGGCGAAAACGGACATGGGGAGCCCTCCGAGGGGTCTCGTCGTGCCGGAAGAGAGGAATCTCGGCATGACGACCCGCGAGGGGTGCGTACGGACGTACGGACTTACGCGCGCTCCAACTCCCGCTCCGGCCCCACACGAGCAAGGAGGGCAGGAAGGTAAGGAGAGTGATGAGCTGCGCGCCCTACGCGGTCGTCAGAAGACGACGCCCCGGGGCTCGGGGCCTGGTCCGCCCTCGCGCATCGGGATCTCGCTGGGGCAGGAACGCGGTGCGCAGCTCACGGTCGCGTATCGCCGTACGGACCCGGGTGAGCGGGACGGCGGGCACGCGGCGTGCGGTGATGAGCGCGCAGGCGGTGAGCGCGGAGCCGGCCGCGGCGGTGGCGGCGACCGCGACGGCTGCGGAGAAGCTGCCGTTCTCGACGAGCAGGATCTCGGAGAGGAGGAAGAGCACAAGCCCGAGGGGACGCAGCATCCGCGTGCAACAACCGATCATGCCTCCCCCTTCCTTACCTCTGTGTCGCCTCATCGAAATGGTCGACCTCATCGAACGGTCTTCCGATGCTATCGCCCACCACTGACAACGGACCCTGCGGGATCCATCACACCTTCAAGTCTTGGCACCCTCGACGGACACCGCGTCCGGCCCGCGTCCGGCCCGCGTCCCGCTACGGTCCCGCTAGCGCGGCCGCATCGAAGTCAACGTCGCCCACACCACGAGCCGGTACTTGGAGGTGTACTCGGGCGTGCAGGTGGTGAGCGTGAGGTAGTACCCGGCCTCGGTGTAACCGACGCCGGTCCGGATGTTGCTGCGCGGCACCTTCGCGATGACACCGCTGTCGCGCGCGGTGGTCTGGGCGAGGGTCTTGCCAACGGCGTACGTATAGACCGCGTCCTTGGTCTCGACCCTGATCTCGTCGCCGCCGCGCAGCCGGTTGATGTAGCGGAACGGCTCCCCGTGCGTGTTGCGATGCCCGGCGAGCGCGAAGTTCCCGGCGCGGCCCGGCTGGGCGGTCTGCGGATAGTGCCCGACGTACCCCTTGTCGAGTACGCCGTCCTTGCTGACGCCCTGAGCGACGGGGGCGGTCACCTTGAGCCGGGGGATGCGGAGGATCGCGTACGCCTGATCCCACCGGGGCGCGGAAGGCTTCCGCACGGCGCGCGAAGCACCGGGCGCGCCCCCACCCTGCTCCTCACCACCCACTTCCACCTCCTCCACCTCCTCCACCGGCTCCGCCGGAGGATCCGCTACGGAGCCACGGTCCCCACCACTCTCTGCTCCCTCTCCCGTGACCCACTCCCGTTCCAGAGCCTGGACTTTGCGCTCGGCGGCGTCGCGGGCCTGCCGGTTGGTCCACCACAGTTGATGTACGACGAGGAGCAGCACGACGACTCCGAACGTCACCGCGATCTCCGCACCGGCCCACAGCCCGCGCGCGGCGGCAACACGCCCCCTGGAGGCGCGCTGCACCACAACCGGAATCCGCCTCTGCTTACGCACGGCGCGCACGATAAGCCCATCAACGCCAACTCTCCATACAGGGAGACACCCACGGACGATCTCCCTCTCCTACTCGCTCTCCTGGCCAAAACACCTCACCGCTGTGACGCTGTGCGCCCTCTCATTGATGTGCCGCACAGCAGTACGGTGTGGAGCATGCGCCCCGACACGCCTGCCGATCACGCAGACCACACCGAGCACGCCGCCGAAGCCGAGCGACTGCTGCGCACCGCGGCGCAGTACCCCGAGGACCAGGAGCCGTTGCTTCTGCAGGCCGCAGCCCACCTGGAGCTGTCCGGCGACCGCTCCCGCGCGGCCACCCTGTACGACAGCCTCCTCGCGGGCACCCCCGAGCGCCCCTACTTGGTCAAGGCCCTGAAGGCCGCGAACCTCTGGGAGTACGGCCACGAGGCGGAGGCCCGCGCGATCATCGACGGCATCCGCGCCGCGGCCCCGCGCGAGGCGGCGCCGTGGGAGATCATCGCGGAGGCGCTGGAGTCGCACGACGAGCTCCAGGCGTCCCACGAGTGCTTCTCGACAGCGGTGGACCTGCTGATCGACCCGGCGGAGGAGGTCCCGTACACGGCCCAGTCCCTGCTGGCCGGCCGCCACCGGGTACGCCGCCTGCTGGGCCTGCCGCACGACGAGTGGGACACCCAGGCCGACATCATCCACCCGGGCGCGATCGCCCTGGACGAGCTCCACGACCCGAAGCGCCTCTGGGCCCTGGGCTCGGACAACCCGGCGGAGCTCCAGGCCGAGATCGCCCGCCTCCGCGCGGAGCTGGGCACGTACCGCACGGCGCTCTCACGCCCGTTCCCGGTGGCGATGCTGCACTGGTCGGAGCCGGAGCTCCGCGAACTCCTCACGGCGTACCCCACGCTGGCCTCGGAGTACCCCTCGCACGACGCACACCTGACGGCAATCGAGTCGGCCCTGCGCGACCTGGCATCGACGGGCACCCTGAACCTGGGCATCGTGACGGGCACAATCCCGTCGTACGAAGCCTTCGCAGCCTCGGAGCAGTCGTCCCCCGCGGAGGCGTCCCTACTCCCCCAGTACGCCACGACCCTGGCAGCGCGGGGGCGGGCGAAGCCTTGGCCGCCGGCGCGGAACTCGCCTTGCTGGTGCGGGTCGGGGGTGGCTTATCGGGGGTGCCATGGGGCGCAGCAACGGGCCTGATCCCCAACTGCTGTTGGGGATCAGAATCACGGCAACGCAGGCGCCGACATCAGCAATGCATCGCATGCCGGGAAGACTTCAGCGGCATCGTCGACCCGGCGTACCGCCAGGGTGAGTCGATCGCCACGACGGGGAGGTCATCGATTGGCACGGCACCATCGTCCGCTGGGACGATGGTGCCGTCGAATGGCGACTGTCTATGGCCGGTTCGGATTCAACTTCGCGTCCCACCATTCACGTTGGTAGCGAATATAGTCCAGGTGAACTTCATGCCCCTTACGTGACATGAGCTTCCGTGGTTCCGCACCCAGCGATTCATCCTGAACGCGGTCAATTATTGTCTGGTCATCTGCTACCGATATGGCACCAATATCGAGTCGCACATGACAGTTGGGGCACAGGCACAGGATGTTCCGCTCAACATCCGGGCCACCATGAGGCCGCCCCAACGGCTTCACATGGGCACCTTCGCCATGCACCACGTCGTCTGGCCCTATGACGCGTGTCTCACAGACCTGACACTGGCCTCCATAGAGGTCCTTAATGCGCCGCGCCGCCGCCGTGTCGCGAACCAGGCGTTGCACCTGTGTCGTACTCGTCTCAGGAAACTTCTCAGGTTCGTCGAAACTCAAGATCTCGGCAACCTGCTGCTCAAGCGCGGTCAGCTCCTGCTTCGCATCCGGCAGCCGCTTCAGGTCGAACTGGCAGATCTTTATCCCCCGACCGTCAGGCGCTGGAGTTTTGGAGACAGCCGTCCTTATCTCGGATATCTCATACAGCCCGTCATACCTATAGTTGTCGTGCAAAGAGAATCGGCGGTCACCGTTATACCCGCGGATGATCCGAACTTGATGCTTCCGCTCGTAACTCAATTTCAGCGCAGCATTATCGTCATACGCCCAGTCTTGGTCCCTGAGCAACGCCTTCGTGACCGGGTCGCGATCCTTATCTGGCGATGCTCCCGTATACCGGATCGACGTCCACTCATCCTCATCGTCCACGTAGCCGCCGTTGAGGACGATGGCGTCGCCGACCAACTTGCCGTCGACGTCTCGCAACTTGGAGATGCCTCGCTGCATGTCGCCATGCAATTTCGCCCGCTGGACATCGATGCGTCGATGCAAGACCGCGCCAGGAACGACGCCCGCTATGTGCCCAATCTTTCGCTCGGATCCCATAGCTCCATGATGAAGCGAACCGGATCACTCAAAGGTAAAAACGAAGCAAACTCGATCACCCTTCGGTCAGCTCCAGAAGTGGTTCCGCACACACCCGCCGAGAACGCCCCACCTCCACCGAGCTTGCCCACGCACCCAGTCGCCGACCTTGCCCAAGTCACACCCCGTCGGACCGTAGATCGTTCCATGAGTAGCCGCAGCCATGGGGAGGTAGCCCCTCATGCGACTCCGCCGTCACAACGAAAGCGTCGATGTCCTCCCGCTCGACCATGTGCCAAGCCAGCGCCTTTGCCCATGCGCGCCTGGTCATACGCTCCCGGACCACGTATGTGTAGGGCTTCTCCCCGTCGTGCCGCTCGCCTCCAGCAATCGTCACAGTAAAGTCCCGTGGATCTGAGGCGACTTCATCATCCAGCCCCTCGTACAGCGGCTCGCCGAAGCGCTCAGGGGTAGTGATGCTGCCGATCGCCATGGATCCCCCTCCCTCTCCGATTGCGAAACCCGGTACACCCGGTCCGGCCGGCACGATGTCACCGATGAGGCCCATCGCCACTCTGGCCAGAGGTCGGTGTTGCCGAGCCCATCGATGGGCTCGGCAACACCTCTGGGAATAGGCCACTCAACGGGCCTATTCCAGCTCAGCCTCAAAATGCATCTGGGCT
Organism: Streptomyces changchenzhani; assembly: GCF_039766235.1. Classification (NCBI taxonomy): domain Bacteria; kingdom Bacillati; phylum Actinomycetota; class Actinomycetes; order Kitasatosporales; family Streptomycetaceae; genus Streptomyces; species Streptomyces changchenzhani. Next base: position 1,271,440 of record NZ_JBDHNH010000001.1, on the reverse strand, counting down.
CGATCAAGGACGTCGTCAGAGTCGCAGCCCCGCGCTGCAAGCCAGTGGAGGAGGTCGGCGATGAGATCAGCGGCCACCTGCTCCATCACCGACGTCCCGTGTGCGAGAAGGTGGGTGGGGGCGCCGGACTCTCGCCCGTATACCTCGATGACAGTCGTCGCACGCCGGAGCCGAAGCTGAACGCTCTCGGGCACTTCTTCTCGGGAGTCCAGAGCAAGCTCCACCGACACGGCTTTGCCTGTTGCCGTACGAAACCACCCCCATCGCAGGTCAAGGGCGCTCAGGAGAGCCAAACCGCGACCTGCCTCCTCACCCTCACCAGCCAGGCGAAGTACGGGCAGTTGGCTACCTCGGTCGTGAACCTCGATCCTTAGCAGGCCATCTTCGATCGCGAGGATCAGCGTGGCAGGCTCCCCCTCCCCCACGTGTTTGATGACATTGGTCGCGAGTTCCGTAACGGCCAGTACGGCCTGATCCGCGAGGCCAGGCCTCCCCCACACAACTAGTTGAAGACTCACTACGCGGCGGAGGCCAGACAGCACCTCCGGCTCGGCAGCGAAGGGAAGTACGAAGTGCCGCTGGGTCTCGATGGCGCCTTGACGAAGCATGGGGTCCCAACCCTCCTTACAGCAGCATCACAGGATGCTGGCTACAGACCACTCTCTGTGTGCGAGTGTGGACCCTGAGACATCACTTCGCGCAACTTCTCAGTGAGATTTCCCTCAAACGAAGTGCTGGATCATGAACTTTGGGTGGAATGAGATGAGTTACGCCACCAACAACTCGTCTCGACCTGGCTAGAGATTGGGGAGACTCAACACATGACTTCCGGACCGACCACACGTCGCCGTCAACTCGGCTCAACACTAAGAAAGTTGCGTGACCGCAAGGACATGACCTTGGAGGAGGCAGGCAAGTTGATCGACGTCTCCAAGGCCACCATCAGCCGCTACGAGACAAAGGAAGGGCCGATCAAGTGGCCGATCGTGGATGCCCTTTGTCGCGCCTACGGGGCTAGCGAGGCCGAGCGCCAGGCCATCGTCTCCTTGGCCAAGGATGCCAAGGTTCAGGGCTGGTGGACGTCGCTTGGCAGCAAGATCCCTGAGTCCATGAACTTTCTCCTGACTCTTGAGGATGAAGCCGTCCGCGAGGACCACTTCGCGTGCACGTATGTACCCGGACTGCTCCAGACCCGCGGCTACTCAGAAGCCATCATCCGAGCCTCCGATATGCGTCAGCCCGCCAAGGAGGTTGAGCGCCAAGTCAGCATCCGCCTGAAGCGGCAGGAAATCCTAAATCGACCCACACCGCCGCATATCTGGGCGATTCTTGATGAGTCAGTGATCCGGCGAACTGTCGGCAACACCAGCGTCATGCGCGAACAACTTGGACACCTTCTGAGCTGCATCGATAGCCCTCATGTGACCTTGCAGGTCCTGCCGTTCGCGTCGGGTGCCCATGCTTCCGCCATGGGCAGTTTCGTTATCCTGGGCGGCGCGGAGCCCTCCCTGGATGTCATCTACTTGGACATCCTTACGGGGGCACTCTTTCTCGAAAAGGAGGAAGAGCTGGACCGCTACCGCCAAGCCTTCGACTACCTGCGCGCCCAGGCACTCAGCATCACCACCTCGGCGACGTTGATCGAGAAGGCCCACAAGGAGATGTGATGACGAACGACGCCCTTGAGTGGTTCAAGTCCTCATACAGCGCGGGCGCCAACACCGAATGCGTCGAGGTGGCCGCACTGACCACCCGTACCGCCGTCCGCGACTCGAAGGTCCCCGGCGGCCCCCGCATCGCCGTCGCCCACGCCGCCTGGGTTGGCTTCGTACAGGCCGTCCAGCGTGGGGAGTTCAGCGGGGGCTGACGCAAATCGGCGCGAGCCGTTCGGGCTGACGCCAGTCCGGCTCAGGGCGCTCGGGCTCAGGGCGGGCTGACATCGGCCGAGGCGAGGGCATCCAGGCCGAGGGCGCCCTACGGCTCGACCACCACCCTCGGCGGCTCCGCGCGCCCCTCCCCCCGCCGCAGCTTCGCCGCCACCGCTGCCAGCAGCTCCGCCGGGTGGTCGCGGACGATGGCTGGGGCCACGCTGACCACCTCCACTCCATGCGCCTCCAGGCGCAGGCGGCGGCGTAGCGTGGCGCGGTATTCGGCGGGGCCCAGGTGGAACTCCTCCGAGTCGACCTCCAGCGCCACTCCCTCGCGGGGCCAGTACGCGTCCGGGCGGGCCAGGAATTCGCCGCCAAGCGTGCGCAGCGTCGGGTTCCACAGCGCGTCCGGGATGCCGCCCGCGCGCAGGGCTTCGCGGGCCTGCGCCTCCGCGATCGAGCGGACGCCGGCGGTCAGTGCCTCCATGGCGTTCGCGACCCCGGGGGCGTTCCCCAGCTTCGCCGCGCGCAGTTCCGCCAGCAGCTCCTCCACCGTGCAACGCCCCCGCTGCACCAACTCCGCCAGCAGCGCGGTGACCCGCTCCCCGTCGGTCAGGCGCGGCACCGTGCACGAGACCGCGCGGAGGAGTGGCGCGCAGGGCAGGCCCTGCACGGGGAGCCTTCGGCTCGGGCGGCGGGTGCGTTGGATGCGTACGTACGAATGGCCGCGCGGGCGTTGCGCGTTGGGGACCAGCACGTCCACCGGGCCCACCCGCGTCAACGGCGGCGCCGCCCGTACCGCGTACAGCGCGAGCGCCGCCGGGCCCGTGAGCAGCGCGTCCTCGCCCGCGTAGAGAAGCGCGGCGCGTAAGCGCTGGTGCGGGGTCGGCGATCCGGGGCGCAGCAGGACCACACGCGGCAGCACGCGTTGCCAAGGCCCGTCCGGACGGCAGCGGTTGGTGATCGTGGGCCACGGGCTGCCCAGGGCCAGGAGTTGCCCGGTCGTCGCGAGGCCGTCCTGGGCGAGGACGAGCGGGTGGTTCGCGAGGCGGTGCGCGAGAGTACGGGTACGCATGCCAGGTGAACGCCCCAGCAGGCCCACAATTACCCGCCGTTACGATCTCGGAGCCACCCCGCACACAGCTCGTAACGGGAGGCCCTGGGGTCCGCCCTCCTCCGAGGCCGGTGCGTGGACCCGTTCTTCCGGTGGGGTGGAGGAACGGGTCCGCAGTCACCCCGCCCCACCCCCACCCCCTGGACCTACCAAGCCCCGACCGGCCGAGCCCTCCGACCCCCGAGCCCACGCCCCGGGAACCCGCCGACCCCGTTACGTGCCCGGCGGCGGAGGCGGGGCGGTCGCTGCCCCCACCGCGATGACCACCTTCCCCCGGGCGTGGCCCTCCTCCAAGTACCGCATCGCCGCTGGGGTTTCGCTCAGCGGGTACGTCCTGTCGATGACCGGGGTTACCTCGCCCGACTCGATCAGGGTCTTGAGCGTGGTCAGGTTCTCCGCGTTCGGCCTGACCGCCAGCGGGCGCAGCTTCTGGCCCACGAAGGGCGACACCACCAGCGCCCTGACCAGGCTTCCCAGCGGGCCGAACCAGCGGCCCCCGTCCCCGTTCGAGAGCACCAGCGTCCCCTCGGGCGCGAGCACGCGTCGGCAGTCCGCGAGCGTGCGGTTCCCTATGAGGTCGAGGATCACGTCGTACGGGCGGCGGTCCGTGACCCGGGTGAAGTCCTCGCGGGTGTAGTCGACCACCTCGTGCGCGCCCAGCGAGCCGATCAGGTCCACGTTCCGCGTGCTGCACACGCCGGTCACGTGCGCGCCGTACGCCACCGCGAGCTGCACGGCGTACGTGCCCACGCCTCCCGAGGCGCCGTTGATCAGGACGCGTCGGCCCGATTGGCCCGGCCGAATGCCGCCCGCGTCGCGCAGGCCCTGGAGGGCGGTGGATGCCGCCTCCGGTACCGCCGCCGCCTGCTCGAAGGTGAGGTTCGCGGGTTTGGGGGCGAGGGCGCTCTCGGGGGCCGTCACGTATTCGGCGAAGGTGCCGTTGCCCTGGCCGAAGACCTCGTCGCCCTCGCGGAACCGGGTGACGTTCGCGCCGACCGCGGCCACACGGCCGGACACGTCCAGGCCCCGGATCTTCGTCCTCGGGCCCCGCGGGCCGAAGCCCATTCCGTACCCCACCAGGCGTACGACGTAGGCCTGGCCCCGCATGAAGTGCCAGTCGGCGGGGTTGAGGGCCGCCGCGCGGACCTCGATCAGGACCTCGTCCGGGCCGGCCAGCGGGGTGGGCAGGTCCCGGAGCTCCAGGACGTCCGGGGAGCCGTAGGTGTCCTGGGCTATCGCCCTCATGGCTGGCCCCCGGCGCCCGAACCAGCGTCAGCCCCATCGGCGTCACTGTCCCCTGCCGGGTACTGGAACACGTCGTTCAGCGGGACCTTGAAGGCGCGGGCGATCTGGAACGCCATCTCCAGGGACGGCGAGTAGCGGCCCTGCTCGATGGCGATGATCGTCTGGCGCGATACGCCGACGCGCTCGCCCAGTTCGGCCTGTGTCATCTCGCCGTGCGCGAAGCGGAGGGAGCGGATCGCGTTGGTGACCCTGGTCGGCTTCACCATGGCTGGAAGCCCCGGCGGTAGGCGAAGATCTTGGCGGTGGACGCGAGGATCGACGACAGGACGAACGCCAGGTAGATCACGTTGGCGATCCAGAAGTAGCTCAGCTCGGCCATCGCCATGCAGAGCGCGCTCACACCGCCGATGACGACGAAGGCCTGGCCGACGTACTCGCCGAACCGGTTGATCTCCCGGTCGCGTACGTCCTTCTTGCCCGCGCCCTCGGGAGACGTGGCTGCCGCCGCGATGTTGAGCACGATCGCCGCCACGATCGCGGCGCCCACGCACCACAACAGTGGTGCGGCGTACGACACTTCGGTGAGGGGGGTGCTCCCCGCTCGGCCGAGGACGATGGCGAGGTACGCGGCGTAACCGGCCACCGCGACCACGGCCATGATCCAGGCCCGTTTCTCTTCGAGGGCCATCTCTGCTCCCCTGCTCCGAGGCTCCGCGTTTCCGCGTTTCCCGTGTTAAGTAACCTTGACATCACGAATGTATGGCATGGCTGACATGATGTAAAGGATGCTTGACTTTGGAGCGTGGCCGAAGCGGCGCGTCGGCCCGGTCAGCACAGATCGGTGCAGGCCAGCGCAGGTCAGTGCAGGCCCGCGCCAGTCAACGCCGGTCAGTGGCGGGCCACCGGGTCGCGCGGCACCCGCTCCTTCTGGATCCGCCCCGCCGCTTCCGCCTCCATGGCGTACCCACCCTCCCGGCCTTCGTCCCAGGTACCCCGGAAGCAGGCACGGAAGCAGCCACGGAAGCAGGCGTATCCCACAACGACCCATGCAGGCAGGGGAGTTCGGGCGGCGTGTTGCGCATCTCGGCGGACTCCGCACCGGATCAGCGCTACGGGGCCTTCGGCATCGGGACGCGAACGGGCCCTCGGCACCGGGTCACGGAACGAGATCCTCGGCACCGGATCACCTTGCGAGCAAACGGAGTTGAACACCCGCCGCACCCCGTACGTACTAAGGGGTGCAACTCCCCCCTGGCTGGGCGTGCGACCTCCGTAACAGGAAGACAGCGGTCGCGCGCCCAGCCCTTGCGTGGGGCGCCGAGGGGCGGGTCAGCCGCCCACGGCGTGCGAGATCGTGTAGATCAGCAGGCCGGCCAGCGCACCCACCACCGTGCCGTTGATGCGGATGAACTGGAGGTCCCGGCCGATGTTCGCCTCGATCTTCTTCGACGTCTGCTCCGCGTCCCAGCCCGCGACCGTGTCGCTGATCAGGGACGTGATCTCGCCGCGGTAGGTCGTCACGACGTACACCGCCGCGTCCTCGACCCAGCCCTCCAGCTTCGCCTGGAGCCGGCCGTCCGTCGCCAGGCGCGCGCCCAGCGAGATCAGCGAAGCGCGGACGCGCAGGCGCAGTTCGCTCCGCTCGTCCTCCGCCGCCGAGATGATCATGGTGCGTACGGCGGACCAGGCCGAGGCGATGACGTCCTGGACCTCGCCGCGGCCCAGGATCTCCGACTTCAGGCGCTCCACCTTCGCGCGGGTCTCCGTGTCCGACTGGAGGTCGGTGGCGAAGTCCGTCAGGAAGCGGTCGATCGCGCCGCGCGCCGGGTGGGCCGGCATGTCGCGCATCTCGCTGATGAAGCGCAGAAGTTCCTTGTAGACGCGGTCGCCGATCTTCTTGTCCACGAAGCGCGGCGTCCAGCCGGGCGCCCCGCCCTGCACCGCGTCCATCACCGAATCACCGTGCAGCACCAGCCAGTTGTGGGCGCGGTTGCAGATCAGGTCGACGGCGCGGTGGTGCGCCCCGTCGGCGACGACCTTGTCCAGGGCCTTTCCGATGCCCGGGGCGATCGCCGCGGAGTCCGCGCGGCGGGTGATCGCCTCGCCGACGACCGCCTGGACGTCGGCGTCCCGCAGGACCGTCAGGGCGCCCCGCAGGGCTGTGGACAGCTCGGCCGTGACGCGGTCCGCGTGGGCGGGCTCGGCGAGCCAGGCCCCCACCCGGCCGCCGATTCCGATGCCGCGCAGGCGGGCCCGTACGACATCCGCGGAGAGGAAGTTCTCCCCGACGAAGGAGCCGAGTGTGGCGCCGAGCTGGTCCTTCTTGTTCGGGATGATCGCGGTGTGCGGGATGGGCAGGCCCATCGGCCGCTTGAAGAGCGCCGTGACGGCGAACCAGTCGGCGAGCGCGCCCACCATGCCCGCCTCGGCCGCCGCGGCAACGTACGCGGGCCAGCCCGTGACGCCCTCGTTCTTCGCCCAGGTCGCGAGTACGTAGATGAGCGCGACCAGCAGCAGGAGCCCGGTGGCCATCGCCTTCATACGGCGTACGCCCTGACGCTTCTCCTCGTCCAGCGCGCTGTAGGCGAAGGGGGGCAGGGGTGAGGGGGCGGTGGGGCGGGAAGCATTCTTCATGTCGGCCATTTCGTTCATATCGGCGATATCAGCGATATCAGCGATACCGGTGCTATCAGCCATGTCGTTGATGTCGTTCGCACCTTCCGTGCCTGATATGTCCGCAACTTCCGTAGCTTCCGCTTTACCGCGATCCATCCGCTCCACCCGTCCACCGTGCACGCACCCACTCGTACATATTTTTCTTACCTGCCCTACTCATGGAACGCACTTCAAGTTCCCGGCGTCTGTACAGAAGGTGCAATGGCGCATCATGGAGTGAGATCAAATGGAGCCTCGGGCTCCCCGCGCCCGAGGAGATAGACCGAGCATGACCAAGCGCAACGGTTATGCCTTGCTCGCCGCGCTCGCCGCGGTGGTGGTCCTCGTCTCGGGGGCCATATTCGCCGGGGCGACGCTGAGTGGTGCAGGCAAGGACACCCGGGCGGACCCCCGCCCCCATGCACCGCTGCGTTCCGCGGCGCCCGCCACCTCCGGCACCTGGATCGGCACCTGGGCCTCCGCGCCCACCGGCGCCGAACCCGGCACACGCAACGGCTTCCCCGGGCGCTCCATCCGTAACGTCGTGCACACCAGCATCGGCGGCACCAGCGCCCGCATCACCCTCTCCAACCTCTACGGCACCCGCCCGCTGCGCATCACACACGCATCGATCGCCGTCGCGGCCACCCCCGGCGCCCCGACCGCCGCGACCGGCACCATGCGCCGGCTGCTGTTCGGCGGCTCCCCCGCCGTGATCATCCCGGCCGGCGGGCAGGCGCTCAGCGACGCGGCGCCGCTCAGGGTCCCGCAGGACGGTGACCTGCTGGTCACCACCTTCTCCCCCACGCCCAGCGGCCCGGCCACGCACCACCCCCGCGCCCGCCAGACGTCGTACATCGCGGAGGGCGACCGCACCCAGGACGTCCTCGGTGACCTGTACGCCGGGCAGACGCCGTACTGGCGCTACCTCACCGCCGTCGACGTACTCAGCGGCAAGGCCCAGGGCGCGGTCGTCGTCATCGGCGACTCGATCACCGACGGCGTCACCTCCACCGCGGGCGCCAACCGCCGCTGGACGGACGTGCTGGCCGACCGCCTCGACGGCCGCTACAGCGTCCTCAACCAGGGCATCAGCGGCAACCGCCTGCTGCTGGACGGTACGGGCCCCAGCGCGCTCTCCCGCTTCGACCGCGACGTCCTGTCCCGCTCCGGCGTCAAGGCCGTCGTCATCGCCGTCGGCATCAACGACATACTCCGCCCGCCGCACGAGGCGGACCCCGCCCGGATCACCGCAGGCCTGGAGCAACTGTCGCGCCAGGCACGCGCGCGTGGGCTGCGCGTCGTCGGCTCGACCCTGACGCCCTTCCAGGGCACCCGCGTGCACACGCCCCAGCTCGAAGCAGTGCGGGACGCCGTCAACGACCGGATCCGCGCGGGCGGTATCTTCGACACGGTGGTGGACTTCGACCGCGCGCTGCGCGACCCGTACGCCCCCGACCGGCTCCTCCCGGCGTACGACTCGGGCGACCACCTCCACCCGAGCGACGCCGGCTACCGCCGGATGGGCATGGCCTTCGACCCCACGACGCTGGGCAGGAGCACCGCCCCGGCGGAGTTGTGACCCGACCGGCGGGACTGTCCCGTCCCGCCGGTCCGCTCAGCCGAGCTCCTTGCGCTCGCCCTTCCCGATCTCACGGTCGTTCTTCTTCGCGAGCTTCTGCTGCTTGCGCTCCTCCTTGAGCTGCTGGCGCGCCGCCTTCGTCAGCCTGCGCTCGACGCCGACGCCGCCCATCATCGCGAAGCCCGTGACCCGCACGCGGGGGGCGCCGGGGGCCACCGGGTCGTCCGATTCCGTCGTCGCGTCGCCGAAGCCGCCCATGAAGCCGAAGCCTCGGACGTCGACCTCTACGCCGGGCGGCACCACTACGCTCACGCCGCCCATCAGGACGAAGCAGCGGATCACGACATCGCGGTCCTCGAAGTTCGCCTCGCGCAGGTCGATCTCGCCGCCGCCCATCAGCGTGACCGCGGTGAATGTGCGGCCGACCGTCCAGGTGCCCCGGCGGCCGAAGCCGCCCCAGACGGCGACGGCGGCCTTCGAGGTGGCCGATCCGCCGATCCGGGCGGGCCAGGAACGCTGCGTACCCGCCGATGCGGGGGCGAGCGGCGCCACAGGGGCAGTACCGGGCGCGGGCAGGTCACGGACCAGGGGGATCAGCTCACCCTGGGTACGTGCCTTGTACACCGCGTCCAGTCGCTGATCGAACTCCTCCATGTCGAGGCGCCCCTCGGCGACGGCCTCGCGCAGCACCTCGGCGAATCGTTCACGCTCCGCGTCGGAAGCGCGCATCTCTGGCAGTCCACTCGTCATACGGTCACAGTAGCCACCGTGTGGCTACAGTCACAGCCACGATCGACCAGCCGCGGTCACAGCCGCCGTCACAGCGCCGAGCGGTCCGCGTACATCTTCGCGATCACCGCTTCGATGTCCGGCTCCCGCACCGACAGGTCCACCAACGGGTACCTCGCCGCCACCGCGGCGACCAGCGGCGCCGCCGAAACCGACGCGGGGAACGCCAGCCACTGCCGCGGCCCCTCCACCTTGATCACCCGGGCGCCGTCCACCGTCACCGGCGGCAGCTCGCGCTCCAGGTCCACCACCAGCGTGCGCTCGCTCTCCCCCACCTCGTGCAGCCCGGCGAGCGCACCGTCGTACACGAGCCGCCCGTGGTCGATGACCATCACGCGCTTGCACAGCTGCTCGATGTCGGTCAGATCGTGCGTCGTCAGCAGGACCGTCGTGCCGCGCTCGGTGTTCAAGTCCCTGAGGAAATCACGGACCTTGGCCTTGGAGATGACGTCGAGGCCGATGGTCGGCTCGTCGAGGTACAGCACCTCGGGGTCGTGCAGCAGCGCCGCCGCGATGTCGCCGCGCATCCGCTGCCCCAGCGAGAGTTGACGTACCGGTACGTCCAACAGGTCGCCCAGATCAAGGTGTTCGACGCAGCGCGCCATGTTCTCCTTGAACCGCGCATCCGGGATCCGGTACATGCGGTGCACCAGCCGGTACGAGTCGCGCAGCGGCAGGTCCCACCACAGCGTCGTGCGCTGCCCGAAGACGACGCCGATGCGCTGCGCGAGGCGGGTGCGTTCGCGGGAAGGGTCGATGCCGGCGACGCGGACCGTGCCGCCGCTGGGCGTGAGGATGCCCGTCAGCATCTTGATGGTGGTGGACTTGCCCGCGCCGTTGGGCCCGATGTAGCCGACCATCTCGCCGCGCGGCACCGAGAAGCTGATCCCGTCGACCGCGCGCACCTGCGTCTTCTCGCGCCGCAGCATGCCTTTCCTGCGGCGTACGTCGAAGACCTTCTCGACGCCGTCAAGCTCGATGAAGTCCGTGCCCATGTCTGTCAGCTCCCCGTGCTCCGGTACGAACGAAGGCCGGCCCGCCACGCCACCCCGGCCAGCGCACAGCACACCACCGCGACCAGCGGCGACGCGAAGGCGAGCCAGACCGGCAGGTCCAGCGGATAGTCGCGGTCCAGCACATAGAGGGCGGGCAGCCAGTTGACGAAAGCCAGCGGCAGAATGAAGGTCACCCCGCGCACCAGGTCCTTCGCGAACAGTGACGGCGGGTACTGCAGGAGCGTAGTGCCGCCGTACGTAAAGGAATTCTGCACCTCGGATGCGTCCTGCGCCCAGAACTGGAACGCCGCCCCTGCCACGAACACCGCCGCGAAGATCGCTGCCCCGCTGAGGATCATCATCGGCAGCACCAGCACCTTCAGCGGGGTCCACGCGATGTCCAGCACCGTCACCGCGTACCCGAGCACCAGCAGACCCTGGGTGATCCGCCCCAGCCTGCGCAGCGCGAAGCGGTCGGCCGCGATCTGCGCGAGAACCGGCACCGGACGGACAAGGAGGGTGTCCAGCGTGCCGTCGCGCACCCGGCTCCCCAGCCGGTTCACCGTCCCCACCACCAGGTCGGCGAGGCCGAACGCGGTCGCGGACGTCCCGTACAGGAAGGCCACTTCGGGCAGCGTGTAGCCGCCCAGCGTATCCACGTGGGAGAACATCAGCAGGATGCCGACGAAGTCGAGGCCGTTGGCGAGGAAGTTCCCGAGGGCGGTCATCGCGAAGGACGCGCGGTACGTCATCGTCGAGCGGATCCACATCGACGCGATCAGCCCGTACGCCCGCACGCCGGTCCGAAGGGTGCCCATCGGCTCAGCCACCCTGGACCACCACCCTCCGCGTCGCCGCAGTCTGGAGCAGCCGCCCCGCCATCAGCAGCGCCGCCGCCCAGCCGAGCTGGAAGGCGTACGCCCCCGCCAGACCCCACCCGGAGTACTCGCCGAGGAAAATATCCGCGGGCACCTGGAGCAGCGAGGACCACGGCAGAGCCCGCGCCACCTCGCCCAGCACGCCGGGGAAAACATTGAGGGGCAGCACCATGCCGGAGAAGAAGAGCCCCGCGATGAAGGTCATCTGCGCGACACCCACGCCGTCGAGCAGCCAGAACGCGGAGAGCACCACCAGGAAGCGGATGGCGAAGCTGACGACCACGCCGAACAGCACGGCGATCAGGAACGCCGCCCACACGAGCGGGTTCGCGGGCAGCGACAGATCGAAGGCGAGGGCGCCGAGCGCCATCGGTATGACGCCACGCCCCAGTAGGTGGAAGGCGGCCCGGCCCAAGTCGCCTGCCAGCCAGAAGAGTTGAAGGTCGACGGGCCGGTAGAGGTCGATCGCGATGTCACCCGTACGGATCCGCTCGATCAGCTCGTCCTCGAACCCGCAGCCCATCATCGCGGCCGTCATCAGCAGCGCCTGCCCCAGCCACACATAGGTGAGGGCCTGCGACAGGTCGTATCCGCCGAGCTGCGGGCGCTGGTCCCACAGGGCGGTGTAGGTGTAGGCCATAATGAAGCCGAATACGGTGTTGGTGAACACCCCCGCCGCCGTCGCCACCCGGTACGTCGCATAGCGTCGGAAACCACCCGCCGCGACGACCGCATACAAGCGCACGCCGGCCCCCTCACCTTGTGTCAGCCCCGCCAGGCACCAAAGCGCATGACCCTAGCCCAAGGGGGTCGGCCGCCGCGACCGGATTGCGGTCGCGTCCGGGAGCTGTGGTGCGACAGTGTTTTATGGTCGCTACCACGTGAATCGCCCGATACGACACCGTTATGCCGGAGAGTGAACCTCTGGCCGGGGCCAGGGAGTCTCCATAGACATGAGCGACGAGCCGCAGCAGCCCCAGGGCTGGGCACCCCGGGACCCCTCCGCCCCCGTCACCGGCCCCACCCCCGGCCCCGACGAACCGCAGGAACAGCCGGAACAGCCGACGGAGGGGAAGAAGGGCAAGAAGAAGCGCCCCAAGCGCACCGGCCTGCGCCGGCTCGTCCCCACCTGGCGCATGCTCCTCGGCACCTTCGTGCTGCTCGGCCTGATCCTGTGCGGCGGCTTCGTGGCCGGCTACAAGCTCGTCGACATCCCGCCCGCCAACAGCGCCGCCCTCGCCCAGAGCAACGTCTACCTCTACGCCGACGGCAGCCAGCTCGCCCGCGACGGCGAGGTCAACCGGGAGAACGTCAAGCTCGCCCAGATCCCCAAGACCGTCCAGCAGACCGTACTGGCCGCCGAGGACCGCGCGTTCTACTCGGAGCCGGCCGTCGACCCCAAGGCCATGGTCCGCGCCGCCTGGAACACCCTCACCGGCAAGGGCAAGCAGTCCGGCTCCACCATCACCCAGCAGTACGTCAAGAACTACTACCTCGGCCAGGAGCAGACCGTCACCCGCAAGGTGAAGGAGTTCTTCATCGCGATCAAGCTCAACCGCGAGGAGAGCAAGGGCCAGATCCTGGAGGGCTACCTGAACACCAGCTACTTCGGCCGCAACGCCTACGGCATCCAGGCCGCCGCCCAGGCGTACTACGGGAAGGACATCGACGAGATCACCACCGGGCAGGGCGCCTACCTCGCGTCCCTGCTCAACGCCCCCAGCGCGTACGACGTCGCGACCCACCCCGAGAACAAGCCCCAGGCGCTGGCCCGCTGGAACTACGTACTCGACGGCATGGTCAAGGAGAAGTGGCTCAGCCCCGCCACCCGCGCCACGACAAAATTCCCCGAGCCGCAGAAGGCCAAGCCCGCCTCCGGCCTGTCCGGGCAGCGCGGCTACATCGTGCAGGCCGTCGAGGACTACCTGGCCAACAGCGACATCATCGACGAGGAGACGCTGGCCAGCGGCGGCTACCGCATCACCACCACACTCGACAAGAAGAAGCAGGCCTCCTTCGCCGAGGCCGTCGACGACAAGGTGATGTCCCAGACCAGCAAGGACCGCAAGGCCGACCGCAATGTGCGCGTCGGCGGCGCCTCCATCGACCCCGCCACCGGCAAGGTCGTCGCGATGTACGGCGGCATCGACTACACCAAGCAGTACGTCAACAACGCCACCCGCCGCGACTACCAGGTGGGCTCCACCTTCAAGCCGTTCGTCTTCACCTCGGCCGTCGAGAACGACTCCACCACCCAGGACGGCCGCCCGATCACCCCGAACACCATCTACGACGGCTCCAACAAGCGGATGGTGCAGGGGCCCGACGGACCGACCGGCTACGCCCCCGAGAACGAGGACGACGGCTCGTACGGCCCCGTCACCGTGCGCACCGCCACCGACAAGTCCATCAACTCGGTGTACGCGCAACTGGCCCAGGACGTCGGCCCCGCCAAGGTCAAGGAGACCGCCGTCGAGCTCGGCCTCCCCGACAAGACCCCGGGCTTGAGCCCGTACCCCTCCATCGCACTCGGCGTCGCCACCGCCAGCGTCCTCGACATGACCGAGGCCTACGCGACCCTCGCCAACCACGGCAAGCACGGCACGTACACCATGGTCCAGAAGATCACCAAGGACGGGCTGAACATCGGCCTGCCGAAGCAGGACGCCAAGCAGACCGTGAGCCGCGAGTCCGCCGACACCACCACCTCCGTCCTGCAGAGCGTCGTCGAGAGCGGCACCGGCACCGCCGCCCAGTCCGCGGGCCGCCCCGCCGCCGGCAAGACCGGCACCGCCGAGGAGGACAAGGCCGCCTGGTTCGCGGGCTACACGCCCGACCTGGCGACCGTCGTCGCGGTGATGGGCCAGGACCCGAACACGGGCGTACAGAAGCCGCTGTACGGAGCGCTCGGCCTGCCCCGCATCAACGGCGGCGGCGCGCCCGCCGAGATCTGGGGCCAGTTCACGGCCGCCGCGCTCAACGGCAAGGAGGCGCAGGACTTCGACCTGGAGACGGAGGCCGGCTCCGAGGAGGAGGTGGCGCCGCCCGAGGAGGACACCGATACGCCCGAGCCCCCGCCGAGCCAGACGCCGGACCCCGGCGCGGCGACCGGGGGCCAGGACCAGGGCGGCCAGACCCAGGGCGGCCAGACGAACGGCGGCACCACCGACACCGGAGGCGCCACCACGGACACCGGAGGCACCACGGCCACCACGGGCGGTACCACCGCCACCGGGGGCACCACCGCCACCACCGGCGGCACGACCGACACCGGGGGCGCCACGGACACGGGCGGCGGCACGACCGACACCGGAGGCGCCACCGACACCGGGGGCGGGGACGGTGGCGCCGACGACCCCGCCGGAGGCTTGCTGGACGGCGGCCGGGGCGACTGACCCGGGCCGCACCCTCAGTGCCCGGAGGTCGCCTTCAGCCCCACGACGGCAACCAGCAGCAGACAGACGAAGAAGATCCGGGCGGCAGTGGCGGGCTCACCCAGCGCCACCATGCCGACCACCGCCGCACCGGCCGCACCGATACCGACCCAGACGCCGTACGCCGTACCGATCGGCAGCGTCCTCGCGGCATGCGACAGCAACAGCATGCTCACCACGATGCCCGCGCCCGTGAACACGCTGGGCCAGAGCCTCGTAAAACCGTCGGTGTACTTCATACCGATCGACCAGCCCACTTCAAGCAGACCGGCGACAACAAGCAGGACCCATGCCATGACGGCACCTCCGGAGCGAAACGCGGAATCAACGGGGTGCGTCGTCTTTGCGTACAACCCGGTACGGCGCGTCTCGTCGGGGGTGCTTCCACGATAGCAAAGGGCAGCCAAAAGGCCCGGTGACCTCGGTCACCAGGCCTCACCAGCCACTACAGGTACAACCCGGTCGAGTCGTCAGAGACCCGCTCGGACGCGACCGCGTGCAGATCGCGCTCCCGCATCAGCACGTACTGGACGCCGCGCACCTCGACCTCGGCGCGGTCCTCCGGGTCGTACAGGACCCGGTCACCCGGCTCCACGGCCCGCACGTTCTGCCCGACCGCGACGACCTCGGCCCAGCCGAGCCGCTTGCCGACCGCGGCGGTCGCCGGAATCAGGATGCCGCCGCCCGAACGCCGCTCGCCCTCGGGAGAATCGGACCGGACCAGCACCCGGTCGTGCAGCATCCGGATGGGCAGCTTCTCGTGCGTGGGGTTCTCGCTCACGCATCGAACCTACCCGCCCGCACACCGGCTGTACGCAGGAGGGCGAAGCCTCGTCAGCCCCGCCGGCGCCGCACCGACACGGCGAGCAGGCCCAACAGACCCACGGCCACCAGCGCCACCGGAACGAGTCGCTCCAGACGCGGAGCGCCGTCCTCCGACACGAACTGCGCCTTCACGTCGGACACTGCCCGGTTCACCGCGACGAACGCCCGGCCGGCGCTCTGGTCCACGGCCGAAGCGACCTTGGCCTTCGCGTCACCGACGATCGTCTTCGGGTGCAGGCGCACCCCGATCTCGTCGAGCGTTACGGCCAGCTGGTCGCGCCGGCTCTTGATGTCCGCCTCGATCTGTGCGGGGTTCCTGGCATCCGACACTGCGCTGCCTCCGTGGTCGTGGGCCGAATCCGGTAGTCCGTCGCCGACAGTCTGTCAGCTCGGGCCGCCCCGCACCCCACGGCACCCCCATTACGCTCAGAGGCGCGCACCCCCTATCTCAGCACCAGGAGACCTTGATGAGCGAGCGACTTGAGCCCGGCGACACCGCCCCCGCCTTCACCCTGCCCGACGCGGACGGCACCGAGGTCTCCCTCGCCGCCCACAAGGGCCGCAAGGTCATCGTCTACTTCTACTCGGCCGCCCTTACTCCCGGATGCACCAAGCAGGCCTGCGACTTCACCGACAACCTCCAGCTGCTGGCCGGCGCCGGTTACGACGTCATCGGTGTCTCCCCGGACAAGCCGGAGAAGCTCGCGAAGTTCCGCGACCAGGAGAACCTCAAGGTCACGCTGGTCGGCGACCCGTCCAAGGAAATCCTCGCCGCATACGGCGCCTATGGCGAGAAGGAGCTCTACGGCAAAACGGTGACGGGCGTGATCCGCTCGACGATCGTCGTCGACGAGGACGGCAAGGTCGAGCACGCCTTCTACAACGTCAAGGCGACCGGCCACGTGGCGAAGATCATCAAGGACCTCGGCATCTGACGCCGCACCCAGGATGTGTGTGACCACGGTCCGTACCGCCTGAAGACCACTTCAAGCGGTACGGACCGTCCTGTATTCCGGACGTAACCATCCGATAAGCGGTTCGTTGATCCGTACGAGGCTGCGAACGCGCGGTCGGTTACGGAGGGGGCCATGGGCGCTGCCAGGTACACACATGAGCTGCTGGAAGAGGCGGCTCGGGAGACGACAAACTTGGACGACGCGGTGCGGTGGTGCGGGGGTACCCCGACACCGGGGAGCAGGACCTACCTCCGGGCCAAGATGGCCGAAGCGGGGGTGGACACGTCCCACTTCACCACTGCACGGGTGCGCCACAGTGAGACGTTGCTGGCCGAACTGGTCGCCTGCTCGATGAGCGTGGCCGAGGTCGTACGGCGGCTGGGCATCAGCCCGGTGGGCGGGAACCAGGCCCGCGCAGCCAAGCGAATAGCGGCTCTCGGCCTCAGCACTTGGCGGGGGATCCATGTCTGAGCCGTACGAGCATGACCGGCTGGCCGCGGCCGTCGCCGAGTCCAAGGGGTGGGCCGACCTGATGCGCCGCCTTGGGCTCAAAGAGAGCGGCGGCCAGCGTCGCGTCCTCCAGGAGAAGGCAGCCGCACAAGGTCTCGACACCAGCCACTTCAAGAAGCGCAGCCCCTGGCGCAAGTACCCCGACGAGGCCATCGCCGCGGCCGCTGCATCTTCCTCGACGCTGCGCGAGGTCGTCACCAAACTCGGCGCGCCACCGGCCACCGGCACGTTGTCGCACATCGGCCGCCGTATCGCAGCGGCGGGTATCGACATCAGCCATTTCCCGGGCATGAGCCGCGTCCAGACCGAACTGCCGTTCACGACCGAGGAGCTGAGCGCGGCTGCGGCATCCAGCAACAGCATTCGCGGAGTGGCCCGCACGCTGGGCGTACCCGACGACAGCCGGTCACGCACGGCGCTCGGCTACATGCTGAGGTCCCGAGGGATTGACACCGCCCACTTTCTCAACGCACGGCTGCGGATCCCCGAGAAAGCTCTGATCGCAGCCGTGCCCGCCGCTACGAGCTACGCCGACCTCATGCGCGCACTCGACCTTCCGGTCAGCGACACCAACCACCGACGGGTGCGACGCAAGGTCGCTCAACTTGGCCTGGACACCGGCCATTTCAAGCGACGCGCCTGGGGTTCAGCGCAGGTGAGCGAGCCCCGGTCGATAGCTGTGACGACGCTCGTCATGCTCGCCGATGGCTCGTCCCGAACAAACCGCCCACGCTTGCATCGCGCGCTGCAAGAGATCGGCGTTCCGTATCGCTGCACCTCGTGCGGGAACACCGGTGAATGGCTGGAGCAGACGATCACGCTTCAGATCGACCACATCAACGGGAACTGGCTCGACAACCAGCCCGAGAACCTCCGCTACCTGTGCCCGAACTGCCATGCGCTCACCGAGACGTGGTGCCGCAGCCGGAAGAAGGAGTCGCACACCTCCGCATAACCGCCGCCGGATGCCCCGCTAGCCGCCTGCCCGGTACTATGGCACGCGGCTAGCGGCGGTGGTGCATCTGGCGACACAACAGACTTAGGATCTGTGGCCCGTGAAACGGCTTGAGGGTTCGAATCCCTTCCGCCGCATACCAAACGGCCTGCGAATCGAAGGTTTGATTCGCAGGCCGTTTTCCTGCGTTTCGGCGCCTACGCCACCAGCTCCCGCACCACCGGAACCAGCGCCCGAAACGCCTTCCCCCGGTGGCTGATCGCGTTCTTCTGCGCCGGAGTCAGCTCCGCGCAGGTGATGTCATAGCCGTCCGGCTGGAGGATCGGGTCGTAGCCGAAGCCGTTGGTGCCCTTGGGGGTGTGGCGCAGGGTGCCCGGCAGGCGGCCCTCGACCACGCGTTCCGTGCCGTCCGGGAGGGCCAGGGCTGCCGCGCAGGTGAAGTGGGCCGTGCGGTGCTCGGGGGCGATGTCCGCGAGTTGGGCCAGGAGCAGGTCGAGGTTGGCGCGGTCGTTGCCGTGGGTGCCGGACCAGCGGGCCGAGAAGATGCCGGGGGCGCCGCCCAGGACGTCGACGGCGAGGCCCGAGTCGTCGGCGATGGCGGGGTGGCCGGTGGCCTGGGCCATGGCGTGGGCCTTGAGGAGGGCGTTCTCGGCGAAGGTGACGCCGGTTTCCTTGACGTCGGGGATCTCGGGGTACGCGTCCGCGCCGACCAGGTCGTGGGGCAGGCCTGCGTCGGCGAGGATCGCGTGGAGTTCGGTTACTTTCCCGGCGTTGCGGGTGGCGAGGATCAGGCGGGTCATGGGGCGATTGTCCCAGGCCCGGTGAAGTGGGCCGGTGCAGTGGCCGTGTGAAGTGCCTCGGCTACGGCGTGCAGACCTTGCCGATTTCGGTGGCCGCGCTGGTGACCGGGGTGATGTCGGGGGTCGCGTCGCCGTCCTTGATGGACTGGCGGACGTTGCCGACGCCGGTGTTGAGGTCGTCGACGGCCTTGCTGAGGTCGGCGTTGTCGGTCTTGTCGCCGAGGTCGGTCAGTTCCTTGTCGATGTCGTCGAGGGCCTGTTCGGCCTGGAGGGGGTTCTCCGAGGCGTTGGAGACGGCCTGCTGGAGCTTGTCGACGCTCTGCGCGATGGAGTCTGCGGCCTGGACGCAGTCCATTGCCTTGTTGACTGCGCTACAGCCGAGTGTGATGGGTACAACCAGGGCTGTCGCGGCGATCGCGACGGTCATACGGCGACGACTGGCGGCCATGGAACGGTCCTCCCCGAATCATGCGGATGAGCGAGCGTGTGGGTGGTGCGGACAGGCGCACGGTTCGGCCCGTGCGCCCGTATCCGTTACGACGCCGGTGGGGCGTCGGCGGTTGCTCAGCCCTGGAGGGGCTCGGTCTGCAGTGCGCGGGCCTGGAGTGCGGTGAGGTCGGCGCAGCCGCCGGCGGCGAGGTCGAGGAGTGCGTTGAGCTCCTTGCGGTCGAAGGGCTCGGCCTCGGCCGTGCCCTGGATCTCGACGAAGCGGCCGTCGCCGGTGCAGACGACGTTCATGTCGGTGTCGGCGCGGACGTCCTCCTCGTAACAGAGGTCGAGGAGGGGGGCGCCGTCGACGATGCCGACGCTGACGGCGGAGACAGTGCCGGTGAGGGGCTGCCGGTTGGCCTTGATGATCTTCTTGCCCTGGGCCCAGGTGATGGCGTCGGCGAGGGCGACGTATGCGCCGGTGATGGCGGCGGTGCGGGTGCCGCCGTCGGCCTGGAGTACGTCGCAGTCCAGGACGATGGTGTTCTCGCCGAGGGCCTTGTAGTCGATGACGGCGCGCAGGGACCGGCCGATGAGGCGGCTGATCTCGTGCGTGCGGCCACCGATCTTGCCGCGGACGGATTCGCGGTCGCCGCGGGTGTTGGTGGCGCGCGGGAGCATCGCGTATTCGCCGGTGACCCAGCCTTCGCCGCTGCCCTTGCGCCAGCGCGGGACGCCTTCGGTGACGGAGGCGGTGCAGAAGACTTTGGTGTCGCCGAAGGAGATGAGGACGGAGCCCTCTGCGTGCTTGCTCCATCCGCGTTCGATGGTGACAGGGCGGAGCTGTTCGGGCGTGCGGCCGTCGATACGAGACATGGGGACGAGCCTATCGGCAGATGGGTGAGGGCCCGTTCCGGATACGGAACGGGCCCTCACCGCTGAGCGGGTGTCAGCTGCTCACATCATGTCTTCGATGTCGGCTGCGATGGGGTCCGCGTCGGTGCCGATGACGACCTGGATCGCGGTGCCCATCTTGACGACGCCGTGGGCGCCGGCGGCCTTGAGTGCGGCTTCGTCGACCTTGCTGGCGTCGCGGACCTCGGTGCGGAGGCGAGTGATGCAGCCTTCGATCTCTTCGATGTTCTCGATACCGCCGAGACCGGCGACGATCTTCTCAGCCTTGCTGGCCATGTCTTTCTCCCTGTTTCCCAAAGCGCGAAGTCTCGGCCCACCGTGGTCCGCTTTGACACGGTAACTCACGGTTGGCCCAACTTCGCGGGCGCGTAAACGCCTCGTACCGAATGATGGCGATCACCGGCGCCCTGTCTTCCGGCCGAGCTCCGGACCGTATCGCGACTGGTCTACACCAGTTTCCAACGCCCGCCAAACCTGGCTTGTTCCGGGAGGACGCCGAATGAGTTCGAACAGCGCGGCCGTGCCACAGAACAACGTGCCACAGAAGAAGTGGTGGAACGGTCTCTTCCAGGCTCTGCAGAAGATGGGGCGCAGTCTTCAGCTCCCCATCGCCGTCCTCCCGGCGGCCGGCATCCTCAACCGGCTCGGCCAGCCGGACGTGTTCGGTGACGAGGGCCTGGGCTGGACGAACATCGCCAAGGTCATGGCGGGTGCGGGCAGTGCACTGCTCGACGGGTCGCTGGGTCTGCCGCTGCTGTTCGCGGTGGGTGTGGCGATCGGCATGGCCAAGAAGTCGGACGGCTCGACCGCGCTCGCCGCGGTGGCCGGTTTTCTCGTCTACTACTCGGTGATGCATCAGTTCCCGGTGGCCTGCCCGTCGGGTTCGGCGACGGTCACGGGCGGCTGCCTGGCCGGGGAGGCCTTCACGGCCGCGTCGTACCAGAATCCGGGTGTTTTCGGCGGCATCGTCATGGGCCTGCTGTCGGCGTGGTTCTGGCAGCGCTATCACCGCGTGAAGCTGGTGGACTGGCTGGGCTTCTTCAACGGCCGCCGGCTTGTGCCGATCATCATGGCGTTCGTGGCGATCGCGTTCGCGGCGATCTGTCTGTGGGTGTGGCCGCCGATCGGTGACGGGCTCACGAGCTTCAGCAAGTGGCTGGTGGATCTGGGTGCGAGCGGTTCGGGGATCTTCGGTGTCGCGAACCGCGCGTTGCTGGTGATCGGCCTGCATCAGTTCCTGAACGTCTTCGTGTGGTTCCAGTTCGGCGACTTCACGAAGGCCGACGGCACGGTCGTGCACGGTGACATCAACCGGTTCCTGGCGGGCGACCCGACGGCGGGCCAGTTCACCACGGGCTTCTTCCCGATCATGATGTTCGCGCTGCCGGCGGCGGCGCTGGCCATCACGCACTGCGCGAAGCCGCATCGCCGCAAGGCGGTGGGCGGCCTGATGCTGTCGGTCGGTCTGACGTCGTTCGTCACGGGCATCACCGAGCCGATCGAGTACTCGTTCCTTTTCATCGCGCCGCTGCTGTACGCGATCCACGCGCTACTGACGGGCGTTTCGATGTTCGTGACGTGGGAGCTGGGCGTGAAGGACGGCTTCAGTTTCTCGGCCGGGTTGATCGACTACGTCATCAACTGGAGCCTGGCGACGAAGCCATGGCTGATCATTCCGATCGGTCTCGGCTTCGCGGTGATCTATTACGCGCTCTTCCGCTTCGCGATCATGAAGTTCAACCTGCCGACTCCGGGCCGGGAGCCGGAGGAACTGGAAGAGGAAATCGAACGGGAGAACACAAAGGCATAACGGCGCGACAGCCGCGCGACCGGCGGCAAAGGGCCTTCCCGCCCGTGCCGCCCAAGGCCCCCGCACCTCACGGTCCGGGGGCCTTGTCGTGGGCCTTTGCCGTACGTGTACAGATGTGTCCCCGAGCACGGAAATCGAGGGTTCCTTATCTGTCCTTCACCGTGCTAAAACAGGTCTACACCACCCAGTGGTGTAGACCACGTGGCCTTCGGTCACGTACCCGCGAAGACGCCGCCGTCCCCCGTTTCCATGTCCCCTGGCGGCGCCTTGCCCCATGGAGGAAGTTGATGAGTACGGCCACCGACACGGCGGCCCCCGCGAAGAAGCGGGGCGCCAGCGCATTCCAGGGCCTGCAGAAAGTCGGCCGCAGCCTGCAGCTGCCGATCGCCGTTCTCCCGGCCGCAGGCCTGCTCCTGCGCCTCGGCCAGCCTGATGTCTTCGGTGCCGAGGGCCTCGGCTGGGACCAGGTCGCCAAGGTCTTCGCCGGCGCCGGCGGCGCCCTGCTGGACGCTTCGTTCGGCCTGCCCCTGCTGTTCTGTATCGGTGTCGCGATCGGCTTCGCGAAGAAGGCGGACGGTTCCACCGCGCTGGCCGCGGTCGTCGGCTTCCTCACCTACTACGCGGTGATCCACCAGTTCCCGATCGAGAAGGGAATGGAGGACGCCAAGTACATATCGACCGGCCTCTTCGGCGGCGCCTGGCAGAAGGGCGCCGAAGTCACCGCGGCCGGATTCCAGAATCCCGGTGTCCTCGGCGGCATCATCCTCGGTCTGCTCAGCGCGATCCTGTGGCAGAAGTTCCACCGCACCAAGCTCGTCGACTGGCTCGGCTTCTTCAACGGCCGCCGGCTCGTCCCGATCATCATGGCGTTCGTCGGTACGGCGCTCGGTGTCCTGGTCGTGCTGGGCTGGGAGCCCATCGGCAACGTCATCACCAGCTTCGGCGAGTGGATCACCGGTCTGGGCGCCGCGGGCGCCGGCCTCTTCGGTCTGATCAACCGTGGCCTCCTGCCGATCGGCATGCACCAGTTCGTCAACACCGTCTCCTGGTTCCAGATCGGTGACTTCACCAAGCCCGACGGGTCGATCGTCCACGGCGACCTGACGCGCTTCTTCGCCGGTGACCCGACCGCAGGACAGTTCATGTCGGGCTTCTTCCCGATCATGATGTTCGGCCTGCCGGCCGCCGCGCTCGCCATCGCGCACGCCGCTCGCCCCGAGCGCCGCAAGGCCGTCATGGGCATGATGATGTCGCTCGCGCTGACCTCGTTCGTCACGGGTGTCACCGAGCCCATCGAGTTCGCGTTCATGTTCATCGCACCGCTGCTGTACGTGATCCACGCGATCCTCACGGCCATCTCCATGATCGTGACGTGGGCGCTCGGTGTGCACGCCGGCTTCACCTTCTCGGCCGGCTTCATCGACTACGTGCTGAACTGGAACCTCGCGACCAAACCATGGCTGATCATTCCGATCGGCCTGGTCTTCGCGGCGATCTACTACGCGCTGTTCCGCTTCGCGATCGCCAAGTTCAACCTCACCACCCCGGGCCGCGAGCCCGAGGAAGAGGTCGAGGACATCACCAAGGCGTGAGCATCGGGTGACATGGCGAAGGCCCCCGGAACTTTAAGGTTCCGGGGGCCTTCGCCATGTTCGCCGCTCTGTCTCAGACCTCGTACTCCGCGCCGGCGGTGGCGAGTTCCACCGGGCCGTCGTACACCGCGCGGGCGTCCGCGAGGTTGGCCTCGGCGCTCGTCCACGGCGGGATGTGGGTGAGGAGCAGCCGGCCCGCGCGGGCGCGGGCCGCGTACGCGCCCGCCTCCCTGCCGTTGAGGTGCAGGTCCGCGATGTCCTCCTTGCCGTACGTGAAGGACGCCTCGCAGAGGAACAGGTCGGCGCCCTCGGCGAGTTCGTCCAGGGCCGTACAGACGCCCGTGTCGCCGGAGTACGTGAGGGTCCTGCCGCCGTGTTCGAGGCGGATGCCGAACGTTTCGACCGGGTGGCAGACCTTCTCCGTACGCACCGAGAAGGGGCCGATGTCGAAGGAGCCGGACTTCAGCGTGTGGAAGTCGAAGACCTCGCTCATCGACTTCTCGGTGGGAGTGTCGGCGTACGCCGTGGTCAGGCGCTGCTCGGTGCCTTCGGGGCCGTACACCGGGATGGACGGAGGGCGACCGCCCTCGTGCCGGTAGTAGCGCGCGACGAAATAGCCGCACATGTCGATGCAGTGGTCCGCGTGGAGATGGCTGAGGAAGACGGCGTCGATGTCGTAGAGACCGACGTGGCGCTGCAGCTCGCCGAGGGCACCGTTGCCCAGGTCGAGAAGCAGCCGGAAGCCGTCGGCCTCTACGAGGTAGCTCGAACAGGCCGATTCCGCGGACGGGAACGACCCTGAGCAGCCGACGACGGTGAGCTTCATGGAGCGTGAACCTCCGTGACAAGAGACGGGGAGGGTTCGTGCGGGTTCGTCGAGCGTAAGGCGCGAAAGACCTGGTCGCTCCTCGATGACCGTCCGTTGTGGGGGAACTCACCTGCGCTGTCACCGGTTCGGGCGGGGCGCACGATTCGCGCCGCGCGCCGGTAGCGTCGGGGGCAAGAACACGTCCTGGTGGCCGGCGCTGGTCGCCGTCGTGATGATCGCGCTGGTCGCGGCGCCGGCCGACGGCTGGAGTCGCAAGCGGCGCCCCGGCGGGCGCACGCGGCCGGCCGGCGCGCCCCCAGGGGAGCGGGTCCGGCACCTGGCTCGCTGAACGGGATGCCGCTGCGCGGGGGTGCCGCTGCGCGGGGCTTGTCCCCTACCCGCCCCTTCCCGAAACCGGGGCAAGCCTCAAACGCCGGACGGGCTGAAAGAATCTTTCAGCCCGTCCGGCGTTTGAGGCCCTGCGGCGGAGCCGCAAAATGTCACTTCGGGAAGGGGCGGGTAGGGGACAGCCCGCCGCAGGCGCCCCCCGCCCCGACCCGCTCAGCCCGCGTCACGCCCAGAGCTGACCCTGCAACGCTTCGATCGCTGCCTCCGTCGTCGGCGCCGTATAGACGCCCGTCGACAGGTACTTCCAGCCGCCGTCCGCGACCACGAACACGATGTCCGCGCTCTCCCCCGCCTTCACCGCCTTGTTGCCCACTCCGATCGCCGCGTGCAGCGCCGCGCCCGTGGAGACGCCCGCGAAGATGCCCTCCTGCTGGAGCAGCTCGCGGGTGCGGGTCACCGCGTCCGCGGAGCCGACCGAGAAACGGGAGGTCAGGACGGACGCGTCGTAGAGCTCGGGGACGAAGCCCTCGTCGAGGTTGCGCAGGCCGTAGACCAGGTCGTCGTAGCGTGGCTCGGCTGCGACGATCTTGATGCCGGGGACGTTCTCGCGCAGGTAGCGGCCGACGCCCATGAGGGTGCCGGTGGTGCCGAGGCCCGCCACGAAGTGAGTGATCGAGGGGAGGTCGGCCAGGACCTCGGGGCCGGTGGTGGCGTAGTGCGCGCCCGCGTTGTCCGGGTTGCCGTACTGGTAGAGCATCACCCAGTCGGGGTGCTCGGCGGCGAGCTCCTTGGCTACGCGTACCGCCGTGTTGGAGCCGCCCGCCGCCGGGGACGGGATGATCTCCGCGCCCCACATGGCGAGCAGCTCGCGCCGCTCGGAGGAGGTGTTCTCGGGCATGACGCAGACGATGCGGTAGCCCTTGAGTTTGGCCGCCATGGCCAGCGAGATGCCGGTGTTGCCGCTGGTCGGCTCCAGGATGGTGCAGCCGGGTGTCAACCGGCCGCTCTTCTCGGCCTGTTCGACCATGTGGAGCGCGGGCCGGTCCTTGATGGAGCCGGTCGGGTTGCGGTCCTCCAGCTTGGCCCAGATCCGGACGTCGTCCGACGGGGAGAGCCGCGGGAGGCGCACGAGCGGCGTGTTGCCGACCGCCGCGAGGGGTGAGTCGTACCGCATCAGACCATGCCGCCGGCGACGGCCGGGAGGATCGTGATGCTGTCGCCGTCGGTGAGCTTGGTGGAGATGCCGTCGAGGAAGCGGACGTCCTCGTCGTTGAGGTAGACGTTCACGAAGCGGCGCAGCTCGCCGCCGTCGACGATCCGCTCCCGGATGCCGTTGTGCCGGCTCTCCAGGTCGGTGAAGAGGTCGGCGAGCGTGTCCCCGCTGCCTTCGACGGCCTTGGCGCCGTCGGTGTAGGGGCGGAGGATGGTCGGGATGCGGACCTCGATGGCCATGGCGTTGGGCTCCTGTCGGAAGTGGCGTGGGCGAGTGGCGTGCGACGCGCGCGGCGGTGTCCCCGCGCGGGGATACGTGGTGGGGCGGGCGCTCGGGGCCGCGGCTCAGGCCGTGCGGCGGGAGGGCAGGCTGGGGCCCGTACACATCGCGCTGGAGAGCCTGCACAGGTCGACGTGCAGGCGCGCGACGAGCAGCATGCCCGGCGTCTTTTCGCTCACGTCGTGGAGAACCATGCGGTCATCGTATCGATTCCCGGTCCGGGTTCCGGAATGCGATCTCACATTGTGGTCGAATGATGTTCGACAGGTGGACGCGGGCCTGGTGACGGCAGGTAGACGACCGTGGGAGCGCCCGTCGCGGGGTGGATGCTGACCTCGGCCGATACGCCGTAAACGGTGTGCAGGAGGTCGGCGGTGAGGACCTCTTTGGGGGTGCCCGATGCGACGATCCGGCCGGCCGCGAGGACGTAGATGCGGTCGCAGTAGTACGCCGCGAGGTTCAGGTCGTGCAGGGCGAGGAGGTTGGTGGTGCCCAGTTCCCGGACCAGGCTGAGGATTTCCAGCTGGTAGCGGATGTCGAGGTGGTTGGTGGGCTCGTCGAGGACGACCAGTGAGGGCTGCTGGACGAGGGCCCTGGCCATCAGGGCCCGCTGGCGTTCGCCGCCCGACAGGGAGGTGAACGCCCGCTCGGTGAGGTCCGCGATGCCGACCCGGGCGAGAGCGGATCGTACGAGCTCGGCGTCGGTCTCGGTGTCGGCCTCCCAGAAGCGTTTGTGCGGGGATCGGCCCATGGCGACGAGCTCGCGGACGGTCAGCTCGAAGCCCGCCTGGCCGTCCTGCGGGACCGTCGCGATGCGCCGGGCGCGGGCCTTCGCGCCCATGGCGTGCAGGTCGTCGCCGTCAAGCAGGACCCGGCCGTGGGTGGGCGCCAGCGTCCCGTACACGCAGCGCAGCAGGGTCGTCTTCCCGCTGCCGTTGGGGCCGACCAGGCCGACGGTCTCGCCGTGCGCGGCGGTCAGGTCGACGTCGTCGACGAGGTGGTGGCCGCCGATTCCGTAACTGAGTCCCTCGGTGCGCAGCTCGGTCATGCGGGGGCTCCTTCGGGGCGGCGGCGCAGCATCCACAGGAAGAACGGGCCGCCGGTCAGTGCGGTCAGTACGCCGACGGGGATGTCCTGGGGCGCCGCGACCGTGCGGGCGGCCAGGTCGGCCACCACCAGGAAGACGGCCCCGGCGAGTGCGGTGACGGGCAGCAGTCGGCGGTGTCCGGCGCCGACGACCATGCGGGCGGCGTGCGGGACCATCAGGCCGACGAAGCCGATCGCGCCGCTGAAGGCGACGAGTACGCCGGTGAGCAGCGAGGCGAGCACGAAGATCGCGGCGCGGAAGCGGCCGGTGTCCAGGCCCAGGACGGTGGCGCCCTCCTCCCCCACCAGGAGCAGGTCGAGCGGCCGGGCGACGCCGAGGAGCAGGGCCGTACCTGCGACGAGGACGATCGCGGGCAGCGCGAGCTGGTCCCAGCGGGCGCTGCCGAGGCCGCCGAGGGTCCAGTAGAGGATTTCCTTGAGGTGGTCGGCGCGGGCCGAGGTGACCATGAGGAGGCTGGTCAACGCGGACAGGATGTAGGAGACGGCCACTCCGGCGAGGATGAGCCGGCCGGTCGTCAGGGTGCCGCCGGTGCGGGCCAGCGCGTACACGACGACGAGTGAGGCGAGCGCCCCGGCGAAGGCGGCCAGCGGGATGGTGACGGTGGTGGCGACGCCCGCGCCGATGCCGAGGACGATGACGGCGACCGCGCCCACGGAGGCCCCGGAGGAGACGCCGAGGAGGAACGGGTCGGCGAGCTGGTTGCGTACGAGGGCCTGCAGCACCGTGCCGATGACGGCGAGCCCGGCCCCGACGACCGCGCCGAGCAGGACGCGCGGCAGCCGGACGTCGAGGACGATCGTGCGGTACGGGCCGGGGTCGGCGCCGCCGGTGAGGATCTCCAGGACCCGGTCGGCCGGGATGCGTACGGATCCCAGCGCGAGGCCCGCGACCGTCGCCGCGGCGAGGGCCGCGGCGAGGCTGGCGAGTACCAGGCCGTAGCGCAACCGCCCGCGCGTGGCGGGGGTCTTGCAGCTCATGGCGCTACTTCTTCAGGTCCGGGTGCAGCTGTTGGGCCAGTTTCTCGATGGCGGCGGGGACGCGGACGCCGAGGACCATGTCGGAGAGGGGCACCACGGCGAAGCGCTTGTTCTTGATGGCGGGGACGTCGGCGAGGGCCGGGTCCTCCAGGAGCCGCTTCTTCTTCTGGGCGACGGTGGTGGAGCCGTAGTCGTAGATGACGATGGCCTCGGGCTTGCGGTCGACGACGTTCTCCCAGGAGGCGTCACCGAAGGCCTTGTTGAGATCGGCGAAGACGTTGGCGCCGCCGGCCCTGGTGATGATCTCGTTGCCGATGCCCTTGCCGCCTGCGGTGAAGGCGGTCTTGTCGCCGCTGTCGTAGACGAGGACGCTGACCGGCTTGAGGTCCTTGAGCTTCTTGGTGGTCGCGGCGTCGGTGGCCTTGGCCACGGTGATCCAGCGTTCGGCGCGGTCGCCGACGCCGAAGGTGCGGCCGGTTTCGCGGACCTCGTTGTAGAGGTCGTCGAGGGTGGTTTTGCCCTTGTCGCAGTTCTCCACATTGAGGCGCGACTCGATGCCGGACTTCTTGAGGGCTTCGCGGCTGCGGCCTTCGCTCGCCGTGAACGCGGAGGCGTAGCCGCCGTAGACGAAGTCGGGGTCGGCGGCGAGCAGCTTCTCGTACGAGGGGTACTCCTTGGCCACCACCGGGGTGGCCTCGTACGCCTGCTCGTACTCGGGGAGCACCTTGTCGTCGAGGTAGGCGGTCCCGGCGAGGGACTTCGCGAGGCCGAGCTCCAGCATCACCTCGGTGACGTGCTGGTTCATGGTGACGGCGCGC
Organism: Streptomyces changchenzhani; assembly: GCF_039766235.1. Taxonomy (NCBI): domain Bacteria; kingdom Bacillati; phylum Actinomycetota; class Actinomycetes; order Kitasatosporales; family Streptomycetaceae; genus Streptomyces; species Streptomyces changchenzhani. The sequence continues at coordinate 1,242,537 of NZ_JBDHNH010000001.1, read as the reverse complement.
TTCGGGGGTGCGTCGAAGGTGGTCTTCACGCCGCAGTTGGTGACGGTGTACGGGAAGCCCGCGCCCGCCTTGGCTGCGGGCTTCTTGGGCTCCGGGGTGGAGCTGCACGCGGTGAGCGGGAGCATGACCGCGGCGGCGGTTATGAGCGCGGCGAGGTTGCGGGTACGCGGGCTGCGGGCGCGCGGGGGCCAGGACATGGCGGTATGCCTCCTCCGGGGGATTTCCTCGTCCCCTGGTCGGTGCGGAAGGCGGCAGCTCAGTTCCTGGCTTCCAGACGTTTGGCCTGGTCACAGTGGCGGGACCGTGCCGGATTCACACCGGCTTCCTGGGTCTGCCGCCCGGGTCGGGCACAGTGTCTCACCTGGGCGGGCGCGGGGCTTTCGCGGACCCTGGTCGGCCTCCTGGCCAGCTCTGGCCGGCTGGCTCTGCCCATGGGACCGTCAGCAACGTCATGACCCGCAATACCTAGACGCTTTCGACCTCGCTCATCAGCAGTCTCAGCGTCAGCGAGTGCTTTTCCGGCGGCAGCGCCTCCATAGCAGCCTGCGCGTAGGCGACACCCCCGGTGTGGTCGCCGGAGCGGGCGAGCATGAGCCCACGGTGCATTTCAAGGTGGGTGGCGAACCGGGGAAGTGTGGCGGGCAGTTCGCGACGGGCGGCCTCCTGCGCTGCAACGGCGGTCCCCTCGTCGCCGAGTCGTGCCGCCAGCAGTGAGATGAAGACGTTCATGCGCCACCACGGCACGGCATAGTCCGAGGTCTGCTCGTACGACGCTGCCTTGTCGAAGACCCGCCGCCGCCCCCTGCTGATCAGATGACGTGCCGTGGCTCGGTCGCCCCGGATGGCCGCTGCGTGGGCCTTGCCCATGATCGCGTTCAAGAGCCCCAACGAAGGCTTGTCGCTGATCGCCATGGCTTGATCGGCCAGCACATCGGCGACGCCGAGCGATGCCCCTTCGTACCCCAGGGCGATCGCGGCGCGCCCACGGACCCATACGCGCGCCTGGTCGCCTCCGGACTGGTCCGCCGCCTGGGCGGCCATGCGGTACCAGTTGACGGCCTTGGACCCATCCGGACCGGGAAACGTCTTCGCGTACAACGTCATCAGACGCGAGGCAACGGACCACAGTTGCGGGTTGTCCAACTGCTGCTGCACCACAACGAGTTCGCCAGAAATATGCCGCTGAATGTCGGCAGCGCCCATCGACATGTATTCGGTGCCGTAGGTGGCCAGCTTGGCTTCCCACTCGTCCGCCGACGGCCCGCCCTGGAAGCGAGCGGCAAACCCCACCGACAAGAGGTCTGAAGCCACCACCGGAGCTATCGCGGTGGCGGCAACATCTGAGAGGGACGTGCGTCGGTTCACTTCACCTTCCAAAACGGCCAAAGGAACGTCAAGGGCGGCAGACAGGCACCGGAGGTAGAACGGCCCCGGCGTCACCTTGGAACGCTCCCAGCGGCTCACATACTCCCGGTCAAGGCTCGTCCCGAAGGCAGCGTTCACCTCCGACGCCAACCGTCCTTGACTCCAGCCGCGCGCCGTACGCAAGTCTTTGATCAATTGCCCGATGGCCATGTCCCCATGGTGCCCCTACTGCTGCCAGTGGACAGAGAAGTATGCGGCTTCGACGGCTACTTGCCCCTACGGATGCCCCTACGTTGCCCTGGCTGGACCCCGTAACCCCCATTCGCCTCGTGCATTCAGAAGGACACGTATGGACCTGACCGGAAAGAAGATTCTGGTTTTCGGTGTGCTCACCGAGACCTCGATGGGCTACAAGATCGCGGAGAGCGCGTCGGAGCAGGGGGCCGACATCATCCTGGCCAACGCCCCAGGCACCGCCAGCAACATCATGAAGCGCATCTCCAGCCGCCTGCCCAACAAGCCGGTGGACTGTCTCTCGGCCGACATCACCAAGCCGGACGACCTTGCGGCTCTCGCGCTGAGCATTGGGGCACACTGGGACAGCCTCGACGGCGTCGTACACGCGGTCGCATTCGCCCCCCAGGACGCGCTCGGCGGCAACTTCCTGAAGACGCCGTTCGACTCGGTCGCCAAGGCCATGGAGGTCTCGGCCTTCTCCCTCAAGGGCCTGGTGGCCAGCCTGCTGCCCCTCCTGGAGAAGGCCCCCCGCGCGAGCGTGGTCAGTTTGACGTTCAACGCGCAGGTGGCCTGGCCGGTCTACGACTGGATGGGTCCGACCAAGGCCGCACTGGAATCAATCAACAGGTACCTGGCCAAGGAACTCGGCCCCAGGGGCATCCGTGTGAACGCCGTCGACTCCGGCCCCATCACCACCATGGCCGGCAAGTCCATCCCCGGCTTCGACAAGCTCGCCACCCTATGGCCCGAGCGGGCACCGCTGGGTTGGGACACCTCGGACGCGAAGCCGGTCGCGGACGTGGTGGCCTTCCTGCTCAGTGACAGCTCGCGCGCCATCACTGGCCAGGTCATCCACGTCGACGGCGGGTTCACGGCCGTCGGCGCCTGACCCCGTCCCGCACGAGCGAAAGACCCCGTTTCAGATTGAAGGCTCTGGAGAGTGGTCACTGAGGTTCTCTCAACGAAATGATCACGTGAGGTGACTCGGCCCAGGGGATCCCGCGAGCCGCAATGAGTCCTGCGGCGTCCGGCGGTCGTACTGTCGAACCCGTTACCGAGGAGGACTTCTGATGCGCAGCGTGACCTATTCAATGAGCGTCTCACTCGACGGCTACATCGTCGGGCCGGACGGCGGCTTCGACTGGACGGCGCCCGACGAGGAGGTCTTTCGCTTCTGGATCGACGAGATTCGACAGGTCGGCGTCCACCTGTTGGGACGACGGCTGTACGAGACGATGCTGTACTGGGAGACCGCCGACCAGGATCCATCGCTCGGCGACTCGATGCTTGAGTGGGCCGCTCTCTGGAAGCCGCTCCCGAAGGTGGTGTTCTCCACCACGCTGTCGGCGGTGCAGGGCAATGCCCGTCTGGTCTCCGGTGGCCTGGCGGAGGAGATCGAGCGGTTGCGAGCCGAGCCGGGGAAGGGCGACATCGCGATCGGCGGCGCAACTCTCGCCGCCGAGGCGGCCGCGTTGGGTCTGATCGACGAGTACCAGGCCATGGTCTACCCGGTGCTGGTCGGCGGGGGCATTCCGTTCTTTCCCCAGCGCGAGCGCCGGGTGGATCTCGAACTTGTTGAGACCCGCACCTTCAGCTCGAAAGTCGTCTACCTCCGCTACCGCGTGGCGCGTTAGCCGGCTCGTCCGCCGAGCCCCTACGGGCTTCCAGCCCGTCCCCCCGCCGACGTCGTCGTGCACCTTCGACGGCGTCCGGCTCCTGGACGTGTCCGCCCCGCTGGAGGTCTTCACCACCGCCGCCCGCGGCACCGGCGCCTACTCCGTGCGGGTCTGTACGCCGGACGGGCGGGACGTGACCACCGCGACCGGGCTGCGGATCGGCGCGGCGCTTGAGGCCGGGGCCACCGTCACGGGGGCGGCGGCGCGCAGTGGCCTGGGCAGTGATGAGAGCCTGCGCAGGGCCTTCGCCCGGCACTTCGGGGTGACCCCGTCGGCGTACGCTTTCGCAGCACAGCCCCGGCGGCGGACACAAAATCGACGCTCAGCCTGCGATCGTGACGTCTTCCTCCGTGATCACGCCGTCCACGATGCGGAACGAGCGGAACTGGAACGGGCCCTCGCCGTCGGTGTCGGCGGTGGAGACCAGGACGTAGTGGGCGCCGGGCTCGTTGGCGTACGAGATGTCCGTGCGGGACGGGTACGCCTCGGTCGCGGTGTGCGAGTGGTAGATGATCACGGGTTCCTCGTCCCGGTCGTCCATCTCGCGGTAGAGCTTCAGCAGGTCCCCCGAGTCGAACTCGTAGAACGTGGGAGAGCGTGCGGCGTTCAGCATCGGGATGAACCGCTCGGGGCGGCCCGTGCCCTCGGGGCCCGCGACCACGCCGCAGGCCTCGTCGGGGTGGTCGGCGCGGGCGTGCGCGACGATCTGGTCGTGCAGGGCCTGGGAAAGGGTCAGCATGCGCCCCAGGATAAGCAACCCTGGGACAAGCAAAAGGTCCCGCCCGTACCGAGGAGTGGTACGGGCGGGACCGTATGCCGGACAGGCGGAGCCAAAAGCGCCCTGGCACTCAGCCCTTGCGGGCGAAGCTCTGCGGGTTGCGCTTCTTCATCACCAGGTACGAGACGCCGAGCAGCAGTGCCCAGACCGGCGCGCAGTAGAGCGAGATCCGCGCGTCCTCGTCGATGGCCATCATCGTGATGACCAGACCGATGAACCCGAGGGCGAACCAGCTGGTGTACGGCGCTCCGGGGGCCTTGAACGTGGACTGCGGCAGCTCGCCGCGGTCGGCCTTGGCCCGGTAGCGGAGCTGGGCGCACAGGATCATGATCCAGGCCCACATGCCGGAGATGGTCGCGAAGGAGACGACGTAGTTGAACGCCTCGCCGGGCCACTGGTAATTGATCCAGACACCGACGAGCATCAGCGCGGCCGAGAAGGTGGTGCCGACGAGCGGCAGGCCGTTCTTCGTCAGCTTCCTGAAGGCCTTCGGGCCCTGCCCGTTGAGCGCCAGGTCACGCAGCATGCGGCCGGTGGAGTACATGCCGGAGTTGCAGGACGACAGCGCCGCGGTCAGCACCACGAAGTTCACGATCGCCGCGCCGACGCCGAGGCCCATCTCCTCGAAGGCCTTGACGAACGGGGAGACGCCCGGCTTGAAGGTGCTCCACGGGACGACCGACAGGATCATGATCAGCGCGCCGACGTAGAAGACGGCGATACGCCACGGCACGGTGTTGATGGCCTTGGGCAGGACGGTTTCGGGGTCCTTGGACTCGCCCGCGGTGACGCCGACCAGTTCGACGGCGAGGAAGGCGAACATGACGATCTGCAGGGTCATCAGCGTGCCGGTGATGCCCTGGGGGAAGAACCCGCCGTCGTTCCAGAGGTTCGCCACGGTCGCGGTGTCACCGGCGTCGGAGAAGCCGATCGTGAGGACACCGGCGCAGATCAGGATCATGCCGATGATCGCGGTGACCTTGACCATCGAGAACCAGAACTCCAGCTCGCCGAAGAGCTTCACGGAGATCAGGTTCGCGGCGTACAGGATGACGGTGAAGACCAGCGCGGAGAGCCACTGCGGGATGTCCCACCAGTACGTCATGTAGGTGGCGGCGGCGGTGACCTCGGTGATGCCGGTGACGACCCAGAAGAGCCAGTACGTCCAGCCGGTCACGAAGCCGAAGAAGGGGCCGAGGAACTCGCGTGCGTACTCCGAGAAGGAGCCCGCGACGGGGCGGTACATGAGCAGCTCGCCGAGCGCCCGCATGATGAAGAAGATCACCAGGCCGGCTATGGCGTACGCGAGGATCAGGCTGGGCCCGGCCCGGTCGATGGCCTTGCCCGCGCCGAGGAAGAGGCCGGTGCCGATGGCGCCGCCGATCGCGATCATCTGGATCTGGCGGGCCCCCAGCGCTCGCTGGTAGCCCTCGCCCGGCGCGCCGGGCGCGTCCGCGGCCTCACTGCCGTCGTCGTGTGGCTTGTCGACCTGCACTGAGGTCATGGTGTTGCGCCTTTCTCCATGCGATCCGCGCCTTTCGCAGGCAGCGGATCAGATCCCGATCCCCCCGGATATGGATGGAGTGCGTCCGGCGGTCAGCCGGTCGCAGCGCCCCCGTGGACATGGGTGGCGTCGCCGGGGGTCGTGAAGATCTATCACGGCGAGAAGGGTGATCGACGAGCCCGAATGTGGCGCACAGCACGCGCAAATCGGCGCAAAAGTCCCTAGGGGCGGCAAAGGTTCCGGGTGCGTTCACTCGATCGTTATGCGGATTTGAGCGTCCGTTGAGCGAACACCTTGATCGAAACACCCCGCCGGGTCCGGCCGTCCGGACACCCCTACGGCATGAGCGTCTCGATGAGGCTTTCCTGGAGCGCGCCGAGCCAGAGGTAGGCCATCACCATCGGCTTGCGCGGGTCGCCGTCGGGCAGCCGGTAGAGCTCGCCGGTCTCGTCCTCGTCGGTGACGTCGAGCCGGGTGCCGATGGTCAGCCGCAGGTCGTTGAGCGTGCCCAGCCAGTGCCGGGCGTCGTCGGCCGTCAGCTCAAGCACGGCCCCGCCGTCGCCCTTGGCGCCGAGCGCGTCCAGGGTGCGTACGACGGCCAGCGCGTCGCCGCGCTTGCGGTCGCGCAGGTCGTTCTCGGTGAAGCGGCGGAACTCGGCGGAGGCTTCCCGCAGTTCCTTGTCCTGCGGGTCCGTCCCCGGTCCGGTGTACGCCTCGGGGAACAGCCGCGCCAGGGCCGCGTCGGACGGCGGCTCGCTCGGGCCCTCGGTGAACAGGGCGGCCAGCGGGTCCTCGCCCTCGACCGGCTCCTCGCCGGGGCCGACCAGTTCGAGCAGCTGCACGGCCAGGCTGCGCAGGATGGAGACCTCGACCTCGTCGAGGGCGACGGTGACGGCCGAGCCGCCGCGCTTCTTCTTCTCGAAGAGCCCGGCCATCAGTTGCGGTCCTGCGACAGCGTCGCCCACAGCCCGTATCCGTGCATCGCCTGCACGTCGCGTTCCATCTCCTCGCGGCTGCCGCTGGAGACGATGGCGCGGCCCTTGCGGTGGACGTCGAGCATCAGCTTGTGCGCCTTGTCCTTGGAATAGCCGAAGTACGTCTGGAAGACGTAGGACACATAGCTCATGAGATTGACCGGGTCGTTGTGGACCAGCGTCACCCAAGGGGTATCGGGCTCGGGTACGGCGAAGGTCTCTTGGGCCGACTCGGTCTGTTCGATCTCTGCGGGAGCAACACTCACTTGTCCCATGCTGCCACTGGGAAGGGTTCATCGCACAAACGGCCCCTCTGGATCTCGTCACTCTGACGAGAGCGGGGGTAGCATCCCTGCATGAACACTGCGGACCTCGGGCTGCCGGTGGATGTGCCGTCGACAGCTCTCTTCACCGACCAGTACGAGTTCACGATGCTGCAGGCCGCACTCAAGGCCGGCACCGCCGACCGGCACTCGGTCTTCGAGGTCTTCACCCGCCGGCTGCCCGAGGGGCGGCGCTACGGGGTGGTGGCGGGGACCGGCCGGGTGCTGGACGCCGTGGAGAACTTCCGCTTCGACGCGGACGTGCTGGGCTTTCTGCGTGAGCACGACATCGTCGACGAACCGACCCTGCGCTGGCTCTCCACGTACCGCTTCACCGGTGACATCTGGGGCTACCCGGAGGGCGAGGTGTACTTCCCGGGCTCGCCGATCCTGCGGGTCGAGGGCAGCTTCGCGGAGTGCGTGCTGCTGGAGACGGTGATCCTGTCGATCCTCAACCATGATTCGGCCATCGCGGCCGCAGCTTCCCGGATGGCATCGGCGGCGGGCGGGCGCCCGCTCATCGAGATGGGCGCCCGGCGCACGCACGAGCTGGCCGCCGTCGCTTCCTCGCGCGCCGCGTACGTCGGCGGCTTCACCTCGACCTCGGATCTCGCGGCCGGCTTCCGCTACGGCATCCCCACCGTCGGCACCAGCGCGCACGCCTTCACCCTGCTGCACGACAGCGAGCGCGACGCGTTCGAGGCGCAGGTCGCCTCGCTGGGCAGCGGCACGACGCTGCTGGTCGACACGTACGACGTCACCAAGGCGGTCCGTACCGCCGTCGAGGTCGCCGGGACCGGCCTCGGCGCCGTCCGTATCGACTCGGGCGACCTGCTGCTCGTCGCGCACCGGGTGCGCCAGCAGCTGGACGAGCTCGGCGCCACCGGGACGAAGATCGTGGTGACGAGCGACCTGGACGAGTACGCCATCGCCTCGCTGGCCGCGGCGCCGGTGGACGCGTACGGGGTGGGCACCCAGCTGGTGACCGGCAGCGGGCACCCGACCTGCTCGATGGTCTACAAGCTGGTCGCCAGGGCCCGCAGCGCGGATCCGAAGACGCCGTTGCAGCCGGTGGCGAAGAAGGCGATCGGCGGCAAGACCTCGATCGGTGGCCGCAAGTGGGCCGCGCGCCGGGCGGACGAGCACGGCGTCGCCGAGGCGGAGGTCATCGGGACGGGGGCCGTGCCGCCCGAGCTGGCCGGCCGGCAGTTGCTCGTGGAGCTCGTCAAGGGCGGCGATGTGGTGGCGCGCGAGCCGTTGGACGCGGTGCGCGAGCGGCACATCACGGCGCGCGGCGCGCTGCCGATGTCCGCGATGCAGCTCTCCAGGGGCGAGCCGGTGCTGCCCACCGAGTACGTGTAGGCACGCCCGTAGAGACGTGTGGGCACGCGCGTAGCCACGGTCGTACACATGCATGAAAGCGGGGTGAGCGGGCAGGTGCCACCTGGAACCATTGTTGCTTTTATCAGCCAAATACCCTCTCCCGCAAGGCCGTTGGAGTCTCTACGCTCGAATCACACCGCCCGCGCCTGACTGCCACCACTGCCGCTCGTCCCCACCGAAGGGCACCTGCCATGCACCGCGCCTTGATCGTCGTCGACGTTCAGAACGACTTCTGCGAGGGCGGGAGCCTCGCGGTGCCGGGGGGCTCCGACGTCGCCGCCGCCATCACCGATCTGATCGGCGCGGCACCGGCCGGCTACCGCCATGTGGTTGCCACCCGTGACCACCACATCGACCCGGGCGCTCACTTCGCCACGCCCCCGGTGGTCCCCGACTACGTCCACTCCTGGCCGGTGCACTGTGTCGCAGGTACGGAGGGTGTGGGCTTCCATCCGAACTTCGCACCGGCCGTCGCGTCGGGCGCGATCGGCGCGGTCTTCGACAAGGGCGCGTACTCGGCGGCGTACAGCGGCTTCGAGGGCTCCGACGAGAACGACGTCCTGCTTGGCGACTGGCTGCGGGGCCGCGGGGTCACCGAGGTGGACGTGGTCGGCATCGCGACCGACTACTGCGTGCGCGCCACGGCCCTGGACGCGGTACGCGCGGGCTTCTCCACCCATGTCCTGCTCGACCTGACGGCGGGCGTCTCCGAGGCCACCACCGAGCGGGCCCTGGAGGAGCTCCGCGATGCCGGTGTGAAGCTGTCGGGCAAGCCGGTGGTGTAAGGGGGCCCTGCCCGCTCCGGGAGGCCGCCACGGGCCGCGTGGGAGCGCTCCCCGCCGGACCGTACGAATGAGCATCCTCAGGCGGACCGTACGGATGATCTGAGCAGCGCCCGTATCGGGTGCCAGAGCTCCTCGACCTCTTCCGGGGCCGCACGCCACAGCAGGCCGTCGGGGTGGTGCAGGACGGCCGTGATCTCGTCCAGGGTGGGCGGCGCCGCGTTGCCGCGCAGGTAGACCGCGCGCAGTCCGAGGTTGCGCAGCCGGGTCAGGGCGCGGGCCCGGTTCACCGAGTGCACCAGGACGCGGACCTTGTGGCCGTCGGTCGCGGGGCTGGGCAGCGTGAGGGCGACCACCACGCTGCCTCCTGGGAGCCTGACGAAACCTCCACCGGACATGCCGATCACTCCCCCGTAAGACGCCGTGTCAATAAGAGCTTGCTAAGAGGCATCTAAACGTGATCGGCCGCCGCCCGCTAGAGGGCGACGGCCGATCATGCTCTGACCTGGGCTGATGCGGATTACTTGGTGGAGGGTCCGACCTTCAGGGTCATCGTCTGGCCACTCTTGGGCTCGCTGACGATGGAGATCTTGGTGTTGGTGTCAGGAACCTTCACCCCACCGGTCGGGTTCGCCTTGTCCCAGTACGTCCCCTTGCGGTCGTCGAAGACCGAGACGCCCTTCTGGGACTTCAGCCGCAGCGGAACGTCCGCGTTGTGCAGCGTGAAGGCGTCCGTCCGGTACCGGCTGAACGACGAGTCGAAGGACTGGATCTTGTTGCGCAGCAGCGTACCGTCGGCCCACTTCAGGGCCGTGGCGTGCGCGTCCACGGGCAGGATCAGGCCCTGACCGTGGTGCTGGCTGGTGTTGTTGTCCTTCTGCGAGGTGTCCCAGAACCAGACCATCAGGCCGTTCTGGTACGGGTAGTGCTCCACCCAGCTCGGCCGGGTCTTCGAGAAGCCGAAGTTGTACGGGCCGTTCTTCAGGGTTTTGTCGTACGACACGTACTGGCGGTTCTCGGCCAGGTAGTACTGCTCGTAGTCCTTGGTGAAGGACTCACCGATGCGCGAGAAGCCCTTGGCGGTCCAGCCGTTGTCGTCGCCCTCGGCGCCGTCCGTGAACAGCGGCTTGCCGTCCGCGGTCACGGTGATCGCGTCGGCCGCGAAGCCCTTGCCGCCGGCGCCGCCGTCGGTCTGGTAGCGGAAGCGGACGTCGACCTTCTTGCCCGCGTACGCGTCGAGCGGGAGGGCCAGCTTCTTGTACGCGCCACCCGTGCCGGTCAGGCCGGGCTTGTCGGCGGCGTCGCGCTCCAGCGCCTTGCCGTCGGCCGTGCCGTCCAGCGCGTTCCAGGTCTTGCCGGCGTCGGTGGACGCCTCGGCGTACAGCCAGTCGTAGTTGGCCTCAATGTCCCACCAGCCCTGCAGGCCCAGGGACGCGTTCGCCTTGCCCGTCAGGTCGACGGACCGGGTGAGGGTGTTCTTGAGGTCGTCACCCATGCCGCTCCACCACTGCTTGGAGCCCTCGGAGGGCTTCACAACAGTCGTGGTGACGGCCTTCTTCGGCAGGTCGACGACGAGCGCCTGCGGGTTCTTGGTGTTGTACGCGGCGACACCCAGCTTGTGCGTCGACTTCTTCGCGGCCTTGGCCTTGTCGTAGTCGAGCCAGCCCAGCTGGAGCTTGTCCCAGGCGGTCATGTCGCCCGGCAGGTCGCCGATTTCGTTCTTCGCGGTGCCGAGCCAGGAGCCGGCCGACATCAGGGACCAGAAGCCGACGCCGTTCTCACCGCCGCCCGAGGTGTCGTACAGGTCGGGCAGGCCGAGGTCGTGGCCGTACTCGTGGGCGAAGACGCCGAGCCCGCCGTTCTCCGGCTGCATCGTGTAGTCGCCGACCCAGATCCCGGTGTCGCCGATCTGGGCGCCGCCCGCCTGGTTGTCCGCGGGGCCGGTCTTGCCCTGGTCGGTGCCGTACGCGTACCAGCGGTGCGCCCACAGGGCGTTCTCGCCCTGGGCGCCGCCGCCGGCCGACTCGTCCTCGCCGGCGTGCACCATCTGGAAGTGGTCGATGTAGCCGTCGGGCTCGTTGAAGTTGCCGTCGGCGTCGAAGTCGTAGCGGTCCCACAGGTCGTACTTGGCGAGCTGGGCCTTGATCTGGGCCGGGGTCTGGCCCTTGGCCTTCTGGTCGGCGGTCCAGGCGGTCACACCGTCGCGGACCGTGTCCCAGACGTTGGAGCAGTTGGTGTCGCCGCAGTAGTTCGAGCCGTAACGGGCCTCGTTGTAATCGACCTTGACCCAGTCGGAGACCTCACCGTCGACCGAGTAACGGCCCGACGAGGTCTTCTCGTAGTAGGTCTTGAGCGACTCCTGGCCCTTGGCCTTGCCGAAGTACAGGTCCTTGAAGTGCTTCTGGTTGTAGTCCTTCTGCCAGGCCGTGGAGTTGTCCTCCTTACGGTCCGGCTCGGCTATCGCGTTGTGCGCGGGGCCCGGGTCGCCGCCGTACTTCTTGACGGGCGGCTTGGGTCCTTCGCCGTCCGGGTCGTGCATCGTGGTGTTGTCGACCTTGTCGCCGAACTCCACCAGGATCGTGAAGATCTTGTCGGTCTTCTCCCGGCCGAGCTCGACGTACTTGCGGTCGTCGAGCTTCACGACCTTCGAGCCGCCGCGCTGCTGCACGGTGGCTTCGCCGGATATGACCTTTTCGAGCGCCGCCTGGCGCGCGGCGTCCTGCTGCTTGCTGAACGGGCCTTCGAGATCGTGCTCGATCTGGCCCTTGGCGGGCGCCGGGTCACGGCGCTCGGCCTCCGCCGATCCCGCTGCGGCCGGCGTCTTCTCGTCGGCCTGCGCGGTGGCGAACGCGGATGCGGTCGCGGCGGCTGTTGCCATGGCAACAACCATGGCGGCGGCTCTGATCCGCCCTCTGTTGGTGGTCACTTGACGTTGTCCTCCCCTGCGGCCGCACCAGCACGGACCGAAGGTGAGGGGTTCCGGGCGCGACACGCGTCTCAAGTGACGACATTTGACCGGAGTCTCAGAAGAAAAGACAGATCTTGACTTAAACGAGCCAAGTGCACTATGTAGATGCTCAGTTCCGCTATCCGAACACTTGGCGGATGCGGATCGCACGAGAATCGGCTCCCGAGCGGGCACGGACCGCCAGGGACCAGCGCCGTCGGTGGGCGCGTCGATCTCACCTGTTGGAATGCGGAATGACTCCGTGCGCCCCCCATGCCTCGGCACCGTGGGTTAGGTCACGCTTACTACCTGTTCCACGCGGGCAGTCACCGTCGTAGGGTCGCCTGCAGTGCGACCGCGTTGAGAGACACCCCCGATCGCTGCCCCCCGATCGCTGCTCCGAGGACGGATATCGCCATGCCGCGTCCCACTGCCGCACAGTTCGCCTACGGTTCAGCCACGGTCGTCTTCTCGACCCTCGCCATGCTCTTGCTGTCCCAGACGGCGACCGGCATCGGAATCGCCGTCATCACCTTCGCCGCGCTCGCGCTCGGCCTGCTCGTCGCTCTGACCGTGCCCATGCCGAAGGCGGCGCGCACAGCCCGGCGCACGAGCGAAACGACTCGTGCGCCGGACCGTGCGGCCGCCGTGGCCCTCTCCGAGGCCGAGAGTTACGAGTCCCGGGTGCCTGCCCCGCGCACCCGCTCGGCCGTCGGCGAGCATTCGCTACGTGGCTGACACCACCACGGTCTTGGCCGCCTTGTCGTGCAGGCCCTGCTTGTAGGGCTTGTCGACCAGGATCATGATCAGGTTGACCAGCCACCAGATGCAGAAGCAGCAGATCAGCGCCGGCACCCACAGCACGACGGCCCTCATCAGCGAGGCGCTGGTCTCCGGGACCGTGCCGCTGTTGAGCATCGCGACGCGCAGCCCCATCAGGCGCTTGCCGACGGTCTGGCCGTTCTTGTTGGACGTCATGTACGTGTCGTAGCCGACGTACACGACCATCGTGATCAGCTGCCAGAACAGCGACTTGCCGCCGCCTGCCTGGTCGGAGATGTCGTCCCAGTCGCTGCTGTAGCCGTCGAACATGCCGATGAGCCAGCCGAGCAGGCTCATCGGGATGCCGACGATCAGCGCGTCGACGATGCGGGCCACCAGGCGCGAGCCGGTGGGGGCGAGCGGCGGCATCCCGGCGAGCGGGTCGGCCGCGCCACCGCTGTAGGGCGGCGGCGGGGCGTTGCCGCCGTACGGGGGGCTGCCTTGCGGGGGACCACCGTACGGAGCGCCGCCGGAGGGGGCGTCACCGTACGGGGAGCCGCTCGGCGGTGGGGTCGGCGGGGTCGGTGGCGGGGTCGGTGGCGGGTCGTCCTGCGGCTTCTTGAGGAACGGATCGTCCTCCGGCGGCTGGCCGCCGGGCGGCGGCTGGTCGGTGCTCATAACCGCAGTCGACCGCGCCCGCCTGTGGTCCGCATCCGGTCGGGTGCCGTTCGGGGGACGGAGCGCCCTCCAGCGGGGCCTCGGCGCTCGTTTCAGCTGTTGCCGGCTCAGCTGTTGGCGGCTCAGCTGTTGCCGGCGACGAAGGTGTGGGCCGCCTTGTCGTGCCAGCACTGGCGCCACGGACGGTCGAACAGGCACCACGCGACGTTGACGATCCCGATGGCCAGCACCCCCAGCACGCCGTAGAGCAGCCAGCGGCGCAGTGCGGCGGCGAAGGTCGGGGGCTCGTGCTCCTCGATGTCCCGCACGTGCAGCCGGAACAGCTTCTTGCCGAGCGTCCGGCCCCACTTCGAGGTCGGGAACACCTCGTAGACCACTCCGAAGAGAAGAAAGGCGCCCAGGACGATGCCGAGGTAGCTGGCGGTGGTGCTGTCGATCAGCCAGACGGTGACGGTCTCGCCGGACAGCTTCGCCGCCTGCACCTTGTCGTCGATGTGCGTGAGCGCCTTCGATACGAGCGGTACGCCGACCGCGCCGACGGCGGCACCCAGGACGACCGTGTCGACCAGCCGCGCGGCCAGCCGCCTGCCGAGACCGGCTGGCCTGGCGGCCGCCTGGGCCTGGGCCGCCCGCAGGAAGGGGTCACTACTGGCCACCGGCTTCCACGGCACGACGGGCTGCTGCGGGTCCTGCTGCGACTGCGGCTGGTGCGCCTGCTGCTGGTGCGACTGGGCCCCGCCGTGCTCCTGCTGGGCGAGCCGGTGCACCTGCTGCGCCCAGGAGGCGGCGCCACCGCCGGACACGGAGGTGGCGGGCGCGGGGGCAGGGGCGGGAGCCACGGGGGCGGGCTGGGGCTGCGGTGCCTGCTGCTGGGGCTGCTGCGACTGGGGCTGCTGTGACTGGGCGGGGACCTGGGGGTTGCGGGCGCCGGGCGTCATGGTCCGGATCGCCATGGTGCCGTCGGCCCTGGCCGTACGGGCGGACTCCGCGGCGGCCGCGGCGCCCGTGGCACCCGCACGCAGGGCACGGATGGCCATGGTGCTGTCGGCAGGCACGGCCGGACCACTGTCCGCACGCCCCTGCCCCTGAGCCGGCCCCGGTACCTGACCGTGGACCTGGCCCGGCCCCTGCGCCTGGCCGTGGACATGCCCCGCCCCCGGCGCCTCGCCGTGCGCCTGGCCCGGCCCCGGTGCCTGGCCGGCGGAACGGACCCCCGGCAGCGCGCCCCGGCTGGGGTCGCCGGTGGGACCGGCCGGGCTCCCGGCGCCGGGGCCGGCCTGCGCCGCACCAGCACCGGCACCCGCACCCGCATCGGCGCCCGCCGAGCGCGGGTCGCGGGCGGCCGATGCGCCCTCGCCGCTTCGCGGGGTCCACCCCGAACCGCTGTCGCTGTCGCCCGCCGCGCGCGGGTCCTGCGACGGCGATCCCCACGAGACCCGCCGGTCGCGCTCACCGCCGAAGCCCGTCTGGCGCGAGGTGTCGGCCTGCCAGGCGGAGGCGGGTTCCGGGGCGCTGCCGTGCAGATGCGCGCCCTCGGGCTCCTCGTCGAAGAAGACCGGCCCGGTCTCCTCGACGGACGGGCGCCGAACGGCGGCCGGGGCGGGCGCGACGGCTCCCGCGCCAGACCCCGCGGGCATCGCCTCGCCGGTCGCGGGGGCGGGACGGCTGGTACCCGGCACCCAGGCCGCACCGTTCCAGTACCGGACATATCCGGGGATGGAAGGATCTGGGTAATACCCTTCCCGGGCTACGTCCGTACCGTCGCCAGGAGAGGCCACCATGTCCCCAACTCCGTTCATGACCAACACACTTGACCTGTCCGTGGGAGCCCACGGCGACGCTCTCCGAAGCTGGACCCGGCTACAGGCTGTACGGCGTACGCCCCCGGCGACCGGGCGCGCGTCTCCGCCTGTCCAAGGAGGACATTAACGAAGAACGCGGGGCCCCGAAGAGGGAGACCAGCAGAAAGACCGGGTTCGGGCGACAGAGCACAGCTTTCGAAACAGAGCGCAAGGCTTTGGGCAGAGTCAGTTCGCCAGCGCGTACGAGAAAACGAACAGACGCCCGGTCGAATGTCCGGGCGGATGCCCCGGCGTCAAAATAATTCGCGAAAGTCGCGTAATCAACGGCGGGCAGGCCCCTCTCCCCAGTACGGCCCGCACCAGGGCCGCGTACAGGAGAGGAAGGGCATCCCATGAACACCGTGGTGGAACGCGAGCTGGAACTCAATCTGGTGCTGTCGCCCGAGCGCAGCATCCCCGTACCGGCCCGGCTGACGTACCGCACCGGCGATCCGTACGCCGTGCACGTGACCTTCCACATCAGGTCCGAATCCCCCGTCTACTGGACCTTCGCCCGTGAGCTGCTCGTCGAGGGGATCTTCAGGCCGTGCGGGCACGGCGATGTGCGGATCTGGCCGACCAAGGTCAACTCGCGCAGCGTAATCTGCGTGGCGCTCAGCTCCCCCGACGGCGACGCCCTGCTCGAAGCGCCCGCGGTGGCCGTGTCCGCCTGGCTGGAGCGCACGCTGCGGATGGTTCCGCCCGGCACCGAGTCGGAGCAGCTCGGCATCGACGAGGGACTCGCCGAGCTGCTCACCCCGACCCCCGCCGACGATCTGTGGCTGCGGGACCCGTGGCCGTCGGACGAGTCCCAGGACGGGGAGGGGTGACCTCAGTCGGTCACGTAGGTGTGGGTGATGAATTCGATGGAGTGCCCGTCGGGGTCGTCCAGGTAGAACCCGCGGCCCAGGTACTCGTGGTTGATCTGCTGCGGCTTGTGGTGGTACGGGTCGGCCCAGTACGGGAGTTCACGCTGCTCGACGCGCGCGAAGATCTTGTCGAACTCGTCGTCGGGGACCAGGAACGCCAGGTGTTGCGAGACGATCCGGCCGTCGTCGTCGGCGTAGTCGAGGGTGACGCCGTTCTCCAGGGGGACGCTCGCGAACGGGCCGAAGGGCTTCGCCTCCGGAGCTCCGATCAGCTCCGTGAGGAAGGCTGCGGCCGCGAAGCGGTCACGGCTGTGGACGATGGTGTGGTCAAGACGCGCGGGCATGGGTCCTCCTCGTCGAGGTGGCTGCTGATCTGGCTTCCCCCTCACGCTATGCGGCCCGCCGGGTCCGCGAAATCGGGCTTTCGCCCTACGCCTGAGGTCCCGCTCCCGGCGTCCCGGACGCGCCCGCGGTCCCGGATGCGCCCGGCGTCCCCGGACGCGCCCGGTGGCTCAGAAGAGCTTGCCCGGGTTGAGGAGGCCCAGCGGGTCGAAGGCCGCCTTGACGGAACGTTGCAGGTCAAGCCCCACCGGGCCGAGTTCGCGGGCCAGCCAGTCCTTCTTGAGTACGCCCACTCCGTGTTCACCGGTGATCGTGCCGCCCAGCTCCAGGCCGAGCGCCATGATCTCGTCGAAGGACTCGCGGGCGCGCCGCGACTCGTCGGCGTCGGCGTGGTCGAAGCAGACGACCGGGTGGGTGTTGCCGTCGCCCGCGTGGGCGCACACGCCGATGGTCAGGTCGTACTTCTCGGCGATGGCGGCGGTCCCCGCGATCATGGCGCCGAGCCGGGAGCGCGGTACGCAGACATCGTCGATCATCGTGGCGCTCTTGACCGCTTCGAGCGCCGTGAGCGACATCCGCCGGGCCTGGAGCAGCAGTTCGGACTCGGCGGCGCTCTCGGCCGGTACGACCTCGGTGGCGCCCGCCGCCAGGCACAGCTTGCCGACGGCGGCCAGGTCGGCGGCCGGGTCCGGGGTGTCGAAGGCGGCGAGCAGGAGTGCCTCGGTGGATTCCGGGAGGCCCATGTTGGCCATCTTGTTGACGGCGCGCAGGGTCGTACGGTCCATGAGTTCGAGCAGGGACGGGGCATGGCCGCGCGCCATGATCTCGCAGACCGCCTCGCAGGCGGCGCCAGCGGAGGGGAATTCGGCGGCGAGCGCGAGCTGCTGCGGCGGGGCGGGCTTGAGCGCCAGGACCGCCTTGACGACGATGCCCAGGCTGCCCTCGGAGCCGACGAACAGCCGGGTCAGGTCGTAGCCCGCGACGCCCTTGGCGGTGCGGCGCCCGGTGGTCAGGAGGCGGCCGTCGGCGAGGACGACGTCCAGGCCGAGGACGTACTCGGCGGTGACCCCGTACTTCACGCAGCACAGGCCGCCCGACGCGGTGCCGATGTTGCCGCCGATGGTGCAGGTCTCCCAGCTGGAAGGATCCGGCGGGTAGTACAGCCCCTGTTCGGCGACGGCGCGCGAGACGACGGCGTTGATGACGCCCGGCTCCACGACCGCGATCCGGTCGACCGCGCTGATCTCCAGGATGCGGTCCATCCGGACCAGCGACAGGACGATGCACCCGTCGGTGGCGTTGGCGGCGCCGGACAGGCCCGTGCGGGCGCCCTGCGGGACCACCGGGACGCGCAGGGCCGTCGCCGTGCGCATGACGTGCTGGACCTGCTCGACGGTCCGGGGCAGGACGACCACGGCCGGGGCGCCCGCGTCGCAGAAGCTCGCCATGTCGTGGGCGTACGAAGCCGTGATGTCCGGGTCGGTGATCAGAGCCTCGGCCGGGAGGCCCGCGCGCAGCTGTGCGAGAAGATCGTCCATAGTCCCAGCCTGACACTCGGGGGCCATCGGTGTGAACCCGTCTGCGATCCACATCGCGGGTCCCGATGGGCTCTTCGTACTGGCGCACAGTGAGCGCCATGGAGACGGATGCAGGGGCAGCGGAAGCGGAAGCACCGGCGAAGGGCGCGGAGACGAAGCGGCAGGCCTGGCGGCGGCGACCCGCCGTCGCCGCCCTCGCGGGCGCGGCGGTGCTTGTCGCGGGGGTGGCCGGGATCCTCACGTTCGTGGCTGGGAGTGGCGACGAAGGGCCGCCGCCCGCCCCCGGTCCTGTCGGGCGGGCGATGGCCGCCGTGGGCGCGGTGGGCGCCGGGGTGCCCGCGTCGGCCGGGGACCTGACCGCGCTGATCGGCGACCGTGAGAAGTGGCTGCGGAAGAATCCGGGCGACGACAACTCCTGGGCGGTGCTCGGCTCCGCTTATCTGGAGCGGGGGCGCTCCCGGGCCGACTCCGCGGACTACCCGCGGGCGGAGCGCGCGCTGCGCCGCTCGCTGGCCGCCCGGCCCGCGGCGAGCGGGAATTCGGACGCGCTGGTGGGACTCGCCGCGCTCGCCCAGGCGCGGGGCGACTACCGGAGCGCGAAGAAGTGGGGCGAGACGGTACGGGCGAAGTCGCCCCGGCGCTGGACCGCGTACCCCGTGCTGATCGACGCGTACGGCCGCCTCGGCGACGGGAAGGCTGCGGCTAAGGCCGTCGAGAAGCTCCAGGAGCTGCGGTCGGGTGCGCGGGTGCAGCAGCTGGCGGCGCAGGTGTACCGCGACCGGGGATGGCGGGAGGACGCGGCGGCGACCTTGTCCGACGCGACCGCGCGGGCCGGTGCGCCGGCCGAGCGGGTGGCCGGTCTTTACCGGCTGGGTGAGCTGGCCTGGGAGCGCGGGGAGCCCGAAGTGGCCTTGCGCTACTACGAGTCGGCGTTGCACACCGATCGCGGACACGCGGGGGCGCGGGCGGGACGGGCGCGGGCGTTGGCCGCGCTGGGGCAGACCCCGGACGCGGAGCTGGAGTACCGGGCGGTGCTCGCAGCGGCGCCGGGGGGTGGATACGCCCTGGAGTACGGGGAGTTGCTCGAATCGCTGGGCCGGGTCGCGGAGGCGCGGGAGCAGTACGTGCTGGTGCGGGCCCATGTCGCCCTGCAGCAGCGCCGCGGGGTCGGCCCCGACGAGCTGCTGCTCGGCCTCCTGGACGCGGATCACGGTGACCCGAAGGCGGCGGTGCGGCGGCTGTCGGCGGAGTGGAAGCGGCATCCCGGCGCGGAGGTCGCGGACGCGCTGGGGTGGGCGCTGCACCGGGACGGGGACGGGAAGGCGGCCTTGAAGTGGGCGCGCAAGGCGACGGATCAGGGGGTGCGGAGCGCGCTGTTCCTCTACCACCTGGGGGCGATCGAGCGCGGGCTCGGTGAGTACGGGGCGGCTCGGCGGCATCTGGACGAGGCGTTGCGGATCAACCCCGGGTTCTCGCCGCTGCTGGCCGCGCGGGCACGGGAGGCGCTGAACGCGCTGGGAGAGCCGCCGTCGGGCGGGCCGCGGGATGTGTACGGGGCGCGGGCGACGGGGGCGCGGGCGGTGCCGGGGGCTGCGGCGCGGCGGGGGGCGGGGGTGGGGGGTGCGAAGCCGGGGGGTGGGTGGTGACGGGGGCCGCTGCGCGGGGCTGTCCCCTACCCGCCCCTTCCCGAAACTGGGGCTCCGCCCCAGACCCCGGTCCTCAAACGCCGGACAGGCTGAATTGAGCGTGTTCACCCCCGCTCCTTGTAGTAGATCGAATACCTCCTCGCCCCCACCGCTCCCGACGCCAGCCCCATGCACAGCCTCGGCTTCGCCGTGCGTTGCACGGCCAGGCCCTCCGGTTCGCGGTAGTCGAGGGAGTGGCCCGCCTCCGTTCTTGTCCGCTGGACCTGCCGGCCGGTGCGGATGTCCGTGCAGGAGACGTGCATGTTGCCGTGGTCCGAGGGCGGGTTGGCGGGGCCGTACGCCGTACCGACCACTTGGTAGAGGTAGTTGCCGTGCAGGGCGAAGCCCTGGAGGCCGATGTTCGGGTCCGGGTGCGTGGCGGTCTGTGCGAAGTCGTGGAGCGGGACAGTGAAGTCGCCCTCGGCCGCGTCCGCCAGGGCGTACACCCGGTAGCGGAGCCTGCTGCCGATCCGGTGGCGTACGGCGAGCCTCTTGAACTCCATGTCCACAGACGGCTGGTTGGCGGTGGAGCCCGCGACCGGATAGCTGGTGGCCGCCGCCGTGCTTCTGCGGGTCTCGCCATTGACGAAGGCGAAGCGCGATATGCCCCGGCCGAACGCGGCCGTCCCGCCCGCTCTCGCGTCCGCCTCGGTCCAGATCCAGGCCGAGCCCGGCGGTCCGGTCTCCACGCCGAGGCCGACCCCGTGGCCGAAGCCGAGGAGGTACATGTGGTTGAGCCAAGTGCCTTGGTAGTCGAGCTGGTTGAGGCACAGGTCGCCGCGGTGGCGGCGCTCGTCCGCGGTGTACGCGCGGGGCTCGCCCGCCAGTCTGAGGCCGCCCTGCATCACCTGCGCGACGTACAGCCTCAGCCCTACGTCGTCGAAGGCGAAGGACTGCAGGACCGTTGTGTGCCGCAGTCGCTTCTCGAACTGCCAACGGGTCGATCCGACCGCCAGGTTGATGTGCTCGTTGCTCGCTGTGCTCGTTGTGCTCGTTGTGCTCGCCGTGTTCACCATGTCTGTGGTTTACCCACGAATAAACGGGCGGGCGCGGCACTGCGGCCCCACGGCGTCAGGTCCGTGGGGCCGCGGAACGGGCGGTGGGCTACAGGTTGCCGCGCTTGTCCTGCTCGCGCTCGATCGCCTCGAACAGGGCCTTGAAGTTGCCCTTGCCGAAGCCCATGGAGCCGTGTCGCTCGATCATCTCGAAGAAGACGGTCGGCCGGTCCTGGACCGGCTTGGTGAAGATCTGCAGCAGGTAGCCGTCCTCGTCACGGTCGACGAGGATCTTCTCCCGGCGCAGGATGTCGACGGGGACGCGGGTCTCGCCGGCCCACTCGCCGAGGGTGTCGTAGTACGAGTCGGGCACGTCCAGGAACTGGACACCCGCGACCCGCATGGCCTGGACCGTCGCGACGATGTCGTTCGTGGCGAGCGCCATGTGCTGCACGCCGGGGCCGCCGTAGAACTCCAGGTACTCGTCGATCTGCGACTTCTTCTTCGCGATCGCCGGTTCGTTGATCGGGAACTTCACCTTCTTGGTGCCGTCCGCGACGACCTTGGACATCAGCGCCGAGTACTCGGTCGCGATGTCGTCGCCCACGAACTCCTTCATGTTGGTGAAGCCCATGACCTCGTTGTAGAAGGCGCACCACTCGTTCATCTTGCCGAGTTCCACATTGCCGACGCAGTGGTCGATGGCCTGGAAGGTGCGCTTGGCGGGGGGCGCGACGATCGGCTCGGCGGCGACGTATCCGGGCAGGTACGGGCCGTCGTATCCGGTGCGCTCGACGAGCGTGTGGCGGGTCTGGCCGTACGTCGCGATGGCGGCCAGCACGACTATGCCGTGCTCGTCCTTGACCTCGTGCGGCTCGGTGAGGCCGGTGGCGCCGTGCTCGGTGGCGTAGGCGTACGCGGCGCGGGCGTCCGGCACCTCGATCGCGAGGTCGACGACACCGTCGCCGTGCTCGGCAACATGGCCTTCGAGGAAGCGGCCGTGGTCGGTGGACACCTTGATGACGGAGGTGAGGACGAAGCGGGCGGCGCCGTTCGTCAGCACGTAACTGGCGGTCTCGCGGCTGCCGTTCTCCGGTCCGGAGTAGGCGACGAGCTTCATGCCGAAGGCGGTGGAGTAGTAGTGCGCGGCCTGCTTGGCGTTGCCGACGGCGAAGACGACCGCGTCCATTCCCTTGACCGGGAAGGGGTCGGCCTTGCGCGCGGTGCTGGGGGTGTTCTGGATGGTCTCAGTCATGGCCGCAGAGTCCCTCTGTATCGCAAGCTGCGCAATAGTTCGCTGGAATGGTGGGCAATATGTATAACAAGCTGTGATTATGGCCGGGCGATGCGTACAAGATGACCACCAGGAGGCCGGTGCATGCCAACCGAGGGAATCGACGAGCTGGACGGCCGGCTGATTGTGTTGCTGGCGCGCGAGCCGAGAATCGGGATGCTGGAGGCGTCCCGGCGGCTCGGTGTGGCGCGCGGGACGGCACAGGCCCGGATGGACCGCCTTCAGTCCAATGGAGTCATCCGCGGCTTCGGTCCGGACGTCGATCCGGCGGCGCTGGGCTACCCGGTGACGGCCTTCGCGACGCTGGAGATCAAGCAGGGCCAGGGGGCCGACGTACGGGCGCATTTGGGGGGTGTGCCGGAAGTCCTTGAGCTGCATACGACGACCGGGCACGGCGACATGCTGTGCCGCCTGGTGGCCCGGTCCAACGCCGACCTTCAACGGGTGATCGACCGGGTTGTAGGTTTTGATGGCATCGTGCGGGCTTCCACGGCGATCGTGATGGAGAATCCCGTTCCCTTGCGGATCATTCCGCTCGTGGAGCAGGCGTCGGGCACCTCCTGACGCCATGCGGGGCCCGCCGCGTCCCTCACCGAGGAGTGGGCCCGTTGAATTTCTGGGAATACCTCGGCAGTCGCCACCAGCAATTGCTGGCGGACGCCTACCAGCACGCCAGCGCCGTCTTCCAGTGCATGGTCGTCGCCACGCTGCTTGGTGTGCTGATCGGCGTGGTGACGTACCGCAGTGAGTGGGCCGGCAATCTCGCCACCACCGTCACCTCCACCATCCTGACCATCCCGTCCCTCGCGATGATCGGCCTGCTCATCCCGCTGGTTGGCCTCGGCGTCGCCCCCACCGTCATCTCGCTGGTGCTGTACGGACTGCTGCCGATCGTGCGTAACGCGATCGTGGGTCTGCGCGGGGTGGATCCGACCCTCGTCGACGCGGCGAAGGGCATCGGGATGTCCCGCACGGCCCGCATGTTCCGGATCGAACTGCCGCTGGCCTGGCCGCCGATCCTCACCGGCATCCGGGTCTCCACCCAGATGCTGATGGGCATCGCCGCCATCGCCGCGTACGCCTCCGGGCCCGGCCTCGGCAATGAGATCTTCCGCGGGATCTCGTCCCTGGGCAGCAAGAACGCGATCAACCAGGTACTCGCCGGCACCTTCGGCATCATCGTCCTGGCGCTGATCTTCGACGCCGCGTACGTCCTCATCGGACGCCTGACCATCCCGAGGGGGATCCGTGTCTGACACCGCCGTCGGTGGCGCTGCCATCGAGCTGGAGAATCTGACGAAGCGCTATCCGGGGAGCCCGTATCCCGCGGTGGACAACGTCAGTCTGGAGATCAAGGCGGGCGAGATCGTGATCTTCGTCGGCCCGTCGGGCGGCGGCAAGACCACCCTGCTCAAGATGATCAACCGGCTGATCGAGCCGACATCGGGGCGGATCAGGATCGGCGGCGAGGACGTCACCGACATGGACCCGGTGAAGCTGCGCCGCAAGGTCGGTTACGCGATCCAGTCGTCCGGTCTGTTCCCGCACATGACCGTCGCGCAGAACATCGCGCTCGTGCCCAAGATGGTCGGCTGGCCGAAGGCGAAGATCAAGGACCGGATCGAGGAGATGCTCGACCTGGTGGGGCTCGACCCGGGCGAGTTCCGGGGTCGCTATCCGCGCCAACTCTCCGGCGGACAGCAGCAGCGTGTGGGCGTGGCGCGGGCGCTGGCCGCGGACCCGCCCGTACTGCTGATGGACGAGCCGTTCGGCGCCGTCGACCCGATCACCCGCGACCACCTCCAGGACGAGCTGATCCGCCTCCAGCACGAGCTGCACAAGACGATCGTCTTCGTCACCCACGACTTCGACGAGGCCATCAAGCTGGGCGACCGCATCGCGGTGCTCCGCGACCGGTCGCACATCGCGCAGTTCGACACCCCCGAGGCGATCCTGACGAACCCGGCGGACGACTTCGTGTCCGGGTTCGTGGGCGCGGGAGCCGCACTGAAGCGGCTCAACCTGACGCGGGTACGGGACGTGGAGATCGTCGATTTCCCGACGGTGACCATCGACGACCCGCTCCAGGAAATCTTCAACAAGCTGCGGGACGCGCAGACCAACGAGCTGCTGCTGCTCGACAAGCGGGGCCGCCCCTACAAGTGGCTGCGGCGCGGTGATCTGATGCGCGCCAAGGGGTCGCTGGCACGGGCGGGCACCCTGGTGCACGACACCGTGACCAGGGACGCGACGCTGCGCGACGCCCTGGAGGCGGTGCTGACCGACAACGCGGGCAGAGTCGCGGTCACCGGGCGGCGCGGCGAGTACACCGGCGTCGTGGACATGGCGACGCTGATGAACTCCGTGCAGGAAATGCTGGAGGCCGACCGGCTCGACGCCTCGGAGCACCAGCACCAGCTGGAGGAGCAGCGCGCCCGCCAGACCCGGCTCGCCCAGGAGGGCGTGACCGGCGCCGCGGAGGATCCCGCATGAGCCCGGCACGGCGCGAGCGCGACGAGCGCGAGCGGCCCGGCCGGCCACGCGGCGCGCACGAGGTGCAGGGTGTGACCTTCCGCGACGAGGGCGAGGTGGTCGAGGAACCGGCCGCCGCGACCGTGGAGTTGCAGCCGCGGCGGGTGAGCTGGCAGAAGATGGTCGTGCTGCCGGCCGTCCTCGCGGTGGTGCTCCTTGCCACCTGGCTCTGGTACCACAACGCGGATCTGGATTCGATCGCGAGCAACGCGCTGGGCGACGGCAATGTGTGGCTGCGCTTCAAGCAGCACGTCGAACTGACGGTGATCTCCACCTTCTTCGTGCTGATCATCGCGATCCCACTGGGCATCGCGCTCACCCGCCCCGGCCTGCGCCGGGCGGCGCCGTTCGCGACGGCGCTGGCCAACATCGGGCAGGCGACTCCGGCGATCGGGCTGCTTGCGCTGCTGGTGATCTGGCTGGGCATCGGGAAGAAGGCGGCGCTGATCGGCATCATCGCGTACGCCGTCCTGCCGGTGCTCTCCAACACCATCGCGGGGCTCAAGGCGAACGATCCGACGCTCCTGGAGGCCGCGCGCGGCATCGGGATGTCGACCGCGGGGGTGCTGGCGAAGGTCGAACTGCCGCTGGCCGTCCCGCTGATCCTCGCGGGCGTGCGCACGGCGCTGGTCCTGAACGTCGGCACGGCCACGCTCGCCACCTTCGGCGGCGGCGGCGGTCTCGGCGACCTGATCACCACCGGGATCACCACTCAGCGCATGCCGGTGCTGGTCCTTGGCTCCGTACTGACCGTTGCGCTGGCGCTGTTCGTGGACTGGCTGGCGTCGATCGTGGAGCTGCTGTTGCGACCGCGCGGTCTGGAGGCAGGCGCATGAGGCGTACGCGAATGGGTTCGGCCGTAGTGGCCGCGCTGGGTACGGGTGTGCTGCTGGCCGGGTGCGGGCTGACGAGCGGCAGTCCGCTGGTCGACGACGTACAGCCGGGCACGATCGGCAAGGGTCTGCCGCTGAAGGGCGCGGAGCTGACGGTGACGTCGAAGGAGTTCACCGAGCAGCTGATCCTCGGGCAGATCCTGGGCCTGGCATTCAAGGCGGCGGGCGCGAATGTGCTCGACCGGACCGGGATCCAGGGGTCCATCGGCGGGCGCGAGGCCGTCAGGAACGGCGACGCGGATGTGATGTACGAGTACACGGGCACCGCCTGGATCACCTACCTCGGCAACGACAAGCCGATCGCCGACCCGCAGCAGCAGTGGGAGGCGGTGCGTGACGCGGACGCGAAGAACGGCATCACCTGGCTGCCGCCGGCCGAGCTGAACAATACGTACGCACTGGCGCTGAACCCGGCCAACGCGAAGAAGTACGGGACGAAGACACTCTCGGACGTGGCCGCCCTGTCGAAGAAGGACCCGTCGGCGGCGACGGTGTGTGTGGAGAGCGAGTTCGCTTCGCGCGACGACGGGCTCAACGGCATGAAGAAGGCGTACGGGATGAACATCCCGGCGTCCGGCGTCTCGAAGATGGACGGCGGAATCATCTACACCGAGGTGTCGAAAGGCTCGGCCTGCACCTTCGGCGAGGTCTTCACCACCGACGGCCGGATCAAGGCGATGGACCTGACGCTGATGGCCGACGACCGGCACTTCTTCCCGAACTACAACGTGGCGCCGGAGATCAACACCAAGGCGCTGAAGAAGTACCCGGCGATGGCGAACGTCCTCGAACCGATCACCAAGAAGCTGAACAACACGACGGCGCGGGAGCTGAACGCCAAGGTCGACGTGGACGGCGAGGACCCGCACGCGGTGGCGAAGGAGTGGATGGTCAAGGAGGGCTTCATCAAGGAGGGCTAGCCGCCCTCACCGCTGACCCGCTCCACCGCACGCAAAGAACCCGTTGCAAAGAATCCATTGCAACGGGTTCTTTGCAAGTCTAGGGTGGGGGCATGCCCGAACAGGAGCCCGACATCCCGAAGCCCGACATCCCGAAGGCCGAGACGTCCCGCACCCTGGACGCCCGCTCCCTGCGCGGTCTCGCCCACCCGCTGCGGATCCGCCTGCTGAAGACCCTCAGGCACGACGGACCGGCCACCGCCTCCCAGCTGGCCGATCGCCTCGGCGAGTCCAGCGGCGCCACCAGCTACCACCTGCGCCAGCTCGCCACGCACGGGTTCGTCGAGGACGACCCGGAGCGCGGCAAGGGCCGCGAGCGGTGGTGGAAGGCGGCGCAGGAGGGGACGCGCTTCGCCGAGGAGCTGCACAACAGCAGCGACCCGGAGGTGCGCGGAGCCGCGGACCTGTTCATGCACGAGATCGCGAACATCCACACCCAGGAGCTCGGCACCTGGCTGGGCACCTCACGCGAATGGCCCGAGGAGTGGGCCAGGAGCGCGGACATGAGCGACTTCACGCTCCAGCTGACCGCCGAGCAGCTGAGCGAGCTGAACCACAGGATGCACGACCTCGTCGACAGCTACCGCGGGCTGAGCGCCGAGGGCTCCGCCCAGATCCGCGTGCACACGCATTCCTTCCCGCGCCGGACGACGGACTGAGCCGGACCACGGACCGAGCCGGCCCACGGACCGAGAGGAAATCCCTGCCATGCACCCCGACATGCATCTTCAGCTGCACACCCTGCGCGCCGCCGAACTGCGGCGCGAGGCGGCCGAGTACGCCCTGCTCCCCCGCAGCAAGCAGCACCCCGTCCGCACCAGCCTCGGCTGGACCATGGTCGACCTCGGCCTGCGCCTCGCCCATCAACAGCCCCTCGGCGCGGCCCGCGCCGCCCGCGCCGCCTGAACGTCAGAGGTGAAGGAGACGGTCAGCAGCTCGGGACCTTGCCGTCCTTCTTCGCCAGCTCCCGCAGCGCACCCACCGCGTCCGTGAGTGTCGTGACCGGGACCAGCCGCAGCCCGTCGGGCAGTTCGGCCTGAGCCATCGAGCACTCGTCGCGCGGTACGAGGAAAGCACTCGCCCCGTCGCGCCTGGCGGCCTGGGTCTTGAGCGGTACGCCGCCGACCGCGCCGACCGTGCCATCGGGGCTGATCGTGCCCGTACCGGCGATGTTGCGGCCACCGGTGAGATCGCCGCCCGCGCCGTCGCCGTCCAGCTTGTCGACGATGCCCAGCGCGAAGAAAAGACCGGCGCTGGGGCCGCCGATGTCGGCGAGGCTGAGGTCGACCTTCACCTCGTCCTGGTCCTTGTCGAGGTAGTTGAGCGCCGCCTGCGCCGCGACGTTCTGCGACTTCTTCATCTCGGCGGCATTGTGCTGCTCGACCTGCGCGTCGGTGTCCCCGGTCGGGTACACCGCCTCCTTGGGCATCACGGCCCGGTCGGTCCTGAACCACGCGTCGACGATCTGCCCCAGGTCGATGTCGACGGAGGGGCCGGTTGCCACGATCGTCGTCATCCGCAGCTGGCCGGTCGTCTCGCGGGTCTGCGCCCCGGTCACGGTGATCACCGGCCTGCCCTTGTCGTCGCCCAGGACGTTCGCGGTCGTGCCGGGCTGCGCCAGGACGTAGGGCAACGGCGTGAAGACGGCCACGGCGAAGAGGGCGAGCACGGGGGCCGCGCAGACGGCGAGGACGCGGGGACGGGAGTGACGTGAGAGCACGCCCCCAATCTAGACGAGTCATTCCGAATGATCAGTGGTCGTAAGCGATCAGTGACCGTGTGATCGGCTGGCGGGTCTGGTGGTTGTGCCAGATCGCTGCGGCCATCGCGAGGATGCGCTGGGCGACGCGAACAGCGACGCCCTCGAAGGTCCGCCCGCCGTGTTGTTCCAGGTCGAGCTGGCCTTTGAGGGTGTCGTTGACCGACTCGATGAGCTGTCTCACCGACTTGAGGAGGCTCTCGCCCCTGCGCTTCTTCTCGCGCTTGAACGACGGCCGCAACAACTCCGCGCCCCGCAAGGCCAGATCGGCTTCGAACTCCTTGGAGGCGAAACCCTTGTCCGAGATCACCAGCAATCCCGGACGGTCCGTAACCGTCTCCGGTTCACGGTCGAGCATCGCGGTAAGTACCTCCCGCTCGTCGATCTTCGGGTTCGCCAGGGCCCACAGGATCGGCATCCCGGTCGGGGTGCAGACCAGGAACAGGCGCAGGCCCCAGAAGAACCGGCTGTGGCTGGCGCAGTACCCGTAACCGGCCCAGCCGGCCATGTCCGACCGCTTCACCGTCGGACGCGAGCGACCGCACTCCACCGGCGTGGAGTCGACGATCCAGTGCGGGTCGAACCAGAAGTCCGTGTCCACTGCCAGCAGCCGTATCGCCTTCTTGACCAGCGGCAACGCGGCCCTCAGCCGCTTGTTCCAACCCGGCTGCTTGGGCACGTACGGGAACATCGCCCCCAGACGGGAGTCCACAAACCGCAGCCACCGCGACTCCGAGGTGAAGCCCAGCAGCGCCTGTGCGACGGCGAGGCAAACAAGCTCGGAATCCGTCAGCTGCGGCGGTCTGCCCAGCCACCGGGTGCCTCCGATCTCGTCGTCGATCTTCACGTAAAGTGCGGTCAGCAGGGCGTCTAGGTTGTTCGTCACACAACGATCTTGGACGCCCTGTCTGCGTTCCCGGACACACCGTCAGCATTCGGAATGACTCGTCTAGTGGGCGGCCCGGCGGCCGATGTCCCCGCCCGCGCCCGCGCCACGGTCAGCGCAGTGCCTCCGCGACCTCATTGGCCGCGTCGACCACCCGGGGGCCCACCCGCTCCGGGACGGAGTCGGACAGCATGACGACCCCCACGCTGCCCTCCAGGCCCGTCACCCCCACCAGCGGCGCCGCGGCCCCGCTCGCGCCCGCCTCCAGCTCACCGTGGGTGAGGGTGAAGCCGGGGTCCGACAGGTCGCCCCGGCGGGCGGCGAGGATGGCCCGGCCCGCCGCGCCCCGGTCCAGGGGGTGGCGGAAGCCCGTGCGGTAGGCCACGTGATAGTCCGTCCAGGTCGGTTCGACGACCGCGACGGCGAGTGCCTCCGCGCCGTCGACCAGCGTCAGATGCGCCGTCGCGCCGATGTCCTCGGCGAGCGAGCGCAGCGCGGGAAGCGCCGCTTCGCGTACCAGCGGATGGACCTGGCGGCCCAGCCGGAGCACGCCCAGGCCGACCCTGGCGCGGCCGCCGAGGTCACGACGTACCAGGGCGTGCTGTTCGAGTGTGGCGAGCAGCCGGTAGACGACGGTGCGGTTGACGCCGAGTTTGTTGGACAACTCGGTGACGGTCAGCCCGTGGTCGGTGTCGGCGAGCAGCTTGAGGACTCTTAGTCCCCGGTCGAGCGTCTGGGAAGTCTCCGCGGTCACGACGCCCACTCCTCTGTGGTGGTGCGGCGGCTCTCTCACGGGGTGTGCGGCGCCGGTCCCACCGGCGTCGCTCGCAGAGGCCACCGGCAGGCCATGGCACCGGCTGCGCTCCGCGGCGGCGCTGCCACGGGGCGTATGCGTTGCCGGAAAGGTAGCGATCGGCACCGCTCAGCGGAAGGCCTCGTCCAGAATCCGGGCACGGAAGGGCAATTGATCCCTGTTCGGGACTTAAATCACCTTCACCGGGGACTTTCGGCGCCATACGCGTCTTACCGGGATATTATGGTGACCCATGGGCGGGGCCCGGGGTCGCAATCTCCGGGCCCCGCCTTCTCACGTCCATGCCGTACGGGCTCGCACGTCCATGCGGTACGGGCTCGCACGTCCATGCCATCCGGGCGGACGTCACCGCATCCGCGTGGCCCACTCCTGGACCTTCTTGATCCGGTCCTGGAGCTGCCCCGCCGTCGCCTCCGCGCTCGGCGGCCCGCCGCACACCCTCCGCAGCTCGGTGTGGAGCACGCCGTGCGGCTTGCCGCTCTGGTGGGAGTACGCCCCGACCATCGTGTTCAGCGATTTGCGCAGCCCGAGCAGCTGCTTGTGGGTGACGACCGGGCGCGCGTCGGCGGGCTTCTCCAGCAGGTCGGCCTCGGCGGCCGGCTTCTGGCGGCTGTGCGCGATCTGCCGGGTCTGCCGCTTCTGGAGCAGCAGCTGCACCTGGTCGGGCTCCAGGAGGCCCGGGATCCCCAGGTAGTCCTGCTCCTCCTCGCTGCCGGGGTGCGCCTGCATGCCGAACTCGGCGCCGTCGTAGAGCACTCGGTCGAACACGGCGTCGGATTCGAGGGCCTCGAAGGGCAGTTGCTCCTCGGTCTCCTCGTCCTCCGCCTTCTCGGCGTCGGCGAGGAGCTTGTCCTCCTCGGCGAACGGGTTCTCGTTCTCGTCGGCCTTCTTCGGCTTGTCGAGCACATGATCGCGCTCGACCTCCATCTCGTTCGCGAACTCCAGCAGCATCGGGATCGTCGGCACGAACACCGACGCCGTCTCGCCGCGCCTGCGGGAGCGCACGAAGCGCCCGACGGCCTGCGCGAAGAACAGCGGAGTGGAGATGGTCGTGGCGTACACGCCGACCGCGAGGCGCGGCACGTCGACGCCCTCCGACACCATCCGGACGGCCACCATCCAGCGGGATCCGTCGTCAGTGAACTGGTCGATCTTCTTCGACGCGGCCCTCTCGTCGGACAGTACGACGGTGGGCCGGTCCCCGGTGATCTTCTTGAGGATCTTCGCGTACTCGCGGGCCGTGTCCTGGTCGCTGGCGATGACCAGGCCGCCCGCGTCCGGGATGCCCTTGCGGACCTCGGTGAGCCGCTTGTCGGCGGCGGCCAGCACGCTGGGGATCCATTCGCCGGTGGGCGCGAGCGCGGTGCGCCAGGCCTGACCGATGGCGTCCCTGGTCATCGGCTCGCCGAGGCGGGCCGCGAGCTCGTCGCCCGCCTTGGTGCGCCAGCGCATGTTGCCGCTGTAGCTGAGGAAGATCACGGGCCGGACGACGCCGTCGGCCAGCGCGTTGCCGTAGCCGTAGGTGTAGTCGGCGGAGGAGCGCCGGATGCCGTCGCGGCCCTCTTCGTACGCGACGAAGGGGATCGGGTTGGTGTCCGACCTGAACGGGGTGCCGGTGAGCGCGAGCCGGCGGGTCGCCGGGTCGAACGCCTCCTGGCAGGCCTCGCCCCAGGACTTGGAGTCACCGGCGTGGTGGATCTCGTCGAGGATGACCAGCGTCTTGCGCTGCTCGCAGCGGTTGCGGTGCAGCATCGGCCGTACGCCGACGCCCGCGTAGGTCACCGCGATGCCGTGGTAGTCCTTGCTCAGCGGACCGGCGCTGTAGTCCGGATCGAGCTTGATCCCTATCTTGGCCGCCGCCTCCGCCCACTGCTTCTTGAGGTGCTCGGTCGGCGCGACGACCGTGATCTGCTGCACGACGTGGTGGTGCAGCAGCCAGGACGCGAGCGTCAGGGCGAAGGTGGTCTTGCCTGCGCCGGGCGTCGCGACGGCGAGGAAGTCACGGGGCTGCTCCTGGAGGTACCTCTCCAGGGCACCCTCCTGCCAGGCACGCAGCTTGCTGGCGGTGCCCCAGGGGGCGCGGCCGGGGAAGGCGGGTGAGAGGTGGTGGGAGGCGGTAGTAGTCACGGTCTCCGATTCGAGGCTCTCGGGTACGCGGTGGGATCGTGGGTCGTCGTCAAGACAACCGGGCCACCCTACCGGCGCTCCGCGCGGATCCTCGTATGAACGGGCCGGAGGTCCGCGCGGGTGCGACTCAGCTCACACGCCGTCGTGCAGGGACCGCAGCCGATGAGCGATCTGACCGACGTCATCCAGACTGCCCATCGCAACCTCGATAACGAGCTTGTACGACTCATCCTGATCGACATCGACCATTTCCGAGCCGTTGAAGTCGAGGAACACGACGGTGCACATCCAGGCCATGCGCTTATTGCCGTCCACCAGAGGATGGTTCACGGCGAGCGACTGGAGCAGCGCCGCAGCTTTCTCGAAGAGGTCCGTGTACGCCTCGATGCCGAACATCTGCGACTGGGGACGGTGCACCGCCGAGCTGAGCAGCCCCAAGTCGCGAACCGCGAGCTGCTGCCCCCCACAGGCCAGCTCCGCCAAGTCCAGGACTTCCTGGACCGTCAGGTACTTCACTACTCTCCCAGCCTCCGAAGCAGGTCGGCGTGGCGCACCGCGTACTTGGCCCCGAGTCGGCGGACTTCCTGCCGGTCCGACTCCTGCTCGAGATAGCGGTCGATCGCCTGAAGCGCTATGGCGTGCATGCTGCGCCCCTCCGCTTCCGCGCGGAGCTTGAGCGCCTCTTGCTGGTCGTCACGTAGACGCAGGTTCATGGCCATACCAAAACGGTACCACTAGTGGGGTCAGTACGGTACTAAATCAGGGGCTGTCGCTCCCGCAGCCTGGTCGCCACCCACGCCCCCACCAGCGCCACCGCCGCCATCGGCATGAACACCGCCGCGAACGCCGCGGGGTGGGAGCCCGCCGCACCGGTGGCCGCCGGGTGGGCCGCGCCCACCGCGCCCCCGCCGAGCGCCACGAACACCGCGCCGCCGATCGCCAGGAGTATGACGTTCGACAGGCCGTCGGAGATCTGGAGGGCGGCGGAGTTGGCGCCCGCCTCGTCCGGAGCGGAGAGCTTGAGCAGCAGCACGCTGGTCGAGGCGATGACCGTGCCCATCCCGAAACAGCCGAACGCCCAGGCGACGCCCACCACCCACACCGGGACGGCCGCGATCAGCACGCTGGGCGCGGTCGCGATGGCCGCGGCGACCAGCACCATGCCGCCGGACGCCATCCGCTCCCGGTACGGGGCCATGCGGGGCCGCGACTGGACGAACGAGCCGAGCGCCCAGGTCGCGCCGCCGACCGCCAGCGAGAGCCCCGCCATGGTCGGGGAGAGCCCGCGCTGGGTGACCAGCATCAGCGGCACGAAGGACTCGGCGGCGATGAACGAACCGGCCGCGATCCCGCGCAGCAGCACGACCGACGGCAGCCCCCGCGCCGCCCGGTAGGTGCCGCGCGGCAGCAGCGCCAGGACGGCGGGCACCAGCAGGGCCAGGCCCGCCGCTGCCGGGATCAGCGACAGCCAGCGAAGGTCCTGCGCGGCGTACTGGAGGAGTCCCGCGCCCAGCGAGATGCCCAGGGCGAACCGGATCCGGCGGCGGTCGAAGGGCCCGGCGGGCGCGTCCGGGTCGGCGGGCCCCGACGCCATCCGGCGGATCGCGGGCAGCGCGATGGCAAGCGGGAAGACGACCAGGAGGGGGATGCCGATGAACACCCAGCGCCAGCCGAGGTGCTCGGTGACCGTCCCGGACACCAACGGCCCGACGACGGACGGAACGACCCAGCTTGCCGCGAAGGCCGCCAGGATCGAGGGCTGCAGCCGGCCCGGATAGGCGCGGCTGACGACCACGTACAGCGCGACGATCACCAGGCCGCCGCCGAGCCCCTGGACGGCCCTGCCGACGATGAACAGCCACATCGCGTCCGCCGTGCCGGAGAGCAGCAGCCCGGCGCCGAAGGCGCTGATGCCGGTGGCGAGGGGCCACAGCGGTCCCCTGCGGTCGGCCCACTGCCCGGACAGCACCATGGCGAACAGGCTGGTGGTGAAGAACGAGGAGAACGCGAAGGCGTACAGCGAGATCCCGTTCAGCTCGCGGGCCGCCACCGGCATCGCGGTCCCGACGGCCGTTGCCTCGAAGGCGATCAGCAGCACGACGGAAACGATGCCGATGCTCAGTGCGCGGTGCGTCCGGCCGAGGATGCCGCCCTGTTCCGCGAGCTGTTCCTTGGGCTGTTCCGTGAGCTGCTCCGTGAGCGCCGCGGTATCCGTCGCGGGCAGCCGTATGTCGGCAGGTGTGCCGGATGTCCCGGCAGGTTCGGGCGCGACCTCGGCGTCGCGCGGTTCCAGGGCGGTCATCCGCCCAGCGTAAGGGGCATACCGCGAGGTGACCCCTGTCTCAAGGAGGGACGAGAGTCAGCCTTTGGTCGTACGCCCGGCTCGACGGGGAAGGCGTACGGACATGCCGCACTTCCGCACGTACGACGAAGCCGACGCCGAGTGGCGGCGCCTGGCGGGCGTCGGGCACTAACCGTGGGTGGACGGGGACCCGGCGGCGTTCCGCACGGCGGTGGCGGGTTTCCTGGCCGCGCTGTGAACGCACCGGACGCGGAAGGGCGCGGCAGCGCACCGGGTGAACCCGCTGGGTGAACGCGGCGCTGTGTGAACGCGGCATGGCAGTCGCGTTGCACAGCGCCCGGATCCCTTGAGCGGGCTCCTCGACCGGCTTACGGTCAAGGAGTTCCAGCACATGGCCGTGTGCCCGAGTGGCTTAGGGGCTCGCCTGCAAAGCGGGTTACGTCGGTTCGATTCCGATCACGGCCTCCAGCTCCCCGACCAGGGGCTACGGATAGGGCGGTATCCCCCACGGGGTGCCGCCCTACTGGCGTCCGGCGCACTCCCGACCCGGCCGACCGGAGCGCCCCCGCCCGGATCGCGCCCGCCACCCCGGACCCGGACCCGGCCCCGGACCCAGCGTCAGAGGGCGCCGCCCGCCTCGTCGTCGAACGCCTCCGGCCAGTACCGCCAGCCGTCGTCGCCCCGGCTCCCGCCCGCCGCATGGCCGCACGCGACCGGGTCGACCTCGGCCAGAACCTCCCGCATCGTGGCCGCCAGGACGGCGTACGACTCGTCGGTGACCTTGTGCTCGGCGTCCACCGCCCGAGCCCGGCGCAGCAGCCACAGGGTGAAGGCCAGCGTCGACACATCCGCGTTGACCGGCCGCAGCCCGGCGTCCTCGACATTCCGGCCCAGGATCAGGCCGGTGGCCCCGTCGACCACGAGGTCGATGTCCTCGACCAGATAGCCGAGGCAGATGAGGCGGTCCGACCCGTCCGGCAGCAGGTCCTTGCCCTGGTGCGCGTACACCTCCGCGAGGGTCCGCGCGGGCCGGTCGTCGTCGAGCGTGAACATGCCCCCGTCCACCGGCAGCCCCACGTCCCGCAGGAACCGCCGCGTCGGTTCGTGCGTGAGCGCGGCCGGCAGATCCGCGTCCGCGAACCGCGCCACCCCACCCGTCCC
Organism: Streptomyces changchenzhani; assembly: GCF_039766235.1. Lineage (NCBI taxonomy): Bacteria > Bacillati > Actinomycetota > Actinomycetes > Kitasatosporales > Streptomycetaceae > Streptomyces > Streptomyces changchenzhani. The sequence continues at coordinate 1,207,131 of NZ_JBDHNH010000001.1, read as the reverse complement.
GGAGCCAGCTCCGGAGCCCGCCCCCGGCCTCACGCCGGACTCCGCCCCCAACTCCGCCCCGGACTCCGCCCCGAACTCGTCGTCGAGCAGCCCCTCGGGCAGCTGGAGCCGCAGCCCGTCGCCGGGTCCCGCTATGCGCACCAGGGGCCGTATCAGGACCGCGATCGTCCAGTAGTCGCCGTCCGCGTCCGCGACCTCCCGGAGGGCCTCGGTGAGCCGCGTGACCGCCTCCGGGCCGTACTGCCCGGCGAACCGTCCCCCGAACTCCCCCACCCCGGAGCCCAGTTCCTCGACCGCCCCGGCCATGCGCAGCAGCGTGTCCAGGTCGGTGGCGAGCGGCCGTGCTTCGAGAAAGCGGCTTTCGAGGTCGGCCAGCGCGACCCGCCCGGTCCGCCCGTCGAGGACGATCTCCTCCAGCTCCTCGCCGTCCGCGTCGAGGAGATGCCCGATCACGAGCATCTCCCCGACCCCGTCCGGCAGCTTCACCGCGTGCTCGTACTGCTCAGCGACCGTCGCCAGGTGCCCCTCGGCGACCGGTCCGAACCCCAGCAGCGCGGTCTGCCTCGGCACCCCTTCGCCGGACAGCCGCGCCCGCGTGAGCCCGTGCACCACCAGCGGATGCAGTTCCTCCTGGACAACCCTCACGACCTGCATGGCGTTCCTCCCCCGAGCCGATGTCACCACGTGCAAAGAAGGCTAGCCGCCACCACTGACAACGCCGGGAGGGCATCGGCCCGAGCACCTACCCGGGCAGCACGCACACCGGGATCGGGGCCGTCAGCGGCGCTCCCGCCGAGGACAGCCGGCCCGTGGCGCGGTTCACCCGGAAGGTCGTCACCGTGCCGGACTTCTGGTTGGCGGCGAACAGCAGCGTGCCGGACGGGTCGAGTGCGATGTGCCGCGGATACGAGCCGCCCGACGGCGTGACGGACACCGGGCGCAGGGCCGCGCCGCCGCACTCGACGGCGAAGACGGCCAGGCTGTCGTGGCCGCGGTTGGAGACGTAGAGGTACCGCCCGTCCGGCGAAACCAGTACCCCGGCCGGGTAGTTGCGCTCCGGGGGCTCGGTGCCGGGCGGCAGTGTGGGCCGTGGTGTGCCCGGGGTCAGTGTCCCGGTGCGGTGGTCGTAGTCGCAGACCACGATCGTGCTGTCGAGCTCGTTCACGACGTACGCGTGCCTGCCGGACGGATGGAACGCCAGATGGCGCGGCCCAGCCCCCGGTCGCATCGCGGCGCGGCTGCGCTCCTGGAGGCGCCCGCTGCCGGCGTCGAGGCGGTAGGTGTGGACGGTGTCGGTGCCCAGGTCGACCGCGAGGACGTACCGGCCGGCCGGGTCCATGACCACCATGTGCGCGTGCGGGCCCTCCTGCCGCTCCGGGTCGGGCCCCGACCCCCTGTGCTGTACGACGTCACTGGCCTCGCCCAGTGCGCCGTCGCGCCCGACGGGGTGCACGCAGACGCTGCCGCCGGTGTAGTTCGCGCTGAACACGAAGCGCCCGTCGGGGTGCACGGAAAGATGGCAGGGGTCGGCCCCGCCGCTGCGTCGGCTGCCGAGCACCTCGGGCGCGCCGCGCCCCAGCCGCACGGCGGTGACCGCGCCCTCGGCCCGCTCGTCGACGGCGTAGAGCGTCCTGCCGTCGGGCGAGAGCGCGAGGAACGACGGGTTGGCCACGTCGCCGAGCACTCCGGTCGGGGTCAGCCCCCCGCTGCCGGGCCGGTAGGCGGCCAGCCCGATCCCGGTGCCGCCGCCCGGCTGCGAGGTGTACGTACCGAGATAGGCGGGGCGTACGGCCGGGGCCGCACGCGCGGCGGTCCCGGGGAGCGCGGCGGCGGCGACACCCACGCCGGCCAGCACCGCGAACCGCCGCCGGCTCAGGCCCCTACCGCCGCCCGCACCGGAGTCCGTAACGGTGGTGCTCGTGTCGCTGCTCATGTCACTGCTCATGAAGCCCTTACGTGTTGGCCACGCCCACGGCCGCCTGCGGCCTGATCGGGAGGCGGTTGATCGGGCGGCCGGTCGCGGCCCGGACCGCCGAGGCGACCGCCGCCGGGGAGGTGACGACCGGGATCGCGCTGGCGGCCTTCGCGCCGAAGGGGGCCACCACGTCGCGTTCCTCGACGAGTTTCACGATGCGGATGTCCGGGGCGTCCAGGGACGTCGGCAGCGCGTAGTACGTCAGGTCGGGGTGGCGGACCAGGCCGCGGGGGGTGCGGAGGTTCTCGGTCAGCGCCGCGCCGACGCCCTGGGTGACACCCGCCTCGATCCGGGAGACCAGCTGCGCCGGGTTGAGGATGCGGCCCACGTCCTGGGCAACCGCCATCTCGACCACCCGGATGGAGCCCAGCTCGATGTCCACGTCGACGATCGCGCGGATCGCGCAGAAAGCGAGGCCGACGAAGGCGTCGCCCTGGCCCATCTCGTCGAGGGGCTCGGTCGGGTGCGGTCTGCATTGGGCGGTGGCCCACAGTTCCTTGCCGTCCATCGCCTCGGTGACGGTGGTGGAGAGGACTCCGTCGTACGAGGTGATCTTGCCGTCGGCGATCTGGAGCAGCTCCGTGGACATGCCGAACTTGTGGGCCAGCGGCTGCAGAAGCTGGGTGCGGACCATCTTCGCCGCGCGTTCCACCGCGCCGCCGGACACCCAGGTGTGGCGGCCGTGCGTCGCGGGGCCCGCCGGGGGCTGGTCCGTGTCGACCGAGGCCACGTGCACCTCTTCGATGCCCAGGGTCTCCTGGACGATCTGGCGGGCGAGCGTGGTGAAGCCCTGGCCGGTCTCGACCGCCGCGCAGATGACCGTCGCCACGCCGTCGTGGACCTTCACCGTCGCGGTAGAGACCTCGTCGGTGCCCTCCGCGCCGAGCATATGGACCATGCCGAGCGCGTAGCCGACTCCTCGGCGTACGGCGCCGGGCTCACCCGCGCCCTCCGGGCCGCCCGGCAGCAGCCAGTCGTCCTCCGGGGAGTCCTTGGGGAGGGTGGGGAGGCGGAAGTCCCGTACCGCGCGCAGGAGTTCGGCGACGGGGGCCGGGCAGGTGACCGTCTGTCCGGTGGGCAGCAGGTCGCCGGTGGCCAGCACATTGCGCAGGCGCAGCTCGGCCGGGTCCAGGCCCAGTTTCGTCGCGAGCTTGTCCATCTGGCCCTCGTAGGCCGCGCAGACCTGGAGGGCGCCCTCGCCGCGGACATGGCCGGACGGGGGGTTGTTGGTGCGTACGGCCCAGCCTTCGATGAAGGCGTGCGGGACGACGTACGGGCCGCAGGCGAAGGCGACCGCGGCGGCCAGCGACTCGGATGAGGAGTCGGCGTAGGCACCCGCGTCGAGGAGAATCTGCGCCTCCACCTTCACCAGCCGGCCCTCGGTGTCCGCGTGGTGGCGGTAGCGCAGCAGGGTCGGGTGGCGGTGGGCGTGGCCGAGGAAGGACTCCTCGCGGGTCGCGGCGAGCTTGACCGGGCAGCCGGTGCGCAGCGCGAGCAGGCCCAGCGGGATCTGGAAGCTGCCGTCCTCGCGGTCGCCGGTGGCGCCGGGGACGCCCGTCACGACGACCTTCACGCGCTCCTGCTCCAGGCCGAAGCAGGCCGCCGCGCGGTCGCGGTCGGTGTGCGGGTCGGTGGACGCGGTGTAGATCTCGACGCCGCCGTCGGGGCGGGGGACCGCGAGGCCCGCTTCCGCGCCGATGGGGGCCGGGTCCTGGCGGCCGATGCGGTACAGGCCCTCGACGATCACCTCGCCGACGATCTCGGGGTCGCCGAAGCTCAGCGGGATATGCCGGATCAGGTTGCCGTCGGGGTGCAGGGGTTCGGCGGCGAACGCCTGCTCCGGGTCGGTGACCGGGTCCAGGATCTCGTACTCGACGGCGATGGCGGCGGCGGCGAGGCGCGCGGTGTCGGGATGGTCGGCGGCCACGGCGGCGATGGCCTCGCCGTGGTGGCGTACCAGCACGGAGGCGAAGACCGGGCGGTCGGCGACGGTCCGGCCGTGCGCGGGGTCGCCGGGCACGTCCTCGTGGGTGACCACGACGCGGACACCGGGCATCTCGGACGCGGCGGTGGTGTCGATCGAGACGATACGGGCGGACGCGTGCGGGGAGCGCAGCACGGCGGCCCACAGCAGTCCCTCGGCCCACAGGTCGGCCGCGTAGGGGAAGGTGCCCTCTGTCTTCGCGCGGGCGTCGGCCGGCGGGAGCGAGGCGCCGAGCCCGTGGGCGGGCGGCTCCTGCGGAGCGCCCCCGCCCGCCGGGCTGCCGGTCGCGGTGGCCGCGTCGTTGGTCACGCCATGCCTCCGTCGTGCGGGTGGGGCTGCTGGACACTGCCGGCGCCCGGCGGTGCCTGGTGCGGGATGCGCGCTTCGTCGGAGGCGGCGGTCGCGCTGCGCTCGGCGACCACTTCGCGTACGGCTTCGAGTACGCCCCGGTAGCCCGAGCAGCGGCAGAGGTTGCCGCAGAGGGCCTGGCGGGTCTCCAGCTCGCTGGGGGCGTGGTTGCCCTCAAGGAGGTCGTGGACGGTCATGGCCATGCCGGGCACGCAGAAGCCGCACTGGACGGCGCCGCAGGTGGCCAGGGCGCGCTGGACGTCGGACGGTTCGCCGTCGATGGCCAGGCCCTCGACCGTACGCACCTCACTGCCGGCGGTGGTGGCCGCGGGCACCAGGCAGGAGGCGACGAGGCGGCCGTCGACCTGGACGGCGCAGGCGCCGCACTCGCCCTGGGAGCAGCCGTCCTTGGCGCCGGCGAGGCCGAGGCGCTCGCGCAGGACGTACAGGAGGGACTCGCCGATCCAGGCCTCGGTGACGGGCCGGTCGGCGCCGTTCACCCGTAGGACGTAGGAGGCGTGGGGGTGTTCGCTGGGTACCGGTTCGGCGGGGGGTGCGGCCGGTTCGGGCGCGGCCTCGGCGACGGCTTCCGTCCCGGGGGCGATGTCCGCGTCGGGTGCGGTATGCCTGACCGCGTCCGAGGGCTGCTCGGCGGCGCCGTCCGGGTGCTGCGGCGGCTCCTGTACGGACAGCGGCGGCATCGGGATCGCGGACGACTCCGAGTCCCGCGCCGACTCCGAGTCCTGCGCCGTCTCCTGCGCCGGCGCGTGTTCCTGCGCGAGCGCCGCGGCCCAGGGGGCGGGCGCCCCGCCGGGCAGCGTCAAGCCCGCGTCGTCCGTGTTCGCCCACGGCGCGCTCGCACCGCCGGGCAGGGTCACCGGGGGGTGCCCTCCGGACCACTGGGAGGCGAGGGCCGAGGTGGTGAACTCGCCCGATTCGTCCGGGAGATCACCATTGGCCACCGGGATGGTCCACTGGCCGGTGAGTTCGGACGCGGAAACGGCCGGGGGGCCCACGTCGCCGGCGCTTCCGGCCCCGGCACCACTCCCGCTGTCGCCGAAGCTCCACTGGCCCGTGACGCCCGATTCGTGCGGGGGCAGGGGGGCTGGGGCGGGTGCGGCTCCCGGCTCCGGCCAGCGCAGCTCGCCGGACATCGGCGGCAGGCTCCAGGTCCCGGTCGCGCCCGGGTCGGTGTCCGGGCCCCGCGCAGTGTCGTGGGGGGCGCCCTGAGGCGTGATGTGCGGCGGCGGTACGTAGTCGTGGCCCGGCGCGGCCAGTGGCTCGCCGATGCCCGTCATGCCCTCGGGCAGCTGCACGAACGCCGTGGCGTCCGCGTCGTACTCGCCGCCCTGCGGGATCGGCTGCCAGCCGCCGGGGGCGCGCGGGGCTCCGGGGGCTCCGTGCCCGTTCTCGCGCTCATTGTCGTGCTCGTACTCGGTCATGACAGTGCCCTCCCCAGCGCCCTTCGGGCCAGCGCGGCGACCGTGCGCCGCAGGTGCAGTACGGCGGGCAGCAGCGCGGGGGGTGCCTCTCTCCCGTCCACCGCCGGCGCCGGGTCCGGGATGCAGGCCGCGGCGACGTACTCGCCGAACGCGGCGCACGCCTCGGGCGCCAGCTTGCGGTCCGCGTCCCACTCGATGAGCGAGGCGATCCAGCGCTCCGCGTCCATGGGCCGCAGCGGCATCGGGGCGATCGCGCCGACCGCGCAGCGCACCTCGCGCCGCGCCGGGTCGAGGACCAGGGCGACGGACGCGGTGGCGCGGCCGGGACCGGTGCGCCCGGTGGCCTTGAAGAACACCTGCGGGGCGTGCAGCAGCGGCACCCGTACGAAGCCGATGAGCTCACCGGCGCCGAGCATTTCGCGGCCGGCCAGCAGATGGGACACGGGGATCGTGCGGCGCGCGCCGCCCGGTCCCGCGATCACCAGCGTGGCTTCGAGCGCGGCCAGGACGGGCAGGGCGTCGCCGGTCGGGGCGCCGGTGACGATGTTGCCGCCGAGCGTTCCGGCGTTGCGGATCTGGGGCGGGCCCGCGGCGCGCGCGGCGGCGGCCAGCGCCGGGATGAGGGCCGCGAAGTCGGGCCGTCCCATCCGGGCGTGGGTGAGGCCGGCGCCGAGGAGTGCGTGGCCGTCCTGGTACTGCCAGCCGCGGATCTCGCTGATCCGGCCGAGCCCGACCAGGGCGGCGGGCCTCAGCTGCCCGGAGTTCACCGAGGCCATCAGGTCGGTGCCGCCCGCGACGGGCACGGCGGCGGGCATGGCGGTGAGCGCCGCCACGGCCTCGTCGAGCGAGGCCGGGAGCGTCACGGACTGCGCTGCCTGCGGTGCGTGCGTGGTCAACCCAGCTGCCCCTTCCCGGTGTCCCGGCTGTGCCCGTCTGTTGCGCCGTACGGTACGTGCTCACAGCCCGGACGTGGCAACTCTGGCACATCTTGCGAACCGTCCGACGCGAGGGTCCACCAGGGGACTCTCGTCCCCGACCAGGGCCTTGGTCCGCTTTCGCACATCATTGGCGGTGCGTGCGATTTGCCACTCTTCAGTGACCGTTGTACGACTTATCCCATCCGGGGCTACGACTTGTCCCGTCCGGGGCTCCGGCTTATCCCGTCCGGGGCTCCGACTTGGACCGGGCCGGGGCTTCGGCGTGCACGGCCGGGGCCCCGACCAGGACCGTCCGGGGCCTCCACGGTCCCAGGCCCCGGACGGCACGGCACTCACCATTCGGGCCGCTCACACGTTTGGGGGCGCTCCCTCGATCGGGCGTCCGAGACTGGCCGTCATCCCTTCGGGAGCGGGCCGCTTCTGCCACGGCAACGGGCCTCCCGGCGGGCGGTAGCCGACCCCCATGGCGTCAAGTCGGGCGTAGTGCCCGGTCATCCGGGTCTCGAAGCCGGCGAAGTCGCGGTCCGCGGGGGCGGGCAGCGCCGACCAGGCGACCTCGGCGAAGGCGGCGAGGCGCGGGAACATCTGGTAGTCGACGCGGCTCTGGTTCTCCATCACCTCGGTCCAGACATTGGCCTGGGTGCCGATGACGTGGCGCGCTTCCTCCTCGGTGAGCTGCGGCGGTACGGGCTCGAAGCGGTAGACGTCCTCCAGGGTGCGTACGTACCCGATGGGCATCGGCTCGTCCGGGCCGCCGTCCTGCCGGTGGTCCAAGTAGACCTGCTGCTCGGGGCACATGACGACGTCGTGGCCTGCCTTGGCCGCAGCGATGCCGCCCGCGTACCCGCGCCAGGACGACACCGCGGCGCCCGGCGCGAGGCCGCCTTCGAGGATCTCGTCCCAGCCGATGAGCCGGCGTCCGCGCTCGGCCAGCCAGGTGTCGAAGTGCCGGATGAACCAGGACTGCAGCTCCTCCTCGTCGGCCAGGCCCAGTTCCTTCATACGGGCCTGGGCGGCCGGGGACGCCTTCCACTGGTCCTTCATCGCCTCGTCGCCGCCGACGTGGATGAACGTGGAGGGAAAGAGTGCGAGGAGTTCCTCGAAGACACCCTCGTAGAAGCGCAGGGTTTCGTCGGTGGGCGCCAGGACGTTCGCGTTGATGCCCCAGGTGTCCCAGACCTCGATGGCCGCCGTGTCGACGACATCGGTGTTGCCGAGCTCCGGGTAGGCGGCGATCGCGGCCTGCGAGTGGCCCGGGATGTCGATCTCGGGGACGACGGTGATGTGCCGCTCGGCGGCGTACGCGACGATCTCGCGGATGTCGTCCTGGGTGTAGTAGCCGCCGTGCGGCGTGTCGGTCCACAACTCCGAGGCCCGGTGGCCCCATTTGGTGCGCGCGCGCCACGCGCCGACCTCGGTGAGCTTCGGGTGGCGCTTGATCTCGACGCGCCAGCCCTGGTCGTCGGTGAGGTGGAAGTGGAAGACGTTGAGCTTGTGCGCGGCGAGCAGGTCCAGGTAGCGCAGGACGCCGTCCTTGGGCATGAAGTGCCGTGACACGTCGAGCATCAGGCCGCGCCAGCCGAAGCGCGGCTTGTCCTCGATGGCCACCATCGGCACCGACCACTCGCGCGCCGGGTCGAGGGGCGCGCGCCGGTAGGCGTCGGGGCCGAGCAGTTGGCGCAGGGTCTGCGCGCCCCAGAAGACGCCCGCCGCGCTGCCGCCCACCAGGAGCACCAGGTAGCCGTCCACGACGAGCCGGTAGCCCTCCGGGCCCAGCTCGTCCTCGACCTCGGGGTCGATCCGCAGCTCGATGCGGCTGCTGTCGTCGCCGTCCGGCAGCGGCAGCCCGGTCGCGGCGCCGACCGTGGCACGCAGCCAGCGGGCCACGCCCTCGGTGCCGGGGTGCGCGACCAGAACGGTGTCGCGGCCGAGGGGGTAGTGGCCCTGGGCGGGGGGCGCCCAGGCGGCGGCGGGGGGCGCCGGGACCAGATCGAGCATGGCGTCAGTCCTTAACCGCTCCGCCCAGTCCGGAGACGAGGCGTCGCTGTACGAGTACGAAGAAGACCAGTACCGGGACGGTCATCACCGTCGAGGCTGCCATGATCCCTCCCCAGTCGTTCTCCTCGGGTTTGAAGAAGACCAGGAGCGCCATCGGCAGGGTCGACTGCGAGGTGTCGCTGATGATGAAGGACTTGGCGAAGAGGAAGTCGTTCCACGTCGAGATGAACGAGAAGACGCTCGTCGCGACCAGGCCGGGGAAGACCAGCGGGAAGAGGATCTGCCACAGGAAGCGGGTGCGGCTGGCGCCGTCGATGTACGCCGCTTCCTCCAGCGCCTCGGGGACCGCCTTGACGAAGCCGCGCAGCATCCACACCGCGAACGGCAGCGAGAAGGCGATGTGCGGGAGGATCAGCGAGCCCAGCGTGTTGAGCATGCCCAGGTCGCGCATCTGGAAGAACAGCGGGATCGTCAGCGCCTCGATCGGCACCATCTGCGCCACCAGGAACATGATGAGCAGCGTCGTGCGGAACTTGAAGCGGAACCGGGTCACGGCCGTCGCCGCCAGGAACGCGATGAGCGCGGACGCGATGACCACGGTGCCTGCCACCAGCAGGCTGTTGAGGAAGTAGCGGCCGAATTCCTCCTGTTCGAAGACGCGCCGGAAGGAGTCCAGGGACGGCGACAGCGTCCAGGGCTTGGCGTCCGTCGACTGGATCTCACCGGCCGACTTGAAGGCGGAGAGGACCATCCAGTAGAGCGGGAAGGCCACGGCCACCGCGATCAGCAGCGCCGAGACCTCGGCCGCCAGCCGCCAGGGGCGGCGGACCCGTACCCGTGCACGTACAGAAATCGAGGAGCTCACAGCTCTTCCCCCTGGCGTCGCAGCAGCCGCAAGTACACGAGGGTGACCGCCAGCAGGATCACCAGCATCACCACCCCGATCGCCGCGCCCAGGCTGTACTGCGAGGACGCGAAGGCCTGTTGATAGGCGTAGACATTGAGTACGAGGTTCTGGCCGGCGATGCCGCCGCCGTTGGTCATGACGTAGATCTGGGTGAAGACCTTGAAGTCCCAGATGATCGACTGGATGGTGACGACCACCAGGATCGGCCGCAGCATCGGTGCGACGACCGACCGCCAGGTCCGCCACTGCGAGGCCCCGTCGAGGGAGGCCGCCTCCAGGACCTCACTGGGGATCGCCTTGATTCCCGCGTACACGATCACCATCACGAACGGGAACGAGCACCAGACGACTTCGAGCAGTACGAGCGCGAAGGCGCTGTAGCGCTCGTACGTCCAGGAGAAGTCGCCCAGGCCCAGGACCCTGTTGACCGGGCCGAAGTCCGGGTCGAAGAGGAACACCCAGACCGTCGACCCGGTGATCGCCGGGGTGGCCCAGGCGCCGAGGGCGGCCATCATCAGGATGAGGCGGGGCAGGGCCCTGATGCGGGTCAGCAGGACGGCGAGGGTGCAGCCCACCCCCAGCGTGGTGAGCACGCAGGCCGCGGCGAAGAGCACGGTGGCGAGCAGGACCTGCCAGAACTGCGGGTCGTTGAAAAGCTCCTGGTAGTTGCCCAGGCCCTTGAAGGTGGTCGGTTCGCCACCGCTGACCTGGGCCTGGGTGTACTCCAGGAAGGAGATCAGGCCGAGCTGGTAGATGGGGTAGATGAGCAGCCCGCCGAGTACGACGAGGGCGGGCGCGAGGTAGAGCCAGGGGGTCCAGCGGCTGCCGTGCCGCCCGGACCGCTTGCGCGGTGCGGGCGACGGGGCGGCGCTCTTGCGGACCGCGGCGGGTGCGGGGGGTGGGTCCGCCGTCACGTTCTGCGTCATCGGGCTCAACCTGCGGACCCGAAGGCGTCGTTCATCTTCTTCGCGGCGTCGTCGGATGCGGCGGCGACGTCCTTGCGACCGCTGACGACCTCCTGGAACATCGTCGGCAGGACCAGCGAGGAGTCGATCTGCGCCCAGCCCGGGGAAGCCGGGGCCGCCTTGGCGCCCGCGTCGAGCGTCGCGATGAAGGGCTCGATGAACGGCTGCTTGAGCGCGGCGTCCTTGCGGACGTCGGTGTACGTCGGCAGGAAGCCCATCGCCTCGAACAGGTCGGCCTGCGTCTTCTTGCCGGCCAGGGACTTCATCAGGTCGACAGCCAGCGTGCGGTGCGAGCTGCTCTTGAGTACGCCGAGGTTGTTGCCGCCCGCGAAGGCCGGGGCGATCTCGCCCGCCTTGGTGCTGGGCAGCGGCACGACCGCGTACTTGCCCTTCACACTGCCGGCCTCGACGGCCGCGTGGCTGAAGTCGCCGCCGATCGCCATGGCCGCCTTGCCGGAGGCGAAGGCGGTGACGGTGTCGTTGCCGCCCATCTCGGCGCACTTGGCGGCCGGGCAGTTGTCGGCGCCGAAGAGCGAGGTGTACACCTTGATGCCCTTCTGCGCGGCCGGGCTGTTGATGGCCGCCTTGTAGCTGCCGCCGTCCCCCTCGGCCAGCTCGCCGCCGTTGGCCCAGATGAAGGGCATCGCGCCGTACGTGTAGGCGCCGCCGACCGCGATCCCGTACAGCGCCGGCTTCGCCTTGTGGATCTTCTTGGCGGTGGAGACCAGCTCGGCCTGCGACTTGGGGGGCTCGATACCCAGGTCCTTGAAGACGTCGGTGCGGTAGTAGAGGGCGCGTACGCCGACGAAGAGCGGGGCGCCGTAGATCTGGCCGTCGACCGTCACCGACTCCTTGGCGGTCGGGTCGGTGTCCTCGGCCTCGTCCCAGGCGCCGAACTCCTCGGTGACGTCGGCGAGTCCGCCGTCCTTGACGTAGCCGGCGGTGTCGGTGTTGCCGTACTCGATCAGGTCCGGTGCGCTCTTGGGGTCGTTGAAGGCGGCCTTGATCCGCTGGGCGCGGGTCTCCACCGGTATGTACTCGATCTCGACCTTGGCGTCCTTGTTCTTGGCCTTGAACGCGTCGACTGCCCGGTCGACCACCTTCTCCTTGGGCTTGTTGGCGACCTCCTGGAAGAGCCAGACGCGCAGGGTGCCGCTCTTTTCGTCCTTCGTCGCGCTGTTGTCGGAGGTCTGCGGGGCGCAGGCGGTGGCGGTGAGGCCCGCCAGGACAAGTGCGGCGGCGGGCGCTGTGATTCGGGCAGAGAGCTTCATCCGGGACTCCTGTGAGTCGGCGTTGCATCATATGCAACGGCGGTTTCGCACTGCACAACAGCAGGAGGCTAAAGCCGCCCTCACCCGCGAACAAGAGGTCTCTACCACCTTGTGACCAGGGGAAGCACCCCATGCAACGCAATGCAACGCAAAAGGCCCCCGCGGAGCGCGCTCAGCGCTCCGCGGGGGCCGTACGAGCCCGGTGTCCCGCAGCTACTTCTTGTCGCCCTTGCCGTCCTTGTCCTTGCCACCGCCCGCGCCGAGATCCTCGAAGATCTCCTTGCACATCGGGCAGACCGGGTACTTCTTCGGGTCGCGTCCCGGGACCCAGACCTTGCCGCACAACGCCACGACCGGGGTGCCCTCCAGGGCACTCGCCATGATCTTGTCCTTCTGGACGTAATGGGCGTAGCGCTCGTGGTCGCCATCCCCGTGGGACGTCTGCGGCGCCGGCTCGACGAGGGTCCCCGTACCCGTGCCTCGGTCGGGCTGGGGCTGGGGCTCGGGCTCAAGAGTGCTCATGGCATCCAAGGGTACCCACGCTCGCGCGGCGACGGGAGCGCAGGCCGCCGCCGCTCGGGACGGCTAGTTGAGCGAGGCGTCGTCCGGGTAGGTCGCGATGACCGCGAGCTTGTTGCGCTGCCTGCGCAGTACGTTGCGCCACAGGCTCTCCGGGTCCGGTGACGACACGTCCCCGGGCTCGGACTCGACGACGTACCAGGCACCGTCGCTCAGCTCCTCCTCCAGTTGTCCCGGACCCCAGCCCGAGTACCCGGCGAAGATCCGCAGCGAGCCCAGCGCCGCGGCGAGCAGCTCCGGCGGGGCCTCCAGGTCGACCAGGCCGATGGCGCCGTGGACACGTCGCCAGCCGAGGGGGTCCCGCCCGCCCTGGCGCGGCCGGGGGCCCGGGGAGGCGGCTTTGTCGCCGGGGACCACCGCCACGCCGAGCGCGGAGTCGAGTGAGACAGGTCCGCCCTGGAAGACAACGCCGGGAGAACCGGCGAGGGCGGCCCAGGGCAGCAGGATGTCGCCGACCCGCACCGGGGTCGGGCGATTGAGGACCACGCCAAGGGAACCCTCATCGTCATGGTCGATGAGGAGCACCACCGCACGGTCGAAATTCGGGTCCGCGAGCGCCGGCGTGGCCACCAGCAGCCGTCCTGTGAGCGAGGACACCTCCGTCATGGCAGACATGATCCCGCATCTTCGCCCTCCTGGGGGAGCAGACTGCGATGAGCAGGCACGCGCAGCTCAGGGCGCACCGGAGCAGAAGGAGCGCACCGGCCGCGGGCAGTGACACTGCGCCGACGGCCCGGAGCAGAGCGTGTTGTGGCGAACCCATGACGTGCCGGAGCGGCCCTTTGCCTTACGGGAACAGGGGGGAAGCCCATTACCCTTGCCCCTTGGCCACCTGTCCGACGACACCGGAACGCGAGATTCATGACCGGCACTGACGATGTACTGCTTGTCCACGGCGGCACCCCGCTCGAGGGCGAGATCCGTGTCCGCGGCGCGAAGAACCTGGTGCCGAAGGCGATGGTCGCCGCGCTGCTCGGCAGTGGCCCCAGTCGGCTGCGCAACGTGCCCGACATCCGCGATGTGCGCGTCGTACGTGGGCTGCTGCAGCTGCACGGTGTGACGGTACGTCCCGGTGACGAGCCGGGTGAGCTGATCCTCGACCCGTCGCACGTCGAGAGCGCGAACGTCGCCGACATCGACGCGCACGCGGGCTCCTCGCGCATCCCGATCCTGTTCTGCGGCCCGCTGCTGCACCGCCTCGGCCACGCCTTCATTCCGGGCCTGGGCGGCTGCGACATCGGCGGCCGGCCGATCGACTTCCACTTCGAGGTGCTGCGCCAGTTCGGCGCGACGATCGAGAAGCGCGAGGGCGGCCAGTACCTGGAGGCCCCGCAGCGACTGCGCGGCTGCAAGATCCGGCTGCCGTACCCGTCGGTAGGCTCGACCGAGCAGGTACTCCTGACGGCCGTACTGGCCGAGGGCGTCACCGAGCTGTCGAACGCCGCCGTGGAGCCGGAGATCGAGGACCTCATCTGCGTACTGCAGAAGATGGGCGCGATCATCTCCGTGGACACCGACCGGACCATCCGGATCACCGGTGTCGACAAGCTCGACGGCTACACGCACCGCGCGCTCTCGGACCGCCTGGAGGCGGCCTCCTGGGCGTCCGCGGCGCTCGCCACCGAGGGCAACATCTATGTGCGCGGCGCGCAGCAGCGCTCGATGATGACGTTCCTGAACACGTTCCGCCGGGTCGGCGGCGCGTTCGAGGTCGACGACGAGGGCATCCGCTTCTGGCACCCGGGCGGCCCGCTCAACGCGATCGCGCTGGAGACGGACGTGCACCCCGGCTTCCAGACGGACTGGCAGCAGCCGCTGGTCGTGGCGCTGACGCAGGCCTCGGGTCTGTCGATCGTCCACGAGACGGTGTACGAGTCGCGCCTCGGCTTCACGTCCGCGCTGAACCAGATGGGCGCGCACATCCAGCTGTACCGCGAGTGCCTGGGCGGCTCCAACTGCCGTTTCGGCCAGCGCAACTTCCTGCACTCGGCGGTCGTCAGCGGCCCGACGAAGCTGCAGGGCGCGGACCTGGTCATCCCCGACCTGCGAGGCGGCTTCTCGTACCTGATCGCGGCACTCGCCGCGCAGGGCACGTCGCGGGTGCACGGCATCGACCTGATCAACCGTGGCTACGAGAACTTCATGGACAAGCTGGTGGAGCTCGGCGCGAAGGTGGAACTGCCGGGCGGGGCGCTGGTCTAGCGACCGGCATGCGTGGGGGGGCGGGTGCGTGGGCCGGGTGCGGGTTGCCTGCGGCGCTGTCCCCTACCCGCCCCTTCCCACAACCGGGGCTCCGCCCCGGACCCCGGTCCTCAAGCGCCGGACGGGCTGAATAGTTGCCGCACAGCTGAAGACCTGCGGCACTCTGCAAGCGCAGCCGCAGAAAATCAGCCCGTCCGGCGCTTGAGGACACGCCCGAAGGGCGTCCGGGGTCCGGGGCCTGCCCCGCCACGCGGCGGCAGCCGCAAAATGTCACAGCGGGAAGGGGCGGGTAGGGGAACGCTCAGCGCAGCGCCACCAGCACCGGATTCTCGTGCGGCGTCACCGTGCACCGCGCCCCCACGCCCAGCTCCCCCGCCTCCCAGCTCGGCAGATCCGCCTTGAAGGCGACCCCCGAGTCGGTGACCAGGTGCAGCCGGGTCGTGGCCCCGAGGAACGTAGCGACACGTACGGTCGCATCCTGACCGCCACCGCCACCGCCCTTCGCCGACGCGCCAACCGCGAGCCCCTCCGGCCGCAGCAGCACATCCACCTCGACGCCGACGCCCGGCACATCCCCGTGCACCGGCAGGCGCCGCCCGAAGAGCTCCACGACGCCCCCCTCCCGCACCGTCCCCGGCAGCCGGTTCATCGTGCCGACGAACTCCGCGACGAACGGGGTCGAGGGCCGCTCGTACAACTCCGATGGCGCCGCGCACTGTTCGAGCCGGCCGTCCTTCATCACGGCGACGCGGTCCGCCATGGACAGCGCCTCCTCCTGGTCGTGGGTGACGAAGACCGTGGTGATGCCCAGCTCCAGCTGGATGCGCCGGATCTCCTCGCGCAGCGACAGCCGCACCTTCGCGTCCAGCGCCGACAGCGGCTCGTCCAGGAGCAGCACGCGCGGCCGGATCGCCAGCGCGCGGGCCAGCGCGACGCGCTGCTGCTGGCCGCCGGAGAGCTGGTGCGGGTAGTGGCCGCCGCGGCCGGGCAGGCCGACGAGGTCGAGGAGTTCCTGCGCGCGCGTCCTGCGTTCGGCGGCGCCGGTCCCCCGTACCCGCAGCCCGTACGCCACGTTCTCGGCGGCCGTCATGTTCGGGAAGAGGCTGTACGACTGGAAGACCATGCCGATGTCGCGGCGGTTGGCGGGCAGCGCCGTAACGTCCTTGCCGTCCATCAGCAGCTCGCCGCCGTCGGCGGTCTCGAAGCCCGCGATGATGCGCAGCGCGGTGGTTTTGCCGCAGCCCGACGGGCCGAGGAGAGCGACGAGTTCGCCGGGCGCGATGTCCAGGTCGAGGCCGTCGAGAGCGACCGTGGAGCCGAACTCCCGGCGCAGGTTCTTCAGTTGCACGGGAACGCTCATGACGCGGGAATCCTTCGGTTGCGGCCACCGGCCAGGGTGGTGAGCAGGAGCAGCAGCCCCCAGGTGATCAGCAGGCTCAACATGGCCGCAGCGGCGGACAGTTGGGCCTCGGTCTCGCCGACCTCCACCATCCACACCGCGAACGGCGCGAAGCCCAGGACAGACGCGACGGTGTACTCGCCGAGCACCATGGCCAGGCTGAGCACCGCCCCGCCGACCACCGCGGTCCGCAGGTTCGGTACGACGACCCGCAGCAGGGTCTGGATGCGCGAGGCGCCCAGGCTGCGGGACGCCTCGACGAGGGTGCGCAGATCGACGGCGCGCAGCCCCGCGTCCAGCGAGCGGTGCAGGAACGGCAGCGACATCACGGTGTACACGAGGACCAGGATCAGCGGGAAGTCCTTGTTGAGCAGCGCCTGGAACGTCCCGTACAGGGGCGTCGCGGCGAGGTCCGTCTGCCAGGACAGGACCGTGCTGACGCCCGCCACGAGCGCGATCGGCGGCACGACCAGCGGCATCATCGACAGCACCCCGACGACGGAGCGCAGCTTGGGGAAGTACAGCGCGACGGCGACCGTGGTCGGCACCATCAGCAGCAGCCCGAGCACCACCGTGGCGAGCCCGAGCGAGACGGACAGCAGCAGGCTGCTGATCATCCCTTCGGAGCCGAGGCCCTGGGTGTACGCGTCGAAGCTGATGCCGCCGGGGTTGTCGACGGTGTACCAGAGCGAGGCGCCCACGGGCACCAGAAAGTAGAGCGCGGCCAGCGACAGCACCGGCCCGCGTGAGGTCATCCGAGCCATCGGGCACTCCGTCGCTGCAGCGGGATCTGAACGGCCATCACGAGCAGCGCGATCACGACCATGTTGAGGCTCATCGCGAGCGCCAGGTTCTCCTGGCCGACCAGCACATTGCCGTTCAGCGCGTTGGCGATCTGGATGGTGATCAGCGGTACGGAGCTGCCGGTCATCACGGCCGCGGTGGCGTGCGAGGCGAAGGCGGTGCCGAACATCAGCACCGCGCCGCCGAGCAGCGCCGGGGTGAGCACCGGGATGCCGATGTGCCGCCAGAACTGGCCGCGGGTCGCGCCGCACGAGGCGGCGGCCTCCTGCCACTGGACGCGCAGCCCGTCGAGCGCGGGCAGCACGGTGACGACCATCAGCGGGATCATGAAGTAGAGGTACGCGAGGACCAGGCCGGTGAAGCTGTAGAGGCTGAAGCCGGTGGACTCCAGCGACAGCAGCTTGGTGAGTGTGCCGGTGGTGCCGAGCGTCGCGATGAACGCGAAGGCGAGCGGCGCGCCGCTGAAGTTCGCGAGGACGCCGGAGGCCGAGACGACGAGCTTGCGCAGCGTGGGCCGCTTCGATGTGACGACCGCCTGGGCGATCAGCGCCCCGAAGACGGTCGCGAGGAGCGCGCTGAACAGCGAGAGCTTGACGCTGCCGACGAGCCCGGTCGCGTACGCACCGGAGAGCGAGCCCTGGATGTTGGTGAGGCTGTACGCGCTGGCGCCGGTCACCGGGTCGGTGACGACGAACGCGTTGTACGCCATGGTCCCGGCCGGCAGGCCGAAGCAGAGCGCGAGGAAGAGGAAGTACGGGACGACTGCGGGCCAGCGGTGCCGGCGCCTGCGGCGCACGGCCCGGTCGCGGGGGCGGGCGGCGCCGTCCGCGAGAACGGCGCCGCCCTTCACCGCGTCGGCCTCGGCCACCGGGGCCGTGGGGGCGACTTGGTCGGTCATGCTCAGCTGACCGCCTTGCCCCAGCCCTGGACGACGGCCTCCTTGGCCTTCGCCTCCTGCTGCGGCGTCACGGTCTTGGGTGTGCCCTTGACCTCGGGGATCTTGGCGGCGGCGGCCTTGTCGGCGGTGCCGTCCTTGTCCATGACCTCGAACAGGGCGGGGCGGGAGAAGCCCTTGAGCCAGATGTTCTGGCCGGCGTCGCTGTAGATGAACTCCAGCCACAGGCGGGCGGCGGCCGGGTGCGGGGCGTGCTTGTTGACGCCCTGGTTGTAGTAGTTCGAGTACTGGCCGTCCGAGGGGACGGTGACCTTCCAGTCGACGCCCTTGGCCTTGAGCTTCTCGCCGTACCCGAGGTTCAGGTAGTCCCAGTCGATCGAGATCGGCGTCTCGCCCTTCTGGATGGTGGCGAGGGTCGACTCGGCGGGGACGTAGTTGCCCTTCTCCTTGAGCTTCTTGAAGAAGTCGAGGCCGGGCTGGATGTCGTCGAGCGAGCCGCCGTTGGAGAGCGAGGCGGCGAAGACCGTGGCGAGCGCGGAGCTGGACTCGGTCGGGTTGCCGTTGAGGGCGACCTTGTTCTTGTACGCCGGGTCGAGCAGTTCCGCGAAGGTCTCGGGGCACTTCTTGACGGCCTTGGCGTCACAGCCGATGGAGACGTAACCGCCGTAGTTGTTCAGGTACGACGCGTCGGGCTGCTTCTGCGCGGCGGGTATCTTGTCCCAGCCCTGGACCTTGTACGGGGTGAGGAGCTTCTGCGCCTTGGCGTTCTGCATGTACGCGGTGCCGAGGTCCAGCGCGTCGACGGCGCGGTCCTGGCCCTTGCGCTTGGCGGCCGCGTTCAGCGCCTGCTGGCTGCTGCCGCCGGGGTTCTCGTTGTTGACCTCGATCTTGTACTTCTTCTCGAAGGTCTCGATCATCTCGCCGTAGTTGGCCCAGTCGGGAGACAGCGCGTAGACGTTCAGCTCGCCCTCCTTCTCGGCCGCGGCGACGAGCTTGTCCATCCCGCCGAGGTCCGCGGCCGAGCCCGCCGTCGCGGCCTTGCTGCCGCCACCGACGGTGTCGGGGGCCGCACCACAGCTGGTGGCCAGCGTGGCGGTCGCGAGCGCGGCCCCCACCAGGAGGAGCGAGCGGCTGGGGCGGGACGAACGGGATGGGTGCACGTTGTACTCCTGGGTCCTCGGCCGGCCACCTGTATGTACAAGCCGACAGCACTAAGCCAGCGCAAACTAGCAGCACTCCACCGCTTCGACCAAGCGTTCGCATCAATAAAACCGCAGGTCAAAAGCGTTATGCAGAGGGAGGTTTAAGGCTGGGGGAAGTGGTAAGAAGCAGACCTCCCGCCCCAGCGGGATGCATGATGCTGCGCACAGATGCCATGATGCAGCACCCGGCCCCACCAGCGGCGGGGAGCATGAGGAGCACAGTGACCCGACGGCATCAGCAGATCACCGAGGCCCTGCGCCACGCCATCGCCGACGGCCGGTACCCGGTGGGCAGCGCACTGCCCTCGGAGTCCGAACTGACCGCCCTGTACGACGTCTCGCGCGGTACGGTCCGGCACGCACTCGGCACCCTGCTCGACGCGGGGCTGATCGGCTCCCGGCAGGGCGCCAGGCACGTCGTGATGTCCACCGCGCCGAGCCAGAGCTTCAGCGAGCTGCGTTCCTTCGCCCAGTGGGCCAGGGCCGGCGGGCACGTCCCCGGCGGCCTGGTCCTGGACTCGGCGCGCGGCGCCGCGGACGGCGAGGAGGCGGCCCTGCTGCGGCTCGCGCCGGGCGACCCGGTGCTGCGCGTACGGCGGCTGCGGACCCTCGACGGGGATCCGGTGCTGCTTGAGCGCACCGTGTACGCGGGCTGGGTGGCCGACGCGGTGGCGCGGCTGCCCGCCGACTGCGAGTCCGTCACGACGGCCCTGCGGGACTCCACCGGCCTTGTCTTCGCGCACGGCGAGCACCATCTGGACGCGGTGGCCGCGGGCACCGTGGACGCCAAGGAGCTCGGTGTCCGGCGCGGCAGCCCGCTGCTGCGAGTGCGGCGCACCACCACCAGCGGCGACGGCCGCCCCGTGGAGACCTCGGACGACCGCTACCGGCCGGGCGCGGTGGTCTTCACCGTACGCAACTCCACCCGGGCCAATCCGCTGGCCCGCACCACCGTCGAGTGACCTCACTCGGCACGCCAGGTCATTTCCGCACTCTCCAGTGAACGTGAGCCGCACATGCCTTCCCCCGCTCTGCCCGCCGCCCTGCTGTGCGACATGGACGGCACCCTCGTCGACACCGAGCACCAGTGGCTCGGCGTGGTGGCCGCCCTGCTGCGCGAGCACGGCCTGCCCGCCAGCCCAGCGGAGCTGGCGCCGTTCGCGGGCGCCGCCGTGGGCAGCGCGGCCGGGCTGCTGGCCCGCGAGCACGGCCTCACCGGTATGGCCGAGCGGCTCGACCGGGACTTCACCGCCCGGGTCGCAGCCGGCATCACGGTCCAGCCCGGCGCGCTGCGCCTCCTGGACCGGGCCGGGGAGCTCGGCATACCGGCGGCCCTGGTGACCGCGTCGGAGCGGCCGGTGGCCGATCTGGTGCTGGCCGCCCTCGGCACGTACCGCTTCGCCACTTCCGTGGCCTCCGGCGAGACACCGCGCGGCAAGCCCCACCCGGACCCGTATCTGGCCGCCGCGGCGGCGCTGGGCGTGGACCCGGCGCTCTGTCTGGCCGTGGAGGACACCCCGACCGGCGCCACAGCCGCCCTGGCGGCGGGCTGCAGGCTGCTGGCGGTCCCTTCGGTGCCCGGCATCGTCGCGGGCCCCCGCACGGTCCTGGTGGCGTCCCTGACGGACGTGGACCTCGCCACGGTCTGAAACCCCGGGCTGTACGGGGAGCCCGTATCCGGGCCGTACTGAGCGCCCACAGCCAGGTCGTACGAACACAGGTCCTAGAGGCGCGAGTACGCCGATGGGGCGCGCAGGCCCCCCGAAGGGGGCGGGCATGCCGAAGGGGGCGCCCTCCCGGCGTATTCCGGGTGGACGCCCCCTTCGGATGTGCCTAGGGGAATTACTTGCCCTTGGCGGCTTCCTTGAGCTTGGAGCCCGCGGAGACCTTCACGCTGTAGCCGGCCGGGATCTGGATCGGGTCGCCGGTCTGCGGGTTACGAGCGGTGCGAGCGGCACGGTGGGTGCGCTCGAAGGTCAGGAAGCCGGGGATGGTGACCTTCTCGTCGCCCTTGGCGACGATCTCGCCAACGGTCTCGGCGAGAGCGGCCAGAACGGCGTCGGCGTCCTTGCGGGTTACCTCGGCGCGGTCGGCCAGGGCGGCCACCAGCTCACTGCGGTTCATGTTGTTACTCCCGTGTTCTTCTTGCCTGTGAGGCGTGAGATCGAAGCCGATGCTGCCAGGGCCCTCGGACAGTCCCCGGACCCGGGTCTGTCGTCAGACCCTCGCGCCCGAATATGCATCCTGCCCCCACCAGCGGCGGGAAAGCCAATCCGGCACCCTCCGGAGTCACACGAAAAGCGCCACTGCCTCAACGTGGTGACGCTCCGTCTGCTTCCGGAAGCGGACCGCAGGGTTCTGCGGGGGCCGTCGGGCTCTTTGCCCGCCACCCTAGAGGGGCTCGCGGCACCCTGCGTTCCGCGACGCGCCGGGCGTCAGACGGAAGGCTGCGCGGACGTGGGACCTGTCACAGCCTTTGCGGCCGTACGGACCGCTCCGGCCACCGCGCCCGCGACCTTGTCGTTGAAGACGGACGGAATGATGTAGTTCGGGTTGAGCTCGTCCTCGGACACGACATCGGCGAGGGCCGTGGCCGCCGCCAGCATCATGTCCGTATCGACGGTGCGGGAGTGGGCGTCGAGCAGCCCGCGGAAGACACCCGGGAAGACCAGCACATTGTTGATCTGGTTCGGGAAGTCGGAGCGGCCCGTGGCCACAACTGCCGCCGTCTGACGGGCGATTGCCGGGTCGACCTCGGGGTCGGGATTCGCGAGCGCGAACACGATCGCGCCGTCCGCCATCGCCGCCACGTCGTCCCCGGAGATCACATTGGGGGCCGAGACACCGATGAAGACATCGGCGTCGACCACGGCCTCCTTGAGGGTGCCGCGTACGCCCTCCGGGTTGGTGTTGTCGGCGACCCAGCGCAGCGGCGACTCGGGCGCGGCGTCGACCAGGTCCTCGCGGTCCGCGTGCACGACTCCGTGAATGTCGGCGACGACCGCGTGCTTGACACCCGCGGCGATGAGCAGCTTCAGGATGGCGGTGCCCGCGGCGCCGGCCCCGGACATGACGACCCGTACGTCCCCGATCCCCTTGCCGACCACACGCAGCGCGTTGGTCAGTGAGGCAAGTACCACAATGGCCGTGCCGTGCTGGTCGTCGTGGAAGACGGGGATGTCGAGGGCCTCGCGCAGCCGTGCCTCGATCTCGAAGCAGCGGGGCGCCGAGATGTCCTCCAGGTTGATGCCCGCGAAGCCGGGGGCGATCGCCTTGACGACGGCGACGATCTCGTCGGTGTCCTGGGTGTCCAAGCAGATCGGCCAGGCGTCGATACCGGCGAAGCGCTTGAAGAGCGCCGCCTTGCCCTCCATCACCGGCAGGGCGGCCATCGGGCCGATGTTGCCGAGGCCGAGCA
Source organism: Streptomyces changchenzhani (assembly GCF_039766235.1). NCBI lineage: Bacteria > Bacillati > Actinomycetota > Actinomycetes > Kitasatosporales > Streptomycetaceae > Streptomyces > Streptomyces changchenzhani. The sequence continues at coordinate 1,184,804 of NZ_JBDHNH010000001.1, read as the reverse complement.
CCGCCGAGCCGTCCGTCACGACCGCGACGGAGTTGCGCTTGATGGTGAGGCGACGGGCGTCCTCGGGGTTCTCGGCGATCGCCATGCAGACCCGGGCCACACCCGGGGTGTAGATCATCGAGAGGTCGTCACGGTTGCGGATGGGGTGCTTGGACGCCATCTCGATCTTGCCGCCGAGGTGCATCAGGAACGTACGGTCGGAGACCTTGCCCACGACCACGCCGATGATGCGGCGCAGCTCCTCGACGATCTCGTCGGCGTGCGACGTGGAGGAAGCGGCGATCGTGACGTCGATCCGCAGCTTCTCGTGGCCGGACGCGGTGACGTCCAGACCGGTCACGGAGCCGCCGGAGGCTTCGACTGCCGTGGTGAGCTGACTGACCGCGGTCCCGCTCGCGGGGACCTCCAGTCGGACCGTCATCGAGTACGAGACGCTGGGCGCCGTTGCCATGGCCGACTTCCTCTGCTTTCAATCAGCTTCATTGCTGCGCGGCCACGGCTGTTTGCCCGGCAACGCCTTCCGATCGTCGCACCTACCTGCCGGTAGCAGGTAATGCTCATTCCGCTTTCGGAAGTTACTTTCCACCATACGAGAGTTGATCGGCTCAGCGGAACCCCGGACGTGCGCCGGTCACGCAGAGGCACCCGTCGGGCACGCACCGGGCACGCAAAAGGTCCGCGCCACCCTGGGGTGACGCGGACCTTTCTATGAAGTTGTGAGTGGCACCGACCCGCCATGCTCGCCTCGCGGCAAGTGGTCGCTCGAAGCGACGAAGGTTGGGCCCGGGGGCTTGGATCGAATCGGCGCCACAGCCAGACTAACACTGTGCCCTTCTGGGGGATTCCCCCCAGACCCCGACTTCGGGCAGTGATTCCCGCATCGCACGTCGACTACGAATCAATCTCCCGGTCGGTCCCGCAGCAGTTCCGGCACGCCGTCCGCGTCCGGCCGGTCGCGCTCCTGCGACACCACCGTGAGCTGCTGCGTCGCGCGCGTCAGCGCCACGTAGAGCACCCGCAGACCCGCCGGGGACTCGTCCCCGATCTCCGCGGGCGAGACCACGACCGTGGCGTCGTACTCCAGACCCTTGGCCTCCAGGCTGCCGAGTGCCACGACCCGGTCGCCGAGCGGCGCCAGCCACTTGCGTGCCTGGGCGCGCCGGTTCATCGCGACGACGACACCCACGGTGCCGTCCACCCGGTCCAGGAGCCGCTGGGCCTCCTCGCGGACCGTCCGGGCCAGGTCCTTGTCCCGCACCACGGAGCTGTGTTGATTGTTCGTGGTCACAAAACGCGGCTCCACACCCGTCGAGCGCACCGCCGACGGCGACTCCATGCCCGGCATCGCGCGCGCCAGGACCTTGGCCGCCAGCGCGGCGATCTCCGCCGGGTTGCGGTAGTTCACGGTGAGCGTGAACTTGCGGCGGGGGCGCGAGCCGAGCGCCTCGTCGCGGGCCTCGGCCGCCTCGTCCGGGTCGGACCACGAGGACTGCGCCGCGTCGCCGACGATCGTCCAGGTGGCGGTCCGGCCGCGGCGGCCGACCATCCGCCACTGCATGGGCGTGAGGTCCTGCGCCTCGTCGACAATGACGTGCGCGTACTCCGTGCGCTCCAGCGCGAGGCGCTCGGCCCGCTCCCGCTGGGTCTCCTCGCGGTGCGGCATCAGCTCCTCAACGCCGGTGAGGTGCTCCAGAGGGTCGTACTCGCGCTTGCGCTTGGGCCGGGCCGGAGTGCCGAGCAGCAGATCGAGCTCGTCGAGCATCGCCACGTCGTGCACCGACAGGGGCCCCTTGCCGTCGGAGTCGAGCCGGCCCAGCGAGCGGGCCAGCTGTCTGATCTCGCGCGTGGACAGGATGCGGCGGGCCCAACTGCCCAGTTGCCGCTCGTCGGCCATTGCGGCGAGCACCCGGCGCGGGGTGAGCTCGGGCCACCAGGCGTTCAGGAATTCGATGAACTCGGTCTCCGTGGAGACGTCCTCGTCGAATCCCGAGCGCAGCTCCGCGGCCAGCTCGTGGTCGGTCCGCTGGTACTCGGCGGCGCGGTGGCGCCCGCTGGACTTGGACCACAGCCCGTCGAGGAGCAGCTTGCGCGCCCGCGGGCGCAGCAGGTTGACGGGCGTGGTGGCCCCGAGCACGGACTGCCGGATGCGGTCCAGGTCACCGGCGTCCAGCTCGGCGCGGGCGCCGAAGGCGACGACCCGCAGCCGGGTCGGCGTCACGGCGCCGGGCTCCTTTTCCTCCTCGTCGCCGAAGACGAGCTGCCCCTCCGGAGCCGCGGCGGCCGTCCCGGGGAGCTCAAGGGCGCCCCTGGCGGCCTTGCGGAGCACCTTCAGCATCCGCGAGGAGCCCTTGATGCGGGCGATGTTCGGTTCGTCGTACGTCGTGGCCTCGGCCCCGTCGACCAGTGAGCCCACCGCGCGGATCGCGACCTGGCCCTCCTCGCCCAGCGAGGGCAGCACACCCTCGGTGTACGCGACGAGCAGCGGCGTGGGCGAGACGACGAGGATGCCGCCCGCGTAGCGCCGCCGGTCCTGGTAGAGCAGGTACGCGGCGCGGTGCAGCGCCACGGCGGTCTTGCCGGTGCCGGGGCCGCCTGCGACCTCGGTGACCGAGGCGGCGGGGGCCCGGATCACCATGTCCTGCTCGGCCTGGATGGACGAGACGATGTCGCGCATGGTGTGGCTGCGGGCCTGCCCCAGGGCGGCCATCAGAGCGCCGTCGCCGATGACGGGCAGGCCGACGCCGTTCAGGGTCGCGGTCAGCTCGGGGCGCATCAGGTCGTCCTCGACGCCGAGCACCTTGCGGCCCTTGGACCGGATGACCCTTCGCCGTACGACCCGCCCCGGGCTCTTGGGCGTGGACCGGTAGAAGGGCGCGGCGGCCGGCGCCCGCCAGTCGATGACCAGCGGGCTGTAGTCCGAGTCGAGTACGCCGATGCGCCCGATGTGCAGGGTCTCGGCGATGTCGGCCGTGTTGTCGGGGCGTACCGCGTCGTCGGCCGTGTCGACCGATGTGAACGCACCGTCCGGGCCCTTCTGCCCGTCCTTCCCGCGCAACAGGTCGATGCGTCCGAAGAGGAAATCCTCGAACTCGTTGTTGAGCCGGTTGAGGTGAATTCCGGCGCGGAAGACCTGCGCGTCGCGTTCCGCGAGTGCGCCGGGCGTGCCGACCTGGCCGCGCTGGGCGGCGTCGTGCATGAGGAACTCCGCCTCGTGGATCTTCTCCTCAAGACGGCGGTACACCTGGTCCAGATGTGCTTGTTCGACACCGATCTCGCGTTCTCGTACCGGTTCCGGAGCGGAATCGGCGACGGAATCAACGGAATCGACAGCGGCATCCTGTACGGCCACCGAGGCCCCCTTCTGACGTGCTGCGAGCAGCCGTCAACCGTACGCGAAGGGAGCCCCGGTCTGCACCTGTCCGAACCGGCGCAATCGGTGGAAATGTCAGGCTTCGACCTCGACGAGTCGCTTCCCGTCGAACGTACGTACCTCGAAGTGGTCGATGTCGTTACGATCCATGGCCGCTCCGCCGTGGACATATAGCGGGCTCTTCGCGGCCTCGTTGGTGCTGTCGGGGATGCCGTAGCCCCACTTGGGGACGGCCCAGGTGGTCACGGTCTCCTCCTCGCCGCTCTTCGAGACGGCGATGAGGCTGCACTTGAGCGGGCCCTTCACATTCTTGAGCTCAAGGACCGTGTGGGTGCCCCAGGCCTTCTTCTCCATACCGACAGTCGCACTGACCTTCGTGGCGGCGTCGGTCGCGTCGACCTTCTCCTCCATGTGGTTGAAGAAGGCGTCCTCGGCCGGGCTGGTGGGGTGGGGGCCCGCGACGGTGGTGCGTGCGCCTTCGTCGCCCGATGTCGTCACGATCGCGACCGTGGGACCACCGACGACCAGTACGGCCGCGGCCGCCACCAGATACATCCCGCGTCGTTTTCGCCGGGCGCGTCCCGCCGCGACCTCGCCCGTGAGCCGGTCGAGGAGCTGAATGCTCGGCGGGGTGACACGTGCGGGTGGGCCCGGGTATTCGGCGAGCGCGGCGAACATCGGCTCCATGCCCGCGAACTCGTCCAGCTGGGAGGCGCAGTACTCGCAGCCCGCCAGATGCCTCTCGAAGGCGGTGGCGTCCGTGTCGTCCAGGATGCCCAGCACATATGCGCCGACGGCGTCATGCTCGGAGTGCCGGTCCTGCGTGGTCATGCCGTCACCCCTCGTTCCTCAAGCGCGAGCTTCATCGAGCGCAATGCGTAGAAGACCCGGGATCTGACGGTCCCGCTCGGTATACCGAGGACTTCGGCCGCCTCATTCACCGTACGTCCTCGGAAGTACGTCTCGACAAGTGCTTCCCGGTGAGCGGGAGTCAAATCATCAAGAGCGTCGGAGAGGGTCATCAGCCACAGCGCTCTGTCGATCTCGTCCTCCGCGGGCATGACTTCCAGCGGCGACGGATCGACCTCCTGCGGTCGGGCCTGCCTGCTGCGGTGGGCGTCGATGACGATGCGCCGGGCGACCGTCACCAGCCAGGGGCGTACAGAGCCGGTCGCCCGGTTGAGCTGACCGGCGTTCTTCCACGCACGGATGAGCGTCTCCTGCACCACGTCCTCGGCGCGCTGGCGGTCGCCGGCCACCAGGCGCAGTACGTAGGCGAGCAACGGTCCGGCATGTTCGCGATAAAGGGCACGCATCAGCTCCTCGTCGGGAGTCGGCCCTTCTGCGCGCGGTCCCACACTTCGATGTCGTGCCCTGTGCGGGCGGTCATCGGCCACGGCCGCATCCTTGCGCACACGATCCTCCTGGTCGAGACCCTGGCTGGCTCCCTCTCCCATCACTACGGGCCCGTGCGTCGATCCACTCAAAGAAACTTCAAGATCTTTTACGAAGTCTGGGTCAGTCGGGGTCAGGCCCGTGCCGCGACGGCCCGCCGGCGGTGGCGCGCGACCCGTTCCCGATTGCCGCACACCTCACTGGAGCACCAGCGCCTGCGCCGCCCCCGGGACGTGTCCAGGTACAGGCGGCGGCAGTTGTCACCCTCGCACTGGCGCAGCCGGTCACGTGCCTCGGGGTCGGTCAGCAGGTCCACGGTGTCGCGGGCGACGGCGGCCAGCAGCGCCGCGCATTCGGGGGCGCCCCCGAGCGTCCTGACCAGGGAGCCGTCCGCGGCGCGTACGGCGCGGATGCCGGGCGGCGGATCGGCGGCGAGCGCGTTGACGTGGTCCAGGGCGCGCGGGGCGGGGCGTCCGCCGAGTTCGGCGCGTACCAAGTCCGCGACGTACTCGCGCGCTTCGGTGAACCGGCGCACCCACTGCTCGTCCACGGCGCCGAGCGCGGAGCCGGGGGGCACGAGGCCGGCGCCGACGAGCCACTCCCCGAGCCGCCCAATGCCGTCGAGTTGCTCCTCCGGGGGCGCCGCGGTCGCCACCAGGTCCAGACAGAGCCGTCCTGAGTCGAACCGTAATGCGCAGGAGCTCGTGGCCACCGTCATGCGCGTGTCACCGCCTCGGGGGTTACCGGTGGGTGTCGTCCCACCCAGAGTGCCCGGCCGCGCCACAAGCCGGAACCCCTCCCACCGCTCCGCTTTCGGCCCCTCAGCCGTCTATGCAATGCCCGGCGGCCTTCGGGCCGGCCTCCGTGCCTGCCCCCGTGCCTGCCCCCGTGTCCGCCGCCGGGTCCAGCGCGAGCCGGTAGCCGCGCTTGACGACGGTGTGGATGAGTTTGGGGACACCGAGTGAGGTGCGCAGCCGGGCCATCGCCGTCTCGACGGCATGCTCATCCTTGCCGGAGCCCGGCAGGGCGCGCAGCAGGTCCGCGCGGGAGACGACCCAGCCGGGGCGCCGGGCCAGGGCCCGCAGCAGGGCCATGCCCGCGGGCGGTACGGGACGCAGCCCGCCGTCGAGCACCACGGCATGGCCGCGGATCTCGAAGCTGTGGCCGGCGACCGGCAACGTACGGGCGCGGGCGGGCAGTTCACGGCAGAGCGTCTGGACGAGCGGGCCGAGGCGGAAGCGCTCGGGCTGGACGGTGTCGATGGAGTGCGCCTGGAGCGGCAGCGCGGTGACCGGCCCCACGCAGACCACCAGGACGTCGTGCCGCAGGGCGGCGAGCACCTCGGGCAGCAGCCCCCGGTCATCGGCCCGCGACAGCAGCGAGGCGGCGGCCGGGGCGCTGGTGAAGGTCAGGGCGTCCAGGCCGCGCGCGACGGTCACGTCGATGAGGCGGTCGAGCGGCGCGATGTCCTGCGGCGGCATCCAGCGGTACACGGGCACGCCGACGACTTCGGCGCCCGCGTCGCGCAGCGCCTCGATGAAGCCCGGCAGCGGTTCGCCGTGCAGCTGGATCGCGATCCGGCGGCCGTCGACCCCCTGGGTCAGGAGCCGGTCGAGCACCTCGGCCATGGACTCCGACGTCGGGGACCAGTCCTCGGTGAGGCCCGCCGCGCGGACGGCGCCCTTGACCTTGGGCCCGCGCGCCAGGAGTTCGCTCTCGCCCAGCCTGCCGAGAAGGGCTTCGCCGATGCCCCAGCCGTCCGCCGCGGCCATCCACCCGCGAAAGCCGATCCCGGTTGTGGCGATCACCACGTCGGGCGGGGTGTCGATGAGGCCCTTCGTCGCGGCGAGCAGCTCGCTGTCATCCTCGACGGGGACGATCCGCAGCGCCGGGGCGTGCAGGACAGCCGCGCCGCGCCGGGTCAGCAGCGCGCCCAGCTCCTCGGCGCGCCTGGCCGCCGTGACGCCGACGGTGAAGCCCGCGAGGGGCCCATGGGCTTCGTGTTCTTCAGGTGTGGCGGACATTGGGGTACCCGGCTCTCGTCCCGCTCTGCTGGTGGTGCGGACAACCGAGCCTGTCAACAGCACATGACGGGCTCGGTTCCCCAGTATTTCCCAGCCGTTACGACCCCAGGGGGCGCCAGGCCGCTCACACCTCCGCATAGGTGAGCTGCGGCTTCGCCGGCACCGCGGCCGGCCGGCGAAGGTATACCGCCCAGGTGGCGGCGAAGCACGCGGCGTAGAAGGCGAGGAAGCAGCCGAAGGCCGCGGTGCCGGTCCCCGCGCTCTGGAAGGACTGTCGGAAGGCGAGGTTGATGCCGAGCCCGCCAAGGGCGCCCACAGCCCCGATGAGCCCCATGGAGGCCCCGGAGAGCCGCCGCCCGTACGCCGCGGCGGCCTCGCCCGTCATGCCCTGTGCCAGCGCCTTGGCCTGGAAGATCGCGGGGATCATCTTGTACGTCGAGCCGTTGCCGAGCCCCGTCAGGACGAACAGCGCGGTGAAACCGGCCAGGAACACCGGCAGCGACTCCGCCATGGACGCGTACACGACGACGGAGGTCGCGCCGGCCATCGCGGCGAAGTTCCACAGGGTGATGCGGGCGCCGCCGTAGCGGTCGGCGAGCGTGCCGCCGACGGGCCGGATCAGCGAGCCGAGCAGCGGCCCGATGAAGGTGAGCGAGGCGGCCTGCAGCGGCGTACGCCCGAACTGGGTCTGCAGCACCAGGCCGAAGGCGAAGCTGTAGCCGATGAAGGAGCCGAAGGTCCCGACGTACAGGAACGCCATGATCCAGGTGTGCGGATCGCGGGCGGCGGCCTTCGCCGCCCCGGTGTCGTTGCGTACGGGCGCCAGATTGTCCATCCGCAGCGCTGCGAAGACGGCCGCGACCAGGATCAGCGGCAGATAGACGCCGAGCAGGATCCGGGGGTGGGTCGCCCCGGCCACGCCGATGACCAGCAGCCCGACGAGCTGGACGACCGGTACGCCGATGTTGCCGCCGCCCGCGTTGAGGCCGAGCGCCCAGCCCTTCTTGCGCAGCGGGAAGAAGGAGTTGATGTTGGTCATGGAGGAGGCGAAGTTGCCGCCGCCCACCCCGGTGAGTGCCGCGACCAGCAGGAAGGTGCTGTACGAGGTGCCTGGCTCCATCACCGCGTACGCCGCCCCGGTCGGCAGCAGCAGCAACAGCGCGCTGACGACGGTCCAATTGCGTCCGCCGAAGCGGGCGACGGCGAAGGTGTACGGGACCCGGACGACGGCGCCGACCAGGGTGGCCGTGCCGATCAGGAAGAACTTCCCGGCCGGGTCGACGCCGTACTCGGGCCCCATGAAGAGGACCATCACCGACCACAGGGTCCAGATGGAGAACCCGATGTGCTCGGAGAGCACGGAGTAGAGCAGATTGCGCCGGGCGATCCGCTCTCCCGTGCTCTTCCAGAAGGTGTCGTCCTCCGGGTCCCACTGTTCGATCCACCGGCCTGCCATCACGCGCCTCCACGGGTATCGGGTCGTGGGAGCGACGTTAGGGACGGCGGATTTCAGGCCCGTGCCGGCAGGTCACCGGGGCGAAACCTTGCTCTCACCCTGCGGTCACGGCCGGTGTGAGCGGGTGCGCCCGTGGCCCTTCCTGCCGCGGGAGCGGCCGTCGGGCCACAGGCGCGGCCTGCGTTTGGCCGCGATGTCTTCCAGCCAGCCGACCGCGACGATCATCAGGGCGATCAGCGGCCAGACGGTGATCACGATCAGGACGGTGTACCAGTCCTCGATGAAGGAGTACGCCGGGCCGAGCCCCGGAATCTCGAAGAGCAGGTCGACGACGGAGAACGTCATCAGGATCAGCAGGTTGTGCCAGAGGTAGATCGTCACGGCCCGGTTGTTGGCGAGGGTGATCACCGGGTCGAACCTGGCGAGGCGGCGCGGGAGTTCCCGCCAGGCCGGGGAGTACTGGAGGAGGATCACGCAGAAGCCGAACGACCAGGCCGCCTGGGCGAGCGGGATCTCATTGAGGTCCCAGCCGTCAGCGGTGAGGTGCCCCGACGCCCACCACAGGCCGAAGGCCATCACCATCGTGGCCACCGACACCGTGAGGTAGCGCGGGACCTTCTGGAACATGCCGTCGTGGTGGGCGAAGCCGAGGATCCAGCAGGAGCCGTAGACGGCGAAGTCACCGATGGCCTCGCCCGCCTCGCCGGGGATCGTCACCAGGCCCGTGCCGATGACCGCGGTGACGGCGAGCGGGGCGAACAGCGTCGCCCACGGCAGCCTGCGGAACGCCCACAGCAGGACGGGCGACGCGATGACGAACCACAGATAGGTGCGGATGTACCAGAGCGGCCCGGCGGCCTGCTCCGCCCAGCTGGATTCGAGAACTCCCGCCTGGTCCCCGCTGCTCTCGGGGACGGGCGGGGCGCCGATCGGGACGAGGTAGTTGGCCAGCTTGAGGAACCACCAGACGCCGTCCTCCTTCACCGGCTCCCAGCCGAAGTGGAACATCAGCGGCAGGACGACGAGCGAGAAGCCCCACATGGGCGGCAGCAGCCGCCGGATCCGGCCGCGGATCACCCCGGCGGCGGGCCGCTTGAGCGAACGCGCCATCAGCGAGCCCGCGAGCGCGAACATCACGCCCATGGACGGGAAGAACAGCGTCAGCCAGGCCCAGCCGAAGACGTGGTAGACGACGACGCGCAGCAGCGCGACGGCGCGCAGTACGTCGAGGTAGCGGTCGCGGCCTGGACGGGCGCCGTCTTTTGGTGGGTGAGCGGGCGCGGCGATCGTGTCGGTGGCGCCGGGTGCCTCCGCGGCGGTGTGGGGAAGACCGGTGGTCATCCGACGGGCCTCTTCTCTTTCCCGCTCTGCCGCTGTCCCGGAATGGATCCCGGCGCCTCGACCACACCGGTACGCCGCAGCTTCTGCCATCGCAGCCGACCGCCGGTCAGGGCCGTGATCCAGGACTGGAGCAGGACGACGTACATCAACTGCCGGTAGAGGATCTGCTGAAGGGGCAGCGAGATCAGGTGTGTCATGCGTTCGCCGTCGAGCCGGAATGCGTACGCGGCGCAGACGGCCTGCACGGCGAGGACGCCGAGCCAGGCCACAACGGTCTGCCGGGTGGGGCCGAAGACCAGCCCATACAGCAGGAATACGTCGATGAGCGGGGCCAGCAGCGGGAAGAGCACCATGAAGAGCGCGACCAGCGGCAGGCCCACCCGTCCGAAGCGTCCCGAGGGGCCGCGTTCGACGACGGCGCGGCGGTGCTTCCAGATCGCCTGCATGGTGCCGTAGCTCCAGCGGTAGCGCTGGGACCACAGCTGCTGCACGCTCTCCGGCGCCTCGGTCCAGGCGCGGGCCTTCTCCGCGTACACGACGTGCCAGCCGTCGCGGTGCAGGGCCATGGTGACGTCGGTGTCCTCGGCGAGGGTGTCCTCGCTCATGCCGCCGAAGCGCTGGAGGGCGTCGGCCCGGAAGGCGCCGACCGCGCCGGGGATCGTCGGCATGCAGCCGAGGAGTTCGTACATGCGGCGGTCGAGGTTGAAGCCCATCACGTACTCGATGTGCTGCCAGGCGCCGATCAGGGAGTCACGGTTGCCGACCTTGGCGTTGCCCGCGACCGCGCCGACGCGCGGGTCGCCGAACGGCTGGACCAGCTCACGGACGGTGGCCGGTTCGAAGACCGTGTCACCGTCCATCATCACGACAATGTCGTAACGGGCGTGTACCAGGCCGTTGTTGAGGGCGGCGGGTTTGCCCGAGTTCGGCTGGCGCACGACTCGTACGTCCGGCAGGTCCAGCGCATCGACGATGTCGGCGGTGCCGTCCGACGAGCCGTCGTCGATGACGACGACCTCGATGGGGTGCTCACCGGCCATCAGCGAGCGGACCGTATTGGCGATGCATTCGCGCTCGTTGTACGCCGGGACCAGCACGGACACGGGTCGGGTGACCGGCGGGCCCCAACTGAAGTCGTGCCGGTGGACCTTGCGGGCGTGCAGGAAGGACAGCAGGAGCATCAGGCCGAAGCGCGCCATGACCAGCACGCCGACGACGGCGAGGCCGATGACGAGCACACCGGTGGTCTTCTCGGAGACGCTCACGGCGTAGATCCAGGCCTTGCCCTTCCACAGCTCGGGTCCTGTCACGGCGGTGTGCGCCGAGGCGGCGCCGAGCGCGCCGGTCAGGTGGGTGAAGGTGTAGCCGCGCTCCTGCATCGCGGGCAGGAAACGGTCGAGAGCCGCCACGGTCTGTGAGCGGTCCCCGCCCGAGTCGTGCATCAGCACGATCGAGCCCTCGGTGCCCTCGGGGGTGGCGCGCTCGATGATCGCGTCGATGCCGGGGCGCTTCCAGTCCTCGCTGTCGGTGTCGGTGAGCACCGTGATGTAGCCGCGGCTGCCGATGTACTGGGCGACCGGCCAGGACTTGTTGTCGAGGGCGTCGGAGAACGACGAGTACGGCGGCCGGAACAGCGAGGTGCGGATGTCGGCCGCGCCCGCGATGGCGAGCTGGTTCTGGGTCAGCTCCCAGTCGATACGGGACTTCGGCTGGCGGGAGAGGTCGGGGTGGTTGAAGGTGTGCAGCCCGACCTCGTGGCCCTCGCGCACAATGCGCTCGACCAGGTCGGGGTGGCGCGAAGCCATGGTGCCGGTGACGAAGAAGACGCCATGGGCCTTGTACTGCTTGAGTTTGTCGAGGACCTTCGGGGTCCATTTCGGGTCGGGGCCGTCGTCGAAGGTCAGCACGAGCTTGCGCTCGGGGATGCTCAGCGCCTTGGGCGTCTGTGCGCTGCGCGCGTCGATCACCGGACCGCCCGTGAGGATGTCCTCGGGGACATGACCGGCGGATATCGGGGGGCGGACGCGGTGGTCGGCGAGGATCTCGCTGTGTACGTAACCCCGCAGCATCAGCATCGCGAGCAGCGCGACCAGCAGGAGCGAAGCCAGCAGGTAACGCATGGGGATACGGCGACGGACGGTGCGGTGGGCGCGAGTGCCGCGCCTGCTCGGGGAGTCACTCCGAGTTGCCGGCTCCACTAAGGGCCCTTCGCGGCGAGTTGAGTGGAGTCGCCCGCGGCGGGGTCCGGGGCCGGCGTGGGGTCGGGGGCGGGGGTCGGGGTGGGGTCCGTGCCGGTACCGGGGCCCGGATCGGCGGGGGGCTCCGGATCGGGGGCGGGATCCGGGGCGGGATCCGGGTCCGGGTCGGCGCTGGCACCGGGGCCCGTGCCGGGTGCGGGGACAGGTGCGGGGACGGCGCCCGGGCCCGCACCCGGATCGGCGTCCGGCGCCGGGCCGTTGCGGTCGGCGGGCCCGGCGGTGCCGGCGCCTTTGGCGCCCGGCCCGGTCGCGGCGGGCGGCCTGCTGACGGCCCCGCCCCGGGGCACCGGGAGCAGCAGCGGAGAGGTGCCGGACGACGCCACGGGGCCCACCGGGGTCACGCCGGTCGGCGCACCCGGAGTCGCCACGGGCGGCAGCGGATCGGTGGAGGGAGCGGGCGCCGCCTCGACCCTGTCCGCGGATCTCTCCTCCTTCACGAATCCGGGCATCGGCAGCCAGGGCGCCTTGGAAGTGCCCCCCATCAGGGCCGCGACCACGGCGATCGCGTAACAGGCACAGGCCGCCGCGAGAACCCAGCCGATCCGGCGGAACTTCTTTTTCCTGCGACCGCTCTCGTCGACGAACACCGGCCCGTCGGAGTTCTCCTGGAACTGCGGCCCCGTCTTCAGTTCGGCCGGCGGCCGATCGGGGTCGTCCAGCTGGACAGTGAGTCCACTCGGATCACGAGTCGGCCCGTCCAGGGCATTTTCCCGCCAATTTTCCATAGCTTTTCACACGTCCCCACAGGAAAGAATGATGCGGGGTGCACACACGGCTGCCTATGCCGGCGCAAGTCCCCACCCGTACCGAATGCCCCTTACTTCTGCACCCGGGCCCCGAATGTAGCGGACCCCGGGGATCCAATGACCGCTGTGTCATTTGTTGTTGAGGAGCAGTGACATATGAGGTTCGGGCGGTTGTGCACCGACAGACACTTCTGGTCACTTGCGTCACTCCAGTATCAGATTTCCGCACCTTTTGATTGCCTTGGGGCGGTTTTGTCGGCCCCCTTTTGTCCCACAGCGATATCGACGACATCGTGACGGAATCAGGGCCCGACCGCCCGGACACGCCTCGGTACGGCGATAATTGCGGCGGCGCTCAGTCATGGCCGGGGCCGATCACGGTCCACCCATAGGAACGCCTGAGCGACTTGTCACCCGTGAGGATTAACGCCTCTTCAATACCCCGTCCAACAAAAGACCGAACAGCCAAATCGACGCATTTCATGGTGGCTGGATCTCAGCGATGAAGCCGCCGACTGCTCGCGGATCTGTGACTAACGGCCGACGAGTGCGGCCCGTGGGCACATGGCGGACATGGACCGGCGGGCAAGACGAAGGCCCCGCTGCCGTAATGGCAGCGGGGCCTCAGCCTCACATGGGAATTGTGGAGATGGCGGGAATCGAACCCGCGTCCAACGGTGCAGAACCAGGGCTTCTCCGAGTGCAGTCCGCTTCGCTTTTCTCGGCCCCGGAGATCACACGGACAAGTCTCCGACGGGCTCAGTCACTGTTTGGTTTCCCACCCGATCCCGTGACCGGACCGAGTGGTTTAGTTCCCTTGATGATGCCAGGATCCAGGCCGGGAACACTCCTGGGCTGACACTTCACGCAGTCGCTACTTAGGCAGCGAGGGCGAAGGAATCGCGCTTGGAATCGGCGATTATAGTTTGCGACATATGGTTAACGAGATCATTGCCGCTTCCTCGACTCGCTTCCCCTGCCTCGACATCCGCTGTCGAAACCGATCATCCCCATGTTGATTTTTCAAGGTGGTGCTTGTGGTGCCGCACCCCACCAGTGGTGGTGTGCAGTGCCCATCGTACGTGACCAACGCACGACGGGGCCAGCGCATTCCTGACCGGCCCGGCGTGGGCTCGGTCGCTCAGCTCCGCTCCTTGCGCTTCACGGCCGAGATCACCCGGCTCGTCTCGCGCAGATCCTGCTTCTCGCGCAGCGTCTGACGCTTGTCGTACTCCTTCTTGCCCTTGGCCAGCGCGATCTCGATCTTGGCTCGGCCGTCCTTGAAATACATCGCGAGCGGCACGATCGTGTGGCCGCTCTCCTGCGACTTCGCCGCCAGCTTGTCGATCTCGACCCGGTTGAGCAGCAGCTTGCGCTTGCGGCGCGCGGAGTGGTTGGTCCAGGTCCCCTGGGTGTACTCGGGTACGTGGATGTTGTACAGCCACGCCTCGTTGCCCTCCAGCTGCACGAAGCCGTCCACCAGCGAGGCGCGCCCCTGCCGGAGGGACTTCACCTCGGTACCGGTCAGGACCATGCCGGCCTCGTAGGTGTCGATGATGAGGTAGTCGTGGCGCGCCTTCTTGTTCTGCGCGATCATCTTGCGCCCTTGTTCCTTAGCCATAGTGCGACCATTTTCGCACTAAGACCCTCCCCCGAGGCCACTCAATACTGTCTGGGCCCTCTGCTGGGCCCTGTCGCTCACCGAAAGGTCCGGGCTGATGCCCCGGCCGTCGACGCTGCGGCCCGCCGGAGTCCGGTAGTGACCCACGGTCAGCTCGGCGACGGAGCCGTCCGGCAGCCTGCTCGGCATCTGGACCGATCCCTTGCCGAAGGTGCGCGATCCCACGGTGACCGCGCGCCCGCGATCCTGGAGCGCCCCCGTGACGAGCTCGGCGGCGCTCATCGTGCCGCCGTCGACAAGCGCGACAACGGGTCTCTCGGTGTCCCCGCCCGGCTCCGCGTAGAGGGCGCGCTGCTCACCGTGCACGTCGTACGTGGCGACCAGGCCCCCGTCGAGGAAGGCGGAGACCGCGGTGACGGCCTCGGTGACCAGTCCGCCGCCGTTGCCGCGTAGGTCGAGGAGGAGGCCGTGGTCCCGCGGAGCCTTCTGCACCGCCTCGCGCACCTGGTCGCCCGAGCCCTTGGTGAAGGACGCCACCCTGATCAGCGTCGCGCCGTCCGCGAGCCGCTCGACCGTGACGGCCTCGGTGGCCAGCCGGGCCCGCTGCACCGTCTCGCTCCACGCGTGCGTGGAGCGCTGGAGGCCGAGCGCGACCCAGGTGCCGGGCTTCGCCGGCTTCTTCCCGCGCAGCAGCTTCACGACCTCGGTGACGGGGCGCTTCTCGACCCGGTGGCCGTCGATCGTACGGAGCTGGTCGCCCGCCCTGACCCCGGCCCGTTCGGCGGGCCCGCCGGACTGCACCCTGGACACCTCGATACGGCCGTCGCGGGTGCGCTTGGCCCACAGCCCCACGCCCGTGTACTCGCCGTCGAGGGCCTGCTCGAACTCCTCGTACTCGCCGGGGTCGTACACCGCGCCCCAGCGGTCCCCGCTGCGGCTGACGACCTCCTGGGCCGCCTCCTTGCCGGACTTTCCGTCGGCCATCGCCTCGGCCGCGGCGTCGGCGACCGCTTCGCGGTCCGCTGTCGCGGCGACCGAGCGGGAGGCGGGGTGCCGGTCGGGGGGCCGCTTTTCGTCGACGCGCTCCCAGGAGCCGGTGGCGACCGCGGTGGCGAGGACGGTGGCAAAGACCAATGTCAGGGCGGCCCCGCGGCGGATCGCACGGGGTTGGAGGCTGTCTTCCGGGCCCTGCATGCCGACGAGTCTAGGACAAACGAAGGGCGCCGTACGAGCTGATGCTCGGACGGCGCCCGGGGCTCATGTCACACCTTCAGGTACTTGCGCAGTGCCACGAAGCCCGCGATGGCGGGCATCAGCAGCGCGATGGCGAGCACCAGCGGCAGTTTCGCGAGCACCGCGTCCCAGCCGATGAAGTTGACGAGAGTCAGCTTGTCGGCGAGCGCGAGACCGTGGTCGATCAGGAAGTACCGCCCCGCGAGCAGCATGCCGCAGGCGACCACACCACCGATCAGGCCGGCGAACGCGGCCTCCATGATGAACGGCATCTGGATATAGAAGCTGGACGCGCCGACGAGCCGCATGATGCCTGTTTCACGCCGTCGGCTGAAGGCCGATACGCGCACGGTGTTGACGATCAGCATCAGCGCGATGACAAGCATCAGGGCCATCACGCAGAGCGCGGCCACATTCATGCCGTTCATCAACTCGAAGAGGTTGTCGAGGATGCCGCGTTGGTCCTGGACGGACTGCACACCGTCCCGGCCCGCGAACGCGGTCGCGACCACCTTGTACTTCTCCGGGTCCTCAAGCTTGACCCGGAACGACTCCTGCATCTGGTCCGGGGTGATGGTGTCGGCCATCGAGGAGTCCCCGAACTGCTCCTTGTAGTGCTTGAACGCGTCGTCGGCCGACTCGTAGTCGACCTTCTTGACGATGTCCATCTTCCCGAGGTCATCCTTGACCTGCTGCTTCTGCTCTGTGGTGACCGCTCCCTTGGCGCACTTGGGGATGGTCTCCGCGTCGTTCTTGTTGCAGAAGAAGATCGAGACATTGACCTTGTCGTACCAGAAGCCCTTCATCGTGCTCACCTGCTCGCGCATGAGCAGCGCGCCGCCGAAAAGGGCGAGGGAGAGAGCGACAGAGATGACTACCGCGAAGGTCATCGTGAGGTTACGACGGAGACCGACGCCAATCTCCGACAGGACGAACTGGGCGCGCATGGCGTCCTTTCAGTGCTGGTATCCGTAGACGCCCCGAGACTGGTCGCGCACGAGGCGGCCCTTCTCGAGTTCGATGACGCGCTTGCGCATCTGGTCGACGATCTGCTGGTCGTGGGTCGCCATCACCACAGTGGTGCCGGTGCGGTTGATGCGGTCCAGCAGCTTCATGATGCCGACGGAGGTCTGCGGGTCGAGATTTCCGGTCGGCTCGTCCGCGATGAGCAGCATCGGCCGGTTGACGAAGGCCCTGGCGATCGCCACGCGTTGCTGCTCACCGCCCGAGAGCTGACCGGGCATCCGGTCCTCCTTGCCGCCGAGACCGACGAGATCGAGGACCTGCGGTACGGACTTGCGGATCTCTCCGCGGGACTTGCCGATGACTTCCTGCGCGAACGCGACGTTCTCCCCGACGGTCTTGTTGGGGAGCAGGCGGAAGTCCTGGAAGACGGTGCCCAACTGGCGGCGCATGCTCGGCACCTTCCAGTTGGACAGGCGCGCGAGGTCCTTGCCCAGGACGTGCACCATGCCGTGGCTGGCGCGCTCCTCGCGCAGCAACAGCCGCAGAAAAGTGGACTTACCGGAGCCTGAAGAGCCCACGAGGAAGACGAACTCGCCCTTCTCGACCTCCAGGGAAACATCCCTGAGAGCGGGGCGGTTCTGCTTCGGGTAAGTCTTGGAGACATTGTCGAATCGGATCACGGGTGCACCACGGTCGCCGGGAGTAGGTGAGCGTGACCATACGCGACCCGGACGGGCCCGCGCAGTCGGCGTCCTGGGATGGGCGTTTTATCACGGATCTGCGCCCGATCCGGGCCACTTCCCGGGCACGAGCGGGTGGTCGTACTCCGGTGGGGCGCGCCGGAACGTGTGGGAGCTGGCACAGTGGAAGGGGGAACGGTGGAGTTTCCCGGAGCGTTGAGCGGAGTAGACCGTTGATTGGTACGGCTACCCGGCTGAGGGTGCACGGCTGCGGCTCCGCCGCGCGGGAGGAGGACAGCGCATGACCTACGACCGATTGGTGTGCGCAAACTGCGCGGCGCCGGTGAACGAGGGCCGCTGCCAGGTGTGCCGGGCCAGCAGGCAGCGACTCCAGCAGGAGGGCCCCCTGGCGGGGCTGAGCCCTGCGGCGCTCCTGGCGCTGCTCGCACTGCTGGTGGCCGCGCTGGCCCTGCTGGTGCACCAGACCGCGTAACGGCCGCCCTCGGGGCCCCACGGGCCTCCTGAGGGCGCGGCGCGGACGTCGGGGCGGCGCCCCGGAGTGTTCGTCACAGGAAAGGGACCGGAGCGCTGAGCGCTCCGGTCCCTTTCCTGTGACGTCCGACGAGGGCCTGATCGGCCTCCGAGTGACGTCTAAGTGGTTCAGGCGACGGTGCGGCCGCTGACCAGACGCGGCAGCATGCGGAAGCCGATGCCACCGGCGATCATCGTCGCCGCACCGATCAGCAGGAACGAGGTCTCGGCGGCGCCCGTCTCGGCGAGCTCCTCCTTGGCCTTGCCCTGCTCGACCGGCTGGGAGCCGACGCTGTCGGTGTCGGTGCCGTCGTTGCCACCGGTGGTGTCGCCGCCGGTGGCAGTGCCGCCGGTCGTGTCACCGCCGGTCGTGTCACCGCCGCCGGTGGTGTCGCCACCGGTGCTGCCACCGGTCGTGTCGCCGCCGGTGGTGTCACCGCCCGTGGTGCCGCCAGTGTCACCGCCGGTCGTACCGCCGGTGGTGTCGCCACCGGTGGTGTCACCGCCCGTGTCACCGCCGGTGGTGTCACCGCCGGTGCTGCCGCCAGTGTCACCGCCGGTCGTACCGCCGGTGGTGTCACCGCCGGTGGTGTCACCCGTTGTGCCGCCGGTCGTGGTGTCGCCGGTCGTAGCACCGGTCGTGGTGTCACCCGTCGTGGTGTCGCCGGTCGTAGCACCGGTCGTGCCGCCGGTCGTGGTGTCACCCGTCGTGCCGCCAGTCGTGGTGTCACCGGTCGTGCCGCCGGTCGTGGTGTCACCGGTGGTACCGCCAGTGGTGGTGTCACCCGTCGTGCCGCCGGTCGTAGGACCGCCATCGACGCCACCCGCCGTGGTGCCACCAGTGTTGTCGCCACCCTCGGTGTCGTTCACGTCGAGGCCGAGGCCGACGTCGACAACGCCCGTGTCCACGCTGTCCTCGACGCCGAACCCGACGGCCTGAGCCGCGCCCGCGGCGGTCAGCGACGCACCGGCGGCAATTACCGCGCCGGCGGCTATCCGTGCAACACGGATCCGCGTCTTCTTGGTCATCTGTGTACTACCCCCAGTAGCTGAATTCGTCAGTGGAGCAGCGCTGGGGCGACAGCCGCTGGGGATGTTTACATTCCCCGGGATCACACGCGCCCCAGTAGATACGCATGCCGCGCGCCAGCCTTCCTAGAAACAAGAAGCGCGTCAAGGAGGTTGCGCGAGCAATGCCCGAAATGGGAACACTTGCCCACCGTACGAGGGTGCGACTGTGACACAAACGGCAACTGGCGCCTCAAGGGCGCCAGTTGCCGTGTCGACAAAGCGAGGTTTACTTCTCCTGCTGCTTGCGCCAGCGAATTCCCGCTTCGAGGAAGCCGTCGATCTCGCCGTCGAGCACGCCCTGCGGATTTCCGACCTCGAACTCCGTACGCAGGTCCTTGACCATCTGGTAGGGGTGCAGGACGTACGAACGCATCTGGTTTCCCCAGGAGTTGCCGCCGTCACCCTTGAGGGCGTCCATCTCGGCCTTCTCCTCCTGGCGGCGGCGCTCAAGGAGCTTCGCCTGCAGGACGTTCATCGCGCTGGCCTTGTTCTGGATCTGCGAGCGCTCGTTCTGACAGGAGACGACGATGCCGGTCGGGATGTGGGTCAGCCGCACCGCGGAGTCGGTGGTGTTGACGCCCTGTCCGCCGGGGCCCGACGCGCGGTAGACGTCGACGCGCAGCTCGGTGTCGTCGATCTCGATGTGGTCGGTCTTCTCGACGACCGGGAGCACCTCGACGCCCGCGAAGGAGGTCTGCCGGCGGCCCTGGTTGTCGAAGGGCGAGATGCGGACGAGCCGGTGCGTGCCCTGCTCGACGGAGAGCGTTCCGTAGGCGTACGGCGCCCGGACGACGAAGGTGGTCGACTTGATGCCGGCCTCTTCGGCGTACGACGTCTCGTAGACCTCGGTGGAGTAGTTGTGCCGCTCGGCCCAGCGCAGGTACATGCGCTGCAGTCGCTCGGCGAAGTCGGAGGCGTCGACGCCCCCGGCCTCGGCGCGGATGTTGACGAGGGCCTCGCGCGCGTCGTACTCGCCGGAGAGGAGCGTACGTACTTCCATCTCTTCCAGCGCCTTGCGGACAGCGATGAGCTCGGTCTCCGCCTCCGCGAGGGTGTCCGCGTCGTCCTCGGCCTCAGCGAGCTCGAAGAACACCGGCAGGTCGTCGATCCGGCTGCGGAGCGCCTCCGTCTTGCGGACCTCGGCCTGGAGGTGCGAAAGCTTGCTCGTGATCTTCTGCGCGGCGTCCGGGTCGTCCCACAGGGACGGCGCGGCTGCCTGCTCCTCAAGCACGGCGATATCGGCCCTCAGGCTGTCGAGGTCCAGGACGGCCTCGATCGACCCCATGGTCGAGGAGAGGGACTTGAGCTCTTCGGATACATCGACGACTGCCACGGGTCCAGCGTAACGGCTGGGCGGGCGGGTGTTCCCCTCGCCCGCCGTACTCCCCCTGGGGCTGGGGCTAGGGCTGGGAAGGGGA
Source organism: Streptomyces changchenzhani (assembly GCF_039766235.1). Taxonomy (NCBI): domain Bacteria; kingdom Bacillati; phylum Actinomycetota; class Actinomycetes; order Kitasatosporales; family Streptomycetaceae; genus Streptomyces; species Streptomyces changchenzhani. The sequence goes on along the minus strand of NZ_JBDHNH010000001.1, from coordinate 1,164,694 downwards.
CGACTGGCGCGTGTCCCGGGGCGGCGTTTGCGGGCCATCGTCCATGACCGCGAGCCAGCCGCCGACACCGGCGGCCGCCGCGAGCAGGACCGCCACGACACCCAGGGCCAGGCGGCGCCTGCGGACGCTGCCTGCCTTGTGGCGGGCAGATCCGGGACGGCGCTGACCGCTCGCGCGGGGGGCGCGGGCCGTGCCGCGGGCGCCCCCGGCCAGTTCGTCGGGGCCCGGGACGCGCATGCTCGTATGGGTGTCGCGGTTCGAGTCGAGGGCCGACCCCGGTACCAGGGGGACGGCGCCGCGGCGGCGCGGCTCCTCGGACGTTTCGGGGTGGCGGGACTGCTCCTCGTACGCCGCCTCCTCCTCGGTGTCCGGCTCGTCGACGTCCAGCGGCGGGATGCCGGCCAGCAGGGGGAGCTGTTCGCGCAGCCGCACGGACAGCTCCGACGCACGCAGGCGGGACGCCGGCGCCTTCGCCAGGCACTGCACCAGGAGCTGCCACAGCTCCTCGGGGATGCCGGGCAGCGGCACAACCGTTTCGGTGACATGGCGGCGCAGTACGGCGCCGGGGTGGCCGCCGCCGAAGGGGGTGAAGCCCGCGAGCAGCTCGTACAGGACGGTGGCCAGCGCGTAGATGTCGACCGCGGCGCGCGGCGGCAGGCCCTCGACGATCTCGGGGGCCAGATAGTCCGGCGTACCGATGATCTTCGTCGCGCGGGTGCGGCGGGGGGTGTCGATCAGCTTGGCGACACCGAAGTCCGTCAGCAGCGCCGGGTGCGCGCCGCCGGGGCCGAGCGGGCCCTCCATGTCGAGCAGGATGTTCTCCGGCTTGACGTCCCGGTGCACCACCCCGGCCGCGTGCGCGGCGGCCAGGCCGTCGGCGACGTCCGCGGCGATCGCGACCGCCGCCTCGGGCGCCAGGCGGCGCTCGCGGTCGAGCCGGGTGCGCAGGTCCGTACCGCGTACGAGGTCCATGACGAGGGCGAGGTCGTTGCCGTCGACGACGAGGTCGCGGACGGAGACCACCCGGGGGTGTTCGAGTCCGAGCAGTGCGGTGCGCTCCTGGACGAAGCGTCCGACGAGTTCCTGGTCGGAGGCGAGGTCCTCGCGCAGCAGCTTGATGGCGACCGGACCCTCGGGTCCGTCGCCCAGCCATACCGTGCCGGCGCTGCCGCGGCCCAGGATCTGGTGGGCGGTGTACCGGCTGCCGATTTTCCGTGCCAAGACTGCTCCCTCAGCGGCTGTCGATCGCCCTGAGGCTACGCGGGTGGCGGGGCGCTCCGTGCCCCGTATGGCGCCAACCCGCACTTCTGGGGGCGAAATCAGCCCCCAGAAGTCGACAAGTCAACCGAGTCGGTCACTTGGTGGGGCCGCCGATGTCCTCGAACCACTTACTGACGGAGTTGTAGGTGTCGCCGATCTGCTCGAAGAAGCCCTTGGTCGAACCGATCCAGCCCTGGAGCGGGGTCAGCTCCCAGATGAGCCAGGCGGCCACGAACAGCAGCACGATGCTGAACAGGCAGCCCTTGAGGCAGCCGAGACCGGGGATCCGCATCCGGTTGGGATTGCTGCGGCGCGGCTCGCGCGGCGGGCGCGGAGTCGGCGGGGCGGGCTGCTGCGGAGGAGGCGCGTACCGCTGCTGCGGGGGCGGCGCCTGCGGCTGCTGATGCTGCGGCGGAGGCGGCGGGGCGTACCGCTGCGGTTGCTGCTGCTGTCGGCGCTGGGGCGGCTGCTGGTACTGCGGGGGTTGCTGCGGCTGCTGCTGCGGCTGGCGCTGGGGGCGGCGGCGCAGCGGGTCCTCGCTCGGGTCGAGGTACTGGACCTGCGTCTGCTCATTGCGGTCGCGTACCGCCCGCAGCTGGTTCTGCCAGGGGTGCGGGTCCTCGGGGCTGCCCGGCATGCCGTCGGGGGCCGGCGGGACGGGCGGCATCACCGAGGTCGCGTCGCCGGGTCCGGCGCCGTGCCGCGGCCCGCCCGTGGACGGCATGACGCTGGTCGCGGCGCCCGGGTCGTACGAACCCGCATTGCTCGGCAGGACCTGGGTCGGGTCCGCGGCACCCGGCATCTCGGGGACCGGCGCGGGCGCCGGGTCGGGGGCGAGCAGCGCGCCCACCCCCATGGCCGCCTCGACCTGCGCGGACGACGAGTGGACGCCGATGCCGCCGGCGACGGTGCGCAGGGCGCGGGCGAGGTTCTCGGCGCTCGGCCGCTCGTTGGGCTCCTTGCGCAGGCAGCGCTCTATGACCGTCCAGAGCGGCTCGGGGACGGTGGTGGGGCGCCGGGGCTCCTCGCTGAGGTGGCGGTGGAGCACTTCGAGCGCCGTGCCGCCGGCGAACGGCGGACGCCCGGTGACCAGCTCGTACAGCAGGATGCCCGCGCCGTAGATGTCGACGGCGGAGGTCTGCGGACGGCCCTCGGCGGACTCCGGCGCGACATACGCGGGCGTGCCGACGAATTCGTGGGTACGGGTCAGGCCCGGGGAGTCCGCGAGGCGTGCGATGCCGAAGTCGGTGAGCATCGGGTGCATCTGGCCGCCGCGCTCGTCGAGCAGGACGTTCGCGGGCTTCAGGTCGCGGTGGACCACACCGTCGGCGTGGCTGGCGGCCAGCGCGTCCGCGATCTGCGCGGTCAGGAGGGACGCGGCTACGGGCGAGAAGGGACCGTTCTCGCGGATGTAACGGTGCAGGTCGGGGCCGTCGATCAGGTCCATGACGAGGGCGAGCAGATCACCCTCGACGACCAGGTCCCTGGTCCGGACGATGTTGGGGTGGGTGAGCCGCAGCAGCACGGACCGCTCCCGGAGGAAGCGCATCACGACATCCGCGTCGTTGGCGAGCTCCTCCTTGAGGACCTTGATCGCCACGGTCTCGCCGGGCTGACCGGCCACCGCCGCTTCGGCCCCCGCGGTCTCGCGCTGGCGAGCCCGCCAGACGACGCCCGTGGCGCCGCGCCCGATCGGCTCTTCTAGCAGGTACTTACTGCCTACCGGCCGCACGTCATGCGCTCCCTGCTGTTCATGTTCCCTTGGCGTGGCTGCGTGGCCCTCGCATCGTCCCGAGCGCTCCGGCCCGTATTTCCGACCCACTGTAATGCCGCCCCGGTGCCACCGAACGGGGCACGGACAACGCCTGTTCACGGGAAAGACGCCCGCACTGTACGGATGGTTGCCGAACACACGTGCCGCATACGTCACCTGTGATCCCAAGCCTGCACTTTTACGTCCACAGCCGACCAATCAAGATCACTTGCCCGCAGGTGCCGGGCGTGTTGTCAGTGGCAGGTGCGAGGATGCCTCCAGCACGGAACTACGGGGTCGGGAGTCCCTCGTTGCGTGCCGACCTGTACCGGACGACGCGTCCGTGCCGGGTGGGGGGAATCACAGGGCGGTCCCCTTGCCGGGCACTTCGCGCAGAAGGGACCGCTGACGGCGATGCAGATCCGGCTGACCGTTCTCGCGCCGCGCAGCGGCCAGAGCACACACGGCGCGCAACCCCAGGGCCAGGGCCTCCAGGGCGCCGCGCCGGCCGCGCGCGCCTGTGATGTGCTGGTCACCGCCCCCGCGGGAACCGCGCTGGCCGCCGTGGCCTCGGGCCTGGCTGCGGCCGTCTCGGGTCCGGGCTCAGGCCCGGAGACCACGGGCGCGGTGATCGTCTACGCGGGGCGCGAGCGGCTCGACGCGCAGCACTGCGCGCTGGGTGAGCCGCCGCTGGTCGACGGGGCGGTGCTGTCACTGCACGCGCCCGCGCCGGAGGGCGACACCCGGCCCGACGCGACACCGGCCCCGGCCCAGCTGCACGTCGTGGCGGGCCCCGACGCCGGAGGCGTCCACCTGCTGCACGGTGGCCGGATCAGCATCGGCCGCTCCACGGACGCGGACGTCCCGCTGGACGACCCGGACGTGTCACGCCTGCACTGCGCGGTGACATTGACGGAGGACGGCCGCGTCTCGGTCGCGGACCTCGGCTCCACCAACGGCACGGCGCTGGACGGCGCGGAGGTCGACGAGCGCCCCGTGCGGCTGGCGCCCGGCGCCCTGCTGCGGGTGGGCGAGTCCGCGCTGCGGCTGGCCCCGGGCGACCTGCCCCCCTCACTCCCGGTGGCCCCGGACGGCGAGGGCCACCTGCGCATCACCCGGGCGCCGGAAGGGCCCACCAAGAGCACCAGGGGCGACCCGGCGCCGGGCGCGCACGGCGCCCCGGCGCCCCCAGTCACGGGCCGAAGCTCCCGGGCCGCTGTCCCGACCGAAACCAGGAGCGAAACCCCGACCGACACCACGGCCCCGGACAGCGGCCCTCCAGCCGGCCGCCGGGTCTCGGGACACCTCGCCGGGACCCCGCCCGTCGTGCGGTCCACCGGGCCGTACGACGCCCAGGGCGGCGGACCGGCAGGCACAACGGCGACCGGAGCCGCCGAGGACTCCCGGAGCGGACCGTCGTACGAAGCGCCGGGAGCCACCCCGCACGAATCCCGGGCAGGAGCGCCTTCCGAGGCCCCCGGTGAGCGGTCCCGGTCCGTCGGCGAGCGGTTCGGCGGCGAGCGGTCCGGCGGCGCCGTCCGCTGGCCGTACGACAGCAGCATCGAGCCCGACAGCACCGACGACCGCATGGACCGGCCGCCCGGCCGCCCGGCCGCCCGGCCCGTGTCCCGGCCGCACGTCGGCCGACCCGGGGCCGCGCCCACGGTGCCGGGGCAGTTCGTCCCCGAGGGCGGACCCTCGGCCGCGAGCCGGACCGGCGCCGGTCCTTACGACGACCGAGCCGGTTCGGCGCCCGGGGCGCCCAGTGCGCCCGTTGGAGCTCCCCATGACGCGCGGCGTGGTACGGAGTCCTCCTACCCGGGGCAGGACGCCATCAGGTACCCGGATCCGGGTACCGCGGGCGAGGCCGGTGGCCGAGCCGCATCGGGTCGCACCCCAGGACCCCCGGCGGGGCCGGTGGACGATCACGCGGAATTCGCCCCGGAGGCGTACGGCGGCCTGACGGACCCCGCGGCCACTGCATCGGGCCGCACCGGCGGTGCTGGCGACGACAGCACCGCCGACGACGGGTACGGCAGGCGCGGATCCGGCTCGGGCCACAGCTTCGGCGGCCGGCCGGGTTCCGGTGACGGGACTCATGGCGGCCGGCGCGGGGTCTTCGGCGAGGAGCAGGCCCGTAGGCGCGGCGGAATAGGAGCCTGGGCCCGGCGGCTGACCGGCGGGCGCGGGGAGACGGTGCCCGAGTACGCACCGGCGGAGTCGACCCCCGTCGGGATGCCCCCCGCCGGCGCCGCCGCGGACGTACCGCCGGCCGCGTCCACCGCCCCGGAGACCTGGCCCGACCCGGCGTCCCTGCTGCTCACCGCCCTCGGCCCAGGCCCCCGGCTGTGGGAGCGCGGCCCCGGGCACCCCGAGACGCTGGTGCTCCGGCTGGGCACCGCCGACCGGGCCGGGCCCGACGGTGGCCGCCCGTTGCCGGCCGTGCCGGTGACCGTGGGGCTGCGGGAGGTGGGCTCGCTGGGCCTCGCCGGGCCTCGGTCCCGGCTGGCCGGACTTGCCAGGTCCGCCGTCGCGCAGCTGGCCGCCCTGCACTCCCCCGTCGACCTGGAGATCGTGCTGATCAGCGCGGACCGCTCCAGGGGACTCGATGAGCGCAAGGCCGAGTGGGGCTGGCTCGGCTGGCTGCCGCATCTGCGGCCCGCCCACGGCCAGGACTGCCGGCTGCTCCTGGCCTACGACCGGGACCAGGCCGCGGCCCGCATCGCCGAGCTGGTGCGGCGGACCGACGAGGAACCGCTGGGCGCGGACGGGCCGTACACCGTGGTGATCGTCGACGGCGACCCCGGTTCCGCCGGGCTGCGCGAGGCCACCGCCCGGCTGGCCGCGACCGGCGCTGCGAGCGGCATCCACCTCCTGACCCTGGCCGAGACCGCCGCAGCATCCCCCGTCTCACCGGTCGCCGCTACCTACGAGGCGGCCTGCGCCGCCGCGCCCGCCTTCCGCGAGTGCGGGGCGGTCGCCCTGCTCAGCGGCGATGTGGCCACCGCGCTGCGGCTGCTGCGCACGACGGGCGGGCAGCCCGTGGGGCACGGCACGCTCGCAACGCTGGACGCGGTGTCCGCGGCCTGGGCGGAGCGCTTCGCCCGGTCAATGGCCCCGCTGCGTACGGACGGGCCGCCGCCGGGCCGCTCGGGCCGGGCCGCGGCGCTGCCGTCGTCCGCCCGGCTCCTTGACGAGCTGGGACTGGCCCGGGCCACGCCCGCTTCCCTGATGGCCCGCTGGGCCGCCGCGGCGGACGACGGCCAAGCGCCGGGCGCCACCCGCGCGTGGGCGGTCCTGGGTGCGGGCCCGCGCGGGCCGCTGTGCGTCGACCTGACCGCCGAGGGACCGCATCTGCTGATCGAGGGCCCGGCGGGCAGTGGGCGCACCGAGCTGCTGCGTTCCGTCGCCGCCTCGCTGGCCGCCGCCGCCAGGCCCGACCGGCTCGGTCTTGTCCTGGTCGACGGGGCGGGCGGTGAGCGCGGCGAGGGCCTGCGGGTCTGCACCGAGCTGCCGCACGTCTCGACGCACCTGGTGGCCTCCGATCCGCTGCGCATGCGCGAGTTCGCGCAGGCGCTCGGCGCCGAGCTGAAGCGCCGCCACGAGCTCCTCGGCGGCCTCGGCTTCGCCGAGTGGCACACCCACCGCGAGGTGTCGGGCAGGCTGGTCGGCCAGCGCCCGCCCAGCTCCGCCGAGCAGCACAGCGGCGACCTCGACCCGCCCTCCAGCGGCGGGACCCTGCGCCTGCGGACCACCACGTCCCTCGCGCAGCAGGCCCGCCCGGACTCCGGGCACTCACCGCTCCCCCGCCTCGTCGTGCTGGTCGACGACCTGGACGCGCTGGTCGCCCCCGCCCTCGGCAGTACGGGCCGCCCGTCCGCCGGTTCGGTCGTGCGGGCTCTGGAGGCGGTGGCCCGCGATGGCGAGCGGCTCGGGGTGCATCTGGTCGCCACCTCCGCCAGGCCGGACCGCACGGCGGACACGGAGCTGGCCCGAGGTGCGCGGCTGCGCGTGGTCCTCGACGCCCCGCCGGCCGTCCCCTCGCCCGAGGATCCGGCGCCCGGCCGGGGCAGGCTGCATCACGCGGACGGTCCCGTAACGGTGTTCCAGGGCGGCCGGGTCACCGGGCGCATCCCCCGTACGGCGACCCTGCGGCCCACCGTCGTCCCGCTGGAGTGGGAGCGGATGGGCGATCCGCCGACCCGGCGCCCGGTCCGCGAGCTGGGTAACGGGCCCACGGACCTGGCCCTGCTCGCCAGCGCCCTGGACCGCGCGGCCCGCACGGTCGACGCGGCGCCGCTCGCACCACTCACACCCTTGGAAGTCCCAGCAGCATCAGGAGCCCCAGCGTCACCTGGAGCCCCAGGGACCCCGGTCCCAGACATGCGAAAACATGCTCATAACCCTGGTGACAGCTGATCCAACATCACGAGCCCATTACGATCATCGAGTTGACACTGAAGGCACTATTGCGAGCCCCGACCACCGGGCGTAGGACTGACCCACGGGACAGCTACACCGGCATCGGCGCCGCCACCGTCAGAGCTGCGCCGGTCCGTACGCGCACGGCAGAGACGGGGCAAAGATGCGCACAACTCTTCGTACGAATAGGGACCGAAGGGCTCGAAGGGCCGCCCTGGCAGTGATCGCCGCGGGCGCGCTCGCCCTCACCGGGTGCAGCGGCGACGGCAAGGGGGACGGCGGAGACAAAGAAGGCGCGGACGCCACCAAGTCGCCGGCGTCCAGCGTCACGCTCCCCAAGCTGAACGGCGAGAAGGTCCAGGTCGTAGCGGTCTGGACCGGCCCCGAGCAGGAGAACTTCAGCAAGGTCCTCAAGGAGTTCGAGAAGCGCACCGGGGCGACGGTCAGTTACGTCCCCACCCAGGACGCGATGCTCAACTACCTCGGTACGAAGATCTCCGGCGGCCAGCCCCCGGACGTGGCGCTGCTCCAGCAGCCGGGCGCCCTCAAGCAGGCCGTCCAGCGCAAGTGGCTCACGCCCGTCGACGCCCCGACCCAGGCGCAGCTCGACAAGAACTACACCAAGGGCTGGAAGGACATCGCCGCCGTCGACGGCAAGCAGTACGGCGTGTATTACAAGGCCGCCAACAAGTCCCTGATCTGGTACAACACGGCGGCCTTCGAGAACGCGGGCGCGACCGAGCCGAAGACCTGGAAGGAATTCCTGACCGCCGCCGAGACGATCTCCGCGTCCGGTGTCCCGCCGGTCTCGATCGGCGGCGCGGACGGCTGGACGCTGACCGACTGGTTCGAGAACATCTACCTTTCCCAGGCAGGTCCGGAGAAGTACGACCAGCTGGCCAAGCACAAGATCAAGTGGACCGACCCGTCCGTCAAGGACGCGCTCACCACACTCGGTCAGCTCTTCGGCAAGAAGGAGTTCATCGCGGGCGGCCAGGAGGGCGCTCTCGGCACCGAGTTCCCGGCGTCCGTCACCCAGACGTTCACCGGCGGCGACCAGCCCAAGGGCGCGATGGTCTTCGAGGGCGACTTCGTCGCGGTCAACATCGCGCAGACCGAGGCCAAGCTCGGTACGGACGCGAAGGTGTTCCCCTTCCCGGCGGTCGGCAGCGAGGCCCCGGTGGTCACCGGCGGCGACGTCGCAGTGGCGCTGAAGGACTCCAAGGGCGCCAAGGCGCTGATGACCTTCCTCGCGTCCGAGGACGCCGCGAAGATCGCGGCCGGGTCCGGCGGGTTCGTATCGCCCAACAAGTCGATGGACCTGGCGGCGTACCCCAACGACGTGATGCGCGACATCGCCAAGGCCCTGGTCGACTCGGGCGACTCGTTCCGCTTCGACATGTCCGACCAGGCCCCGCAGTCGTTCGGCGGCACACCCGGCAAGGGTGAGTGGAAAGCTCTTCAGGACTTCCTGAAGAACCCGAAGGACATCGCGGGAACCCAGCAGCAGCTGGAGACCGACGCGGCCAAGGCCTACAAGAGCTGACGCGGTGACGTCAGCGACCGCGGGGGGCGCCGCGAAAGTGACGCCGCCCCCCGCCGACAACGGCAAACGCAAGAGCGTGACCGGCACACGCAAATCAATGGCGGTCGGCTTTCTGCTGCCCGCCCTGTTGCTGCTCGGCGCGCTCGTGGTCTACCCGATCGGGTACTCGATCTACCGAAGCTTCTTCGACAAGTCGGGCGACAGCTTCGCCGCCTTCGACAACTACGTGGAGATCTTCCGGGACGACACCATCCTGACGGCCGTCAAGAACAACATGATCTGGGTGGTCCTCGCCCCGACCATCTCGACCGCACTCGGCCTGATCTTCGCCGTCCTCACCGAACGCATCCGCTGGGGCACGGCCTTCAAACTGCTGCTCTTCATGCCGATGGCCATCTCGATGCTCGCGGCAGGCATCATCTTCCGGCTGGTGTACGAGCAGGATCCGGAGCGCGGGGTCGCCAACGCCGTCGCGGTGACCGCCCATGACGCCTTCGCCGAATCGGCCGGCTATCCCAAGGCGCGCCCCCTGCCGATCCATCCGCTCAAGGCGGGCGGCGGCGGGACCTTCGTCACCAAACAGACCGTGAGCGCGGGCGAGCAGGTCAACCTGCCGCTGGTGGGCGTCGCACCGGCCAAGATGCCCGGCGACGCGAAGATCGCCGCGCCCGCCAAGGTCTCGCCGGACCAGGTGAGCGGCACCGCCTGGCTGGACTTCACCAGGGGCGGCGGTGGCAAGCCCAACGCCATCGACGCCAGGGAGCTGGGCCTCAAGGGCCTCAAGATCGAAGCGGTCAAGGACGGCAAGGTCGTCGATTCCACCCAGGCCGGCGCCGACGGCACATTCACGCTCTCGTCGAAGGCGGACGGCGCCGAACTGCGCCTGCCCGAATCGAACTTCCACGAACCGTTCAACGGAGTCGACTGGCTCGGCCCGAATCTGGTGACACCGGCCATCATCGGCAGCTACGTCTGGATGTGGGCCGGATTCGCGATGGTACTGATCGCGGCCGGGCTCGCCGGACTGCCGCGTGAGCTGCTCGAAGCCGCCCGGGTCGACGGCGCCAATGAGTGGCAGGTCTTCCGCCGCATCACCGTGCCACTGCTGGCACCCGTGCTCGCGGTGGTACTGGTCACCCTGATGATCAATGTGCTGAAGATCTTCGACCTGGTCTTCATCATCGCGCCGGGCTCGTCCCAGGACGACGCGAACGTACTGGCGCTCCAGCTCTACCGCTCGTCGTTCGGCACCGATGCCGACCTCGGCGTGGGCAGCGCGATCGCCGTACTGCTGCTGCTCCTGGTGATCCCGGTGATGCTGTTCAACGTCCGTCGTTTGCGGAAGGAGGCACGCCGATGACCACCACGGGTGGCGAAAGTGTGAAGGCGAAGATGCCCCTCCCGGCGCGGATCGCGGCCCGCGCGGGTGGCGGTGTGATGCGGATCTTCCTCATCCTCGTCGCGGTGTTCTGGCTGATGCCGACGATCGGGTTGCTGCTCTCCTCACTGCGCAGCTCCACCGACATCGCGTCGAGCGGCTGGTGGAAGGTCTTCACCAGCCCCTCCGAGGTCACCTTCGACAACTACTCCAATCTCCTCAAGAACGAAGCCATCACCGACTCCCTGCTCAGTACGATCATGATCACCGTCCCGTCGACCGTGCTGGTCGTAGTGATCGGCGCACTGGCCGGGTACGCCTTCGCCTGGATGGACTTCCCCGGCCGCGACTGGTGGTTCCTGGTCGTCGTCGGCCTGCTGGTGGTTCCGGTGCAGGTCGCCCTGATCCCGGTGTCCAAGCTCTTCGGCGAGGTCGGTCTCTTCGAGACCACGGCGGGCGTGGTGCTCTTCCATGTCGCCTTCGGACTGCCTTTCGCGATCTTCCTCCTGCGGAACTTCTTCGCGGAGATCCCCAAGGAGCTCCTGGAGGCGGCCCGGCTCGACGGGGCAGGCGAGATCCGGCTGTTCACGCGTGTCGTGATGCCGCTCGGTGGTCCTGCCATCGCCTCGCTCGGCATCTTCCAGTTCCTGTGGGTCTGGAACGACATGTTGATCGCCTTGATCTTCGCCGACTCGGCCAATCCGCCGATCACGGTCGAACTTCAGCGCCAGGTAAGGCAGTTCGGCAACAACATCGACATCCTGGCGCCCGGCGCCTTCATCTCGATGGTGATCCCGCTCATCGTGTTCTTCGCGTTCCAGCGGCAGTTCGTGTCCGGCGTGATGGCTGGCGCGGTCAAATAGCGGCCTGCCAAGGGCCGTTCGACGACCGTTCGGCAGCCCGATGCGCAGCGGTGGCTCTGCGGGCCCGGTTCTTCGATACCGGGCCCGCCGAGCCGCGCTCTTCCCCCGTATGCCACGTCCGGCGTAACCACTTCACTCCTTCGGCCGTTCCTGAGGTAGATGCCCACGTCGACCCTCTGGATGTGCCGTGCCCCGGTTCAGCGTGATCGTGCCCGCATACAAGGTCCAGGCGCATCTGGAGGAGTGCCTGGAGTCGGTGCTGGCCCAGAGCTACGACGATCTCGAACTGATCGTGGTGGACGACTGCTCGCCGGACGCCGGCGGCGCGGTCATCAACACGTACGCGGCCCGCGACCAGCGGGTCACAGCCGTGCGTCTGACGCGGAACACCGGGCCGGGCCCCGCCCGCAACGCGGGAGTCACCCGTGCGACCGGCGACTATCTGATCTTCCTCGACGGCGCCGACACCCTTGTCCCCGGCGCCCTCCAGGCCATCACCGACCGCCTCAAGGAGACGGACGGCCCCGACCTCCTGGTCTACGACCACGCCCGTACGCACTGGTCGGGCGAGGCCGTACGCGACGAGCACGCCGCACAGCTCGCCGAAGAGGGTCCGGCCGCCTTCGAACTCGCCGACCGTCCAGGCCTGTTGAAGCTTCCTGCAGTGGTCTGGAACAAGGCGTACAGCCGTGAGTTCGTGGAACGCGAGGGCTTCACCTTCGCACCCGGCCACTACGAGGACGTCCCCTGGACCTACCCGGCACTGATGGCCGCCGACTCGATCGCCGTCCTGGACCGGGTATGCGTACACCACCGCCTGCGCCGCCGTGGCGGCACCACCAAGGGCAGCACGGGCAGCACGGGCAACGCGCGCAGCGTCACCACGGCCACGGGCAGTGCGGGCACCACGAACCGCACGGGCAGCACCGGCCGTACTGCAAGCACCGACGGCGGCGACAGCGCAGCCCGTGTCATCGGCGCAGCCGGCCACGCCGGCCGCCTCAGCGGCACGGCCACCGGACGCGAGCACTTCGACGTCTTCGGCCAGTACGACCGAGTCTTCGCCTTCATCGACGCCCGCCCCGAACTGGCCCACTGGCGCCCGGTGGTCTTCCGGCGGATGGCCGACCACTTCACCACACTGGTCACCACCCGGGGGCAGCTGCCGCGCGGCAGCCACGGCGAGTTCTTCCGGCTGGCCCGCGTCCACTACCGCCGCCACCGCGCCCCGGGCACCGCCCCGCGCCCGAGCACCCGGCTGCGGCATACGACGGTCCGGCTGGGCAGCCACCGTCTGCACCGCGCGCTGCGGGCAGCCCTGCGACTGTGCTCCTCCCTCCGCCGCCGGTCCTCGACACTCCGGCGCACCGTCCGCGCCGCCGTCCTTCAGCTGCATTACCGCGTCCAGCTGCGCCTGCCGCTGCGCCCCGGCCAGGCGGTCTTCACCGCCCACACGCACGCCGGTTACGCCTGCAACCCCGCCGCGATCGAGGAGCAGGTACGCGAACTCGCCCCGCACATCCGCACCTCCTGGATCGCCGCCCCGGAGCACCACCACACCGTCCCCACCGGCACCCGCACCATCCGGCCGGACACCTTCGCCCACTGGACGGCCCTGGCCCGCGCCAAGTACCTGGTGAACAACGTCGGCTTCGACCCGCGGCTGGCCAAGCGCCCCGGCCAGGTCCTCCTCCAGACCCAGCAGGGCACCCCGCTCAAGTCGATGGGCCTCGACCTCCAGGACCACCCGGCCGCCGCCGGCACCACCGACTTCACCCGCCTTCTCGACGACGTCGACAAGTGGGACTACTGCCTCTCCGCCAATCGCCACTCCTCTCTGGTCTGGGAGCGTGCATACCCCTCGGGCTACACCACGCTCGAATACGGCCATCCCCGCAACGACGTCTTCCAGCGCGCCACCGCCACCGACGTCGCCCGCCTGCGCTCCACACTCCGCATCCCCGAGGGCTTCACCGCCCTGCTGTACGCCCCGACGCACCGCGACTACCGCCGCGACCAGCGCCCGCTCCTCGACCTCGAACGAATCTCCCGCGCGCTGGGCCCCCGGGTCGTCATCCTCAATCGCGCCCTCTACTCCTCCAACGTGCCGTTCTCCCCTCCGCGTTCCGCACGATCGGGTGAATCCCCCTGGATCATCGATGTCAGCGGGCACCCCTCGGTGGAGACGCTTTGTCTGGCTGCCGACGCTCTGATCACGGACTACTCGTCGCTGATGTTCGACTACGCCAACCTCGATCGCCCGATCGTCGTGCACACCGACGACTGGGACGCGTACGAGGCCGCCCGCGGCACCTATTTCGACCTGCGCGAGTTCCCCCCGGGCGCGATCGCCCGCACCGAGGACGAGCTGATCGACATCTTCTCCAGCGGGCACTGGCGCGGCTCCCGCTCGGCCCAGCTGCGGGCCGCCTTCCGGGCGCGTTTCTGCGCGTACGACGACGGCCGGGCGGCCGAGCGCGTCGTACGCCATGTGTTCCTCGGCGAGACAGCCGCGCTGCCGCCCGTCGTGCCGCTGGAGGACCGCAGGCCGGTTCCGGCGGCGGGCCCCCGGCACGAGCGCGGGCGCGACCTCTCCGGCCTCCTCCCGGCCGGACGCCGTTGAGACCGGACACCGTTGAGGCCGTCGGAGGCCGAGGCCACCCGCCGCTCGGCCAGCCCGAACCTGATCGGGCAACCCGAACCTGATCGGCCAGTCCGAGCCTGATCAGGCCTTGAGAGCCGCTACGGCGGACGCCGCGAGGTCGTCCAGATAGCCGTCGGGCAGCTCGGTGCGCACGACCACCAGCCGCCAGTACAGCGGGCCGATCATGAGGTCGAGCGCCCGGTCGACATCGGCGCCCGCGGGCAGTTCACCGCGCTCGACAGCGTCCCGCACGACCCCGGCCGCCACGCCCCGCCTGCCGTCGAGCAGCGCCGTCCTGATCGCGTCGGCGATCTCGGGATTGCGCGCAGCCTCGACGAGCAGGTCCGGGATCACCTGCGAGGCGACCGGGTGCCGCAGCGCGTGCGAGGCGACCTCGATGAGGGCGCGTACATCCTCGTACAGCGAACCGGTGGCAGGGGCGGGCACCCCCTGGGACGCGACGGCGGAGACCAGGTCAAGCACGAGCGCCAGCTTGGACTTCCAGCGGCGGTAGACGGCCGTCTTGCCGACACCGGCCCTGCGGGCGATCCCCTCGATCGACATCCGGGCGAAGCCGACGGCGGCCAGCTCGTCGAAGACGGCGGCACGGATCGCATCGGTCACGTCCTCCCTGAGCACGGCGGCTCCGGCGGGCGCACGGCGTGAGGTCATGCGAGGAAGCATAGCGTTTTTACGTGACGACGAGACGGTTGCGTTCCGACGTTGGCGCAATCTACTCTCGGCGTCACGACGATACGGGCCCGTCCCGTCGTCAGTACGGACCCGGTCCCCCGTCGAAAGCCGCCGATGTGAGCCTGCCGACCGCCCACCCCGCACCGACCAACCTCACCGCACCACCCGCAGCCCCCGCCCCGACCGAACAACTCACGCCGACTCCACCGACTCCACCGACGAACCTGGCGGAACTAGCCGCCCGCCACGGCCTGACGGTGAGCGGCGCGCGCCCCTCACTGCCCGAGTACACCCGCCGTCTGTGGGGTCGGCGCCACTTCGTCATGGCGTTCGCCACCGCCCGGCTGACCGCGCAGTACAGCCAGGCCAAGCTGGGCCAGATCTGGCAGATCATGACCCCGCTGCTCAACGCGACGGTCTACTACTTCGTCTTCGGCGTCCTGCTGCACACCAAGGACGGCGTCACCGATTTTGTCCCGTTCCTGGTCACGGGCGTCTTCGTCTGGACGTTCACCAGCAGTTCGGTCATGGCGGGCACCCGTTCCCTCACCTCGAACCTCGGCCTGGTGCGGGCCCTGCACTTCCCGCGCGCCACGCTGCCCGTCTCGTACGCCCTCCAGCAGCTTCAGCAGCTGCTCTTCTCCATGGCCGTACTGTCGGTGATCCTGGTCTGCTTCGGACAGCTCCCCCGCGCGTCCTGGCTGCTCGCGCTCCCGGCACTGCTGCTCCAGTCGGTGTTCAACACGGGACTGGCGATGGTCATGGCCAGGCTGGCCTCCGCCACCCCGGACATCACCCAGCTGATGCCGTTCGTCCTGCGCACCTGGATGTATGTGTCGGGCGTCATGTGGAGCATCGGCCATGTCCTGCACAACAACGACCTGCCGCACCTGGCGCTCGTCGCACTGGAGTGCAATCCGGCGGCCGTCTACATCGACCTGATGCGCTTCGCCCTCATCGACAGCTTCACCGCTGCCCAACTACCCCCGCACGTATGGCTCGTAGCCGTGGGCTGGGCGCTCCTCGCGGGCGTGGGCGGCTTCATCTACTTCTGGCAGGCAGAGGAGACGTACGGCCGTGGCTGACCACACCGCTCAGGAATCCGTCCCCACCGTCGTCGCCGACGACGTGCACATCACCTACAAGGTCCACGGCGGTCGCTCCGGCGTACGCACAGTGCACGCCGTCCGGGGCGTCACCTTCGTCGCGCACCAGGGCGAGGCCATCGGCCTCATCGGCTCCAACGGGTCCGGGAAATCGACCCTCCTGAAGGCGGTCGCCGGCCTGCTTCCACCCGCACAGGGCCACGTATACACCCAGGGCCAACCCTCGCTGCTCGGCGTCAACGCCGCCCTGATGAACGACCTGACGGGTGAGCGCAACATTATCCTCGGCGGCCTCGCGATGGGCATGACGCGTCGCCAGATCCGTGAACGCTACGAAGGGATCGTCGACTTCTCCGGCATCAACGACCGGGGCGAGGACTCCATCACCCTGCCCATGCGTACGTACTCCTCGGGCATGGCCGCCAGGCTCCGCTTCTCGATCGCCGCCGCCAGGAGCCACGACGTACTGCTGATCGACGAGGCGCTGGCCACCGGCGACGCGAAGTTCCAGCGCCGCAGCCGGGCCAGGATCGCCGAGCTGCGGGAGCAGGCCGGCACCGTCTTCCTGGTCAGCCACAACAACAGGACCATCACCGAGACCTGCGACCGGGCGATCTGGCTGGAGGCAGGGGCGATACGGACGGACGGGCCCGCGAAAGACGTCGTCGCCGCCTACGAGGCGCACACAAAGCCTAGCAAATATAGCAAAAAGGGCTAAAGTCCCTCTGGATGACGATCCAGCAGATCGGGGCTCTCGGCCCGGACCCCGCCCCCGGCTCGCACCACCCAGAGCCCCGCGCACGCCGCTCTTCACGCGCCCTCGGCGCGGTCTGGCTCACCACTCGGCTCGCCATGCTCGTCCTGCTCTCCGGCGCCGTCGTCGAGCTCGGCGACATCAGCGGCGAGGTCCACGGGATCTACTACCGCTGGTACGAGCAGCTGGCCCGCGGCGACTTCCCGTTCGACGACGTCATGTGGCAGTACCCGCCCGCCGCGGGGCTGGTGATCCTCGCGCCCGCCGCGCTGCCCTGGCTGACCTACTTCCAGGCCTTTGTGGTCCTCACCCTCCTCGGCGACGCCCTCGTCACCGTCGCACTCGCACGGGCGGGCGCGGGGCGCGGACGGAGTTCCGGGGGCGCGTGGATGTGGGTGTGCGCCCTGCCGCTGCTCCTGCATCTGCCCCTGGTCCGGTACGACGTCCTGGTCACCGCCCTCGCCGTACTGGCACTCCTCGCGATGCGCACCCGGCCACGCGTCGGCGGTGCGCTCGCCGCCCTGGGCGCACTGGTGAAGGTCTGGCCGGCGCTCACCCTGCTCGGCACTCCGCGCGGCCGCTCCACGCGGGACGCCTGGCTGTCCGCAGCCCTCGCCGCACTCGCCCTGCTCGCCGTCCTGTCTCTCGCCTTCTCGCACACCCTCGACTTTCTGCGTCAACAGGGCAGCAGGGGCGTACAGATCGAGTCGCTGGGCGGCACCGCACTGTCCCTCGCGCGACTGATCGGCTGGCGGGGCACGGTCACCTTCCGATACGGGGCGATGGAGTTCACCGGGCCGTACGTGTCGACCGTCGCGCATCTGTCGCTGCTCTGCACGGCCGCCGCCTTCTGCTGGCTGCTGGTGTGGCGGGTCAGGGCCCGGCGCTGGACAACCGCCACGCCCTTCGATGCGGCCCTGTGCGCCGTGCTGCTGTTCACCGTCACCAGCCGGGTAATCAGCCCGCAGTACCTGATCTGGCTGCTGGGTCTGGCCGCGGTCTGCCTCACCTCGCGCGCCACTTCCCAACGCCCGGTCGCGGCCCTGCTGCTGCCCGCCGCCGCGATCAGCTCGCTCGTCTATCCGGTGCTGTACGAAGAAGTGGTGACGGGTACGCCACTGGGCTGCGCGCTCATGGTCGTACGCAACGGACTGCTGCTCGGCGCGGCCGTCCTGTCCTGCCACCGGCTCCGGGCCACCACGGCCGCACGGATGTAAACAGGGGCGCCCAACACCTTGCGGTGCGGGGCGCCCCTGTCACGAACCAACCACCGTCACGAACAAACCACCGTCACGTACCGATCAGACGCGCGTACATCAGACGCGCGTACGCAGCATCGTGCGCATCGTCCGCATCGCGACCGACAGGTTTGCCAGGTCGAAGGCGTCCGAGCCCTGGATCTCCTCCAGTGTGGTGCGCGCGCGGCCCAGGATCGCCGCGTTCTTCTCTTCCCACGCCTTGAAGCGCTGCTCCGGCGTCGAGGTCCCGTTGCCGACGGACAGCACGTCCTGCGTCAGGCCGGCGTGCGCCGCGTAAAGGTCCTCGCGGATGGAGGCGCGGGCCATGGACTGCCAGCGGTCGGCCCGCGGCAGCTCGATGATCCGGTCCATCAGCTTGGTGATGGACAGCCGGTCGGCGAGGTCGTAGTACACCTCGGCGACATCCATCGGAGACTTGTCGGTCCGCTCCGCGATCGCCACGATGTCGAGCGCGGGGAACGCCGAGGAGAACCCGGCCACCCGCAGCGCGAGCTCCTCAGGAACACCCGCCCCGGTCAGCTCGTCGACGATCCCCTGGTACCACTCCAGGTCCGCGCCGCGCAGCATCTTCGGCAGCTCGTCCCAGACCTTCGCCACTCCCTCGCGGAAGAACTCGATGGTCTCGCCGATCTCCAGCGGCTGCGGGCGGTTGCCCAACAGCCAGCGCGTGCCGCGCTCGACAAGACGGCGCGAGTGCAGCCGGATCCGGGTCTGGACATCGGCTGCGACCACGTTGTCGAGCGCCTCGACAGCGTCCCAGACCTTGCTGAGCCCGAAGATCGCGCGGGCCGCGAACTGTGCCCGTACGATCTCCTCGATCGAGGCCCCGGTCTCCTCCCGCAGGCGGTGCAGGAAGGTCGAACCACCGGTGTTCACGGTGTCGTTGACCAGCACAGTCGTGATGATCTCGCGGCGCAGCGCGTGCGTGTCGATCTGCTCGGCGAACTTCGCCCCCAGAGCCTCGGGGAAGTACTCGTGCAGCAGGACCCGCAGATGCGGGTCGTCCGGCAGGCCGGTGTGGATCAGCTCGTCAGCCACCGTGATCTTGGTGTACGCGAGGAGCACGGCCAGCTCGGGCTGGCTCAGGCCGCGGCCGTTGCTCAGCAGCTCGCGGATCTGCCGGTCGGTGGGCAGGAACTCCAGCTCACGGTTGAGATGCCCGTCGCGGCTCAGCCTGCGCATGAAGCGCTGGTGGGCGTGGAGCAGCGAGGGCGCCTGCACGACGGCGTTCGACAGGGCCACGTTCTGCGCGTAGTTGTTGCGCAGCACCAGCGTGCCGACCTCGTCGGTCATCGCGGCGAGCAGCTTGTTGCGCTGCTTGACGGTCATGTCGCCGTCCACCACGAGGGCGTTGAGCAGGATCTTGATGTTCACCTCGTGGTCGGAGGTGTCCACGCCCGCACTGTTGTCGATGGCGTCGGTGTTGATCCTGCCGCCGGCCCGCGCGAACTCGATGCGGCCGAGCTGGGTCGCGCCCAGGTTGCCGCCCTCGCCGACGACCCTGGCCCGCAGGTCCTCGCCGTTGACGCGGATGGTGTCGTTCGCCTTGTCGCCGACGTCGATGTTCGACTCGCCGACGGACTTCACGTACGTACCGATGCCGCCGTTCCACAGCAGGTCCACCGGCGCCTGAAGGATCGCCTTCATCAGATCGGCCGGGGTCATCTTGCTGACACCCGCCTCGATTCCGAGTGCCTCGCGCAGATGCGCGTTGATCGGGATCGACTTGGCGCCGCGCGGGTGGATGCCGCCGCCCGCCGAGAGCAGCGAGGTGTTGTAGTCGGCCCACGAGGAGCGCGGCAGGTCGAAGAGACGGCGGCGCTCGGCGTAGGACAGCGCCGCGTCCGGGTTCGGGTCGATGAAGATGTGCCGGTGGTCGAAGGCGGCGATCAGCCTGATGTGCTCGCTGAGCAGCATGCCGTTGCCGAAGACGTCACCGGACATGTCCCCGACGCCGACGACCGTGAAGTCCTCGTTCTGGCTGTCGTGGCCGAGCTCGCGGAAGTGCCGCTTGACGGACTCCCAGGCGCCGCGCGCCGTGATGCCCATGCCCTTGTGGTCGTAGCCGACCGAGCCGCCCGACGCGAAGGCGTCACCGAGCCAGAAGTTGTACGCGACGGCGATCTCGTTGGCGATGTCGGAGAACGTCGCGGTGCCCTTGTCGGCGGCGACGACCAGATACGTGTCGTCCTCGTCGTGGCGTACGACGTCCTTCGGCGGTACGACCTCGCCCGCCACCATGTTGTCGGTGATGTCGAGCAGCGCCGAGATGAAGGTCTTGTACGAGGCGATGCCCTCGGCCAGCCAGGCGTCGCGGTCCACGGACGGGTCCGGCAGATTCTTGGCGACGAAGCCGCCCTTGGCGCCGACCGGCACGATGACGGTGTTCTTCACCATCTGCGCCTTGACCAGGCCGAGCACCTCCGTACGGAAGTCCTCACGGCGGTCGGACCAGCGCAGGCCACCGCGGGCGACCTTGCCGAAGCGCAGGTGGACGCCCTCGACGCGCGGCGAGTACACCCAGATCTCGTACGCCGGGCGGGGCGCGGGCAGATCCGGGATGGCCCTCGGGTCGAACTTCATCGAGACGTAACTGTGCGGCTCGCCGGTCTTCGTCTTCTGGAAGAAGCTGGTGCGCAGCGTCGCCTTGATGACGGTGAGGAAGGACCGCAGGATCCGGTCCTCGTCGAGCGAGACGACCTGGTCGAGCGCGCCGTTCAGCTCCTCCAGGAGCCCGTCGGTCAGCTCGGTGCCCGCACGCTGACGGCCCGGCGACATCCGCGCCTCGAAGAGGGAGATCAGCAGCCGGGTGGTGTGGACGTTGCTGCGGAGGGTGTCCTCCATGTAGTCCTGGCTGAAGGTCGAACCGGCCTGGCGCAGGTACTTCGCGTACGCGCGCAGCACCACCGCCTGACGCCAGTTCAGCCCGGCGCTCAGGACCAGGGAGTTGAAGCCGTCGTTCTCGGCCTGTCCCGTCCACACGGCGGCGAAGGCGTCCTGGAACCGTGCCCGCGCGTCGTCGGCGAGGTAGTCGCCGTTGCTGCCGTTGCCGCTCGGCTTGGGCATGCGCAGGCCAAAGTCGTAGATCCATGCGTGCGTGCGGTCTGCGCAGCGCAGTTCGTAGGGGCGCTCGTCGACGACCTCGACGCCGAGCCGCTGGAGCACCGGCAGGACGGCGGACAGCGAGACCTGCTCACCGATCCGGTAGATCTTGAAGCGGCGCTCGTTGGGACCGGCGCCCACCGGCTCGTACAGGGACAGCGCGAAGTCGTTGCGGCCGTGGGTGAGTTGCTCCAGGTGGACCAGGTCGGCGACGGCGGAACGCGGCGAGTGGTCGGCCTTGTAGCCCTCGGGGAAGGCGTGTCCGTACCGGCGCAGCAGCTCGGCGGCGCGCTCCTCGCCGCACTCGGCGTTCATGGCCTCGGCGAAACCGTCCGCCCAGGAGCGGGCGGCCTCCACGAGGCGGGCCTCGATGCGCTCGGTGTCGGTGTCGGTGAGCCCGGTCAGCTCGGTGCCGGCCGGGACACGGACCACGAAGTGCAGCCGGGAAAGGATCGACTCGGTGTTCCAAGCGGTGAAGTCGACGCTGATGCCGCCGAGCTCCTCCTTGAGAATGTCGATCAACCGCAGCCGGACACCGGTGGTGTAGCGGTCACGGGGCAGATAAACGATCGCCGAGTAGTAGCGCCCGTACTCGTCCTGACGCAGGTACAGCCGCAGCCGGCGGCGCTCCTGGAGGTACAGGACGGACGTCACGATCGCCCGGAGCTGGTCGACGGGCGTCTGGAAGAGCTCGTCGCGCGGGTATGTCTCCAGGATCTGGAGCAGGTCGCGGCCGTCGTGGCTGTTGGGCGAGAAGCCCGCGCCTTCGAGGACCTCGGCGACCTTGCGGCGGATCACCGGGACGCGGCGCACGGACTCGGTGTACGCGGCGGAGGAGAAGAGGCCGAGGAAGCGCCTTTCACCGACGACATTGCCCTCGGTGTCGAACTTCTTCACGCCGACGTAGTCGAGGTAGCTCGGCCGGTGCACGGTCGAGCGGCTGTTGGCCTTCGTCAGGATGAGGAGCTTGTGCTCACGGGCCTTGGCGCGGGCGTCCGCGGGCAGCCGACTGAAGGACGGGCTCACCGGGTGCGTCTCGTCGCCGCTGTGGTGCGGGTCGGAGCGCAGGATGCCAAGTCCGGTGCCCGGGACGGCGGCGAGCGCGTCGCTGTCGGTCAGCTCGTACTCGCGGTATCCGAGGAAGGTGAAGTGGTTGTCGGCGAGCCAGCGCAGCAGCTCACGGGCCTCCTCGACCTCCTGCTCGCGCAGGTCGTCGGCGGCGGGCTCGCTCGGCAGGTTTTCCGCGATGCGCAGCGCGGAGTCGCGCATCTTCTCCCAGTCCTCGACGGCCTCGCGGACGTCGGACAGGACGCGCAGCAGATCGACGGTGATCTGCTTGAGGTCGGAGCGGTCCGTCTCGCGGTCGGCCTCGACATGGATCCAGGACTCGGTGACCGCGTCGTGCGGGAGCTTGCCGCGCCCCGCCTCCGCCGTGAGGACCTCGATCAGCCTGCCGGTCACGTCACGGCGTACGACGACCTGGGGATGGATCACGACATGGATGCCGCGGCCCTGGCGGGAAAGTTCATTGGTGACTGAGTCGACAAGGAAGGGCATGTCGTCGGTGACGACCTCGACGACCGAGTGGCTGCAGGTCCAGCCGTTCTCTTCGACGGTCGGAGTGTGCACCCGGACGTTGGCGGTGCCCTGCGGGCGGTTCTCCGCCAGCCGGTAGTGCGAGAGTGCCGCACCAAATACGTCGACCGGGTCGCGGTCTGCCAGATCCTCGGGGGCCGTGTGCAGGTAGTAGCGCTGGAGGTACGCGAGGAGCGTCTCCCGGTCCGGGCTGCCCTCGCTCGTCGACCCAGTCGGAAGTTGTCCCCCGGCCGGGCTGTTCTCAGCTACCCGTGCCGCCCGTGCGAGCAGCTCGGCTTTTGCTTCGTCCAGCTTGGTCTGCATGTCCTCTGGCTCCTGTCGCGCGCCGTTGCGTGACGTAGGTGGTGAAGAAGGTGACACAACGCCACGACGCGGGGTGTCCGGTCGTAGTCGACGTTATGCCGCGGAGAGATACCCGAGGCGCAATTGGCCATTTTTGGCGGCAGGCCCGGGATTTGGGGATCAGCGAAGGCCCGGGCACGGTAGTGCTCCGGGCGCATACCGGGGGCTTCACTGCCCCCGAGGACTATCGCGCTGATCACGCGACCAGGCTATCGCCCTGCACCGGGGCCCCGTCATGTCCGGTCCATGTACAAAACCGGCCGCGAAGTCTGCCAGTCTGGACAGAGGCGCACGCTCCCTAGGCAAAACCGGCCACGGGCGCCCCTCCCTGTGACGTACTCCTCACCTCCCGACGGCCTCGAACCGCCGAGTAACCTTCTCCGACCCTCTCCGACCCTCTCCGACCCTCTCCAACGCGCTCCTCGCACCGCTCGGCGCGGGGTCGCCTCACCGGCTTCGGACCGCTGCGACGGCCTCCGCCCGCCGAGTCCCGCGCCGCATCTTGGCAAATCGCGCTCCGCGCGACACGTTTACCGGGACGGCCGGGACGCAAAACCCGGACAGAACACCGGGACGGCACAGCCGAGCAGGGAGACCAGTCATGCCACCGAAGATCCTCATCGTGACCGGCGACGCGGCGGAGTCATTGGAGGTCCTCTACCCCTACCAACGTCTGCGCGAGGAGGGGTACGAGGTGCACATCGCGGCCCCGGCGCGCAAGAAGCTCCAGTTCGTGGTCCACGACTTCGAACCGGGCTTCGACACATACACGGAAAAGCCCGGCTACACCTTCCCCGCCGACCTGGCCTTCTCCGAGGTGGACCCCGGCCAGTACGTCGCGCTGGTGATCCCCGGGGGGCGGGCTCCCGAGTACCTGCGCAACGACGGGGAGCTCCGCAAGATCCTCAAGGCGTTCTTCGACTCGGACAAGCCGGTGGCCCAGATCTGCCACGGCCCACTGCTGACGGCGGCCATCGGCGGCCTGGCCGGCCGCCGGGTCACCGCCTATCCGGCCCTGGAACTCGACATGCAGGCCGCCGGGGCGACCTTCCAGGACGCCGAGACGGTCGTCGACGGCACGCTGGTCTCGGCCCGCGCCTGGCCGGACCACTCAAGCTGGATGCGCGAGTTCCTCACGGCCCTGCGCGCGAAGAGCCCGGTGAGCTGAAGTGGGTGACGTGACGCGGGTGACCTGAAGCGGGTGACCTGACATGCAGGCTGAAACCCAGCCATCCTGCGACGGCGAGGCAGATTCAGGCCGATCCAGTCCAGGTTCGGTGAGGGGCCAGGCTCGGTAAGGGGTCAGGTTCCGTGAGGGGTGGCTGCAGGCCCGGTCGGCGTCCGAGACCAACAGACCGACCGAGCCGCCCACCGCACCACCTCGGCTCCATCCCGGCCCGCACGCCCCGCTCAGACCCGCATGCGCTGCGCCAGCAGCACCGCTTCGGCGAGCGTGTCCACCACCGGCACCCCCGCCACCTCCAGGCTGCCCCTGCTGTGCGAGCCTCCGGTATAAAGCACCGCTCTCGCTCCGACATGCGCCGCCGCCACCGCATCGTCGACCGTGTCGCCGATCACAACCACCCCCTCCGGCCCGACATCGCACAGCGCCGCGAGATGGCGTGCCATGTGCGCCGCCTTGCTGCCGCCCGACGGGCCGGTCCGCCCCTCGACCCGTACGAAGTGCGGTTCGATCCCGTATCCCCGCACCACCGGGACCAGTTCCTCGTGGCCGTACATGCTCAGCAGCGACTGGCTGCGGCCCGCCGACCGCCATTCGCGCAGCAGCTCCTCGACGCCCTCGGTCAGCGCGCACCCGATGCGATACGCGGTGTAGTGCCGGTGGAAGGCCTCGTCCATGACCTCCCACTCCTCGTCCGTCGGCAGCCGCCCCATCAACCGCTCGTAGAAGAGCGGAATCGGTACGCAGTACAGCTCCCGGTACCGCGCCAGCGTGATCGACTCCAGGCCGATCTCGGCGAACGCGGCGTTCGTCGCCCCGATGACCGCCGAGATGTCGTCGAGCAGTGTGCCGTTCCAGTCCCAGACCAAGTGCGTCGTCATGTGCTTCCCCATGACAAGACGGTACCCATCAGGTATGACATTGCAGCCCCACAACGCGATCCGGTTCCGCCCGGACGACCAAGCAACCAGGCAATCAGGCAACCAAGTTCGGGATCTCCTGTACACCGAACCACAGCAGTACGTGGTCCTCCGCCCCGTCCACCGTGAACTGCGCGTCGTCGTCCCCATGGTCCGCCGCCCCCAGCGCCCCGGCAGCCGCCGTCACATCCGCGTCGGCATCGTCGGAGTCGACATGCACCGCCGCCGCCTTCTTGAGCGGCACCGCGGCCGGCAGTCGCACCTCGCCGATGGCGGTGGCGTCCAGCCCCCGGTCGGGGTCGGCGACCGCGTCCTCGTCCGGTACGTCGAGGGCAACGACGACCCGGCGCCGCGCCGCGTCCGGGTCTCCGGCCAGCAGCCGCAGCGACGCGGCGGCGGCCCGGCTCAGCGCCGCGTACTCAAGCTCCTCGATGTCGTCCGAGACGTACCACTCGCGCAGGCCCGGCGTCACGGCATAGGCGGCCAGCGGGCCGGGGCCCAGCTCGCCCGCCTTGTGCGCCTCAGCGAGACCGGGAAGGGTCAGGGGGACGTAGACGCGCATGGCAGGCCACTTTCGTAGTCGGGGAGACGGACCCAAGGATACGTATGGCGTCCCCTTTCGGGGTGCCCGTCCCGGCCCCCGCGGCGTCCACCCGAGGGACCACTCACGGGCCGCCCGCCGCCCCGTACCGCCCGGCGGTCACTCGGATAGGTGATCCTGCCGGTCCCCGTCGCAGCGATTTGCGCGCCTTGCTCGTGACCCCGCTCCCCCCGTAAAAGATCCACAGCAGAAGTTACTGCCCGGTACGTCATCGGGCACGGCAGAGCGGGGCAGAGATGAGCAAGGACAGGACCCGGCCGCAGGGACGCAGCGATCAGCGCAGGCCCGGCACACCCACACCCACGACCCTCCGGCAGCAGCCTCGGCCGCGCCCTCGCCCCACCACCCCGCACGAAATGTTCGCGGAGCGCCTGCTGGCGGTACTCAGCGGCCGGCGCCCGGTGCACTGGATGCTCGGGCACACCATCGGCGAGGCCTACGAGCAGCTGGTGCAGCTCGCCCCCCGCACACCGCTGAGGACCCGGGGCGCCCTGCCCGTCGTACGCAACTGCGGCGGCTTCCACCCCCGCCCGGGCGTGGTCGAGGCGTTCGCCAGCATCGCGGCCGGCGAGCAGGTGCGGGCGATGGCGTTCCGGCTGGAGCAGGGGGCCGATCTCCGCTGGCGCTGCGCCGCCGTGGAGCTGGGCGGCGACCCGGTGGGCGCGGCCCGAGCACGCGCCTAGCTAGAGGCAGCCCGGAGACAGAGCCACACACACCCACACGCGCAGGCACAGGCACGCAGGAGCACGGAAGGGGCACCACACCCCCACACGCGGCCGGGGCCGGACACCCATGCGGTGTCCGGCCCCGGCCAGGTGGGACCCCGGCGGCCGTGGAGCCGCCGGAGCCTCGTGCGTACTACCCGCCCGCTGCTACTTCTTGCGGCGGCGGCCGCCGCTCTTCTGCGCCTTGCGCCGCTCGGCCCGGGTCGTGCCGTCCGCCTCGGAACGGTCGGCCCCGTCGTCGTCCTGGAAGTCGCCCTCCACGATGCCGCCCTCCCCGTCCACCGTGGGAGCGGAGAAGTGCAGCCGGTCGGGCCGCTGCGGAGCGTCCAGGCCCTTGGCCCTGATCTCCGGACGGGCGTCCTTCTTGGCCAGCGACGTCTTCTCGGAGGAGTCCTGCACGGGGACTTCCTCGACCTGCTGGTCGACCTGGACCTCCAGGTTGAACAGGTAGCCGACGGACTCTTCCTTGATGCCGTCCATCATCGCGTTGAACATGTCGAAGCCCTCACGCTGGTACTCGACCAGCGGGTCCTTCTGGGCCATCGCGCGCAGGCCGATGCCCTCCTGGAGATAGTCCATCTCGTAGAGGTGCTCGCGCCACTTGCGGTCCAGCACGGAAAGCACCACGCGGCGCTCCAGCTCACGCATGATGTCGGAACCCAGCTCCGACTCACGCTCGGCATACTGCTCATAGATGTCGTCCTTGATGGACTCACCGATGAACTCGGCGGTGATGCCCGCACGGTCGCCCGCCGCGTCCTCAAGCTCCTCGACGGTGACCTTCACCGGGTAGAGCTGCTTGAACGCGCCCCACAGCCGGTCGAGGTCCCACTCCTCCGCGAAGCCCTCGACGGTCTCCGCCTGGATGTAGGCGTCGATCGTGTCGTCCATGAAGTGACGCACCTGGTCGTGCAGGTCCTCGCCCTGCAAAACCCGGCGGCGCTCGCCGTAGATGACCTCGCGCTGCCGGTTGAGGACCTCGTCGTACTTCAGGACGTTCTTACGGGTCTCGAAGTTCTGCTGCTCGACCTGCGACTGGGCGGACGCGATCGCGCGCGTCACCATCTTGTTCTCGATGGGTACGTCGTCGGGGACGTTGGCCATGGCCATCACGCGCTCGACCATCGCGGCCTTGAACAGGCGCATCAGGTCGTCGCCCAAGGACAGGTAGAAGCGGGACTCACCCGGGTCGCCCTGACGTCCGGAACGGCCGCGCAGCTGGTTGTCGATACGGCGCGACTCGTGCCGCTCGGTACCCAGCACATAGAGCCCGCCGAGGTCCTTGACCTCTTCGAACTCGGCCTTGACGGCCCGCTCGGCCTTCTCCAGCGCGGCGGGCAGGGCCGCGGCCCACTCCTCGATGTGCTCCTCCGGGTCGAGGCCGCGCTGGCGCAGCTCCGCCTCGGCGAGGTCGTCCGGGTTGCCGCCGAGCTTGATGTCGGTACCGCGACCGGCCATGTTCGTGGCGACGGTGACGGCGCCCCTGCGGCCGGCCTGGGCGATGATCGGCGCCTCACGGTCGTGCTGCTTGGCGTTGAGGACCTCGTGCTGGACACCGCGCTTGGAGAGCTGCTGCGAGAGGTACTCGGACTTCTCGACCGAGGTGGTGCCGACCAGGATCGGCTGGCCCTTCTCGTGCTTCTCCGCGATGTCGTCGACGACCGCGGCGAACTTCGCGACCTCGGTGCGGTAGATCAGGTCGGACTGGTCGGCGCGGACCATCGGCCGGTTCGTCGGGATCGGCACGACGCCCAGCTTGTAGATCTGGTGGAACTCCGCGGCCTCGGTCATGGCCGTACCAGTCATGCCGGAGAGCTTGCCGTAGAGGCGGAAGAAGTTCTGCAGGGTGATCGTGGCGAGGGTCTGGTTCTCGTCCTTGATGTCCACCCCTTCCTTCGCCTCGATCGCCTGGTGCATGCCCTCGTTGTAGCGGCGGCCGGCGAGGATACGGCCGGTGTGCTCGTCGACGATCATGACTTCGCCGTCGATGACGACGTAGTCCTTGTCCTTCTTGAAGAGTTCCTTGGCCTTGATGCCGTTGTTCAGGTATCCGACGAGGGGGGTGTTCACCGACTCGTAGAGGTTGTCGATACCCAGCCAGTCCTCGACCTTGGCGACGCCCGGCTCGTGAATGGCGACCGTGCGCTTCTTCTCGTCGACGTCGTAGTCGGCGGTCTCCTCAAGGCCCTTGAGCGGATTGCCCGGCTCGCCCCTCTTCAGCCGGGTGACCAGCTTGGCGAAGTCGCCGTACCACTTGGTGGCCTGGTCGGCCGGTCCCGAAATGATCAACGGCGTACGTGCCTCGTCGACCAGGATCGAGTCGACCTCGTCGACAATCGCGAAGTTGTGGCCTCGCTGGACGAGCTCGTCCTGGGACCAGGCCATGTTGTCGCGCAGATAGTCGAAGCCGAATTCGTTGTTCGTGCCGTACGTGACGTCGCAGGCGTACATCGCACGGCGCTGCGCGGGCGACATGTTGGCGAGGATGCAGCCAACCTCAAGACCGAGGAACTTGTGGACCCGGCCCATCATTTCGGAGTCGCGCTCGGCCAGGTAGTCGTTCACCGTGATCAGGTGGACGCCCTTGCCGGACAGAGCGTTCAGATAGGCGGGGAGCGTGCCGACGAGGGTCTTGCCCTCACCGGTCTTCATCTCCGCGACATAGCCAAGATGCAGGGCGGCGCCACCCATCATCTGAACGTCGTAATGGCGCTGACCGAGAACACGCTTGGCAGCTTCGCGAACGGTCGCGAATGCCTCGGGGAGCAGATCGTCCAGGCTTTCGCCGTCGGCGAACCGCTCCTTGTACTCGTCGGTGAGCGCCCGCAACTCGGCGTCGGAGAGGTTCACGAAGTCCTCTTCGATGGACTTCACCTGGTCCGCGATGCGGTGCAGTTTGCGCAGGATCTTGCCTTCGCCTGCACGCATGAGCTTGTTGAAGACGGACACTGAGGTTGGTCTCCTTGCCGGTCGGGCCTGTGCACTGGAGGTACGCGGGCACGGCAGGTGGGCCCCACCGCAACGGCCATCGTAAGCGAGGACCTCGCCACGCCGGGAGGTCCGCCGGCAGGAAGGCCCACTGTCACCCGCAAAGAGAACGGCCGGGACGCCCGGAAGGTGCCGGGCTCCCCCGAAAAGGTCTGGTGGCCGGGCGGCCGATGAGCCGAGAATCGGCCGATGAAGCCCGTCATCCTCACCACCGAGCGGCTGCTCCTGCGCCCCTTCGAGCAGGCCGACACCGATGCCGTCCTCCTGGCGTGCCAGGACCCCGGCATCCAGCGCTGGACGACGATTCCTTCCCCGTACGAGCGCTGGCACGCGGAGAGCTTCGTCGGCCGGCAGGCACCGGACGGCTGGCGCTCGGGCACCGTCCATTCCTTCGCCGTGCTCACCCGGGGCGGCGCCGAGCTGGTCGCTGCGGTCTCCACGGTCAGGCGCGAGCAGAGCGACACCGCGGAGATCGGCTTCTGGGCGGCGGCGGGCTACCGCGGCCGCGGCTACGTCACCGAGTCGGTGCTGGCCCTCGCCCACTGGGTCTTCACCACCGTCGGAGTGGAGCGCCTGGAATGGCGCGCCGAGGTCGGCAACACGGCGTCACGCGCGGTGGCCGAGAAAGCCGGCTTCGTCCTGGAGGGCACCCAGCGCTCCGGAATCGTGAACAAGGGCATTCGCAGGGACGCCTGGATCGGCGCGCTGCTCCCGTCCGACCTCGGGCTGCCGACCGAGCATCCCTATCTGCCCGCCAAGCCCTGAATCGCCGCAGTTCACCGCGGCTTGTCAGTGCCTGCGTCTAGGGTGCGGCCATGACGAGTCTGCTGCCGCCCACGGCCTCCCTGTCCGCCGACGAAGCCCGCAGAATCGCCCTGCGCGCGCAGGGATTCCTGGGCGCGCCCGACCGGCGGGGCGGGGTGCGCGGCATGCTGCGGCACCTGGGCGCGGTGCAGCTCGACACCATCTCGGTGCTGGCCCGCTCGCACGAGCTGATTCCGTACGCCCGCCTCGGCGCCGTGGGGCGTACGACGGTGGACGACGCCTACTGGACCGAAAGTCACGCCTTCGAGTACTGGTCGCACGCGGCCTGCATCCTGCCCATCGAGGAATGGCCGCACTTCGCCTTCCGCCGTCGCGCCTTCC
Organism: Streptomyces changchenzhani; assembly: GCF_039766235.1. Taxonomy (NCBI): domain Bacteria; kingdom Bacillati; phylum Actinomycetota; class Actinomycetes; order Kitasatosporales; family Streptomycetaceae; genus Streptomyces; species Streptomyces changchenzhani. The sequence continues at coordinate 1,134,413 of NZ_JBDHNH010000001.1, read as the reverse complement.
GAACCCGCCCGCAGTGGCACCACGACCTGCCGGACGACGCGTACAACACCGTGATCAAGCAGTTGCGCGCCGAAGGGCCACTGACCGCCACGGAACTGGGCGGCGCGAAGAACGGCGGCGAGTGGTGGGACTGGTCGGCGTCGAAGGTGGCTGTCGAGCGGGCACTGATGTACGGAGAGGTGGTGTGCACCGAGCGGCGCAGCTGGAAGCGGGTGTACGACCTGGCAGAGCGCGCCGTCCCGGACGCCGTCCACCACGACGACCTGGACGACACCGAGTGCCTGCGCCGGCTCGTACAGCTGGCCGGAAAGTCCCTCGGAGTGGGTACCCGCGCGGACATCGCGGACTACCACCGCCTCAAGGGTGAGCAGGTCGAAGCCGTGATCGCCGAATCGGGTCTGGTCCCGGTCGATGTCGAGGGCTGGGAGAAGCAGGCCTGGGCCGACCCCGAGGCGCTGGCGAGCACGCCGCGCGGCCGCCACCGCACGACCCTGCTGTCGCCCTTCGACTCGCTGATCTGGGACCGGCCGCGCACCGAGCGGATCTTCGGCTTCACACATCGCCTGGAGGCGTACGTCCCCAAGCCGAAGCGGATCCATGGGTACTTCGCGATGCCGCTGCTGGCGGGCGGGCGGCTGCTCGGCCGGGTCGACCTGGCGCGCGAGGGCAAGACCCTGGTGGCGCGGCAGGTTTCGCTTCAGGGGCCGAAGGCGGTCCGGCCGATGGCCGAGGCACTCGTGGAGGCGGCGAAGTGGGTCGGCTGCACCGACGTGCGTCTTGAGCGGGTCGACGCGCAGCAGTTGCGCGCGCCGCTCACCGCCGATCTGGCCCGTCTCACTTAACCCGCGGTCACCTGATTTCCAGGATCTTTTCCCGCATCGCGTAGACCACGGCCTCCATCCTGGAGTGCAACTGAAGCTTCTCCAGGATGTTGCGCACGTGGTTCTTCACGGTGTTCTCGGAGATGAACAGCTGCTTGGCGATGTCACGGTTGTTCATCCCCGTGGCGACGAGCTTGAGCACCTCCAGCTCGCGTTCGGTGAGCCGCGGCGCGGGGACGAGCCGACGCTCGTCCGTGCGCTGGATCATCGACTTGAACTCGGTGAGGAGCTTGGACGCCATCGACGGACTGATCTGCGACTGACCGTCCGCCACCGCGCGGATCGCCGTGGCCACCTCGTCGGTGGAGATCTCCTTGAGGAGATAACCCGTCGCACCCGCCTTGATCGCCTCGTAGAGGTCGGCCTCCTCGTCGCTGATCGTCAACATGATGATCTTCGCGCTGGGAGCCACCTCCTTGATCGAGGTACATGCCTCGATGCCACCGCGCTTGGGCATCCGCACATCCATCAGCACGATGTCGGGCAGCAGGTCGGCCGCCTTGTCCACGGCCTCTGCCCCGTCACCCGCCTCGCCGACGACCTGGATGTCCTCCTCCTGCGCGAGGACGATCTCAAGTCCTCGGCGGAAAAGGGCGTGGTCGTCGACGACCAGGACCCTGATGGGCTCCTTGCGCGACCCGCTCGTATCCCTACCGCCGGTACCGCCGCCGTCCGCGTCGTCCTCGTCATGCACCGGACCGAAGCTGTCCGCCATCGTTCCTCCCCCTGAAGGCCGTGGCCCGAAAATCATGAGCTGTGCCAACCACAGTCCGCAGAGCATCGATTGGCCTGCGACGCCATGATTTCATGCCGGGACGACAGAACGGTGACGAAGTGGTCGCACAGTGGTGCCCCTGGGGGCGCGCGGGCGCTCCAGGGGCACCACCTCACAGTGGTACGACGCGCTGCCCGTTCAGGTTCAGCACGTACGGCGGATCACCCGCCGAGTGCACCGCCGGCGCCGCCCACCTCTGTCTCGGCGAAGGGGTCGGTCGTCAAGTGAATGACTCCGTAGTCGTAGGCGTGCCGCCGGTAGACGACACTGGGCTCCTTCGTCTCCGAGTCGACGAAGAGATAGAAGTCGTGCCCGACCAGCTCCATTTCGTAGAGCGCCTGGTCGAGCGTCATCGCGGCGGCAACGTGCGTCTTCTCGCGGACCACCAGAGGTCCTTCGCCCTGCACTTCGAGCGAGCCGACCATGGTGGTGGGAACCGCTTGGGGCGCCTCGGCGACGGCCACGGCTGCGCCGAGCTCTCCACTGCCGTTGAGGGGCGCCGAGTTGGCCACGGTCGTACCGACCTCGGCTGCCGACAGTCGTCCGTTGCCACGACGTGTGTGGCGCTTGTCGTGCTGCTTGCGCAGCCGCGCCTCCAGCTTGCCGGTGGCCAGGTCAAGCGCTGCGTACGGGTCGGCCGCCGATGCCTCTGCCCGGATCACCGGTCCACGCGAGTGAAGCGTGATCTCCACCCGGTCGGAACGGTCCGCCTGCCGCGGGTTGGGCTCCTTGGACACCTCGACGTCCAGGCTGATCACCTTGCCGTCGAGCTTCTGGATCTTCTCCAGCTTCAGCTTCTCGGCCACGTGCCTCCGGAACCGCTCGGGTACCTCGGTCTTGCGGCCCTTGACGACGATGTCCACGCAGAACTCCGTTCCCGGATAGCCCCGCTCAGCGGCGGAGCATCTCCCTTTTGCACCAGGCCCCGACGAACACCGGAGCCTCGGACTTGGCGACTTTCACCTCCTCCTCCCCAGGGGACAAGATCCCCACCCGTCGACTTCGACCTTTCGAGTGAGGGAAAACCCGAAGCGCCCTAGTCCGACAAGTGAGGCACAGGGTCTGCTTTTCCTCACAACCGAACATAGCTCTCCGGGACGCATGTCGGCACCCGCTACCGGCGCGTACCTCCATTCAGGTGCTTTTTCCCTCTCACTACCTGCAACGACGCAAGTTCCCTGTCAGTTCCGGTTTATTCCGAAGGACAGCGGCGTTGCCGCCACTACAGCGGCACTCAGGTGTCGGAATCCTCGAAAATCCGGGGGCACGGCGGCACGCAGTGCCCGAGCAGCCTCCACGAGCGAGGCCCCGGTCGTCATCAGATCGTCCACCAGCACCACCCTGTGGCCTTCCAGCAGCCTGGGCCCCCCGGCCACCACCTCTAGGGCCCCCGCCAGATTCGCCAGCCGCTCCGGGGCCCTCAGACCCGACTGGTCACTCACCGCCCGGCGCTGCCGCAGCACCGCGAGCACCCGTGCGGATGTCCCGGCCCGGCGCAGTTCACCCGAAGCAGCGAACGCGATCCGGCGCGCCGGATCGTGCCCGCGCGCCCTGGTCGCCCGCCGCGCGGACGGCACGGGTACGAGCAGCAGCGGCCCGGAGCCACCGGACACACCGCCGCCCGGAGACGTACCGGTGCCGGGAGGACCCGTCGCGGGCGTACCGGCGAGGACCGCGCCCGCCAGCGCGCTCCCGAGCGCCCCGGCGAGCTCCAGTGCGCCCCGTTCCTTGTGCCCGAGCAGGAGGGCCCGCACCGCGTCCTGGTACGGAGCGGCGGCGTGCACCACCGGCAGCCCCGGCGGCTCGGGCCACGGCCGGACCCGCCGGGGCTCGGCGCCGTACAACGCCTGCCGGCACTCCTCGCACAGCACCGTGCGCGGTCTGCCGCAGCCCGCGCACACGGCCGGCAGCAACAGACCGGCGGCTTCCCGCCACCACCCCCGCATGGCATCCACTGTGCCAAGACGGACGCGCCTCAACCACCCCTGTGGAAAACCCGCACGGACCTGTGTGCGAACGTACGAAGACGTACGCAACCGACCGCGGGCTATCCCGGGTAGACCGGCGACGAGCCCTCTTTGACCACGGTTTTCCAGTTGGCCCCGGGAGGCAGCCGCACAATGCCGTCCTCCAACGAGTGCGCCAGCAGCGGCAACCGGTCGTCGTCGGCCGAAGCCACCGCGGTCACCCGGTTCGCGCCGGGCAGCGCACCGGCGTCCGACGTCGAACCGTCTGTCTGCAGATAGCGCAGCTGCTGTACGCCGCCGGACTCGCGGCCGACCACCACAAGGCGGCTACGGCCCGCCCAGGAGACGGCCGTCACCTCCTCCATCTGCGGGGCGATGGGGCGCAGATCGACGACGGACACCTCGGGCTTGTCGTCGGGCCCACGCCGCTCTACCCGGCCGATCTTCAGCGTCGTCCGGCCCTTCTCCGAGACCAGCAGTGCGATCCGCACGCCGTCCGCCGACACCTTCAGGGCTTCGATACGGGCCCCGTCCAGACCATCGACGACCTTGACCTGCTCGGGCTCCCCCTCGCCGCCGATCAGCCGTAGCAATTGCGGGTTGCGGAGGTCGCGGTCGGCCACCCACAGATCGCCCCGGCCGTCCCAACTGGGGGCGGAAAGCCGGTCCTGCTGCTGCTTGCCGCTGCTGGTGAGCGCGGGCTCCGCAGGCTCCTCGTCCGAGACGACGGACGCCACATAGAGCGAACGGGCGTCGCGCGACACCCCTGCCCCGTGGCGCTCGTCGCGCGCCACGGCGACCGCGCCCAGCTTCCGCTCCCCCGCGCCGAGCAGGCCGGGAACGGGCTCCGAGGTGTCATCGCTGTCCGCGGCCTCGGAGCTCGCCACCATCCGCACAAGACGGTGCTTGGTGTCGAGGAAGTACTGATAGTCGGGGCTGCCGGAGGCACGCTCCGGCGCGAAGTCCTCCGCCTGGTCCGCGCCGAGCTGGCACAGCGTCGAGCTGTCGGACCGCAGCAGCTCCACCTGTCCCACCCGGTAGGACGTCAGGTCACGGACGGTGAAGAGCAGTTGGGCCGCCATCTCCCGGCATCGCTTCTGGCCGACGTTGGACGCCTTGCCGTTGAGGGGCACCTTGAGCGCGTTGCGGTCGTCGAACGTCAGCGACTTGGTGCCCGGCTTGAGCGCCGTACCCGTGGGGAAGCTCGAACCGACCACCGGCTTCAGCCAGTTCGTCGGCCCGCCGAGCAGCGCCCTGACCGTCTGCGTCACCGGGTCCATCCGGGTCTCCGGGTCCATGCGCTTGCGCACGTACACGGGGTCGGCGACCAGCCAGGGGTGGCCACCGCCGCTCTGGGACGACGTACCGGAGGCGAAGTAGTACTTATTGACGGAGCGGTAGATACGCTCGAAGTCCGACCGGCCGAGCACCAGCCCCGTCGGAAGACCGTCGATGCGCCACTCCTGGCCGTCCTTGCTTTCCTGGCCGCTCTGCCTGCTGAGGTGAATGACCTCGTGGTACGCGCGCTTGACCGGCTGGTAGGCCCGCTGTTCGTTCACCTCGGCTACCTGGGTGCCGGTGAGCTCGTACGTATAGGCCCCGCCTTCGCGGTCATTGGCCCGTTCGTCCTGCGCCACCGGGCCGCTGTCCAGCACCGTGACCTGACTGGGCTTCCATCGCTGGGACGCCTTCTTCGTCAGGTATTTGCGGGCCGTTGCGAACTGCGGGTCGTCCCCCGTCATCGCTTCCAGGAAGCCGCCGACGATCTCGCTCGGCTGCGCCCCGGCTCTGGGCGCCACCCCGTAGACACGCACCTGCGAGTCGCCGCGCGCGGACGCCTTCACTTCCTCCACGTCCCCGCTGTCCGGCATGGACGCACAGCCCGCGAGCAGCAGGCCGCCGCATCCCAGCAGCACCGAAGTGCGGGTCATGCGCCACTGGCCACCGCGACTTCGGTCAGCGCCCACGGGTGATGTCCTTCCGCTCCGACGACTGCGAGACCTGCGATGTCTGTGATGCCTGCGAAACTCGCAAACCCTGCGACCCCTGCACCGAAAGCTGTGACGCCGCGGGTGAGGACATGTGCGACGACGTCTGTGGTGCGTTCTGCGAAGCGCTGTCACCGTCGCCCGCCGGCCGCGCCACCACCCGCGCCCCGCTGCCGGGCAACGCCGTCGGATCCGCCGCGGGCGCCGCACGCAGCGGCACGGGCAGCGGGGACCGTTCGCCCCCGGGCTGGGCCGGCACGCTCGCGAGTCGGTGCATGCCGTCTTCCTGCCCGTCCCCGTCGGCGCGCTCACGCCGGCGCCGCGAGTCCTCAGGCTCCAGCGGAATCGGCGAACCGCGCAGCGACTCGTCCGCCGTACGCGGCAGGGTCAGCCGGAACTGCGAGCCGCCGCCCGGCTCGCCCCAGGCCTGAAGCCAGCCACCGTGCAGCCGCGCGTCCTCGACGGCGATGGACAGGCCGAGCCCGCTGCCGCCCGTGGTGCGCGCGCGAGCCGGGTCGGCCCGCCAGAAGCGGTTGAACACCCTGGTCGCCTCACCGGGTTTGAGCCCGACACCGAAGTCCCGTACGGCCACGGCCACGGCGCCCCCCGCCGAGGCCAGCCGCACCACCACGTCCTTGCCCTCGCCGTGCTCGACGGCGTTGACGACAAGGTTGCGCAGGACCCGCTCGACGCGCCGGGCATCGGCTTCCACGATGACGGGCTGCTCGTCACCGGTCACCCGTATCCGGGTGCCCTTGCGCTCGGCCAGCGGCTCGGCGCCCTCGATCACTCGGCGCACGGCGTCACGCAGGTCTATCGGCTCGGCCTCCAGGGCCGCCGCACCGGCGTCGAAGCGGCTGATCTCCAGAAGGTCGGCGAGCAGGGACTCGAACCGGTCGAGCTGGCCGGTGAGCAGCTCGGCTGAGCGCGCGGTCACCGCGTCGAAGTCACCGCGTGCCTCATGGATGACATCGGCGGCCATCCGCACAGTCGTCAGCGGTGTGCGCAGCTCGTGGGAGACGTCCGAGACGAAGCGCCGCTGCATCCGGGACAGGTCCTCCAGCTGCTGGATCTTGAGCTGCAGGTTCTGCGCCATCTTGTTGAAGGCTTCACCGAGTCTGGCGATGTCGTCCTCGCCGGTGACCTTCATCCGCACCTGGAGACGGCCCACGGCCAGCCCCTCGGCGATCCCCGCGGCCATCCGCACGGGGGTGACGACCTGCCGCACCACCAGCCAGGCGATGGCTCCGAGCAGGACGACGACGAACAGCCCCGCGGTGACGAGCGTGCGCTGCACCAGGCCGAGCGACTCCGTCTCCTGGGTCAGCGGGAAGAGGTAGTAGAGCTGGTAGGGCTCGCCACTGTTGTCGATCAGCTGCTTGCCGATGACAAGGCCGGCCTCGGACTGCTGGCCGTCCGTGTACTTGATCTCGAAGAAGGCCTGGTGCGCCTTCCCGGTCCCTTCGTCGATCGCGTCCCGCAGCTTCTGCGGCACGCTCGCCATCGGATTCACGTCGGCCGACGCGCGCGGTCCGCGGCTGCTCGACTCCTGGTCCTCCGATATCGAACTCAGCGCCACCACGTGGAACGCCTGCCGTCCACCGCTGGCGAGCTGCTCGGCCAGTTCGGTCCGCCAGTTGGTGGAGTTCCGTGCCGCGGCCCTGGCCTCGGCGGATTCGCTGCCGCCCGGACCTGCGACGGTACGGGCCTTTTCTTCCGCCACATCGAACCCGCCGGCCGCCTGGCTCTGAGCGGCTTCCTGCTTCGCGTCGAGCAGCCCGTTGCGGACCTGCCACATGACGGCGAAGCCCAGCAGCAGCACCACGCCGAGCGACATGAGCAGCGTGGCGGCGACCACGCGGAGCTGAATGTTCCGCCGCCACAGCCGCACTGCAGGCAGCAGAGGCCGCCTGGCCAGGCGCATGAAGAGCCTCAGCACGGGGCTGCTGGGCGCCCCGTCCTGGAGCAGCCGGCCGCCCTGCAGAGGGCGGCCGAGCCTGGACATCCTTCGCGGGGGCCCGGCAGCCCGCTCCGTACGGACTCCCGGCTCCCCGGGCATCGGAGCAGCGCTGCTTCGGGTCATGTCAGCTCGGTCCGGCCTTGTAGCCGACCCCACGCACGGTCACCACGATCTCCGGCCGCTCCGGGTCCATCTCAACCTTCGAGCGCAGCCGCTGTACATGGACATTGACCAGCCGGGTGTCCGCGGCATGGCGGTAACCCCATACCTGCTCAAGCAGCACCTCACGGGTGAACACCTGCCACGGCTTGCGTGCGAGCGCGACCAGCAGGTCGAACTCAAGCGGGGTCAGGGCGATCGACTGCCCCTCCCGCTTCACGGAATGACCGGCCACGTCAATGACCAGGTCTCCGATCGCCAGCTGTTCCGGCGCCGGTTCCTCCGACCTCCTCAGTCGCGCCCGGATACGGGCGACGAGCTCCTTGGGCTTGAACGGCTTGACGATGTAGTCGTCGGCGCCGGATTCCAGCCCGACCACCACATCTACGGTGTCGCTCTTGGCGGTGAGCATGACAATCGGCACTCCGGACTCGGCCCGGATGAGACGGCAGACTTCAATGCCGTCCCGTCCGGGCAGCATGAGATCCAGCAGCACCAGGTCGGGCTTCGCCTCCCTGAATGCCGCAAGCGCTCTGTCACCGTCCGCTACAAAAAACGGCTCAAAACCTTCTCCACGCAACACAATGCCGAGCATCTCGGCCAGTGCGGTGTCGTCGTCGACGACAAGGACGCGTCCCTTCATAATCGACATCATCCCATTAGCTAATCGTTACCTGGCGTGACCTGGCACACAGCTCCGCGAGTGCGACCCCTGTGACCGGGGAAATCGTGCCCTGCTCAGTGATGATCGCCGTCACCAGCTCTGGTGGCGTGATATCGAAGGCAGGGTTGTACGCCTGGGTTCCCAGCGGCGCGACCGGCATTCCGATCCCGATGCCCGGTTCCACCCCAATGCCCGGAATCTGCGGCACCGTGACCTCCGTCACTTCCTGCCCCGACCTCTGCTCCACCTCGATGGACGCCCCGTCCGGGGTGCCCAGATCGACCGTGGTGGTGGGTGCGACCACTATGAACGGTACGTGGTGGTATTTGGCCAGCACCGCGAGCGGATAGCTCCCGACCTTGTTCGCCACGGAACCGTCGGCGGCGATCCGGTCGGCCCCGATGAGCACCGCGTCCACCTCCCCGGCCGCGAAGAGCGAGCCCGCCGCACTGTCCGTGAGCAGGGTGTACGGCATACCGCTGCGGGCCGCCTCGTACGCGGTGAGCCGCGCACCCTGCAGCAGCGGACGCGTCTCGTCGACCCACAGCCGCCGCAGCGTGCCGCTGCGGTGAGCCGCCAGGGCCACCGCGAACGCCGTGCCCTCGCCACCGGAAACCAGTGCCCCGGTATTGCAGTGGGTCAGGATGCGGTGACCGCCTCCCGGCAGCAGTTCCTCCAGGAGAGCCAGCCCGTGTGCCGCCATCTGCACACTGGCCTCGGCGTCGGCCCGGTGCAGTGCCCTGGCAGCGGCCAGCGCGGCAGCGGCGGCCTGCGCGGGGTCCGCGCCCTTCTGCTCGGCAGCCCAGTAGGCCTCTGCCGCCCGGCGCACGCCGTACCCGAGGTTCACCGCGGTGGGCCGCGCCCGCTCCAGCAGCACCACGGCTTCCTCGACGTCGTAGCCCCGTGCTGCCGCGAGCGCCACTCCATAGGCGCCGGCGATTCCGAGCAGCGGTGCACCACGTACAGCGAGTGTCTGAATCGCCTGCACCAGCACAGGCACATCCGTACAGACCAGTTCGACCTCCTCCGCGGGCAGTCTGGTCTGGTCGAGCAGCACCAGTACGGGTCCCTCCGGCGGCTCGTCCCAGCGCAGCGAAGGGAGCGCGGGCGGCTCTGCGCCCACTGTGGATTGCACGTCCTGATCGGCCATTCGCCCAGTCTGCCCGGTGAGGCACCGACAATTGAAGGTGCGAAGGAGATACGGGGCCAGGTCCGTCGGCCGACGCCCCGTGGCACGATGGCTGCCAACCTGCCGCCGCGACCGCGGACGGGCACCGTGAAGGAGCGACAATGAACGACTCTCCGGGCTGGGCTTCGCCCGGATCTGCCCCCTCCGACGGCCAGGAACCGGGCGCACCCCGCCCTGCTGAGCCTGCCGACCAGGGCGACGCCTCTTCGAAATGGTCCAAGGCACAGCCCCCCGCGGCGCAGTGGTCCCCACCCAGCGCGCCCGGGGGCCCCACCGTCCCCACGCAGCAGCCCGGACCGGGCTGGGGCGTCGGGCGAGGGCCGGGAGGCGGCTGGGGCGGCCCTCCCGGCGCCGCCAAGCCCGGTGTGATCCCGCTCCGGCCCCTCGGCATCGGTGAGATCCTCGACGGCGCGGTGTCGACCATGCGCGCCCATTGGCGCACGGTGCTCGGCATCACGATCACCGTCTCGGTGATCACCCAGCTCTGCGACATCCTGATCCAGCGCTACCTGCTCCCCGCACCGCCCGAAGTCGATCCGAACGCGAGCCCTTCCGAGGCCCTGAACCAGGCCGTCGACTCGACGGTCACCAGCGTGGTCAACGCGACCCCGGCCCTCGCGATCGCCTTGATCGGCACGCTGTTCACCACAGCCCTGCTGACCATGGTCATCAGCCGTTCGGTGATCGGCCGTGAAGTGACGCTCTCCGACGCCTGGTGCGAGTCCCGGCCCCAACTGCCGAAACTGCTCGGTCTGACCGTACTGCTGCCCCTCATGGCCTTTGCGATCATGGCCGTCGGCATTCTGCCCGGCGTACTGCTGGGAGACACCGCGGGCGTGGGGCTCTCCCTGCTCGGCGGCCTCGCGGCCTTCATCGTCACCGTCTGGCTGATGATCCGGTTCAGCCTTGCCTCTCCCGCTCTGATGCTGGAGAAGCAGAGCATCATGAAGTCCCTGAGCCGGTCCGCGAAGCTGGTCCGAGGCACTTGGTGGCGGATCTTCGGGATCCTCGTACTCACGGGGCTGCTGACCCTCATCGTGTCGATGATCATCGCGGTGCCGTTCGGCGCGATCGCATACGCCGTGGACGGAGACGGACTGAGCGGACTGTTCACCGGAGCCAGCCCCGAGTTCGGTTGGCCCTTCCTGATCGTCACAGGCATCGGCTCTGTGATCGCCTCCTCGATCACCTACCCGATCTCTGCCGGCGTGACGGTCCTGCTCTACATCGACCAGCGCATCCGCCGAGAGGCCTTGGACCTGGACCTGGCCCGCGCCGCAGGCGTGCCCGGATACGGTCCCGAGCAGCCCACCGACCCCACCCCCGGGGGCTGATGCGGTGTTCACAGCGGGGGGCACCACCGCGGCAGACCTGTGGGCACGCACGGCCGAGGACGTACCGGTGGACGTTCCGCGCGTCCCTGCCCGCGAGGCGGCGGAGCAGGAGCTGTCCAACCCGATGTACCGGGAGAACGAGCCGAGCGCCTTCCAGCGCGCCCTGGACAGCTTCTGGAGCTGGATCGACGACCTCTTCGGCGCGGCTTCCGGGGCAGCCCCCGGAGGAATGGTCGGAATCCTCGGCGTCGCCCTCCTCGTGGTGCTCCTCGTCCTCGGCCTGTGGTGGCGGCTCGGCACTCCGCAACGCACCCCGGCCGCCGAGGGCACCCTCTTCGACGACGGCCCGCGCAGCGCGGCGGAACACCGCGCAGCCGCCGAGACACACGCCGCCGCCCAGCGCTGGACCGAGGCCGTCCAGGAGCGGATGCGCGCCGTCGTCCGCTCGCTGGAGGAACGCGCGCTCCTCGACCCGCGCCCCGGCCGCACTGCCAACGAGGCCGCTGCGGAGGCCGGCCGCCCGCTGCCCGACCACGCCGACCGGCTGCGCGCCGCGGCCCGTGAGTTCGACGACGTCGCATATGGCGGCCGCACCACCGACAAGCGGGCATACCGGCGCCTGAGCGAGCTGGACAGCGATCTGGAACGCGCCAAGCCTCTGCTGAGCGGCGCGGCCACAGGAGTTGCCGAATGACGGCGACCGCCGCCCGCCCCACCTCGGACTCCCCCACCACCCGCCAGGTCTGGACGCGCACCCGCGGCCTGCTGCTCGGGCTGGTCATCGTTCTCACTGCCGGTGTAGCCATCGCCGCCGCACGCTCCGGCGACCAGCACGGCCGCCTCGACCCGCGCTCCGCGGACCCTTACGGCAGTCGCGCCGTGGCCGAGCTCCTCAAGGACCGCGGCGTCGACACACGGGTGGTCACCAACCTCGACGACGCGAGAACCGCGACCGGCCCCGATACCACACTCCTGGTCACCAATCCCGACCTGCTGACTGCCCGCCAGCAGAAGAAGCTCCGCACCGCGACCGAGGGAGCCGACGGCCGGACCGTCCTCCTCTCGGCCGGAGCACCCTCCGTCTCCGGACTCGTCCCCGGTGTCCGCTCCGGAGCACGCAGCGACGTGTCGGTGCGTGCCCCCCAGTGCTCCATGCCTGCCGCCCGTAGCGCCGGCGGCGCCGACATCGGCGGCGTGCGCTACAGCGCCAAAGTCCCTGGCCAGCAGGCCTGTTACCTCAGCGACGGCCTTCCTACCCTGCTGCGGGTGCCGGGCCCGGCCACCGGTGACACAGTCCTCCTCGGCTCGCCGGACATCCTCTACAACGACCGTCTCGACCAGCAGGGCAACGCCTCGCTCGCCCTGCAACTCCTCGGCTCCCGGCCTCATCTCGTCTGGTACCTCCCCTCACTCGGTGACGCCTCCGCAACCGACGGCGGCGAAAGCAGCTTTGCCGATCTAATTCCTTCGGGCTGGTTGTGGGGAACCCTTCAACTCGCCCTCGCCGCAGTGCTCGCGGCCGTCTGGCGTGGTCGCCGGATGGGTGCCGTGGTGAGCGAACGAATCCCTGTGGCCGTCCGCGCCTCCGAGACAACGGAGGGCCGAGCGCGTCTCTACCGCAAGGCCAACGCCCGCGACCGCGCGGCCTCGGCGCTGCGCTCGGCAACTCGCACCCGTCTCGCCCTCCTTCTCGGCGTGCCCGCCTCCCGGGCCCACGCTGCCGAATCCCTGCTGCCAGCCGTCTCCGCCCACCTGCCGACGACCGGCCGGGACCTCCCCTCCCTGCTTTTCGGCACCGCCCCCTCAGACGACGCCGGCCTCATCCGCCTGACGGACGAACTCGACGCCCTCGAAAGAGAGGTACGCGCTTCATGAGCGCCCAGCCCGCAGAGAACCCCGACAGCGCCCGAGCCTCCCTCGAAGCCCTGCGCACCGAGATCGCCAAGGCCGTGGTCGGCCAGGATCCCGCTGTCACCGGACTCGTCGTGGCCCTGCTCTGCCGCGGTCATGTCCTGCTCGAAGGAGTTCCCGGGGTGGCCAAGACCCTGCTTGTCCGCGCCCTCGCGGCCTCACTCGCAGTGGACACCAAGCGCGTCCAGTTCACTCCCGATCTCATGCCGAGCGACATCACCGGCTCGCTGGTCTACGACGCCCGCACCGCCGAGTTCTCCTTCCAGCCCGGCCCTGTCTTCACCAACTTGCTGCTTGCGGACGAGATCAACCGCACGCCCCCGAAGACGCAGGCATCCCTCCTGGAAGCCATGGAAGAACGTCAGGTCACCGTCGACGGCACCGCCCGCCCGCTGCCCGAGCCCTTCCTGGTGGCCGCGACCCAGAACCCCGTCGAGTACGAGGGCACCTACCCCCTCCCCGAAGCCCAGCTGGACCGCTTCCTCCTCAAGCTCACGGTCCCTCTCCCCTCCCGCGAGGACGAGATCGGGGTCCTGACCCGACACGCGGAGGGCTTCAACCCCCGGGACCTGTACGCGGCGGGTGTACGACCGGCCGCGGGCCCTGCCGACATCGAAGCGGCCCGCGCCGCAGTCGCCAAGACCACGGTCTCCGCGGAGATCAGCGGTTACGTCGTCGATATCTGCCGTGCCACGCGCGATTCCCCCTCACTCGCTCTCGGCGCCTCCCCGCGAGGCGCCACTGCCCTGCTCTCCACCGCCCGTGCCTGGGCCTGGCTCACCGGCAGGGACTACGTCACCCCCGACGACGTAAAGGCACTGGCACTTCCCACCCTGCGCCACCGCATCCAACTCCGCCCCGAGGCCGAGATGGAGGGGGTCACCGCAGACTCCGTCATCACCGCGATCCTCGCCCAAGTGCCCGTCCCCCGCTGAGGCGATAACTGTGGCCCTCACCGGACGAACCGCACTCCTCGCCGCCCTCGGCTCCCTCCCCATCGGCATCCTGGCGCCGAGCTGGTCGGGGATGCTCGCTGTGAATGCGCCCCTCGCACTCGCAATTCTGTGCGACTACGCCATGGCAGCGCCAGTGCGAAAGCTCCAATTCACCCGAAGTGGTGACACGTCAGTTCGACAAGGTGACGGTGCGGAGGTCCAGTTGACCGTCGCGAATCCCACGGGTCGCCGCCTGCGCTCCCATATCCGCGATGCCTGGCCGCCCAGCAGCTGGTCCACCGACGCCGAACAGGCTTCGTCACGCCACGATTTGACTGTTCCTGCGGGGGAACGCCGCCGCTTCTCCACCGGCCTGCGCCCCACGCGCCGCGGCGACCGCCACGCCGACTGCATCACGGTCAGGTCGTACGGCCCCCTGGGCCTGGTGGCCCGCCAGGGCAGCCACCGAGTCCCTTGGACGGTCCGCGTCCTCCCGCCTTTCACCAGCCGGAAGCACCTGCCTTCCAAACTGGCCAGGCTGCGCGAGCTCGATGGCCGCACCAGTGTGCTGACCCGCGGCGAAGGCACGGAATTCGACAGCCTCCGCGACTACGTCCCCGGCGACGACACCCGCTCCATCGACTGGCGCGCCACCGCCCGGCAGAACCGCGTCGCGGTACGCACCTGGCGCCCGGAGCGCGATCGTCACATTTTGGTGGTACTCGATACGGGCCGCACTTCCGCCGGCCGCGTCGGTGACGTGCCGCGCCTGGACGCCTCGATGGACGCCGTTCTGCTCCTCGCGGCACTCGCCTCACGCGCGGGCGACCGGCTGGACCTGCTCGCCTACGATCGGCGCACTCGCGCTCAGGTGCAGGGACGAACCGCCGGCGACGTCCTGCCCGCTCTGGTCAACGCTCTCGCCCCACTAGAACCGGCACTGGTGGAGACCGATGCCAGGGGCCTCAGCGCGACAGCTTTGAAGTATGCCCCGCGCCGCTCCCTCATCGTGCTTCTCACCAGCCTGGACGCCGCCCCGGTCGAGGAAGGCATCCTGCCGATCCTTCCGCAGCTCACCAAACGTCACACGGTCCTCGTGGCCTCGGTGGCCGACCCCCGTATCCAGCAGATGACGACCGCTCGCGGCACAGTGGACTCGGTGTATGAAGCCGCCGCCGGCACTCAGGAGCAGGAACAGCGTCGTCGCACAGCGGAGAAGCTGACCCGCCACGGCGTCACCGTCGTCGACGCCACTCCGGACGATCTGGCTCCCGCTCTCGCAGACGCCTACCTCGCCCTGAAAACCGCAGGCCGACTTTAGAAGAACCGCGCCCCTGAACTCAGAGATGAAACAGGTTCAGAACGCAGAAAAGCCCCGCACCATAAGGTGCGGGGCTTTCCCACAATAATTGTTCGGCGGCGTCCTACTCTCCCACAGGGTCCCCCCTGCAGTACCATCGGCGCTGAAAGGCTTAGCTTCCGGGTTCGAAATGTAACCGGGCGTTTCCCTAACGCTATGACCACCGAAACACTATGAAGTTAACCAACCGGTGTATACACAGTTCGTTACTTCAGAACTAACACAGTGGACGCGAGCAACTGAGGACAAGCCCTCGGCCTATTAGTACCAGTCAGCTCCACCCGTTACCGGGCTTCCACATCTGGCCTATCAACCCAGTCGTCTACTGGGAGCCTTAACCACTCAAGGTGGTGGGAATACTCATCTCGAAGCAGGCTTCCCGCTTAGATGCTTTCAGCGGTTATCCTTTCCGAACGTAGCCAACCAGCCGTGCCCTTGGCAGGACAACTGGCACACCAGAGGTTCGTCCGTCCCGGTCCTCTCGTACTAGGGACAGCCCTTCTCAATATTCCTACGCGCGCAGAGGATAGGGACCGAACTGTCTCACGACGTTCTAAACCCAGCTCGCGTACCGCTTTAATGGGCGAACAGCCCAACCCTTGGGACCGACTCCAGCCCCAGGATGCGACGAGCCGACATCGAGGTGCCAAACCATCCCGTCGATATGGACTCTTGGGGAAGATCAGCCTGTTATCCCCGGGGTACCTTTTATCCGTTGAGCGACAGCGCTTCCACAAGCCACTGCCGGATCACTAGTCCCGACTTTCGTCCCTGCTCGACCCGTCGGTCTCACAGTCAAGCTCCCTTGTGCACTTACACTCAACACCTGATTGCCAACCAGGCTGAGGGAACCTTTGGGCGCCTCCGTTACTCTTTAGGAGGCAACCGCCCCAGTTAAACTACCCATCAGACACTGTCCCTGATCCGGATCACGGACCGAGGTTAGACATCCAGCACGACCAGAGTGGTATTTCAAGATTGACTCCACACACACTGGCGTGCATGCTTCAACGTCTCCCACCTATCCTACACAAGCCGAACCGAACACCAATATCAAACTATAGTAAAGGTCCCGGGGTCTTTCCGTCCTTCTGCGCGAAACGAGCATCTTTACTCGTAGTGCAATTTCACCGGGCCTATGGTTGAGACAGTCGAGAAGTCGTTACGCCATTCGTGCAGGTCGGAACTTACCCGACAAGGAATTTCGCTACCTTAGGATGGTTATAGTTACCACCGCCGTTTACTGGCGCTTAAGTTCTCAGCCTCGCACACCCAAAAGTGCACTAACCGGTCCCCTTAACGTTCCAGCACCGGGCAGGCGTCAGTCCGTATACATCGCCTTACGGCTTCGCACGGACCTGTGTTTTTAGTAAACAGTCGCTTCTCGCTGGTCTCTGCGGCCACCCCCAGCTCACGGAGCAAGTCCGATCACTAGTGATGGCCCCCCTTCTCCCGAAGTTACGGGGGCATTTTGCCGAGTTCCTTAACCATAGTTCACCCGAACGCCTCGGTATTCTCTACCTGACTACCTGAGTCGGTTTAGGGTACGGGCCGCCATGAAACTCGCTAGAGGCTTTTCTCGACAGCATAGGATCATCCACTTCACCACAATCGGCTCGGCATCAGGTCTCAGCCTTATGTCATCCGGATTTACCTGGACAACGGCCTACACCCTTACCCCGGGACTACCACCGCCCGGGCTGGACTACCTTCCTGCGTCACCCCATCGCTTACCTACTACCACCTTGGGCCGGCGGCTCCACCACTTCCCTTTGCCCGAAGGCTCCAGG